>NZ_JBFWNP010000013.1:0-100754 GCF_050250995.1 Ramlibacter sp.
AGGGCTTTTCGCACGGCCACGCCGGCCTGCTGATCGCGGCCTGGCCGGCCGCCGTCGTCGTCGTGGCCCCCATCGCCGGGCGTCTGATCTCGCGCTACCCGGCCGGCATCCTGGGCAGCATCGGGCTGGTGATGCTGTCGCTGGGCCTGCTGCTGCTGGCGCTGCTGCCGGACCGCGCGGGCAGCGTCGACATCGCGTGGCGGCTCGCGCTGTGCGGCGCGGGCTTCGCGCTCTTCCAGTCGCCGAACAATCACACGCTGGTGATGAGCGCGCCCCTGAGCCGCGCGGGCGCCGCGAGCGGCATGCTGGGGACGGCGCGGCTCACGGGCCAGTCGATCGGGGCGGCGATGGTGGCCATCGTGTTCGCGTTCTTCGAAGGGGCGCGGGGCGCTGACGTCGCCTTCGTGCTCGGCGCCGCGATGGCGCTGGTGGCGGCGGGCTTCAGCGCGATGCGCCTGCGCCAGCGGTAGCACTGGCGTCGGCGCTGGCGTTTGCGGCGAATCGCCGGATAATCGTCGCTTTCGTCACGGCCGAGGACGCATGTTCGACAAGCTCAGGAAGGTGTTTTCACGCGACGCGGGTCGCGAGCCTTCGGCGGGCGCCGACGCGGACAACCCCGTCTCGCAGTTCCACGCGCCGGTGTCGCGCTGGGCGCAGGCGCACGGATTTGCCGTCACGCTTCAGGGCAAGGGGCAGACCCTGTCGATGCAGGGCCGCGTCGAGGGCAAGCGCTGGACCCTCGAGCTCGGCAAGCCGAGCCGCAACTACATCCAGGGCGAAGAGCTGCGGGCGCGCGCCGAACTGGGTCTCAACGAAGACGCGGCGGTGCTCGTGATCAACCGGCCGCTCAAGGAGGCGCTCGAGCGCAAGGCCTACGACATGATCACCAACGATCTCCGGACGACGGCGGACCCCAACCTGCCCGAGGAGATGCGCTGGCTCGCGATGTACGAGGAGGTGGGCTGGGACAGCCTGCCGCGCGCATTCTGGGACCGCTATGCGGTGCTTGCCGACCGCAAGGACAACGCGCTCGCCTGGATCGACCCGCAACTCGCGCAGCAGTTGCTCGACTGGCCGGGCAAGGGCGTTCCGGCGGACGTGCCCTTCATGATGCTCGTGCTGCGCGGCAAGGCGTATCTGCGCATGGAGTTCCGGCCCGCGAGCCCCGCGCTCGTGGAACACGTTGCGGAGCTGTTCGCGAGCGCATGCGAGTCGGCTATTGGCGGGCTGTCGACGGATCTGGCGATCTAGGCCGAATCGCTCAGGAACCCCGGGTGATGGCCGCTTCCATGTCGCGGCCATAGCTGCCGTACTTGCCCAGCTCCCACTTCGCGATCGCATTGCGGTGGACCTCGTCCGGGCCGTCGGCGAAGCGCAGCGTGCGCGCACCGGCATAGAAGCCGGCGAGCGGGAAGTCGTCGCTCATGCCGCCGCCGCCGTGCGCCTGGATCGCCCAGTCGATCACCTGGCAGGCCATGTTGGGCGCGACGACCTTGATCATCGCGATCTCGCTGCGGGCGACCTTGTTGCCGGCCTTGTCCATCATCCAGGCGGCCTTGAGCGTGAGCAGGCGCGCCATGTCGATGCGGCAGCGCGCCTCGGCGATGCGCTCCTGCGTCACGCCCTGCTGCGCGACGCTCTTGCCGAAGGCGACGCGCGACAGCACGCGGCGGCACATCAGTTCGAGCGAGCGCTCGGCCAGGCCGATGAGGCGCATGCAGTGGTGGATGCGGCCGGGGCCGAGCCGCCCCTGCGCGATCTCGAAGCCGCGGCCTTCGCCCAGCAGCATGTTGCCCACCGGCACGCGCACGTTCTCGAAATACATCTCCACGTGGCCGTGCGGCGCGTCGTCGTAGCCGAACACGCTGAGCGGCCGCACGATGCGCACGCCGGGCGTGTCGCGCGGAACGATGATCATGCTCTGCTGCGAATGCTTCGGCGCCTCGGGATCGGTCTTGCCCATGGTGATGAAGACCTGGCAGCGCGGATCGCCCGCGCCCGAGATCCACCATTTGTGGCCGTTGATCACGTACTCGTCGCCCTGGCGCTCGATGCGCGTGGCGATGTTGGTGGCATCGGACGACGCGACCTCGGGCTCCGTCATCGCGAAGGCGGAGCGGATCTGGCCTTCGAGCAGCGGCTTGAGCCACTGCGCCTTGATCGCTTCGGAGCCGTAGCGCGCGATCGTTTCCATGTTGCCCGTGTCGGGCGCGGAGCAGTTGAAGACCTCGGGCGACCACGGCACGCGTCCCATGATCTCGGCGAGCGGCGCGTACTCGGCATTGGTGAGGCCCGCGCCCGAGTAGCCCGAATGATGCGAGGTGTCGACAGGCAGGAACAGGTTCCAGAGGCCCGCCTCGCGCGCCTTCTTCTTCAGGCGCTCGACCGTCTGCAATGCCGACCAGCGCTTGCCCGCGGCGGTGTTGGCCGCGAGTTCGTCGTCGTAGTCCTTCTCGGCCGGATAGACATGCGCGTCCATGAACGCCATCAGGCGCTGCTGGAGTTCACGGGTCTTGGCGGAGTACTCGAAATCCATGGACGTCTTCCTTTGTCTTCTCTTCGTCGGGGAGCGTGCGACGCGCCTCGCGATGGATCGATGTTAAGAAGCCCGCGCCGCATGCGCTGTCCGTTGGGCGACTGACGCCGCATGGCCCGGCCGTCTCAGGCCCGCTGCGCGAACCCCCACGCCAGCACCGCCATGGGTTTCGCGCCGGCGCCCGAGGCTGCGGCCTGCGCGCTCGACGCCGTTCCCATCTCGGCCCGCTTGGCGATGCCTTGCAGGATGGCCGCGATGCGGAACAGGTTGTAGGCCATGTAGAAGTTCCAGTCGGCCTTCAGCTCCGCGACGGTCGCGAAGCCCGTGCGCTCGCAATAACGGCGCATGTACTCATCTTCCGACGGAATGCCGAGCGACGCGAGGTCGAGCCCGCCGATGCCGCGCGAGCCCGGTCCATGCGGAATGTGCCAGGCCATGCAGTGATACGCGAAGTCCGCGAGCGGATGGCCGAGCGTCGACAGCTCCCAGTCGAGCACGGCGATCACGCGCGGCTCGGTGGCGTGGAACATGAGGTTGTCGAGGCGGAAGTCGCCGTGGACGATCGAGACCTTGCTCTCGTCGCGCGCGGCCAGCGGAATGTGCGCCGGCAGCCATTCGAGCAGCTTCTCCATCTCCGGGATCGGTTGCGAAGCCGGGCCTGCCCCGTCGGTCGACGCCTTGTACTGCTTGCTCCAGCGGCCGATCTGCCGGTCGAAATAGTTTCCTGGCTTGCCGTAGCTCGCAAGGCCCCGCTCCGCGAACTTCACCGTGTGCAGCGCCGCGATGACGCGGTTCATCTCGTCGTAGTGCGCGGCGCGCTCGGCGTTCGACAGGCCCGGCAGCGACTGGTCCCAAAGCACGCGGCCCTGCATGAACTCCATGATGTAGAAGGCCCGGCCGATCACCGATTCGTCGTCGCACAGGCCGTACATCACCGGCACGGGAACGTCGGTGCCGGCGAGGCCGCGCATCACCGCGAACTCCCGCTCGATCGCATGCGCCGACGGCAGCAGCTTCGCCACCGGGCCCGGCTTGGAGCGCATCACGTAGCTGCGCGACGGCGTCACGAGCTTGTAGGTCGGGTTGGACTGCCCGCCCTTGAACATCTCCACCGTCACCGGGCCTCGGAAGCCCTCGATGTTCTTCTCCATCCAGGCCGTCAGCGCCGCGACGTCGAAGGCGTGCGTGCCGGACACCTCGCGGGTGCCGATGAAGTGGTCGAATCCGTTGGTCGTCATGGGTTCAGTCATCCGATTCGATGATGCGCATCAGGGCTTCGCGGTTGCGCACGACCAGGCCGCCCGGTTCGATGCGGATCGCCTCGTCGCGCTCCATCGCCTTCAGCTCCTGATTGACGCGCTGGCGCGATGCGCCAAGCAGTTGTGCGAGCTCTTCCTGCGCGAGCTGCAGGCCGATGCGCACCTCGCGCCCGTCGGCGAGCGAGGGCACGCCGTAGCTGCGGATGAGGTGCAGGAGCTGCTTGGCCAGTCGCGCGCGCAGGGGCAGGGTGTTGAGGTCCTCCACCAGCCCGAAGAGCTGGCGGATACGGCGCGCGTGCAGCCGCAGCATCGCTTCGTACAGCTCGGTGTGCTGCGAGAGGATCTTGCGCAGGTCCGCACGGGAGACGCATACGATGGTGGTTTCACCGTGCGCGTAGGCGTCGTGCGTGCGGCGTTCGCCGTCGAAGATCGCGACGTCGCCGAACCACACGCCGGGCTCCACGTAGGTCAGCGTGACCTGCTTGCCGGTGATCGAGGTCGAGCTCACGCGCACCGCGCCGCGCGCGCACGCGACCCAGTCCTCGGGCGGGTCGCCGCGCGCCGCGATGAGCTCGCCGTCCCTGAAGCGCTTCACATACGCGCAGCGCAGGATGTCGTGGCGCAGCGAAGGCGAGAGGGACGAGAACCAGCGCCCCGCGTTGATCGCGGCGCGTTCTTCGATGGTGAGGATGGGGTCGTCCATGGCGCGAGGGGCAGTGCGGCTACTCGAAGCGCGGGGGCTTCTTCGCGAGGAAGGCGTCGATGCCGATGCCGGCGTTCGCGTGGCGCAGGTTGTCGACGAAATGCGTGCGCTCGGCGTCGAGGTGCTTCAGCAGCGGCTGCGCGGGCGCATCGTTGAGCAGCTCCTTCACGCTCGCCACCGCATTCGGTGCGCGGTCGTTCAGGCGTTCCGCGAAAGCGAGCGCTTCGTCGAGCGCGCCGCCCGCGGGCGTCACGCGGTTGACGAGGCCCAGCTCCTTCAGCCGCGCGGGCGCGATGCGCTCGGCGCACATGAGCAATTCGCTGGCGAGCTGGCGCGGCATCGCGCGCGAGAGGAACCAGCTGCCGCCCGCATCCGGCGACAGCGCGATGTTGGCGTAGGCCATGACGAAGGTCGCGTTCTCGGCGGCGACGATGAAGTCGCACGCCAGCGCGAGCGAGAAGCCCGCGCCCGCCGCCGCGCCTTCGACGGCGGCGATCACGGGCTTCGGGAAGCTGCGGATTTCCTCGATCCAGGCGTGCAGGCCGGCCGGCCCCTGGTCCAGGATTTCCTTCGGCCCCGTTCGCATCGCCTGCAGCCGCTGCAGGTTGCCGCCCGCGCAGAACATGCCGCCCGCGCCGGTGATGACGACGCTGCGCACTTCCGGGTTGCTGTCGGCCGCGATCAGCGCCTCGACGCCGGCGGCGTAGATGTCGGGTCCGAGCGCATTGCGTTGCTCGGGGTTGCTGATGGTGAGGACCATCGTGCGGCCGTGGCTGGCGCTCTGGAGTTCGGCGGGCATGACGCTAGGCCTCTTCGTGAAGGAGGGAAACGCCGAGCGCGCCGCGGCGCCGCAGCCACGGGCTCGGGCGGTAGCGCGGATCGCCGTACACCGTCTGCATGTTGAACAGCACCTCGAGCACGTTGGTCGGCCCGAGCCTGTCGCCGAGCGCGAGCGGCCCGGCCGGATAACCGAGCCCGAGCGTGACCGCGGTCTCCAGGTCCTTGGGCGTGCAGATGCGCTGCTGGCAGATGTCCGCCGCGATGTTGACGATGGTGGCGACCACGCGCTGCGTGACGAAGCCGCCCGAGTCGCGGATCACGCTCACCGGCTTGCCGTCGCTCGCGAAGAGGGCGTGCGCGGCGTCGAGCATGTCGCGCCGGGTGGCCGGGTTGGTGGCGAGCACGCGCCGCTTCGTCGCGGCATCGTCGAACAGCATGTCGATGCCGACGGTGCGCGCCGGGTCGAGCCGTTCGACCACGGCGACCGTGGTCACGTCGAAACCGAGCGGCGCGACGAGCGTCAGCGCGTTCGGCGAGGCCGACTGGCCCGTCTCGATCTTCGCGCCGAGGTCCTTCAGCAGCTGGTAGAGCTCGGCGCGCCGCGCCGCGCGCGTGGAGACCCACACGGGGGGCATTTCCTCGACGGTGGGCACGGCGGGCTCCGGTGCGACCTGCGCCTTCCCGTCGACGTAGCGGTAGAAGCCTTCGCCGACCTTGCGCCCGACGACGCCGGCCGCGAGCCGCTGCGCGGCGATCACGCTGGGGCGGAATCGCGGCTCGTCGTAGTACTGCGTGTAGATCGACTCCATCACCACGTGCGAGACGTCCAGCCCGGTGAGGTCGAGCAGTTCGAACGGGCCGAGCTTGAAGCCGACCTGGTCCTTGAGGATGCGGTCGATGGTCGCGAAGTCGGCGATGCCCTCCCCGACGATGCGCAGGGCCTCGGTGCCGAAGCCGCGCCCCGCATGGTTGACGATGAAGCCCGGCGTGTCCTGTGCGGCGACCGGCGTGTGGCCCATGTCGCGCGCGTAGGCCGTGAGGCCCTCGCAGACGGCGGGGTCGGTCTTGAGCCCGGCGATCACCTCGACCACCTTCATCAGTGGCACGGGGTTGAAGAAGTGATAGCCCGCGAAGCGACCCGGGTGCTTCATGCCGGCGGCGATGGCCGTGACGGAGAGCGAGGAAGTATTCGTGGCGAGCACGGCGCCGGGCGCGACGATGCCTTCGAGTTCCCCGAAGAGCGACTTCTTCACGTCGAGGCGCTCGACGATGGCCTCGATCACGAGTTCGCAGTCGCGCAGGTCCTGCAGGCTGCCGGCGGCGACGAGTCGGCCCTTGCAGGCATCCACGGCCGCGGCGTCCATCCGGCCTTTCTCCCGCAGACGGTCCCATTGCGCGAAAATCTCGTCGCGCGCACGCGCCACGGCCTGCGCCTGCGTATCGAAGAGGCGGACCGTGCTGCCGGCCTGAGCCGCGATCTGCGCGATGCCGCGGCCCATGGCGCCGGCACCCGCGACGCCCACCGTTGAGTAACGAGCTTGCATCGCACGATTATCCGTGAAGCCTCCGTATCGGTCGGTCCTGCCGGGCGGGTACAGTAGCTGACCCGACCATGATTCAAATAAGACGGCTCAGTACCGGCGCATTCCTCGGTCTCGCGATCTTCGCGGCCATTTCCACCGCTCATGCGCTGTCGATCGGCCGGGTCCGCGGCGCGGTGCTGATGGGCCGCCCGCTCAACCTGACGCTGCCTCTCGTGCTCGACGCGGACGAGCCCGAGCCCTGCATCGCCGGCGACCTGTTCCATGGCGACACCCGCGTGAGCCGCATGAGCCTCGCCCAGGAGCGCGCTCCCGGAGGCGGCCACCAGATCCGCCTCACGTCGCCCGTCCCGGTCGACGAGCCCATCGTCACCCTGTATCTGCGCGTGGGCTGCGGCGAGAAGATGACGCGCCGCTTCGTGCTGCTGGCCGAGCAGGAGGACGTGGCGCCGTTGAGCGGGCCGGCGACGGTTGCCGTGCCTGCGCAGTCCGTCGATGCCCAGGCGTCGCCGGTTGCGCCGCGCGTTGCCGGCACGGCGTCCGCGGCGGCCGAGCCGCGTGCGTCGACCTCGCCGCGCATCCGTCCCCCATCGTCCATCGACGCTGCAACCGCGCCTGCCGCGCCTGCGCCGCGAACCGAGCGCGCGCCGCGCGCCGAACGCGCGTCGCGCGCGCAAGCCTCGCGGTCCCCGCGCGTCGACACGCCGGCCGCCGTCGCTTCGCCCAATCTGCGGCGCGAAAACAACATCTCCCGTTCCCCTCGCGTCGCGCCCCCGACCTCGTCGGCCGAAGCCGCGCGTTCGCGGCTGCGCGTGGAGCCGCTCGACCTGTCCCCGGTGCCCAACACCGGCCTGCGCCCCTCGCTCACGCTCAGCACGCCCACGGGTTCGCCGCAGAAGCGCGCCGAGGCGCTGGCGATGTGGCAGGCGCTCAACACCACTCCCGACGAATTCCTGCGCCAGCACCAGCGCATCGCGGCCATGGAGGCGCAGGTCAAGGGCCTGCGCGACTCGATGCAGCAGAACACGTTGGCGATGAACCAGCTGGCGCAGCAGCTCGAGAAGGCGCGCGGCGAACGCAACACGCTGTCGCTCGCGCTCGTGGCGCTCGGCGTGGTGAGCGCCGTCGCGCTGGCCGCGTGGTTCTGGCGCCGCCGGCCGTCGCGCAACTCGTCGCGCCGCTGGTGGCAGGACAGCGATCGCGGCCTCTCGGCCGACAGCGTCTTCACGCCCGAGTCCAGCTCCGGGTCGCACGACAAGCCGGCCGTGACCGCGCCCGTGGCGGCGGGGCCGGCGCAGCCGCGCGCGACACAGTCGCCGCGCGAGACCGTCTCGCGCTCGGTCCAGCTCTCCTCGCTCGACTCGCGCCCCGGCTCGCGCGCGTCGTCGTTCGACAGCTCGCCATCCCGTCCGCCGGACTTCGCGCACAGCCAGACCATGAGCACGCGGATGATCAAGGCCGAGGAGCTGATCGACATCCAGCAGCAGGCCGAATTCTTCGCGTCCATCGGCCAGCACGACCAGGCGGCCGCGGTGCTCGAGGCGCACGTCCACGATCACGTGGAGACCAGTCCGGCCGCATGGATGGACCTGCTCGAGATCTACCACGGGCTCGGCCGGCGTGCGGACTACGAGCGCATCCGCTCCGAATTCCTGGCGCTTTTCAACGCCCAGGTGCCGACGTTCGAGGAGTTCGGCGCCACGTCGTCGGGCCTCGAGGACTATCGCCGCGCGATGTCGCGCATCATCGCGCTGTGGCCCTCGCCGCGCGTGCTCGAGGTGATCGAGGAGTCGATCTTCCGCCGGCCCAATTCGCCGGGCGCGGAGCCGTTCGACCTCGAGGCCTACCGCGACCTGCTGCTGCTCTACAACGTGGCGAAAGAGGTCACGACCGGCGATTCGATGGCGCCGGTGAGCGAGGCGCCGCGCAATTTCGGCGACTCGCAGCCGGTGTCCGGCTTCGGCGCGACCTCGCTGCAGCCGCTGTCCGGCTCGATCGCCGAGGCGCGGCTCGATGCGCCGCTCGAATTCCTGCAGCAGCCGCCGACGTCGGCGAGCGTCGGCCTCGACATCGACCTCGAGGCGCTGCCGCCGCCGGAACCCGAGTCCGTGGAACTGCCGCCGCTGGAGTTCGACCTCGATTCGCTGAAGAAGCCGGGGCAGAAGTAGATTTCATGCGCCGGCGGGCGAGGGAGCGGAAGCGAATGCAGCCCGCGTCGCCATCGCGCTCGCGATCATCGCGAGCGCGATCCATGCCGCCGCCGCCCAACCCAGCGCGCCCATGCCCATGTGGGTGATCAGCCAGCCGCCGCCGCCGGCGCCGATGGCCTGGCCCGCGTAGATCGCCGAGGTGTTCAACGCCACCGACCCGGCCGCCAGCGATGGCGCGATGCCGATCAGGCGCGCCTGCTGCGCCGAGTTCATCGAGAAGCAGCCGAGCGCCCACGGCACGATCACGACCGCCATGAGGACGATGCTGGTGCCGAGCGGCAGCAGCAGCATCGACACACCCATCAGCCCCGTGGTCACCATGACGGCCCGGTGGACGCCCCAGCGCTCGATGTAGCGCGACACCAGCACGTTGCCGAGGAAGCCGAAGACGCCGTACCAGAGAAAGATCGCGCTCAGCTCCGCCGCCGACGCGCCGAGCCGCTGGCGCATATACGGCGCGAAGTAGGCGAAGACGGTGAACTGCCCCGCGCCGCACAGCACGGTGACGAGCACGCAGAGCATCAGCGGCCGCGAGCGGAAGGTCTGCTTCCACGAGGCCAGCGACAAGGCGGGCGGTTTCACGCCATCCGGCATCGCGCGCCACACCCAGGCGGCGGCGATCGCGGCGAGGACCGCGACGCAGGCGAACACGGTGCGCCAGCCGAAGGTGCCGCCGACGAGCGCCGCGAGCGGCATGCCGAGCACGGAGGCGACCGACCAGCCGAGAAAGACGAAGGTGACGGCGCGGCCGCGCTGCTGCGGCGGCACGAGCAGCCCGATGCAGGCCGCGGCCTGCGGCGTGAACACGGCGGGCGGCAGGAGCGCGAGCACGCGCAGCGGCAGCAGCGTGCCGAAGTCGGGCGCCGCAGCGCACGCGAGATGGAAGACGGCGAACCACACCATCGAGTACGCGAGCAGGCGCCGTCGGTCCCAGCCCGCGACGAAGGCCGCGCACAGCGGCGCGCCGATGCACATGAGGATCGCACCCGCGCTGATGAGCTGGCCGGCCGCCGCGGGTGTGATGGCCAGCGACTCGCCGATCTCGTTGAGCGTGCCCGGCACGGCCATCACGCCTGTGCCGATGACGAAGTTGCCGAACAGGAGCGGCCAGAGGACGCGGGGCAGGGCGGTCAGCGGCGCACCTGCAACGCGCCGGGGTTCACGATGTTGGTCGGCGTGCCCCGGATGAAGTTCACCACGTTGTCGAACGCGGCGCCGAAGAAGATCTCGTAGTTCTCCTGCTCCACGTAGCCGATGTGCGGCGTGCAGATGCAGTTCTCCAGCCGCAGCAGCGCATGCCCCTGCAGGATCGGCTCGCTCTCGAACACGTCGACGGCGGCCATGCCGGGACGGCCTCGGTTCAGCCCCGCGATCAGGGCGTCGGACTCGATCAGCTCCGCGCGCGAGGTGTTCACGAGCAGCGACGTGGGCTTCATGCGATTGAGGTCCTCGAGCCGCACGATGCCGAAGGTGTCCTCGTTCAGCCGCAGGTGCAGCGAGAGCACGTCGCTTTCGGCGAAGAGCGACTCCCGGCTCGACGCCGCTTCATAGCCATGCGCGAGCGCCTTCTCGCGCGAGGCGTCGCTGCCCCACACCACCACGCGCATGCCGAACGCCTTGGCATAGCCCGCAACGAGCTGGCCGATCTTGCCGTAGCCCCAGATGCCGAATATCTTGCCGCGCAGCACGGTGCCCATGCAGAAGTTGGGCGGCATGGATGCCGACTTCATCCCCGACTGCTGCCAGGCGCCGTGCTTCAGGTTGCTGATGTACTGGGGCAGGCGGCGCGTGGCCGCCATGGTGAGGGCCCAGGTGAGCTCGGCGGGCGCGACCGGCGAGCTCACGCCCTCGGCGACCGCGATGCCGCGCTCGGTGCAGGCCTCGATGTCGATGTGCGCGCCGACGCGCCCGGTCTGCGAGATGAGCTTCAGCCGCGGCAGCTTCTCGACGAGCTGCCGAGGAATATGCGAGCGTTCGCGGATGAGGACGATGACATCGGCATCGCGCAGCCGCACGGAAAGCTGGCCGATGCCCTTGACGGTGTTGGTGTAGACCTTGGCGGGATACGCTTCGAGCTTGGCGGCGCACTGCAGCTTGCGCACCGCGTCCTGGTAATCGTCGAGGATCACGATGTTCATGCACGGGATTGTGCCCTGACGTACGATGCCCGCTTTCGATAACGAGGAGTCTTACGCAATGACCATTTCGATGTACTCGGCGAGCGTGCCGGTGTTCCAGCACGTGCTGCGCAACCTGTCCCATGTGCTCGGCAAGGCTGCGGCCCACGTCGAGGCGCGCAAGATCGACCCCGTGGCGCTCACGCAGTCGCGCCTGTTCCCCGACATGCTGCCTTTCACGCGGCAGATCATCATCGCGTGCGACGCCGCCAAGAACGGCGTCGCACGCATCTCCGGCGTGGAAGCGCCGAAGTTCGAGGACAACGAGCAGACGTTTGCCGAACTGCAGGCGCGCATCCAGAAGACGCTGGATTACCTGGGCTCGGTGCCGGCCGCGAAATTCGAAGGCACCGACGACAAGGAAATCACCGTCCCCATCGGCCGCGACAAGACACGCATCATGCGTGGCGAGGATTTCCTGCGCTTCTGGGCACAGGCGAACTTCTACTTCCACGTCACCACGGCCTATGCCCTGCTGCGGCACAACGGCGTGGAGCTCGGCAAGGCCGATTACCTGGTGGGCGCGAACGCAGGCTGAGAAGCTTCTAAAGCTGCAAGACGGTCGAGCTCGGCGCATACGTCGGCGAGCCGGCCGGAGATCACCATGCGGCCCGGGCCCTTGTGGACGACGCGCACGCTGCGCGGTGCGGCAACCTGCATGCGCTGAACGACCGGCGGCGTCGCGCCAAAGCCGAAGAGGTTGCGAAGGAATGCGATGAATGCGATGGCCATGTGATGCTCCGTACGGCGAGAAACACAGGCAGGATTGACACGAGCCGATCCATCGCAGGGTAGAGATGTCTACGCCTGCCACCTGCGGTGGACCGGGGGAAGGAAAAGCGGGGTCGCGACGACGCTACATGAGCATCGTGTTGCGTATGAGGCCGACGGCGATGCCTTCGACCTCGAACGGCTCGCCGGGCTCGACCACGATGGTGGGGTAGTCGGGGTTTTCGGCGTGGAGCTCGATGAGGTGCTTGTTGCGGCGGAAGCGCTTGACCGTCACGTCGTCGCCGAGGCGCGCAACGATGATCTGGCCGTTCTTCGCGTCGCGCGTGGACTGCACGGCGAGCAGGTCGCCATCCATGATGCCGGCATCGCGCATGGACATGCCGCGCACCTTGAGCAGGTAGTCGGGCTTGCGCTGGAACAGGCCGCTCTCGACGTAGTAGGTCTGGTCGACGTGCTCCTGCGCGAGGATGGGCGAGCCCGCGGCCACGCGGCCGACAAGGGGCAGGGCCAGCTGCGCGAGGTTGGGCAGGGCGAGGGAGAACTGCTTGTTGCGCGACTCGTTGATGGAGCGCAGCGCCTCGCTTCGCAGGCGGATGCCGCGGGAGGTGCCGCTCACGAGTTCGATGACGCCCTTGCGCGCGAGCGCCTGCAAGTGCTCCTCGGCCGCGTTGGCGGACTTGAAGCCGAGTTCGGCCGCGATTTCGGCGCGCGTTGGCGGCGCGCCGGTGCGGGCGATGGCGCTCTGGATCAGGTCCAGAATCTGTTGCTGGCGGGCGGTGAGCTTCGGCGTGTCCATCATGGCACTGTTTTCCTATCCAGTACCTGTATTTAAGAACAGTTTTGCAAGGAATGCAAGTGGCTCCTCGAAAAATCGTTGTTCTGGGCACCGGCGGCACGATCGCGGGCACGGCGGCTTCCGCCGGGGACGACCTCGGCTACACGGCGGCACAGGTGGGTGTGGCACAGCTCGTCGAGGGCTTGGGCGGCCTCGAAGGCATCGCCATCGAGAGCGAGCAGGTCGCCCAGATCGACAGCAAGGACATGGACCATGAGGTGTGGCGTGCGCTCGCCCAGCGGTGCGCGCAGCGGTTGGCGCAGGCCGACGTCGCCGGCATCGTCGTCACGCACGGGACCGACACGATGGAAGAGACGGCGTGGCTGCTTCATTCGGTGCTCGACGCGCACAAGCCCGTGGTGTTGACCGGCGCGATGCGTCCCGCGACCTCGGCGTCGGCCGACGGGCCGGGCAATCTGGCCGACGCGATTCGCGTCGCCGCCACCGAGGGCATGCGAGGCGTGGCCGTCGCGTTCGCGGGGCAGGTGTTCGATGCGCGCAGCGTGATGAAGGTGCATGCGTCGCGGCTCGACGCGTTCGGCCCGGGCGATGCAGCGCCGCTCGGGCGGGTCGAGCAGGGTGTCTTTCGCCGGACGCGCGACGATCTTGAAGCTGAAGCCGGAAGCGCCTTGCGCCTCGAGAAGCTCGTCGCCTGCACACGCTGGCCGCGCGTGGAGATCGTGCTCAACCACGCCGGCGCATCGGGCGCGATCGTCGATGGGCTCGTGCAAGGCGGCGTCGATGGCATCGTCGTCGCCGGCACCGGCAGCGGCACCGTTCATCATTCGCTCGAAGTCGCCCTGATCCGCGCGCAGGGCGCGGGGTTGAAGGTGGTCCGCTCGACGCGCTGCCCCGGGGGGCAGGCGATCTCGCGCGACGACGACCGGCTGCCCGCGTCGCCGCTGCCTCCGGTCAAGGCGCGCATCGCGCTGCTGCTGGACTTGCTGCCCTGATGTTCGGCGGGCTCCTTTCGCACCCCTGGGCCTATCCCGCGCTGGAGATCGTGCATATCGTGGGCATCGCGCTGCTGCTCGGCAACCTCGTCGCGTTCGAGCTGCGCGTCTTCGGCGCTGCGGCGGCCTTGCCGGTCATGGCGATGGCGCGCCTGAGCCTGGGCCTCGCCGTCGCGGGCTTCGCGCTCGTGGCGGCCTCGGGCCTGCTGATGTTCGCCGCGCAGCCGCAGGAGCTGCTGGCCAACGAGGCCTTCATGCTCAAGATGGGGATCGTCGGCGTCTCGGGCCTCAACGCCGCGTTCTTCCATGCGCGCGGGTCGCTCGCGAAGCTCGACGCCGCCGCGCGGGCGCAGATGGTTCTATCCTCGCTGCTCTGGCTGGCCGCGATCGCCTGCGGCCGCTGGATCGCCTACTCGTAGGTTCTTCCCCGCACTCCCTCGATACGGAGCGATACCCGATGACGATGCAACGCCGTCCCTTTCTTCTCGCCGCCCTCGGCCTGCCACTGGCGGCGCGCGCACACCACGGCTGGAGCAGCTTCGACCAGGACAGGCCGATCTGGCTCGAAGGCCGCGTCGCGCGCGCGAAGTGGCAGAACCCGCATGTGGAACTGATCCTCGAAGTGCCGGCCGACCTGAAGCTGCCCGCGGACCTGCAGGCGCGGCAGGTGCCCGCGCAGAGCGCGCCGCTCGACGGCAAGGCGCTCCTCGCGAAGACGGGCCTGCCGAGGCGCAAGGACCGCCGCTGGGAGATCGAGCTCGCGCCGCTCACGCGCCTGGAGGCGTGGAAGGTCGCCGAGATCAAGGCCGGCGCGAACGTCGGCGTGCTCGGCTACACGCTGAAGGACGAGAAGGGGCCCGCGGTCCTGCGCGTCGAGTACCTGTGGGCGGACGGCAAGGTGTACGGGCTGCGGTCGAGCCCCGTGTGAGCGAAAAGGGGAGCGGGAAGCCCCGCTCTCAGGCCTGCAACGCTTCCAGCGCCCGGCCGGTGATCTCGTCGACCGTCCCCAGCCCGTCGATCCTGCGGTAGCGCGGCGCGTTCGTCGGGTCGTTCTTCGCCCACTCGGAGTAGTAGCCCACGAGCGGGCGCGTCTGCGCCTCGTACACCTCGAGCCGCTTCTTCACGGTCTCTTCCTTGTCGTCATCGCGCTGGATCAGCGGCTCGCCGGTGACGTCGTCGAGGCCCTCGTTCTTCGGCGGATTGAACTTCAGGTGATAGATGCGGCCCGAGCCCGGGTGCGAGCGGCGGCCGCTCATGCGTTCGACGATGGAGGCGAAGGGCACGTCGATCTCGAGCACGTAGTCGAGCGGCACGCCCGCGTTCTTCATCGCGTCGGCCTGGGGAATCGTGCGGGGGAAACCGTCGAACAGGAAGCCCCTCGCGCAATCGGGCTGCGCGAGGCGTTCCTTGACCAGGCCGATGATGATCTCGTCGGACACGAGGGCGCCGGAATCCATGACCTTCTTCGCGGCCAGGCCCAGGGGCGTGCCGGCCTTCACCGCGGCGCGCAGCATGTCGCCCGTGGAGATCTGCGGAATGCCGTATTTCTGGCAGATGAAAGCCGCTTGCGTGCCTTTGCCGGCGCCGGGCGCGCCCAGCAGGATCAGTCTCATGGAGGTCCCTCTTGTATCGCCCAAAAGCATAGCACGCGCGTCCTCGCGCGCTCCTGACGCGCACCGTCGACAGGCACCCGCGTCACCCCTCGGCGAAGCGCCGGCGCACGCGCTCCAGGTCCTCGGGCGTGTCGACGCCGGGGCCCGGTGCGCTTTCGCTCACGTGGACCGCGATGCGGTGGCCGTGCCACATCGCGCGCAGCTGTTCCAGCGCTTCGGTGGTTTCGATGGGCGCCTGCGCCAGGCGCGGAAACTCGCGCAGGAAGCCCGCACGGTAGCCGTAGATGCCGATGTGGCGCAGGGGCGGCGGCTCGGGCAGGCGCTCGATGCCGTCCGCGAAGCCGTCGCGCCACCACGCGATGGGCGCGCGGCTGAAGTAGAGCGCGAGCCCTTGCGCGTCCGTCACGACCTTCACCACGTTGGGGTTGCGGAATTCATCGACCGAATCGATCGCATGGGCGGCCGTGCTCATGCTCGCTTCGGAGCGCACGACGAGCTGCCGCGCGACCGCGTCGATCAGCGCGGGGTCGATCAGCGGCTCGTCGCCCTGGACGTTGACCACGACGTCGTCGCCCGCGAGCGCGAGCAGCTCGCACGCTTCGGCGAGCCGGTCGCTGCCGGAAGGATGGTCGGCGCGGGTCATCACGGTGTCCACGCCGTGCGCACCGCACGCTTCGATCACCGCCGGGCTGTCGGTCGCGACGACCACCCGCGCGGCGCCGCTCATGCGCGCGCGTTCGGCCACGCGCACGATCATCGGCTTGCCGGCGATGTCGGCCAGCGGCTTGCCGGGAAGGCGCGTCGACGCCATGCGGGCCGGCACGAGGACGGTGAAGCGCATCAGACGAGCGGCGTGCGCGGCGGCAGCTTCTCGAGCTCGTCGTCGGAGAGCGTGCGCGCCTCCTCCTCGAGCATGACGGGAATGCCGTCGCGGATCGGGTAGGCGAGCCGGGCGCTGCGCGACAGCAGCTCCTGCCGGTCGCGGTCGTAGTCGAGCGGGCCCTTCGTCACGGGGCAGACCAGCAGCTCGAGGAGTTTGGGATCCATGGGGGCTTTTGCGTTTGCGAATGCGATTGCGTTGTCAGGTGCGCGATCGCACGGATGATAGCTTCGCATCGAGCAGCCGATCGAGTTCCCGCCAGAAGGCGGGCTCGACGTCGACGAGCAGCGGCACGGCCAGCGCGCGCGGATGGGTGCGCCAGAGCTTCACGGCGTCCTTCTCCGTACACAGCAGGGTGCAACCCTCGGCGTCGATGCCGGCGTCGAAATCGAAGTGGTCCGGCAGCGCCTGCGTGGCCGCGAGCGGCACCCCGCGCTCGCGCAGCATGCGGAAGAACACCTCGGGATTGGCGATGCCGGCCACGGCCTTCAGCGGTCCCTGCAGGTCGTTCAACAGGAACTGCGTGCCGTCCGCACGCACCGCCCAGTCGGCCAGCATGCGCGCCATCCGGTGACCCTCGATGCCCTTGGGTCCGCCGTGGCAGACCACGAGGTCCGCGTGCCGCGGCCACGCTTCGCGTAACGGCCCCGCCGGCAGGCGCAGGCCGTTGCCGATGCCGCCCTCGTCGAACACGACGATCTCGATGTCGCGCGCGAGCGCGAAGTGCTGCAGCCCGTCGTCGCTCACGATCGCCTGCGTGCCGGGGTGCGCCGCCAGCAGGGCGCGCACGGCCTCGGGGCGGTCGCGCGATACGAACACCGGCAGCGCGGTGTGGCGCTTCACGAGCAGCGGCTCGTCGCCGACGTCGGCCGCCGCGCTCTCGGCGTGGACCTCGCGGCAGTCCGCCGTGTCGCGGCCGTAGCCGCGGGAGACGATGCCCGGCCGCAACCCACGCTCGCGCAGGTGCTGCGCCACCGCCACCACCAGCGGCGTCTTGCCCGCGCCGCCGGCCACGACGTTGCCCACGACGACGACGGGGATCGGTGCGCGATAGGTCGCGAGCAGGCCAATGCGATAGGCGCCCTGGCGCAGCGCGGCGAGCAGCGCGAACGGCAGCGACAGCGGCCACAACAGCCGGGCCGCCGCGCCGCGGCGCAGCCAGGCGCGCTGCAGCGCGGCCCGCACGCCTACTTCGCGCCGGCCTGGGCCGACGACTGCGTGGCGAAGGTGATCTGCGACAGGCCGGCGCGCCGCGCGGCCTCCATCACCGTGATGACGGCCTGGTGCGTGGCCGTCGCATCGGCGCTGATGACGACGACGGTGTCCTTCGCGCCGCGCGCGATGTCGGCCATCGCCGCGGCCACCGCCTCGGGGCCGCGCCCCTGCACCGCGACCTTGTTGACCATGTAGCGGCCATCGCTCGCGACCGACACGATCAGCTCCTTCGGGTGATCGCGCTGGCGGTCCGCGTCGGCCACCGGCAGCTTCAGCTGCATCTCGGTGAACTTGCTGTAGGTGGTCGACAGCATGAGGAAGATCAGCACCACGAGCAGCACGTCGATGAACGGGATCAGGTTGATCTCGGGCGCCTCCTTCGGGCGGGGTCGGAAATTCATGGTGTATTCATCGGCGCAGATTCTGCAGGTGCCTCGCGAAGCGTTCGGCCGCGATTTCCATGGTCAGCAGGTAGCCGTCGACGCGCCCGCGGAAATAGCGCCAGAAGATGAGCGCGGGAATCGCCACGATCAGGCCGAACGCCGTGTTGTACAGCGCGATGGAGATGCCGTGCGCGAGCTGCGCCGGGTTGCCGCCGGTGGCGCCGCCCGCGGGCGACTGCGAACCGAAGATCTCGATCATGCCGATCACGGTGCCCAGCAGCCCCATGAGCGGGGCGGCCGACGCGATCGTCGCCAGCGCGTTGAGGTAGCGCTCCAGCCGGTGCGCGACCGCGCGGCCGGTCTGTTCCATCGCCGCGCGCAAGTCGGCTTCGCTGCAGCGCGGGTCGGCGTTGAGCGCCCGGAAGCCGCTGGCCAGCACCTCGCCCAGCGCGGAGTTCTGCTCGAGCTGCCTCACCACCTCGGGCATCGGCACGGCCGTGCGCGACACGGCCAGCGCTTCGTCGAGCAGGCGCGGCGGCGCGATGCGCGCGGTCTTGAGGCTCAGGAAACGCTCGATCACGAGCGCCAGCGCGAGGATGGACGCTGCAATCAGGGGCCAGATCGGCCAGCCGGCGGCTTGTATGATCGAAAACAAGAGGGAGCTCTCCACGCAAGGGATGGGGGACTGCGCGCGCGATTATCCAGCACGCGGCCCGCGTAGGACAAAGACCCGGCCTCGTAGGACGCAGCCCACAAATCTTGTGGATAACTTTGTGCAGAAACCTCCCCTCACCGGCCGCGGACCCGCGCCAATCCTTCATCGTGACAGATCGATGACAAAATGAGCAGGAAAAAACCCTGTGAAATCAAGCACTTGCTCGGAGAAATCGTCGTTGGCGGGGGAAACCCTCGGATGCTGCGCCGCACCTATGCTTCTGTGGACTAAATTCCGGCCCGCGGACGCCGGGCAAACCCCTCAGACCCGCGCAAACCCGCGCCACGCCTCGTGATTCAGAGAACCGATGCCTCGGCGCAGCCGCGGACCTGGGAGGTCGGCGCGCTGTGCCGCGCCGTGGCGGACTCGCTCGAGGCCCGTTTCAATCCCGTCGCGGTGCGCGGCGAGATTTCGGGCTTCATGCGCGCCGCGAGCGGCCACTGCTACTTTTCGCTGAAGGATCCCGGCGGGCAGCTGCGCTGCGCGATGTTCCGCCGCGCGGCGGGGCTGCTCGGCTTCCAGCCGCGCGACGGGGAACTGGTCGAGGTGTCGGGCCGCATCGGCGTCTACGAGCCGCGCGGCGAGCTTCAGCTGGTGGTGGAGTCGCTGCGCCGCGCGGGGCAGGGCGCGCTGTTCGAGCAGTTCCTGCGGCTGAAGGCGAAACTCGAAGCGGAAGGGCTCTTCGAGGCCGGCCGCAAGCGGCCGCTGCCGGTGTTTCCGCGGGCGATCGGCATCGTGACCTCGCTGCAGGCGGCCGCGCTGCACGACGTCGTCACCTGCCTTCGCCGCCGCGCGCCGCACGTCCAGGTCCTCATCGCGCCGGCCGCGGTGCAGGGCGCGCAGGCGCCGGGCGAACTCGTCGAGGCGCTGCGCGCGCTGTACGCCCGCGCCGCGGACGGCCAGATCGACGCGATCCTCCTCGTGCGCGGCGGCGGCTCGATCGAGGATCTCTGGGCGTTCAACGACGAGCGCCTGGCACGCACGATCGTCGAGAGTCCCGTGCCGCTCGCGAGCGGCGTGGGCCACGAGACCGACTTCACCATCGCCGATTTCTGCGCCGATGTGCGCGCGCCGACGCCGACGGCGGCGGCCGAGCTTGTAGCGCAGCCGCAGCTCGCCTGGCTGGAGGGGCTGGACCATGCGCAACGCCGGCTGCGCGACGCGCTTTCGCGCCGCCTCGACCGCGCGGGGCAGCGCGTCGACCAGGCGGCGGCGCGCCTGGGCCGGCCCTCGGCGCGCACGAGCGCGCAGCACCTGCTCTTGCAGGACCGCTCGCACCGCCTTCGCGCGGCCCTGACGCATCGCCTCACGCGGGCGACGCATTCGCTCGAGCGGCTGCAGCTGCGCCTCGCCGCGGCCGATCCGCGCCTCATGCTGCGCAAGGGCTACGCGTTGCTCACGGACGAGGCGGGCCGGCCCCTGACCGGCATCGACCAGCTGCGGGCGGGCCAGCGGATCACTGCCGCCCTGGCGGACGGCGAAGCCGATGCCGTCGTTTCGCGTACGCGGCCGACGGCGACGCCCTAGAATCGGCGGCTGTCACCCCCGATCACCGTCACGATCGATTCACGTTTCACGAAAAGAGGAAACCATGGAACACACCCTGCCGCCCCTGCCGTACCCGATCGATGCGCTCGCTCCGGAGTATTCGAAGGAAACCCTCGAATACCACCACGGCAAGCACCACAAGGCCTACGTCGACAACCTCAACAAGCTGCAGGTGGGCACGGAGTTCGAAAACATGGCGCTCGAGGACATCGTGCGCAAGTCGCAAGGCGGCATCTACAACAACGCCGCGCAGATCTGGAACCACACGTTCTTCTGGAACTGCATGAAGCCCAACGGCGGCGGCGAGCCGACCGGCGCCGTGGCCGATGCGATCAACAAGAAGTGGGGCAGCTACGCGGCCTTCAAGGAAGCCTTCGTGAAGTCCGCCGTGGGCAACTTCGGCTCGGGCTGGACCTGGCTCGTGAAGAAGGCCGACGGCAGCGTCGACATCGTGAACACCGGGGCCGCCGGCACGCCGCTCACCACCGCCGACCGGGCGCTGCTGACCGTCGACGTCTGGGAGCACGCTTACTACATCGACTACCGCAACGCGCGCCCGAAGTTCGTCGAGACCTTCCTCGACAAGCTCGCGAACTGGGATTTCGCCGCAAAGAACTACGCCTGATCGCTGGGTGTCATCCCCGCGAAGGCGGGGATGACGGCCCTCAGCGGAACATCGGGCCGCTGAGTTTCGCTCCGGCCTTGATCCCCTTCTTGTCGAACCAGCCCGTGTTCATCTCGAGCACATAGCGCACCGGTTTTTGCGAGCAGTGCGAGCCGAGCGTGAGCGGCTTCATTTCGTCGATGTTGACGATCGTGCCGTCGTCGGCGATGAAGGCGATGGACAGCGGCAGCAGGGTGTTTTTCATCCAGAAGCACTGCTGGGTGGGCTGCTCGAACACGAACAGCATGCCCTCGTGCTGCGGCATCTCCTTGCGGTGCATGAGCCCCGTCGCCCGTTCCTCGCTGGCGCGGGCCACCTGGGCGTCGATCTGGTGCATGCCGGCCGCGAGCTTCACGCGCGGCAGGTTCATCTGCGGCTCCTGCGCGACAGCGAACAGGGGCACGGCGACCGCCAGCGCGGCAGCCAGGGCGAGAAAATATTTCTTCATCGGGCGATTGTGGCGCGTCGGAAATGAAAATGCCCGCCGAGGCGGGCACCGTCGGGAATGCCCGTCGTGCGGGCATTGCCGGGCCGGGAGATCAGGACTTGGCGCTGGCGGCGGCAGCCGGCTTGGCGGCCTTCTTGGCGGTCTTCTTCTTGGCGGCCTTCTTGGTGGCCTTCTTTTCGGTCTTGGCGGCTTCGGCCTTGGGGGCGGAGGCGC
This sequence comes from Ramlibacter sp., assembly GCF_050250995.1. Taxonomy (GTDB): domain Bacteria; phylum Pseudomonadota; class Gammaproteobacteria; order Burkholderiales; family Burkholderiaceae_C; genus Ramlibacter. The sequence goes on from NZ_JBFWNP010000013.1 coordinate 21,406, forward strand.
CCGCCATCGGCGCGCCGGCGTGCGAAGCGGCGAAGGCGGTGGAAACCGCGAACACGGAAGCGATCAGGGCGGCGAGGAGCTTGGTCATGGCGAATGGTCCTTTGGGGTGTGACTTCGGGGAGCGTCTCCCCGACAAGACAGGAAGGCCCATCCGTAACGGGCGGCGCTCGGAATGCGTTGACAAACAAGAGAGCCCGCTTCGGCGGGCGTCCAAAAAGAAGAAAGCCCGCCGAAGCGGGCTTTCCTTTCGAGCGAAGAAGATTACTTCTTGGCTTCTTCCTTCTTGGCTTCGGCCTTGGCGACGGGCTTCTTGTCGTCCTTCTTGGCTTCGGCCTTCTTGTCGGCCTTCTTTTCGGTCTTGGCGGCGGCCTTTTCTTCCTTCTTCTCGGCCTTCGCGGCCGGCGTCGCCGGCGTCGCCGGGGTGGCTTGCGCGAACACGCCGACGGAGAAGAAAGCGGCGACGAGGGTGGCGAGGAGCTTGGTCATTTTGAATTCCTTTGGATGATGAACGGAGTTTTTCGAAAAGCACCGGCGGTTGATGAACTGCAGGTCCAGACGCAACGGCCCATCCGTGGCAACGGTTGACATGGTGCGGGATACCCCGGCATTCGCCGCTAGAATCGACGGGTTTGCCGTGCGGCAAAGCCACGCACTTCCCCTTCGGAGACGATTTCCCCCATGTACCAGCACATCAAGGTGCCCGCCCAGGGCCAGAAGATCACCGTCAACGCCGACACGTCGCTCAACGTGCCCGACGAGCCCATCATCCCCTACATCGAGGGCGACGGCACCGGCTTCGACATCACGCCGGTCATGCTCAAGGTGGTGGACGCCGCGGTGGCCAAGGCCTACGGCGGCAAGAAGAAGATCCACTGGATGGAGATCTACGCCGGCGAGAAGTCGACCCGGATCTACGGTCCCGACGTGTGGCTGCCCGACGAGACCCTGAAGGTCGCGCGCGAGTACGTCGTGTCGATCAAGGGACCGCTCACGACGCCCGTGGGCGGCGGCATCCGCTCGCTCAACGTCGCGCTGCGCCAGGAACTCGACCTCTACGTCTGCCTGCGCCCCATCCAGTACTTTGCCGGCGTTCCCTCGCCGCTGAAGAACCCGGAGAAGACCAACATGGTCATCTTCCGCGAGAACTCCGAGGACATCTACGCCGGCATCGAGTGGGAAGCCAACACCGACAAGGCGAAGAAGATCATCAAGTTCCTGACCGACGAGATGGGCGTGAAGAAGATCCGCTTCCCCGGCACGTCGGCCATCGGCGTGAAGCCGGTGTCGGTCGAGGGCACCGAGCGCCTGGTGCGCAAGGCGGTGCAGTACACGATCGACAACGACAAGCCCAGCCTGACGCTCGTCCACAAGGGCAACATCATGAAGTTCACCGAAGGTGGCTTCCGCGACTGGGGCTACGAGCTGGTCAAGCGCGAGTTCGGCGCGGTCGAGATCGACGGCGGCCCGTGGTGCAAGTTCAAGAACCCCAAGACGGGCAAGGACATCATCGTCAAGGACTCGATCGCCGACGCCTTCCTGCAGCAGATCCTGCTGCGCCCGGCCGAGTACAGCGTGATCGCCACGCTCAACCTCAACGGCGACTATGTGTCCGACGCCCTGGCCGCGCAGGTGGGCGGCATCGGCATCGCCCCCGGCGCGAACCTGAGCGACACGGTCGCGATGTTCGAGGCCACGCACGGCACGGCGCCCAAGTACGCCGGCAAGGACTACGTCAACCCGGGCTCCGAGATCCTCTCGGCCGAGATGATGCTGCGCCACATGGGCTGGACCGAGGCGGCCGACCTGATCATCAGCTCGATGGAGAAGTCCATCCAGTCGAAGAAGGTCACGTACGACTTCGCCCGACTCATGGAGGGCGCCACGCAGGTCAGCTGCTCCGGTTTCGGCCAGGTGATGATCGAGAACATGTAAGGCTGCGGCCTTCCATGAAGAAAGCCGCCCGAGGGCGGCTTTCTTTTCTTTTGCGGTCGAGGGAGCGCGTTCGTTTACTTGAAACCCTGGTCGCTGTGGACGACCGCATGGAACTGGGGCGCACGCACCTTGGGCTGCCGGGGCGGCCGGTCGCGAAAGTGGTGGCGGTGCTGCAGGGGGTCGGGCTCCAGCGTGCGTATCGGCCCGGGCAGCGCCTGGATGTTCTGCGCCAGCTGCCCCTTGGGACCGTCCTGCACGTCGTAGGTGACGCGAGAGCCCTGCCTCAAGGTCTTGAATCCCTCCATGGTGATCGCCGAAAAGTGGGCGAAGACGTCAGCGCCGCCGCCATCGGGTTCGATGAACCCGAAGCCTTTGGCATCGTTGAACCATTTCACTGTACCGGTCGCCATGTGCGGCCCCTTCTCGTTCCCTCAAACCTATTAAGTAGTGTCCCGGATCGATGAAAGTGTGTCAACATTTTCACTTACGAAATTTTCACGCATTTCGCGCGGCGCCTGCGCGCCGGCAGGCCTGCGGAGTGCGGCGGCTTGAATGTGGCGCGAGCGTCACCAATTCAGCATTGCGCCGCAGCCGCTGGCCGCGTCGCTAGAATGAAATTCATGGCCAGCCAGATACCCCAACCGCCGCCGGTGGCGCCAAGGACGCCGTCCGACGACGACGGCGGCTCCGTGGTCGCCGAGAAGAAGCTCCAGAAGACCGAGCCCCCCCAGATGTTCCAGGTCGTCATGTTGAACGACGACTACACGCCCATGGAATTCGTGGTGGTGGTGATCCAGGAATTCTTCAACAAGGACCGCGAAACGGCTACGCAGATCATGCTGAAGATCCACCTGGACGGAAAAGCGGTGTGCGGCGTCTATTCAAGGGACGTGGCGGCCACCAAAGTGCAGCAGGTGCAGGAGGCGGCCCGCCAGGCGGGCCATCCCCTGCAATGTCTGAGCGAGCCGATCGAGTGAAGTCGGCCCGGAAGCAGTAAAGTTGAACGAACGAAGGCAAAAGGAATTTTCATGATTGCCCAGGAACTGGAAGTCAGCCTCCACATGGCGTTCGTCGAGGCGCGCCAGCAGCGCCACGAATTCATCACCGTCGAGCATTTGCTGCTGGCCCTGCTGGACAACCCCAGCGCGGCCGAGGTGCTTCGCGCCTGCTCGGCGAACATCGACGACCTGCGCAAGTCGCTGTCCAACTTCATCAAGGACAACACCCCGCAGGTGGCCGGCACCGACGACGTGGACACGCAGCCCACGCTCGGGTTCCAGCGCGTCATCCAGCGCGCCATCATGCACGTGCAGAGCACGGGCAACGGCAAGAAGGAGGTCACCGGCGCCAACGTGCTGGTCGCCATCTTCGGCGAGAAGGACTCGCACGCCGTCTACTACCTCCACCAGCAGGGCGTGACGCGCCTCGACGTGGTGAACTACATCGCCCACGGCATCAAGAAGAGCGACCCGCCCGAGCCCGCGAAGTCCGGCGAGAACGCCCAGGGCGAGCAGGAAGAGGGCGGCGAGAAGAACGAGAAGGCCTCGCCGCTCGAGCAGTTCACGCAAAACCTCAACCAGTCGGCCAAGGACGGCAAGATCGATCCGCTGATCGGCCGGGAGTACGAGGTCGAGCGCGTGATCCAGATCCTCTGCCGCCGCCGGAAGAACAATCCGCTGCTGGTCGGCGAGGCCGGGGTCGGCAAGACCGCCATCGCCGAGGGCCTCGCCTGGCGCATCGTGCAGAAGGACGTCCCCGAGATCCTCGCGGAGTCCATCGTGTACTCGCTCGACATGGGCGCGCTGCTGGCGGGCACCAAGTACCGCGGCGACTTCGAGCAGCGGCTCAAGGGCGTGCTGCGGGCGCTGAAGGACAAGCCGAACGCGGTGTTGTTCATCGACGAGATCCACACGCTCATCGGCGCGGGCGCGGCCTCGGGCGGCACGCTGGACGCGTCGAACCTGCTCAAGCCGGCGCTCTCGTCGGGCAACCTCAAGTGCATCGGCGCGACGACCTTCACCGAGTACCGCGGCATCTTCGAGAAGGACGCCGCGCTGTCCCGCCGGTTCCAGAAGGTCGACGTGGTCGAGCCGACGGTGGAGCAGACGATCGAGATCCTGAAGGGGCTCAAGAGCCGCTTCGAGGAGCATCACAACGTGAAGTACGCCACCACGGCGCTCCAGGCCGCGGCCGAGCTCTCGGCGAAGTACATCAACGACCGCCATCTGCCCGACAAGGCGATCGACGTGATCGACGAGGCCGGCGCCGCCCAGCGGATCCTGCCGCCGAACAAGCGCAAGAAGACGATCTCGAAGGCCGAGGTCGAGGAGATCGTGGCCAAGATCGCGCGCATTCCGCCCGCGAGCGTGTCCAACGACGACCGCGGCAAGCTGCAGACGCTGGAGCGCGACCTCAAGTCGGTCGTGTTCGGCCAGGACAAGGCGCTCGACGTGCTCGCCGCCGCCGTGAAGATGGCGCGCTCGGGCCTCGGCAAGGCCGACAAGCCGATCGGCAGCTTCCTCTTCTCCGGACCCACGGGCGTCGGCAAGACGGAAGCCGCGAAGCAGCTCGCGTTCATCATGGGCATCGAGCTGATCCGCTTCGACATGTCGGAGTACATGGAGCGCCATGCGGTGTCGCGGCTGATCGGCGCGCCTCCGGGCTACGTCGGCTTCGACCAGGGCGGCCTGCTGACCGAAGCCGTGACGAAGAAGCCGCACTGCGTGCTGCTGCTCGACGAGATCGAGAAGGCGCACCCCGACATCTTCAACGTGCTGCTGCAGGTCATGGACCACGGCACGCTGACGGACAACAACGGGCGCAAGGCCGACTTCCGCAACGTGATCATCATCATGACCACGAACGCGGGCGCGGAGGCGCTCAACAAGACGGTGATGGGCTTCACCAACGTGAAGGAAGCCGGCGACGAGATGAACGACATCAAGCGCCTCTTCACGCCGGAGTTCCGCAACCGCCTCGACGCCATCGTGTCGTTCAAGGCGCTCGACGAGCAGATCATCCTGCGCGTGGTCGACAAGTTCCTACTGCAGCTCGAGACCCAGCTCGCCGAGAAGAAGGTCGAGGTCACGTTCACCGACAACCTGCGCAAGTTCCTGGCGAAGAAGGGTTTCGATCCGCTGATGGGCGCGCGGCCGATGCAGCGCCTGATCCAGGACACGATCCGCAAGGCGCTCGCCGACGAGCTGCTGTTCGGCCGGCTCACCGAGGGCGGACGGCTGACGGTCGATCTCGACGAGAAGGACGAAGTGCTGCTCGACATCCAGCCGCTGCCGAAGAAGGAAGGCAAGCAGAAGCCGGAGCCGGAGGAGATCTCGTCCGAGGGGCCGTGAGGCCCCCGTGTGCCGGGACAACGAAAAAGCCGCCGCGAGGCGGCTTTTTTTCATGCGGCCCAGGCCCCTACCGCTGCGACTGCCGCCAGCCGACCGTCACTTCGAGGATCGCCTTCACCAGCGCGTGGGGCTTCAGCGGCTTCTCGACGTGCGCGTCGAAGCCCGCGGACAGGGCTTTTTCGCGGTCCGTCTCGCGGGCGAAAGCGGTGAGCGCCACGGCCGCCAGCGGCTGGCCGGGCGGCTGCATCGTGCGCAGGCGGCGGATGAGCTCGTAGCCGTCGCGCTGGGGCAGGCCGATGTCGCTCACGAGCACGTGGGGCCAGCGGCTCGCGGCCTCGGCCACGGCCGAATCGAAGTCGTGCGCGGCCGTCACCTTTGCGCCGCGATCGCTCAGCACGACCTCCAGCATCTCGCGCGCGCCCGCATCGTCTTCGACGACCAGCACGTTCAGGCCCTCGAGCGGCAGCGGCACGGCCTCGGCCTCGAGCTCGCCGGGGCCGGTGTCATCGCCATCGGCGTCCGCGCCCGGCTCGCCGCGCGTGCCGGCGCGGAGTCCGACGGGGAGTTCGACGGGGAGTTCGACGGCCATCGTGGTGCCCTGGCCGGCGCCCCCGCTCTGCGCGGCGACGCTGCCGCCATGCAGTTCGGCGAGCTGCTTCACGATCGACAGTCCGAGGCCGAGTCCGCCATGGCGGCGGTTGTCGGGCGCGTCGCTCTGCGTGAACCGGTCGAACAGGTGCGGCAGGAAATCCGCGTCGATGCCCTGGCCGTGATCGCGCACGACCAGGCGCAGCCGCTCCCCGTCGCGCCGCAGCATGACGAGGACCTTGCCCCCGCGCTGCGAGAACTTGATGGCGTTCGTCATCAGGTTCCAGAAGATCTGCTGGAAGCGCGACGGGTCGAGCCAGGCCGCGCCGCCCGCGGATTCGAAGTCCTGCACGACGTCGAGGGCTTTTTCGTCGATGGCGGCCGTGAGGGAACTCAGGGAATTCCTCACCAGCTCGACCGGATCGACCTCCTCGATCTCCAGGCGCATCTTGCCGGAGTTGATGCGCGAGACGTCGAGGATGTCCGAGATGATCCGCGCCTGCGTCTTCACGTTGCGGTCGATCGCCTCGAGTCCCTTCAGCGTCTCGGGCGTGGGCTGCCTGCGCATCAGCACCGCGACCCAGCCCGCGATCGAGTTCAGCGGGTTGCGCAGCTCGTGCGACAGCACCGCGATGAAGTCGTCCTTGGTGCGGCTGTGCCGTTCGGCGGCGGCGCGGGCGGACTGCTCGCGCTCGAGCAGCTCGCGGCGGCGCTCCTCCAGCTCGTGGCGCTCGGACGCATCGACGACGGTCGCGATGCGCGAGCCGCGCTCCATCGCCGCGGACACGTTCCATTCGAGATACAGGCGCCGGCCGTCCGCGGCAAGCAGGGGAAACTCGCCGTGCCAGGGCCGGGCGCCCGCGCTTTCGAATTCGAGCGCTGCGGCCAGCGCATCGGGCGAATCGGCGGCGATGAAGTCGCGCACGGTCCGGCCGAGCACGTCCGCGCGTTCGCGCGCAAGCATGCGCAGCATCGACGGATTCGCGTCCTCGAAGCGGCCCTGCGCGTCGAGCATGCAGATGCCGCCCTGCGCCTGGTCGTAGATCGCACGGAAGCGCTGTTCGCTCTGCCGCTGCTGCTGCTCGGCGAGGCGCGCGCGGATCAGCGCCTGCACGGTGGCGATGAGCACGGCCGGCTCGACGGGGTGGACGAGGTAGGCGTCCGCCCCGGCATTCAGCCCCGCGACGCGGTCCTCGGCACGCACGTGCGTGGCCGACAGGTGCATGACGGGCAGCAGCTCGGTGCGGCCGTCCGCGCGGATGCGGCGGCAGACCTCGAAGCCGTCGACGTCGGGCAGATGCACGTCGAGCACCACGGCGGAGACGCTGGTGTCGGCCTTGTGAATCGCCTCCTGACCGCTCGCCGCTTCGGCGACCCGGAAGCCGCCCGCGCGCAGCACGCGGCTCGTGGAGTAGCGGGTGGCCGGGTTGTCGTCCACCACCAGGACGGTGTGCGCGCCCCGGTCGACGGTCTGGTGGATGACTTCGGTGTCGATCATGTCGCGTCGGCCTTGAGCTCCACGGGGATCGTCACCGAGAAGGTCGAGCCCTTGCCGAGTTCGCTTTCGAGCGCGACCGAGCCGCCGAGCAGGTGGGCGAGGCGCTTGCTGAGCGACAGGCCGAGGCCGGTGCCCGTGAGCCGCTTCTGCAGCGGGCTCGCGACCTGCGTGAAGTCGTTGAAGATCGTCTCGTGGAACTCGGGCGCGATGCCGATGCCCGTGTCGGCGACCGAGAAGCGGATGAGGCCGTCGCCCACCCGCTGCGTGCTCACGCGGACCTCGCCGCGCGGGGTGAACTTGAGCGCGTTCGAAACGAAGTTGCGCAGGATCTGGGAGAGCTTGCGGTCGTCCGTGAAGAGGCGCGGGATGTCCGCGGGAACTTCCTCGAACACCAGCGTGACCTCGGGATTCGTCAGCACCGGCTTGAACATGCCGCGCAGCGCCGAGAACAGGTCGACCATCTCGAACCATTCCACCGAGATTTCCACCCGGCCGGCTTCCACCTTCGCGAGGTCCAGCAGGTCGTCCACCATGTCGGCGAACTCGGCTGCGTTGCGCTGGATGAAGGCGACCTGGCGCTCCTGCTCCTCGGTGAGCGGGCCGTCCACGCGGTCCATCAGCAGCCGCGCGATGCTGCGGATCGCGCCGATGGGCGTGCGGAACTCGTGGCTCATGTACGCCAGGAAGCGGCTCTTGAGCTCGGTCGCCTGGCGCAGATGGTCGGCCTGGGTGTCGAGCTCCGCGTAGAGCGCGAGCACGCCGCGGTTGGTTTCCTCGAGCTCGGCGCGAAGCGCCTCGATCTCCGCCTGCGCCGCCTCGAGCTTCGCCTGCAGTTCGGTGTTCGTGTCGGCGTCGGCCATGGTCAGTCCTTGCGCCGCACGACGACGACCGTCGCGTCGTCGCGACCGCGGCAGTGGTCTCGCAGCAGCAGCGCCGCCGCGAGCGCCGGGTCCTGTCGCAGCACGGGCGCGATCAGCATCGGGTTCCAGCGCGACTCGATGCCGTCGCTGTGCATCGCGACCAGCGCATGCTCGGGCCAGGCCACGGCAGCCTCCTCCGGGCGTCGCAGCTGCACGCCCACGGTGCCGTGCTGGGTGACCAGCGAGCGGTCCGAGGTGCCCGAGACGGCGCGGCCCAGGACGTTGCCGGCCCCGCAGTAGCGCAGCGTGCCGGCGCCCGCATCGGCGCGGACCACGGCCAGCGCAGCGCCCCGCGTGCCGCGCAGCGCATCGTGCGAGCGCTCGACGAGGTCGCCCAGCGCGCCGCGCTCGACATCATCGCGGCGTTGTTCGAAAAGGTCGATGGCCGCGCGCGAGGCCTCCGCGGCCTCGGGGCCGTGGCCCAATCCATCGGCCACCATGACGGTCGCGCGGTCGCCCTCCACCCAGGCGGCCCAGGCGTCGCCGCATTCGGTCTCGCCGGGCGCGCAGAGGGAGATGCCGGCGCAGGGCAGTCCACGGGCCGCGCGCGGCGCGGCGTCGTTGCGCACGCGCGCCACCATCACGGTGCCCTCGGGCACGCGCGTATGGAGGTCGAAATCCTGCGCGAGCCGGCGCACCGCGCCCAGGCCGGTGCCCGGCGTGCCTCCGGTCGAGAAGCCGTCGGCCATCGAGCGGCCGACGTCGGCGATGCCGGGGCCGCGGTCGATGGAGATCACCTCCACCTCGCCGCTTCCGGCGCCCGCGCCGATCAGCAGCTGGCCGCCTCGCGCATGGCGCACGAGGTTCGCGCCCAGCTCGGTGACGACGATCGCGAGGCGCCCCGCCGCGGTCGCGTCGAGGCCCGCCGCGCTCGCGGTCCATGCGGCATGCCGGCGCGCCTCGCCCACGCGCGTCGTGTCCTCCATCGGGAACGCCGCGTGCGTGAACCCGCGCACGAAGGCGTAGGCGGAGGCGGTCATTTCCATCGCGCGATCGTCACGCGGGTTCCTTCGCCCGGCGCGGACTGCAGTTCGAATTCGTTGACGAGGCGCTTGCTGCCCGGCAGGCCCAGCCCCATGCCGCCGCCGGACGTCCAGCCGTCCTTCATCGCCAGCGAATGGTCCGCGATGCCGGGTCCGGTGTCCTCGAAGTGCAGGCGCAGTCCGTTGCGCACGCCCTGCGTGACCAGTTCCCAGCGCATCCGGCCGCCGCCGCCATGCACGAGCGTGTTGCGGGAGAGCTCGCTCGCGGCCGTGATCATCTTGGTCTGGTCGACGAGCGATAACTTGATCTGCTGGCACAGCTGCCGCACGAGCTGGCGGCAGGCGACGATGTCGGCTTCGTTGCGAAGCGGGGTTTCGCCCTGTGTTTCAGCGGCCACGTACGCTCTCCCGGAGGGACGAGCGCAACAGTTCCATGCCGCGCTCCACGTTGAGCGCGGTGCGCACGCCTTCGAGCGAAAGACCGAGCTCGACGAGCGTGATCGCCACCGCGGGCTGCATGCCGACGACCACGGTGCTGGCATCCAGAATGCGGGCGATGCCGGAAATGCTCGCCAGCATGCGGCCGACGAAGGAGTCGACGATCTCGAGCGCCGAGATGTCGATCAGCACGCCGCGGGCGCCGGAGTCGACGATCCTGTTGGCGAGGTCGTCCTGCAGGGCGAGGGCGGTCTGGTCCTGCATGTCGACCTGGATGGTCACGAGCAGGCAGTCGCCCATTCGCAGGATCGGGATTCGCGTCATCGCGCGATCAGCCCGCGGCGCCGGTGCGCGTGAACGCGTACCCGCTGCGCTGCAGCGCGAGCGCCAGCGCATCGGCCAGGCTCGCCTTGGACGCGATGCCCTGCAGGTCGATGCCGAGATGCACGATGGTCTGCGCGATCTGCGGCCGGATGCCGCTGATGATGCAGTCGGCGCCCATGAGGCGGATCGCGCTCACGGTCTTCAGCAGATGCTGGGCGACGAGCGTGTCGACGGTGGGCACGCCGGTGATGTCGATGATCGCGAGCTGCGAGCCGGTATCCACGATGCGCTGCAGCAGCGTCTCCATGACGAGCTGCGTCCGCGCGGAGTCGAGCGTGCCGATCATCGGCACGGCGAGCACGCCTTCCCACAGCTTGATGACGGGGGTGGACAGCTCCAGCAGTTCGTCTTGCTGGCGCTTGATCAGTTCCTCGCGCGTCTGCTGGTAGGTCGACACGGTCCACTGCGCCATCTCGTCGACGAGCACCGAGATCGTCCACAGCGCCGAGACGATCAGCGCGGGGTCCGTCGAATGGCGGCGCTGCAGGGCGTCGAACAGCGGCCGCTTGAAGCCGAGCACGAAGGCGCTGGTGTCGCCGGCCGACTGGCCCAGCGCGGCCCGCGAGCGCGAGAGCGCGGCAAGCGCCTCGCGCAGCGGCGACCAGGCGGCGTTCGTCGCGAACGTCTCCGGCGCCGCGCCGCCCTTGAGTGCGGCGCGCACGGCGGCGAGCAGCTCGCCGGCTTCCGTGTGCATCGCGCGGCGCTGGCCTTCGCCCGCATTGCCCGCGACCTGCTGGATCCAGGCGGGTACGAGTTGCGATTCCTCCTCGGCCAGGAGGGCCGACACCGCATTCGATTCCTTCGACATCCGTTCAACCTCTCGTTGTAATGAAATGCCCATGAAGGGCGCACCTCATTCTAGGTTTCAGGATGAGTTCGTCCTTGTAGGACAAGGACGACGCGCGCAAGGCGTGTCATGTGCGCGACGTCAGCCGGCGAGCTCACTTCGGGCGGGGCGCCCCCAAGTCCGCATCGGGCGGAGCGAGCCGGCCCTCGCGCAGCCGGCGCACCGCTTCCATCACCGCGCGCGCGACGTTGCGGACTTCCTCCTGCACGGCTTCGTCGCGGTCCAGCGTGTCGTGGCTGGTCGCGTAGGGCTCGTAGTAGCCGATGTACCGGTCGAGCCGGGACTTCTGGCCCGCATCCACGAGGCCCATCCAGTCGAGCCAGTCGCAGAGCGCGCGCCGCGTGCCCTCGATGCCCGCGACATCGCCATGCACCATGACGCCGTAGGCGCGTCCTGCGAGGTGCTTGGGAAAGTGCCAGTCCTTGTCGAGCGCCTTGGCTTCCTCGGCCTTCTTGCCGTGCGTGCTCGTCGGGTCGGGGTTGCCGCCGTCGGCGCACACCAGGCGATCGATCATCGATTTCAGGGGACCGGGCGCCTGGTACCAATAGGTCGGCGTGAGCAGGATCACGCCGTGGGCCGCCACCCAGCGCTCGTAGATCTCGTTCATCCAGTCGCCGGTCTGCCGCAGCGCATGGTTGGGATAGCAGCTGCAGGGCCAATGACACAGGGGCATGGCCGTCGACACGCAGCCCTTGCACGGATGGATGTTCAGGTCGTAGTCGGAGGTCACGCGGCTCAGGTCGAGCACGTCGGCCTCCGCGTCCGCGGACTCCACGATCTCGCGCGCGAGTTGCGTGAGCCGGAACGTCTTCGACATCTCGCCGGGGCAGGTGCCGTCGTTGCGCGACGAAGCGCACACCAGCAGCACGCGCGATCGCGTCTCGGGCCGCTCCCATTTCGCTTGCGCGGCGAGCAGGCGGTCGCGCGCCTCGATCCAGTCGACAGACAGGTCGTAGTCGGGATCATGGAAGCCCGGCCCCGCCTTGCGGGTGACGGGCGCCTTGCGGCCCTCGTCATAGGCTTCCCAGGCGATGACCTCGATGCGGTCGAGCGCGGCGCGTTCGCGCTGGAACGCCGGGTCGCGGAACGCCTCGCGGAATTTCTCGCCGAATGCGGCGCGGTCGAGCGGCGTGGGCGCCTGCCCCTTTCGGACGCTGGTCATCCGCGGCCGGTCAGTGGTTGGCGGGCTCGGCGCGAACCTGCTTCGCTACCTCTTCGAGGCCGGGCAAGCTGTCCTCGATCACGCGGTCCACGTCGGGCCGCAGGTCGCCCTCGGGCGTCAGCTGGTCCACCATCTCGGGCAGGATTTCGGCGAAGCCCTGCTTCACCTCGGACTCGGGCACGCCGAGCTGGCGCGACAGGCGCGAGAGCTCTTCGCGGCCGACCACGTTGTCGACGGCCTCCACGTCCACAGGCTGGTTGTCGCCCGTGCCGACCCAGGAGCGCGTCGGCGTGCCGTAGCCCTTGTCCTTGAAGCGCTTGAGCACCGCGCCGAGTCCGCCGTTGCGCTGGACCCACTGCATGGCATAGGGCAGCAGCATCGCGATGAGGGCGCCGCGTCCGCCGGCCAGGCCTCCGACGCGGCCCAGCGCGGTGCCGCCCATGCGACGGCGCAGGATGGCGCCCAGCAGGGGACCGAGAATGAGTTTGTTCATGATTGCGCTCCTGAGTGTCCTCACGACACCCTAAGCGCAACTGCGTGCCTTCGGCGTAGGCGCGGTGCCTGCGCGCGCGGCCGGGTTGTCCGTCAGCTCAGGCGCGGACCGGGTCGGCCGTGCCGGAGGCCTTCGCCTCCAGCAGCTTCACGATCTGCTTCCAGTGCTTCGCCTCCACCGGCGTGATCGACAGGCGGTTGCCCTTGCGTAGCACGACGAGGTCTTCGAGCCCCGGCGTCTCGCGCAGCTCCGCGATGCCCAGGGTGCGCGTCTTCTTCTGCACCTGCACGTCGACCAGCATCCAGCGCGGCGTTTCCTTCGTCGCCTTCGGGTCGTGGTAGTGCGATTTCTTGTCGAACTGGGTGGGGTCGGGGTAGGGCGTCGAAGCGACCTTGCCGATGCCCACGATGCCGGGTTCGGCGCAGCTGGAGTGGTAGAAGAACACGCCATCGCCGACGCGCATCTCGTCGCGCATGTAGTTGCGCGCCTGGTAGTTGCGCACGCCGGTCCACGGCACGGTGGATTTCGGCGCCGCGAGCGCATCGTCGACCGAGACCTCGGAGGGCTCGGATTTCATCAGCCAGTATTTCATCGAAGGGCGTCGGAAGGGGTCGGAGTCGCGAGCGATCCTACCCCCATCCGTTCCCCTCGCAAACGGCTTAGCGACCGTCCTTGTCGGCGTCGCCGGGGATTGCGCGCTCCACGCGGTGCCACGCGTCGCGTGCCGAGGCCTTGGCTTCTTCCCAGTTCATGCGCGACTTGCCCTTGGTGCGCTCCCACTCGCTGCGCAAGGTGGGTTCGTACTTGTCGAAGTCGCCGCCCGCGGCGCCCGCGCGGCCCCAGCCGTCGTAGCCGGCGCGGTAGGCGGGGCCGTAGTCGTCCCAGGTGTAGTCGGACCTGTAGGTCGACGACTTCGTGTAATTGTCACGCCAGTATGTGTCCTCGGCTGTCGGGTTCACCTTCTCGGCCGCACCCTTTCCGGCCAGGCCGCCGGCGACCGCACCGGCGACGCCGCCGATCATCGTGCCCACCGGGCCCGCCACCGAGCCAATTGCCGCGCCTGCGGCCGCGCCGGCGGCGGCGCCGGCGCCCGTGCCGGCCGGGTGCGCGCCGGGCTCGCCGGAGATGGGGTCGCGGTTGTTGGGGTTCTTCGCAGTCATGGGTTCGTTCTCCTGTTGATTGGATTGGAGCGAGTCCGGCGCAACGCTGTGCCGGCGCAATGACGACAGTGCGCCCACCGCTGACCTTCGGATGTAGCGCGTTTGCCGATGACCTTTGTCGGACGCCGGCCTACAAAGGGCAGAATCGCCCGGTGCCGAATTTCCGTCCCGGGCAAGTCGCCCTTCTCGTCGCCCAGATCTCTCTCGGCCTGCTCGCCATGACGATCTGCCTGCCGTCGATGCAGGAGTGGCCCGCCATCTTCGGCGCGAGCCAGGCCGCCGTGCAGCTCACCTTCAGCGCCTACATCGTCACCTTCGGCGGCATGCAGCTCGTGCATGGCGCGTGGTCCGACCGCATCGGTCGCAAGCCCGTGCTGCTTTTCGGGCTCGTGCTGAGCGCGGTCGGCGCGCTGCTCGCTGCGCTCGCGCCGAACATCGGCCTGCTGATCGCGGCGCGGGCCCTGCAGGGCGCGGGCACGGCGGCCAACATGGTTGTGGGCCGTGCGCTGGTGCAGGACCTCTACACGGGTCACGATCGCACGCGGGTGATGGCGCTGGTCGGCGCGAGCATGGGCGTGATTCCGGTGACGGCGACGCTCGTGGGCGGCCACCTGCACGTGCAGTACGGCTGGCAGGCAAATTTCATCCTGCTCGTGGCGGTGTCGGCGGCGCTCTTCCTCGCGGCATGGCGGGGGCTCGCGTCGACGCCGGCGAAGGCGCCGGGCACCGTGCGTCGCCGGCTCTCGCTGGACTATCTCGAGCTCGCCCGCACCCGCGGCTTCGTTCCGTACGTCGTGCTGCTCGCCTGCACGAGCGGCGGGTTCTATACCTTCCTCGCGGGCGCGCCCGCGGTGTTCGCGGGCTACGGCGTGAAGCCGGACATGCTGGGCTGGTACATGATGACGCCCGGCATCTCGTACATCGTCGGCAACATGCTCACCTCGCGGCTGATCCGCACCCACGGCGAGCGGTGGCTGTTGATGGTCGGCCAGCTCACCGCGCTGTCGAGCATCCTGCTCGTCGTCGGCCTGTCGCTGGGTGGCGTGAACACCGGGCTCGCGCTGTCGCTGCCGCTGCTGATCCTCGGCGTGGGCCATGGCATGGTGGTGCCGCCCGCGCTCACGGGCACCGTCGGGCTCGTGCCGGCCGTCGCCGGCACGGCCGCGGCCGTCGCGGGTCTCATGCAGCAGGTGGGCGGGGCGCTCGGCGGCTTCCTGGTCGGCCTCGTGCCGCACAACGGCAACCTGGGGGTCGGCCTGCTGATGCTGATGTGGACCCTGGGCGGGCAGGCGGCGCTGGCGGCGCTACGGCGCAGGCCGTGACTTCGCGCGGCGCGGCTTCGGTGCGGCGTGCGCATCCCGTTGCGCGCGCAGCGCGTCGCGGTCGACGAAACGCGCGACGTAATCGATGTCTTTCGCTTCGACGCCGCAGGCGCGGAATGCGTCCTTCCATCCCGCGATGCCTTCGGCGACCTCGGTGACGATGCGGGCGCCAGCGTCCCGCGAGAGGCCGAACTCCGCCGCCGCCGAAAGCGCGTTGTCGAGCGACGATTCGTTGCCGCGCTCGCGCCGCGCTCGAAGCGGACGTGGCACAGGCCCGCGCGCGCGGCACTCGCAAGGGCAGCTGAATGTACGAGCCGCGCGATTCGCTGTCGTTGTGGTGGCTGGGCGGCTCGGGGGCACCCGCGAAAATCGGCGCGGTCAGCCTCGCGCTTGTGAACATCAAAAGCTCAGGTCCGCTTCCACCCGCCGGTAGCGCACGGTATTCCGGTACACGTGATTGACGCCCGTGAACTCGTCCCGCGTCGCGAAACTGACCTCGAAGGTGGCGAACGGCACGTTCAGCCGCGAGGGCGGCTTGCCGTCCATGAGGGTGTATTTGCGCTTGAGGTTCGTGCCGTCATAGAGCCACTGGCCTTCGTGCTCCATGCGGTGGACTTGCCCGGCGGCGTCGACCACCCGCACCGACTCGCGGAACTCGCCGCCGGGCGCGAGGCGCAGGAGGCGGCGGACCCGCACGTCGGCTTCGCTGTACTCGCGCAGCCAGGTGCCCTCGAGCATCGTCGCGGTCTCGTGTTCGGCGCGGACGTTCGTGGAGCCGTCCGAAGGCGTCTGCGGCTCGGCGACGTTCGATATCAGCACCGCGACCGCGACCAGTGCGCAAGCCACCGATACCGAGGGAGGCACGACGAACATGCGGCCATGATGCCAGCTTGCCGCGCGCGCGTCTTTTCGCGGATGATCGGCAGCTTCCATGAATCCAAGCAGTCCCGCACCGCGCATCGCGCTCATCCATGCCACGCCCCTGGCCGTGGCCCCGGTAGAGATCGCATTCGACCGCCACTGGCCCCAGGCCCGCCGCATGAACCTGCTGGACGACAGCCTGGCCGCCGATCGGGCGGAGGCGGGCGAACTCAGCCCCGCGATGGTCGATCGGTTCCGCCAGCTCGCCGGGTACGCGGCGTCGACCGGCTGCGCGGGCATCCTCTTCACCTGTTCCGCCTTCGGCGACGCCATTGATGCGGCGGCCGCGCACGTCGGCCTGCCCACGCTCAAGCCGAACGAGGCGATGTTCGAAGCGGCGCTGGCGGCAAGCCGCGACGGGCGCAGCGCGAGGCTCGCGCTCGTCGCGACCTTCCAGGCCTCCCTGCCATCGATGGCGGCCGAAATCGAGGCGCTCGCGGCCGCGCGCGGCATCGCGCTCGACCTGCGGACCGTGTTCGTGCCCGAGGCCATGCACGCCCTCGGCGCGGGGCGCGTGGAGGAGCACCACAGCCGCATCGCCGAGGCCGCGAAGGACTGCGGCGACCGCGACGCCGTGCTGCTCGCCCAGTTCTCGATGGCCGATGCGGCCGCGCGCGTGCGCGCGAAGCTGGTCTGCCCCGTGCTCACCAGCCCCGACTGCGCGGTCCTCGCGCTCAAGTCGCGGGTTGGCGCGCCGCCGGCCCCCAGCGCGTGATGGCCACCGCAAGCGCCGCCCCGGCGCCGTACGCAACCATCGCGACGCCCGCGAGCGCGAAATAGCTCGAGGCCGGGGCGCCGCGCGACAGCAGCCACGCGCCTCCGGCGGCAACGACGATCAGGCGCAGCGTCATGGCCAGCACGGGGCCCAGCACCTTGCCGGCGCCCTGCGACGCGAAATACATCGTGAGGCCCAGGCCCATGAAGGCATAGGCGGGACCCGCGTTGCGAAGGTACGAGGCCGTGGATTCCAGCACCGCCGGCTGGCTCGTGAACGCGGTCGACCACAGCTGCGGCCAGACGGCGGCCACCAGCCCCATCGTGCCGACGAGCGCGGCGGAGAGCGCGCCGCCCACCCATGCCACGCGGCGCGCCCGGGCGACGTTGCCCTTGCCGATAGCCATGCCCACCATGGGCAGCGTCGCGACGCCGACGCCGAAGGCGATGGGAATCGCGAGCAACTCCAGGCGCGCGCCGATGCCGTAGCCCGCGAGCGCGTCCGTGCCGAGGCGCGCCACGAGGCCGGTGAGCACGAGCACGCACAGGATCGTCTGCAGCGGCGACAGGCAGGCCACGAGGCCGACGCGCAGGATTTCGCGGAATCGGTCCGCGCGGAAGCGCCACCCTTCGCGCGACAGCCGCACGCGGCGCTGCGGGTGCGCCAGGTAGACGAGCAGCCAGACCGTCGCCGCGCCGAAGGCAATCGTCTGGCCCAGGGCCACGCCCGCCATGCCCCAGCGCGGGAAGGGGCCGAGCCCGAGGCCGAAGGCCGCGCCCAGCGTGATCTGCAACGCGGCGGCGGCGACCAGGGTGAGCGAGGGCACGTGCATATTGCCCGTGCCGCGGATCACCGAGACGAGCGAATTCGCGAGCCAGGTGAAGACGATGCCGCCGAAGAACACCGCCGCGTAGCGGTGCGCCTGCTCGAGCACGCCGTCGCGCGCGCCGAGCAGGCGGTAGAGCGCGTCGCCGCCGACGAGGAACAGCACCATGAACGAGAGGCCGGCGACCACCGCGATGGCCACCGCGTGGCGCGCGAGCGACTGCGCGGCCTCCACGTCCCCGCGCCCGAGCGCGCGTGCGATGGCCGACGAGATGCCCCCGCCCATGGCCCCGGCCGAGAAAGTCTGCATCAGCATCACGAGCGGGAACACGAGCGCCATTGCCGCGAGCGGATCGCGCCCGAGGCTGCCGACGTACACCGTCTCGGCGATGCTCACGGCGGCGGTCGCGACCATCGCCAGGATATTGGGCAGCGCGAGGCGCGAAAGGACCGGCAGCACCGGTCCGTGCAGCAGCCGGTGCTCGCGGGAGGAAGCGTCCATGCGCGGCATTCTGGCACCGCCGCGCTGCCGGCGCTCCCGCGCGCGGCATCGACCCTGCGCGGCGGGCTGCTACAGCGGCCTGGCGACCTTCTTCTGCAGCGCCTCGGGCATCTGCAGCGTGGCCAGGTCCCAGCCTTCGAGCTTCAGCACCTCCGCCAGGCAGGCCTCCATCGCTTCGTGCGACCGCGCGGTTGCCAGCGCGATCGATTCATGCACGGCGCGGTCGTTCGCCGTGTCCTCGCCGCAGCGGCGCTGGTAGTCGTACAGCTCACGCAGTTCGAAGATCGCCCGGCAGACCTGGGCCGGACATGCGCACTGGTACACCAGCGCCTGGTCCAGCACCCGGCTGACCTCGTCCACGCTGAATCGTTGTTCCATCGTTATTCCCCTCGTCCATCCGGATTGCCACGCAGTCGATCGGCGCGTCGAACCCGCGCACCTGCAACTGTCCGATCTCCCTTCCTCTCCACTTCAGCCCCGACGCGGCCAGGGCCGACTGCGTTGCCACCACCTCGCCCGCGTCCGCATGCGAACACAGGCGCGCGGCCAGGTGGACGGTGGCGCCGATCACGTCGTACTGCCGCCGCTGCCCGGCCGCCGCCGAATCGCCGACGAAGCCCGCCAGCACCAGGCCCTGCGCCACGCCCACGCCGAACGGCATGGCGGATTGCACTTGCGGCTGCGCCAGGGCGGCCGCGCAGCGCAGTGCGAGGTGCGAGCGCCCCATGCCGCGAAACACCGCCATCATGCCGTCTCCGGTGTATTTCACCACCGCGCCGCGGAAAGCCCGGACTCGCGCGCTCTGCAGGGTGAGGGATTCGTTGAGCAGGCGGAAGAATTCGCGCGGCGCATGGCGCACGATGAGCTCGGATGAGCGGCGGACGTCGGTGAACACGACCGCCGCGTCGAACAGCTCTTCGTCGGCCGCCGCTTCGTGCTCGAGCGCGCGCAGGGCGCCCTCGGGCAGCAACTGGCGCAAACGCTCGGCGCGGGATGCCGACTCCCGCTCCAGCCGCAACGCCCGCAGCAGTTCCTCGACGGTCGCGACCAGCTGGCCTTCGGGCATGGGCCGCTCGAGAATCCGGTCGAGCACGCGGTTCGTGCGGTTCCACTCGCGCAGGAACTTCATCGCGGGGCCGATGGTGCCCACCGCGAGGATGCGTGCGTTCGGCACGGCGAGTCGCGCCGCGCTGCAGGCGAGCAGTTCGTTCGGCCGGTCGAAGTGGTAGCTGAAGAGGACCACGGCGGGCTGCGAGGCAGCGAGCGCCTCGGGCAGGGCCAGGCCGCCGGGGGTCGTCCGCACGCGCAGGCCGTGGCGCGTCAGCTCGCCGGCAAGCTGCGCGGCCGCGGCCGGATCGCTGTCGACGACGAGTACTGCTTCATCCATCCGTTGCACTGCCGGTCTCAAGTTCGTGCGGCGACGCGCGAGCCCGCGACGGGCCTCACAGGAAAGGCTGCAGGAGGGCCACGGTGTGTTCGTGCAGCTTCTCGTTCCAGGGGCGATGGCGCCACTGCTCGAAGGTGATGCGCTTTGCGTGCTTCAGGTCTTCCTCGAACACCTGCGTCTGACGCGCGGCAAACTCCTTGTCGTAGACGTTGAGGTTCGCCTCGTCGTTGAGGCGGAACGAGCGCACGTCGAAGTTGGTGGAGCCGACGGAGGTGAGCAGGCCGTCGACGATCATCACCTTGCAATGGTACATGGTCGGCTGGTACTCGTACATCTGCGCGCCGGCCTCCAGCAGTTCACCCCAGAGTCCGCGCGAGGCACGCCGCACGGTCTCCGCGTCGATGTTCGGGCCGGGCGTGATGATGCGCACGCGCACGCCCCGCTTCATGGCGGCGACGAGCGCGCGGCGCGTGATGCCGTCGGGCACGAAGTACGCGCTCGAGAGATCGATGGTCCGCGTCGACGCCGTGATGGCCAGCAGGTACATCATCAGCATCGACTCGCTGCCGCCCGAGGGCGAGCTTGCGAACATCTGCGCTTTCTGCGTGCCCACGGGCACGAGTGGCGGGAAGTATTCGGCGCCGTGCGGCACCCGGCCGGTGGTCTTGACCCAGTTGTCGAGCATCACGCTCTGCATCTGCGCCACGACGGGACCCTCCACGCGGAAGTGCGAATCGCGCCAGTGCTCGGGGTCCTGGGCATGCCCGGTCCATTCCTCGGCGATGCCTACGCCGCCCGTGAAGCCGACGCGGCCGTCCACGATGAGCAGCTTGCGGTGCGTGCGGTTGTTCAGGCGCGCGAGGTTGTACCAGCGCAGCGGATGGTATTTCTCGACCTCCACGCCCGCGTCCTTCATTTTCTGCATCAGGTCGTCCTTCATCCGCGCGCTGCCGACCCAGTCGAGCAGCACATGCACCTTCACGCCGGCGCGTGCGCGCTCGGAGAGCGCATCGGCGAATTTCTCGCCGATGCCGCCCGACCAGTAGATGTAGGTTTCGAAGAGGATCGTCTTCTTCGCGTTGCGGATTTCCTCGAGCATGGCCGAGAAGATCGCGTCGCCGTTGATGAGTTCGGTGGCCTTGTTGCCGTCGAGGATGGACGGCCCGACCAGCAGGCCCATGGAGCGGAAGAACTGCGGATCGTCCACCGTGTAGAGGTGGGTGATGTCCGTCTCCACCTTCTTTTCGCCGGACGCAAAATTCACGATGAGCAGTCCCACGAGGACGACGACGGCGACGAGGAGAAAGACCATTTTCTTTTTCATGACGGCTCTGCCGAAAGGCTAAACCGGCCTGCGGCAGAGCTTCGTAGGACGACGGCGCGAGGCCCCCGGCGGTTTCAGCCCGCCCAGTGGCGCGCTGGACGCGACAGGAATTCTTCCGCCGCCTTACCCCAGGTCGAAAGCCCGCTGCACGAACCACCACGCCGCGATGGCGGCCACCGCCAGCGAGCCGAAGCCGAGCACGCCGATCCGGTAGAACAGCGTGCGGCGCAACACGTACGCGAGAGGCAGGAACACGAGCACGATGGCGAGCTGGCCGAGCTCCACGCCGACGTTGAAGCCGACGAGCGCGAGCGTCAGCGCGTTCTGCGGCAGGCCGAGATCGGCGAGCACCGAGGCGAAGCCGAAGCCGTGGACGAGTCCGAAGGCGAAGGCCATCACCCAGCGCCGCCGCTCGATCGTGCCGCGCAGGTTGTTGAGCGCGGCAAGCACGACCGAGGCCGCGATCACGGACTCGACGATGCGCGAGGGCAGGCTGACGACGCCGAGCGCGGCGAGGCTGAGCGTCACCGAGTGGGCGAGGGTGAACGCGGTCACGACCTTCAGCACTTCGAGGCTGGACGAGCGCAGGCTTGCGGCCGGCTCCCAGCGGCCCGCCGCGCGGACGAGCACGGCCGGCAAGAGCAGCGACAGCAGGAACAGGATGTGGTCGAAGCCGATCCAGATGTGCCACACGCCCTCGACGACGTATTGCCGCAGCGTGTCCCACGCGCTCGGCGCTTCGAGGGCGAGCGCCTGCTCGGCCGAGGTCTGCGCGAATATGAGCGCCTGCGCGGAGGGGGCGCCGGGCGCGATCCACTGCACCAGGCCGCGGTGGCTCGCGTCCACGTCGAAGAACGCGCCATAGCGCAGCTTCAGCCCGTTGACCAGGTTCGGGCAGTCGGCAACGAAGGCAAGGACGGCGTAGGTGCCGTCGCTGTGGCGGTCGAGTTGCAGGTTCGGCGACGGCTGCAGCGGGCAGGGCTTGTCGCCGGCGGCCAGTGCGAGTCGCTCGGTCGCGTACCGATGAATGTCCGCCGTGCGCTGGCGCACTTCGCCCCAGGTGAGCTCGCCGTTGCCGTTGCGGTCGAGCTGCAGCGCGAAGTCGAGGTCGCGCAGCGACAGATCCCAACGCACTTCGATACGGTTGCCATCGCGCGCCTGGATGGTGAGGTAACTGTCGCTGGGCTTGTGCGCATGGGCAGGCAGGACGCCGGCGGCGAGGAACACGAGGACGAGCGACAGTTTCATCGCGGCGAGAAACATCCGCTTCATTTCAGCGCCTCCGCGAGTTTCGCCAGCGCGGGGTCCTCGTACCGCGAAGCGCGGAGCCATTCGATGGCGGCCTGCGCGGCCTGCGACTGCCGCGCCGCCACTGCGGCGCGAAGCAGGATCTCGGCGTCGCGCGGCTCCTTCTGTTTTTCGTAGTTGCGCTTCGCGAGCGCCAGCGCCGCGTCGGGCCTGCCCTCGATCTCGAGCGTGAATCGCGCCGCCTCCTGCTCGTGCAGACGGTCGCCGCGGCGGGCCGCATCGTCGAAGCGCTCGCGCAACTGCTTCGCCCAGTCGCGGGCGCGCGGGTCGCCGGCCATGCGGCCCGCGGTCGCCATGCGCAGCAGGAGGATGTCCGAACGCTCCCAGTTGTTCAGCAGCGTGATGGCATGGCCCGCGCGCCCGCGCGCAATCAGGAAATCGGCATAGGCGCCCAGCAGGAACTGGTCGGTCACGCCCGTGCGAAGCGCGGCACGGAAATGCGCCTCCGCCGCATCCGGCTGCTGCAGCCGCACGGCCATCTCGGCCAGGCGCGTGCGCAGCCACAGCTCGAGTTCGGGCGCGACGTCGGGGCGCGCTCGCATCGCGGCGTCGAGCGCCTCGTACGCTGCTCGCAGCCCGCCCGTGGTCGCCTGGACGTAGGCCCGGCAGCCCTGGGTGTAGAGCGGGTCGGCCAGGGGCACCAGCTTGTCGCATTCGGCTTTCGCCTCCGCATAGCGGGCCTGCACCATGAAGATGGCGGCACGCCAGGCAAGCGGCTCGGCCGAACGCGGATCGAGGCTCGCCGACTTCGCCAGGCTCTGCAGCGCACCGTCGAAATCGTGGCCGTACTGCTGCACCATGCCTTGCAGCAGCCAGTAGCGCGCGTCCCCCGCCGAAGACTGCGCGACCGGGACCAGCGCCGCCTGCGCATAGCCCACGTATCGCGGATCGCCCTGCGCCATGGCGAGGTCGAAATAGCGGCGCGCGATCTCCAGTCGCAGCGCACCGTCGTCGGGCCGTGCTTCCAACTGGCGGCGCAGCGACAGCACGTTGCGCACGGCCGGGTCGGTCGTCGCCGGGAGCTTCTCGACGACCTCGTTGTCGTTGGCGGGCGTGAAGGGGGCGGCGTGGAGGGCGGTTGCCAGGGCGAGGAGCAGTACGAGCGCGGCCTTGCGCATCACTTCGTCCCGAACATGCGGTCGCCGGCGTCACCGAGGCCGGGCAGGATGTAGCCGTGGTCGTTGAGCTCGCGGTCCACTGCCGCGGTGTAGATGGGCACGTCCGGATGTGCCTTGCCCATCGCCGCCAGGCCCTCGGGGCAGGTGAGCAGGCAGACGAACTTGATCGACTTCGGCCGCAGCGCCTTGAGGCGCTCCACGGCGGCAATGGCCGAATTTCCGGTGGCGAGCATCGGATCGACCACGATCACGTCGCGCTCCTGCATGGCCTGCGGCATTTTGAAGTAGTACTCCACCGCTTTCAGCGTCTTCGGGTCGCGGTACAGGCCGATGTGGCCAACGCGCGCGCCGGGGACGACGGAGAGCATGCCGTCGAGGATGCCCGTGCCCGCGCGCAGGATGGAGACGAAGACGAGCTTCTTGCCGTCGATCACCTGGGTCTTCATCGTCTCGAGCGGCGTCTCGATCTCGATCTCCTGCATGGGCATGTCGCGCGTGACCTCGTAGGCCATGAGCATCGACAGCTCATCGAGCAGCCGGCGGAAGCTGCTGGTGCTGGCCTCCTTGTTGCGCATCAGCGAAAGCTTGTGCTGCACGAGGGGATGCTGGACGACGTGGACGGTGGGCATGGCCGCCATTGTGAGCGCTTCGGCGGCGACGCTGGGACGGCTCGCTTCCTAATGTTTCGCGAGCAACTCCGCGAAGCGCCGCATGTCGACGTTGCCGCCGCTCACGAGGATGCCGACGCGCTGCCCCTTCAGGTCCTGCTTCAGCGCGCCCGCGAGCGACAGCGCGCCGGTCGGCTCCACGACCATCTTCATGCGCCCGGCATAGAACTTCATGCACTCGACGAGCTCGGCATCGCTCGCGGTCAGGACGTCGGCCACGCGCCGGCGGATGATGTCGAAGGTGAGCACGCCCACCTGTTGCGTCTGCGCGCCGTCGGCGATGGTGCGGGGCACCTCGATCTTCACGCGCTCGCCCTGCCGCAGCGACATCTGGACGTCGTTGCCGGCTTCGGGCTCGACGCCGTAGACCTTGCAGTTCGGCGACAGCGCCTCGGCCGCGAGCGCGCAACCCGCGGTGAGCCCGCCGCCGCCGAGGCAGACGTAGAGCGCATCGAGTTCGCCGACCTCGTCGAACAGTTCCTTCGCCGACGTGCCCTGGCCCGCGATCACGTCCGCATGGTCGAAGGGCGGGATCAGCGTCATGCCGCGCTGTTCGGCCAACTCGCGGCTCAGGGCTTCGCGGTCCTGCGTGAAACGGTCGTACTCGACCACTTCCGCACCGTAGCCGCGCGTGGCGGCGAGCTTCGCGGCGGGCGCGTCGCTCGGCATGATGATCGCGGCGGGAATGCCCTGCAGTTTCGCCGACAGCGCGATGGCCTGCGCATGGTTGCCCGACGAGAACGCGAGCACGCCGCGCTTCTTCTGCTCGGGGGTGAAGCGGGCGAGCGCGTTGTAGCCGCCTCGGAACTTGAACGCGCCCATGCGCTGGAAGTTCTCGCACTTGAAGAAAAGTTGAGCGCCGGTGCGCTCGTCGATCGTGCGCGACGTCAGCACGGGTGTTCGATGGGCGTGGCCTTCGATGCGCCGCGCGGCCGCGTCGACGTCGTCGTAGCCGGGCACGCCGGAATTCACCGCCTGCCCCCGAGCAGGCTCCCCAGCACCCCCCGCACGATCTCGCGCCCGACGCTGCTGCCGATGGTGCGCACGGCGGACTTGGCGGCCGCTTCGAGCATGCCTTCCTTGCGACCGCCGCGCGGGCCGGTGGTGCCGAAGAGGATGTCGCCGAGGCCGCCCATCGAGCCCGTGGCGGCGGCGGTCGCGCCCTTGCCGCCGGACGACGTAGCGGACGGCTCCTCCGCCGCGCGCCCCTTCAGCTTCTCGTACGCCGACTCGCGGTCCTGCGTCTTCTCGTACACGCCGGCCACGACGGAATCGGCCATCAGCGCCTTGCGCTGTTCGGGCGTGATCGGCCCGATCTCGCTGCCCGGCGGGATCACGTAAGCCCGCTCCGTTTCGCTGGGCCGTCCCTTTTCGTCGAGGAAGCTCACCAGCGCCTCGCCCACCGCGAGTTCGGTGATGGCGGCGGCGATGTCGAGCCCCTTCTTCGGCCGCATCGTCTCGGCCGTGGCCTTCACCGCCTTCTGGTCGCGGGGAGTGAAGGCGCGCAGGGCATGCTGCACCCGGTTGCCCAGTTGCGCGAGCACGCTGTCGGGAATGTCGAGCGGGTTCTGCGTCACGAAATACACGCCGACGCCCTTGGACCGCACGAGCCGCACGACGAGCTCGATGCGCTCGACCAGCACCTTGGGCGCTTCGTCGAACAGCAGGTGCGCCTCGTCGAAGAAGAACACGAGCTTGGGCTTGTCGAGGTCACCCACCTCGGGCAGCTGCTCGAACAGTTCCGACAGCATCCACAGCAGGAAAGTGGCGTACAGGCGAGGGGAGTTGAGCAGCCTGTCGGCGGCGAGGATGTTGACGACGCCCTTGCCGGACGCATCCGTCTGGATCATGTCCTGGATGTTCAGCATGGGCTCGCCGAAGAATCTGTCGCCGCCCTGCGCCTCGATCTGCAACAGGCCGCGCTGGATCGCACCCACGCTCGCGGCGCTGATGTTGCCGTACTCGGTGGTGAACTCCTTCGCGTTCTCGCCCACGTGCTGCAGCATCGCGCGCAGGTCCTTCATGTCGAGCAGCAGCATGCCTTGCGCGTCGGCGATCTTGAACAGGATCTGCAGCACGCCCGCCTGCGTCTCGTTGAGGTTCAGCATGCGGGACAACAGCAGCGGCCCCATGTCGCTGATCGTGGCGCGCACGGGATGGCCCTGTTCGCCGAAGACGTCCCAGAGCGTCGTGGGCACCGCCACGGGGTCGGGGGTGGGCAGCTTGCGCTCCGCGATGGCCGCGGCCATCTTGCCGCCGATCTTGCCGGCCTGGCTGATGCCGGTGAGGTCGCCCTTCACGTCGGCCATGAACACCGGCACGCCGATGGCGCTGAAGTTCTCGGCCAGCTTCTGCAGCGACACGGTCTTGCCGGTGCCGGTGGCCCCCGTGATGAGCCCGTGGCGGTTGGCGAGCGCGGGCAGCAGCACGCAGTCGGCGGTGGCGTTCTTCGCGATCAAAAGCGGTTGGGGCATGTCGTCCTCGGTTTCCTCGATCCGGCGATTGCACCACGACCCGCGGGGCGCCGGAATCGGTTTTGCCCGCCGAACCGTAAAATCGGGCCCGGAATCAAAACAGGCTAAAGGACCGAATCCATGGCTGGTCACAGCAAATGGGCGAATATTCAGCACCGCAAGGGGCGCCAGGACGAAAAGCGCGGCAAGGTGTGGACGCGCGTCATCCGTGAAATCATGGTCGCGGCGCGCCAGGGCGGCGGCGACCTCTCGGCGAACCCTCGGCTGCGGCTGGCGGTGGACAAGGCCAAGGCCGCGAACATGCCGGCCGACACGATCAAGCGCAACATCGACAAGGCGACGGGCAACCTCGAAGGCGTGCATTACGAGGAAATCCGCTACGAGGGCTACGGCATCGGCGGCGCGGCCGTCATCATCGACACCATGACGGACAACAAGGTCCGCACCGTCGCCGAGGTGCGCCACGCCTTCAGCAAGTACGGCGGCAACATGGGCACCGAAGGCTCGGTGTCCTTCCAGTTCAAGCATTGCGGCCAGCTGATCCTGGCGCCCGGCACGAGCGAAGACAAGGTGATGGAAGTCGCCCTGGAAGCGGGCGCCGAGGACGTGTTGACCGACGCGGAAGGGGCCATCGAGGTCATCACCGGCCCGGCGGAATTCGAGGCGGTGAAGAACGCGCTGGAGGCGGCGGGCCTGAAGCCCGAGCTGGCCGAGGTCACGATGCGACCGGAGAACACGATCGAGCTCGCGGGCGAGGATGCGCAGCGCATGCAGAAGCTGCTGGACATCCTGGAGGACCTGGACGACGTCCAAGACGTCTTCCACAACGCCGAAATCGCCGAATGAAGGTCCTCGTCATCGGCGGCGGCGGCCGGGAGCATGCCTTGGCGTGGAAGCTCGCGCAGTCCGAAAGGATCCAGGCGGTGTACGTCGCCCCCGGCAACGGCGGCACGGCGACGGACGCGCGCCTGGAAAACGTCCCCATCACCGACGTGGTGGCGCTGCGCGAATGGGCGCAGAAGGAAAGGATCGCGCTGACGGTGGTCGGCCCCGAGGCGCCGCTGGCGGCAGGCGTGGTCGACGAATTCCGGGCGCACGGCCTGCGGATCTTCGGTCCCACGAAGGCGGCGGCGCAGCTGGAAAGCTCCAAGGCGTTCTCCAAGGCCTTCATGGCGCGCCACGGCATCCCGACGGCGCGCTACGAGACCTTCACCGATGCGGCCAAGGCGCATGCCTACATCGACCACATGGGCGCGCCCATCGTCGTCAAGGCCGACGGCCTGGCCGCGGGGAAGGGTGTCGTCGTCGCCATGACGTCGCAGGAAGCGCACGAGGCGGTCGACTTCATGCTCCTCGACAACAAGCTCGGCGTGCAGCACAACGCGGGCGGCGCGCGCGTGGTGATCGAGGAATTCCTGCAGGGCGAGGAGGCGAGCTTCATCGTGCTGTGCGACGGCAGGAACGTCACCGCGCTCGCGACGAGCCAGGACCACAAGCGCCTGCAGGACGGCGACGCCGGCCCGAACACGGGCGGCATGGGCGCGTATTCGCCCGCGCCGGTGGTCACGCCCGACGTGCATGCGCGCGCCATGCGCGAGATCATCCTGCCCACCATCGAGGGCATGGAGAAGGACGGCATTCCGTACACCGGTTTCCTCTACGCCGGCCTCATGATCGACGCCGCGGGCCAGTGCAAGACGCTCGAATTCAACTGCCGCATGGGCGACCCCGAGACGCAGCCGATCATGCTGCGCCTCAAGAGCGACCTGTACGAGGTGATGATGCATGCCACGAGCGGCACGCTCGACCAGATCCACCTCGACTGGGACCATCGCATCGCGCTCGGCGTGGTGATGGCCGCGGCGGGGTATCCGATGAACCCGCGCAAGGGCGACGTCATCACGGGCCTGCTCAAGCCGCAGCCCGAGGATGAAGTGGTCGTCTTCCACGCCGGCACGGCGAAGCAGGGCAAGGACACGGTAGTGACGGGCGGGCGCGTGCTGTGCGTCACCGCGCTGGCCGACACGGTGAAGGCCGCGCAGATGCGCGCCTACGAAGTGGTCGATGCCATCCGGTTCGACGGCGCGCAGTTCCGCCGCGACATCGGCCATCGTGCGGTGAAGGGGTGAGCATGGCGGATCCGCGCGTGACGCAGGTGCGCGACTGGCTGCAGGGGCTGCAGGCGCGGATCGTCGAGGCCATTGCGGCCGTGGACGGCACGGCATTCACCGTCGACCGCTGGCAGAAGGCGCCCGGCGAGCCCTTGCAGGGCCGCGGCACGACGATGATCCTCGAGGACGGCCCGGTGTTCGAGCGCGCCGGCTGCGGTTTCTCCGACGTGCAGGGCATGAAGCTGCCGCCCTCGGCCACGCAGCACCGCCCGCAGCTCGTCGGCGCGCCTTTCGAGGCGATGGGCGTGTCGCTGGTTTTCCACCCCCGCAATCCCTACGTGCCCACGGTCCACATGAACGTGCGCATGCTCGCCGCGCTGCCTGCCGAGGGCGAGCCGGTGTTCTGGTTCGGCGGCGGCATGGACCTCACGCCGTACTACGGCTTCGAGGAGGACGCGGTTCACTTCCATCGCGCCTGCAAGTCGGCCCTGGAGCCGCACGGCAGCGGCCTGTACCCGCGCTTCAAGGCCTGGTGCGACGATTATTTCTTCCTGAAGCATCGCGCGGAGCAGCGCGGCATCGGCGGCATCTTCTTCGACGATCACTCCGAAGGCGGCTTCGAGGCCAGCTTCGCGATGCAGCGTTCGGTGGGCGATGCCTTCCTGGGCGCCTACCTTCCCATCGTCGAGCGGCGCATGAACATTCCGCACGGCGAGCGCGAACGCGACTTCCAGCTGTACCGGCGCGGGCGCTACGTCGAGTTCAACCTCGTCTGGGACCGCGGCACGCACTTCGGCCTGCAGTCGGGCGGCCGCACCGAGTCGATCCTGCTGTCGATGCCGCCGCAGGCGAACTGGTCGTACCGCCGCGAGGAAGCGCCGGGCACGCCCGAGCGCGAGCTCTACGACAAGTTCATCGTGCGCCGGGAGTGGGTTTGAAGCTCGGCCTGTTCGGCGGCTCGTTCGATCCGCCGCATCACGCGCACGTGGCGCTCGCCACCGCGGCGGTGCAGCAGGTGCCGCTGGACGCGTTGCACGTCCTGCCCACCGGCGACGCATGGTACAAGCCGCGTCAGCTCACCGACGCGGCGCATCGCCTCGAAATGACGCGAATCGCCTTCGCGGCCGTGCCCCAGGCGCGCGTGGACGACCGCGAGATGCGCCGCGCCGGCCCCAGCTACACCATCGACACGCTGCGCGAACTGCGGCTCGAGGAGCCCGCCGCCGAGCTCTACCTGGTGATGGGCGAGGACCAGGCGGCGGCGTTCGCCACGTGGCGCGAGTGGACCGCCATCGCGGAAATCGCGACGCTGGCCATCGCCCGGCGCGACTACGCGGGCGCGACCCAGCCGCCGCTCGCCCTGCCTCCCGGGGTGCGCCACGTCGAGCTGCGCCTGCCGCTGCTGCCGGGCAGCGCATCCGACGTACGGAGGCGTCTTGCGGCCGGGCAGGCCATCGACGTACTGGTCGACCCCCGTGTAGCCAGTTATATTGACCACCATCACCTCTACCAACCTGACTGAATGACCACGGAAGCCGCCGCGAAAAAAGATACCCAACGCCTGCAGCGCGCCATCGTCGATGGCCTGGAGGATGTGAAAGGACAGGACATCGTCGTGTTCAACACCGAGCACCTGTCCCCCTTGTTCGAGCGGGTGATCGTCGCGTCGGGCACCTCGAACCGCCAGACCAAGGCGCTCGCCTCGAGCGTGTCCGATGCGGTGCGCGAGGCGGGCTTTCCCAAGCCGCGCACGGAGGGGCAGGACAACGGCGAGTGGATCATCGTCGACTGCGGCGCGGCCGTGGCGCACATCATGCAGCCGGCGATCCGCCAGTACTACAACCTCGAAGAGATCTGGGGCGAGAAGCCGATTCGCCTGCGCCTGGGCGCGCCCCAGCCGGCGAAGCCCGCAGCGAAGGAACCGGCTGCGAAGAAATCGACCGAGCCGGGCTCGCTGCGCCGCAGCACGGCGGTCAAGACGATCCAGCGTGCCGAGACGGCTGCGAAGAAGGCGGCGAAAGTGGCGGCGAAGAAGAGCGCGCCCGCGAAGAAGAGCGGCACGCCGCGGCCGGGCGGAACAGCGTCGGGCGCGAGGAAGTCCGCCGCGGCACCGGCGAAGAAGTCGGCAGCGCCCGCGAAGAAGCCCGCAGCGAAGAAGGCGCCCGCCAAGAAGTCTTCGTGAAGCTCCTCGTCGTCGCGGTCGGCCAGCGCGTTCCCGACTGGGCGCAGACCGCGTGGGACGACTATGCGAAGCGCTTCCCGCCCGAGTCGCGGCTCGAATTGAAGGCGGTGAAGACCGAGCCGCGCGGCTCGAAGACGCTGCAGACCCTGCTGTCCGCCGAACGGGAGCGCATCGAGGCCGCGATCCCGAAGGGCGCGCGCGTCGTCGCGCTCGACGAGCGTGGCAGCGCGCTCACGACCGTTGCGCTCGCGCGGAAAGTGAAGGACTGGGCGCTGGAGAACGACACCGTCGCCATCGTCATCGGCGGGCCGGACGGGCTCGATCCGCAGTTCAAGCAGGCCGCGCACGAGCGCATCCGGCTGTCCGATCTCACGCTGCCGCACGCGATGGTGCGCGTGCTGCTTGCCGAGCAGTTGTACCGCGCGTGGTCGATCAATGCGAACCATCCCTATCACCGTGAATAAGCCCTCCGCGCCCCTTGGCCGCGGGAATGACGCCTGATGTTCATCTACCTCGCCTCTCGAAGTCCACGGCGCCGGCAGTTGCTGGAGCAGCTGGGCATCGAGCACAGGTTGCTGCTGCCGGACGACGACGAAGACAGCGAAGGCCTCGAAGCGGTGGAGCCGGGCGAATCGCCCGCCACTTACGTGCAGCGGGTCACGCGGCTGAAGCTCGACGCGGCGCTGGATCGGCTGAAGCGCCGCAAGCTGCCCCGCGCGCCCATTCTCTGCTCGGACACGACGGTCGCCCGGGGCCGCGCGATCTACGGCAAGCCCGCCGACGAGAAAGACGCCGCGCGCATGCTGGGCGAGCTCTCGGGCGCGACGCACCGCGTGCTGACCGCCGTGGCCATCCAGAGGCCGGGCGGCGCGCGGCGCGAAGCTTTGAGCATCTCGCGCGTGACCTTCGCCGCGCTCACGCCCGCGAAGATCCGCGCCTACGTCGCGAGCGGCGAGCCGATGGGAAAGGCCGGGGCCTATGCCGTGCAGGGGCGCGCCGCGGCGTTCATCGCGCGCATCGACGGCTCGTTCACCGGCATCATGGGGCTTCCCCTGTTCGAGACGGCGGCCCTGTTGGCCGACGTTCGGTGATGTCCACCGCCTGCGGCACGATCCCGACGACCGCGCCCTTCGCGTTGAGCACCGGCCGCAGCGAGAAATCGAAGCGGCGCCGCCCGATGGGCAGGTCGAGCTCGATTTCCTGCACCACGCTGCGTCCCGAGGCGGCGGCTTCGACGCCCGCGCGCACGCGCTCCTGCAAGCCGTCGGTCGAAGCGAACCAGGGTGTCTCCCAGAACGGCAGGCCCACGACGTCGTTCAGCCGGGCCTGGATCCCCTGCAGCGACGCCAGGTTCGCCTCGAGCAGCTTGCCCTGCGGATCGAGGAAGGCCTGGTAGATCAGGCTCGTCTCGAAGGTCGCGCGCAGGCGGTCGGCCATGACGCCTTGCGTCTCGAGCGTGCGCGTCAGCTGCGCCGTGCGGCTGGCCACGTGCTTCTCGAGCGTGTCGTTGAACCTGCGCAGCGCCTGCTGCGCGCGCTGTTCCGCCTCGACGATGGAGGCGAGCCGCGCGCGCTCCTCGCCGAGTTGCCAGTTGCTGATGCGCAGCGCCGCCTCCGCGTGCGAGCGCGCCGTGACGTCGGTCACGAGCACGAAGATCCCGTCCACGGCGCCTTCCAGGTCGCGCACCGGCTGGTAGACGAAATCGAGGATGTGTTCCTGCGGCTTCGGCGCGCCGGGCGCCTGCAGGGTCACCTTGATGGATGCGCCGACGTAGGGCTCGCCGGTGCGGTAGACGCGGTCCAGGAGTTCGATGAAGCCTTGCTCGACGACTTCGGGGAGGGCCTGGCGCACCGCTTGGCCGACCACGTCGGGCCGGCCGACGAGCCGGAGGTAGGCCTCGTTCGCGACCTCGAAGACATGGTCCGGCCCGCGCAGCAGCGCGACGGCCGCGGGCGCCTGCCGGAACAGGTCGCGCCAGCGTTCGACCTCCTTCTGGCGCAGGCGGCGTGCGAGGACCGTCTCGGTGATTTCGTTGCCCTGGTTGAAGAGCCCGCCGATCGTGTGGTCCGGCAGGTGTACCGCCGTCAGGCTGTAGTTCCACCATGTCTCGCGCGCGACGCCGTGGCGCACCATGGGGAGCATTTCCTCGTACTGCGCCACGCCTTCGCCGGTGGCGAGAACGCGCTCGAAATGCGGTCCGACGACGTGCCAGATGTCCGACCATAGTTCGCGGGCGGGCTGGCCGAGGGCGGCCGGATGGCGGTCGGCGGGAATCACCGACCAGGCGTCGTTGTACAGGACGTGAAGGTCCTGCCCCCAGTAGATCGCCGTGGGGAAACTGGAACTGAGGCACAGGTTCACCACGAGCTTCAGCGCCGCGGGCCAGTCCCCAGGCGGGCCGAGCGGATGCGACGCCCAGTCGAACGCGCGGATGCGCTCGCCCATGGCGCCGCCGCCTTGAAGAAAGGACAAGGAATCTGCGGGAGTCATGCGGAGTGGTGCGGCGGGCTGCTTGCGGCCGCGCGGCGCGGCGCGGCGCGGCGGCGCCAGTGTATCCTGAGGCCGCACATGCAACAGGACATCCTGATCAACTGGTCGCCGCAGGAGGCGCGCGTCGCCATCGTCGAAAATGGGGCCGTGCAGGAGCTGCACGTCGAGCGCACGCTGGAGCGCGGCCTCGTCGGCAATGTCTACCTGGGCAAGGTCGCGCGCGTGCTGCCCGGCATGCAGTCGGCGTTCATCGACATCGGCCTGGAGCGCGCGGCCTTCCTGCACGTCGCCGACGTGTGGCAGCGCCAGCCCGACGGCGAGCCGCCGGGCCGGCCGGGCCAGCCGCAGGTGCCCATCGAGAAGCAGGTGTTCGAGGGCCAGTCGCTGCTCGTCCAGGTCATCAAGGACCCCATCGGCACCAAGGGCGCGCGCCTGTCGACGCAGGTGAGCATCGCGGGCCGGCTGCTCGTCTTCCTGCCGCAGGACGATCACATCGGCATCTCGCAGAAGATTCCGCACGACCAGCGCGAGGCGCTGCGCGCACGGCTCACGCGGCTGGTCGGCGCGCCGGGCGGCGGCTTCATCCTGCGCACCAATGGCGAGGATGCGTCGGACGACGAGCTTGCCGAGGACATCGCCTACCTGCGCAAGACCTGGACGCGCATCCGCGAGGCCGCGACGCGGCTGCCCGCCGGCTCGCTGCTGCACCAGGACCTGAACCTGATCCAGCGCGTGCTGCGCGACCTGGTGACCTGCGACACGCAGACGATTCGCATCGATTCGCGCGAACAGCATGCGCTGCTTGCGAAGTTCGGCGAGGAGTTCATGCCCTCGGCGGCGGCGAAGCTGCATCTGTACAAGGGCGAGCGGCCGATCTTCGACCTGTACAACATCGACGAGGAAATCGCGAAGGCGCTCGGGCGCCGGGTCGACCTGAAGTCGGGCGGCTACCTGATCGTCGACCAGACCGAGGCGCTGACCACGGTCGACGTGAACACCGGCGGCTACGTCGGCTCGCGCAACTTCGACGACACGATCTTCAAGACGAACCTGGAGGCCGCGCACGCCATCGCGCGCCAGCTGCGCCTGCGCAACCTGGGCGGGATCATCATCGTCGACTTCATCGACATGCAGCGCGAGGACCATCGCGACTCGGTGCTCGGCGAGTTCCGCAAGCAGCTCACGCGCGACCGCGTGAAGACGATGGCGGGCAACTTCTCGCAGCTGGGCCTGGTGGAGATGACGCGCAAGCGCACCCGCGAGTCGCTCGCGCACATGCTGTGCGAGCCGTGCGAGGCATGCATGGGCAAGGGCACGGTGCGCACGGCGCGCACGGTCTGCTACGACATCCTGCGCGAGATCCTGCGCGAGGCGCGGCAGTTCAATCCGCGCGAATACCGCGTGGTGGCGTCGCCGAGGGTGGTGGAGCTGTTCCTGGACGAGGAGAGCCAGCACCTGGCGGGCCTGTCGGACTTCATCGGCAAGCCGATCTCGCTGCAAAGCGAAAGCGCGATGGGGCAGGAGCAGTACGACATCGTGCTGCTCTGACGGCATCCGGGGCGCGAAAATAATACAATGTCTGACCAGACTGGTCAGATCAAGGCGATTCCCGTGAATCAATGGCAGCTTCAGGAAGCGAAGGCGCAGATCTCCGAGCTCGTCAAGCGTGCTCAGGACGAACCTCAAGGCATCACGGTGCACGGCAAGTCCGTCGCCGTGGTGTTGTCGCGCGAGGCCTTCGACAGGATGTCCGGCGGTTCGATGTCGCTTGTCGATTTCATGCAGGCATCGCCGCTCGCCGGGCACGATGAGCCGCGTTTCGAGCGCGAGCAGAGCAGTACCCGCCGGACGCCCCGCCTGTGAGTTACCTGGTCGACACGAATGTGTTGTCGGAGCTTCGGAAGAAGTCGCCCCAGCCCTCGGTTGTGAACTGGTTTGCCGAACGGCCGGCCTCGACCTTGTACTTGAGCGTGCTCACGCTCGGCGAACTCCGCAAAGGTGTCGAAGGCATCGGCGATGCGCGCCGTCAGGCGACGCTTCGCGACTGGCTGGAAGTCGAGTTGCCTCGATTCTTCATAGGTCGAGTGCTGGATGTCGACGGCGCAGTTGCCGATCGCTGGGGCCGGCTCGTCGCGGGCGCGGGTCGTCCACTGCCCACCATCGACAGCCTTCTCGCCGCGACCGCACTGGCGCACGACCTCGTGCTCGTGACGCGGAACAAGAAGGACTTCAGGGGATTGCCGGTCGAAGTGCTCGACCCCTGGTCGCCTCACTGAGGAAGGATCCGCCTCGCCGCCTCCGCGACGCGCTGCGGCGTGATCGCCGGCAGGCACGCCGTGCCGCTTTGCCGATGGTCCTCGCAGCCCGCCTTCCCGCAGGGCACGCAAGGGAGGTCGGCCTGCACGATGGTGATGTTGCGCAGCGTTTGCGACGACGCTTGGCGTGCAATGGCAACGCCCGATCCGGGCCAGGGCGCCCAGCGCTGAGGATTCGTCGGGCCGAAGATCGCGAGCACGGGGACATCGCAGGCGGCCGCGAGGTGCGAGATCGAGGTGTCGGGGCCGATGTAGAGCGCCGCACCGCGGATCAATCTCGCCAGCTGGCGGAAGTCCAGGCTTCCTGCGTCGACGAGCATCGATTCGGGCGCGCATCCCTTCATCGCGTCGACGCACGCGCGGTCATGCGCGCCCGGGCCGCCCGTGAGCACGACCTGGCGACCGTCCGCGGTCAGCAAGGAGGCCAGCTCGCGGAAGTGGGACAGGGGCCACTGCTTGTACGGCCACATCGACGGCGTGTGCATGACGATGTAGCCGGCGTGCAGGCGCGATTGCAGCGGGGCCGGCAACGCCGAACCTTCCGGCGCGACCAGCGAGGCATTCGAGACATGGGATGCCGACGTCCACGGCGCGAGCAAGGACAGGCGTTCCGCGACGATATGCACCCCGGAAGGATCGCCGCCACTCTCCACGGCGTGCGTCAGCAAGGCCCGCTTCCACCAGTTGCTGCTGCTGCGTTCGGGCAGCACGCCCGCGCGCACGCGCGATGCCGCCCACCCGAACAGATGCGCTCGATCTCCCGGGTCCGCCACGAGCACGAGGTCGTAGCGCCGCCACAGACGCCGCAGCAGGCGCCACGCGCCGCCGAAGCCCAGTTGCGCCGGCGTCGCGATCCGCTCGCGCACGTCCGGGTTGCCCTCCAGCATGCCCAGCGTGCCCTCGAACCCGAGCACGTCGACCGCCGCTTCAGGCCACAGGCTCCGCACTTCGCGGATCAGCGGCGTCGTGAGCAGCACGTCGCCGATCTGGCGCGTGACCACGACCAGCACCGACTTCATGGATCGCGCCGCGCGAGCAGCCACGCCATCGCGGCGGCGTAGAAATGCGCCTCCGTGAAGTCGAGCAGCATCGAGTTGAGCGCCGACGCGACGGCGAAGGCGACGGCGACGCAGGCCGCGGAGGAGGCATACGCGCCGGCCTCGCCGCGACGCCGCCATCCGCGAACGAGCGGCGCAGCGAGCCACGCGGCGTAGAGCGCCAACGCCGGCAGGCCGCCCGCCGCCCACTGCATCAGGTATTCGTTATGCGGGTTGGCGCTCTTCGCGTAGTACGCATCGGGCGGCGCGCCGCGCGCTGCCGCCACGGCCTCGTAGGCGCCCGCGTAACCGACCCAGCCCGTGCCGACGAGCCAGTGGTCGCGGATCACCTCGGTCGTGTTCCGCAGAAGCTCCGTGCGGATCTTGTTGGAGTTGGCGATGTCGCCCCGCTTTTCGCGCATGGACGACAGCAGCGACGCGACGACGACGGCCGACACCAGGACGCCGACGACGGCAGCCCAGCGCCAACGCCCCGGCGCCGCGCGCCATGCCGCGAATGCGCCGAACAGGGCCACGGCGACGTAGCCCGTCCGCGCGCCGACCGCTGCCACGACGGTGAACGCGAGAAACGCGGCGGCCGGGTACGCAATGACCTTGGCCATGCGGCCGAGCCGCCCTTGCTCGAAAAGGATGAAGGCGGCCACCGAGAGGCCGAAGCCCGCCGAGATGCGCCGCAATTCGACCTTGGTCGTGACCTCCGCCGACAGCGGAATCCAGTGCGCGACCGCGAGCCCCACCGAGCCCGCGAGCAGGCCCCAGACGAACGCGTCGCGTCGCGGGCACAGCGTGAAAAGTGCCCACAGCACCGGCATCAGCAGAAGCTCGTGGTAGTGGTTCACGACGCCGGCGGCGGAGCGGTCCCACCCTGC
The DNA here is from genome assembly GCF_050250995.1 of Ramlibacter sp. Classification (GTDB taxonomy): domain Bacteria; phylum Pseudomonadota; class Gammaproteobacteria; order Burkholderiales; family Burkholderiaceae_C; genus Ramlibacter. Next base: position 58,750 of record NZ_JBFWNP010000013.1, read on the forward strand.
CGCGATGCTGCGCGCGGCAATGTAGGCCAACAGCGCGAGGCCGATCGCGAACATCGGCTCGCGCCAGGGCCGCAGCCGCCACACGCGCGGCGCCATCGCCAGCGCCACCAGCATCAGCATCCCGAGCGCGATGCTCGTGCCGGCGGTGGAGTAGGGCAGGAACACGCCGAGCGCCGCGAGTCCGCCGGTCAGCGTCGCCTGCAGCGCGCGTTCGGGGAGGGGTGTCGGTGGCGCATCCAGCGTCATGGAAGAGGAATTCATCATGGCAGCACGCCCTCGGCGTCGTGCAGCGCGTGCAGGCGCGCATAGAGTCCGCCGCTCGCGAGCAGTTGCGCATGCGTGCCGACTTCGGCAAGCCGGCCCTGGTCGAGCACGGCCACGCGGTCGGCATGCTCGATGGTGGACAGGCGGTGCGCGATCACGAGCGTCGTGCGGCCGGTCATCAGGCGGCGCAGCGCCTCCTGCACCATGCGCTCGGACTCGTTGTCGAGGGCGGACGTGGCTTCGTCGAGGATCAGGATGGGAGCGTCCTTGTAGAGCGCGCGGGCGATGGCCAGGCGCTGCCGCTGCCCGCCGGACAGCGAGGCCGCATTGTGGCCCACCGGCGAATCGATGCCCTGCGGCAACTGCGCGACGAGCGCGCCGAGGTTCGCCGCCTCCAGCGCGTGCATGACGCGCGCGCGGTCGACGTCACGGCCCAGCGCCACGTTGACCGCGAGCGTGTCGTTGAACATCACGACGTCCTGGCTCACCATCGCGAACTGGCGGCGCAGGGAAGCCAGATTCCATTCGTGCAGCGCATGCCCGTCGACGAAGATGCCGCCGCACGCGGGTTCCACGAAGCGCGGCAGCAGGTTGGCCAGGGTCGTCTTGCCGGAGCCCGAGGGACCGACGAGGGCCACCGTTTCGCCCGGCGCGATGTCGAGGCTGAAGTCGGCGAGCGCGGGGCGCGCGGCATCGGGATACTGCACCGTCACGTCCCGCAGCTCGATGCGGCCCTGCGCGCGCGCCGCCTCGTACGCGCCGCCGGCTTCGACGGGCGAATGCTCCACGAGGTCGAGCGAACGCTCGAGCGCCGCGAGGCCGCGCGCGATGGGACTCGTCACCTCCGACAGGCGCTTCACCGGTGCGATCAGCATGAGCATCGCCGTGACGAACGAGGCGAATGCGCCCACGGTCATCGCGTTGCCGCTTTGCCAGAGCGCGATGCAGATCACCACCGACAGCGCCGCCGCCGAAAGCATGTGCATCGTCGGCGTGATGAGCGCCTGCGCGACGGCGGACTTCATGGCGAGCCGCCGCAACCGCTGGCTGAGCGTCTCGAAGCGACCGGCCTGCGCTTCCTGCGCGCCGTGCAGCCGCACCACGCGGTTGGCGAGCACGTTCTCCTCGACCGCATAGGTGAGCTCGATGGTCGCGGCCTGGCTGCTTTTCGCCAGCCCATACAGGCGGCGCGACACGGTCCGCATCAGCCACGCGACGGCCGGCGCCATCAGGCCCACCACCAGGGTCAGCTGCCAGTTGATGTACAGCAGGTAGCCGAGCAGGGCGACCAGCGCGAGGCTGTCCTTGACCAGCGCCGTGAGCGCATTCACGAGCAGGCTGAAGCCGGTCTGCACCTCCGCCACGATGCCGTTGGAGAGCGAGCTGGCCGTCTCGCGCGAAAAAAGCGTCATGCGCGCATCGAGCAGCCGGCCGAACAGAGCGCGCCGCAGCGTCACCATGCCCTCGTTGGCGATCTTCGCCAGCGCGATGTCGGCGATGAAGCCCGAGACGCCGCGGATCGCGAAGAGTCCGAGCAGTGCGGCGGGGACGAGCCACGGGCTGAACGATTGCCGGTTGAATCCTTCGTCCAGCAGAGGCTTCAGCAGGGCGGGCACGGCGGGCTCCGTGGCCGCGCCGACGATCGTCGCGAGCAGCACCACGAGCCAGTAGCGGCGCACGTGCCGGATGTAGGGAAAGACGCGGCGGATGCGGAAGGCGAGGCTGCCCGCGGAGGCTTCAGTCACGGCGGGCATAATCGGGCTTCATGCGCGGATTATCCAGCGATTCCGGTACCGCTCCGGAGGCGACCGCTCCGACCGGCGCACCCCTCAGCGCCATCCTCATCACCCGCAACGAAGCATCGAACATCGTCGAATGCCTCGCCTCGGTGGCCTTCGCGCGCGAGCGCATCGTCGTCGACAACGGCAGCACCGACGACACGGTCGCGCTTGCCACCGCCGCCGGCGCGCGCGTCGTCGTCACCGCGGACTGGCCCGGCTTCGGCGCGCAGAAGAACCGCGCGCTCGCGCTCGCCACCGAGCCGTGGGTGTTGTCGCTCGATGCCGACGAGCGCGTCACCCCCGAACTGCGCGACGAGATCCTGCGCACCTTGCAGTCGCCCGCCGCCGAGGCGTGGGACATGCCGCGCCGCTCCAGCTATTGCGGGCAGTTCATCGCGCACTCGGGCTGGTACCCGGACCGCGTCACGCGACTGTTCAAGCGTGGAACCGCGCGCTTCTCCGACGACCTCGTCCACGAAAGACTCGTGACCGATGCCCCGCCCGCGCACCTGAATCACGACCTCGTGCATCGCAGCTTCCCCGACTTCGAATCGGTGCTCGACAAGCTCGACCGCTATTCCACGGCCGGCGCGCTGCGCCTGCATGCGCAGGGGCGCAAGGGCTCGGTGGGCCGGGCGGTGCTGCACGGGCTGTGGGCCTTCGTGCGTACCTATGTCCTGCGTCGCGGCTTTCTCGACGGGCGCATGGGCTTCCTGCTCGCGGTGTCCAATGCCGAGGGCACGTACTACCGCTACGTCAAGCTCTGGCTGATGCAGCGCAGGGGTTGAAGGCGCAGCCATGAAAACCGCCTTCGTCGTGCTCACGTACAACCGCGCGGATGCACTGCTCGCGGTGCTGCGCGAGCTCGCCCGGCAGTGCGGTCCGCAACATGAAGTGATCATCGCCGACGACGGCTCGCGGCCGCAGCAGGTCGAGGAAGTGGTCACCGGCCTGCCGCGTTTCGCCTGCCCCGTGCGCCATGTGTGGCACCCCGACTCGGGCTTCACCGCCTCGCGCGCGCGCAACCTCGGCGCCCACGCGGCGCGCAGCGACTATCTCGTCTTCCTCGATGGCGACTGCGTGCCCGCGCTAAGATTCGCGGCCATGCATGAACGCCTGGCCGCGCAAGGGCGCTTCGTCAACGGCAGCCGCGTGCTGCTCGGCGAGGCCTTCACGCGGCGCGTGATCGCGGGCGAGGTCGCGCTGTCGCGACTGTCCACGGCCGAGTGGCTGCGCCGCCGGGCGGCCGGCGACGTGAACAAGCTGACGCACCTGTTGCGCTGGCCGGGCGCGCCCGCGCGCATGCAGAATCGCTTCGCGTGGAAGGGCATTCGCAGCTGCAATTTCGGCGTCTTCAAATCCGACTTCGAGAAAGTGAACGGTTTCGACGAAAGCTTCGCCGGCTGGGGCCATGAAGATGCCGACCTGGTGCTGCGGCTGCATCGCCTCGGCCTGTCGCGCTGCAATGGTTTCCTCGCGACCGAAGTGTTCCATCTGTGGCACCCGGAGCATTCCCGCGCGAACGAAAGCGTGAACCGCGAGCGCGTGCGCGAGCGCACGGGCAGCGACATCATCCGTGCCGAGGCCGGCCTGGCCGAGGCGATTCGCACCCCGGATGCGGTGGTGACTGAACTCCATCGACCGACGAGAGACTAAGCAGCATGAATCCTCCCGCACACCGTCCCCGCCGCCGCGAGGCCCTGGGCCTGCTCGGCGGCCTCGCGGCGCTCCACGCACTGCCGGCCCGCGCGCAATTCCGCGTCGAGGTCACCGGCATCGGCCTCACGCAGTTGCCCATCGCCGTCGTGCCCTTCCGCGGCGACGCGGATGCCCCGCAGAAGATCGCCGCCATCGTGCAGGCCGACCTCGAGCGCAGCGGCCAGTTCCGCGCGGTCGACCCGTCCGGCGCGGGCCCGCTCGACGAAGCGAGCCGTCCCGACGTGAGCCCGTGGCGCCAGAAGGGCGCCGATTCGCTCGCGGTCGGCAGCGTGGCGCGCCTGGCCGACGGCCGCTTCGACGTGCGCTTCCGCCTCTGGGACGTCGTGCGAGGGCAGGAGCTCACGGGCCAGAGCTACGCCGTCACGGCGGGCGACCTGCGCCTGGCCGCGCACCGCATCGCCGACGCCATCTACGAGAAGCTCACCGGCGACAAGGGCGTGTTCTCCACGCGCATCTCCTACGTCACCAAGGCCGGCAGCCGCTACAACCTGTGGGTGGCCGATGCCGACGGCGAGAACGCGCAATCGGCGCTCGCGAGTCCCGAGCCGATCATCTCGCCCGCGTGGTCCGCCAACGGCGCGCAGCTCGCCTACGTGTCGTTCGAATCGCGCAAGCCCGTCGTGTACGTGCACGACGTGCAATCCGGGCGCCGCCGGCTCATCGCGAATTTCCGCGGCTCCAACAGCGCGCCGGCATGGTCGCCCGACGGCCGCACGCTCGCGGTCACGCTGACGCGCGACGGGGGCTCGCAGCTCTACACGATCAGCAGCGAAGGCGGCGAGCCGCGCCGGCTCACGCAGTCGAGCGGCATCGACACCGAGCCCGTGTACTCGGCAGACGGCCGCAGCATCCTGTTCGTGAGCGACCGCGGCGGCGCGCCCCAGATCTACCGCATGGGCGCGTCGGGCGGGGAGCCGCAGCGCGTCACCTTCACCGGCAGTTACAACATCTCGCCGGCACTGAGCCCGGACGGGCGATGGCTGGCCTATATTTCCCGCATCGGCGGCGCCTTCAAGCTGCAGGTGATGGAGCTCGCGAGCGGCAACGTCCAGTCGGTCACCGACACGACGGCCGACGAAAGCCCGAGCTTCGCGCCCAACGGCAAGCTCATCGTCTACGCGACCCGACAGGGCGGGCGCGAGGCGCTGATGACCACCACGCTCGACGGCAAGATCAAGGCCCGCCTGGCCGGCCGCGAGGGCGACATCCGCGAGCCCGACTGGGGCCCGTTCCAGAAGTGATTGCCTTCCCATCCACCCCATCCTGGAGAACCACACGATGAATCCACGCATGATCGTCGCCGCGCTCGCGGCCGCAGTGCTCGCCGGCTGCGCCAGCGGCGTGAAACTCGATGACGTCCCGGTCGAGGACCGCCGTGGCGCCACCATCGCGCCCGATGCGGGCACCGGCACCGGCAGCGGCCAGCCCGGCGGACAGACGCAAAGCCGCGTCGCCCCCGTGCAGGCCGATCCGCTCGCGGGGACGGCGCAGGGGCCGCAGAACGTCGCGCGCATCGTGCTGTTCGACTATGACAGCTACGTCATCAAGCCCGAGTACCAGAACCTCATCGAGGCGCATGCGCGCTTCCTGAAGTCGAACAACGGCCGGCGCGTCGTGGTCGAGGGCCACACCGACGAGCGCGGTGGGCGCGAATACAACCTCGCGCTCGGCCAGCGCCGCGCCGAGGCCGTGCGGCGCTCGCTCGGCCTGCTGGGCGTGGCCGAGCAGCAGGTCGAGGCCGTGAGCTTCGGCAAGGAAAAGCCCGCCAACCCGGCCAGCAACGAGCAGGCCTGGGCGCAGAACCGCCGCGCGGAAATCGCGTACCGGCAATGAAGACCGTCGCCATGACGCTGCGCGCGGCCGTGCTGGCCTGCGCATCGCTCGCGGCCGCATCGGGCGCGTCGGCCGCGCTGTTCGAGGACGACGAGGCGCGCCGCGCGATCCTGGAACTTCGCCAGCGCGTCGAGCAGAACCGCGCGATGCATGCCGAGGAACTGCGCCGCTCCGCCGAGGAGCTGCGCCGCGCGAACGAGGACACGGCGACCCTGCGTCGCAGCATCCTCGACCTGCAGCGCGAAATCGAGACGCTGCGCGGCGACCTCGCGCGCGTGCGCGGCGAGAACGAGACGGTGACGCGCGCGCTGTCCGACGTCCAGCGCAGCCAGAAGGACCTGGCCGTGGGCCTGGAAGACCGGCTGCGCAAGTTCGAGCCCGCGAAGGTGAGCGTGGACGGCCGCGAGTTCACGGCCGACCCCAACGAGCAGCGCGAATTCGACGCGGCGCTGGCGAGCTTCCGCAAGGGCGAGTTCCCGGCGGCGCAGACGGCCTTCGCTTCCTTCGTGCAGCGCTATCCGGGCAGCGGCTATCGCGCCGTGGCCTTGTTCTGGCTGGGCAACGCGCAGTATGCGAACCGCGACTACCGCGGCGCCATCCTGAACTTCCGCGCGCTGCTCTCGCAGGCGCCGGACCATCCACGCGCGCCCGAGGCCGTGCTGTCGATCGCGAACTGCCAGATCGAACTGAAGGAGAACGCGCAGGCGCGCCGCACGCTCGACGAGCTGGTGAAGGCGTATCCGCACTCCGAGGCGGCGGTGGCGGCGAAGGAGCGGCTGGCCCGCCTGCGCAGCTGACCTGTCTTCCTCCCTCTCCCGCCTGCGGGAGAGGGCAGGGGTGAGGGCGCGTGCGCGGCGCCCCCTTTCGCGGGCGATGCCAGAATCCAGACCATGGACATCGCCTCTGCAGCCAGCAAAGTCCTTGCACTGGCTTTCGCTTTCTCCTTCCTTTTCGGCGCCATCGCGCAGCGCACGCACTTCTGCACGATGGGCGCGGTGAGCGACGCCGTCACCATGGGCGACTACACGCGCCTGCGCCAGTGGGCCATGGCCGCGGGCGTGGCCATGCTCGGCTTCTGGCTGCTCGCGTATGCGGGTCTCGTGGACCCCGCGAAGACGCTGTATGCCTCCAGCCGCTGGATCTGGCTGTCGGCGCTTGTCGGCGGATCGCTCTTCGGCTTCGGCATGGTGCTGGCGTCGGGCTGCGGCAGCAAGACGCTCGTGCGCATCGGCGGAGGAAACCTCAAGTCGGTGGTCGTGTTCGTCGTGCTCGCGATCTCGGCATTCGCCACGCTCAAGGGCATCACCGCCGTGGCGCGGGTGGCGACGGTGGATCGCGTGGCGGTGGACTTCGGGGCGAACGCATCGCTGTCCACGGCCGCTGCCGCCTTGACGGGGTTGCAGCCCGCGCTCGGGGGTCTGCTCGTTGCCGTGTTGCTGGGCGGTGCGCTCGTGGCCTGGGCGCTGCGCGGTCCCGGCTTCATCACGTTCGACAACCTGTTGGCCGGTCTCGGCATCGGCGCGATCATCGCGGCCGTGTGGTGGACGACCGGGCATGTGGGCTACCTGGCCGAGCATCCGGAGACCTTGCAGGAGACCTTCCTGGCCACCAACTCCGGCCGCGCCGAGGCCCTGAGCTTCGTCGCGCCCGTCGCGTACACCGTCGACTGGCTCCTGTTCTTCAGCGACAAGAGCAAGGTGCTGACCGTCGGCATCGTCTCGGTGGTCGGCGTGATCGCGGGGTCCGCGGCCGTGGCGCTCGCCATGCGGAGTTTTCGCTGGGAAGGCTTCGGCGGCACCGAGGACCTGGCGAATCATCTCGTCGGCGCCGTGCTGATGGGCGTGGGCGGCGTCACCGCGATGGGCTGCACGATCGGGCAGGGCCTGTCGGGACTGTCGACCTTGAGCGCGACGAGTTTCGTGGCGGTGGGCGCGATCCTGCTGGGCGCGCTCGGCGCGTTCCGTTATCAGATGTGGCGCCTGGAGAAATCGTGAGCCCCCACGCCACGCACTTCGTGTCGTCGCTGCCCCCCGAGGGGGCGCGGGCCGCCTTGAGGCGGCTCGGCGGAGGCCCGGCGTGACGCACCTCGACGAGACCGCCGACCTGCGGCGCCGCTTCGGCGGACTGGAGCGCTTGTACGGCATGCAGGGTGCGGCCGCCATTCGCGCGTCGCACGTCGCGGTGGTGGGCATCGGCGGCGTCGGCTCGTGGGCGGCCGAGGCGCTCGCGCGCAGCGGCGTGGGCGCGCTGACGCTGATCGACCTCGATCACATCGCCGAGTCGAACATCAACCGGCAGATCCATGCGCTCGCGTCCACCGTGGGGCAGGCGAAGGTGCAGGCCATGCGCGAGCGCATCGCGCAGATCCATCCGGCATGCCGCGTGACGACGGTCGAGGATTTCGTCGAGCCGGAGAACTGGCCCGCCCTGCTGCCCGCGGGCGTCGACGCGGTCATCGATGCGTGCGATGCAGTGAAGGCGAAGGTGGCGATGGCCGAGTGGGCGCTGAGGACGCGCGCGATGTTCATTGCATGCGGCGCGGCGGGCGGCAAGCGCCTCGCGCATCGGGTCGACATCGACGACCTGGCACTCACGACGCACGACCCCTTGCTCGCGCAATTGCGCTATCGCCTGCGCAAGTTCCACGGCGCGCCGAAGGAGGGCAAGCGCATCGGCCTCGCCTGCGTCTTCAGTCGCGAAGCGGTGGCGCCGCCCGATGCGTCGTGCGCGATCGAGGGCGACGGATCGCTCAATTGCCACGGCTACGGATCGGTGGTCAGCGTCACCGCCACCTTCGGCCAATGCGCGGCCGGATGGGTGATGGACCGCATTGCTTCGGCGTCCGCGCGGAAAGTCGCCGGGACACCGCTATAATCGTGGGCTTTGCTGCGTGCAATGCGCAGCAAACAGGTTGGGACGTTAGCTCAGTTGGTAGAGCAGCGGACTTTTAATCCGTTGGTCGGCGGTTCGAGCCCGCCACGTCCTACCAGATTCTTGCCGCCGGAGTCGCCGGCACGGATCGCCTCTTCATTCGCAGCCGCGCTCAGGTGACCGGCGTTGCCAACGGGTTCGAGGCCGGCTGCGCGGCGAGCCAGCCGATGTCGACGAGCGGACGCGCCGTCTCGGGATCGCGCAGCAGCAGACTTTCGATCGCCACCGCGGCGCGCATCAGGAACGCATCCTGGCCGCGGCGCGCCACCAGTTGCAGGCCGAACGGGAACCCCTGCGCATCGACGCCACAGGGGATGGAGATGCACGGCTGGTTCAGCAAGGTGATCGCATAGGTCATGCGCACCCAATCCAGGTAATTGGAAGTCGGACGCGCCGCGACCCGCGCGGGATAGATCTCATGCTTCGGCCAGGGTCGCACCGACACCGTCGGCAGCACCAGCAGGTCGAAGCCCTCGAAGAACCGCTGTGCCGCCCGATACATCCGTGTCCACTCCACATTCGCCACGGACACATCGACTTGCGAAAGTCGCAGCCCCGCCTCGTAGTTCCCGGTGACCAGACGTCCCCACCGGCCGCCGTGCTCGTGCATGCGCGCGTGCCAGGTTCCGACGAACGCTGCCGCCCGGAGCGTCTCGTAGAGAATGTCCGCTCCGGTGAAGTCCGGCGACGCGTCCGCGCATTCGAGGAACACGCTGCGCAGCCGGCGTGTGCGGCGGCCGAACAACTCCGCGAGGTCGGGCTCGATGGGGGCGAACCCGCCCAGATCCGGCGTGAACGCAACGCGCAGGCCGCACAGGTCCAGCGGCAGGGGTGCCTTCTGCAAGGCGGGATCGACAGGGGCGGAGAGCGGATCGAGGGGGTCGAACCGTGCCATTGCGGAGAGCAGCAGGGCCGTGTCTCGCGCGGTGCGCGCCATCGGACCCTCGACGGCGAAATGGAGCGGGCCGAAAGCGCGGCTGGCGGAGGGCACGAGACCGGCCGTGGGACGCATGCCGGTGACGCCGCACAGGGACGCCGGAATCCGCAGCGACCCGGCGTTGTCGGAGCCATGCGCCAGCGGTAGCATGCCGGTGGACAGCGCCACCGCCGACCCGCCCGAGGAGCCGCCGCAGGTGAGTTCCGGCGCGAACGGGTTGCCCGACACGCCATACACGGGATTGAACGTGTTGCCGCCCGCCGCCCATTCGGGCGTGTTCGTCTTGAAGCAGACGATGCCGCCGGCCGCGCGCAGCGCCGCCACGATGGGATCGTCGGCCGCAGGCACGTGATCGGCGTACACGCGCGACCCGTAAGTCGTGCGCAGTCCGGCTGTGTCGATCATGTCCTTGATGCCGATGGGCAATCCGTGCAGGGGCCCGAGCGGGTCGCCGCGCCGAACGGCGGCCTCCGCCGCCGCAGCTTCACGGCGCGCGCGTTCGTGGTCCACGGCGACGACGGCATTGAGCTGCCCATTGACCTCCTCGATGCGCGCGAGGCAATCGTCGAGCAGTTCAACGGGCGACAGTTCGCGCGAACCGATCAACGCGCGCGCGTCGACGGCATCCAGTTCACAGGGGCGGCCGCGATGGAGGGGTACTGCCTTGCTCGTCATGAGCACGGAGTTTAGGCACTTCACGGACCGAACGCGACGCGCGAGCCGGAACTGTTGCGACGATGACGCGAGTAGGAAAAATACCGAAAGAGAAGCCGCGAACGCCTGAGCTATATTGTTGGCGTCATTCAACTTCTTCACAGCGCATGGAGGGGTGCGGTGTCGAACGACGCAGTCAAGGATCTGTTCGCGCAGTGGGTGGCGGCCCACAATGAATTGGTGAGGCTGGAGCTGGAGGCCTTGGGCGCGCAACTCCAGGGGCGACGCGTCAGCGACGATCTTGCTGAGCGCAGGCGCGCCGCGAAGGACACTGCGGATCGCCTGTTCATTCGCGCGACCGCTGAACATTCGCTGACCCATGGGACTCGGTGGAGCCGCACCTGGGCAGAAGAATCAGGCCAGCCCGGCAACCTCAGGCACTGCTGACGCGCGCAGCGGGGCGCTTCCCCAACTCCTCGTCGTGCTCCCCCATCCCCGGCACCCGCGTATCGATCACCGCCGGGTCGTGCAGGAACTTGATGGGGTTGCCCAGTTGCGGCAATCCGTCCGCATCCTTCAGCACCATCTCGCGCGCCGCCACCTGCGGATGCGCGACCCCTTCGACCAGGTTCAGCACCGGCGCGAAAGCGACGTCGCGGCCCTTGAACCACTCGGTCCATTCGTCCCGCGTGCGCTTCGCGAACTCTTCGCGCAGGAATGCCTTCACGGGTTCGTGCGCGGCGCCCGGCGCCTCCAGCGTGGCGGCGATGAGGTCGGGGCGGCCCAGGGGCTCGAGCAGATTCACGACGAACTTCTTCTCGGCGCCGCACAGCGCGACAAAGCGCTTGTCCTTCGTCTCGTAGATCTGGATGAACGCATGGCCGCCCCACGAACGTTCGAGCTTCGGCTCGGGCGGCTTCTGCCAGGCGAACACGGGGCCGATCGTGTGCGGCACCCACGACAGCGTCGCGTCGTGCATCGACATGTCGATGTAGTCGCCGCGGCCGGTCTTCTCGCGCCGGTAGAGCGCCATGAGCACGCCCGAGAGGCCCAGCGACGACACGGTGATGTCGGACACCGGCATGTGCGGCAGCACGGGCCGCGAGTCGCGGTCGACGTTGAGGCTCAGCACGCCCGCGATCGCGCCGATCACGACGTCGTGCCCCGCGACGTTGGCGAGCGGGCCGGTCTGGCCGAAGGCGGCGATGGAGAGATAGACGATCCGCGGATTGAAGGCCGAGATGGTCTTGTAGTCGACGCCCAGCCGCGCGGCGACGCCGGGACGGAAGCTCTCGACGATGACGTCGGCATCCTTCGCGAGGTCGAGGAAGAACTGCCGGTCCTCGGCGTTCTTCAGGTCGAGCGTGAGGCTTTTCTTGCCGCGGTTCGTGTTGCGGAACCAGACGGTGTGCTCGCCGACGCGCGGCCCGATGTGGCGCGCGGGTTCGCCCTCTCCGGGGGCTTCGATGGCGATGACCTCGGCGCCGTGGTCGCTCATCATCAGGGTCACGTAGGGACCGGGCAGGAAGCGCGAGAGGTCGAGGACGCGCAGGCCTTCGAGTTTCATGATGGGTCGTTCGGTGGGTTGCGGGGCATGCTAGATTGTGCCGGACGCAACCCATGGCCCATGGCATGCACAGATGTCGCCGGGCAAGCATCACCCCATGACACATCCGATCTCTGACGAATACACCGAACTGCGGACGCAGCTGCGTCGCTTTCTGCAGGAGCGCATCGCGCCCCGCCTGCGCGAGGCCGAGCGCACCGGCATCTACCCGGAAGGATTGATCGAGGAAGTGGGCGCGGCCGGCTTCTTCGGCACGTGGTTCCCGGAGCGCGTGGGCGGCTCCGCGATGGACTACCGCGCACCGGCCATCGTCGCCGACGAGATGGGCAACCTCACGCCGCAGTTGTCCGTCGCGCTCAACCAGCAGGGCATGTCGTGCCCCTACACGATCCTGGAGTTCGGCCGGAAAGACATCGCCGAGCCGTTCGTGCGCGACCTGCTCGCCGGCCGCAAGATCGGCATGTGGTCGCTCACCGAGTCCGGCGGCGGCTCGGACCCCGCGAACACCGTGAAGACGCGCGCCGTGCGCGATGGTGACCACTATGTCATCAACGGCTCGAAGATGTTCGCGACGGGCGCCAACCGTTGCGACGTCGGCGTGCTGTTCGCGCGCACCTCCAGCGAGCCGGGCCATCGTTCGCTGAGCGCGTTCATCGTCGAGCCGCGCAAGTGCCCGGGCTGGCGCGCGGAGCCCATCCGCTTTCAGGGATTGAGCCGCGTGTTCAACACCTGCGAGGTCTCCATCGAGGACCTGCGCGTCCACAAGGACATGCTGCTCGGCGAGGAAGGCGACGGTTTCAAGATCGCGATGCAGGGCCTGGTGTACGGGCGCCTGTCGGTCGGCGCGCGGGCGCTCGGCGTGGCCAAGGGCGTGCTGGAAGAGGGCGCCGCCTACGTCAACAACCGCATGCTGAAGGGCGAGCCGCTGTCCAAGTTCCAGGCGATCCAGATGGAATTCGGCGAGGTCGATGCGTCCGTGTTCGCGGCCGAAGCCGCGCTCTACAGCGCCATCGATCTGCTCAACGCGCGCCAGCCGGCCAACCGCGCGATGGCCATCGCGAAGTACGTCTGCGGCAGGGCCGCGAAACAGGCGGCCGAGCTGATCGGGCCGATGTTCGGCGGCTACTCGCTCGCCGAGGAATATCGCATCTGCGACCTCCGCGCCCACGCGAACCTGTTCGAGATCGGCGAGGGCTCGCCGCACGTGCAGAAGCTGCTGATCGGCCAGCACCGGCTGGGGCTGAAGGACGCGGATCGCGGGGAGACGCGGCATCTGGAATGAGCGTGAAGGAGGCCTCATGGACAAGGTTGTCGCATCGCCGCAGGCGGCCATCGCCGACATTCGCGAGGGCGCGAGCATCGCGCTGGCGGGGTTCAGCGTCGGCCACGGCTTCGCGTCGAGCCTGATCACCGCGCTGAAGGAGAAGGGAACGCGCGGCCTCACGCTCGTGTGCAATTCGCTGGGCGGACCCGGCGAGCTGCGTCCCGTGACGCTGTGCGAGAGCCGGCAGGTGAGCCGCCTCATCGCGTCGTTCTCCGCGCGTCCCGGCCAGCCGACCGAGGCCGAGCGGCAGATCGCCGCCGGCGACATCGCGCTCGAACTCGTGCCGCAAGGCACGCTCGTCGAGCGGCTGCGCGCGGGCGGCGCGGGCATCGCGGGCTTCTACACGCGCGCGAGCGCGGGCACGGACGTCGCGGCAGGCAAGGAGACGCGCGAGTTCAATGGCGAAACCTACGTGTTCGAAACGGGCCTCTCGGTCGACTACGCCTTCGTACGCGCGCAGCGCGCCGACCGCGCGGGCAACCTGCAGTTCCGGGGCGGCAGCATCAGCTTCAATCCCTCGTTCGCGAAGGCCGCGCGCATCGCCATCGCCGAAGTCGACGAGATCGTCGAGGTCGGCGAGATCGCGCCGCAGGACGTCGGCTTGGCCGGTATCTTCATCACGCGCGTGGTGAAGCGCACCGTGGAAGCGGAGCCGATCGCGGCCTTGAAGAAGAACCGGCGCGGCGGCGACTCCTTTCGCACCTACAACGGCAAGCCGGCCCTGTCGCGCAACGACATCGCGCGCCGCGCCGCGCATCTCATCGCGGACGGCAGCTACGTCAATCTCGGCACCGGCATTCCGACGCTGCTGGCGAACCATGTCGCGAATCGCGACGTCGTGCTGCATGCCGAGAACGGCGTGCTGGGCTACGGCCCGCTGGAAGACGAAGCCCGCTTCGACCGCGACCATTACAACGCGAGCGGCGAGTTCGTGAGCATCCGCCCGGGCGCGGCGTTCTTCGACAGCATCGAGTCGTTCGAGATGGCGCGCTCGGGCAAGCTCGACGCCGTGGTGCTCGGCGCCTATCAGGTGGACGAGGAAGCGAACGTCGCCAACTGGTCGACGCCGCAGATGGTGGGCGGCGGCATCGGCGGCGCGATGGACCTCGTGGCCGGCAGCACGCCGCTGATCGTGACGATGGAGCACGTCGACGGGCGCGGCGAAGCGAAGCTGGTGGCGAAATGCACCTATCCGCTGACCGCGGCGCGGCGGGTGAACTTCGTGGTGACCGACCTCGCGCTGCTCGAGCGCGTGGACGGACGGCTGCGGCTGCAGGAGATCGCGCGCGGCTTCACGGTCGAGGAGGTGCTGGCGATGACGCCGATGAAGGTGGACGTGCCCGATCGCGTGGGCGTCATGCAGGACGCCTTCGGGCCGGACGCCGCGTAGCCGTGTTACCGCGTCCGCCGCGCGGGGCGTCTCAGGCCCGCAGGTGCAGGCGTTCGAGCTGCGCCGCCATCGCCGGCCCCTGCTCGACTTCGAGATAGTTCGCGAAGCGCAGCGACGCATTGCCCACGTGGTCGCGCAGCACGTTCTGCGCGGCGGCTTCGTCGTTGCTGTCGAGGGCCGCGAGCAGCGCCACGTGCTCGTTGTACGGATCGACGCCGCGCAGGTCCTGGAAGCCCTCGACGCGGCGCTTGAGGATCAGGCGGTCGAACACGCTGCCCAGGGTCTTGCTCAGGTACTGGTTGCCCGCTTCCTCGGCGAGCGCCATGTGGAACTCGCGGTCCATCAGCAGCCGCTCGCGCGTGAGCTTGTCCTGGCACAGCAGCTTGTAGCGCTCGTTGAGCGCGCCAAGCCGCTTGCCGGCCGCGGGTGCGATGCCCTTGCGGAAGATCAGCTGCACCGCGTAGGACTCGAGGGCCTCGCGCGTCTCGTACAGCTCCCGCACTTCGCGCGCGTCGATCTCCGCGACGAAATGGCCGCGGTTGGGGATGCGCGTGACGTAGCCTTCCTGGTAGAGCCGCTCGAGCGACTCGCGCACCGGCGTGCGCGAAACGCCCAGCATCTCGGCCAGCGCCTGGTGCGTGAGCTTGTTGCCGGGGCGCAGGCGATTGCCGAGGATCGAGTCCTTGATCTGGTGGTAGACGCTCTGGACGAGGTCTTCCTCCATGCCTTCGGCTTCGCTGCTCACCGCCGACTTCGCCTTCGCCATCGTCGCGTCCTCAGTCCACCTTGGCGCCCGACGCCTTGACGATCGGCGCCCAGCGCGCGGTGTCCTTCAGCAGCAGCGCGCGCAGTTGCTCCGGCGTGCCGCCCAGCGGCAGCATGCCGTGCTCCTTCAGCAGCGCGAGCGACTCCTTGTCGGCGAGCGCCTTGTTCGTCTCGGCGGACAGCTTCTGGATGATGGGCGCGGGCGTGCCGGCCGGCGCGAAGAGCGCGAACCACACGCTCGACTCGAAGCCGGGCAGCGTCTCCGACACCGCCGGCAGGGCGAGGCCTTCCATGCGCTTCTCGCTGGTCACCGCGAGCATGCGGATGCGGCCCGAGTTGTGGTGCTGCTGCAGCGTCGATGCGGGATTGAACATGACCTGGATCTGTCCGCCGAGCAGCGCAGCGAGCGCTTCGCCGCCGCCCTTGAACGGCACGTGCGTGAGCTGCACGCCGGCCATGGTCTTGAGCATCTCCATCGCCATGTGGTTGGTCGCGCCGTTGCCGGACGAGCCGTAGTTGAGCTTGCCGGGGTTCGCCCGCGCGTAGTCGATCAGCTCTTTCACCGAGCGGATCGGCAGCGACGCATCGACGGCCAGCACGTTGGGCGAGCTGATCAGGGCGGTGACGGGCGCGAGGTCTTTCAGCGGGTCGAAGGACATCGACTTGTACAGCGTCGGATTGATCGCGAGGCTGCTGGTGCCCATGAGCAGCGTGTAGCCGTCGGGCGGCGACTTGGCGACCATGTCGCTGCCGATGTTGCTGGCGGCGCCCGGCTTGTTCTCCACGATCATGCTGCCGCCGGTCTGGTCGCCGAACTTCTTCGCGAGGAGGCGCGCGACGACGCCCGTGGAGCCGCCCGGCGCGTAGGGACTCACCAGCTTCACGGGCTTGGCGGGATAGTCCTGCGCGAGGACGCTCGCCGCGGGGACGAGCAGGGCGACGGCCGAGGCACAGGCCAGGAGTAGGGACTTCAGGTTCATGTCGATGTTCCTCATTGTCATCTTCAACTACAACTACAACTTCATCTTCAACTACAACTTCGATTCAACGTGCGGTCCGCAGCGCGGCGAGCGTCGCGGTCGCCGGGGCGGCGGAGTCCAGGTCGAGCAGGGCCGCGAAGGCGGAATCGCACCGCGCACTCCCCAGCACGTCCGCCGCGCAATCGCGGAACTTCGCCCGGATGCGCTCGACGTCGAACCAGCGCGCGGGCTTGCCCATCGCGAGCGGCACGAAGCGCTCGAAGCGCTTGCCCGATTCGGTGACGGCGACGATGCGCGTCGCGAACTCGGAGTCGTGGCGCAGGTCCTCGTCCACCTCCATCCGGATGCGCGGAATCAGCGCGCGGATGCGCGGGTCGGCGATCTTCTCCGGCGTGAAGCTGTGCAGGCCCACGTCGCCTTCGACGAGCGCCGCGGCCACGCAGTAGTGCAGGCTGAACTTGCCTTCGAGCGGCGCATGCGGCATGACGTGGATCAAGGGCGCGAAGGCCATTTCGCAGACACCCGCGCGCACCTCCTTCAGCGGCTCGCCGGCGCTGTCCTTGTGCAGCAGCATCGCGGCCTCGATGCCGGGGTGCGTCGCGCCGCAGGCGGGGAAGGGCTTCAGCGCCAGTCCGTGCTCGGTGAGGATCTCGAGGTCCTCGCCCATTCGCAGCAGGTGCGCGGTGTCGTGGCCGATGCCGTCGTTGAACACGCGCACGAAGCCGTAGGCGTGGTCCATCGCCTCGCCGCTCGCGTCGAAGCCGTGCTTCGCGAGCAGCGCGGCCAGCAGGCCGGCGCGCGCGGACTGGCCCGCGTGGAAGGGCTTGGTCATGCTGCCGAAGTTCGCGCGCAGGCCCGCGGCCGACGACGCGGCGATGCCGATGCACATCACCATCTGGTGATGATCGAGCTTCAGCAGTCGGCCCGCGGCCAGGGCGGCGGCGAGTGCGCCGAACGTGCCCGTCGCATGCCAGCCGCGCTTGTAGTGCTGCTTGTTCAGCGCGCGGCCCAGCTTGCCGAAGGCTTCGAAGCCGACGATGTACGCATCGATCAGGTCCGCGCCGCTCGGCGCGCACTGTGGCGCGAGCGCGAGGAGGGCGGGCACGATCACCGCGCTGGGGTGCGCGTACGCGGGATGGTTGGTGTCGTCGTAGTCGAGCGCGTGCGCGATCGTGCCGTTGAAGAGTGCGGCATCGGCGGGCGAGGCCCAGCGCTCGGTGCCGAGCAGCTGCGCGGTCGCCTGCTCGTTCGCTTGGTCGAACGAGGGCAGCACGGCCAGCAGCGGCGCGGCGAGTGCCTCGCGGCTGCCCGCGAGCATGCAGCCCACGCAGTCGATGATCGCGTCGCGCGCGCGCGACCGCGCGAGGGCGGGAAACCGCGCGTCGGCGAGGGCGAAGGCCGCCATCGCGTTCGTCACGGCGGCGTTGTCTTCGGAGGCTTGTTTCAGGACCGCGTTCATGGTGCGTACTCCGCGTTCAGAACATGAATTCGCCGCCGTTGACGTGCAGGATCTGGCCCGTGACGTAGCCTCCCGCCGTCGAACAGAGGTAGCTGCAGGCGCCCGCGATGTCGTTCGCGTCGCCGAGGCGGCGCAACGGCATGGCGAGGCGGCGCGCCTCGAAGCCGTTGACGTCGCCCGCTGCCGGGTAGTGCGCGGCGTCGCGCACGGTGTCGATGATGCCGGGCGCGACGGCGTTGGCGGTGATGCCGAATTCGCCGAACTCGATGGCGATGGCCTTGGCCAGCGCGAAGGTGCCGGCCTTGCACGTCACGTTGTGCGCGCGGTTCGCCTTCGGCGAGAAGCCGTCGCGGCCCGAGATGTGGATGATGCGGCCCCAGCGCTTCGCCTTCATGTGCGGCAGGCAGGCGCGCGCCAGGTAGAAGGCCGAGCTGAGGTTGGTGTTGAGCACGCGCTGCCAGTCGTCGACGGAGATGTCGAGGAAGGGCGTGTGCTCGCGCACCGAGACGTTGGAGACGGCGATGTCCACGCTGCCGAAGCGCTGCGCCGCCGCATCCACCATGCCCTGCACGGCCGCGGCGTCCCCCACGTCGACGATGGCAGTCATGGCTTCGACCCCGAGCGCGCGCGCCTCGGCCGCAACTTCTTCCAGCGCCGCCGCGTTGCTGTGGCCATTGATGACGACGTTGGCGCCCTGGCGGGCGAAGTCGAGCGCGATGGCGCGGCCGATGTTGCGGCCGGAGCCGGTGACGATGGCGGTGCGGCCTCGAAGCGGCTTGTTGTCGTGGGTCATGTTTTCACCAGTGCGTCGACGGCAACGACTTCGCCGGTGCCGCGCGCATGCACGAAGAGCGGGTTGATTTCGAGTTCGCGCACCGCATCGCCCATCGCGACGAAGCGGTCGCCGAAGGCGGCGGCCGCCTTCAGCAGGGCTTCGGTGTCGGCGGGCGGGCGGCCCCGGAAGCCGTCGAGCAGCGTGCGCAGCTTGAGCCGCTCGATCGCGTTGCGCACGCGCGCCGGCGTCGTCGGCAGGGCGACGTAGGCCACGTCGGCGTGCAGCTCCGTGGCCGTGCCGCCCATGCCGATGGCGAGAATGGCGCCGAAGTCCGGGTTGTTCAGCGCGGACAGCAGCACCTCGACGCCGCCCGCATCCATGGACTGCACCAGCACGCCCGCGTCGGCCTGGCCGAGGCGCTTGCGGATGCCCTCGACTTCCGCCGCGAGTCGCGATTCGCCGACGTTCAGCCGCACCAGATCCAGTTCGGTCTTGTGATCCGCATGTTCGGGCAGCGCCTTGACGGCGACCGGGAAGGCGAGGCCTTCGCAGGCCGTGGCCGCATCTTCGCCGGCGGCGACCACGCGCCACGCGGGCACCTTCATGCCGCAGTCTTCGAGCAGCGAGACGGTTTCGCGCCAGGTGGCGGGCACCGAGGACGAGCCGGCATCGGCGCGATCCGGCAACGCGTCGTGCGACGCGGCCGCACGCGCGCGCCACAGCCAGCCGAGGAAGCGGGACGCCTCCACGGGGTCGCGTGCGCAGCTCACGCCGGTCTTGCGCAACTCGGTGCGCTGCGCGGCCGGCAGCGAGTCGCCGAGGAAGCTCACCACGAGCGGCACGCCGCTGCGCTTCGCCACGTCGCGCAGCAGTTCCACGCGCTCCATCACGTCGCGCGGGCCGCGGTTGGCGACCTGCACGATCAGCGCCTCGGTGTTCGGGTCGTCGGCGATGAGGTTCAGGCACTTGTCGAAGAGGCCGGGATGCGAGAGCACCTGTCCCGTGAGATCCGTCGGGTTCTCGGTGCCGCCGAATTCGGGCAGCGCCTCGACGAGCGCGGCCACGGTCTCGCGCGAGAAGGTCGCGAGCGGCACGCCATGGGCCTCCAGCGCGTCCGCGGTCATCGCGCGCGTGCCGCCGGGAATGCTGAACACCGACACGCCGCCGTCCGCGCCGCGTACGGGCGGGGCGCCCAGCACCGACAGCACCTCCGCCGCCTCGATCAACTCCGTCAGGCTCTCGACCCGGATCGCGCCGGCCTCGTGCAGCAAGTCGCGATACACCGCGTAAGGCGATGCCATCTTCCCGGTATGCGACGCCGCGGCCTCGAGCCCCTTCACGGAGTTGCCGGACTTCAGGGCCACGACCCGCATGTCCTTCGCCGTCGCACGCTCGACGAGGCGCAGCAGCCGCTGCCCATCGCGCAGCCCCTCGATGAACAGCAGCACCACGCGCACCTCGGTGCGCTCGACCATCCACTCCAGATAATCGGCGATGGTCAGCACGGTCTCGTTGCCCACGCTCACGACGTAGGCGCAGCCCACGGCGCTGTCCTGCAGGTGACGCGCGAGCGCGCCGGCCATCGCGCCGCTCTGGCTCAGGATGGCGATGGGCGCATCGTGCAGCACCTCGCGCCGCGCCGCCGATCCGAACGTGAGGCAGGCCCGCTGCGGCACCGACCACACGCCTTCGCAGTTCGGCCCGACCACGGCGATGCCGGCTTCGCGCGCCACCTCCGCGAGTTCGCGCGCATGCGCGTGGCCTTCCTCGGTTTCCTCGAAACCGGAGCTGAGCACGACCACCGCGCGCACGCCCTTGCGCGCGCAGGCCCGAACCGCGTCGGGCACGCGCGCGGCGGCGAGCATGACCATCGCGACGTCCGGCGTCTCGGGCAGCGACTCCACGTCCGGCCAGCAGGCCAGGCCGCCGATTTCCTTGTACTTCGGGTTGATCGGATAGATCGCGCCGGGAAAACCGGTCTGCTTCAGGATCGTGACCGGTGCGCCCGTCATCTTCCGCGCATCGGCCGAGATGCCGATGAGCGCGACGGAGCGCGCGCCGAACAGTGCGTCCAGCCCCTGCATCAGATGACCCTGGCCGCGCGCATCGCCTCGATCTGCGCGTCGGTGCGGCCCAGCTCGCGCAGCACCTGCTCGGTGTGTTCGCCCAGCATGGGCGGCGGCGTGCGCAGCTCGCCCGCGCAATTGCTGAAGCGGAAGGGCACGCCGAGCTGCGACAACTTGCCCACGCCGGCGTGGTCGATGGTCGACGTCATGCCGGGCGAAGTCGCCTCGAGATCGTCGAACGCGGTCTGCAGGTCGTTGACCGGCGCGCAGGGCACGTCGGCCGCTTCGAGCACCTCGATCCACTGGGCCGTGGTCTTGCGGCGGAAGACGACGGAGAGCTTCTCGATCAGCGCCTCGCGGTTCTTCACGCGGCTCTGGTTCGAGGCGAACATCGGATCGTCCGCGAGGCCCGGCTCGCCGATGGCGACGCAGAACTCGCGATAGGTCTTGTTCGTGCCGGTCGCGACGACCACGTGCCCGTCGGCCGTGGGCAGTGCCTGGTAGGGCACGAGCTGCGGGTGGCCGGAGCCGAGCGGCGCGAGCTGCGCCTTGCCGTCCATCACCGCGACCGAGTAGTTGATCAGCATGCTCATGGTCGCGTCGAGCAGCGACACGCTCACCTCCTGGCCTTCGCCCGTGCGTTCGCGGTCGAACAACGCGGTGACGATCGCGGTGGTGAGGTAGATGCCGCCGCCGAAGTCGGCGATGGAGGCGCCGGGCCGCACCGGCTCCTTCGAGCCGTGCGCGCCGGTGATGCTGAGCAGGCCCGAGCGCGCCTGCACGGCGATGTCCATGCCGGCCTTCTCGGCCATGTCGCCCTCGGTGCCGTAGGCGGAGATGTTGCCGTAGATCAGTCGCGGGTTGAACTTGCGCAGGCTCTCGTAGTCGAGTCCCAGGCGCTTCGTCACGCCGGGGCGGAAGTTCTGCACCACGACGTCGGCCCAGGCGGCGAGTTCCTCGCACACCTTGCGGCCCTCGGGGGACTTCATCTCGAGCGTGATCGCGCGCTTGTTGCGGTTGATCGCGAGGAAGTAGTCGCCGCCCACGCGCGGAATCTCGGCGTGGAACTTGTCGCTCACGTTCATGTAGCGCGTCGCGTCGCCCCGGCCGGGCTTCTCGACCTTGACGATTTCGCAGCCGAGATCGCCGAGGATCATCGTGCAGTAGGGGCCGGCCACGCCGTGCGTGAGGTCCAGGACCTTGATGCCGTCGAGCGGGCGTCGCATTTCTTTCCTTGTCATTGCGGGGGTTCGTCGGTCGGGGTCAGCTGCGCAGGCTCACGTCGCGGCTCGGCAGGCGCACGACCGCGGAGCCGTCGCAGTTGCGCTCGCCCTTCTGGTTCTCGCCCCACCAGCGGATGTCGACCAGCGCCTCGCCGTTTTCCTTGCGCTTGCCGGTCACTTCGCCATGCATCTTCGTGAGGTCGCCCACGAGGTTGGGCTTGGTCACGCGGCCGTCCAGCTTGCGCGTGAAGCCGCTGTCGCCCTGCCAGTTGGTGAGCAGGTGGCCGGCCCAGCCAAGGCGTTGCCAGCCCTGGTCGTAGGCGCTGGGCATGCCGATCTCGTGCGCGATCTCCACGTCGAAATGGCCGGCGGCCGGATGCATGGGGATGTTGCGCGTGGGCGAGTAGTAGACGTTGTTGGGATGCTTGTCGCGCTCGAGGAAGGCGAGCTTCATCACGTTGTAGACCGTGCGGCGGCCCGAGTAGAAGCCGACGATGTCGACCAGCGTGAGCGGGCCCTTCTGCACGACGGGAAGGTCGTCGCCGATCTGCACGTCTTCGAAGTAGCGCGTGTTGCCGCCGCGGCGCTCCTCGGTGCGGTAGCCGTGCGCGATTTCCTCGATCTGTTCCTGCGTGTACTTGTAGGGCTTGGGCGCTTCCGTCGCGTCCTTCACCGCGAACTTGAAGCCGCCGCCGCTGCGCTTGCGCGGGATGCGGTAGATGTCGCCTTCATAGCGCGTGACGAGGTCGCCGTGCTGGTTGTAGTACAGCACCTCGCCCACCTGGTTCACGTAGCGCGCGACGCTGCGGCCTTCCTTCACCTGCACGTCGATCAGGCGCGCGCGCGCCGTGATCGTGTCGCCGGCGTGGACCGGCTTGAAGTGCTCGAAGCGCGAGCCCGCGAAGATCCACTGGATGCCCGGCAGCCCCGGCGCGACGATGCCGGAATCGATCGTGTACAGGAAGGTCGGCGGCGCGATGACCGTGCCCCAGAGCGTGCGCTTGGCGTAGTCGGCCTCGGCGAAAAGGGGGTTGTCGTCGCCCACGCTGTATTGCGACCAGCGGCGGATGTCGTGGAGCGAGAGCGCTTCGTACACCGCGGGCATGTGGACGTCGCGGCGCAGCCAGACGCCAATGAGCTTGCGCGCGTCCTCGATCTGCTGGTCGCTGAGGCCGGGGGATTCCTCGCCGGCCTTGAGCATGCGTTTCGCCGGGGGCTGTTCCTGATTCTTCACGTTCATGAGGCTCGATTTCCTTTTATGCATTTTTGCATGCAAAAATGCATAAAGCAAGACGTCCCGGCGACGAACGGCTTTCGTCCAGTACGCGGTGCGCAGTGTTTCGTTACCCCGGACCCAGGCCGATCGGCGCCGGCGCCCGCAGGACGATGCGCGTGAACAGGCGGTCGTAGCGCGGCTGCGGGCCGGCCGGCCCGAGCGGGTCGGCGTTCGCACGGAACGCGGCGTCGAGTTCCGCGTGCTGCTTCGCATCGAGCGCCTGCTCCGCGACCGGGAGCAGCTGCGTTTCCTCGAGTCTCATATGGCCCAGGTACTCGGCAACGTAGACGCCGACGGCGGCCTCGAAAGCTGCGCGCCGACTCTCGCCGAGGAGTTCCCACGCGACCAGTTCGTGCTGCAACTCCCGCACGCGCGCTTCTCCGCGCGCATGGTCCTGGTCGAGCCCGTCGATCACCGGCCGCAGTTGCGGCGCGGCCCGCACGAGCATCGGGAACAGGAGGCTCGACTCCTTCGGGTGGTGCTGCTTCTCGGGAAACTCGTCGATGTAGAAGAGCATCGCGCGCACGACGTCGAAGAATTGCTCCGACTTGTCCTGCGGGCCGCGCGCGATCATCTGCTGCAGCGACCGCAGCATGGCCGCGAGCGACGTGTGTTCGTCGCGGATGATCTGCAGCGCGCCGCGCGGCCTGCTCGCTTCGGCGCTCCTCGATGTGCTGGGGCTCATGGCATTTCCTTGGCCGTGTGCCTCCAAATCTAGCGGGCGCCCGCTAGATGCGGGTTGATCCAGCGCAAGTCGAGCAGATCAGCAGATCAGCAGATCAGCAGTTCAACGCCTGCGCATGATGCGCGATGTGCTTTTCGACGAAGCTCGCGATGAAGAAGTAGCCGTGGTCGTAGCCGGCGTGGCGCGCGAGGGTCAGGGGCTGGCCCGTCGCAGCGCAGGCGGCTTCGAGCAGGTCGGGGCGCAGTTGCGGGGCGAGGAAGGCGTCGTCGCTGCCCTGGTCCACCAGGAGCATCGGCGCGCGCCGGCCGCCTCGGATCAGGGCCACCGCGTCGTGCGCTTCCCACGTGGTCGTGTCGGACCCCAGATACCCCGTGAACGCCTTGCGGCCCCACGGCACCTGCATGGGCGCGCAGATCGGCGCGAATGCGGAGACCGAACGGAACACCCCCGGATGCCGCAGCGCGAGCGTCAGCGCGCCGTGACCGCCCATCGAGTGGCCGAGCACGCCCGCGACGTCGGTGCGCAGCGGGAAGTTCGAGGCAAGCAAGCCGGGCAACTCATCGACGATCCAGGTCTCCATCCGCCAGTGCGCCGCGAACGGCGCCTCGGTCGCGTCGAGGTAGAAGCCCGCCGCCGTGCCGAAGTCCCAATCGGCGTCGGCGCCGGCAATCCCGCTCGTGCGCGGGCTGGTGTCCGGCGTGACGAGGGCGAGGCCGTGGCGCGCGGCGTACTGCTGCGCGCCCGCCTTGATCGCGAACGTTTGCTCGTTGCAGGTCAGCCCGGCCAGGCAGTAAAGCACGGGGCAGGGCGCATCGCGCGACTGGGGCGGCAGGTACACGCCGAAGCGCATGGGCAGGCCGCAGGCCGTGGACGCATGCTCGTAGAAGCCCTGCACGCCGCCGAAGCTGGCGTGCTCCTCGAGCGTCGCGATCGAAGGCATCCTCAGAACACGACCACGGAGCGGATCGACTCGCCCGACTTCATGAGATCGAAGCCCTTGTTGATGTCCTCGAGCGGCAGCCTGTGCGTGATGAGGTCGTCGATATTGAGCTTGCCCTCCATGTACCAGTCGACGATCTTGGGCACGTCGGTGCGCCCGCGCGCGCCGCCGAACGCCGAGCCCTTCCAGACGCGCCCCGTCACGAGCTGGAACGGGCGGGTCGAGATCTCCTTGCCCGCTTCGGCCACGCCGATGACGACGCTCTGGCCCCAGCCCTTGTGGCAGCACTCGAGCGCCTGCCGCATGGTGGTGGTGTTGCCGATGCATTCGAAGGAGTAGTCGACCCCGCCGTCGGTGAGTTGCACGATCGCGTCGACGATGTTCGGATGGTCCTTCGGATTCAGGAAGTGCGTCATGCCGAACTTGCGCGCCATCGCCTCGCGCTCGGGGTTGAGGTCGATGCCGATGATCTTGTCGGCCCCGACCATCTTCGCGCCCTGGATCACGTTGAGGCCGATGCCCCCGAGGCCGAACACGGCGACGTTCGCGCCGGCCTCGACCTTCGCCGTCCAGATCACCGCGCCGACGCCTGTGGTGACGCCGCAGCCGATGTAGCACACCATGTCGAAGGGCGCGTCGGGGCGGATCTTCGCCACCGCAATTTCGGGCGCGACGATGTAGTTGCTGAAGGTCGACGTGCCCATGTAGTGCAGGATCGGCTTTCCGTTCAGCGAGAAGCGCGAGGTGCCGTCCGGCATGAGCCCCTTGCCCTGCGTGCCGCGGATCGACTGGCACAGGTTCGTCTTGCGCGACAGGCAGAACTTGCACTGACGGCACTCGGGCGTGTAGAGCGGGATGACGTGGTCGCCGGGCTTCAGCGTGGACACGCCCGGCCCGACGTCCACGACGACGCCCGCGCCTTCATGGCCGAGCACGGCGGGGAACAGTCCCTCGGGGTCCGCGCCGGAGAGCGTGTAGTAGTCGGTGTGGCAGATGCCCGTGGCCTTGACCTCGATCAGCACTTCGCCGGCGCGCGGGCCGTCGAGGTCGAGTTCTTCCACGGTGAGGGGTTCGCCCGCTTTCCAGGCGACGGCTGCGCGAGTTTTCATGGGCCCGAGGCTAACGCATTCGCGCGCGACGCGGCAGCGTGATTTCCGGTTTCGTGCTCCGATTACACCGAGCCGGCGTCGGCGTCCACGACGCGCGCGAGCGGCAGCGTGAACGTGAAGACCGCGCCGCGCCCCGTCTCCCCGGCGGCGCGAACACCGCCGCCGTGACGCTCGACGATGCGGCGGACGATGGACAGTCCCAGGCCCGAGCCCTCGACGTGGCTGTGCAGGCGGGCGAGCGGCTCGAACAGGCGGTGGGCGAAGGCGGCGTCGAAACCGATGCCGTTGTCCTCGATCGCGATCGCGATTTCGCCCGGGGCGAGCGTCGCATGCACGCGGATTCGCGGCTCGGGAACGGCTGCCGTGAACTTCACCGCGTTCGCCAGCAGGTTGTGGAAGACCTGCCGCATCAGCACGGGGTCGACATTCACCCGCGGCAAAGGCTCCACCACGGTCTCGGCGGCCGAAGGCATGTCCGCGACGATCTCGCCCACCATCCGGCCCAGGTCGACCTGCGACTCCTGCAAGGGCTTCGCGATGCGGGCGAGCGAGAGCAGGCCCTCGACGAGCGCTTCCATCTTGTCGACATTGGCGCGGGTGCGCGCGAGGTAGTGCCCCACCTTGTCGGACTTGCCGCGCGCGAGCGACTCCTCGACGGCGGTGGTGAAGCCCTTGATCGCGCCGAGCGGCGCGCGCAGGTCGTGCGCCGCCGAAGAGGAAAAGCTCTCCAGCGCGTCGTTGGCGGCCTTCAGTTCGCGCGTGCGCTCTTCCACGCGCTGCTCCAGCGTCTGCTTGGCCTGCAGCAGCGCCTCGCGCGCATGCTCGTCGTCGGTCACGTCGACCGTGTAACCGTACCAGAGGACCACGCCGTCCGGCTCGGGCTCGGGGTTGGCGCGCATCATGTAGTGCCGCTCGCCCGCCATCGGCAGGTTGACGCGGAAGACCGATTCGCAGGGCGCGAGAAGCGCGCCTTGCCGCGTCATCTCGCCCAGCAGCCGGTCCCGGTCGGCTGGATGAACGCGCTCCAGCACCGCCGCGGACGACTTCGCCGCATCGTCGGCGCTGATCTCGAACATGCGCACGATCCCCCCGCTGACCCATGGCACCGTGCTGCCGCCGTCCGGCATCATGCGGAACTGGAAGATCACGCCGGGGACGTTGCGGGAGAGATTCGCTAGAAGCTCGCGCTGCCGCGTTTCGTGCAGCGCAATCTCCTTGCGCAGCTTGGGCAGCGTTTCCACGAGGGCGTTGAACTGTTCCGCGACGGCGGCCACTTCGGTGGCGCCGGCCACCGGCGCGCGTTGCGTGAAGTCGCCGGCCGCGACCCGGCGCGCGGTGGCGCTCAGCGCGCGCAGCGGCCCCGCCAGCGCCCGCACGATGCAGGCGATGAGCAGGCCGCTCAGCAACAGCACCACCCCCGCGACCACGGCGCCCCGCAGGGCGAGTTCGCGCGCCGCGCCGTAGACGTGATCGGAAGGCAGGCCCGCGATCACATGGAGCGGCGCGTTGTCGACGGCGCGCATCGCATAGACGCGCTCGATCCGGTCGAACCCCATGGCCACGGTCGCGCGCCCGCTGCGCATCTGCTCGAAGGCGGCCAGGTCGCGCACCGGCGAGCCGGTGGCGCCGCCTTCGGGCCAGCGGGCCAGGATCACCCCGGAGTCATGCACCAGCGTCGTCGCGCTGCCGTCGGCGAGCGGGCCGCGCAGCGCGGGCATGAACGTGGCCGCGGGCAGCACGAGTTGCACGGCGATCGAGCCCGTGAGGCCGCTGCGCGGGCCATGGGTCACGGCCACGAGCCACGCGCCCCCGTGGCGCGAACGGAATGGCGCGCTCACGATCGGGGCCTCGCCCGTCCACCCGGCGGGCAGGGGCTGATACTCGTCGCCGCTCATCGCGCAGGTGACGCGGTCGCCGGCGAACAGCACCACGTTCACGATCTGCGGCTCCAGGCGCGCCGTCGTGTTGATGATGTCGCTGCAGTCGGGCGCCTCGCCGCCTTCGGCCATCACGGCCGCGAAGAGGCGCTGATGGACCTGCAACTGGTGGCGGATGTCGAGCGCCGTGCTCTCGGCCACGCGCCGCACCAGCTGGTTGGACGACTCGATGGACGCGGCGGTCTGCCGGATGAGCGTGTGGGCGAGCAGTCCGAGCGTGGGCACGGCGGTTGCGACGACGAGGCCGGCGAGCAGCATCGAGATGGGAACGCCACGCAGGCGGCTCGCGAGGATGCCACCGCCATCGCGAGAGTCATTCCGTTCGCGCCGGTCCAGCGCGTAGAAGAGCACGAGCGCCGTGACGCCGATGAAGAACCAGCCCTTCAGCGTCTGGTAGCGGCCGAGCGCGGCCGCCGAGGCGAACAGCATTTCGCCGAGACGGTCGGAAAAGACAATCCAGCCGGCGCCGACGACCAGATAGGCCGCGGCGACCGCCGCAGCGAGGAGCCTTGGGGACCAGACGATCTTCATCGGATTGATGCCCGCAAGGCTTTCCGGTTGTTGTGCCGACAAAGTGTAGGGTGTGACGCGTGTAACCACCGGTTACCACCACGCCGCAAACGGTGGCGTTTTCACGAATGTCACAGTTCGAGCGACCTGCGGCCCGACGAGTGAGTAGGGTCCGCGCATGCAAACCTCGGTCGACCAACGCGTTGCACCCCGATTCGACGTCAGGCAGTCCGTCGTGGTCGACTCGTCCTGGGCCGAGGCGACGAACATCAGTGCGAGAGGCGTCTACTTCGAGACCCATTTCCCGATGGAAGTGGGCAGCGAAGTCCGCGTGGTCGTCCGCTTCACGAGCAACGGGGCGCGGCACGAGGTCGCGTCCACCGGCCGCGTGGTGCGCGTGGAGCAGCAGGGCTGGCGAACCGGCGTGGCGGCGGAACTGGCGACGCCGCTGTTCGAGGAAGAGACGGTGAGAATTCAGATCTGAAATCGGGTCCGATCAGCGCAGGGCCATTCCCTACGCCTTCCGCTTCCCGAACCGCGCGACCCGCCACAGATACGCGCCGACCAGCAGCACGAGCACGCCGCGCGCGATCCACTCCACCGCGTCCTGCACGGACTCGTAGCGCGACTGCAGCATGTAGCCGGCGCCCAGCAGCAGCGCGCTCCAGGCCGCGGTGCCGAGGGTGGACCAGAACAGGAAAGCGTGAATCCGCATCTTCGCCACGCCCGCCGGCAACGAGATGACGCTGCGCACCGTCGGCACCAGGCGGCCGAACCCGACCGATGCGGGGCCGTGGCGACGGAACCACGCGTTCGCGGCATCGACGTGGTGCGGCTCCAGCGTGAGCCAGCGGCCGTGACGGCGCGCGAATTCGCGCAGGCCGTTCACGCCCAGCAGGCGGCCGGCCCAGTACCAGGGCAGCGCGCCCGCCAGCGAGCCCGCGATGGCGGCGGCCCATACGCCCGCGGGATGCAGCTCGCCCGTGGCGGCGACGTATCCCGCGAAGGGCAGCACGAGCTCCGACGGAATCGGCGGAAAGACGTTCTCCAGCAGCATGAGCATCGCGACGCCGAAGTAGCCGCCGCGCTGGATGAGTTCGATGATCCATTCCGTCATGCCTGCACCTTACCGGAAGCCGGTGCTGATATCCTCGACACCCATGCCGGACCGCGCCTTGTTCGACACCTGGAAAATCGCCGACGAAGAGGCCCGCCGTGCCGAGGCGGAACTCAAGGAGCGGCTCGCCGCCTTCGAGGAGGGGCGCGAGCCCCAGCCGCGCATCTCGCGCGTGCTCGAAGTCAAACTCAAGCGCGCCCGCGCGACCGAACTGCTCGACAAGTACATCCGCACGGCCGGCACCAACTCGGGCCCGGGCGAAGGCGGCTGGCGCCACAGCGCATGACGGTCCCGCCGGTCTGGGCAAGGCGGGCATTCTGGATCTGCATCGCCGCCGTCCTCGTCCTCGCGCTCATGCCCAACGAGCGCCAGCCCACCACCGGCTGGGACAAGGCGAATCACCTTCTCGCCTTCGGCACCCTGGCCGTGCTGGGCCTCGCGAGCTGGCCCGAGCGGGTCCGTGCGGTGGCTGCGGCGCTCGTGGGTTACGGCGTCCTCATCGAACTGCTTCAGGCGCTCACGCCGCATCGCAGCGGCGACTGGGTGGACGTCGTCGCGGACTCGTGCGGCATCGTCGTCGGCTGGCTCGCGTGGACGGCGTGGAAGTCGCTGCGACGCCGCGCAGCCTGACGCGAAATTGACTGCCGTCGAGCGGTGCGATGCGCCGCGTCGGAGGAGGTCTTTCGTTTTGCGGACAATCGGGGGATGCTCTCCGTTCAACGCCTCGCCTGCGTCCGGGGCGAACGGCCCCTGTTCGCCGGTGTCGGCTTCACCCTGCAGCCCGGCGAATGGGCCCATGTGCGCGGCGCCAACGGCTCGGGCAAGACGAGCCTGCTGCGCATCCTGGCCGGCCTGTCGCCGGCGGACGAGGGCGAGGTCCTCTGGAACGGCACGCCGATCGGCGAGGATGCCGAGGCGTGGCGGCGCGACATGCTCTACCTGGGCCACCATTCCGCGCTGAAGGAGGAACTAACCGGCCTGGAGAACCTCCAATTTGCGGCTCAGCTGGACGGCTGCGCGCTTCCGTATGATCGGGCTCTCGCCGCGCTCGCCCGGTTCGGGCTGGCCGGCCGCGAAGACCTGCCGGTGCGTGTGCTGTCGGCGGGGCAGAAGCGCCGCGTGCTGCTGGCGCGCACCGTCACGCGGCCGCACGGCGTCTGGATCCTCGACGAACCGTTCACGGCGCTCGACGCGCGCGCGGTGGACATGCTCACGGGGCTCGTGTCTCGACATCTCGATGGAGGAGGAATGGCGGTGATCACCAGCCACCAGGCCGTGCCGCTCGAAGGCGGGACGGTGGTGGAACTGTGAGTGCTTTGGTGGCCGTTGTCAGGCGCGACCTGCTCGTCGCCGTGCGCCGCAAGGCCGAGGTACTGACCGCGATGTTCTTCTTCGTCGTGGTGACCTCGCTATTCCCGCTCGGCATCGGACCCGAGCCGACGCTGCTGCGCACCATCGGCCCCGGCGTGCTGTGGGTCGGCGCGCTGCTGGCGACCCTGCTGGGCCTGCAACGCATGTTCGCCGCGGACCATGCCGACGGCACGCTGGAGCAGATGGCGCTGTCGCCGTCGTCCCTGACCCTCATGGTGCTCGGCAAGACGGTGGCGCACTGGCTCGTGGCCGGCTTGCCGCTCGTCGTGCTTGCCCCCGTGCTCGGACTGCAATTCGACCTGGACGGCGCGTCCCTGCTCGTGCTCGTCGCCGGCCTGCTGATCGGTACGCCGGTGCTGTCCCTCGTCGGCTCCGTCGGCGCCGCGCTCACGCTGGGCGTGCGCGGGGGCGGGGCGCTGCTCAGTCTGCTCGTGCTGCCGCTCTATATTCCCACGCTGATCTTCGGCGCCGGCGCGGTGCAGGCGCAGGCGTCGGGCACCGGCGCGGGCGGCCATCTTTCCCTGCTGGGGGCGCTGCTGGCGCTCTCGCTTTTCTTCGCGCCGTGGGCCACGACGGCCGCGCTTCGGATCGCACTCGAATGAGCCTCTTCAACGCGTTCCGGCTGTCCAGCCCCGCGACCTTTTATCCCGTGGCGGGGAAACTCATCCCCGTCTTCTGGGTGCTTACGGCCATCTTTACCGTGGCCGGACTCTGGGTCGGCTTCTTCGTCGCGCCCACCGATGCGACGCAGGGGGAGGGCTACCGGATCATCTTCGTCCACGTGCCGGTCTCGTGGATGTCCATGTTCATCTACCTCGTGATGGCGATGTGGGCCGGCCTCGGCCTCGCCTTCAACACGCGGCTGTCGTCGATGATGGCGCAGGCGCTCGCGCCCACCGGCGCGCTCATGGCCTTCCTGTCGCTGTGGACCGGCGCGCTGTGGGGCAAGCCGATGTGGGGCACGTGGTGGGTGTGGGATGCGCGACTCACCTCGGAACTCATCCTCTTCTTCCTCTACCTCGGCTTCATCGCCCTGCAGTCGGCCATCGACGATCCGCGGCGGGCCGACAAGGCGGGGGCGATCCTCGCGCTCGTGGGGGTGGTCAACATCCCCATCATCTATTTCTCGGTGAAATGGTGGAACACGCTGCACCAGGGCGCGTCCGTGTCGATCACGCGCGCGCCATCGATGGCCATCACGATGTTCGCCGGCATGGCGCTGATGGCGGTGGCGTTCTGGATGTATTCGATCGCCGTCGCGCTGATGCGCGTTCGGGCGATCATCGTCGAGCGCGAAGCGCACACGCAGTGGGTGAGAGACCTCGTCATTCGCGGGGATGACGGCAAGGGTTCAAGGGGGTGACGGCGATGCACTGGTCGAGTTTTTCGGATTTCGTCGCCATGGGCGGCTACGGCCTCTACGTGTGGGGCAGCTTCGGCGTTTGCGCGCTCGCGATGGTCGCCGAGCCGCTGCTCGTGCGCCGCCGCCGCGCCGCCGCCGTGCAAGGCATTCAACGGCGCGCTCGCGCCGAACAGTACGAGCGGGAGAACCCATGAAGAACTGGAAGAAGCGCGGCGCGATCATCGTGGCGGGCCTCGCCGCGGTGGGCATCGCCTCGGCGCTGGTGCTCAATGCCCTGAACAGCAACATCGCGCTGTACGTCACGCCCAGCGAAGTCGCCGCCGGCAAGACGCCGCAGGGCACCTTCCGCATCGGCGGCATGGTGAAGGAGGGGTCGGTGAAGCGCGACAACCTCACCGTGCATTTCATCGTGACCGACATGGCGCGCGACGTGCCGGTGTCGTACACGGGCATCCTGCCCGACCTCTTCAAGGAAGGGAAGGGCGCCGTGGTGCAGGGCAAGCTCGAGTCGGGCGGGCACTTCAAGGCCTCCGAAGTGCTGGCGAAACACGACGAGAACTACATGCCGCCTGAGGCGCAGCACGCGCTCGACCAGGCGAAGAAGAACGCGGGCGGCGGCGCGGGCGGCACAAGCGGCACGCCCGGCAAGGCCGGCGCCTACGGAGCGAAACCATGATCGCCGAACTCGGACACTTCGCGCTCATCCTCGCGCTCGTCGTGACGCTGATCCAGGGCGTGCTGCCCCTGGCCGGCGCGCACACCGGCCGCAGCGAATGGACCTCGCTCGCACGGCCGTCGGCGCAGGCCGTGTTCCTGCTCGTCGCGGTCTCGTTCGCCGCGCTCGCGTGGTGCTTCTACGTCAACGACTTCAGCGTGAAGTACGTGGCGACCAATTCCAACTCGAAGCTGCCGGTGCAGTACCGGCTCTCGGCGGTATGGGGCGGCCACGAAGGCTCGCTGCTGCTGTGGGTCTTCATGCTCGCGGGCTGGTCGTACGCGGTGTCGTACTTCTCGAAGTCGCTCGACGAGCCGATGGTCGCGCGCGTGCTCGGCGTGCTCGGCCTCGTGGCCGCGAGCCTGCTGCTGTTCGTGCTGCTCACGTCGAATCCGTTCGAGCGCCTGCTGCCCGCCGCCGAGGACGGGCGGGACCTCAACCCGCTGCTGCAGGACCCAGGGCTGATCTTCCATCCGCCCATGCTCTACATGGGCTATGTCGGCTTCTCGGTGGCCTTCGCCTTCGCCATCGCCGCTCTGCTCGCGGGCCGGCTCGACGCGGCATGGGCGCGCTGGTCGCGTCCGTGGACCACGGCGGCGTGGATCTTCCTCACGCTCGGCATCGCCCTCGGCTCGTGGTGGGCGTATTACGAACTCGGCTGGGGCGGCTGGTGGTTCTGGGACCCGGTGGAGAACGCATCGTTCATGCCCTGGATCGTCGGCACCGCGCTGATCCACTCGCTCGCGGTGACCGAAAAACGCGGCAGCTTCAAGAACTGGACGGTGCTGCTCGCCATCGCCGCGTTCTCGCTGTCGCTGCTGGGCACCTTCCTCGTCCGCTCCGGCGTGCTGACCTCGGTGCATGCGTTCGCGACCGATCCGAAGCGCGGCGTCTTCATCCTCGTGTTGCTGGTGCTCGTCATCGGCACGTCGCTGGTGCTCTTCGCCTGGCGCGCGCCCAAGGTGTCGCTGGGCGGCTCGTTCGCGCTCATGTCGCGCGAGACGCTGCTGCTGCTCGGCAATGTGCTGCTGGTGGTCGCGTGCGCCTCCGTGCTGCTCGGCACGCTGTATCCGTTGCTGATCGACGCGCTGCGCGCCGGCAAGATCTCGGTCGGACCGCCGTACTTCAACGCGGTTTTCGTGCCCGTGATGGTGCCCGCGCTGCTGCTGATGGCGGTGGCGCCGTTCGCGCGCTGGAAGCATGCGGACGCGAAGGAGATGGCGAAGCGGCTGCAATGGGTCGCGCTGATCGCCGCCGTGGCGGGTGTCGCCATTCCCTTCGTCATGGGCGACTGGACCTTCCTCACCGCGCTGGGCATGGGCCTCGCTTTCTGGGTCGGCGGCTCCACGGTGCTGCAGGTCATCCAGCGGCTGCGCGTCGGCCGTCCGCCCATCGGCTGGTGGGCGATGCAGCTCGGCCACTTCGGCGTGGCCGTGTTCGTGGTTGGCGTCACGATGGTCGGCGGCTGGCAGCAGGAAAAAGACGTGCGCATGGAGCCCGGCAGCACGGTCACGGTGGGCGGCTACGAGTTCAGGTTCCTGGGCGTGAAGGAAGTGCGCGGGCCCAACTATGCGGCGCAACGCGGCGAGTTCGAGTTGTTGAAGGACGGCAAGGTGCTGCGCAAACTGCGGCCCGAGAAGCGCCGCTACGACTCCTCCGAGATGCCGATGACCGAAGCCGCCATCGACACCGGCTTCACGCGCGACGTGTACGTGTCGCTCGGCGAGCCGCTCGAAGGCAGCGCCTGGGCGGTGCGCGTCTATCACAAGCCCTTCGTCGACTGGATCTGGGGCGGCTGCGTGCTCATGGCGCTGGGCGGGCTGTGCGCCGTGCTCGAGCGGCGCGTGCGCGTGCGGGCGCGCGCCCCCGTGGCCCCGGCCGTCACCGCGGCCGCCGCGTGAGGGCCGCATGAAAGTCCGCTTCCTCGTTCCCCTCGTCCTCTTCGTCGTGCTCGCGGGCTTCCTGGCCGTGGGCCTGCAGCGCGACCCGAGCGAAGTGCCGTCGCCGCTCGTGAACAAGGCGGCGCCCGCGTTCCAGGTGCCGCAGCTGCATGCCGCCGACAAGACCTTCTCGCCGGCCGACATGAAGGGCCAGGTCTGGATGCTCAACGTCTGGGCCTCCTGGTGCGTGGCCTGCCGCGTCGAGCATCCCCTGCTGGTGGAAATCCACAAGGCAGGTGTCGTGCCCGTGATCGGCCTCGACTACAAGGACCAGCGGGCCGATGCGCTGAAGTTCCTGGAGCAGCACGGCAATCCGTACACGCTGTCCGCGGTCGACCTCGACGGCCGCATCGGCATCGACTACGGCGTCTACGGCGTGCCGGAGACCTTCGTCATCGACAAGAGCGGCGTGATCCGGCACAAGCACATCGGGCCGATCACGCCCGATGCGCTGAAGGAAACGATCCTGCCGCTGATCGCGGACCTGAAGAAGTCATGAAGCGCATCGTCGCCCTGCTGCTGGCCTTCGCGGCCTTCTCCTTGTCCTTCGCCGTCGCCGCGAAGGAAGCGCCGCCGCTCGCGGAAGACCCGAAGGTCGAGCAGCGCCTCATCGCGATCTCGGAAGAGATGCGCTGCCTCGTCTGCCAGAACGAATCGCTGGCCGGCTCGCGCTCCGACCTCGCGAACGACCTGCGGCGCCAGTTGCGCGAGCTCATCAAGCAGGGCAAGACCGACAACGAAATTCGCGAGTACATGGTCGCGCGTTACGGCGACTTCGTCCTGTACCGCCCGCCGGTCAAGGGCACGACCCTGCTGCTGTGGCTCGGCCCCTTCGCCATCCTGCTCGGGGCCGTCGCCGTGCTCATCGTCTATTTGCGCCGACGGCGCCTGGAAGTCGTGGAAAACGTCGAACTCACCGAAGAAGAAGCCCTTCGCGCGCAGGCGCTGCTGCGGGAGGACGGGCGATGACCGGTTTCGTGATCGGCGCCGTCGTCGCGGTGCTCGTCGTGCTGGCATTGCTGCTGCGCCCGCTGCTGCGCAAGCCGTCGCCCGAGGCCGCGGCGGTGTCGGCCCGGCAGATCAACGCGGACGCGTACCGCGAAGCGCTGGCGCGGCTGGACCGCGACCTGGCCGAAGGGACGATCTCGGCCGAGGACCATGCGCAGTCGCGCGCCGAGCTGCAGAAGCGGGCGCTGGAGGAAGTGCGCGACGAGCCTGCGGGAGCCGCGCCGAAGGCGCGTGCCGCGAAGGCGACGCTCGCGACCATCCTCGTGGCCGTGCCCATCGGCGCGGCGGCGCTGTACATGGTCCTCGGCGAGCCGCGCGGGCTGGGCGGCGACGCGATGAGCGCGTCGCGGCAGCAGGAGATGGTCGCACAGGCCATCGGGCAGTTCCGGGCGCAGCTCGAAGCCAACCCGACCGACTACAAGGGCTGGGTCCTGCTCGCGCACACCTACCGGCAGATGGGGCAACTCGCGGAATCCGCGAAGGCGTTCGAACGCGCGGGCAATTCCATCGACAACAGCGCGGGCGACCTGGCCACGTACGCCGAGGTGCTGGCCTCGTCGAGCGGCAACAGCTTCGAGGGCAAGCCGACCCTGCTGCTGCAGAAGGCCCTGAAGGCCGATCCGGCGCACCAGACCGCGCTATGGCTCACGGGCGTGGCGGCGCTTGGGCGCAGCGATGCCGAGACCGCGACGGCCGCGTGGGGCACGCTGCTGAAGCAGGTGCCGCCGGAGTCGACCTCCGCGACGGAGCTCACCAAGCTGATCGCGCTGGCGAAGGAGAGGGGGGCGCAGAAGGCGGCGGGCCCCGCGTCGGCGGCTGGCACCGGCAGCGGAGCACCCGCCACCTCGGCGAAGTCGGCGGCATTGAGTCCTGCCGCAGCGGGCGCGACGGTCTCCGGCACCGTCGACATCGACGCTTCGGTCAAGTCGAAGATGCAGCCGAACGACGTGCTGATGGTGATCGCGCGTCCGGTCGGCCAGCGCATGCCGGTGGCCGTGCTGAAGGTCCCGGCGGACAAGCTGCCGATGCAATTCACGCTCGACGATTCGCTGGCCATGAGCCCGCAGGCGCGGATCTCGGGCCTCACCGAGGTGCAGGTCGAAGCCCGCATCTCGAAGACCGGCCAGGCCAGGGCCGAACCCGGCGATCTGGCGTCCCCGCCGCAGACGGTGAAGGTCGGCGCGAGAGCCGTGGCGCTGAAGGTGGATACGGTGGTGCGCTGAGCGCGAAGCCCGGGGATCGTCCGCCCGACTGTGGCGTAGGCCACGCATCGTCGCATCCTGCATCGGCATGAGGCGGCCCACGAGGGCGACTTCCCTTGACCGCGCGCGCGAACGCAAGCAGAGTTGCACGGTCATGCTTCACCCTCTCGTCAGTCTCTGGCGGCCCACGTGCCGCGTCACGTTCTACGACCGGGGCATCGGCGCGGCCTTCGGTGGCGGCGACTGGATGGACGAGGCGCTGCCGCCCCTGTCCGTGAAGCGCAGCTTCCGCACCTCCGACGAGGCCGTCGGCTACCTGCGCTACTGGATCGCCGATCCGTCGGCCTCGGCCGAGCTGCGCTGGCTGCTCAAGAAGAGTTCCCCCGCGCCGCTCGCCGGCGCCACGGCCGAGCGCTGGATGCATTCGCTCGCCTCGCTCATCCAGCAGGGCGTGGTGATGGTGGTCGA
The DNA here is from genome assembly GCF_050250995.1 of Ramlibacter sp. Taxonomy (GTDB): domain Bacteria; phylum Pseudomonadota; class Gammaproteobacteria; order Burkholderiales; family Burkholderiaceae_C; genus Ramlibacter. The sequence goes on from NZ_JBFWNP010000013.1 coordinate 96,059, forward strand.
GGAGTCGGCGCGCAAGGCGCGGCCGGCCCGGCTGTCGCCCGCGCCGGCGGCGGGTGCCGCCGCGGCGGCGGCGGCCTTGAGCGCGCTGCCGCCGCTCGCGAGCGTGCCGGCGGTGGTCGTTGCCGCGCCGCTTCTGCCCCTGGTCGAGGACGTGCGCATCGAAGGCGCGGAAGTCCTGCCCGAGATCGAGCAGTCGCTCGCGCAGGTTCAGGCCACCATCGACCAGATCGACGCCGCCGCGGCGAACGTCGAGCCCGCGCCGAACAAGGTGCCCGACATCACGACGGCCATGCAGGCGGCGGTCGCCAAGGCGCAGCAATCGATCGACGACGCCTGAACTCCGCGTCGCGTCTCAGGGAAGTACCGATTTGAAAGTCATCGACAAGGCGACCGAAGTCCTGCCCACCGCCGCCACGCGCGTGGCGGATGCCGTCGTCGCAGCCGGCGAAGCCGCCGCCGCCGAAGCGGTCACCTTCTCCGAGGCGCTGGTCGAGACCGGCGAGACGCTCAAGAACGACGTGATCGCCATCGGCGAAGAGCTCGCCACGATCCCCGGCCTGCTCGACCCCATGCCGCTGATCGAGCAGGCGAAGACGGCGGCCGAGGAGGTCGTGGCCGAGATCAAGGCGGCGGCCCTGAGCGCCGCCGAAGCGCCGGGCAAGCTCGCGACGCAGGCCGAGAACGTGCTCGACGTGGCCGAACGCACGGCCACCTCGCTCGCCTCGCTCCTGGACCTGCCGGCGACGCTCGCGAGCGAGCTGCCCAACCTCGACACCTTCACCTCGCTGCTCGGCGACCTGGAGCAGCGCGCCCGCGGCTACATCAAGCGGGGCGAAGACGCGCAGCGGATGTTCGTCACGCACGGCAACGAACTCGGCACGCTCGTGCGGCAGCTCGCGCACGCCGACCTCTCCGCCAAGCCCGCGATCGTCGCGCGCGCGCACGCCGTCACGGCGGACACGCGCTCGCAGCTCGCCGGGCTGCGAACGCAGCTCATGACCGACGCCAGGGAAGTCGGCGCGCTGCTCAAGGGGATCGGCGACGACGCGGCGGATGCGCTGGACAACGCGGCCGGCGCGATCACGAAGGCGACCGAGCCGCTGTCGGAGCTCGGTGCGGCCGTGCAAGGCGTCTCGGACACGCTGGCCGAAGAGGCCAATGCGGTCATGGAGAGCCTGCGGCAGATCCTCGAGAGCGTCGAGGCGAAGCTGCGCGCACTGCTCGACGCCGCGCGCGCGAAGTGCGAGGCGGTCGTGGAGGTCCTCGAATCGGCCTTCAAGAAAGTCCAGGAGATGATCGAGCACGCGCTGGGCGTGCTCGACGTGCTCGAAGCCACGCTGAACCGCTGCCTGGAGATCGTGCGCGAGGCGCTCGCGCAGGTGAAGCTCTCCGCGCGCGACGTGCAGGACGTGCTCGATGCGCTGATCGCCGACGCCGACGACGCCGTCGTCATGCTCGAGAACCTGCCGCTGCAGTTCGAGCCCGTGCGCGACCAGATCAACGCGGCGATCGCGCAGATCGAGACCATCCGCGCGACCATCCCGCCCTTCGTTGCCCGATGCGAAGCCACGCTCACGCAGGCCTCGGCCGAGATGGACCAGGCGGACGTGTTGTGCGACAACGCCATCGAGGTCTGCACGAAGCACCAGGTCAAGGTGCCCGCGCTCGCGGCGGCGCGCACGCTGTTCATGGGCGTGAAAGGCCGCATTCCAACCGTCCGCGCGGCGATCGCTTCGGCCAAGGTGACGGTGCAGAAGGCCGGCACGACGGCCGATGCGCTGCTGCTGCAGGGCCAGGCGCTCGTGCGCGCGCTCGAGCCGGTGCTCGACGCCGCGATCGCGCAGGTCAAGGCGGCAGCGGATGTGCTGATTGGGCTGCTGCGCACGATGCAGGACGGCATCCGCACCGCCTCGGCCACCATCGACACGCTGATCGAGACCCTGGAGGGCGCGCTCGACCAGGCGGCGGAGGCGCTGAAGCAGGCGATGGCCGACGCGAAGGCGGCGGCGCGCCAGGCGCTGGAGCAGTTGGGCGTCGAGGCGCTGATGCAGCAGCTGCTGGAGCAGCTGCACGCGGCCATCGACCAGATCTTCACGACGCTGAACACGCAGCTCGACGCTGCGTTCGCGCCGCTGAAGGCCGCGGTGCAGCGCGCCACCGAGGGCTTGCAGCAGGCGCTCGCGCTGCTCGACGGGCAGTTGAAGGCCCTGACCGCCGCCATCGAGTCCGCGCGGCAGCAGGCGACCTCCACGCTCGAGGCGCTGGTGTCGAAGATCTCGAATGCATGGCGCGAGCTCGGCGCCATGTGCGCGAGCGAGATCGAGACCTGGGTCGGCAAGGCGGCGGACCTGATCCTCATGGTGGAGGAGAAGGTCGGCGAACTTGACGCTGCGTTCTCCGAGGCGATGGTGCATGTCGATGCGTTCGAGGCGCAGGTGCGCGAGAAGGTCGGCATGGTGCAGTCGCGCGTGGAGGCCGTGCTGGCCGATCCGCAGAAGGCGCTGCTGGCCGAGGGCCAGGCGCTGTTGCCGCAGTTGCTCGCGCAGGCCGACGACGCTTCGGGCGGCAAGCTCTCGCAGTTCCGCGCCGAGGCGCAGTCCACGCTCGAGGCGGCGCAGGAGCAGGCGAGTTCGCGCATCGAGTCGGTCAAGGCCGCGGCGGAAGATCTGAAGGCGACGGTCGAGGAAGCCGTCGCCGAGGTCAATCAAGCGGCGGAGCAGGCGGTGATGGATGCGGAGGCGATCGCGGCGGACGTGCAGGCGCAGTACGACGCGATGAAGGCGCAGGTCGAGAGCGCCGTGGCCGAAGTCGAGGCGGTGAAGGCGCAGCTCGAGCAGGAGCTCGAGGCCGTGAACGCGCGCGCCGCGGGCGTCGCCGACGAAGTCAAGGCGCAGTCGGAGTCGCTGGCGGCGCAGGCGCGCACCTGCACCGACGAAGCGCAGGCGAGCGCCGCGGAGGCCAAGGCCGCCGAGGAGGCCTTGAAGGTCGAGATGATCGCGTCGCGCGACCAGGTGTCGGCGGCGTCCGAGGCCGCGAGCGCCGACACGCGTACGCTGACGGATCGCGCGCAGGCGGGCATCGAGGAGGCCAAGGCCGATGTCGTGGCGGCGCAGGCGCAGGTGAATTCCACGCGCGTGGACGTGATCCGCGCGGAGACGATCCTCGATGCCGAAGTCGTGCGGCTCGGTGGCGAGACGATCCGGCCGAAGGTCGAGGAGCCTGTGGCGGAGGCAGCGGCTGCGGGTGCGGGTGCGGGTGCGGGTGCAGGCGCAGGCGCGGGCGCGGGCGCGGGCGCGGGCGCGGGTTCCGATGCGAATGCGTCAGGTGCGGGGGGAAGCGCGGGCGCAAGCGCTGGTGCGGATTCGACGTCGGCAACCGGCGCGGGCGCAACGTCGGGGTCGGGGTCGGGCGCCACCGCCGGTGCGGATGCGACGGCTGGAACGGGCTCAGCGGCGGGCGCCGCCGCGGGTTCGGATGCGACGGCGGGGACTGGCGGGAGCGCGGGCGCCGGCTCGCAAGGGACGGGCGCCGCCGCCGACACGGCATCGACGAATGCGGCCGGCGCGGGCAGCTCGTCGGCGGACACGACCTCTGCCGGCGCGGGCGCGACGGGCGCCACGGCCGGCGCATCGGGTGCGGGCCGCGACACCGATGGCTCGAACTCGCGCGGTGTCGGCGCGACCGCCGATGCGAGTGCGCCGAGTGGCGCAAGGGACGGCGGCACGCCCGAGAGCAGATCGGATCGCGGTGAAGGTGTCGGCGATGTCGATGCGAGCGATCGCGACAGGCCTTCCGATCGCGACCGTGTCGCGGCCGATGCGGATGCGGGCAGCGCGTCGGATCGCGATGCGGCGAAGCGCGACGAAGCGCTTGCTGGCGACGCCGCACCGAAGAAGCGCGAAGACGTGCAGGTGGACGAGGCTTCCTCCGAAAAGAAGACGGCCGACGTGGTCGGCAAGAAGGATGGCGAGGACAAGGAGCGCGAGACCGTGGGTGCCGACGCCGTGACCTCGATGCTGGCCGGTGCGGCGGCAGGTGCGGCTCAGACGGCCCTGCGCGGTGCGGCGAAGGGCCTGACCGACATGGCGCCGCCCGGCGATCTGCCGAAAGCCCCGGAGGCCGCCGGCGGCAATGCCGCGGGCGCGCCTGCACCGGGAACTGGGAGTGTCGCCGCGCCAGGCGCGGGCGCCACGGAGCAGGGCGCTGCGGGCGGCGACGCCGCGGGAGCGGATGCCGCAGGCGGCGATCCGGCCGGCAAGGGCGCGGCGAGTGGCGACGCGGCGGGTGGCGATGCGGCGGGCCAGGACGCAGCGGGCGGCGATGCGGCAGGCCAGGACGCAGCGGGTGGAGATGCAGCGGGTCAGGAACCAGCAGGCGGCGATGCGGCGGGTCAGGACGCAGCGGGTGGCGATGCAGCGGGCAAGGACGCAGCGGGCGGCGATGCATCGGGCGGCCAGGAAGCAGCAGGCGGCGATGCAGCGGGTCAGGACGCAGCAGGTGGCGATGCAGCGGGCCAGGACGCAGCGGGTGGCGATGCAGCGGGCAAGGACGCAGCGGGCGGCGAGGCAGCGGGCCAGGACGCAGCTGGCGGCGAGGCAGCGGGCCAGGTCGCAGCGGGTGGCGAGGCAGCGGGCGAGGACGCTGCGGGCGGGGATGCAGCGGGCGAGGTCGCAGCGGGCGGAGAGGCAGCGGGCAG
>NZ_JBFWNP010000014.1:0-99087 GCF_050250995.1 Ramlibacter sp.
CGGGCCCGGCCGCCATTCATAAATGCCGCAGGAGGCGCGCACGCCGATCCTGCCGGTCAGCGCCGCGCAGCGCGGCGGCTGGTGGTCGGTGCCGCGCATGCGGCACAGCGTGCCGTTGACTTCGACGGCGAGTCCGGCCGGCACGCGGCCGCCCTGGTCGTCGAGTTCCTGCTCGGCGAAGTCGACGCGGAAGCTCGCACAGCAGGCGCCGCACGCGAGGCAGGGGTGGACGTTGCGGGGATCGTTCATGGCGGTCAACGGATGGAAGGAATTGACGTTAAAGCATTACTGTAATTGAATACAGTGAAACTCAACTTCCGGAGAACGACCCATGGAAATGCAGACCGCACGCCAGATCATCGACACCCTTGCCCAGGGCATCCACCCCGTGACCGGCGAGGCCATGCCGGAAGACAGCCCGTACAACGCGCCGCCCGTGATCCGCGCGCTCTTCGCGGTGTCGCAGGCGCTGGAGGCGACGCCCAAGGCGCCGCCGCCGGCGGCCCGGGCGCCCGCGCCGCAGAATGCGGGCAAGCCCTGGTCGGAGGACGACGATGCGACCCTGCTGGCGGCCTTCGACCGGGGCGACGACCTGCGCACGATTGCCGAGGCGCTGGCCCGCACGAAATTCGGGGTCGAGCAGCGCCTGGTCAAGCTGGGTCGCATCGGCGCGCCCGTCGGCGGGGGACGCTACGGCGCAACCACGAGCGCGGCGAGCGCGGCGGGCGCGGCGGGCGCGCCAGCCTAGCCCACCCGCCCGAGCAGCAGGAACTCCATGAGCGCCTTCTGCACGTGCATTCGGTTCTCGGCCTCGTCCCACACCACCGACTGGGGGCCGTCGATCACGTCGGCCTCCACCTCTTCGCCGCGATGGGCGGGCAGGCAGTGCATGAAGAGCGCATCGGGCTTCGCGGCGCGCATCATCTCGGTGTCGACGCACCACTCGGCGAAGGCCGCGCGGCGCGCCTCGTTCTCGGCTTCGTAGCCCATGCTGGTCCACACGTCGGTGGTCACGAGGTCGGCGCCCCGGCAGGCTTCCATCGGGTCCTTGAACACCTTGTAGCTGTCGTTGCTGCGCAGGCCCGCCACGGAATGATCGACGCCGTAGCCGCTGGGCGTGCTCACATGCACGGTGAACCCGAGCAGCTCCGCGGCCTGCAGCCAGGTGTTGGCCATGTTGTTGCCGTCGCCCACCCACGCGACGACCTTGCCCCGGATCGAGCCGCGGTGCTCGATGAAGGTGAAGATGTCCGCCAGGATCTGGCAGGGGTGGAATTCGTTCGTGAGGCCGTTGATCACCGGCACGCGCGAATACTCGGCGAAGCGGTCGATGCGTTCCTGGCCGAAGGTGCGGATCATCACGATGTCGACCATGCGGCTGATGACGCGCGCCGTGTCCTCGATCGGCTCAGAGCGCCCGAGCTGGCTGTCGCCGGTGGTGAGGTTCACCACCGAGCCGCCGAGCTGGTACATGCCCGCCTCGAAGCTCACGCGCGTGCGCGTCGACGCCTTCTCGAAGATCATCGCGAGCGTGCGGTCGGCCAGCGGATGGTACTTCTCGTAGTTCTTGAACTTCTTCTTGATGGCCGCGGCGCGCGCGAAAATCCATTCGTGCTCGTCGGCGCTCAGGTCGCCGAACTGCAGGAAGTGCCGGATCGCTCCCATGGTCACTCCGCCAGCAGGTTCTTGACGAGCGGCGCGAGGATGGCGACCACCTCGTCGGCCTGCGCCTCGGTCATGATGAGCGGCGGCAGCAGGCGGATCACGTTGTCGGCGGTGACGCTGATGAGCAAGCCCGCGTCGGCCGCGCGTTGCGTGAGCACGTTGCAGTTCCTCGACAGCTCCACGCCGAGCATGAGGCCCTGGCCGCGAATCTCGACCACGCCCTGAAGGCCGCCGATCTCGCGCGCGAGCGCGCCCTTGAGATGCGCGCCGACGCGCGAGGCGTTGTCGACCAGGCCGTCCTCTTCCATGATGCGGATCGTCTCCACGCCCGCCCGCATGGCGAGCGGATTGCCGCCGAATGTCGTGCCGTGGTTGCCCGGCTGGAACACGTTCGCGGCGCGCGGCCCGGCGACCACGGCGGCGATGGGCACGCCGGAGCCGAGGCCCTTGGCCAGCGGCATCACGTCGGGCACGATGCCGGCCCACTGGTGCGCGAACCACTTGCCGGTGCGGCCCATGCCGCACTGCACCTCGTCGATCATGAGGAGCCAGTCCTTCATGTCGCACAGCTCGCGCACCTTCTGGAGGTAGTCGATGCGCATGGGGTTGATGCCGCCTTCGCCCTGGATGGTCTCGAAGAACACGGCCACCACGTTCGGGTTGTCCTGCGTCGCGGCCTTGAGCGCGTCGATGTCGTTGAGCGGCACGCGGATGAAGCCCTCGACGAGCGGACCGAAGCCCTTCTGCACCTTGTCGTTGCCGGTGGCCGACAGCGTGGCGATGCTGCGCCCGTGGAAGGCCTTCTCGTAGACGACGATCTCGGGCCGCTCGATGCCCTTGTCGTGCCCGAACTTGCGCGCGAGCTTGATCGCCGCTTCGTTGGCCTCGAGTCCGGTCGAACCGAAGAACACGTTCGTCATGCCCGACAGCTCCACCAGCTTCGCCGCCAGCTTCTCCTGGTTGGGCACGTGGTAGTAGTTGCAGCTGTGGATGATCTTGGACACCTGCTCCTGCAGCGCCGGCACGAGCTTCGGGTGGTTGTGGCCAAGCGTATTGACGGCGATGCCGGCCAGGGCGTCGAGATAGCGCTTGCCCTCGGTGTCCCACACGTAGACGCCGTCGCCGCGCTCCAGCGCGATGGGCAGGCGGCCATAGGTGTTCATGGTGTGGGGCGAAGCCGCGGTATGCGCCATGTCGTGATTCCTCGTTGCTGCGACAAATGAAAACGGCTCAACGCGATGTGAGCCGTCGAGACGCGATTTTAGGCACAGCGCTTGCTGCGCTTGGTTGACAATTCCGCATGACTGCGATGCGCCTCGCGTTCCAGGTGCAGGTCTTATATAAGATAGAATACTTGTGCATCGCACAATGGCCACCCGCGTCCCCAAGCAAGTCTTCATCCAGGGCATCACCCGGGACGGCAAGGCGTTCCGCCCGAGCGACTGGGCCGAGCGGCTGGCGGGCGTCATGAGCCCGTTTCGCCCCGGCGGCGCCCGGCCGGGCAGCCACCTCAGCTATTCCCCCTGGTGCATTCCCACCGTCATCAATGGCGTGAAGTGCGTGATCGTCGATGGCGAGCTGCGCGATTTCGAGCCCATGGCCTGGGACTTCTGCATGAACTTCGCGAAGGACAACGAGCTGGAGGTGGGGGAGGCGTGTCTGTTGCCGGAGGAGAAGCACAAATAAGAAAACCGCCCGGAGGCGGTTTTCACTTTGCTGCGCAGCGCACCCGATTCAAACGGCGGAGTCGGGGGACTCCGGGCGAAGCCTGATGTCGATCAGGCTGCTGCGGGGGCGGCCAGGCTCTTGACCCGGGCCGAAAGGCGGCTCTTGTCGCGAGCGGCCTTGTTCTTGTGGAAAATGCCCTTGTCGGCCACGGTGTCGACGATCGACTGCGCCTTGGCGAAGAGCTCCGTGGCCTTGGCCTTGTCGCCGGCGGCAACGGCCTTTTCCACGTTCTTGACGGCGGTGCGGTACTTGGAACGCAGCGAGGTGTTCGCGGCGTTCAGCTTCACGTCCTGGCGCGCACGCTTGCGGCCCGACGCGAGGCGGGGGTTCTTTTTCTTGGGCTTTCCAGATGCCATGATGGGTTCCTTCGGTGTCTGAGGATGATGCGCAGCAAAGCCCTCCATTCTAGCGCAGGCCTTAAACTGCCGCCGGTGAGCCTTTTCAAAGCCGCCTCCACCGTCTCCCTGCTGACCCTGGCGTCCCGCGTCACGGGGCTCGTGCGCGACCTGCTCATGGCCGCAATGTTCGGGGCCAGCGCGCTGACCGACGCCTTCAACGTCGCCTTCCGCATCCCCAATCTGTTCCGGCGGCTCTTCGCCGAGGGCGCCTTCAGCCAGGCGTTCGTGCCGTCGCTCGCGCAAGCGCGCGAACGCGACGGCGACGCGGCGACGAAGCGGCTGGTCGATGCGGTCGGCACCGTGCTCTTCTGGGTACTGCTGGTCACCTGCATCGTCGGCGTCGTGGCTTCGCCCCTGCTCGTGTGGGCGCTGGCCAGCGGCCTCAGGCAGCAGGCCGGCGCATTCGACGCGGCCGTGCTCATGACCCGCTGGATGTTCCCCTACATCGGCTTCATGTCGCTCGTGGCGCTCGCGGCCGGCATCCTGAACACCTGGAAGCGCTTCGCCGTCCCTGCCGCGACGCCCGTGTTGCTGAACGTCTGCATGATCGCCGCCGCATTTTTCGGCGCGCCGTGGTTCAAGTCGATGGGCATCGAGCCGATCTACGCCATGGCCGCGGGCGTGATGGCCGGCGGCGTGCTGCAGCTTGCCGTGCAGTTGCCGGCCTTGCGGACGATCGGCATGTTCCCGCGCATCGGATTTCGCCCCGGCGCGATCCGCGAAGCATGGCGCGACGTCGGCGTGCGCGAGGTGCTGTCGCTCATGGCGCCGGCCCTGCTCGGCGTGGGGGTCGCGCAGATTTCCCTGCTCATCAATACGCAGATCGCTTCCCACCTCGCCCCGGGCAGCGTCACCTGGCTTTTCTATGCGGACCGCCTGATGGAGTTCCCGACGGCGCTTCTCGGGGTCGCGCTCGGCGTGGTGCTGATGCCGCAGCTTGCGGCGGCGAAGGCCGCGCTGGACGCCGCGCGCTATTCCGCGATGCTCGACTGGGGCCTGCGCCTCGTGGTCCTGCTCGCCCTCCCTTCGGCCGTCGCGCTCCTGGTGTTCGCCAAGCCGCTGGTGGCGACCCTGTTCCACTACGGCGCGTTCAAGGACAGCGACGTGGCGCGCGTCGCCGCCGCGCTGGCCGCCTATGGCACGGGCCTGGTCGGCCTGGTCGCCATCAAGGTGCTCGCGCCCGGGTACTACGCGAGCCAGGACATGAAGACGCCCGTGCGCATCGCCATCGCGGTGCTCGTGATGACGCAGCTGCTCAACATCGTGCTGGTGCCCCGGCTGGCGCACACCGGCCTGGCGCTGTCGATCAGCCTGGGGGCGCTGCTCAACGCCGGGTGGCTGCTCGTGGGCCTCGTGCGTCGCGGCGCCTACCGGCCGACGCCGGGGTGGGGACTGTTCCTGCTGCAGGTGTTCGCGGGGTGCGCGCTGCTCGCCGTGTTCCTGATGTGGGCCGATGGCGCGTTTCCGTGGCTGGCATGGAACGCCGAGAAGCTGCTGCGCGCGGGCGTCCTGGCGGCGGTGCTCGGCGGCGCGGCCGTGCTGTATTTCGGCGCGCTCGCGGCGGCGGGGCTGCGGCTGAGGCAATTCGTCACGCGCTGATGCGTGGCATTCACGCGCCAGCGCTTGACGGCATCTGGCCCGTCCATTAAAAAACACGCATGCAGTTGCAATTCGCCGCGCCGACGCCTTTGGAGTACTTCCGGTCGCTGGTGCGAAGCGACGACCATTTCCCGTTGCTCGAAACGGCGGCGAGCCTCGCGCAGGACGAGTATCCGGACCTCGACATCCAGCAGGTCCTGGGCGACGTCGACCAGCTGCTCGCGCGGCTGAAGCGCCGCATTCCGGCCGACGCCGCGCCGCTGCAGCGCCTGCGCACGCTCAACCAGTTCTTCTTCCGCGACCTCGGCTTCGGCGGCAACGTCAACGACTATTGCGACCCGGACAACAGCCACCTGAACGTGGTGCTGCGCACGCGGCGCGGCATCCAGATCTCGCTGGCCGTGCTCTGGATGGAAATCGCACAGGGCATCGGGCTGCACGCGCGCGGCGTGTGCTTTCCCGGGCACTTCATGGTCAAGGTTAACCTGCCGAAGGGTCAGGTGGTCATCGATCCGTTCACCGGCCAGTCGCTCTCGCGCGAGGAGCTGTCCGAGCGGCTCGAGCCGTACAAGCGCCGCAGCGGCCTGGTCGACGAGTTCGAGGTGCCCCTGGGCCTGTACCTGCAGGCCGCGCCGCCGCGCGACATCATCGCGCGCATGCTGCGCAACCTGAAGGAGATCCACCGCGCCCAGGAGGACTGGCAGCGGCTGATCGCCGTGCAGAACCGGCTGCTCGTGCTGCTGCCCGAAGCCTGGTCGGAGTATCGCGACCGCGGGCTCGCGCATGCGGAGCAGGGCCACGACGAGAAGGCGGTGGACGACCTCGAGACCTACCTCGTCCATGCGCAGGACGCGCTCGACATCGACACGATCGCCGACCGCGTGGCGGGGCTGCGCCGCGCGCGGCACTGAGCGCGGCCCGCCCTCAGCGGCGCAGGAATCCCGGAATCTGCCCCGTCTGTCCCGGCGTCGCCGGGCGCGCCAGCGACGGCTCCCTGGGCGCCACTTTCACGGGCGACAGCGGTTTCGCCGCCGACAGCACGTTCAGGCGCGCCCCGGGCACGAGCGCCTCCTGCTTGGGCATGAGGGGCTGGGCCCGCGATCCCGGAATGCGCGCGGGCGGCCGCGAGGCCGGCGCATCGTTCGCGGCCACGGGCGGATTGACAAGCGGCTGCAGCCAGTCGAGGATCGGCTGCCATTGCGCCAGGTCCGTCGCGGCGACGGAGGCGGGCAGGTCGAAGATCGTCAGCCCTTTCTCGAGGCTCCTCACGTAGAGCTGCGTCTCTCGCAGGACGCCGAGCAAGGGCACGTCCAGCCCGGCGGACCACTGCCGGATGACTTCCGCCGCGTTCGTGCGGCCGTCCACCCGCATGCCGACCGTGGCCAGCCGGCAGCGGCCGTTGGACACGCGCGGCAGCGTCATGAGTTCGGCATGGCAGGCCGCGGCCGACTCGCGGTCGAACACCGACGCGCACACCGGCATGACGATGGCATCCGCGAACATGACGATGCGGGCCAGCTCGAAGCCGTGCAGGCCGCCGGGCGTGTCGAGCACCACGTGGCTGATGCCCGTCGGCACCCGCAGCATGTTCTTCTGGTCGAGCGCCCAGGGCGCGATGGAGGGCAGCTCGGGCGGCCGGCGGCGCAGCCAGCCGCGGCTCGATTGCTGGCGGTCCACGTCGCCCAGCATCACGGCATGCCCCTGCCGCGCGCACCACGCCGCGACATGGGCGGCAAAGGTGCTCTTGCCGCTGCCGCCCTTGCGGTTGACGACTGCGATCACGGGCATGGAAGGGTGCTTTCGGGACGCGGAAGGGACGTCAAGTCTGGACCCATTGCACTGCGATGTCCATCCCATGTGCGCGCCATGCTCGGATTTTTGTAGCAAAAGAGCCACCCCGGCGCCAGGGGCGAGCCGGGAGGCCATCCCCCCGAACGGCGATAATTTGGGGATGAGCGCGAAAGCTGGCCCGAGCGGCACCCTGAGCTACGAACAATCGGGCGTCAACTACGACCTGATCGATCCCCTGAAGGTGGCGGCCCAGCGCGCCGCCGCCGCGACCGCCGTCCACCTGGCCGCGCATGGATTTTCCGAGGTCAAGGCCTCGCGGGGCGAATCGGCCTACGTCGTGGACGTGGGGCCGTTCTACCTCGCCTCCATCGTCGAATGCCTCGGCTCCAAGTCGCTGGTGGCCGACGAGATGCACAGGCTCACGGGCAGGACCTGGTACGACGCGATCGCGCAGGACACGATCGCGATGGCGATCAACGACCTCATCACCGTCGGCGCGACGCCGCTGATCGTGCAGGCCTACTGGGCGGCGGGCGGCTCCGACTGGTTCGGCGACGCTCAGCGCGCGCAGGCGCTCGTCGAAGGCTGGAAGCGCGCCTGCGATACCTGCGGCGTGGCCTGGGGCGGCGGCGAGACCCCGGCGCTCGCCGGCATCGTCGAGGGCGGACGCATCGACCTCGCGGCGTCCTGCACCGGCCTCGTCAACCCGAAGGAGCGGCTCTCGGTGGGCGACGCGCTCGCGCCGGGCGACGCCATCGTGCTGCTCGCCTCGAGCGGCATCCATGCCAATGGCCTGAGCCTCGCGCGCAAGCTCGTCGAGCGGCTGCCGCAGGGGTATCTGACGCCGCTGGACGACGGCACGCCGTACGGCGAGGCGCTGCTCGCGCCGACGCTGCTGTATTCGCCCGTGACCGAGGCGCTGTACAAGGCTGGCATCGCACCGCGCTACTGCGCCAACATCACCGGCCACGGCTGGCGAAAGCTGCTGCGGCATCCGGCGCAGCACACCTACCGCATCGAGCGGGTGCCGCCGGTCACGCCGGTACTGCAGTTCATCCAGCGGCATGCGGCGCAGGACGACCGCGAGGCGTACAGCACCTTCAACATGGGCGCGGGCTTCGCCCTGTTCGTCAAGCCGGAGGAAGCGGACCGGACGGTGCAGGTCGCGCAGGCGCAGGGCATCGACGCGATCGTCGCGGGGCGCGTGGAGGCGGGGCCAAAGCAGCTTCTCATCGAGCCGCTGAACATCCGCTTCGGCGACGAAGACCTTCAGCTTCGATGAGGACGCGTCCCCGAAGCGCCCCCGGCCGGCGCCGAGTCCGCCCCTAGGTCCGTTCCAGACATGCAGTTCACTCCGACGCAGAAACGCGTGACCGCCTGGGTGCTGCTCGCGCTGGTGGCGCTGCTCGCCCTGCGGGCGCTCGGGCCGGTGCTCACGCCCTTCGTGGTCGCGGCGGTCTTCGCGTATGCCCTGACGCCGGTCGTCGACCGGCTCGACGAACTGTGGGGCGGCCGCATGCCTCGCCTGGCGGCCGTGATCATCGTCGAGTTGCTCTTCCTCCTCGCGCTGGCCTGCGTCGTGCTGCTGATCGTGCCGGTCCTCGCGAAGGAGATTCCGCTGATCCGCGAGCAGATGCCGGCGCTGCTCGACCGGCTGCAGGCGACCGTCTCCCCCTGGCTCGAGCAGTTCGGCATCAACGTCACGTTCGACCTCGCCACGCTCAAGGCGCGCATGGCCAGCTACCTCAACCAGAACTGGGACGACGCCTTTCCCTCGCTGCTGTCCTCGCTCAAGCTCGGGGGCAGCGTCGCGCTCACGCTGATCGGCAACGTGGTGCTGATTCCCGTCGCGCTGTTCTACCTGCTGCTGGACTGGAAGATCGTGGTGTCCAAGGTGCTCGAACTCGTGCCGCCGCGCATGCGGCCCGGCTTCGATGCCTTCACGGGCGAAGCGGACGGCGTGCTCGGCCAGTACCTGCGCGGACAGTTGCTGGTGATGTTGACGATGGCGATGTACTACAGCATCGGCCTCGCACTCTTCGGCCTCGACCTCGCCCTGCCGATCGGCGTGTTCACGGGGCTTGCCATGTTCGTGCCCTACGTCGGCTTCGGCATCGGCCTCGTGCTGGCGCTGCTCGCCGGCCTGCTGGAGTTCGCCTCCGCGAAGGCGTTTGTCATGGTGGCCGCGGTGTACGGCAGCGGCCAGCTCCTGGAGAGTCTCGTCATCACACCGAGGTTCGTCGGCGAGCGCATCGGACTGCATCCGCTCGCGGTCATCTTCGCGCTGCTCGCCTTCGGCCAGCTGTTCGGCTTCGTCGGCGTGCTGGTCGCCTTGCCCGCCAGCGCCGTGCTGCTCGTCGCGATCCGCCGCGCGCGCGCCGGCTACTTCGGCAGCCAGCTCTACCACTCGTGATGAAGCAGCTCGCGCTCGACATCGGACTGGCGCGCGCGCCGACGCTCGCGGGCTATCTCGCCGGCCCGAACGAGGCCGCATGGCGGCACCTGCAGCTGTGGGCCGGCAGCCCGACGCGCTCGCCGGTGCCCACCTACCTCTGGGGCGCGAGCGGCAGCGGCAAGACGCACCTGCTCGAGGCCGTGCGGGAGGCCTTGCGCGAACAGGGCGCGAGCTGCGGATGGCTCGACCCCGGCATCGCGCAGCCACCCGATTTCGACGAGCGCTGGGCCGTGGTGCTGCTCGACGACGTGCAGCTCTACACCGCCGTGCAGCAGCACGCGGCCTTCAGCTGGTTCGTGCAGTCGCAGGCGCTGCAGCGCGGCGTGCTGGCCGCGGGCGCGTCGCCGCCGGCCGCCCTGAAGCTGCGCGAGGATCTGCGCACGCGGCTCGGCTGGGGGCACGTCTTCCAGCTGCAGGCGCTTTCGGAGCCCGAGCGCCGCGCGGTGCTGCGGCAGGCGGCCGATGCGCGCGGCGTGTTCCTGTCCGACGAGGTGATGGACTTCATCCTCACCCGCTTCTCGCGCGATCTCGGCAGCCTCATGCAGCTGCTCGACCATCTCGATGCGTATGCGCTGCAGACGCAGCGCGCGATCACGATCCCCCTCGTCAAGGCCATGCTGGAAAGTGCCTGAAATGACCCACCCCCGACGCACGCGGCTGGCGCTGTTCGACCTCGACCACACGCTGCTGCCGATCGACTCCGACTACGAGTGGGGCGAGTTCACGCAGGCCATCGGCTGGACCGATCCGGTCGAATTCAAGCGCCGCAACGACGCGTTCTACGCGCACTACCAGGCCGGCACGCTCGACGTCCACGATTACGTGCGCTTCGCGACCGAGGCCGTTCGCCTGCGCGGGCCGCAGGCGGCGGCCGAGGCGCACGAGCGCTTCATGCGCGAGGTGATCCGCCCCGCCATGCACGAGACAGCGCACGCGCTGCTGCGCACGCACCGCGAGGCGGGCGACACCGTCGTGATCGTCACGGCCACCAACGAATTCGTCACGCGGCCCATCGCGCAGGCGTTCGGCGTGGAGGAGCTGATCGCCGTCGAGCTCGAGCGCGATGCCTCGGGCTGGATCACGGGCGAGATCTCGGGCACGCCGTCCATGCGCGAGGGCAAGGTGGTCCGCGTCGGCCACTGGCTGGCGGCGCGCGGCCTCGACTGGAGCGACGTCGAGACGACCTTCTATTCCGACTCCACCAACGACATCCCCCTGCTCGAGCGCGCCGACCATCCGGTCGCCACCAATCCCGACCCCCGCCTGCGCGCCCTCGCGGCGGAGCGGGGCTGGCGCATACTCGACCTGTTCAGCGAGACAGAATGATCAAGAAATTCATCGACAAGCTGCTCGGCACCGGGCCGAAGCCGAAATTCGGCAAACGGCAGGAAGTCGGGCCCGACGAGCACGGCATCGATCCGTCGCTCGTCGACGAGCGCGCGCTCAACGTCGTGCATACCCTCAAGGAAGCGGGCTTCGAGGCCTACATCGTGGGCGGCGCGGTGCGCGACCTCCTGCTCGGCCTGCGGCCCAAGGACTTCGACGTCGCGACCAACGCCACGCCCGAGGAGGTGAAGAGCCGCTTCCGGCGCGCCTTCATCATCGGCCGGCGCTTCCGCATCGTCCACGTGGTCTACGGGCGCGGGCGCGAGCACGAGGTGATCGAGGTCTCGACCTTCCGGGCCTACCTCGACAGCGCCCAGGCCGAGGCCGTCTCCGGCAATGAGCGCACGAGCAAGAGCGAGCTCGCGGGCATGACGCATGCGGTCGATGCGTCCGGCCGCGTGCTGCGCGACAACGTCTGGGGCCCGCAGGAGGAAGACGCCGCACGGCGCGACTTCACGATCAACGGGCTGTACTACGACCCCGAGCGCCGCATCGTCGTGGACTATCACGGCGGCATCAAGGACGCCAAGAAGCGGGTGATCCGCATGATCGGCGACCCGGCCGCGCGCTTTCGCGAAGACCCGGTGCGCATCGTGCGCGCCGTGCGCTTCGTCGCCAAGCTGGCCGCGCTCGGCTTCAAGCTGGAGCCCAAGACCGCCGCGCCGCTGCGCTCGAGCCTCAAGCTGCTGGCCGACGTGCCGCAGAGCCGCCTGTTCGACGAAATGCTCAAGCTGCTGCAGACCGGGCATGCGATCGCGAGCATCGAACAGTTGCGTGCGCTCGACCTGCACGGCATCTATCCGCTGCTCGACGTGGTCGTCGAGCGCGCGGACGAGCCGCTGATCAAGGCCGCGCTGCTGGACACCGACCGCCGCTGCGGCGAAGGCAAGCCGGTCGCGCCGAGCTTCCTGCTCGCCTGCGTGCTGTGGCCCGACGTGCGCGAGGGCTGGGCGCGCAGGCTCGCCGACAAGCAGCATCCGTTTCCGGCGCTGCAGGATGCGATCGACAACGTGTTCGACGCGCGCATCGGCGACGTGTCGGGCCGCGGCAAGCTCGGCGCGGACATGCGCGAGATCTGGATGATGCAGCCGCGCTTCGAGAAGCGCACCGGCAACACGCCGTTCTCGCTGGTGGAGCAGCCGCGCTTTCGCGCCGCCTTCGACTTCATGCGCCTGCGCGCCGATGCGGGCGAGGTCGACGTGGTGCTCGCGGACTGGTGGCAGGAGTTCAGCATCGCGAGCGACGCGGTGCGCGAGGACCTGGTGGCGCAGTTGCGCGACGAGCAGCAGAAGCACCAGCGCCGCGTGCGCACGGTGCGGCCCGCGCCGAGCACGCCGCGCGCGGCGCAGGGGGAGCAGGCCGGGTCGCCGGAGCGGAGCGAGGATTCGCCGCCGGCGTCGCGGTCTTCGCGCACGCCGTCGTCGGGCGAAGGCGGGGATGCCGGCGAGCCCACGGGCGACGCACCGCGCAAGCGCCGCCGCCGCCGCCGCAAGCCGGCGGGCGATGGCTCCGCCGCCCCTCCCGCCGAATGAACAGTGCCTTTCGGGGTGAGGGCGGGTGCGCTACGGCCTGACATGACGGTCGCCTACGTCTCACTCGGCGCCAACCTCGGCGACGCGCAGTCCGCGATGCGCGATGCGCTGGTCGCGCTCGCCTCGCTTCCCGACACCGACCTGCTGCAATCGTCATCCCTCTACCGCACGGCGCCCGTCGACGCGACCGGGCCCGACTACCTCAACGCGGTCGCGCAACTGCACACCGCGCTCACGCCGTTCGAACTCCTGCGGCACCTGCAGCAGATCGAATCGGCGGCGGGTCGCGAGCGGCCCTACCGCAACGCGCCGCGCACGCTCGATCTCGACCTGCTGCTCTACGGCGAGGAGCACATCGCCAGCGACGCGCTCGCCGTGCCGCATCCGCGCATGTTCCAGCGCGCCTTCGTGCTGGTGCCGCTCGCGGAAATCGCGCCGGAACTCGTGACCCCGGAGCAGCTGGCGGCCGTCGCGTCGCAAGCCATCGAGCGGCTCTGAGCGCCTCCGGGCGCGCCTTGAACGTACCCGCCGCGGCATGACCTGCCGGGTAATTGCCGCGGCGTGGCGGCGTCCGCATCATGGGGACGGACCACAACGAAAGGAGCTTCCCATGACAGACACCGGCCTCATCGCCCTCGCGTGCGGCTTGATCATCGGCCTCGGCGCCATCGGCGCGTGCCTCGGCATCGGCACGATGGGCGGCCGCTTCATCGACGGCGCCGTGCGGCAGCCCGAGATGATGGAGCCGCTGCAGACGAAGATGTTCCTGCTCGCCGGCCTCATCGACGCCAACTTCCTCATCGGCGTCGGCGTCGCGATGATGTTCGTGTTCGCGAATCCCTTCGCGAAGTGAGCCGCCTCGCGAGAACGCGCGCGGCCCCCTACTGGGTGCTGCCGCGCTGCTTCACGACCTCGAGCTCGCTCACCGGCATCGCCTTGTTGCCCCAGGCGCCGCGGATGTAGGTCAGCAACGCCGCGGCATCCGCGTCGTTCAGCAGCATCGCGAACGGGGGCATGCCATGAGGGCGCGGATTGCCCTGCGTCGACGGCGGATAGCCGCCGAACATGACGATCTGCACCAGGTTGGCCGTCGCCGGCAGCGTGACGGCGCGGTTGCCGGCGAGCGCGGGATACGCATCGCGCACGCCTTCGCCCCGGTCGCCGTGGCAGCTCGCGCAGTGATCGCCATAGAGCTTCTCGCCGCGCCGGGCGACGGGCTCGGCGGCCCGCGGAACTTCGCTCGGTGCGGCCTGCGTCGCCGCGACGGGCAGCGACTTCAGGAACACGGCCATCGCCTCGAGATCGCCGGCCGACAGGTGCTGCGTGCTGTTCAGCACGACCTCGGCCATCGGGCCCAGCACCGTGCCGCGCGGCGAGGCGCCGTCGCGCAGCAATTGCGCGATGTCGGCCACGGGCCAGTCCGCCACGCCCGCTTCGGTGGGCGAGGCGAGCGAAGGCGCATACCAGTTCTGCATCGGGATCAGGCCGCCGGAGAAGTCCATCAGGTCGGCGCTCGCGCCCAGTACGTTGCGCGCGGTGTGGCAGGCGCCGCAGTGGCCGAGCCCGCGAACGAGGTACGCGCCGCGGTTCCACGTATCGTCCTTCGCGGCAACGCGCTCGTACACGCCCGGACGGAAATACATCGCTCGCCACACCGCCAGCGCGGCCTGTGAGCTGTACGGCCAGCGCAGCTCGTGCGCGCGGTTGGCGCGCTTGACCGGGGGCAGGGTGCGCAGGTAGGCGTAGAGCGCGTCGGCGTCCGCGCGCGTCACTTCGGTGTAGTAGTTGTACGGGAACGCGGGCGAGAGCAGGCGGCCGTCGCGCGACTTGCCGTGGTGCAGCGCCCGCCAGAAGTCGGCGGGTGTCCATTCGCCGAGCCCGGTCTCGCGGTCCGGCGTGAGGTTACTCGCGAACACGGTGCCGAAGGGCGTGTGGATCGCACGGCCGCCCGCGTACGCCGCGCCGCCGCGCTCGGTGTGGCAGGTCATGCAGTTGCCGGCGCGCGCGAGGTACTCGCCGCGCTTCGCATCCGCCGCGGAAGGCGAAGCGGCTGCCGACTCCGCGTCGTCGCCCGGCGTTCTCACGCCGAGCGCCCACACCGCCGCCGCGAGCAGCGCGACGACCAGGACGACGCCTGCAAGAACCTTCCTCATGGCGCCTGCCTCCCCGCCGGCAGTGCGGCGCTGCCGCAGGCGACCGGCGCGGGTTTCGCGAGTGCCGCCACCGGCTTCGCAGCGGCCGGCACCGGCTGCGATGCGATCCAGCCGATCACCGCCTGCATGTCGTCGGCGCCCAGGCGGCGCGCGATGTCGGCCATGCAGTCCGGCGCATGCGCGCGCCGCTGGCCGGAGCGCCAGGCGCCCATCTGCGCGCTCAGGTAGTCGCGCGGCAGGCCGAGCAGCCCGGGCGTGTTCGGCAGCACGCCCGTGAGCGCGGCGCCGTGGCAGCTTGCGCACGCGGGCAGCCCGCGCAGCGCGTCGCCCTGCATCGCCAGCGCCTGCCCGCGCTCGAGCGCCGCGTTCGCGAGCGCGCTGCGCGGCGGCTGCGCATAGGGCAGGTCGAGACCCGCGAAGTGATTCGCGATCTCCAGCAGGTAGGCGTCGGACAGCGGATCGAGCAGCCGCGTCATCAACGCGTAATGCCGGCGGCCGTCGCGGAAGTTGAGCAGCTGGTTGTACAGGTAGCCGGCCGGCTTGCCGGCGATGCGCGGGTAGTAGCCGTCGGGGCCGGCGCGGCCTTCCTTGCCGTGGCAGATCGTGCAGGCCCGGGTGCGCTGCGCCATCGAGTCTTCGAACGCGGGCGCGGCCCCCGAGGAAAGCGCCGCGGCCGAAAGCGCGAGCGCGAGGAGGAAACGGAGCATGCGGCGACTATGCCACGCCGCGCAACACAGCCCGTTTCAAGTTTTGCGCGAACCACCGGCCGGTGCCTACACACGCACGAAGCGCCCTGCGCTACCTTGGCGGCATGAACCTCAATCGACGCAACCGAGCGCCCCGGGCGCAGGACGGCGCCGCCCGCACGCCGACGGGCCGCGACGAAGGAACCAACGCCACGCGCAAGCGGCCCGACCCGAGCGCGGAGCCCATTCCGGACGGGGAGCACAAGTACGTGCCTCGAAGCCCGTACCGCACGGGAAACCATTGAGCGCCTGGAAGGCCGCGAAGCGCGCGTCGCGCCCTCGCGGGAGCGGGCGGATCGGCCGGCGGCTGACCCCCGCGATGCGCACGGCTGTGCCATGATCGGCTGATGGCCAGCCTGCTTCTCCTGCTCGACGACATCGCGACCCTGCTCGACGATGTTTCGGTGATGACCAAGGTCGCCGCCAAGAAGACGGCCGGCGTCCTGGGCGACGACCTCGCGCTCAATGCGCAGCAGGTGAGCGGCGTCAGCGCCGACCGTGAGCTGCCCGTCGTCTGGGCCGTCGCCAAGGGTTCGATGGTCAACAAGGCGATCCTCGTGCCGGCCGCGCTCGCGATCAGCGCCGTGGCGCCGTGGGCGGTGACGCCGCTGCTCATGATCGGAGGCGCCTTCCTTTGCTACGAGGGCTTCGAGAAGCTCGCGCACCGCTTCCTCCATAGCAAGCAGGAGGACGAGGCGCATCACGAAGCGCTGGTGCGCGCCACGTCGGACCCGCAGGTCGACGTGGTCGCCGTCGAGAAGGAAAAGATCAAGGGTGCCATCCGCACCGATTTCATTCTCTCGGCCGAGATCATCGTGATCTCGCTGGGCACGGTGGCGCAGCAACCTTTCACGACCCAGCTCGCGGTGCTGGTCGGCATTTCCCTCATCATGACCATCGGCGTCTATGGACTGGTGGCCGGAATCGTGAAGCTGGATGACCTCGGCCTGTACCTCACGAAGCGCGCCACCGCGGCGGCGCAGGCCATCGGCCGCGGCATCCTCGTCGCCGCGCCCTGGCTGATGAAGACGCTCTCGGTCGCCGGCACCGCCGCCATGTTCCTCGTGGGCGGCGGCATTCTCGAGCACGGCATCCCCCCGCTGCACCACGCGGTGGAGTCGCTGTCGCACGGGTTCGGCAAAATGAGCTGGCTCGTGTCCATGATCGCGGACGCCATTGTCGGCATCGTGGCGGGCGGCCTCGTGCTGGCGGGCGTGACGCTCGGCAAGCGCGTCTTCGCGAGAACCAAAGCCGAGGCGTAGTTCGTCTCCTACGCGCGAATGCGCCCTCGCCGGATGAACCGTCCGGCCCCCTGACCGAACAATGGAAGCTCCACACAGCGGAGCCTTCCATCATGGACATCCAGCCCACGACGGCCATCCCCACCCCCATCGCCTTCGTCGAGGCGCCGCGTCCGGCCGACATGGACGGCGATTACGCCTTCGGCTTCGAATGCGCCGTGCCCATGCTGCAGATCGAGGCCTGGAACCAGGAAGTCTCGGGCGGCGACCCGCACTGAGGCGGCCCGCAAACGCGAGCGAGAACATGAAGGACACGTCCCGTCCCGGCGAAACGCCTTCCGGCAATTCGGAGTTCTGGATCGCCCTGCGCAACGGCGCGCTGATCGGCGTGGCCTTGCTCGCCGTCGTCGTGCCCGCGACATGGGTGATCCAGGCCAAGCGCCATGCGCCGCCGCCGGCCGTCGTGTCGAAGGCGCAACCCCCGGTTGTCACGGCGCCGCCTCTGGCCGTACCGGAAGCGGCCGCGCCTGCCGCGCCCGCACCCGATCCTCGCCCCCTGCGTCTTGCCGATTTCCGCGATGCGAAGCCGTCGAAGGATGCGACGCTCGTCGCGAACTGGGCCGTGTACACGCGCGACAACGGCGCGCGCTCCATCGTCGTCATCGACAAGAAGTTCGCGCGCGTCTACGTCTTCGGCCCCGAGGGCCGGCTGATCGGCGAGACGCCCGCCCTGCTGGGCTCGGCGGTCGGCGACCATACGGTTCCCGGCATCGGCGAGAAGCCGCTGGAGCAGGTGAAGCCCGACGAGAAGACCACGCCGGCCGGCCGCTTCATCGCGCAGCCGGGCAAGAACCTCAGCGGCGAAGACATCGTGTGGGTCGACTACGACGCGGCCGTGTCCATGCATCGCGTGCGGCCGACGAACAAGGCCGAGCGCCGGCTCGAGCGCCTGGCCTCCGCCACGCATGCGGACAACCGCATTTCATTCGGCTGCATCAACCTGCCCGTGAAGTTCTACGAAGGGGTGCTGAGTCCGAACGTCCGCGAGTCCGGTGCGGTGGTCTACGTGCTTCCTGAGGTGCGCACGCCCGAGGACGTATTCGGCGCCTGGGACGTGACCTCGCCGCTGCTGCAGGCCCGCCATGCGGAGAAGTTGAAGCAGGTGAGCGCCAAAGTCGACGTGCAGGCGGTGCGCGCACCGCGCCAGGACGTCGCGAGGCCCGAGCGCATCTGACATGCACCGCGTGCGCCGGCCGCGCGGTTTTACAAATTCACCTCTTGTTGCCCGACGGCCGCGCTTGCTAGGATGAGCCCTTCCTAAAACGGAGGGGGGCTCTGCGATGCGATCGTGGGCGAACACGGCGCACGCCGCCGTGCTTGGCGTGCTGCTGGCCGTGGCGGGTGGCTCGGCAGTGGCGGGCGCGCCAGCGCTTTCGCTTCAGGCGGAAGAGCTCTCCCAGCGGATCCTGCGCGGGCGAGACCACGCCGGCAAACCCTTCGCCATCGTCGACAAGCGACGCGCCCGCATGCACGTGTTCGACCGCCGGGGCAGGCTCGTCGCGTCCACCCCGGTCCTGCTCGGCGCCGCGCCGGGCGACCACATCGTGCCCGGCGTGGGCCTGCGCACCGAGCGCGGCGAAGTGCGCGAGGACGACATGACCACGCCCGCGGGCCGCTTCGTGTCCGGGCCCGGGCGCAACCACACCGGCGAGCACGTCGTGTGGGTCGACTACGAGAGCGCCTTCGCGATTCATCGCGTGCGGCCCGGCAGTTCCTTCAAGATGCGCGTCGACCGCCTCGCCACGCCGGGCGTGTACGACAAGCGCGTGTCGGCCGGCTGCGTGGTGGTGCCCGTCGCGTTCTACGAGAAAGTCGTGCAGCGCGTGCTCGGCCGGGGACCGGGCGTGGTCTACGTGATGCCCGAACGGATGTCGTCCCAAGGTCTGTTTCGCGAGTTGTGAGACGTAGGAGCAGGACCGACACGCGCCGACAGCGCCGGCCGACGCGCCACGCGTTGGCACCTGCCTATTCTTTGAAGCAACAGAAGTTGCTGTCACGCAGGTGCCGCATCAGGGAGCGAAAAGGCCGGGTTCGACCCGGCCTTTTCATTGGATGAATCTGCAAACGCGCGTCAGACGTCCTGCTGCCGCGTCTCGGCCACCAGGCAGCTGCCGATGCGCCAGGTGTCGTCGGCCTGGCGTTCGAGCGCGAAGAGCACCAGCCAGGTCTTCTCGTTGGCGTCTCTCAGCTGCACGAGCTGCATGACCTGACCGCGCTCGACCTCGGGCTTGAGGAAGTTCGCCGCGCTGTGCCGGTACACCATGGGGTAGGTGCTGCGCACGAGCTGCAGGAAGCGCTCCGCGCTCCCCACGTCCTGCCGCACCTCGGGCGTCGCCGTCTCGAAAGCGCGGTCGGCGTCGTCGGCCGTGAGCGCTGCGAGCTGCGCGGCGATCACGGTCTGCACCTTCAGCATGTCGGTGTCGGAGATGCCTTCGGCGCGTGCGCGCGACTGCATCGAAAAGGTGGCCAGCGCCATCGCGGCGAGGACCAGGAAGCGCATGATCATCGGGTTCATGGAGGCGATCTCGGTGCCGGGGGAAGAGGTGCATCCGCGGCAAGCAGCCGGGGCCCGCTGGACAATGTTCTGTGCTTTTCGCTTGCGGAGGCGGAAAGCTCGATACCTGTCGTTGTAGCGCGGGCCCGGCCGGCTTGAGATCGACTATGGCCGGCTCCGCGTGGCGCGCGCGCAGGGGCGGTGCCCGACCGCGTGTAGGCGGGGTTCAGGGCGCGTTGTGAGGCCGGGATGCGCCCGCTGGGCGCCGAGGCTCAGCCGAACAGCGCGTCGAAGCCGCCCTCGGGCTCGAAGCGGTTGTTGCGCGTATAGAGCCGCGTGGGCCCCGGCATCGCCCGCTCGCGCTCGGGATGGCCTTCGTCGCCGGGGTAGCAGGCGACGCGGTCGCCGTTCGGCTCGAACCACGTCACCGGCGCGATGCGCGGCGGCGGGCGCGTGCGCGCGAAGGCCATCGCGCTTTCGGCATCCGCATGCCGCGACAGCGCGGCCAGCGTCATGATCTGCGGCGGCGCGAGCGCGATGCGGTTGTCCCAGTACTCCTGCAGGGCCGCGCGCGGCGTGCGCCAGAGGCTCGCCACGGCCTCGTGGTCGTCGTGGTGCGCCACCTGGTCCCCCGGCACGCGCGCGATGAAGAAGCGCGCATCGAAACGCTTGCGAACCACGCCCGCGATGATCGGCGTGACCCAGCGCGACCAAGGCACGAGTCCGCCGACTTGGAGCCGCAGGCCGGCGGTCACTTCGTCGAAGCCGCGGCCTTCACGCAGCGACTTCCACGCGGCGTTGGCCCGATCGGGGCCGACATCGTCGGCAAACAGCACGCCCGTCTCTTCGAAGACCTCGCGAATGGCCGCCACGAAGACCGCCGCCGCCGTGCGCTCGTCCATCTCCGGCTCGCCCAGGGTCTTGTGCAGCGTGGCCGCATCGACGTCGAGCCGGCCGGTCAGTTCGGGGTCCTTGCGGTCGACCTTGCCGCCGGGGAACACGTAGGCGCCGCCCAGGACGTCGGACTGGCCGTGCCGCTCCAGCAGGAAGATCTCGAGGCCCTCGCGGCCGTCGCGCAACAGCACGACGGTGGCGGAGGGCAGCGGCGCCGGGTGTTGGAGTTCGGCATCGGATTTCATTCGTCGAGACTAGCAGAGCCCGGCCGTGGGGGCCGTTATGCTGGCGACATGTTCGAATACAACGAAGCCATCGCCTACGCCCAGGCGCATGAAGTGGGCTGGCCGCGCGATCCGGCCGCGGAGCCTGCGCGCTGGGGCGTGCATCACGACGATCCGCCGCCGTACAACCGCCTGCGCGGGCCGGTGCATGCGCGCGGCGGTGTCTCCGGCGTGATCCGGCGGCACGGGCGCGAGGTCGCGGCCTGGGGCGAGCCGGACCGCGCGGACCTCACCTTCAGCGTCGCGAAGACCTATCTCGCGCTGCTGGCCGGCGTGGCGCACATGCGCGGCCTGCTGCCCGACGTGGACGCGCCGGTCGCCGCGCGCCTGCCGGGCATCGGCTTCGACGACGCGCACAACAGCGCGGTGACGTGGACGCACCTGCTGCAGCAGACGAGCGAGTGGCAGGGCGACTGCCTCGGCATGCCCGAGCAGGTGGAACATCACCGCCGCGTGCCGCACGATCCCAAGCCGCCGACGGGGAAGAAGGGCGAGCGGCGCGAACTGCACGCGCCGGGCACGTACTGGGAATACAACGACGTGCGGATCAACCAGTTGTCGCTCGCGCTGCTGCATCTTTTCGGCCGGCCCTTGCAGCAGGTGTTCGAGGAGGCGATCCTGCATCCGCTCGGCGGCGGCGCCGCGGGCAGCGGCTGGCAATGGGTCGGCTACGACGACGCCTGGGTCGACATCGGCGGGCAGCGCATCCAGTCGGTGCCGGGCGGCTCCCACTGGGGCGGCGGCGTGTCGATTTCCGCGCGCGACCAGGCGCGCATCGGCCAGCTCATGCTCGACGGCGGCATGCACGAGGGCCGGCCCCTTCTGCCGCCGGGCTGGGTCGAGCGCATGCGAAAGCAATCGCCCGTCGCGCCCTTCTACGGCTCGCTGCTCTGGCTCAACGTGGATGGCGCGATGTTCCCGGATGCCTCGCGCTCGAGCTATTTCATGACGGGCGCGGGGGGGCACTACACATGGGTCGATCCGGAGCACGACGCGGTGATCGTCGTGCGCTGGCTCGACGGTCCGCACGCGACCGGCTTCGTCGCCCGAGTCGCGCGCGTCCTGGCCGCCTCATCCGCGAACGGAACGGCCAGGGGGTAGAGCGCAGCCGGATCACATCGCCGTGGTTTCGCGGCGGATCGTCTCGCGGGCGCGGTGGTCGCCCGCGCGGTCCTGCTTGCCGAAGGCATGCTCCAGGGCATTGGACAGTTTCGTGGCCGCGCCGCGGAATGCGAGGTCCTGGTTGGCGGCATGGTGCGTCACCGCGACAGGCGCATGGCCGGTCAGGCGCGCCTCGAGCATGCAGCGCTTGTCGTCGGCGCCGCCCTTGGTTCCGTGGTTCTCGTCGGTGAGATGCACTTCGATCGCGGTGATGTCCTGGCTGAACCGCGCGAAGTGATCGTTGAGATAGTCCGTCGCCCATTTCTCGAGCGTTTCGGTGTTGTCGATGCCGTTGCTGGTATTGACCTGTACATGCATTGGAATGATTCCTTTCTCTTTGATCCCAGTCTGACCCGGCACGTGCGGGGCGCAAGCAGGCAAGCCAGCGTCGGGCTGTCGGACTCGGCTGGCGTGCCGGGTTTATGCTCGGACGCAATCCAAGGAGAATTCAAGCATGGCCGAGCTTCAAGGCATCGTCGCGGAAACAGCGCCGAATCCGACGAACTGCATCATCATCCTGCACGGCCTCGGCGCCGACGGCAACGACTTCGTGCCGATCGCCGAGCAGCTGGACCTGGAGGCGGTGAAGGGGCCCATCCGCTTCATCTTCCCGCACGCGCCGGTGATCCCGGTGACGATCAACGGCGGCTACCGCATGCGGGCGTGGTACGACATTCTCGGCACCGAGTCGCAGGGCGTCCAGGATGAAAAAGGGCTGCGCTCTTCGATGGCGGCGGTGCATGCGCTGATCGACCAGCAGGTCGCGGGCGGCATTCCCGCGTCGCGCATCGTGCTCAGCGGCTTCTCGCAGGGCTGCGCGATGTCGCTGCTGTCGGGGCTTCGGTACGAGGAGAGGCTCGCGGGCATCGCGGGCCTGTCGGGGTATCTGCCGCTGGGCGAGAGCCTGGCGGCCGAACGCAGCGAGGCGAACAAGGCGCTGCCGATCTTCCTGGCGCACGGTTCGGTCGACGAGATGATCGACCTCGAACGCGCGGAGCGTTCGCGCGACCAGCTGCAGTCGCTCGGCTACGAGGTGCAATGGCACGAGTACCCGATGGGGCATTCGGTGTCGCCGCAGGAGGTCCACGACCTCAACGAGTGGCTGCTGCGCGTGCTGGCCTGACGGGCGGCGGCACGAGGCGCGCGCGGCGCGCGAGGCGCGCGAGGATCAGACCTCGCCGCCGAACTTCTTCACGAGGTTCGCGATGTACTTGTCCACGAGCTTCTCGAACTCGCCGGCGACCACCGGCTCGACGATCATCTTCATGAGGCCGGGCAGCGGCACGTCGACCGTGCCCTGAATTTTCAGCAGGATCTTCGTCGACTTGCCCTTGTTGTCGGCGATCTTCCAGCTGCCGCCGACCTGCGCGTTGCCGACGTCCTTGACCGGCGTCCACTTCACGGTGCCCTTGGCCTTGTCGCTCGCGTACTTGCTCGCGTAGACGGTCTGGATGTTGACCTGCGGCGTGCCGACCTTCTGCATCTCCCATTTGTAGACGCCGCCGCCGAGGTCGGTGAGCTTGTCCACCTTGGGGAAATGGGCCACGGAGGCGGGGACGTCCGAGAGGACGCCGAAGACGTCGTCGTACTTCGCCTTCACCTCGAATTCGTAGCCCAGGTCGATCGGCACCGTGATGGCCATGCGGGTCTCCTCGTCGTCGTGAGGCGAGTGTACTCAGGCCCGGGACTGCCGCCAGGCGGCCGCGCGTTCGAGCGCGCCGCGCGCAGCGTTCACCACGGTGTCCACCGCCGCTTCGGCGCCGCCGGCCGTGAGCGCGACGCCGCGCGTGTAAAGGTCGCCGAAGACGTCGCGCGCATGGTTGGCGTTGCGCTTCGTCTCCGCGGCGAGATGCCCGCTCGATTGCTGCAGCGCGGCATCCCAGCGTTCCCGGGCGAAGGCGCCGAACCTCTCGCCGCCTTCGCGCCATGCGCCGATGGCGGTGCGAGCGGTGCTGTCGAAGCCGTCGATGGCCTGCTCGGCCACGGTGGAGAATTGCCTTGCGTACATGATCGAAACCTCCGTTGCGTTGAATCGGTCGGATTCTCCGCATGCCGCATAGGGCGCGCGACCTAAAGGTCTAGGGGGCGCCGTCTAGCGGAAAATGCCCGGCCTTGCGCAAGCACGGATTGCCCAAAGGTGCTAACTTCCCGCCGAGAGAAGAGACGACAGGTTCATGAGCAAACTAACGCAGCCCCCGGCAATGCTTCCGCCCGAGCGGCTCAAGGGCATTCGCCGCGGCATCGAGAAGGAGAGCCTGCGCGCCACGAGCGGCGCGTTGCTCGCCATGACGCCGCATCCGGCCGCGATCGGCTCCGCGCTCGCGCACCCGAACATCACCACCGACTACAGCGAAGCGCAGCTCGAGCTGATCACCGGCGTGCATGCCAGCGTGGAGCAGTGCCTCGAGGAGCTCACGCAGATCCACCAGTTCACCTATCGCGCGCTCGGCGACGAGCTGATGTGGGTGAGCAGCATGCCGTGCAACCTGCCGGCCGACGAGAACATTCCCATCGGCCGCTACGGTTCGTCCAACGTCGGGCGCGCCAAGAGCGTCTATCGCATGGGCCTCGCGCACCGCTACGGGCGGCGCATGCAGACCATCAGCGGCATCCACTACAACTGGTCGCTGCCGGGCGTGAGCGACGCTCAGTACTTCGCGCTGATCCGCAACTTCCGCCGGCACGCCTTCCTGCTGCTCTATCTGTTCGGTGCGTCGCCCGCGGCGTGTTCGAGCTTCGTCACCGGCCGCCGCCACGAACTCGAATCGCTCACGTCGCAGACCGTCTACATGCCCTACGGCACGTCGCTGCGCATGGGCCGCCTCGGCTACCAGAGCGAGGCGCAGGCGAGCCTGGCCGTGAGCTACAACAGCCTCGACGGCTATGCCGCCTCGCTGCACGACGCCCTCACGCGGCCGTATGCGGCCTACGAGGCCGTGGGCATCGTGAACCCGGGCGGCGAATACAACCAGCTTTCCACGACGCTGCTGCAGATCGAGAACGAGTTCTACGGCACCATCCGGCCCAAGCGCGTCATCCGCCCCGGCGAGCGTCCGCTGCATGCGCTGCGCGAGCGCGGCGTCGAGTACGTCGAGGTGCGGCTGATGGACCTCGACCCCTTCGTGCCCATCGGCATCAAGGCGCAGACGATCCGCTTCCTCGACGTGTTCCTGCTGCATTGCCTGCAGGCCGACAGCCCGCCCGACACGCCGGCGGAGATCGCGGCGCTCGGCCGCAACCAGCACAAGACCGCCGCTTACGGCCGTCAGCCGGGCCTCCTGCTCGAGCGCGACGGCGGCGAAGTCGGCCTGACGGACTGGGGCGCGGAGATCGTCGCGGCCTGCAAGCCCATCGCGGCGCAGCTCGACGCCGCGCATGCGACCACCGATTACTCGGACGCGGTGCGCGCGGCGGAGGCGCTGCTTTCCGACCCCGACATGCTGCCCTCGGCGCGTGTGCTCGCGGCCATGGCGAAGGACCACGAAAACGGCTTCACGTCCTTCGTGCTCGATCAATCGCAGCGGTCCAAGGCGACCTTGCTGAAGCTGCCGTACCCGGCGGCCGTGCAGACGCGTCTCGAAGCGGCGGCGAAGCAGTCGATCGAGGAACAGGCGGCGATCGAGGCCGTGGACAACGTGCCCTTCGAGGCTTTCCGCCAGCAGTACGTTTCGCCCGAACGTCTCGAACTCTCGAAGGAAGCCGCCGGTTCCGTCCTGGCAGCGGCCTGATCCCGTCTCCGGTTCCGTGAAGGCCTTCACGGCCGAGCCTGCGTATGACGCGCCGTGCGGCGACTTGCGTGTGCGTCCTACAGGCGGGAGTCAGCCTGAAGTTCAAAGTCTGCGTCGATCAGCTGTCACACGTTGAACAGGGGAAAGACCATGACCGATTCGAAACTGCTCACCTTTGCGGGCCTGGCCCTCGCCGCCTCGCTGTCCATGTCGCCGGCCTTCGCGGAGAAGGGCGGCCATGGCCATGGAAATGGCCACGGCCACGACAAGGCCGAGAAACACGCGCAGAAGCATGCCGACAAGGCCGAGAAGCATGCGCGGAAGCAGTTCGAGAAGGCGCAGAAGCGTGCCGACAAGCAAGCCGAGCGCGCCTGGAAGGACGATCGCCGGGCGCATGCGCACGCCGCGCCGGCCGCGCGCCGCGACGACCGCCGGCGCCAGGACATCCGAGTCGGCACTTTCTTCAACGACCGGCACCGCACCGTCGTGCGCAACTACTACGTGACGAACTACCCGGTCGGCAAGTCCTGCCCGCCGGGACTCGCGAAGAAGCACAACGGCTGCCTGCCGCCCGGCCACGCGAAGCGGCTCGCGCTCGGCCAGCCGGTCCCGGCCGGCGTGACCTACTACACCGTGCCGCAACCGGTGCTGGTGCAACTGCCGCCGGTGCCGTACGGCTACCGTTACGTGCGCGTCGGCAACGACATCGCGCTGCTGTCGCCGCAGACCGCCCTGGTGGTCGACCTGATCGGCGGCCTGCTCGGCTGATTCCCGGACGTCATTCCCGCCTTCGCGGGAATGACGAAATGGCCCGTCAAGCCTCCTGGAACGCCTCCTCCCGCGTCTTCTTGAACGCGGGCAGCGCGACGATGGCAATCATTCCAACAGTCGCGATCAGGAGACCGAGCGACAGCGGGCGCGTCACCAGCGTGGAGAAGTCGCCACGTGCGAGCAGCAGCGCGCGGCGCAGGTTCTCCTCCATCATCGGACCCAGCACGAAGCCCAGCAGCAGCGGGGCGGGCTCCATCCCGCAGCGCGCGAACACGTAGCCCAGCACGCCGAAGCCCACCGTGACGAACACGTCGAACACGTTGTTGTTGATCGAGTAGACCCCGATGCAGCAGAACACGAGGATGGCGGGGTAGAGGTAGCGGTAGGGCACCTTCAGCAGTTTCACCCACATGCCGATCAGCGGCAGGTTGAGGATGATGAGGATGGCGTTGCCGAGCCACATGCTGGCAATGAGGCCCCAGAACAGTTCGGGGTTGCTCGTCATCACCTGCGGGCCGGGCTGGATGTTGTGGATCGTCATCGCCCCCACCATCAGCGCCATCACCACGTTGGACGGAATGCCCAGCGTGAGCAGCGGCACGAAGGAGGTCTGCGCGCCCGCGTTGTTCGCGGCCTCGGGACCCGCCACGCCTTCGATCGCGCCGTGGCCGAACTCGCGCGCGTGCTTCGAGAGCTTCTTCTCGAGCGTGTACGACGCGAAGGCCGAGAGCGTCGCGCCGCCGCCGGGCAGCATGCCCAGCAGCGTGCCGAGCACGGTGCCGCGCAGGGCCGCGGGGATGAAGCGGCGGAAGTCGTCGCGCGTGGGAAACAGGTTGGACACGTGGCTCGTGAAGGTCTCCCGGTGCTCGCGTTGCTCCACGTTGCCGATGATCTCCGCGAAGCCGAACAGTCCCATCGCCAGCGCGACGAAATTGAGGCCGTCGGTGAGCTCCGGCACGTCGAACGAGTAGCGCGCAACCCCCGAGTTGACGTCGGTGCCGACCAGGCCCAGCACGATGCCCAGCAGGATCATGCCGATCGCCTTGATGAGCGAGCCCGAGGCGAGGACGACGGCGCCGACGAGGCCGAGCACCATCAGCGAGAAATACTCGGCCGGCCCGAACTTGAAGGCGAGTTCGGACATCGGGGTCGCGAAGGCGGCGAGCACGAGCGTGGCGAAGCAGCCCGCGAGGAAGGAACTGATGCCGGCGGTGGCGAGCGCCGCGCCGGCGCGGCCCTTGCGCGCCATCTGGTAGCCGTCGATCGCGGTCACGACCGAGGATGCCTCGCCGGGCAGGTTGACGAGGATGGCGGTGGTCGAGCCGCCGTACTGCGCGCCGTAGTAGATGCCCGCGAGCATGATGAGCGCGGCGACCGGCTGCAGCGAGTACGTGATCGGCAGCAGCATCGCGATGGTGGTGGAGGGGCCGAGCCCCGGCAGCACGCCGATCAGCGTGCCGAGCACGCAGCCGATGAGGCAGAAGAAGAGGTTTTGCAGGGTCAGCGCGGTCTGGAAGCCGAGCGCGAGGTGGGAGAACAGTTCCATGGCGCGGTGCTCAGTTCATCAGGAACGAGGGCCACAGCGCGATCTGGAGATTGATGCCCCAGATGAATGCCGCGGTGCTGAAGACGGTGAGGAAGGCCGCGTTGGCGAACGCGCCGCGCCAGGAGAACTCGTGGCTCGCGCGGCTGGAGACGAGCACGAGCACGACGATGGACGCGATCAGCCCGGCCGGCTGCAGCATGAGGCCGAAGAGAATCACCGCGCCGAGGATCCAGGCCATGGCCCGCAGGTCCGGCGACTTGACCTTCGCCGGCGCGGCCCGCGCGCGCATGCCGCTCGCCAGCGTCCACACGCCGACCGCCGCGAGCAGCACGCCGACCCAGAACGGGAACCAGCCCGGGCCCATGCGCGCCGGATCGCCGAGCTTGTAGTTGAGGGCGCCGAGGGCGAAGCCCGCCCCGGCGAGGATGTAGACGATGCCGGCGGCGAAGTCCTGCTGGTTTCGGATCCTGGTACTCATTCGGCGTTTTATATCACTACATGATGTAAATGCATCACACCATGACAGAAAACGGTCAGGCACGCCGGTTGCGCCGTGTAGAGTTACCGGATGGCAAAGCGCAAATCCCCGTCGATCGGGTCACTCGCTCCGCTCGACAAGGAAGGGCTGGAGCGGATGTCGCGCATGCGCTGGGAGGTCCGCCGTTTCCTGCGCTTCGGCGAGGAAGTGGCGCGCGAAGCGGGCGTGACGGCTCTGCAGTACTACCTCCTGCTGCACACTCAGGGTTTCCCCGGGCGCGAATGGGCGAGCATCGGCGAGCTGGCTGAGCGCCTGCAGTCCGCGCCGCATGGCGTGGTCGCGCTCGTCACCCGCTGCGAGGAGCTCGGGCTGGTGCGCCGCGTGCCGAACGCGCTCGACGCGCGCATGGTCGAGGTCCATCCGACCGCGAAGGGCCGCCGCCTGCTCGACCGGCTCGCCCCTCAGCTGCAGTCCCACCTGCCTGAACTGGCGGCGGTGATCGAAGCGGCGCGGGACTGAGGCGGGCACGGCCCCGGCGCCCGCCGGCTCCCGCCGGCCCCTATTGCCGACGCGCCATGAATTGCGTACTTTCATTTGCAGTCGCGAATCGTGCGAAGCCCGCGGGGCCGTACCCTTCTGCTACGGCTCGCCCCGGCGCGCAATCCGAACCTGCCCTCGATTTGCCCCGGCGCGACGAGTTCTACAATTCCGGGTCATGGCGAAAGAAGAACTCATCGAAATGCGGGGCAAGGTGGCCGAAGTGCTGCCCGACTCCCGCTACCGCGTGATCCTCGACAACGGCCACGAGCTGGTCGCGTACAGCGGCGGCAAGATGCGCAAGCACCACATCCGGATCATCGCGGGCGACAGCGTGACGCTCGAGCTTTCGCCCTATGACCTGAGCAAGGGGCGGATCATGTTCCGCCATCTGCCCGGACGCGGCTAAAGCGTTCGCCGCGGGCGCGGCTTGCGCCGCGAGGGGCAAGCCCCTATCTTGTCTGGATGACCTCCGCCATTCGCGCTCCCGCAGTCGCCGGCATGTTCTATCCCGGCGAAGCCACGACCCTTCGCGACACGGTTCGCCGGCTGCTCGATGCGGCCCCGGCCCGGCCGACCCATGAATCGTGGCCCAAGGCGCTGATCGTTCCCCATGCCGGCTATGTGTATTCGGGCGCCACGGCGGCGCAAGCCTTCGCGCAACTCGCACCCGCGCGCGGTATCGTCCGGCGCGTGGTGCTGCTCGGCCCGGTCCACCGCGTGCCGGTGCGCGGGCTCGCGCTGCCCGGCGCGTCGGCCTTCCGCACGCCGCTGGGCGAAGTGCCGCTCGATGAAGAAGGCGCGCGTGCCATCGCCTCGTTGCCGCAGGTCGTGACGAGCGCGCCCGCGCACGCGCACGAGCATTCGCTGGAGGTGCAACTGCCCTTCCTGCAGGAAGTGCTGGGCGACGTCTTCGCGCTGCTGCCGCTGGCCGTGGGCGACGCGACGCCGCAGGAGGTGGCGCAGGTGCTCGACGCGGTGTGGGGCGGGCGCGAGACCCTCATCGTCATCAGCTCCGATCTCTCGCATTACCTGACTTATGCGAACGCGCAGCAGGTCGATCGCGCGACGGTCGACGCCATGCTGTCGGGCCGTGCGACGCTGAATCACCGGCAGGCCTGCGGTGCGACGCCGGTCAATGGCTTGCTGCTGGCGGCCGGCAAGCGCGGCCTGGCGTCGCGCCTGGTGAAGCTGTGCAACTCGGGCGATACGGCCGGCGACCGCGATCGCGTGGTCGGCTATGCGTCGCTCGCTTTCGACGATGCGCCGGACGGCGGCGACGCGAAGGCGGCGGCGCCGCGGGCCGGCGAGGTGCCCGACGATGCCGGCGCGATCCTGCTGCCCATCGCCCGCGCCGCCATCGCGCAGGCCATCGGCGTCGCCGCCGGGGCTCCGGAGGGCGCCGCCTGGCTGCAGCGGCAGGGCGCGACCTTCGTCACCCTGACGATGAAGGGCGCACTGCGTGGCTGCATCGGCACGCTCGAGGCCCATCGCACGCTGCTCGACGACGTGCGGCACAACGCCGTGGCCGCGGCGCTGCACGACCCGCGCTTTCCGCCGCTGAAGGCGGGCGAATGGCCGGACCTTGGCGTCGAAGTCTCGCTGCTCTCGCCGCCCGCGCCGATGCCCGTGCGCAGCGAAGCGGATGCGCTCGCGCAGATGCGCCCCGGCATCGACGGCATCGTGCTGCGCGCCGGCACGCGCCGCGCCACGTTCCTGCCGCAGGTATGGGAGCAACTTCCCGATCCGCGCCGGTTCCTCGCGCACCTGAAGGCCAAGGCCGGACTGCCTCCGGACTTCTGGTCGCCCGACGTGCGGATGGAGCGCTACACCGTGCGCAAGTGGCGCGAAGAGAAGGCAGAGGGCGGCGAATGAACCACCCCGGCCGCTGGTGGCACGCGCTGGAGGACGGCCGCATCCAGTGCGACCTGTGCCCGCGCGACTGCAAGCTGCACGACGGCCAGCGCGGCCACTGCTTCGTTCGCATGCGCGAGGGCGACGGCATCGTTCTCACGACCTACGGCCGCTCCTCGGGCTTCTGCGTCGACCCCATCGAGAAGAAGCCGCTGAACCACTTCCATCCGGGCTCGAGCGTGCTGTCGTTCGGCACGGCGGGGTGCAACCTCGCCTGCAAGTTCTGCCAGAATTGGGACATCAGCAAGGCGAAGGACATGGACCGGCTGATGGACTCTGCCTCGCCCGACGCCATCGCACGGGCGGCGCGGCAGGTCGGCAGCCAGAGCGTGGCGTTCACGTACAACGACCCGGTGATCTTCGCGGAGTACGCGATGGACGCCGCCGATGCCTGCCATGCGCAGGGTGTGAAGACGGTCGCGGTCACGGCCGGCTACATCCACCTCGCGGCCGCGCGCGAGTTCTACGCGAAGATGGATGCGGCGAACGTCGACCTGAAGGCGTTCACCGAATCTTTCTATTTCCGCCAGACGGGCGCGCACCTGAAGCCGGTGCTGGACACGCTGGCCTTCATCCGCCACGAGACGGATTGCTGGCTCGAGATCACGACCCTGCTGATTCCGGGACTGAACGACGATCCGGCGGAGCTCAAGTCGTTGAGCGAATGGGTGCGGCGCGAACTCGGCCCCGACGTGCCCCTCCACTTCACCGCCTTCCATCCCGACTACAAGATGCGCGAGATCGGTGCGACGCCGTTGGCGACCCTCGTGCGGGCCCGCGAGATCGCGATGGGTGAGGGCCTGAACCATGTGTACACCGGCAACGTCCATAACAAGGCAGGCGACACGACCTTCTGCCCCGCCTGCAAGGCGCCCGTGATCGAGCGCGACCGGTATGCGATCGAGCGGTATGCGCTCACGCCCGCCGGTGAGTGCGCGCACTGTGCGCAGCCGATCGCGGGCCGTTTTTCGGAGAAGGCCGGCGACTTCGGCCGCAGGCGCATCCCGGTGCGGCTGGCCGCCTGAGGCAGGCGCTCCCGGTAACGGACGCCGGGGTCCGCAGCGGGTATGCTGGCCGCACCATGAGCACCCCGCCCGCATCCCTGCCCGCATCGCTGCCCGACCTGCTGCGTGCGCTGCCGAAGGCCGAACTCCACATCCACATCGAAGGATCGCTGGAGCCCGAGCTGATCTTCCAGCTCGCGAAGCGCAACCGGGTCGCGCTGCCCTATGCGAGCGTCGAGGATCTGCGCCGGGCGTACGCGTTCAGCAACCTGCAGTCCTTCCTCGACATCTACTACGCCGGGGCCAGCGTGCTGCTGAAGGAGGACGACTTCCACGACATGGCCTGGGCCTACCTGCTGCGCGCGAAGGCCGACAACGTGTTGCGCGCCGAAATCTTCTTCGACCCGCAGACGCATACCGCGCGCGGCGTGGCGATGGAGACGGTGGTGAACGGGCTGCATCGGGCCTGCGTGCGCGCGAAGGCGGAACTCGGCATCGACGCCGAACTCATCCTGTGCTTCCTGCGGCACCTCAGCGAAGCCGAGGCGTTCGAGACGCTCGAGCAGGCGATGCCGTATCTCGACCGCATCATCGGCGTGGGGCTGGATTCGAGCGAGGTGGGCCATCCGCCGGAAAAGTTCGCGAAGGTCTTCGCACGCTGCGGCGAGCTCGGGCTGCACCGCGTGGCGCATGCGGGCGAAGAGGGGCCGCCCGAGTACATCCGGTCGGCGCTCGACATGCTGAAGGCCGAACGCATCGACCATGGCGTGCAGGCGGTGAAGGACCCCGACCTGATGCGTCGGCTCGCGCGGGAGCGTATTCCGCTCACCGTGTGCCCGCTGTCGAACCTGAAGCTGTGCGTGTTCCCCGATCTCGCGCAGCACAACCTGCGGCAGTTGCTCGATGCGGGGCTGGTCGCCACCGTCAACTCGGACGACCCCGCCTATTTCGGCGGCTACATGAACGACAACTTCGTCGAGGTGTTCGCCGCGACGGGCATGGATGCGAAGCACGCGCGCCAGCTCACGCTCAACAGCTTCGAGGGCAGCTTCGCCTCCGCCGCCGCGAAGCGCGGCTACGTCGACCGGGTGGAAGAGACCTTTGCCCGCTTCGCCGGTTCGGCCTGAGGAGACGCCGATGCGGATCTTCAAGCTGACGCTGAAGGCGTTGCTCGCGCTCGTGCTGCTCGCCATGGCCGCGGCCGCCGTCTACGTGTGGCGCAGCTTTCCCGCGCTCGATGGCGAAGTCCGCGCCGCGGGCCTGGCCGCGCCGGTGCAGGTGCGGCGCGATGCGTCCGACGTCACGCACATCGAGGCGCGGAGCCAGGCCGATGCCTACTTCGCGCTCGGCTGGGTGCATGCGCAGGAGCGCGGCTGGCAGCTCGAATTCAACCGGCGCGTGATGCGTGGCGAACTGAGCGAGGCCTTCGGCGCCACGACGCTCGACACCGACAAGCTGATGCGCAGGCTCGGCATCATGCGCGCCGCCAAGGCCCAGTGGGCCGCGCTGCCGGCGGAGTACAAGCCCTTGCTCGTCGCGTATGCGAACGGCATCAACGCCTTTCATGCAACGGGCTCGCAGGCCTTGCCGCCGGAGTTCCACCTCACCGGCGTCAAGCCCGGCGCGTGGGCGCCCGAGGACAGCATGGGCTGGGCGCTGATGATGGCGCTCGACCTCGGCGGCAACTGGGGCACGGAGTTCGCGCGGCTGGCCGTGCTGCAGCGGCTCGACACGCAGCAGTTGTGGCAGCTCATGCCGCCGTACGCCGGCGATGCCCCGGCGACGGCGGTGGACCTCGCGGCACTGTATCGCTCCCTCAACGTGTACCGGCCCGCCGGGGCCACGCCCGCGAAGACGGCGGTCAACACGCACCCCCTCGACGAATGGGCGCGCGGCCTCGGCCACCTCGAAGGCATCGGCTCCAACAACTGGGTCGTGGCGGGCTCGCACACGCAAGGCGGCAAGCCGCTCGTCGCGAACGATCCGCACCTCGGGCTGAGCGCGCCCGCGATCTGGTATTTCGCGCGCATCAAGGCGCCCGCGCTGCCGGGCGGCAAGCCGCTGGATGCCATCGGCGCGACCTTGCCCGGCCTGCCCGCCGTGGTCCTGGGCCGCACCGCGGGCGTGGCCTGGGGTTTCACCAACACCGGCCCGGACGTGCAGGACCTGTACCTGGAGCAGATCGATCCCGCGAACGCGAAGCGCTACCGCACCCCCGAAGGCTGGGCCGAGTTCGACTCGCGCGAGGAAACGATCAAGGTCAAGGGACGGCCGGACGAGAAGCTGACGGTGCTGTCCACGCGCCACGGTCCCGTGCTGAGCCATGGCCATGCGCCCTACGAGGAAGTGATCGACACGAAGCGCTATGCGCTCGCCCTGCGCTGGTCCGCGCTCGACGCCGACAACCTGACGGTCGCGGCCGGCCTGCGCGCCAACTATGCGCAGACGGCGGACGAGCTGTTCGAGGCGTATTCCGCGCACCACTCGCCGATGCAGAGCGTGGTGGCCGCGGACACGCAGGGCAGGACGGCCTACCAGGCCATCGGACGCGTGCCGCTGCGCAGGCCGGAGAACGATCTGCGCGGCGTCGCGCCCGCGCCGGGCTGGGACGCGAAGTACGACTGGGCCGGCTGGATTCCCGCGAGCGAGACGCCGCGCGTGGCGCACGCCGCCATCGAGAAGAAGGGCTGGCATGCGACGGCCAACCAGCGCATCCACGGCAAGG
Source organism: Ramlibacter sp. (assembly GCF_050250995.1). Taxonomy (GTDB): domain Bacteria; phylum Pseudomonadota; class Gammaproteobacteria; order Burkholderiales; family Burkholderiaceae_C; genus Ramlibacter. The sequence goes on from NZ_JBFWNP010000014.1 coordinate 34,291, forward strand.
ACTATCCGCATTTCATCGGCAGCGACTGGAATTCGGCGGAACGCTTCGACCGCATCGAAACGCTCCTGGCGAAGACGCCGAAGCACACGGCGCAGTCGATGCGCGACGTGCAGGCCGACATCGTGTCGCTGGCCGCGCAACGCCTGCTGCCGATCCTGCGCGCGACGAAGAGTACGCATCCGCAGGCCGAGGGCGCGCTCGCCCTGTTCAGGGACTTCGACGGAACGATGTCGGCCGATGGCGCCGCGCCGCTCGTGCTCTCGGTGTGGGCCGACGAACTGACGCGCGGGCTCGTCGTGCCGAAGATCGGCGAGGCGCGGTTCCGGTCGCTCTACGGCAAGCGCACGTTCCGCGCGGGCCTCGAGACGATGCTCCTCGAACCGAAAGCGTCGGCTTCGTGGTGCGACCCCGCGGGCTGCGGCGTGGACTCGGCCAAGGCGCTGGACCGCGCGCTCGACCGCATCGTCGCCGAACAGGGCCGCGATGTCGCGCTCTGGCGCTGGGGCAAGGCGCATCCGGCGATGTCGGTCCACCGTCCGCTCGGCAATGTCGCGGTGCTCGCGAGGTTCTTCGACGTGCGCGTTCCCACCGGCGGCGACCCCTGGACCGTGAACGTGGGCCAGTACTGGGCGAGCGATCCGAAGATGCCGTTCGCGAACCGGCACGCCGCGAGCCTGCGCGCGGTGTACGACCTCGCGGACCTCGAGAAGTCGCAATTCATCTACCAGACGGGGCAGAGCGGTCTCGTCTTCAGTTCGCGCTACCGCGACATGAGCCAGGAGTGGGCGCAGGTCCGCTATCGGACGCTTCAGCTCAACCCCTCCGCATGGCGGCACGCCTCCACGTTGACACCCTGAACTAAAATCGGGGTTGCAAGAGGCCGCAGTTCCGCGGCCTCTGCCATGTAGAGGACCACCATGTACAAAAACCTCGCTGCCGCGCTCGCGGCCGCCTGTTGTTTTCTTTCCCCTTCGTCGAACGCGCAAAAAGCCGAGCCGCTGAAGGTCGGCTTTCTCCATGTCGCGCCCATCACCGACGCCGGCTGGGTGCGCCAGCACGAGGAGGGCCGACTCGCGGTGCAGGCCGCGCTCGGCGACCGCGTGAAGACGAGCTTCGTCGAGAACGTTCCCGAGGGTGCCGATGCCGAGCGCGTGATCCGCGAGATGGCGGCGAGCGGCCACAAGCTGATCTTCACCCCGAGCTTCGGCTACATGGAGCCGACGCTGAAGGTGGCGCGCGACTTTCCCGGCGTGAAGTTCGAATCGATCACCGGCTACAAGACGGCCGACAACGTGGCCGTGGCGAACGCGCGCTACTACGAGGGTCGCTACCTCGCGGGCGTCGCGGCTGCGCGCATGAGCAAGACGCACGTGGCCGGCTACGTCGCCGGCTTTCCCATTCCCGAGGTGCTGCAGGGCATCAACGCCTTCGCGCTCGGCATGCGTTCGGTCGAGCCGAACGCGACGGTCAAGGTGGTGTGGCTCAACGCGTGGTTCGACCCGCCGCGCGAGCGCGACGCGGCCATGGCGCTGTTCAACCAGGACGTCGACGTGATCGCCTTCCACACCGCATCGACGGCGGTGATGGCCGCCGCGCAGGAGCGCGGAAAGTTCGCCATCGCCTACCACTCCGACATGCGCAAGGTCGCGCCCGACGCGCAGGTCGTGGCCGTCACGCACCACTGGGGGGACTACTACACGCGCCGCACGCGCGCGGTGCTCGACGGCACCTGGAAGAGCGGCGCCGTCTGGGGCGGCGTGAAGGACGGGATGATCCGCGTCGGCGATTTCGGCACGCGCGTGCCCAAGGCGGTGCAGGAGCAGGTGCTGGCGCGGCAGCGCGACATCGCGGCCGGCAAGCTGCACCCGTTCACCGGGCCGCTGGAGGACAACACCGGGCGGCCGGTGCTCGCGCGCGGCGCCGTGATGAGCGACGCGCAGATCCTCGCCATGGACTATCTGGTCGCCGGGGTCGTCGGCAAGGCGTCAAAATGAAGGCATGAAGGGATACCGCGCCGCACTGCTGCGATTCGACGAGGACACGGGCGCCGCGATCCACGACGAGGACGGATTGCTCGTCATCGGCCCGGATGCGAACGGCCGGAAGGTCGTACGCGCCGCCGGTGCGTACGCCACGCTCGCGCGCAACTATCCCGGCGTCGCCATCGAGGACCTGCCGGGGCGCATCCTCGCGCCGGGCTTCGTCGACCTGCACATCCATTTCCCGCAGACGGACGTGATCGGCTCGCCCGCCGAAGGCCTGCTGCCCTGGCTGGACAACTACACCTTTCCGCACGAGTCGCGCTTCGCCGACCCTGCGTATGCAGCGGGCGTGGCGCAGGTGTTCCTCGACGAGCTCCTGCGCAACGGCGTGACGACCGCGCTCGCCTTCGCCACCTCGCATCCGGGTTCGGTCGATGCGCTCATGGAGGCTTCCCGTGCGCGCGGCCTGCGCATGATCGCGGGCAAGGTGCTGCAGGACCGGCATTCGCCCGACGGCGTGCGCGACGAGACGGAGCAGTCGCTCGTCGACACCGAGGCGCTCATCCGCCGCTGGCACGGCGTGGACCGGCTCGGCTACGCGATCACGCCGCGTTTCGCACCGAGCTGCACGCCCGGGCAGCTGCGCGGGGCGGGCGAACTCGCCGCGAAGTACCCGGACGTCTGGATCCAGTCGCACGTCGCCGAGAACAAGGACGAGATCCGCTGGGCGCACGAGCTGTTCCCGGACGCGCGCAGCTATCTCTCGGTGTACGACGGCTTCGGCCTCATGCGCGAGCGGGCGATCTACGCGCACTGCATCCACATCGACGACGAAGACCGCGCGCTGATGCGCTCGACCGGCGCGGCGGCGGCGGTGAGCCCCACCAGCAACCTCTTTCTCGGCTCCGGTTTCTTCGACTACGAAGGCGCGCGCCGCATCGGGTTCCGGCACGGGCTGGCCAGCGACGTCGGCGGCGGCACGAGCTTCAATCCGTTCCACACCATGCTCGCGGCGTACTACGTGGGCCGCGAAGGGCAGACCAAGCCCGGCGTGAGCCTCGGCCCCCAGAACCTCTGGTGGCAGCACACGGCAGGCGCCGCGCAGGCGCTGGGACTCGAAGGGGTGATCGGCAATCTGCAGCCGGGCTGCGAAGGCGATTTCGTGGTGCTGAACCCGGCGGCCACCCCGCTGCTCGCGCGCAAGACCTCGCAGGCGCGAAACCTCGACGAACTGCTGTTCTCGCTGATCGTGCTGGGCGACGACCGCGTGATCGAGCGGACCGTCGTGTCCTGAGGGGCGCGGCGCGCCCTAGACGTCTTCCTCGGAATGCCCCTGCAGCGGCCCGAGGAAGTTCTCCAGCCCGCTCGTCCACGCGAACGCCTTTGCGTTCACTTCGTCCATGTGCCGGCAGTCCACGCGGCTCGCCTCGAACATCCTGCGCGCCGCCAGGTTGGCGCGTTCGTGGTGCGGCTTCTCGCGCAGGTAGACGACCGAGGTGATGCCGGCCTGGATGATCGCCTGCGTGCAGCGCGGGCAGGGGAACTGCGTGGTGTAGATGCGCGCGTTGGTCAGCGGCAGCACCACGCAGTTGAGCGTGGCGTTGATCTCGGCGTGCACGACATAGCTGTGGCGCGAATGATAGGGGTCGCTGTCGTCGTCGGACCAGAACACCGGGTCCTGGTCGTCGCAGCCGCGCGGCAGGCCGTTGTAGCCGACGCCGATGATGCGCTGGTCGGGGCTCACGATGCAGGCGCCGTTGCGCGCGCGATGGTCCTTCGAGCGGGCCGCGGCGAGCAGGGCGACGCCCATGAACATGGAATCCCAGTCGAGGAGGGCGGCGGGTGCGGTGCGCTTCGGTTCGGGCGTGGCCATGGGGCTTGATCGTACACAGACTGGGGTGTTACCATGGTAGCACTCCCGACGGGAGTCCCGCAGCAGTCCCGATCGCAGTACCCGACATGAAGACGATTTCCGTGAAGCTCTCCGAAGACACCCGGTCGCGGCTGGAACGCATCGCCGCCGAAGAAGGCACCACGCCCCACGCGCTCATGGTCAGCGCGATCGAAGGCGAACTCGAGCGGCGCGAGAAGCGCAGCTCTTTCTACCAGGACGCGATGCAGGCGCGCGCCGAGATGATCGCGTCGGGCAAGGCGTACGACGGCAAGGAGATGATCGCGTATCTCCGGGCGCGTGCGCGCGGCGAGTCGCCCGCGAAACCCAAGCTCAAGTCGCTCAAGACCCTGATGCAGCGCAAGCCGTGACGCAGGTGATCGTCACGCCGCGCGGGCAGGCGGACATCGAGCGGCTGTGCGATTTCCTGCTCGATTCACGTCCGGAAGAAGCGGCGCGCACCGCGTCGCTGCTGGCGGATGCTCTCGCCATTCTGGAAATCCACCCGGAAGTGGGCCGGCCGTACGATCTCGAGTCGCGCGAACTCGTCATCTCCCGTGGACGCAGCGGCTACCTCGCGCTCTACCACTACGACGAAGTGGCCGACATCGCCACCGTCATGGCCATCCGCCACCAGCGCGAGGCCGGCTACCACTGACGGCCGCGCCCAACCGCACCGATCCTGTCCTACAGCGGGATGCGGTGGCGGCGAGCGGCGCGGCCGCGCGCGCCCGCCTACGATCAAGACATCCAAGGAGCGCGGCGATGAAACAAGAGTGGCTGGAACCCGAAACCGTTGTCCCGCGCACCCCCATGTTCTGGGCGGTGGTCGGGACCCTCGTCGTCGGCCAGCTGGTAGCGCTCGTGATGCTGTGCAGCGGGCAGGTCGAGAAGGCCGAGGCACGGCATGCCGAATTCCAGATGCAGCAGACCGCGCTCGCCGACTGCCTGCAGTACATCCCCGGCGCCACCATCGGTTCGTGTACGGCGCGCATCGCCGGCAACGGGGACGACGCCGCCTCCGCCGTTGCCGCTTCCGACACGCGCGTGATGGGCGCCACGCCCGTGAATTTCGTCATTCGCTGACCCGGCCGCGCGGCCGTCTTCGGCACGGCGTGAGTTCGCGCCGAGGGACGGGACCGATCGGGGCTACGCCTCCGCGCCCTCGAGCAAAAAGCGAACGCGCCGCACGCCCTGCCACTCGTCCGCATCGAGCCGGAACGCGATCTTGACCCGCGACGGCAGAAGCTCCGTGCGCCCGAACCAGATGCCGTCCACAGGCTGGCCCTGGTGCCGCAGCTTCACCGCAAGGTGCTTCTCGCCCACCAGGCGCTGCGACACGACCTCGACCTCTTCGCTGAACAGCGGCGGCGCGAAGCCCTGACCCCATACCGCATCGTGCAGCGTGTCCACGACGTCCGCGCGCCGGTACTCGGGCGCGAGCGGGCCGTCCGTCTGCAGCCGGCGCTGCAGCGTGGCCGCGTCCAGCCACTCCTGCGCCACCTCGTTCAGCGCCTGCTCGAACACGTCGAAGTGTTCCTCGGCGATGGTGCAGCCCGCCGCCATTGCATGGCCGCCGAAGCGCAGCAGCACGCCGGGGTGCCGCTTCGCGACGAGGTCGAGCGCGTCGCGCAGGTGGAAGCCGGCGATGGAGCGGCCCGAGCCTTTGAGCTCATGCTCGCGCCCCGGCGCCTGGCTCGCCGCGAAGACGAAGCAGGGCCGGTGCAGCTTGTCCTTGATGCGCGAGGCGACGATGCCGACCACGCCCTCGTGGAAATCGGGGTCGAAGACGCAGATGGCGGCAGGCGGCGTGTCGCCTTCCTCGAACAGCATCTCGGCGACTTCCATGGCCTGCTCGCGCATGCCGCTTTCGATCTCGCGCCGCTCGCGGTTGATGCCTTCGAGCGTGCGGGCCAGCTCGTCCGCGCGCGCGGCATCGTCGGTCAGCAGGCATTCGATGCCGATGGTCATGTCGGCGAGCCGGCCCGCGGCGTTGATGCGCGGGCCGAGCGCGAAGCCGAAGTCGAAGGTGTTCGCGTGTTGCGCGCGCCGGCCGGCGGCGGCGAAGAGGCTCGAAAGTCCGCAGGGCGATCCGCCCGCGCGAATGCGCTTGAGCCCTTGCGCGACGAGCCGGCGGTTGTTGGTGTCGAGCTTCACGACGTCGGCGACGGTGCCCAGCGCCACGAGCGGCAGCAGCCCGTCGAGCCTGGGCTGCGACTCGCCGGTGAAGACGCCGCGCGCGCGCAGTTCGGCGCGCAAGGCGAGCAGCACGTAGAACATCACGCCGACGCCCGCCAGCGACTTGCTCTCGAAGTCGCAGCCGGGCTGGTTGGGGTTCACGATCACCGCATCGCCGGGCAATTCCGCACCGGGCAGGTGATGGTCGGTGACGAGCACCTCCAGGCCCAGCGCGCGCGCGGCGGCGACGCCTTCGACGCTCGCGATCCCGTTGTCCACGGTGACGAGCACATCGGCGCCGAGCGCCTTCACGCGCTTCGCGATGGGCGGCGTGAGGCCGTAGCCGTCCGCGACGCGGTCGGGCACGAGGTAGGTGACGTCGCGCGCGCCGAGCAGGCGCAGCCCGCGCACCGCCACCGCGCAGGCGGTGGCGCCGTCGCAGTCGTAGTCGGCGACGATGCAGATGCGCGCATCGCGCGCGATGGCGTCGGCCAGCAGCGCCGCGGCCTCGGCCGTGCCCTTCAGGGTGGCGGGAGCGTGCAGGCGCGCGAGGCCGTCGTCGAGCTCGTCCTTGCCGTGGATGCCGCGAGCGGCATAGAGGCGGGCGAGGAGGGGATGGATGCCGGCCTGCTCGAGCGCCCAGGCGGCGCGCGGAGGAACGTCGCGGGGAATGATTTTCACAAGGTCTCGAGTGTCGCCGCAATCGAGGAGCGGGCGAAGATGCGGGAAAGGAAAGCGACGCGTTGAGCGACGCGCCCCCACGCGCCGGATGGCGTGGACCACGTGCGTGCGTTGCGCTCGCCGCACAGGGTGAGCGAGACGGGGCGTCCCGCGTCGGCCGCGGCGTTCAGGTGCGCGCAGGTGTCGGCGTCCAGCGTTTGCCAGGCGGCGGTCCAGGCCGCGGCGTCCTGCGCCAGTGCCGGCGCGCGCAGGCGGTCGTCGAGCTGCACGGACGTTGCCGGCTCCAGGGGAGCCGGCGAATCGAGCGCGCCCGCGCCCGCGATCCAGAACGAATTCACCGGCAGCAGCCCGCGCGCCAGCCGAGCCTCCGTGATCGGATGCGTGTAGAGCAGCATCTGCATTTCCTGCTGCAGGCGGCGCAGCGGCCGCGTTTGCGCATCGCGCTGCAACCAGTCGTCGACGTTGCGGCCGATCACGCGGTCGAGCGATGCGGTGGCGAGGCCCCGGAAGATCTCGCCGCTCGCCAGCCAGGCGGTCGGGGCGTGCCAGGCGAGCGTGATTCGATCCTGCGCGAACCAGGGCTGCATGACGCCGAGCAGTTCGCGCGATTCGGCCTCGGCGAGGTCGAGTTCGGCCGGATCGCGCATCGCGACGTGATCGCGGCCCACGGCCCAGTGGCAAGGCGTGATCCAGGCGTGGGCCCGCCCGTCCATCTGCCCGGTCTCGCGCGCGGCGTGCCATGCGGCCCAGGGAATGGAGCCATCGGCCGGAGCCAAGCCATGCAGGCGGGCCAGCGCCCGCTCGTGCGGCATCGACAGCGCGTCGGCACCCCCCTCGTCGCCGTCGCCGGGCGCGGTGGTTGTCAGGCGCGCCAGCAGCTTCTGCAAGTGCGGCAGCCGCAGCTCCGCATGAGCGGGGGCGAAGGATGCGCCGCCCGCGGCGAAAGGAATGATCGAGTGGAAGCCGTCCGACACGCGGCGTATTGTCGGGGATGCCACAATGCCGAGCCACATGAGCCCGTCCAGACCGTCCAGACCGCCCCGGCCCCACCGCGCCCCCCTCGCGTGGAGCGCGCATTGAAGCTGCCTTACGAGCTCGTCCTCGGCTGGCGCTACACGCGCGCCGGCCGCGCCGCGCGGCGCAACGGTTTTATTTCGTTCATCTCGGGCGTGTCCATGCTCGGCATTTCGCTCGGGGTGGCGGCGCTCATCATCGTGCTGTCGGTGATGAACGGCTTCCAGAAGGAAGTGCGCGACCGCATGCTGAGCGTGGTGTCGCATATCGAGATCTACGGTCCCGGCGGCGGCGTCCTGCCGGATGCGAACCGCACCCTTGCCGAAGTGCGCAAGCACCCGGCGGTGGTCGGCGCGGCGCCTTTCGTGGCGGCGCAGTCGCTCATGGCGCGCGGCGAGGACATGCGCGGCGCGCTCGTGCGCGGCATCGACCCCGCGCTGGAGCCGCAGGTCACGGACCTCGCGGCCGCCTCCCGCGAGACGCTGGCGAAGCTGGCGCCCGGCGCGTTCAACGTCGTGCTCGGCGCCGAACTCGCGCGCAACCTCGGCGTGCGCGAGGGCGACCCGGTGACGCTCATCGCCCCCGGCGGCCAGGTCACGCCCGCGGGCGTGGTCCCGAGGCTGAAGCAGCTGACCGTGACCGGCACTTTCGACTCCGGCCATTTCGAATACGACAGCGGCCTCGTGCTCCTGCACTGGGAGGATGCGGCGCGCATCTTCCGCCTCGAAGGCCCGACCGGCGTGCGCCTGAAGCTGAAGGACCTGCACCAGGCGCGCGCGGTGGCGGCCGAACTCCAGACGCAGCTCACCGGCCCCTTCCTCATCCGCGACTGGACGCGGCAGAACCGCACCTGGTTCGCCGCGGTGCAGCTCGAGAAGCGGATGATGTTCATCATCCTCACCCTGATCGTCGCCGTCGCGGCGTTCAACCTGGTGAGCACGCTCGTGATGACCGTGACCGACAAGCGCGCCGACATCGCGATCCTGCGCACGCTCGGCGCGAGCCCGGCCAGCATCATGGGCATCTTCGTCGTGCAGGGCGCGGCGGTCGGCGTGATCGGCACGCTCGCGGGCCTGCTGCTCGGCCTCGGCGTCGCCGCGAACATCTCCACCCTCGTGCCCGCGCTGGAGCACGCGCTCAACGCGAGCTTCCTGCCGAAGGACATCTACCTCATCAGCCGCATGCCCAGCGAGCCGCAGGCGAGCGACATCGTGCCCATCGCCGTCATCTCGCTCGTGCTCGCGTTCCTCGCGACGATCTATCCGAGCTGGCGCGCGAGCCGCGTCAACCCGGCGGAGGCGCTGCGCTATGAGTGACGTGGTGATCGAGGGCCGGGGCCTCGCCAAGCGCTTCCACGACGGCGAGCTCGACGTCGAGGTGCTGCGCGGGGTCGACCTCACCGTGCGCGCGGGCGAGACGCTCGCGATCGTCGGCGCGTCGGGCTCGGGCAAGAGCACGCTGCTGCACCTGCTGGGCGGCCTCGATGCGCCCAGCGCGGGCAGCGTGCGGCTGATGGGGCAGGACCTGTCCACGCTCACGCCCGCGCAGCAGGGTCAGCTGCGCAACCGGCACCTGGGCTTCATCTACCAGTTCCATCACCTGCTGCCGGAGTTCAGCGCGCTCGACAACGTGGGCATGCCGCTGCGCATCCGGCGCGAGCCGATGGAGCGGGTGAATTCGGCGGCGGCGGACATGCTCGGCGCGGTCGGCCTGGCGGCGCGCGTGAAGCACCGGCCGGCCGAACTCTCGGGCGGCGAGCGCCAGCGCGTCGCCATCGCGCGGGCGCTGGTCGCGCATCCGGCCTGCGTGCTGGCCGACGAACCCACCGGCAACCTCGACCGCTCGACGGCCGACGCGGTGTTCGACCTCATGCTCGCGCTCGCCCGCGACCGGGGCACGGCCTTCGTGATGGTGACCCATGACGAGAGTCTGGCGAAGCGCTGCGACCGCGCGCTTCGCATCACGTCGGGTCGGCTGGGGGTTTGACCCTTACAGAATACGATTGAACCAGAGCAGCGACAGGCCGGCGGAAAGCAGCGTCAGCGCCGCCGCGAGCATCGCGAACAGGGCCGACACCTCGGTCTCCTTCTTCTCGACGGTCAGCTTGGAGCTGAGCGCCTCGTAGACCTTCTTCAGGTCCTGCGCCGTCCCGGCGTAGTAGTACTCCGCGCTCGTCTTGTTGGCGATCTGCTTGAGCGTTTCCTCGTCGAGGCGCACGCGCATGGACCAGCCTTCGAAGCCGATGGTCTCGCCGTCGACGGTGCCGATGCCCACCGTGTAGACGCGCACGCCGCGGTCGGCGGCCATCTTGGCGGCTTCGATCGGATCGACGCCCGTGGTGCGCTGGCCGTCCGTGAGCATGATGATCGCGGCCGAGTTGTAGGAGCCGGCGGCGACCGGCTCGCGCTTCTTCTGCTCCTTCCTCTCGGTATCGATGGCGAAGCCGCGCTGCCGGTCGCGCCCGCCGGGCATGGACTGCAGGTCGATGCCGTCGTCGGGGAAGAGCGTGGCGAGCGAGATCACGATGGCATTGCCGGTGGCCGTGGCGCGCTGCAGCTGGAAGCGGTCGATGGCGGTGACGAGGTCCTCGCGGTTCACCGTGGGCAGCTGCGCCACCTGCGCGGACCCGGCGAAGGCGACGATGCCCACCTTCACATGGCGCGGCAGTTCGGTGATGAAGGCCTTGGCCGCGTTCTGCGCGGCCACGAGCCGGTTGGGCTGCACGTCGGTCGCGCGCATGCTGCCCGACACGTCCATGGCGAGGATGATCGTCTGCTGGTTCGAGGGCAGCGTGACCACCGCAACGGGCCGCGCCGCGGCCAGCAGCATCGCCGCCATCGCGAGCAGGAACAGGACCGGCGGGATGTGCCGCCTGAGCTGCTGCCCCGTGCCCATCGCTTCCTTGACGATGGACAGCGACGCATAGCGCACCGCCATCTTTCGCTTGCGGCGCAGCAGCCACAGGTAGGCGAACACGAGCAGCGGCAAGGCCAGGAGGAACCAGAGGTTTTGGGCCCAGAGGAAATTCATGATTGCCACCCCTTATCGGTTGCCATTGTCATGCGCGTTTCAGGTGCGCGGGGACCGCACCGGTCGCGAGGCGAATGCGCAACTTGCGCATGTCGACGAAACGGACGATGGCGTCGACCAGGTCGCCATCGGTGGCGAGCTCGAGCGTGTCGACGCCCGAGCGCGTGAGCGCCTCGCGCAGCTCCGCCTCGCGCTGCGCGGCGATCCGCGCGAAGCGCTTGCGAAAGCCGCTGTCGTGCGTGTCCACCAGGATCTGTTCGCCGGTCTCGGCGTCGCGCATGGTGAGCAGGCCGAGGTCGGGCAGATCGAGCTCCAGCGGGTCGAGCACGCGCACGGCCACCACTTCGTGGGTCTGCGCGAGTTGCGACAGCGGCTTTTCCCAGCCCGGCTCGCTGATGAAATCGGACACGACGAAGATCGTGGAGCGGCGGCAGATCATGCTCGCCGCGGATGACAGCAGCTCGTGCAGCCGCGTGATGCCGCCTTCGGCATGCGGCGGGCGCTCCTGGATGCTGTGCAGCAGGTGCAGCACGTGGCGGCGGCCGCTGCGCGCGGGAATGACGGCGTCGACGCCCGAGCCGTAGAGCATGCCGCCGACCCGGTTGCCATGCCGCGTGAGCAGGCGCGAGAGCACGGCCACGAATTCGGCCGACACGGTGCGCTTGCGCGTCTCGCCCGAGCCGAAGTCCACCGAGGGACTCAGGTCGAGCAGGAACCAGGCCGACATCTCGCGGTCTTCGGTGAACACGCGCACGTGCGGCACGTCGGTGCGCGCGGTGACGTTCCAGTCGATGTGGCGCACGTCGTCCTGGTGCTGGTATTCGCGCAGGTCGGCGAGGTCGAGCCCGGTGCCGCGCAGCAGCGTGCGGTAGTCGCCCTGCAGCAGGCCGTCGAGTCGCTTGACGACCTTCCACTCCAGGCGCCGAAGCACGGCCTCCGCACTGGGAGAGCCCGCAGGCGGCGCGTCGGCGCCCGCCGTGTCCGGGGCAGCGGCGGAACCGGCTTTGCCGTGCCGCTCGCTGCGCCCCCCTTGGGGGGAAGCGCCTTCGGCGCCGCGGGGGGGCGCCGACTTTTTAAGCCACCAGCTTTTCATGCTCGAGGGGTTTGGCCGGCGCCGGGATCTTCGCCATGATCTTCGCGATGATCGCGTCGCTCGACAATCCTTCCGATAGCGCCTCGTACGACAGCACCACTCGGTGGCGAAGCACGTCGTTCACGAGGTCGGTCATGTCCTCCGGCAGCGCGTAGCCCCGGCCACGCAGCATGGCCAGGGCGCGCGCGCCTTCGACCAGGTTGATCGTCGCGCGCGGGCTGGCGCCGAAGGTGATGAACTTGCCGAGGTCCTTCAGCCCATGGCGATCCGGCCAGCGCGTGGCGGACACCAGCTTCACCGCGTACTGCACGAGCGCGGGGTCGACGTAGACCTGCCGGCATTCCTGCTGCAGCGCGGCGAGTTGCTCGGTGGTCGCCACCGACGTCACCGCCACGGCCGCGCCGGTGACGCGCTGCACGATCACGAATTCTTCTTCGTCCGTCGGGTAGTCGACCAGCACCTTCATCATGAAGCGGTCGACCTGCGCCTCGGGCAGCGGGTAGGTGCCCTCGGTCTCGATCGGGTTCTGCGTGGCCATCACGAGGAAGGGGCTCGGAACCTTGTGCGTCTCGCCCGCGATCGTGACCTGCCGCTCCTGCATCACCTCCAGCAGCGCGCTCTGCACCTTGGCCGGCGCGCGGTTGATTTCGTCGGCGAGCAGCAGGTTGGCGAACACCGGGCCGAGCGAGGTGGCGAATTCGCCGGTGCGCTGGTTGTAGATGCGCGTGCCCACCAGGTCGGCCGGCACCAGGTCGGGCGTGAACTGGATGCGCTTGAACTGCCCGCGCATGGTGTTGGCGAGCGTTTTCACCGTGAGCGTCTTCGCGAGGCCCGGCACGCCTTCGACCAGCAGGTGCCCCTGCGCGAGCATGGCGACCATGACCCGTTCGAGGAAGCGGTCCTGGCCGACCACGACCCGTTTGACCTCGTAGAGGATCTGTTCCATCAGTTGCGCGGTGGCGCTGTCGGAGCGGCTGGTGAGTTCCATGAAGTCCGTGGAGTGGGAAGGAAAGGGATGGGACGAAACCGGAGCGGCCGCCTGCGGATGCGCCGTCAGAACGGCGGCAGGCCGGCCGCGGTGGCGGCGTTCTCGATGGGTACCGCGAAGCCGATGCCGAGGAAGGTGCGCGCGGACGTCGGGTTCAGGATGGCGGTCACGATGCCCACCACCTCGCCGTCCATCGTCACGAGCGGGCCGCCGGAGTTGCCGGGGTTCGCCGCCGCGTCGAACTGGATCAGGTTCTTCATTTCCTGCTTGCCCTCGGGCGACTTGAACACGCGGCCGAGGCCGGAGACCACGCCGCCGGAGGCCGAGGGGCCGATGCCGAAGGGGAAGCCGACGGCCAGCACCTTGTCGCCGGGCGCGAGGTCGTTGGTCGAACGCATGGTGGCCGCGATCATGTCGTCCGGGATCTTGGCGGCCTGCAGCACGGCGAGGTCGTTCTCGGCCTGCACGCCGCGGATGCTGGCGGCGGACTTCAGGCCGTCGTGGAAGATGACCTCGATGCGGTCGGCGCCGGACACGACGTGCAGGTTGGTGAGGATCACGCCCTTGTCGATGATGACGACGCCGGTGCCGACGCCGGCCTCGACCTCGTCGTCCGCCGCGGCGGACTCGGTGGCGATCGGCTTGGTGGCCTTGGGGTTCTTCGCCGACGGCGTCTTCGCGACCTGCTTGGCCTCTTCGTCCTTCAGCCGGCTCTTCTTCACGTAGCTGACCACGCGCACGACGGAGGGGCGGATGTTGTCGTAGGCCCGCGCGTATTCCGACGGCATGACCTGCGTCTCCATCGTCTTGAGTACGGCGGCGTTGATGTCGTCCTGCGTCAGGCGGCGCTGCGGGCCGTTGAGCGCGAACATCGCGGCGAGCGCCAGCGCGAGCACGAAGATGGTGGACCACATCATCGCCATCTGGCCGGGAACGAAGCGACGCCAGCCGCGCGGCCGGGCCGCGGCCGTTGCCGCAACGGGTTCGGGGGGCGCAACGAGGGGGAGGGGGAGGTCGTGACCGGTCACGGGCGCCCGTGCGCCCCCTGCCGGGCGACTGGAGCTGTAGAGGGCGGGCCTGCGCATCCGTTCACCTTGAAAACTGCCAAAGCTATGACACACGGTATCACGCTTTGCGGACCGATGCACGCGTTGCGGCATCATCGGAGCATGCCCTTCTGGATCGACACGCATTGCCATCTGGATGCGCCCGAATTCGCGCACGATGCCGGTGCGGTCCGGGCTCGGGCGGCGGACGCGGGCGTGGGTTTGTGCGTGCTGCCGGCGGTGGAGGTCGGCAATTTCGAGGCCGTCCGCGCGCTGGCTCATCGGCACGGCGACGCCTACGCCCTCGGCATCCATCCGCTGTGTACGGGACGCGCGGCCGACGGCGACCTCGACCGGCTCGACGAGGCGCTGGCGCGGCATCGCGGCGATCCGCGCCTGGTGGCCGTCGGCGAGATCGGGCTCGACTATTTCGTCCCCGGACTCGATCCCGAACGTCAGGAAACCTTCTATCGCCGCCAGCTGGAGCTCGCCCGGCGGCATGGCCTGCCCGTGCTGCTGCATGTGCGCCGCTCGGCCGACCGGCTGCTCAAGCACCTTCGCGACTTGCCCTGCGAGGGCATCGCCCATGCGTTCAACGGCAGTGCCCAGCAGGCGGACGAGTTCGTGCGGCTCGGCTTCAGGCTCGGCTTCGGCGGCACGGTGACCTTCGACCGGGCGCTGCAGATCCGCCGGCTGGCGACCGCGCTTCCCCTCTCCGCGCTGGTCGTGGAAACCGATTCGCCCGACATCCAGCCGCACTGGCTCTACCGGACGGCGCAGGAGCGCGCGGACGGCCGGCCGCAGGCCCGCAACGAACCGGGGGAGCTGCCGCGCATCGGCGCGGTCCTCGCCGGCCTGCGCGGGATCGATGCGGCCGAACTCGCCGAAGCGACCACGCGCAACGCGCACGCCGCGCTGCCGAAACTGGCGGCACTCTCCGCCGCACCGACATGACCGACCTCCCCGAAGTCAACTTCTCCGACCATGGCGACATCCGCTACCTTCACCTGGGCAGCGAGTGGGTGCAGGGCTCCATGCGCCTCGATGCGCCGTTCGAGATCGATCTCGAATACGTGCAGCGGATGATGGCCTGGCTGCTCTTCGTGCCGCCCCGGTCGGTGGCGACGCGCCATGCGATGCAGCTGGGCCTCGGCGCCGGCGCCCTCACCAAGTTCTGCCGGCGCAAGCTGAAGATGAAGACGACCGCCATCGAGCTCAATCCGCAGGTGGTGGCGGCCTGCCGGATCTGGTTCAAGCTGCCCGCCGACGATGCGAAGCTCTCGGTGGTGATCGGCGATGCCGCCGAAGTCGTGGCGCACGAGCACTGGCGCGGCCAGGTCGATGCGCTGCAGGTCGACCTGTACGACCATGAGGCCGCGGCGCCCGTGCTCGACAGCGCCGATTTCTACCGCGACTGCCGAGAGCTCCTCACCGCCGACGGCGCGATGACCGTCAATCTGTTCGGCCGCTCGTCGAGCTACGAACGCAGCCTGGCGCACATCGCCGCGGCCTTCGGCGAATCGGCCCTCTGGGCCTTCCGGCCGACCCGGGAGGGCAACACCGTCGTCGTCGCCTTGCGCGAGGCGCGCGAGGTGCCGCGCGCGGAGCTCCTGACGTCGGCGGACGCCGTGCAGGGGCTCTGGGGGCTGCCCGCGAAAAAATGGTTGCGGGTGCTGAAGCCGGTCGCGGATAAGCTATCGCCGCAATGAGCCCCGCGTCCCGCTCCAACTCCGCCTCGGCTTCGGCTTCGGCTTCGGCCTCCTCGGCCGCCTCGCGGTCGCTCGCCCGCACCGCGCCGCGCGGGCCGCTGCACTGGCGCGACATCGTGCAGTGGCTGAGTGAGGACGGCGTCATCAGCAACGAGGAGGCGCGCCGCACCACCACGCGCTGCTCGCAGGCCGAAAGCACCTTGCATCCGCTCGTGCGCCTCGCGGCCGTCGCCATGCAGCGCGCGCGAGACGGCAAGCCGCTCGACATCGAGGCGCTCACGCAGTACGTGGCCGAGCGCAACCAGCTCGAATACCTGCGGATCGACCCGCTGAAGGTCGACGTCGCCAAGGTCGCGGATTCCATGAGCGCCGCCTATGCGGAGCGGCACAAGGTGCTGCCGGTGCAGGTCACCGGCAACGAGGTCGTGGTGGCGACGGCCGAGCCCTTCGTCACCGACTGGGTCGACGAAGTCGAGCGGCAGGCCAAGCGCAGCGTGCGCCGCGTCCTGGCGAATCCGCAGGACATCCACCGGTACACGGCTGAATTCTTCGCGCTGGCGAAGTCGGTGCGCGCCGCGCAGAAGGCCGGCGGCAACGGGGGGGCGGCGAGCTTCGAGCAGCTCGTGGAGCTCGGGCGGACCAACAAGCAGCTCGACGCCAACGACCAGGGCGTGGTGCAGGTCGTCGACTGGCTCTGGACCTACGCCTTCGACCAGCGCGCGAGCGACATCCACCTGGAGCCGCGGCGCGAGCAGGGCGTGATCCGCTTCCGCATCGATGGCGTGCTCCACCCCGTCTACCAGATGCCCATGGGCGTGCTCAACGCGATGATCGCGCGCGTCAAGCTGCTGGGACGCATGGACGTGGTCGAGAAGCGCCGCCCGCAGGACGGCCGCATCAAGACGCGCAACACGCGCGGCGACGAGGTCGAGATGCGGCTGTCGACGCTGCCCACGGCCTTCGGCGAGAAGATGGTCATGCGCATCTTCGACCCCGACACGGCGGTCAAGGACCTCGACGCGCTCGGCTTCCAGCCGCACGACGCGCAGCGCTGGGAGCAACTGGTAAAGCGGCCCTACGGCATCATCCTGGTGACCGGCCCCACGGGCTCGGGCAAGACCACCACGCTCTATTCGACGCTCAAGCGCATCGCGACGGAAGAAGTGAACGTGAGCACGGTCGAAGACCCGATCGAGATGATCGAGCCCGCGTTCAACCAGACGCAGGTGCAGTCGCAGCTCGATTTCAACTTCGCCGAAGGGCTGCGCGCGCTGATGCGGCAGGACCCGGACATCATCATGGTCGGCGAAATCCGGGACCTCGAGACCGCGGAGATGGCGGTGCAGGCCGCGCTCACCGGGCACCTCGTGTTCTCGACCCTGCACACCAACGACGCGCCCTCGGCGATCACGCGTCTGATGGAGCTGGGCGTGCCGCCCTACCTGCTGAGCGCCACGGTGCTCGGCGTGCTCGCCCAGCGGCTCGTGCGGACCCTGTGCAAACAGTGCCGCGAGCCCGACCCCGATGCGGAGGCGAAGCGCGCGGAACTCGACGAAGTGGTGAAGCCCTGGAAGATCAACGGCTGGCGTCCCTACCGGCCGGTCGGCTGCGTCGACTGCCGCATGACGGGCTTCCTCGGCCGCATGGGACTCTATGAGCTGATGACGGTCGGCGAGCAAGTCAGGGAACTCATGGGCCGCGAGCCCAGCCTCGCCGCATTGCGCCGGCAGGCCGTGGCCGACGGAATGCGGCCGTTGCGCCTTGCCGGCGCTCTGCGCGTGGCCGAAGGACACACCACGCTGGCCGAAGTCCTCACGTCGACCCCGCCCCTGGAGTAATCCCAAGGTCTACGTTCGAACAACCCGGCGGTAGGTGGAACCCACAACATGTTTAGTCAGGTTCCAGCACACAATCCGCCCGTCGAATTTTGTTTCGAGGAGACAACTTGTGAAGATCAAGAGTCAGAAGGACTTCTGGGCGGGCCTGATGTTCCTGGCCGTCGGAGTCGCGTTCGCCTGGGGCGCAACGAACTACAACGTGGGCGAGGGCGCCCGAATGGGTCCCGGTTATTTCCCGCTCATGCTGGGCGTCATCCTGGCGCTGGTAGGTGCGTTCATCGTGTTCGAAGCGCTGGTCGTCGAGACCGAGGATGGCGAGCCGATCGGCAAGTGGGCCTGGAAGCCGCTGTTCTTCATCATCGCGTCGAACGTCGTGTTCGGCATCTGCCTCGGCGGCATTCCCAAGATCGGGATTCCGTCGCTCGGCCTGATCGTCGGCATCTTCGCCCTCGTCTTCATCGCCAGCAACGCGGGCGAAGAGCACAACAACAAGGAGCAGTTCATCCTCTCCATCGTGCTCGCCATCATGAGCTACGTCGCCTTCATCGTCCTGCTCAAGCTGCAGTTCCCGGTGTGGCCTAGCTTCCTGACCCGCTGAAGGAAAAACGATCATGGAACTCTTCAGCAACCTGGCCCTGGGCTTCGGCGTCGCGTTCACGCCGATCAACCTGCTCTACTGCTTCATCGGCTGCGTGCTCGGCACCGCCATCGGCGTGCTCCCGGGCATCGGCCCCGTCGCGACCATCGCGATGCTGCTGCCCGCCACCTACGCGCTGCCGCCCGTGTCGGCGCTCATCATGCTGGCCGGCATCTACTACGGCGCGGCCTACGGCGGCTCCACGACCGCCATCCTGGTGAACCTGCCCGGTGAATCGTCCTCGGTGGTGACCATCATCGACGGCTACCAGATGGCGCGTCAGGGACGAGCGGGCCCCGCGCTGGCCGCGGCCGGCATCGGCTCGTTCTTCGCCGGCTGCGTCGCCACCCTGATCCTGGCCGCGTTCGCCGCGCCCCTGACCGAAGTCGCGTTCAAGTTCGGCCCCGCCGAATACTTCTCCCTGATGGTGCTGGGCCTCATCGGCGCGGTGGTGCTGGCCTCCAGCTCGCTCGTCAAGGCCATCGCCATGATCCTGCTGGGCCTGCTGCTCGGCCTGATCGGCACCGACGTGAACTCGGGCGTCGCGCGTTTCTCGTTCGACATCCCGGAACTCACCGACGGCATCGGCTTCATCGTGATCGCCATGGGTGTGTTCGGCTACGGCGAAATCATCTCGAACCTCGGCAAGGGCGCGGAGGAGAGGAAGGTTTTCACGGCCGGCGTGACGGGCCTCTTCCCGACCAAGGCGGACTTCAAGCGCATGGCGC
Source organism: Ramlibacter sp. (assembly GCF_050250995.1). Lineage (GTDB taxonomy): Bacteria > Pseudomonadota > Gammaproteobacteria > Burkholderiales > Burkholderiaceae_C > Ramlibacter. Next base: position 53,106 of record NZ_JBFWNP010000014.1, read on the forward strand.
CCGCGATCCTGCGCGGCACGGCGCTCGGCTCCAGCCTGGGCATCCTGCCCGGCGGCGGCGCGCTGCTGTCGGCTTTCGCGGCCTACACGATCGAGAAGAAGACGAAGCTCCATCCTGGCGAAGTCCCGTTCGGCAAGGGCAACATCCGCGGCGTCGCGGCGCCGGAAGCGGCGAACAACGCCGGCTCGCAGACCTCGTTCATCCCGCTGCTCACGCTGGGCATTCCGCCCAATGCCGTGATGGCGCTGATGGTCGGCGCGATGACCATCCACAACATCCAGCCGGGCCCGCAGGTGATGACCAGCAACCCGCAGCTGTTCTGGGGCCTGATCGCCTCGATGTGGATCGGCAACGCCATGCTGATCATCCTGAACCTGCCGCTGATCGGCATGTGGATCAAGCTGCTGTCCGTCCCCTACCGCTGGCTGTTCCCCGCCATCGTGCTGTTCTGCGCCATCGGCGTGTACTCCACGAACAACAACACGTGGGACATCTGGATGGTCGCGATCTTCGGCGTCGTCGGCTACATCTTCATCAAGCTTGGGTGCGAACCGGCGCCGCTGCTGCTCGGCTTCATCCTCGGGCCGATGATGGAAGAGAACCTGCGGCGTGCGCTGCTGTTGTCGCGCGGCGACTGGAGCGTGCTGGTCACGCGTCCGCTGTCGGCGGGCCTGCTGGCAGCGGCTGCCCTGCTCGTCATCATCGTGGCCCTGCCATCGATCAAGGCGAAGCGGGAGCAGGCTTTCCAGGAAGAGGATTGACGCTCCTGCGTCGCCCTTCACGAAAAAGCCCCGCGATGCGGGGCTTTTTCATGGGCGGATCGCGTCAGGTCTGCTGCTGTGGCGTCGCGCTGCCCGCGATGCTGAAGCCGCCATCCATCAGCAGGCTCTGGCCCGTGATGAACCCCGCATGCGCGCCGCACAGGAAGGCGCACGCCTCGCCGAATTCGAACGGCGTGCCGACGCGCCCCGCCGGGCCGTTGCGGAAGAACTGCAGGCGCTCGGGGAAGCTCGCGAGCCGCGCCGTGTCGAACGGCCCGGGCAGGAGGTTGTTGACGGTCACGTTGTGCCGCGCCACCTGCGGCGCGATCGCGCGGACGAAGGAGGCGAGTCCCGCGCGGCTCGCGCTCGAGAGGGGATTTTCCGGGCTCGGGCGGACCTCGGCCATCGACGTGATGTTCACGACGCGGCCGAATCCGCGCGAGGTCATGCCCTCGACGCACAGCCCGATCATCGCGATGGCCGCCAGCATGTTCGACTGCAGCGCCTGCAGCCACTGCGCTTCGGTCAGCTTGCGGAAATCCGCGCCGGGAGGGCCGCCGGCGTTGTTGATGAGGATGTCGGGCCCTGGGCAGACGGCAAGCGCAGCAGACCGGCCGGCCGCGGTCGAGATGTCGCCCTCGGCGAACAGCACGCGCCGGCCCGTCGTCGAAGCGATCGCCTCGGCGGTCGCTTCGAGCGCGGCGCGGTCGCGCCCGGTGATCGTCACGTCGCAGCCTTCGCGTGCGAGCGCTTCCGCGCACGCACGGCCGAGGCCTCGGCTGGCCGCGCAGACGAGCGCGTTCTTTCCGGTGAGGTTCAGGTCCATGCCCGATTACACGGGCTCGGCGCGACGCGAGCGCGCCGGGCGCCGGCTTGTTCCGGGTCGTGGAATGCGGATCGGACCGCTGCGCCGTCGGCCAGCGTACCGCCGGGCGCAGTGTTCCGTATCATCGGCCATCGCAGAGATGGAAGGCACGGATATGGATCTCGGGATTTCTGGGAAGACTGCGCTCGTATGCGGCGCGAGCAAGGGACTGGGTTTCGGCTGCGCGCAGGCGCTCGCGCGCGAAGGCGTACACGTGCTGCTCGTGGCGCGCGGCGCGGAGGCGCTGGCCGCCGCGGTCGAATCGCTGAAGGGCGACGCGAAGGTGCCCGCGGGCACGCAGGTCGAAGGGCTTGCCGCCGACATCACCACCGAGGCAGGACGCGCCGCCGTCTTCGCGAAGCGCAAGGACTTCGACATCGTCGTCACCAATGCCGGCGGCCCGCCCCCCGGCGACTTCCGCGACTGGGACCGCGATGCGTGGGTCAAGGCGCTCGACGCGAACATGCTCACGCCCATCGCGCTGATGAAGGCGACCGTGGACGGCATGGCCGCGCGCGGCTTCGGCCGCATCGTCAACATCACCTCGGGCGCGGTGAAGGCGCCCATCGACATCCTCGGCCTGTCGAACGGCGCCCGCACCGGGCTCACCGGATTCGCAGCAGGCCTCGCGCGCTCGAAGCTCGCCGCGTCGAACGTGACGATCAACAACCTGCTGCCGGGCCCGTTCGAGACCGACCGCCTGCGCGCCACCATGGAAGGCGCCGCCAAGAAGTCCGGCAAGTCGGTCGACGAGGTGATGGACGCGCGCCGCAAGACCGTGCCGGCGCAGCGCTACGGAACGATCGAGGAGTTCGGCGCGACCTGCGCGTTCCTCTGCAGCACGCACGCCTCGTACATCGTGGGGCAGAACGTCCTGATCGACGGCGGGGTGTATCCGGGGACGATGTAGGCGTCAGGCGCCTCAGCGCCTCAGTGCCTGCGTGACGACACGAGGATGCCGCCCACGATCAGCGCGAACGCCAGCCCGTGATACACGCGCGGCGGCTCGCCGAGGAAGGCCGTCGCGAGCAGCGCCGCGAAGAGCGGCGTGAGGTTGGCGAAGAAGGACACGACGCTCGGTCCCACGCGCTGCACGCCCATGCCGAAGGCGCGGTAGGCGAGGATCGCGGGGAAGATCGCCACGAACGCGAGCGCGATCAGCAGCGTGGCGCTCCATTCGATGTGGCGCGGCGCCACCGCCCACTCGCCGGCCGCGAAGAGGCCGGACCACATCAGCCCCGGAACGATCTGCACCATGAGGAAGGCCGTCCAGTCGTTGCGGACTTCCGGCGCGTCCGCCCCGATGTCCGCGAGCAGCCAGCTGTACCAGGCCCACGACAGGGTGGCGAGCAGCATGTAGACGTCGCCGATGACGAAGCGCACCTGGGCAAGCTGCGCGGGCTCGCCGCGCGCGAGCACCACGAGCACGCCGGCCATCGACAGCGCCGCGCCCAGCATCTGCCGCCCGGTGATGGCTTTGCCGTAGAACAGCGCGCCGAACGCGAGGATGAAGATCGGCGAGCTCGCGCCCACGAGCGTCGTGTTGACCGGGCTCGACGTCGTGAGGGCGAGGTATTGCAGCGCGTTGTAGCAGCCGACGCCCAGCAGGCCGACGAGCCAGTAGCGGCGCCAGCGCGGCCAGAAGGGCCCGCCGCGCCGCAACACCCAGCCCGCGAACGGCAGCAGCAGGGCGAAGGCGAGCATCCAGCGGATGAAGTTCAGCGTGATCGGCGGCACCGTGCCGGCGAGCAGGCGGCCCACGACCGCGTTGGCCGCCCACAGCAGCGGCGGCGTGGCGAGCAGGAGGACGGTGGAAAGCGAGAGGCGCTGTTGCATCGAAGTGGGAACGGTCGCCGCCGACTTTAGCCGCCCTGCGCCGACGCCGATGGCGAAATCGTGGCAGGATGGCGGCGCATTCGAATCGAGGAGCAGAACATGAGCAAGGCAGTTCGCATTCACCAGGCCGGCGGCCCCGAGCAACTCCGCATCGACGACGTCGAGGTCGGCGATCCCGGACCCGGCGAGATCCGCATCCGCCACCATGCGGTGGGCCTCAACTTCATCGATGTCTACCACCGCACGGGCCTGTATCCGCTGCCCCTGCCGGCCGGCATCGGCGGCGAAGGCGCGGGCGTGATCGAAGCCGTGGGGGAAGGCGTCACGCACCTGAAGGCGGGCGACCGCGCGGCCTATGCGAGCAACGTGCCGGGCTCTTACGCCGAATCGCGCGTGATGAAGGCGCAGCAGGTGTGCAGGCTGCCCGACGGCATCGCATTCGACACCGCCGCCGCGATGATGCTCAAGGGCATGACGGCGCAGTACCTGCTCAAGCGCACGCCTTTCGACACCCTGCGACCCGGCGACATGGTGCTGTGGCATGCGGCGGCCGGCGGCGTGGGCCTGATCGCCTGCCAGTGGGCGAAGGCGCTGGGGCTGCAGGTCATCGGCACGGCGGGCAGCGACGAGAAATGCGCGCTGGCGAAGGAGCTGGGCGCGGCGCACACCATCAACTACAACAAGGAAGACTTCCTTGTGCGCGTGAAGGAGCTCACCGGCGGCAAGGGCGTGAAGGTCGTCTACGACTCGGTGGGCAAGGACACGTGGGACAAGTCGCTCGACTGCCTGCGGCCGCTCGGGCTGATGGTGAGCTTCGGCAACGCGTCCGGGCCGGTGCCGCCGTTCGCGCCGGGGGTGCTGGGCGCCAAGGGCTCGATCTACGTGACGCGCCAGACGCTCTTCACCCACATCGCCACGCGCGAGTCGTGCCAGCAGATCGCGGACGATCTGTTCGAAGCGGTCGCCAGCGGCAAGGTCAAGATCCGCATCGACCAGCGCTATCCGCTGGAGCAGGTGCAGCAGGCGCATCGCGACCTCGAGGGGCGCAAGACGACCGGCAGCACGGTGCTGACGCTCTGATCGGGCGGCGAGGGCTGCGGCGCGGCCCCGTCACGGCCCCGCCGCAGCATTCCTACAGCGCGATAGCCTCGCCGCTTGCAGGGCGCGCGGCGGGCCGCCGCTACATTGATCTCGCTACCGGAGATCAATCACCATGACGTTGCGCGCCTACCTTGTCGAAGACAGCCCCACCATCCGGGACAACCTGATCGAAGCCCTGCGGGAAATGGCCGAGGCCCAGCCCGTGGGGACGGCAGAGACCGAGCACGAGGGGCGGCGCTGGCTCACGCAGAATGCCGATGGATGGGACATCGCCATCGTCGACCTGTTCCTGCGCGAAGGCAGCGGCCTGAACGTCATCGAGGCGCTGCAGAACGCGCGGCGGCCGGGGCAGCGCGTGGTCGTGCTCAGCAATCATTCGTCGCGCGACGTGAAGTGGCGTTGCGAGCAGCTGGGCGCCGACGCCGTGTTCGACAAGTCCACCGAGATCGAGGCGCTCGTCGCCTTCTGCACCGCTACAGCGCGTTCGACGCTTCCTCGGACAGCGTCTGCAGCTGTTGCTGCTTGAGCCGGTTGGGCGCGAGCGCGCCCGCCGAGTCGAGGATCGGATAGGCGATCGAGCAGATGTGCGAGTTGATGCGCTTCAGGTCGCTGATCAGGTCGATGTGCAGCGAACTCGTCTCGATGCTCTGCATGGTGTTGTCGGTCAGGCGCGTGAGGTGCGTCGCCGAATAGGCGCGCTCCAGGTCGCGAAAGCGCGCCTTCTCCTCCAGCAGCTTCTGAGCGTCGCGGACCGAGCCGTTGAGGAACACGCTCATGCCCAGCCGCAGGTTGTCGAGCAGGCGCGCGTGCATCTCGCAGATCTCGGCCATGCCGGCGTCCGAGAAACTGCGGCTCTTCTTGATCTTCTTGTCCTCGATGTCGATGAGGATGCGCTCGATGATGTCGCCGATCTGCTCCATGTTGATCGTGAAGCTGATGATGTCGGTCCAGCGCCGGCTTTCCTCCTCGCCCAGCGCCTCGCGCGAGATCTTGGTCAGGTAGTACTTGATGGCCGAGTAGAGCCGGTCGACCGTGTCGTCGAGCTTGCGCAATTCGTCGGCCAGGCGCACGTCGTTGTCCTTGATGACGCGCAGCATGCCCAGCAGCATCGTCTCGACCACGTCCGCCTGGTGCAGCGCCTCGCGCGCCGCGCAGGAAATGGCGAGCGACGGCGTCGCGAGGGCAGAGGGGTCCAGGTGATGCGGCCGGCCGGCGACCATCGTGTTGTCCGGCTTGGGCAGCCAGCGCTCGACCCAGCGCGCGACCACGCGCGTCCAGGAGATCAGCAGGATCGCCAGGATGAAGTTGAAGGCGAGGTGGTAGAGCACCACCAGCAGCGCGGGCTGCGGGAAGTACGGGCTCGCATAGCGGATCCAGAGGGCCACGAAGGGGATGGCGAGCAGCACGCCGATGCATTTGAAGACCAGGTTGCCCAGCGGCACCTGCCGCGCCTCGATGGTCGAGCGGGCGGTGACGAGCACGGCAAGGATGCCGCTGCCCAGGTTGGCGCCGATCACGAGGCCGAGCGCGACGTCGAGCGGGATCGCGCCCGAGCCGGCGAGCGTGGCCGTGAGCAGCACGATAGCGAGGCTCGAGTAGGCCAGCACGGCGAGCATCGCGCCGACGGTGATCTCCAGCAGCGTGTCGGACGAAAGCGAGAGCAGCAGCGCCTTCACGGCCGGCGCCTGCACGATGATCGCCGTGGATTCGGCCACGAGGCGCAGCGCCAGCAGGATCAGCCCCAGCCCGATCAGCACGCGGCCGAAACGGCCCACGGTCGTGGCCTGCCGCGAGATGAACATGACCACGCCGACGAAGATGAAGAGCGGCGAGAGCCACGACAGGTCGAACGAGAACACGACCGTCATCAGGCTCGTGCCGATGTCCGCGCCGAGCATCACCGCGAGCGCGGTCGGCAGGTTCATCAGGCCCTGGCCGACGAAGGACGCGACGATCAGCGCCGTGGCGGTGCTCGATTGCAGCAGGGCGGTCACGCCCAGGCCGGCCATCGCGGCGGCGGGGCGGGTCGAGATGCTGCGCGCCAGCACGTGCCGCAGGTTCGCCCCGAATACCCTCAGGATCCCGGTCCTGACCAGATAGGTGCCCCAGACCAGCAGCGCCACGGCCGCCAGCAGGTTCAGCAGATGCTTCATGTCTAAAGGAATGATACGCCGCGACAGCCCGGGTGCGCACGGGGAAAAACCATGGGAGCCCCGGGCCCCGCCTGCACGGGGACGACGAATGCGTCATTCCCGCGGAGGCGGGAATCCAGGGCTGCCGTGCTCCGTCTCGCTAGCGCGACTTCTTCACGCGGAACAGCTCGTCGATGATCAGGCAGGCCGCCCCGACGCAGATCGCGCTGTCGGCGATGTTGAATGCCGGAAAATAGGCGTTGCGCCAGTGGAACTGGAGAAAGTCCACCACGTACCCGTGCAGCAGGCGGTCGACCAGGTTGCCGACCGCGCCGCCCAGGATGAGGGCGAGCGAGAAGCTGAACAGCTTCTGCGCATGGTGCGAACGCAGCATCCAAAGGATGAAGATCGTCGCGGCGACCGCGATGCCCGTGAAGAGCCAGCGCTGCCAGCCCGAGGCGTCCGCGAGGAACGAGAAGGCCGCGCCCGTGTTGTGCGCCCGCACGATGTTGAAGAAGGGCGCCACGTAGGTGGAATCGCCCAGCTTGTAGTAACCGAGGATCAGGACCTTGGTGAACTGGTCGGCGATCAGGATGATCAGCGCGAGGCCCAGCCAGGGCAGCATCCCCGACGAGGACGACGAGGTGGTGGAGATGCGGGCCATCAGGCGACGCTCCGCGCTTCGCCCGCGCCGAAGAGGTTGCTCACGCAGCGTCCGCAGAGCGCGGGATGCGCGGGGTCGCTGCCGACGTCGGCTCGCCAGTGCCAGCAACGCTCGCACTTGGTGTCGGCGGAGGGACGGGCCTGCACCGCGAGTTCGGCGCCCGCGCGCAACTCGACCGCGGACGCGATGAAGACGAACTTCAGGTCGTCGCCGAGCGCGGCGAGCAGCGCATGGTCGTCCGGCGGCGCCGTGACCACGAGGTTCGCCTGCAGCGAGGAGCCCACCTGGCCTTTCTCGCGCACCGCCTCGATCTCCTTGTTCGCCACGGCGCGGATTTCCTGCAGCCGCTTCCACTTGGCGAGCAGCTCCGTATCCGGCGTGCCGAGCTCCGCGTACTCCTCGAAGAAGATCGAATCGGACGTGCCGAACACCTTCCAGGCTTCTTCCGCCGTGAAGCTGAGGAAGGGCGCCATCCAGCGCAGCATGGCGTGCGTGATGGCGTGGAGCGCCGTCTGCGCGCTGCGGCGCGCGAGCGACTTGGGCGCGGTCGTGTACAGGCGGTCCTTCAGCACGTCGAGGTAGAACGCGCCCAGGTCCTCGGAGCAGTACACCTGCAGCTTGGCCACGACCGGGTGGAACTCGTACACCTCGTAGTGCGCGAGCACCTCGGCCTGGAACTCGGCCGCGCGCGAAAGCGCGTAGCGGTCGATCTCCAGCATGTCGGCCAGCGGCACAGCGTCCTTCGCGGGGTCGAAGTCGCTCACGTTCGCGAGCAGGAAGCGCAGCGTGTTGCGGATGCGGCGGTAGGCATCGACGACGCGCGCGAGGATCTTGTCGTCGCCCGCGATGTCGCCGGAGTAGTCGGAAGCCGCCACCCACAGGCGGATGATCTCCGCGCCGAGCTTCTTGCTCGTCTCCTGCGGATCGACGCCGTTGCCGGCCGACTTGCTCATCTTGTGGCCCTTCGCGTCGACCGTGAAGCCGTGCGTGAGCAGTCCGCGGTACGGCGCGCGGCCGTACATCGCGCAGGCCGTGAGCAGCGAGGAGTGGAACCAGCCGCGATGCTGGTCGTGCCCCTCGAGGTACAGGTCGGCCTCGGGCCCGTTCTCGTGGCCCGCGCCGGGATGCGAGCCTTTGAGCACGGTGGTGTGCGTCGTGCCGGAGTCGAACCACACCTCGAGGATGTCGGTGCTCTTGGTGTACTGCGGGGCATCGGCCGCCGCGCCGACCTTCGAGAAGATCTCTTCGGTCGTCGCCTTGCTCCATGCCTCGATGCCGCCGGCCTGCACCATGTCGGCCGCGAGGTCGAGGATCTCCATCGTCTTCGGATGCAGCTCGCCCGAGTCCTTGTGCAGGAAGAAGGGCAGGGGCACGCCCCAGCTGCGCTGGCGGCTGATGCACCAGTCGGGCCGGCCCGCGATCATGTCGCGCAGGCGCGCCTGGCCGTTCTCGGGGAAGAAGCTCGTCTCCTCGATCGCCTCCAGCGCCATCTGGCGCAGCGTCTTGGGCGCCTTGTCCTTCGTGAAGACGCCAACGCCTTCGTCCATGCGGACGAACCACTGCGCGGCCGCGCGGTAGATCACCGGCGACTTGTGCCGCCAGCAGTGCGGATAGCTGTGCGCGATGCCCTCGGTGGCGAACAGGCGGCCGGCCTCGGCCAGCGTCTCGATGATCTTCGGCACCGCCTTCCAGATGTTCAGCCCGCCGAAGAGCGGGAAGTCGGGGGCGTACGAACCGTTGCCCTGCACCGGGTTGAGGATGTCGTCGTACTTCAGGCCGTGCGCCACGCAGCTGTTGAAGTCGTCCAGGCCATAGGCGGGCGAGGAGTGGACGATGCCGGTGCCGTCCTCGGCCGTCGCGTAGTCGGCGAGGTAGACGGGCGAGAGGCGGCGGTAGCCCGCATCCACGTCGTGCAGCGGATGTCGGAAGTTCAGGTCGCCGAGCTTCTCGCCTTTGACCGTCGCGACCACCGTGCCCTCGAGCTTGTAGCGCGCAAGGCATTTCTCGACGAGCGAGGCGGCGAGGATCAGCTGGCCGCGCGGCGTGTCGACGAGCGCGTAGTCCAGCTCGGGGTTGAGGTTGAGCGCCTGGTTCGCGGGGATCGTCCAGGCGGTGGTCGTCCAGATGACGATGAAGATGGGTTTGCCGGTGGCCGGCGCGCCGAAGGCGGCCAGCACGGCGCCCGGCTCGTCCGCGAGAAAGCCGACGTCGAGCGTCTGCGACTTCTTGTCCGCGTATTCGATCTCGAACTCGGCGAGCGAGGAGCCGCAGTCGAAACACCAGTACACCGGCTTCAGGCCGCGGTACACGAAGCCCCGCTCGACCACGCGCTTGAACGCGCGGATCTCGTCGGCCTCGTTGCTGAAGTCCATCGTGCGATAGGGGCGGTCCCACTCGCCCAGCACGCCCAGGCGCTTGAAGTCGCCCATCTGCAGCGCGATCTGCTCGGTGGCGAAGGCGCGGCTCTTCGCCTGCATCTCGTCGCGCGGCAGGTTGCGCCCGTGCAGCTTCTCGATCGCGTTCTCGATCGGCAGGCCGTGGCAGTCCCAGCCGGGGATGTAGGTCGCGTCCAGCCCCTTGAGCTGGCGCGACTTCACGATCATGTCCTTCAGCACCTTGTTGACGGCGTGCCCCATGTGGATCTGGCCGTTGGCATAGGGCGGGCCGTCGTGCAGCACGAATTTCGGGCGGCCGCTGCGCGCGTCGCGCAGGCGCTTGTAGAGGCCCGTCTCGTCCCATTCCTTGACCCAGCCCGGCTCGCGCTTCGGCAGGTCGCCGCGCATGGGAAAGGGCGTGTCGGGCAGGTTGAGCGTTGCCCGGTAATCGGTCTTGTCGGCGGTCTTGTCGTTCATGGAATTCTCGAAAACAGGAATGTCATGCCGTGGCGGTGGGGCCGGCATCCGTCTGCGCGGGTGACAAGACCGTTAAATTCGGTCGCGCGTGGTCTGCCGCCGCGTCTCGGCGTGCGTGGATGCGAAGAAGGCGCGCGCAGCCTCGCAGTCGCGCGCGATGCCGGCCTTCAGGTCGTCCAGGCTCGCGTAGCGCAGCTCGTCGTGCAGTTTGTGCAGCAGTTCCACGCGGATGATTTTACCGTAGGCCCCCTCGGCCCCGAGGGCGGCGGGCCATTGGAGGCAATGCGTCTCCAGCAGCACCCGCCCGCCATTCACGTCCGTGGGGTCGAGCGAAGGCCGCACCCCGAGGTTCGCCACGCCTTCGAGGGCCTCGTCGCCCAGGCCATGGACCTTGACCGCGAAGATGCCGCTGGCCGCCGGTTTCCAGTGCGAGAAGCGCAGGTTGAGCGTGTGGAAGCCCAGCTCGCGGCCGAGCTTGCGGCCATGCACCACGTGGCCGCTGATGCTGTAGGGCCGGCCCAGCAGCGCGCCGACGCCGGCCATGTCGCCCCGCACCAGCGCCTCCCGTACGGCCGAGCTGGACACGCGCAGGCCGTGGACCTCGTAGCTGTTCATCCGCGCGACGTCGAAGCCGCGGCGGCCGCCCGCCTCGTCGAGCATGCGGTAGTCGCCGGCGCGCCGGGCGCCGAAGCGGAAGTCGTCGCCCACCAGCACGTAGCGCGCGCCGAGCCCCGCGACCAGCACGTCCTCGATGAACGCCTCGGGCTGCTGGCTCGCGAACTTTTCGTTGAACCGGAGCACCACGCACTGCTGGACCCCGCAGGCCGCGAGCTCGGTCAGCTTGTCGCGCAAGGTGGCGATGCGCGCGGGCGCGAGCTCCGGCTTGCGCTGCGACGCCGCGAAGAAATCGCGCGGATGCGGCTCGAAGGTCATCACGCAGCTGGGCACCCCGCGGTGGCGAGCCTCGTTGTTCAGCAGGGCCAGCATCGCCTGGTGGCCGCGATGCACGCCGTCGAAGTTGCCGATGGTCAGCGCGCAGTTCGCGGCGATGCCGGGAGGGTTCAGGCCACGGAAGACATTCATGCGGCGGTATCTTTTTGATAGCAACGCAAGCCCGTGCCGCAAGGGTGCGCACCGGGGCAGTGTGTCGCGGAAACAGGGTATATTGTGCTCGACGCGATGCCTTCGTGCCGTCGCGCCTTTGGATGACTTTTCCCGGTGTTTCCTCGTTCGCAGAAGGAGGCGTGCTTGAAGGTCCTGAAGTTGTCGGCCCAGGGGCTCCCCCAGTCCTGGATTTCGCTGGAGCAGGCGGTGCTGCACTACGCCTGCGGCCAGGTGCGCTGGGAAGCGGGCGCCGAAGTCGCCGTGTTCCGCGGCGGCACCAATGCCATGACGGGCGAGCAGTCGGTCATCACCGTCAACAGCATCATCGGCACCCGGGGCGTGCCGAACATCAACCCCTTCGAGCTCAAGCCCGGCCTCACCAACGGCAAGCTGTTCGCGCGCGACCGCAACGTCTGCGCCTATTGCGGCAGCGCCTGCGAAGAGGAACACCTCACGCGCGAGCACATCATCCCGTTCGCGCAGAACGGCAAGGACCACTGGATGAACGTGGTCACGGCCTGCCGCGCCTGCAACCATCGCAAGGGCAGCCGCACGCCGGAGCAGGCGGGCATGACGCTGCTCTACACGCCCTACGTGCCTTCACTATGGGAAGACTTCATCCTGCGCAATCGCCGAATCCTGGCCGACCAGATGGAGTTCCTGATGGCGCACCTGCCCAAGACGTCGCGGCTGCATTCGTAGCGTCGGGCAATGCTCGACGGGGAGGCCGGACCCCTCACTCGCAGAGCGCCCGGATCTCCGCCGGAATCTCCAGGGCTCGAATCGAATTGGGGTCGCCCTCGCGCCTTCCCGCGAAGATGCGCACCTCGTCGCATTCCATGATCGCGTCGTCGCCGCGCATCACGCGGTAGCGCTGCACGAAGCTCTTGCCGCGCCATTCGGCGATGCGCGTGTGCAACTGCAGCACGTCGCCGTAGCTCGCGGTCTTCATGAACTTCGCATGCGTGTCCACGAGCGGCGTGCCGATGACGCCGAGCGTCTTCTCGGTTTCGTGCCACGGCGGAACGCCGCATTCGACGAAGAAGTGCCGCGAGGCCGCGTCGATCCAGCGGAAGAAGTTGGGGAACCAGACGATGCGCGCGGGGTCGCAGTCGCCGAATTCGACGCGGACGGTGTAGATGATTTCTTTGGACACTCGATCGCCTCTTGTTGCGCGAGATTTTGATCGAGGAACCGTGACGCTCGATCGAGAGAAAGTTCACACCCTGTAGGACAAATTCGCGATTTCGGGCCGGATCGTTCACACCGGGGTGCGCACTCTCCAGAATTCACTCCAGAAAAGCATTTCCGGGAGCGCCGCCATGATCCAGCAGACCACGACTCGTTGCCGCCCTGCGCCGTTGTCCACGCGCGCGTTCACGACCCTGGATCCGGAGCGCCAGGGCATGCCGGCGATCTCGATCAAGCGCAGCCCGCTCGCGTCGGCGCCGGCGTCGAGCACCGGCCGCCCCGCGCCGTGTGCATCGGCGGAAGGCTATTCGCTGCGTGCGCTGGGCGCGCGCGCCGCCTCGCACGCGGCGTCGTAGGCCCAGGCCAGGTCCTCTTCCCGGATCTGCGCCGGTTCGCCCGGCACGCTCGACATGTAGACGGGCCGGCCCGCGGCGTCGTGCGCGCTGGCCGCGAGGGTGCGCAGCACGCGCCGCGCGCAATCGAACTCCACGAGAACGGACGTCCTGTGAATTCGCGGCGAACGCGCTGCGAAGGTCGCCGTTTCCGTCACCAGCGGCGAACGTCCACGCCAGCGCAGCCACACGTCCACGCGGGAGCGGTCGGCCTGCAGCGAGGCGATGTCCATGTCCAGCTCCGGCGCGCCGGGCACGGCGCGCCAGGTGGCGGCCATCGCGGCGTCCATGAGCACGCTCGCGCAGAGGGCCGCGCAGACCGCGAGGGGGCGCAGGGTCATGCCCCATGCTAGCCCGGTTGGCTGCTTCGCGTTTTCGCAGTGCAGCAAGATCGGGGGCCGGGCAGGCCGGCGCACTGAGGTATCGTCCCGGCATGAACGACGACATCCGCCGCGCCTTCACGCCCACCGGCAAGCTCCGGGCCGCCATCAACATGGGCAACCCCGTCCTCACCGGGCGCGATGCCGCAGGCGCGCCGCGCGGCGTGTCGATCGACCTCGCGCGCGAATTCCCGCGCCGGCTCGGCGTCGAGTGCGAACTCGTGGTGCTCGAGACGGCCGGCGAGTCGGTCGAGGCGCTCGCCGGCGAGCGGGCCGACATCGGTTTCTTCGCCATCGACCCCAAGCGCGGCGAGCAGATCGCCTTCACGCCGCCCTATGTGCTGATCGAAGGCGCCTACCTCGTGCGCAACGACTCCCCCTTGCAGGCGAACGAGGAGGTGGACCGTGCGGGCCACCGCGTCGTGGTGGGCAAGGGCAGTGCGTACGACCTCTTCCTCAGCCGCGAGCTGAAGCATGCCGAGATCGTGCGCGTCGCCCTCTCGCAGACCGTCGTGCGGGAATTCATGGCGCAGGGCGCCGAGGTCGCCGCGGGCGTGAAGCAGCAGCTCGAATCCGACCTGTCGCGCACGCCCGGCGTCCGCCTCCTGCCCGGCCGCTTCATGGTGATCCGCCAGGCGATGGGCTGCGCCCGCGCGCGCGGCGATGCCGCCGCGGCGCACCTGTCGGCATTCGTCGAGGAAATGAAGGCGAGCGGGTTCGTGGCCGAAGCTTTGGAGCGCCACGGCGTGGAGGGCGCCGCCGTCGCCCCACCCAACTAAACGGAGCGGACGAGCGCGGCAATGCGGCGCGGGCCGCCCGTGACGTGTTCGATGAGATCGAGGCGCGCCCAGCGATAGGCGTCGAGGACGGCCACCATGTCTTCGGCGATGGCGGCCTCGTGGCCGCGCAGGAGCGCGAGCGGCAGCGCCTTGCCGTTCCACAGGGAATCGGCGAACTGCGCGATGTCGCTGCGCAGCCGGCCGCGGGACTCTTCGGCGGCGCGCAGCAGTCGCTCCAGCGCCTCCAGGCCCCGCTCGGTGGCGTGATGCGAGCCGAGCTCCTCCGACAGCAGCTTGGCGCGCTCGAACAAGGTTTCCTCGTGGTCCGGTCGCACGCGGTCGGCTCGGCCGCAGACGACCAGCACGTCGTTGATCCGTTCCATGCGCGCACGGTGGCGGCTTTCGCGCTCGGTCTTGTTCATGGCTGCTCGCTCCTCACCGTCGGTTCTACACGGCCGAAGCGAAATGCGCGAGCGCGCAAACACCGCAGGCAGGGAATTTGCCGCAGGCGAGCGGCCGTTTCGCGGCGCGGTGTCGCTGCGAATCCACACGGCCGGCGCGCAATCTACCGCTCGTCGGCGGGAATGTCCTCGAGCTGCTGCAGCTCGTACAGGCGCCGGTAGAGGCCGCCCTCGATCGCCATCAGCTCGCCGTGGACGCCGAGTTCGGCGATGCGGCCGTGGTTCATCACGACGATCCGGTCGGCGTCGCGCACGGTCGACAGGCGGTGCGCGATGGCCACCACCGTGACCCGCCCGCGCAACTGCGCGAGCGCGTGCTGCACCACCTGCTCGGTCTCGGAGTCGATGTGCGACGTGGCCTCGTCGAGGAACAGGATGCGCGGCTCGCCCGCCAGCGCGCGCGCGATCGCGAGCAACTGCTTCTGCCCGACCGACAGCCGCGCGCCGCCTTCGCCGAGCTGCGTGTCGTAGCCGTTCTCCAGGCCCGAGATGAAGTCGTGCGCATGCGCGGCGCGCGCCGCGGCCTCGATCTGCGCGTCGGACAGCGCGCGACCCATCGCGATGTTCTCGCGCGCGCTGGCGGCCAACAGGAAGGGGTCCTGCGGCACGAGTCCCACGCTCGTGCGGAACGCCTCCTCGCCGATCGCGTCGAGCGGCGTGCCGTCGATGCGGATGCGGCCCTCCTGCGGGC
This sequence comes from Ramlibacter sp., assembly GCF_050250995.1. GTDB lineage: Bacteria > Pseudomonadota > Gammaproteobacteria > Burkholderiales > Burkholderiaceae_C > Ramlibacter. The sequence continues at coordinate 68,315 of NZ_JBFWNP010000014.1, forward strand.
GATAGAAGCGCAGCAGCAGCGCGAGCAGGGTCGTCTTGCCGCTGCCGGTGTGGCCCACGATGCCGTGGAAGCTGCCCGCGGGAATGGCCAGCGCGATGTCGCTCAGCACCGGCCGGCCCGGCACGTAGGCGAAGGTCACGCGGTCGACCTCGATCTCGCCGCGCGTCACGCGGCCCGCGTCGCTCGCCACCGGCGCCTCGGCCTCGGCCAGCAGCGCCTGCACGCGCGAGGCGCCGACGAGCGCCTGCTGCAATTGCGACGACTGCATCGTGATTTGGATCAGCGGCTCGATCACGCGCGAGATGTAGCTGATGAACGCGTAGAGGATGCCGACTTCCACCGCGCTCAGCGCGCCGCCCGCGGAGCGCAGGCCGAAGACCAGCAGCACGACAGCCAGCAGGCCCACGTTGAGGAAATCGAGCACCGGGCGCAGCAGCCAGGCGTTCGCGCGCAACTCGACGCGCCGCGATGCGTAGTGCGCTTCGTTCAAGGCGCCGAAGCGCGCGCGGAACCGCTCGGTGGCGTTGGCGGCCTGCAGCACCGGCATGCCCGCGATGGACTCCGCCACCTGCGCGTTCAGCTCGCTGCGCAGCTCGCGCGTGCGGGCGACGGCCGGGCCGGACAGGCGCTGGTAGAGCACCACGATGAAGGCGACGGCGGGCACGAGCCCGCAGACGATCAGCATCAGCCGCCAGTCGAGCCAGAGCATCGCGGCCATCGAGCCGGCGAGGATGATGAGGCTGTCGAGCATGACGAAGAGCACCTGCACGTACAGCGTCTTCACCGCCTCGGTGTCGTTGGTCACGCGGCTGACGAGCTGGCCGGTGATCGCATGGTCGAAGAAGGCCATGGGCAGGCGCAGCACGTGCGCGTAGACCTGCTCGCGGATGCGCTGCACCGAGCGCATCGCCACGCCCGCGAGCCGCGCGAGCTGCAGGTAGCGCAGCCCGCTGGAGAACAGCCCCGCGACCAGCGCGCCGCCCAGCAAGCCCGCCATCTCGGGAATCGCCGCGTTGCGCGGCAGCAGGTAGTTGTCGATGAGGTACTTGCCGGCGATGGGGCCGAGCGCCTCGAGCCCCGCGGCCAGCAGCAGCCAGACGACGCCGTGCCACAGGTGTCGGCGCTCCGGCGCGGCGGCGCGCACGAGGAGCGCGGCGGCTTCGCGCCAAGGCTTCGCGCGGGGCTCGGCCGCCCGAGCGCCGTCGAGCATCGCGGATTCACCCGGCATCGAGGCTCGCCTCCAGTTGCTGGTAGCGCCACTGCCGCGCGTACCAGCCGTTGCCGCCCGCCAGCGATGCATGCGTTCCGGCTTCCGCCACGTGGCCGTCGCGCAGCACCACGATGGCGTCGGCATCCGCCACCGCGCTCAGGCGATGGCTCACGATCACCACCGTGCGGCCGACGCGCGCGGCGCGCAGGTGTTCGAGGATGCGCGCCTCGGTCTGCGTATCGACGGCCGACAGCGCGTCGTCGAGCAGCAGCAGCGGCGCATCCGCGAGCAGCGCACGCGCGATCGCGACCCGCTGCCGCTGGCCGCCGGACAGGGTGACGCCGCGCTCGCCGACCGGCGTGTCGTAGCCGTTCGGCAGGCGCAGGATGTCGTCGTGAACGGCCGCGAGTCGCGCCGCGTTCTCGATCTCCTCGCGCGTCGCGTGCGGTCGGGCCAGGGCGATGTTCTGCGCCACCGTCGCGGAAAACAGGAAGGCCTCCTGCGGCACCCAGGCAATGCCCTCGCGCAGCGCCCCGAGCGTGTAGTCGCGCAGGCCGATGCCGCTCCAGCGCAGCGCGCCGCGCTCGGGCGCGTGGTGCCTCAGCAGCAGGTGCAGCAGGGTCGACTTGCCCGCGCCGGTCGGGCCGACGAGGCCGAGCGTGCGCCCGGGCTCCAGCGTGAGCGACACGCCGTCGAGCGCGGGCCGCGCCTGGCCTTCGTAGGTGAAACGCACGTCGTCCACCGCCAGCGGTCCCGGCTGCACGGCCGCGACCGTGCCGTGATCGTCCACCGCCAGCGGCGCATCCAGCACCGGCTGCAGGCGAGACCACGCCGCCTTGCCGCGTTCCAGCAGCGACAGCACCCAGCCGGCCGCGAACATCGGCCAGATGAGCTGGCCCAGGTAGAGGCTGAAACTCGTGAGCTGGCCCACGGTCAGTTCGTCGCGCCAAACGAGCCAGCTGCCCGCGCCGAGCACCAGCACCGTGGCCGTGGCGAAGCTGAAGCCCAAGGCGGGCTCGTAGGCCGCCTCCCAGCGCTGCGCCTTCAGGCTCGCGTCGGCGGCGCCGGCGGCGAGCTCGCGAAACTGCGCCTCGCTGCGCGGCAGCAGGCCCAGCGCGCGCACGGTGCGCACGCCGGTGAGGCTTTCCTGCACGTGGTCGTTGAGCGCCGCGAAGCGATCGAGCGACTGCCGCGACGCTTCATGCACGTGGCGCGAGATCCACCAGAAGCCGAAGGCCATGAAGGGAAAGGGCAGGATCGCGAAGGCCGCGAGCCGCCAGTCGACGCCGATCGACATCATGCCGACGACGAGCACGAGCGTGAGCGAGCCGTCGAAGCCGGCGAGCAGCGCCTCGCCGGCCGCCATCTCGACCGCGTCGACGTCGTTGGTGGCGAGCGCCATCAGGTTGCCGGTGCGGCGCGTGCCGTAGAAGGACGCGCCCTGCAGCGTGAGCCGCCGGTAGAGGCGCTCGCGCAGCTCGACGCCCACGCGGTAGGCGGCCGCGTAGAGTTTCAGCCGCCAGGCGACACGAAGGAAGTACACGGCCGTGCCCGCCGCCAGGAGCCACGCGAGTTCGAGCAGCAGCGCGTCGCGCGACAGGCGGCTGGCGACGAGGCCATCCACCACGTGCCCGATCTGGCGCGGAATCCAGACGAGCAGCAGTGCGATGAGCAGAAGCATCGCGGCGGACGAGGCGTACGCGCCGCGATGGCGCAGCACGAAGCCGCCGACGAGCCGGTAGAGGGACATGGGAAGTTGCGGGCTCGGGCTCCCGCGGGTCGCGGGCCGCGGCTCGGCCTCGGGACGATGGGGCATGCGCGGCATTGTGCGCGGAGCGGGCGCACGGACGTGTCACCAGGCGCGAAGCCCCTGCGGGGCCGCAGCGAATCCGGTTCAGCCCCGCGGCCGTGCCGGCCGCAGCGAATCGGGTTCAGCCCTGCGGCCGTGCCGGCCGCAGGGCGTGCCCGCGTCAGTTGACGGCGAAGCAGTAGAAGCGGCCCGAGCCGCCGGTGCGCACCAGCGCGGGCTGGTCGCAGCCGGCCGACTGGTGCGAGAAGTTCCAGGACTTCGCCCAGTTCTCGGGCATCGGGCCGGTGCGGTCGTGATGGCCGACGATGGCCGAGCCGTCCGGGCCGCCGTGCGTCCAGGCCTTGCAGGTCGTGTCGGTCTGCGGCGCGAAGGCCGTGCCGTCGGCGCGCGAGCCGGTCAGGATGTCGTGCTCGTTCGGCGTGTCGCCACGGCCCTTGATGATGTTGCCGCGCTCGTCGAGCGCCGTCTCCTTGCTGATGTTGTTCCCGTTGTGCAGATGCTCGAGGTCGCGGGCGATGAGCACGCCCTTGGCGTTGTGCCACGGGCCGCGGCCGATGCGGTCGCGCGCGTTCACCGCGGCCACGCCGGGGGTGTTGGCGCCCGGGAACGTGGGCGGCACGCTCAGGTACGCACGCCAGGTGCGATTGCCCGCGCCGGCCGCCGCCGCGAGGCGCTGGCAGTGCGAATCCGCACCCGCGAGGCCGCCGAGGTTGGCGCCTTTGCCGCTGCCCGAGCTCGTGATGAAGAAGCCCATGGGTCCGGTGGACGACATCGGCGTCGCGCAGGCGGCGAGCAGGGCGACGGCGCCGAGGGTGGCGGTGAGGAGGCGGTAGGGGCGGGTGCGTGACATGCGTTTCCTTCAGGCTGTTGTTGGTGTCGCCGAATTACGCCGTGCCGCCCGGGGGAAGGCACGAGGGAGTTCCCTAACCGGCGGTGCGCTTGCGCGAGGTCGAACCCGACCGATCCATGCCCGGGTTTGCCTTTTCGACCAGGCGGCCGCTGACGTACTTGTGCAGGACGCTCGCAATCAGGGTCTGGTAGGGCATTCCTTCCTCGAGCGCCCTGGCCTGGATGTCGGTGAGGTCGATCGACGAGAGCCGGATATTGACTCTGCGATCCTTGACCGAAGTCGCCCGGGCTGCTGCCCTGAATTTCTCGAGCTCGGACTTCGTCGCGACGGACTTGAGCCGGCCCTTCTCGAACGCGGAAAGGATCTCCTGTTCGTCAGCGTCAACGTTCGGCATCGGATTCATCTCCTTGCAGGTAGTCCCGGGTCGCCTTGCGGCTCGGGATGACGGTCTTCAGAAAATAGTGGTCCGCCTGTTCGACGAAGGGCACCAGATAGGCGTACCCATCGTACGAAACGACGAGGACCCTTTGATTCGGGTATCTCGACTTGTTGGGATGCTCGACGATGTCGAGCAGTCCTTCGGACTCGATGGCCACGACGATGTTTTCGAAGGACACGCCGCGGGACTGCTTGAGCGTCTCGTTCTTTTCGACGCCCCAGCGGAACGGTTTCATGGGTGAATTCTACGCAATCTGTGTGCCTTTTGTCACCACGCTTTCCGCGCAAGCGCGGTTGACGCATGTCAAACCCCGCGCCGGCCGCGCTTGCTACGCTGGCCGCATGCAAGCCGCCCTCCTCGACGCGCCCGCGCAGTGGGAGCGCTTCAGCCGCCCCGTCGGCGCGGGGGGCGAGGCTGGCGCCGGGCCGGGCCGCTGGGAGACCTACCTCGGCATCGAAGGCATGCACTGCGCGGCGTGCTCGCTGATCGTCGAGCAGGCGCTCCTGCCGCTGCCCGGCGTGGCGAGCGTGCAGGTGAACGGCGCCAGCGCCACCGCCCGCATCGTGTGGTCGCCGGAAACCGGCCGGCCCTCGCAATGGCTCGAATCCCTGAAGCGCGCCGGGTATGGCGCCGTGCCCGCCGCGGACCTGCTGGAGGCCGGGGGGCAACGCGCCGAGCAGCGCATGCTGCTGTGGCGCTGGCTCGTCGCGGGCTTCTGCATGATGCAGGTGATGATGTACGCGCTGCCGGCCTACGTGGCCGCGCCGGGCGAGATCACGCCCGACGCCGAAGGCCTGCTGCGCTGGGCCTCCTGGATCCTCACGCTGCCGGTGCTGCTGTTCTCCAGCCGGCCCTTCTTCGAATCCGCGTGGCGCGACCTGAAGCGCGGCAGCATCGGCATGGACGTTCCGGTGGCGCTCGGCATCGCCGTCGCGTTCGGGGCGAGCAGCGCGTCGACCTTCGATCCGCAGGGCCCGCTTGGCTCGGACGTCTGGTACGACTCCGTGACGATGTTCGTGTTCTTCCTGCTTTCGGGTCGTCTGCTGGAACGTCGTCTGCGTGATCGCACGGCAGGCGCCCTGAGCGCACTGATGCGCAGCCTGCCGGCGATGGCGGATCGCCTGCTCGCCGACGGCGCCTGCGAAAGCGTGCCGGTGCATGCGCTGGCCATCGGCGATCGCGTGCGCGTTCGCGCGGGCGAGACGATGCCGGCGGACGGCCGGGTGGTCGAAGGAGAAAGCCGGATCGACGAGGCGCTGCTGACCGGCGAATCGAAGGCCGTGGCTCGCCGCGTCGGCGACGAGGTGGTGGCCGGCAGCGGCAATCTCGCCGGCACGCTCGTGATCGAGGTCACCCGCGTCGGCTCGCAGACGCGCTTCGCCCAGATCGTCGCGCTGATGGAACGCGCGGCGGTCGACAAGCCGCGCATCGCGCGGATCGCGGACCGCATTGCGCAGCCCTTCCTCGTGGGCGTCGTGCTGGCGGCCCTTGCCGCCGCGGCAGCGGCCTGGTCGCAGGGGGCGGGGCATGCGATGGGCATCGCCATCGCGGTGCTGATCGTCACCTGCCCCTGCGCGCTGTCGCTCGCGACGCCGGCCGCGACGCTCGCGGCGGCCGGCGCGCTGGCGCGGCGGGGTGTGCTGGTGCGCAGGCTCGATGCGTTCGAGGCCGCGGCCGGCGTCGACACGGTGGTGTTCGACAAGACGGGGACGCTGACGGAGGATCGGCTGGCGGTGTCCGGAATCTCGGTGCGGCAGGGTGTGAGCGAAGCCGAGGCGCTCGAACTCGCGGCCGCACTCGCGCAACACTCCTTGCACCCTGCGTCGCGCGCCGTGCATGACTCCCTCTCCCCTCTGGGGAGAGGGTGGGGTGAGGGGCACGGCGAGGCTGGACCGGGGCGCGCCGTGCCCTCACCCCAACCCTCTCCCAGAGGGAGAGGGAGGAATACCGGCGCTGTGCAGGAGATTGCGGGGCGAGGGCTTCGCGGCACGGTCGACGGGCGCGAGCTGCGTCTCGGCTCTGCGGATTTCTGCGGCGCGACGAAAGCCCGAGGCTCGGCGGTTCATCTCGCCGATGCCGAGGGCTGGCTCGCCACCTTCACCCTCGCCGAACGCATGCGCGATGGAACGCCCGCCGCCGTGCAGGAACTCCGTGGCGACGGGTTGCAGCTGGAACTGCTCTCCGGCGACACCGCGTCGGCGGTGCAGGCGCTCGCCACGCGCGCGGGCATCGCAACGGCACATTCGGCGCAGACGCCGGAAGCCAAACTCGCGCACCTGCAGCGCAAGCAGGCGCAGGGCCGCCGCATCGCCATGGTCGGCGACGGCATGAACGATGCGCCCGTGCTCGCGCGCGCCGACGTCTCCATCGCCATGGGCGAGGGCGTCCCGCTCGCGCAGCAGCAGGCCGACTTCGTGATCCTCGGCGGACACGTCGAACGCGTGCCGCGCATCCTCGCGCTCGCACGGCGAACGCGAACCATCGTCCGCCAGAACCTCGCCTGGGCCGCGGCCTACAACGCCGTGTGCGTGCCGCTCGCGGTGCTTGGCCTCATGCCGCCCTGGCTCGCGGGCCTCGGCATGGCGGCGAGCTCCCTCTTCGTCGTCGCGAACGCGGCGCGCCTGTCGCGTCGAATCGAATAGCAGGTCGAACCCATGGACATCCTCTTTCTCCTCATCCCGCTATCCGTCGCGCTCGCGCTCGCCATCCTCGCCGCGCTCGCGTACGCGGTGTGGCGCGGCCAGTTCGAATCGCTGGAGGGCGAGGGCGAGCGCATCCTGCAGGGCGATTGATTTGAATCAACCCGGCCGTGGCGCGGCGGCCGGACACTGAGGCATCCGAAAAAAGGTGCTTCATGAACGCTCCCACACTTCCTGCCGCGCAATACCACGACACCGTGGTGCGGCAGTTCACGCTGGCGGCGGTGCTCTGGGGCGTGGTGGGCATGCTGGTCGGCGTGCTCATCGCGGCGCAGCTCACCTGGCCCGAGCTGAACTTCAACACCGCATGGCTCTCCTACGGGCGCCTGCGTCCGCTGCACACCAACGCGGTGATCTTCGCCTTCGGCGGCTGCGCGCTCATGGGCACCAGCTACTACATCGCGCAGCGCACCTGCCAGGTGCCGCTGTTCCTGCCGAAGCTCGCCGCCTTCACGTTCTGGGGCTGGCAGGCGGTGATCGTCGCCGCGGCGATCACGCTGCCGCTCGGCTACACGCAGGGCAAGGAATACGCCGAGCTCGAGTGGCCCATCGACATCCTGATCGCCGCCGTGTGGGTCGCCTACGCCGTCGTGTTCTTCGGCACGATCGGCACGCGGCGCGTGCGCCACATCTACGTGGCCAACTGGTTCCTCGGCTCGTTCATCATCGCCGTGGCGCTGCTGCACATCGTCAACAGCGTGGCGATCCCGGCCGGCGCGCTCAAGTCGTACTCGGCCTACGCCGGCGTGCAGGACGCGATGGTGCAGTGGTGGTACGGCCACAACGCGGTCGGCTTCTTCCTCACCGCGGGCTTCCTCGGGATGATGTACTACTTCATCCCCAAGCAGGCCGAGCGGCCGGTGTACAGCTATCGCCTGTCCATCGTCCACTTCTGGGCGCTGATCTTCACGTACATGTGGGCGGGCCCGCACCACCTGCACTACACCGCGCTGCCCGACTGGACGCAGTCGCTCGGCATGGTCTTCTCGCTGATCCTGCTCGCGCCGAGCTGGGGCGGCATGATCAACGGCGCGATGACGCTCTCGGGCGCCTGGCACAAGCTGCGCGACGACCCGGTGCTGCGCTTCCTCATCGTGTCGCTGTCCTTCTACGCCATGGCCACGTTCGAGGGGCCGATGATGTCCATCAAGACGGTCAACGCGCTGTCGCACTACACCGACTGGACCGTGGGCCACGTGCATGCCGGCGCGCTCGGCTGGGTGGGCTTCATCACCATGGGCTCGCTCTACTACCTGATCCCGCGCCTGTACGGCCAGAAGAAGATGTATTCGATCAATGCGATCGAGGTCCACTTCTGGATCGCGACGCTCGGGATCGTGCTGTACATCGCCGCGATGTGGATCGCGGGCGTGATGCAGGGCCTGATGTGGCGCGCGGTGAATGCCGACGGCACGCTCACCTACACCTTCGTGGAATCGGTGAAGGCGACCTATCCCTTCTACTTCGTCCGCGCCCTCGGCGGCGTGCTGTACCTCACCGGGATGCTGGTCATGGCCTGGAACACGTGGATGACGGTCGCCACCGGACGCACCCGCCCGGTGGCCGTGCCGGCCGCGATGGCCCACGCCTGAAGGAAGAACAACCATGAGCGCCAACGCCAACGCCAACGACACCGGCTTCTCCCACGAGAAGATCGAGACCAACAACTTCCTGATGATCGTGCTGATCCTCGTCGTCGTCGCCATCGGCGGCCTGGTCGAGATCGTGCCGCTGTTCTTCCAGAAGTCCACGACCGAGCCCGTGACGGGCGTGAAGCCCTACACCGCGCTGCAACTCGCCGGACGGGACGTGTACCTGCGGGAGGGCTGCTACAACTGCCATTCGCAGATGATCCGGCCCTTCCGCGCCGAGACGATGCGCTACGGGCACTATTCGGTGGCCGGCGAGTACGTCTACGACCATCCCTTCCAGTGGGGCAGCAAGCGCACCGGCCCCGACCTGCACCGCGTGGGCGGCAAGTACAGCGACGAATGGCACCGCATCCATCTCGTCAATCCGCGCGACGTGGTGCCGGAGTCGAACATGCCCGCGTATCCCTGGCTCGAGAAGGCGCAGGTGCCCGCGACCGAAATGGCGGCCCGCATGAAGGCGCTGCGCGTGGCGGGCGTGCCCTACACGGACGCGGAGATCGCCAAGGCGGCGGCCGACGTGCAGGGCAAGACCGAGATGGACGCCCTCGTCGCCTACCTGCAGGGCATGGGCCGTGCGCTCAAGTAAGAACGACAAGGAGTACCGACATGGACATCACCACCATGCGCGTCGCCGCGACACTCGCCTCGCTGGGCGTTTTCCTCGGCATCGCCGTCTGGGCCTACTGGAAACCCAACCGCGAGGGCTTCGACGAGGCCGCCCGGCTGCCCTTCCTCGACGATGGCGAGGGACGTTGAGATGAGCGATTTCACCGGAAATTTCTGGCCCGTCTACGTGGCGGCGCTCACGCTCGCGGGTATCGCGGGCTGCGCCCTCCTGCTGTGGCTCACCTCGCGCAAGAAGGTCGCCGCCACCGCCGACAACACCACGGGCCACGTCTGGGACGAGGACCTGACCGAGATGAACAACCCGCTGCCGATGTGGTGGGTCGGGCTCTTCGTCCTCACCATCGTGTTCTCGCTCGCCTACCTCGTCGCCTATCCCGGGCTCGGCACCTACTCCGGCCAGCTGAAGTGGAGCCAGAAGGGCGAGTATGACGCCGAGGTGGCCGAGGCCGGCAAGGCGCTCGCGCCCCTCTATTCGCAGTTCACCGCGCGCAAGCCGGAAGACCTGGCGGCGGACCCGGCCGCGATGGCCGTGGGCGAGCGCCTCTTCATGAACAACTGCGCGCAGTGCCACGGCTCCGACGCGCGGGGCAGCAAGGGATTCCCCAACCTCGCGGACCGCGACTGGCTGCACGGCGGCAGCGCGGAGAAGATCGCGGAGTCGCTGACCAAGGGCCGCGTCGGCGCCATGCCGCCCATGGCCGCGGCGGTGGGCTCGCCCGACGACGTGAAGAACGTCGCGCACTACGTGCTGTCGCTGTCCAACAGCCCGCACGACTCGCTGCGCGCGCAGCTTGGCAAGAGCAAGTTCAGCGCTTGCGCGGCCTGCCACGGCAACGACGGCAAGGGCAATGCGGCGATGGGCGCGCCCAACCTCACGGACGACATCTGGCTGCACGGCTACGGCGAGCAGGCCATCGTGAACATCGTCGCGAATGGACGCACGAACGAGATGCCCGCGCAGGCCGGCAAGCTCAGCGAGGCGCAGATCCACGTGCTGACGGCGTACGTGTGGGGGCTGTCGAACCGCGCGGCGCCGAACGCGAAACCTTGACGGCCCGACCGGGGCGCCAGCTTCGTGCCCGTCGGGAACGTGGCGTCACAGGGGAGCCGTGCCGGCAGGCGATGCCAGCACGCGCTCCATGGCTTCGGCAAGGCTGCGCGGCGCGAAAGGCTTCGGCAGCACGCCGAAGCCGAGGCGCGAAATCGCATCGATCTGCTCGGCATAGCCGGTCATGACCAGGATGCGGATGCGGGGGTGCTGCGCCGACACCTCCCGCGCGAGCGCAAGGCCGTCGCGCTCCCCCGGCATCACGACGTCGGTGAGCAGCACGTCGACCTCGTCCGCATACTTCGACAGCCAGTCGACGGCGGCATCGGCGCTTTCCCGATGCACGACGTGGCAGCCCAGGCGCTTGAGCACGGGCACGATCACGGCGGCGACCTCGGCGTTGTCCTCGACGAGCAGCACGCGCGCGTCGATCTTCGCGGGCAGCGAATCGGGCGCCGCGGACGGCGCGACCGGACCCGTGGAGGCCGGGAACTTCATCCGCACGGTGGTGCCCGCGCCCGGTCGGCTCTCCAGGCTCGCGTCGCCGCCCGCGCGCTTGCACAGCGCATGCACCTGGCTCAGGCCGAGGCCCGTGCCCTTGCCCAGCGGCTTGGTGGTGAAGAACGGATCGAAGGCCTTCGCGGCGGTCGCGGGGTCCATGCCCTGGCCCGTGTCGATCGCCTCGACCCACACCCAGCCCGCCGCGTCCGGCGCATTGCGGGCCGTGATCGTGAGCTGGCCGCCCGCCTCCATCGCATCGCGCGCATTCACGGCGAGGTTGATGAGCGCGAGTTCGAATTCGGCGGGGTCGACGTGGATGGGCGCGGTGTCCGGCGCGATCGCGATCTCCACCGGGATCTTGCTGCCGAGCGTCGGCGCGAGCAGGTCGCGCATCGGCGGCAGGCGTTCCTGCAGGGAGAAGGTCTCCGGCGCGAGCGCCTGCCGCCGCGAGAAGGCGAGCAGCTGCCGCGTGAGCTTCGTCGCGGACTCGACCGCGCGGCCGATGGCGTCGGTGAACTTCGCCGGCGGCGCGGGCTGCGCGAGGCGCAGCAGGTGCAGGTTGCCACTGATCACCATCAGCGCGTTGTTGAAGTCGTGGACCACGCCGCCGGTGAGGCGGCCGAGCGCCTCCATCTTCTGCGACTGCAGCAGCGCTTCCTCGATCTGGCGGCGCGCCTGCGATTCCTCGTGCAGCCGGTGCGCGGCGTCGAGCGCCTCGCGCGTGCGGCGCAGCGCGAGCCAGGCCGCCCACAGCAGGCCGAGCGCGGGCAGCGCGGCGATGGCGGCGACGCGGCCGAGTTCGCGCAGGAACTCGGTGCGAATCGCGCTCAGCTCGCGGCCGGTGCCGATGTACACGGGATAGTCGCCGAGCTTCCTGAAGAAGATCACGCGCTTCTGCCCGTCGAGCGAGGACACGCTGCGCACCACGCCGCTGGTCTCGCCCGCGATCACCCGCGACAGCACCTCGCCGCGCGGCGACATGCGCTCGGGTGCGCCCGGCAAGGGCGGCCAGCGCGAGTACACCTCGCCGTCGTTGCGGAACACGGTGATGGCGAGGCCGGGCTCGTCCGCCGCCAGTTCCTCGTGGAAGCGCGTGAAGTAACCGGCGTGCAGGCCCACCGACACGACACCCGCGAAGCTGCCGTCGGCGCGGTAGCGGCCGCGGCTCAGGTTGAAGAAGCGGTCGCCGGGCGCGGTCCCCTTCATCGCGGCGGAGACGAACACGCCGCCCTTCTTGTCCCGGTGCCACTGGAAATAGGGCCGGTCGGCCACGTTGCGGCCTTCGGGCGGCTTTGCGAAGCGGTTCGTCGCGACGGTGCCGCCCTGCGCGTCGGTGACCCAGATCGACTCCACCTGCGGCTTGTTGCGCGCCAGCTCCACGAGCTGCAGGTGCAGCGCGTCCTGCCGCTGCAGCAGGCGGGCGTCGTCGTCGTCGCGCACGAGGTCGAGCACATGGCGCGCGAGTATCTCGTTGGTGTCGAGCACGCGCAGGGCGTGTTCGTGCGCGATCGACAGCGAGCGCACGAGCCGCACCTCGGCCTCCTCCAGCATCTGCTGCCAGCGGTACACGGCGAATGCGCCGAAGAGCAGCAGCGCGACGGCCACGCACAGGACGATGAAAAGGCGCAGGGTCCACAGGCCGCGCGCCATGCCGCGCTCGGGCGCGGGCAGGGACGGCGCCGCTGCCGCGGACGCGGACGACCCCGTGGCCTCGGGGGATGGCGCCGGCGCGGCTGGCACCGCGTTCGGCAGTTCGGCGGGGATCGATGCGGTGGCCGCGGGTGGCATGGGGCCTCGGGGTGGGGTCCGCCGAGTATGCACGAGCCATGTTCTTTCGTGGGGCGATGACCTGGATCAAACCGCGCGTGCGCCGCACACCCGACCATCGACGTCATGAAAGTGATTCCCATCGTCCCGGCGCCCGCCGAGGGCGAACCGCAATCCCTCTACGAATCGCAGAAAAAAGTTTACCCGCGAACGGTACAGGGCCTCTTCGCGCGCTGGCGCTGGGGTTTCGTCTTCCTGACGCAGCTCGTCTTCTACGGTCTGCCGTGGCTGCAGTGGGGGGAGCGCCAGGCCGTGCTTTTCGACCTCGGCGCGCGGCGCTTCTACCTGTTCGGCTGGGTGCTCTATCCGCAGGACTTCATCTACCTGACCGGGCTGCTCGTGGTGAGCGCGCTGTCGCTGTTCCTCTTCACCGCGGTCGCGGGGCGCCTCTGGTGCGGCTTCGCCTGCCCGCAGACGGTCTACACCGAGATGTTCCTGTGGATCGAGCGCAAGGTCGAGGGCGAGCGGCACGAACGCATGAAGCTCGACGGCGCGCCGTTCTCGCTCGAGAAGCTGGTCAAGAAGTGGTTCAAGCACCTGCTGTGGATCGGCCTCGCCCTGTGGACCGGCTTCACCTTCGTCGGCTATTTCACGCCCATCGTCGAGCTCGGCATGGAGTTCCTGCAGACGCGGATGAGCTCCTGGGAAGTCTTCTGGGTGTTCTTCTACGGTTTCGCGACCTACGGCAACGCGGGCTTCATGCGCGAGCAGGTGTGCAAGTACATGTGCCCCTATGCGCGCTTCCAGAGCGCGATGCTCGACCGTGACACCCTCATCGTCAGCTACGACGCGAAGCGCGGCGAGCCGCGCGGTTCGCGTCCGCGCTCGCTCGCGGACTTCCGCTCCAAGGGCCTGGGCGCATGCATCGACTGCTCGCTGTGCGTGCAGGTGTGCCCCACGGGAATCGACATCCGCAAGGGCCTGCAGCTCGAGTGCATCGGCTGCGCGGCCTGCGTCGACGTGTGCGACGGCGTGATGGAGAAGATGAAGTACGAGCCGGGCCTCATCCGCTTCACGACGCAGAACGCGCTGGAAAAAGGCTACGGCCGCGACGGCATCCTCGCGCGGGTGCTGCGCCCGCGCGTGATCGTCTATACGCTCATTCTGGGCGCGATCGCCGTGGGCCTGGCGATCAGCCTCGCGATGCGCACGCCGCTGAAGGTGGACGTGGTGCGCGACCGCGCCGCGCTCGCGCGCATCGTGCCCGGCGGACGGCTGGAGAACGTCTACCGCCTGCAGGTCATGAACGCGACGGAGCGCACGCAGCGCTATCGCATCCGCGCGGAGGGGCTGGCCGGCCTGGCCGTCGCTTCGGACACGGAGATCGAGGTGCCCGCCGCGCAATCGCGCTGGGTGCCGGTGCGGCTGCAGATTCCGTACGGATCGGCCGCCGCCGGCTCGCATGCCATCCATTTCGACATCGGCACGGTGGACGGCGACGCGCACGTGCGCGAGAAGTCCGTGTTCCTCGTGCCGCGCTAAGGAGACAAGACGATGACGACCGACCCGCAACCCGCGCCCTCGCCCTGGTGGCGCCACGGCCACGTGTGGCTGCTGATCGCCGGCCCGGCGGCCGTGGTGGTGGCGGGCTTCGCCACGCTCTGGATCGCGATTCGCCAGCCCGACCCGGTGATCGCGCCCGACTACTACCGCCGCGGCATCGAGATCAACAAGACGCTCGCCGCCCGCGACAAGGCGATGGCGCCGGCCCAGCAGGGGCGCAACCATGTCGTCACGCCCGAGCGGCCCTGAGGACGCGGCCATGGGGCGACTCGCGATGTCCGTGCTCTGGCCCGCGTTCCTGTGCGCGTGCGCGCTCGAATTCGTCGTGTTCGCGCAGGTCGACCCGGCCGAGCTGAACTGGGGCCTGCCGGCGCTGCACCTGTCGCGCCAGGCGGTCTACACGGTGGCGTTCTTCGTGTTCTGGGCGATCTCGGCGGTCGGTTGCGCGCTGAGCGCGTCGCTGCAGGCGCGAGGCGAATGAAGGGGGGCCACGCGCTGCGGTAAATTCGCAGCGTGTCCTCCCCTCCCACACCGCCGCTGCCCTTGACGGGCCCGAACGCCGACGCCTGGCTGGGCGGGCTGCTCGATTCCGCGATGGACGCCGTGATCGCGGTCGACGCGTCGCAGCGCATCGTGCTCTACAACCGCGCGGCCGAAGCCATCTTCGGCTTTCCCGCCGCGACGATGCACGGGCAGCCGCTCGAGACGCTCCTGCCGGCACGGTTTCGCGATCGCCATGCGGGGCTGGTGGGCCGTTTCGGCCACACGGGCGTCACTTCGCGCCGCATGGGCGGCAACACGGTGCTGTACGGGCTGCGCGCGAACGGCGAGGAGTTTCCGGTCGAGGCGTCCATCTCGCAGCTCGACACGCCGCAGGGCAAGATCTACACGGCGATCCTGCGCGACATCACCGAGCGCGTGCGGGCCCAGCGCGAGCTCGCCGCGTTCGCCGCGGAGGCAAGCGGCATCCGCGAGCAGGAGCGCTCGCGCATCGCGCGCGAGCTGCACGACGAGCTCGCGCAGACCCTCACCGCGCTGAAGATGGACACGATCTCGCTGCGCGACCAGAAGGGCGGCGGCGCTTCCGAGGCGCGCCTGGCCGGCATGCTCGAGATGCTCGACAGCGCCGTGGCGTCCACGCGCCGCATCTCGGCCGACCTTCGCCCGCTCGTGCTCGACGATCTCGGCCTCATCCCCGCCATCGAGTGGCTCGTGCAGAATTTCATGCAACGCACGGGTGTCGCGTGCGTGCTCGATGCCGACGAGACGATCGAGCTGCCCGAGCCCTATGCGACGGGCGTCTTCCGCATCGTGCAGGAGTCGCTGACGAACGCCGGCAAGCACGCGGGCGCGTCGCGGGTGGACGTCGGCGTGGCGCGCGAGGACGACGTGCTCGTCGTGACCGTGCGCGACGACGGCCGCGGTTTCCGCCCGGACGACCCGCGCAAGCCGCAGTCGCTCGGGCTCGTGGGCCTGCGCGAGCGGGCGCAGCTGCTGCGCGGCGGCGTGGAGGTGCGCAGCGAACCCGGCGCGGGCACCACCGTCGAGGCGCGCATCCCCGTCGGCGAGGCGGACGCATGATCCGCGTCGTGCTGGCCGACGATCATGCGATCGTGCGCGAGGGCCTCAAGCGCATCGTCGGCGAAGTCCGCGACTTCGAGGTCGTGGGCGAGGCGGCCGACGGCACGCAGGCGCTCGAGCGCGTGCGCGAACTCGCGTTCGACGTGCTCGTTCTCGACCTGTCGATGCCGGGGCGCAGCGGCATGGAGTTGATCCGGCTCGTGAAGGCCGAGAAGCCGAAGCTGCGCATCCTCGTGCTGTCCATGCACGAGGAGACGCAGTACGCGGTGCGCGCGATCAAGTCGGGCGCGAGCGGCTATCTCACGAAGGAGAGCGCGCCGGCGCAGCTGGAGCAGGCGATCCGCAAGGTGGCTGCGGGCGGCGCCTACATCAGCGCCGAGGTCGCGGAGCAGTTGGCGCTGGGCGCCATGCCGGGCGGGGATGCCGCGCCGCACGAGGTCCTGTCGGACCGCGAGTTCCAGGTACTTCGAATGCTGGCCGCCGGCACCTCGGTGACCGAGGCGGCGGCGCAGCTGCACCTGTCGGTGAAGACGGTGAGCACGCACAAGGCCAACCTGATGCACAAGCTCGGGATCGGCAATCAGGCGGAGCTGATCAAGTACGCGATGAAGCACGGGCTGGGGGAGCCCTGAACGGGTTCAAGCCGCCCGCACTTCCCCCGACCACCCCAGCTGCTTCGACAGCTTCAACGCCAGCTTGCGCAGCGCCGCCTCGATCTTCGACGCCTCCCCGCGCGCCAGTTCGCTGACCGGCACGCCCACGCCGAGCGCGGCCACCGGCACACCCGCAGCGCCGAACACCGGCGCCGCGAATCCTTCGACGCCCGCGATGGCCTCGCCGCGCGAGCGGCCGATGCCGGTGCGGCGGATCTGCTCGAGTTCCTTCTCGAGCTCCGGCCCGCGCGCCTTCGCCTGGCGCGTCGGCGCTTCGGGCAGCAGGGCGAGCACCTCGTCGACCCACGCCTGCGGCCCGAACGCGAGCATCGCCTTGCCCAGCGCCGAATGCTGCAGCGGCCCGCGCGAGCCGAGCTGCAGGCTGTGGCCGAAGACGGAGGGCACGCTCTCCGTGCAGATGACGACGTACTCGCCCCCGCTCGGAATCGCCAGCACGGAGAATTCGCGCACCTCGCTGTACAGCTCCGCGACGATGGGCTGGCCCACGCGCACGAGGTTGAGGTTGCGCAGGTAGGAGTTCGCGAGCCACAGCACCTGCACGCCGATCGTGAACGCGCCGGTGTCCGGCTGCCGCTGGATGTAACCCTTCGACTGCAGGTCCTGCAGCAGCGCGGTCAGGCTGCTCTTGGGGATGTTCAATCCCTGCGCGATGGCGGTGTGCGTGCATCCCGACGGCTGGCCGGCGATGTACTCCATGATCTCGAGAACGCGGAGCGCTGACTTGGACATTGTTCTGTGGCGCGGGGACTCGGGCGAGGATAGCACCCGCGCCCGGGGCCCCGTCGGGCGGCCGCTTCAGCGCGCCTGCGGCCGGGGCCGCGGCCGGGCCGGCAGGTGCGCGCGCCGGTACATGAGCACCGTGCGGCGGAACTCGATGACCACCGTGCCCGCCTGGTTCCAGCCGCGCGTGTGCAGCTCCACGATGCCGACGGCGGGACGCGACGCGGAGTCGCGCAGGGCCGCCACGGTCGAGTCGCTGTAAATCGTGTCGCCCTCGAAGGCGGGCGCGGGCAGGCGGATCTCCGACCAGCCGAGGTTCGTCATCACGTTGGGCGTGAGGTCGGCGACCGACTGGCCCGTGACGAGCGCGAGCGTGAAGGTGGAGTTCAGCGGCGGCTTGTCGAAGCCCGCCGCCCGCGCGTACTCGTGGTCCAGGTGCAGCGGCGCGGGATTCTGCGTGAGCAGCGTGAAGAGGGTGTTGTCGTAGCCGTTGACGGTGCGCGCGAGCCGGTGCTCGCAGCGGTCGCCGACGCGGAAGTCCTCGAAGCAGCGGTCGCGCCAGGGCATTTCATTCGTGTTCATGGCCAGGACTCCCTTCACGCCGAAACGACGACCGTCGTCACCGAGCCGCCATCCGTCCCGCTCACCGTCCCGCCCTTGCAGTAGGCGAGGCCCAGCCGGGCATCGCGCACCTGGCGCCCGCCCGCGCGGCCGCTCAGCTGCCAGTACAGCTCGCACACCTGCGCCATGCCG
This sequence comes from Ramlibacter sp., assembly GCF_050250995.1. Lineage (GTDB taxonomy): Bacteria > Pseudomonadota > Gammaproteobacteria > Burkholderiales > Burkholderiaceae_C > Ramlibacter. The sequence goes on from NZ_JBFWNP010000014.1 coordinate 86,209, forward strand.
GTGGCGCCCACCGGGTGGCCGCGCGAGAGCAGCCCGCCGCTCGCGTTCACGGGCAGCCTGCCGCCCACGCGCGTGTGGCCGTCCTGCGTCCAGCGCGCGCCTTCGCCGCGCGGGATGAGCCCGAGGCCCTCGAGCCGCACGATTTCCGCGATGGTGAAGCAGTCGTGCATCTCGACGAGGTCGATATCTTCGGGGTCCACGCCCGTGAGCGCATACGCCTGCTCGCCCGCGCGGCGCGAAATGTCTTCCTCGTTCAGGTCGTGCAGGCCGGTGCGCAGCGACCCGCTCACGAGGCCAATGCCGCGCACCACCGGCTTCGCCTCCACGATACCGAGTCGCCGCAGCCCTTCGCGGCTGCAGACCACGGCGGCTGCCGCGCCGTCGCTGATCGGGCTGCAATCGAGCACGCCCAGCGGATCGGCGACCGGCCGCGCCGCGAGCACCTGTTCGAGCGACACCGGGTTCTGGTAGTGCGCATACGGGTTGTGCTGCGAATGTTCGTGATTCTTCACGGCCACCATCGCGATCTGCTCGCGCGTCGCGCCGTGGTCGGCCATGTAGCGGCGCGCACTGAGCGCATGGCCGGCCGTCATGATGAAGCCCTGCATCGCGTCGAGGTCGCTCGGGTCGGGCGCCACGCCGCCCTTGATGCGGTCGGTCATCTTCTCCGCGCCGATGACGAGTGCGACTTCGTACAGCCCCGCGGCCACGGCGAGCCAGGCTTCGCGCAGCGCGGTCGCGCCGCTCGCGCAGTAGTTCTCGTGGTTGCTCACCGGCAGGCCGCCGAGGCCGAGTTCGACGGCGACGCGCTGGCCCGCGACCGGGCCGCCGAAGACGTGGCCGACGAACACGGCCTCGATGTCCTTGCGGCTCGCCCCTGCGTCCTGCATCGCGGCGCGCGCGGCGCCGCAGGCGAGCTGCTCGAAGGTGACCGAGGCGGGAAACTTGCCGAAGCGGACCATGCCCGCGCCGGCGATATGAAGCGTGCGCATCAGGCGTTTCCTTCCGCGAGAGGGGTGAAGCGATAACCGAGCCGCGCGCTGCCGTCGTCCATCTCGACCGCGCGCAGCGCGAGTTGCACCGGCATGCCGATGCCGGGCTCCGCACCGGCGTGTTCGAGCTGCGCGAGCAGGCGCACGCCGTCGTCGAGGTCCACGTAGGCGAGTGTGTACGGCGTCTTCCGTCCCGCCGGCGCCTGGCGGACGATGGTCCACGAATGCACGAGCCCGCGCGGGCTCAGCGCCACGGGCGACAGCGCATCGTCCGCGTTGCAGGCGGGGCAGAAGGTCCGCGCCGGAAAATGCCGGCCGCCGCAGGCGCGGCATTCGGCGCCCAGGAGGCGCGGCGGGTCGAGTTGCATCAGGCCTTCGCGCAGCGGCGGCAGGTCGGGCAGGGGATCAGGCATGGGCGGACTCCGGGGGGTGAATGCGCGCCGCCGGCTGGGCCAGCAGCAGGTTGGTGGAAGCGAGTTGCGGCTCGGCGATGCCTTGCACGCCGGCATCGAGCGCGAGCAAGCAGCCGGCGTGCGGTTCGCGCGAGAGCGCATCGGGTGCGAGGCCGTAGCGCGCGGTGGTGACGAAAAGGGTGCGCAGGTCCGCGCCGCCGAAGGTGCAGCTGGTCGGGTTCGTCACCGGCAGTTCGATCGTGCGGTCGAGCGCGCCGTCGGGCCGGCGACGCTCGATCCGGCGGCCGCCGAAGATCGCGCACCAGATGCCGCCTTCGGCGTCCACGGTGAGGCCATCGGTCTTGGCGGGCGGTCCTTCGACACGCATCAGCGGATCGAGCCGGCGAATGCCGCCACTTTCGACGTCGAAGGCGTAGCGATGCACCACGCGGTCCATCGATTCGGAAAAGTACATCGTCGACGCATCCGGCGACCACGCGATGCCATTGGACAGCGCGAAGCCGCTGTCCATCGCGGCCACCGACGCGTCGTCGATGCGATACAGGCGGCCGATGGGGCGCGTGAGCCGCCGGTCGAGGGTGCCGATCCACAGGCGACCGCGTGCATCGACCTTCGCATCGTTGAAACGCTCGTCGCCGAGGTCGAGGCCGGGGAGTTCCAGCGGGCGAATCGCGGCGCCGAATGACTCCGCGATGGCGATCCCCGCGCGAAACGCGATGACGAGCCGGCCGTCGTCGAGCGGCAGCACCGCCGCGGGCGGACGCTGCAGCGGCCACGGCTCGGCCCGCGCCGCGCCCGCGCGCCACCGCCACAGGTGCGGCTTCGAGCCATCGATCCACACGAGTTCCTGCCGCGCGGCATTCCACTGCGGGCCTTCCCCCAGGAGGTTGTCGGCTTCGACGATTTTCACGACGCCGCCTCCGTGCTCGACTCGCGCGCGAAGAACACCTGCGCGAGCCGGTTCTTCTGCACCTTGCCGGTGGTGGTGAGCGGCAGTGCGTCCTCGGTGGTGAAGCAGAAGTAGCTGGGCACCTTGTACGCGGCGAGCTGCCGGCGGCAGAAGCCGCGCAGCGCATCGGCGTCGAGCGCGCGGCCTTCGCGCGCGATCACGACCGCGCCCAGCACTTCGTCGCGCACCGCGTCGGGCACGCCGGTCACGAGCGCCTGCTGGACGTCCGGGTGCGTCATCAGCACCGACTCGATCTCGGCGGGCGACACGTTGATGCCGCCGGTCTTCACCATCTCCTTGAGCCGGCCGCGGAACTGCATGTTGCCCTGCGCGTCCACGACCGCGAGGTCGCCGGTGCGGAAGTAGCCCTGCTCGTCGAACGCGGCGCGCGTCTGCGCCTCGTCCTTGAGGTAGCCGAGCATGACGCGGCCTTTCAGCCGCAGCTCGCCGACTTCGCCGGGCGGAAGGTCAAGACCGGTCTGCGGATCGACGATGCGCTGCGACACGCCGGGCAGCGGCCGTCCCGACCACGCGAGGCGCAGCGCCAGCGGATCGTCGGCCGAGGTGGCGTGCGAGTTGCCGTAGATCTCGGTGAGGCCGTAGACGTTGCAGATCTGCGTGGCGCCCAGCGCGACGACGCGCATCAACTGCTCGGGCGTGCCGAGCGTGGTGCCCGTGCGCAGGCTCGACAGGTCGCGGCGCGCGCGATCCGGGTGCTCGTGCATCGCCTGGAACATGTTGGGCGTGCCGTAGACGACGGTGCAGCGCTCGCGCTCGATCAGCGCCAGCGCCTCGCCGGCGTCGAAGCTCTCCTGGAGCACGAGGCAGCCGCCGTGCGACAGGATCGCCGGCAGCGCATTCGAGCAGCCGAAACCCCAGAAGAGGGACACGGCGAGCCACAGCCGGTCGTCCGGACGCAGGCACTGGCGGCGTCCGATGTGCCAGGGGTTCTCCACGAGGTGGCCGTGCGCGAGCTGCACCGCCTTGGGCCGGCTGGTCGAGCCGGAGGTGTAGAGCAGCAGCGCGACGTCGTCCACGCCAGGCGCCGACGGAGCCGGCGGTGGATCGTCCCGGCACAGGCGCGACCACGGCACCCAGGTCGCCGGCGCGCCGTCGCCCACGGCGACCCGCACCCGCAATGCGGGCACCCGCCCGCGGGCGATCAACGCGTCGACCTCGGCGGGCCACTCTCGCCGAAGGTAGCGCGCGGCCGCGATCAGGCAGGACGCTTCCGAATGCTCGAGCGCATATTCGATTTCCGAGGCGGTCCACCAGGTGTTGAGCGCGACGACGGTTGCGCCGAGCGTCATCGCGGCGAGCGAGCCGATCACCCACTCGACGCGATTGCCCATGAGCACGGCGACGCGTTCGCCGCGCTGCACGCCGAGCGACTGCAGTCCGGCGGCGGCGGCCGCGACCGCACGCTCGAGCTCGCCATAGGTCAGCCGCAACTCGCCGGCCACGAGCGCAACACGTTCCGGCGCGAAGCGCGCGAAATGACGGATGAGACCGGGCAGCGTCGGAGCCGGCGGCGTATCGGGCGCATCGGGTGCCTCCGATGACTCCGATGCAGGGAGCGAGGGGATTTCGTCGGAAATCCGGGTTGCACCGGACTTGCAATCTTCGATTTCGGCGGCTATGCTGTTCGTCATTGGGAAGTGAGTTCGCGTAAGTGAACAAACCGAGTATAGGCAGATCGACAATGGCTTTCAAGCCGGAACCGCAAAACGCAAGCAAAGGAAGACAGAGATGAATCGACGCGAATGCATCGCCGCCGTGGTCGGCATGGCCACGGCCGCCGCCTGGGCCCAGGAATTTCCCGCACGGGAGCTCCGCATCGTGGTGCCCCTCGCGCCCGGCGGCGGCACCGACACGATCACCCGCCAGATCACGGAGAAGCTCGCCCGCCAGCTGGGCAAGCCCGTCATCGTCGAGAACAAGGGCGGCGCGGGCACGACCATCGGCATGGCCGCCGCCGCGGCTGCGGCGCCCGACGGCCACACCGTCGTCGTCAATGGCGACACGGTCGCGATCTTCGAGCAGATCTTCGCCAACCTGAAGTTCGACGTCTTCAAGGACTTCGCGCCCGTCGCCTACTTCGCCTCCGCCCCCATCGTGCTCGCGGCGCATCCCGGCTTCGCGCCGAAGAACGTCGCCGAACTCGTCGCGCTCGCGAAGAAGGAACCCGGCAAGGTGCCCTATGCCACGCCCGGGGTCGGCACGCCGCACGACCTCGCCGGCCTGCTGATGATGCAGAAGGGCGGCATCCGCTTGAACGAGATCCAGTACAAGGGCAACGGCCCCGCGCTGGCGGACCTGCTCGCGGGCCACGTCTCCATCGGCATGTTCACGATCTCCAGCGTGCTGCCGCACATCCGCAGCGGCAAGCTGAAGGCGCTCGCGGTGGTGGGCGACAAGCGCACGCCCGTGGCGCCCGAGTTTCCTTCCATGGGCGAGTCGGGGCTGGCCGGCGTGGACGTGAGTTCGCGCTATGTGATTCTCGCGCCCGCCGCGACGCCGAAGCCGGTGCTCGCGCGCTGGAACAGCGCCATCCGCGAGATCACGAAGCAGCCCGACACGGCCGAGAGTTTCCTGAAGCTCGGCTACGAAACCATGGTCTGCACGCTGGAGGAATCCGCCGCGCTGCTGCGCGCGGAGCGCGACCGCTGGAAGCCGGTGCTGCTGGCCGCCAACGTGAAGCCGCAATAGGCGCGCGGCGCCAGGAGACGACTCGATGATCACCATGAACATCAACGGCGCCGACCGGAAGGTCGCCGCGTCCGGCGACACGCCGCTGCTCTGGGTGCTGCGCGACGAGCTCGGGCTGACCGGCACCAAGTTCGGTTGCGGCGCGGGCCTGTGCGGCGCCTGCACGGTTCACCTGAACGGCCAGCCCGTGCGCTCGTGCAGCGTTCCGGTGTCGGCCGTCGGGCGGAGCAAGGTCCGCACGATCGAAGGCCTGTCGAAGGATCGCTCGCATCCCGTGCAGGTCGCGTGGATCCAGGAGCAGGTGCCGCAATGCGGCTACTGCCAGTCGGGAATGATCATGGCGACGGTGGCGCTGCTGGAGCGCAACCCGAAACCGAGCGACGCCGACATCGAGCAGGCCGTGGCGAACATCTGCCGCTGCGGCACCTATCAGCGCGTGAAGCGCGCGATCCACCGCGTGAGCGGGACGTGAGGGAGCACGCCATGCACAACGCACCGGTGCTCCAGCGCCGCGCCTTCCTGACGGCCTGCATCGCCGCGGGCGGCGGCCTCATGATCTCGGTCCCCGCCGACGCGGTTGCGCAGGGCGCGCCCGCGCAGGCGCAGGCGCAGGGCGTTCGCATGGGCGCCTTCCTCACCGTCCACCCGGACAGCCGCGTCACCATCACCGTGCCGGTGGTGGAAATGGGGCAGGGCGCGCAGTCGTCCCTCGCGGCCATCATCGCCGACGAGCTCGGCGCCGACTGGACGCGCGTGCGGGTCGAGCCGCCACCCGCGGCCGTCGCTTATCAACGTCCCGACGTCACGAAATATCAGCTGACGTCCGGCAGCTGGAGCGTGCGTCTCTGGTATGCGCCGATGCGCAACGCGGGCGCGGCCGCGCGCGAAATGCTCGTCGCCGCGGCGGCGAGCGCGTGGGGCGTCGACCCCGCCGCGTGCGAGGCCGAGCGCGGGCGCATCGTGCATGGGGCGAGCGGGCGTTCCGTCGGCTTCGGCGAAGTGGCCGCGTCCGCCGCGCGCCTGGCCGTGCCTGCGCAGCCGAAGCTCAAGTCGCGCGAGCGGCTGCAACTCATCGGACGCCGCGTGCCGCGCACCGACATTCCCGAGAAGGTCGACGGCAGCGGCGTGTACGGCGTCGACGTCAAGGTGCCGGGCATGCTGTACGCCGCGATGCGCGCGGCGCCGGTGTACGGCGCCGAGGTGGAGAGCGTGCGTGCCGCCGCGATCAAGCGCCGCCCCGGCATCGTCGACGTGGTGACGGTCCCCGGCGCGGTGGTGGTCGTCGCCGACAGCTGGTGGAAGGCGAAGAAGGCCGTCGATGCGCTGGACGTGAAGTTCCGCGCGACGGCCTTCGACCAGGTGGACACCGGGCAACTCTTGCGCGAGGAACGCGAGAAGCTCGCGCAACCGGCGGGCGCGAAGTTCCGCGCGGTGGGCGACTATGCGGCGTCCTCGTCGGCGGCGAGCCGCACGGTCACCGCGGACTACGCCGTGCCTTTCATCCACCACGCGCCCATGGAGCCGATGAACTGCACGGCGCGCGTCACCGCCGATGCGTGCGAGCTGTGGGTGCCGACGCAGTGCCAGACGACGGCGCTCGAAGCGGCGACACGGCTTACCGGACTGCCGGAGGCGAAGGTCACGATCAACAGCACGCTGCTCGGCGGCGGCTTCGGCCGGCGCATCCACACCGACTTCATCGAGCCCGCGATCCTCGCGGCGCGTGCGGTCAAGCGGCCGGTGAAGCTGATCTATTCGCGCGAGGAGGACATGCAGCACGGCTTCCATCGCCCGGCGATGATGGCGCGCATGACGTCGACGCTCGATGCGCAGTCGCGCGTCGACGGTTTCCGCATGCGCATCGTCGGGCCGTCGGTCCACGAGAAGTTCTGGCCGGCGTTCTTCAAGGACGGCCTGGACTACGCGGCGGTGATGGCCATCACGACGAAGAACGCGGCGTCGGGCCTGCACTACACGATCCCGCACCAGAACATCGACTACGTGTACCAGCCGACGCACGTGCCCATCGGCTACTGGCGCGCGGTGGGCGCCTCGCACAACGGCTTCTTCATCGAGGGCTTCGTCGACGAGGTGGCGCAGGCCGTCGGCCAGGACCCGGCGCAGTTGCGTCGCCAGCTGCTGCGCGACAGCCCTCGCGGGCTCGCGGTGCTCGACAAGGCCATCCAGGCTTCGAGCTGGGGCTCGCCGCTGCCGCCGGGCCATGGGCGCGGCATCGCATTCTGCGAGAACGTCGACAGCATCGTGGCGCAGGTCGCCGAGGTGTCGGTGAGCGGCGACAAGCTGCGGGTCCATCGCGTGGTGGCCGTGATCGACTGCGGCCTGGTCATCAACCCCGACACCATCGAGGCGCAGATGGAAGGCGGCATCGTCAATGCGCTGAGCGCCGTGGCGGCCGAGCAGATCACGATCAAGGACGGCCGCGCGCAGCAGAGCAACTTCCACGACTACCCCGTGCTGCGCATGGCGGGCTCGCCGAAGGTCGAGGTCCACATCATCGAAGGCGGCGGCGCGATCGGCGGCGTCGGCGAGGCGATGGTGCCGACGCTGGCGCCGGCGGTCACCAACGCGATCTTCGCGGCGAGCGGCAAGCGGATCCGCTCGCTGCCGTTGTCGGCGCACGGGCTCACGCTGGTGTGACGATGGCCGGGCTTTCGTCCGTCCCGGGCCCGGATTCGGCGATGCCGCATGCGTCCCCCGCCGCGTCCGACCTTCGCAGGCTCACGCGTCGCCTGCTCGCGATCGACGCGGGCGAACTGCCTGCTCCGGTGGTGGATCGCGTGCGCTTGTGCCTGCTCGACATGGTCGCGTGCAGCCTCGAAGCGGCCGACCTGCCGTGGAGCCGGCAGGCGCATGCGGTCGCGGCCGCGCAGGGTGCGCATGGCGTTGCGGGCGTCATCGGCTCCGACCTGCGCACGTCCGCCGCCGAAGCCGCCTTCGTCAACGGCGTGCAGGCGCATGGGCTGGTGCGGGAGGACATGCATCCGCCCAGCACCTCGCACATCGGCGTGGTGGTGCTGCCCGCCGCGCTGGCGATGGCCGAGGCCGAAGACGCGGACGGGGCGGCCTTCGTCGCCGCCGTGGTCGCGGGCTATGAAGCGATGGGACGGCTCGGCCGCGTGGTGGTCGACCGGCAGTCGGCGCGCGTCTTTCGGCCCACGGCCTGGATCGGGCCGTTCGGCGCGGCGATGGCCGCGTCGCGCCTGTTGCGGCTGGACGAGTCCCAGGCGATCCACGCGGCCGCGTTCGCCTGCAACCAGGCCGCGGGACTGAATCAGTGGGCGTACGCAATGTCGACGGAGGTGTTCTTCCACGCCGGCTTCGCCGCGCGCGGCGGCATCACGGCCGCGCTGCTGGCGAGCCAGGGCGCGGTCGGCGCGGAGTCGACGCTCGAGGGCCCCGCCGGTCTCGTCGCGGCGCTCGGCGGAAGAGAGCGCCTGCCGCTGTTCGCGCAGGATGCCGCAGCGCCCTTGGAAATCGAGCACGTCTATTTCAAGCCCGCGCCGGTGTGCCACTTCGCGCAGACGCCGTGCCAGGTGGCGGCGCGAATCGCCGAGACCGCGCCGCTGTCGCCCGAGGCGGTGGAGCGCGTCGAGGTGCGCGTCTCGGCCGCGGCCGCGGGCTACCCCGGATGCGACAACCGCAGCCGCATCGATGCGCTGCTCGCCGCGAAGTCCAGCATCCAGCATGGGGTGGCGCTCGCGCTCCTGCATGGCATTCCCGACGAAGCGCGCGTGCGCGATTTCGCCGATGCGCGCGTGGCGCGCCTTCGCCAGCGCATCGACGTGCGCGTGGACGACGACCTGACGCGCGCCTCGCCGAAGGCGGAGGGCGCCGCGATCGCGGTGCATCGCCGCGACGGCACGCAGCACTTCGAGAGCGCCGACAGCATCGTGCCGCTCGACGACGCGGGCGTCCTCACGCGCTTTCGCGATACCGCCACGCGCCACCTCGGCGCCGAAGCCGCGGCCGCCATCGAAGACCTGACCGCCGACCTGCGCGCGGTGCGCTCGATCCGCGACCTCACGAGACTGTTTCAGACACCGACAAGGAGACTCCCATGAACTTCAACCGACGCGAGATCCTGGCGAGCGCGTTCGCCGCCGCCGCAGCCGCCGCCGCACCCGTGCGAGCGGCGACCTGGGCGCCGACGCGCCCCATCGACCTCCTCATCAGCTTCCCGGCAGGCGGCACCGCGGACACGCTCGCGCGCTACCTCGCGCAACGCCTGCAGGAGCGCCAGCGCTGGAACGTCATCGTGCAGAACCGCCCGGGCGGCGGAGGTGTGGTGATGCACCGCGCGTTGCAGTCCGCGCGGCCCGACGGCCACACCATCGGCCTGTGCGCGAGCTACGAGCTCACCTACACCTCGCAGGAGCGCGGGGCCGCCCCCTTCGACCTCGACGAGTTCAGCTATGTCGGCGGGCTCGCGCGTTCGCCCCACTGCCTCGTGGCGCGGCCCGACTCGCCGCTGGACAGCGTGGAAGCGCTGCGTGCGCATGCGCGCAAGGCGGGGTCGGTGTCCATCGGCGTCGCCGCGCCGTTCGACTGGCTCGCGCCGCGACTCGGCGCGGACCTCGGCTTCGCCTCCGTCGGCGTGCCCTTCAAGGGCGGGGCGGAAATGATGCAGCAGGTCATGGGCAACCAGCTCGACCTCACGTGGTCCGCCGGCAGCCATGCGCCGCTGGTGAAGGGCGGCAAGCTCAAGGTGGTGATGGCGCTCACGCGCGACCGACTCCCCTCGCACCCGAACATTCCGACGGCGCGCGAGCTGGGCAGCCAGGTCGTGCTGGAGAGCCAGTTTCTCGTGCTCGGCGGCCGCAACCTGCCGACGGAGGCCGCGGCGACGCTGAGCCGGGCGATCCGCGATGTGATGGCCGATCCGGGCATGCAGGCCGACGTCGTGCAGCGCGGCCTCATTCCGACCTTCATGGACGGCGCGCAGCTGCGGCGCAGTCTCGACGCCGACCTCGCGCTCGCGCGCGCCATCGAGGCGCAGCAGCGCCGCTGACGATGCGCGCCACAATGCACCGCGATGGCATCATGAGGAGAACGGCAGGATGAGTTCGAACGACACCGACGTCGACGTGCTGGTCGTGGGCGGCAGCCCCGGCGGCTGCTCGGCCGCGATCTCCGCGGCGCGCTCCGGCCGCAGCGTGCTGCTGATCGAGGCGACGCCGACGCTCGGCGGCATGAACGCCAACGGCACCTTCGGCTTCGACTGCGGCGAGAACGAGTCGCTCAGCGGCATCGCCGAGGAAGTGGGCGAGCGCATCCGCGCGTACTACCGGCGCATCGGCCACGCCGATCCGCTGCATGCGAAGCGCGGCGATCTCGTGTGGGAAAGCCGCGTGGCCGCGCAGGTGTGGCGCGAACTCGCGAGCGAGACGAAGGGGCTGGAGGTGCGCACGCGCGCCGTGGCGGTCGGCGCGAGCACGGAAGGCGGCGCGATCCGCGAAGTGCAGTGGCAGGCGGCCAGCGACGCGATGGGCAACGTGGCGCGCGAAGGTCCGACGCATCGCGTGCGCGCGAAGGTCGTCATCGACGCGACCTACGAGGCCGATGTCGTCGAATGGTCGGGCGCACCCTACCGCCTGGGACGCGAGGCGCGCTCGCCGCAGGAGCCGCACGCGGGCCGGATCTTCTTTTCCAACCACAAGAGCGCGCCGGCCGACGGGTACCTGCCGCACTCCATCCTGCGGGGCAGCACGGGCGAAGGCGACGACCGGATCATGGCCTTCGCGTGCCGGCTGCACTGCCGGCTCTACGACGATACGAGCACGACGGCGGCGCACCGCCTGAAGCAGCCGCCGCCCGGCTACGACGCGAGCGTGTACGAGTGGGCGCCAGTGGGCGCGGATGCGTCCGGCAAGCCGATCTATTTCGACACGCTCTATGTTCTGGTGAACGGCAAGTACCTGCTCAATCGCATGGTGAAGGGCAACAACCTCGTCGGGCCGAACCGCGAATACATCCTCGCGCATCCGCGCGACCGCAAGGACTTGCGCCAGCGGTTCGTCGACCGCGCGCTGGGCTACCTGTGGTTCATCCAGAACGAGGGCGGCATGCCCGAACTCGGGCTCGCGCACGACGAGTTCGCGGACAACGGCAATCTTCCCTACCAGATCTTCGTGCGCGAGGGACGGCGCATCGAAGGCCGGGCGACGCTGACGGAGTCCGACGTCAACCCCTACCTCGCGGGCGACGGCGTGCGTCCGCCGTTCAAGCCCGACGCGGTGGCCATTGCCGACTGGACCTACGAATCGCAGGGTTGCGCCGACGCCGCGCCGCCCGGCCTGCCGTATCCCGACGGCTACATCACCGGACGGTTCAGCCGCGCGGCCTATCAGATTCCGTACGGCTGCCTGCTGCCCCGCGAAGGCGCGGACAACCTGCTGGTCGTCGGCGGCATCGGCGCGACGCACATCGCGTTCGGCGCGACGCGGGTCGAAGCCGCGCGCATCCAGATGGGCATCGCGGCGGGCATCGCCGCGGCGCTCGCCGTGCAGCGCGGCGTGCCGCCTGCACTGGTGCCGGTGGGGGACGTGCAGGCGGAGATCGTGCGACGCAAGGGCAAGCTCGTGTTCCTGCGCGACGTGGCGTCTTCGCATCCGCGGTTCGAGGCCATCCAGTGGGCCGCGATCCGCGGCTGGGTCCCGGACGACGACGACCGCTGCTTCCGGCCCGACGACGCCATGCGCTGGTGCGACCTCGTCGAGGCCGTCGTGCGCGTGCTGCAATTGCCGGCGAGCGTGACGAGCGTTCACTTCGACGGCATGACGCCGCGCGATCCGTGGTTTCGCGCGGCGGAAACGCTCTACGACCTCGGCACGCGGGCGGATGTCGACCTGTTCGGCATCCGCCGCCTCGCCGACGAGGACCCGATGCAGGAGTTCCTGCGGCTGTTCCCGAAGTCGAAGCTGCTGCCCTTCCATGCGCAGCGGCCGGTGACGCCGCAGCAGGGCACGCGCTTCATTCGCGACGCCATCGAGGCATGGACCGGCAAGGACGTCGCGGCCGCGCTCGTGCAGCCGGACCGCTTCACGCGCGCCGACGCCTGCACGGTCTTGCGGCAAGGGTGGATGGCGGCCCATGCGGGCGAGGGCGCATCCGCCGCAACAGGAGGGCATTGAATTGGATCGCGCCATCGAAATCTCGCGCTACGGCGGACCGGAAGAGATGAAACTCGTCGCCGCCTCGGCGGGCGAGCCCGGCCCCGGCGAAATCCGCATCCGCCATCACGCGATCGGCGTCAACTTCACCGACGTCTATCACCGCACCGGCGTCCACCCCGTGAAGTACCCGATGCCGATGCGGCTCGGCATGGAAGGCGCGGGCATCGTCGAAGCGGTCGGCGCGGGCGTCGCGCATCTGCGCACGGGCGACCGAGCGGCCTATGCGTCGCATCCGCCGGGCAGCTACAGCGACGTGCGGGTCATGCCGGCGCAGAACGTATGCCGGCTGCCCGACGGCATCGGCTTCGAGGAGGCGGCGGCGGTGATGCTCAAGGGGCTGACGGTGCAGTGCCTCATGCGCCAGTGCCTGCCGATGCGCGGGCTGCACCCCGGCGATCACGTGCTCTTCCACGCGGCTGCCGGCGGTGTCGGCCTCGTCGCCTGCCAGTGGGCGCGCGCGCTCGGCCTGAACCTGATCGCGACGGCGGGCTCCGCGGAGAAATGCGCGCTGGCGCTCGCGCATGGCGCCGCGCACGCGATCGACTACCGCGAAGAGCGCTTCGTCGAACGCTTGATGGAGATCACGCAGGGGCGCGGCGTGAAGGTGGTATACGACTCCGTGG
>NZ_JBFWNP010000015.1:0-97651 GCF_050250995.1 Ramlibacter sp.
CTCGTGGACCACCACGCGCCCGCAGCTCCAGGCGGGCCAGCAGAACAACCCGCTGCTCTTTCGCTACCTCGAAGTCATGGGCGCGGACGCGGGGCCGGCGTGGGAAGACACGCCCGGCGGGACGCAGTTCGTCGAGAGCGAGGGCAACGTCATCGATGCCGGCGCGGGCGACGACTACGTGGTGTCGGGCACGGGCGACGACATCGCGGCCGGCGGCGACGGCGACGACGACATGATCGGCCTCGACGGCGACGACCTGCTGCTGGGCGATGCAGGCGACGACTTTCTCTTGGGCGATGGCACGCAGGGCGACGACTACGTCCACCATGTGCCGCTCGACAGGCACGGCGCCGACACGCTGCTGGGCGGGGCGGGCCACGACATCCTCATCGGCCAGGGCGGCGCCGACGAACTCTACGGCGGCGAAGGAGACGACAAACTCTGGAGCGACGACGACCATTCGCTGGAAACCCCCTCGGCGTATCACGGCAACGACTGGGCCGAAGGCGGCTCGGGCGATGACGACATCACCGGCGGCGGCAGGAACGACACGCTCCTCGGCGGCACGGGCAACGACCGGCTCTGGGGAGACAACGGCCACGCGGTCCAGCTCGCACTGGCTGACCACGGCAAGGACTACCTCGACGCGGGCGACGGCGACGACTATGCGGCCGGCGGCGGCAACGACGACGAACTCCACGGCGGCGAAGGCAACGACACGATGCTGGGCGACGACGTGCAGACCTCGGTCGCCGTGAGCGACCACGGCAAGGACTACCTGGACGGCGAGGGCGGCAACGACCTCCTGGCCGGCGGCGGCAACGACGACACGCTCTTCGGCGGCGAAGGCAACGACCAGCTGCAAGGCGACGACCTGCAAGGCAACCTCGAGCTCGCAGCCCACGGCAACGACCTGCTCGATGGCGAAGCCGGCGACGACACCGTCATCGGCGGCGGCGGCGCCGACGAACTGTACGGCGGCGCGGGCCACGACCTGCTGCGCGGCGACGACCGCCCGGAGAACGTGGAGGCCAGCGCGCACGGCAACGACACGATGGACGGCGGCGAAGGCAACGACACCCTCTTTGGCGGCGGCGGCAGCGACCTCGTCATGGGCGGCGCGGGCGACGACGGCCTCGCGGGTGACAACGGAATGGGAGCCGACGACGGCAACGACACCTTGATCGGCGGCGCCGGCGTGGACTACCTCAGCGGCGGCCAGGGCGACGACCTCTACCGCTTCGCCGCGGGCGACAGCATCGTCAACGCCCTCGGCCAGGCCGACACCATCGCCGACGCGCACGGCAACAACCGGCTGCAGCTCGAAGGCATTGCGCTCGATGCGATCACGGCCGAGGCCCACGGCGCCGACCTGCACCTGCGCTACGGCGACGAAGCCATCGTCGTGACCGACGGACTGGCCAGCGGCATCCAGCGCTACGACATCGGCGGCACGGCCTACACCACCGCGCAACTCTTCGGCCTGCGCGCCAATGCGCCGATCACCATCACTCGGGCCGATGGCAGCACCCAGGCCATGGGCGGCAGCGGCAACGACGTGCTCCTGGGCAACACGCTGGCCGACCAACTGAGCGGCGGGCTGGGCAACGACACGATGGCGGGCGGCGCGGGCGGCGACCGCTACGAATGGGGAGCCGGCCTGGGCGACGACGTCATCGACGACGCGGACGCGCAGGCCGCCAGCGTCGACACGCTGCGCATCGCGGGTGCAATGCCCGAGGACGTCATCGTCACCCGCGCCGGCACGGACCTGCGCCTGCGCCTGGCCACGGGCGACACGGCCACCATTCTTGGCTTCTTCGCAGCCGCGGCCTCGGTCGGCATCGACCGCCTGGAATTCGACGACGGCACCGTGTGGGACCGCGCCGCGATGGCCGCCCACGTGAGCAACGCGCTCGGCGAAGGCCCCGACACCTACACCGGCTCCGCGGACAACGACCTCATCGACGGCCTGGGCGGCGACGACACCCTCTTCGGCGCGGACGGCAACGACAGCATTGCCGGCGGCGCGGGCCAGGACGTGCTCCACGGCGACGCCGGCGCCGACACGCTCGACGGCGGCGCGGGTTCGGACTCGCTCGACGGCGGCGCGGGCGCCGACACCTATCGCTTCGCGCTCGGCGGCGGCAACGACCTCATTGCCGACAGCGGAGTCGACGGCGCTGCAGACAAGCTCCTGCTGGGCGCCGGCATCACGATGAACAACGTGCGCATCGGCGGCCTGGCAAATCCGGTGCTCACGCTGCTGCCCACCGGCGAGCAGATCCGCCTCGGCCCCAACTCGCTGGTGGAGCGCATCGAATTCGCGGACCGGCGCGGCTGGAACCACGACCAGATCCTGCTGCGCGCCGCGCGCGACGCCACCACCGAAGGCGACGACAACCTCGAAGCGTTCGCCGGCTCGGCCGCCGACATCCACACCGACGGCAAGGCCGGCAACGACCACATCACCTTTGCCGGCCCCGGCCGCCGGCACCTGCAGGGGGGCGCGGGCGACGACGTCCTCACCAGCGGCAGCGGCACCGACACGCTCGAAGGTGGCGCGGGCTACGACCGTCTGTACGCCGGCGACGGCAACGACGTCCTCAAGGAAGGCGAATTCATGTACGGCGGCAAGGGCGGCGACACCTACGAGTTCGCCACGTGGCAGGCCGCCGACATCGAGGAGACGCTCGAAGCCCCGAGTGCAGCCGAGGCCATCGACGCCATCGTGCTGCCCGCGAACATCACGCCCGAGCAGGTGCGCGTGGAACGCGACTTCAACGACTACACCCACGGCTGGGACGACGTGCTGCTGCGCACCGGCGCCGCGGGCAGCGCGCCGATCCGCATGGTCATGCAGGCGTACAACGACGACCCCGCGGACATGAAGATCGAAGAAGTGCGATTCGCCGACGGCACCACCTGGGCCGACCTGATCGGACGCCTGGTCAACTACCAGAAGACGAACCAGGCCGACGACATCAAGGGCCAGCGCTGGGGCGAAACGATCGACGCGCTCGGCGGCAACGACACGGTGCAGGGCTATTTCGGCGACGACGAACTGCTCGGGGGTGAAGGCGACGACCTGATCTACGGCGACGCGTACGTCTCATGGGCCGACGTGCGCGACGGCAACGACACGCTCGACGGCGACGCCGGGCGGGACACCCTGCTAGGAGGGGGAGGCGACGATCGCTACCAATGGCGTCGCGGCGTGGGCAACGACACGGTGATCGATGCGGGTGGCGTCGATACGCTCGCGCTCGGCCCCGGCATCGCGCAGGCGGACGTCGCGCTGTACCGCGCGGGCGCCGACCTCGTCGTCGTGCTCGACGGCAGCGCCACGCAGCTCATCGTGGCCGGGCACTTCGACAGCGCCGACACCGCGCTGGAATCCGTTGCCTTCGCCGACGGCAGCGCGTGGGACGCCGCGCAGATCGCCGGCCGCACCGCCGCCGGCAACGCGAACGCGATGACCGGCACGGCCGGCAACGACCTCTTCCTCGTCGACGACACGCTCGACACCATCGCCGAAGGCGTCGATGCGGGCACGGACAGCGTGCAGGCCTCGGTGAGCTACATCCTCCCGGACAACGTCGAGAACCTCACGCTCACCGGCCCCTTGAACCTGGAAGGCACGGGCAACCGCGTGAACAACGTCATCACGGGCAACGCCGCGGCCAACGTGCTGCGCGGCGCGCGCGAGGCGATGCTGCTGAACGAGGGCACCGGCGCGGACACGCTGGCCGGCGGCGCGGGCGACGACACGTACTGGGTCAACACGGTCAACGGCCGTGCGACCAGCGACGAGGTCGACGACGTGGTCGTCGAAGCCGAAGGCGAAGGCACAGACACCGTCCACGTCTGGGGCTACGCCTACACGCTGCCGGCTCACGTGGAGAACCTCGTCGACGTCAACCGCGAATGGGCGGTCTACAGCGCGCAGGGCGAACTGCAGCCGGCTCGCTTCACGGGCAATGCGCGGAACAACGTCATCGACCACGGCGGCGCGCGGCTCGCGCCGGGGTGGCTCGACGGGGGCGCGGGCGCGGACACGATGATCGGCGGCAGCGAGGGCGACACCTACGTGGTCGACGACGAGGGGGACGTCGTGGTGGAGACCGAGCCCGGCGGCGTGCGGCCCGACACGGTGCGCGCAGGCGTCTCCTTCAAGCTCGGCGCATTCCTGGAGAGTCTGATCCTGATCGGCGCGGCGGCCACGCGCGGCGAGGGCAACGCGCAGGCCAACCTGTTCGCATCGGTCAACGGCGCGGCCAACACGCTGGTGGGCGGCGCGGGCGACGACCGCTACGAGATCGATGCGCTCGACGCAGTGACCGAACTCGCGGGCGAAAGCGAAGGCGAGGACACGGTGACGATTCTGCAGGGCACGGCCGGCGCGACGTACGGCCTCGCCTCGTATGCCCATGTGGAGAACCTGACGCTGGGCGAAGCGCTGGGGGCCGCGAATGCGATCGGCGACGCCGGGGCCAACGTCCTGATCGGCAACCGATACGCGAACCTGCTCGAAGGCGGCGCGGGCAACGACACCTTGCAGGACAACCTGCCCGGCAACAACGGCTTCGACCAGGACACCCTGCTGGGCGGCGCGGGCGACGACACGCTGCGCGCGATCTCGGGCTCGGACGAGCTCGATGGCGGCGCGGGCGACGACACCTTGATCGATGGCGGCGGCGCCTGGACGGTGCGTTTCGGCGCGGGCGACGGGCGCGACACGTTCGCGACGAGCGCGCCGGCGTCCAGGGCGCGCGTGCAGTTCGACGCCGGCGTCGCCGCTTCGCAGGTGCAGGTTCGCCGGGACAATGCCGACGTCGTGCTGTCGCTCGGCGACAGCGACAGCGACAGCCTGCGCCTGATCGACTTCTACGCGGATGCGCAGACCGTCGAGCTGCGCGGGGTGATCGACGCGGTGGCGTTCGACGACGGCAGTTCGGCCGCGGCCGCGCGCGTCGACGAAGTGGCCCGGGGGCTGCGCACGGACCTGGTGGAGGCGCCGCAGAACGAGCCGCCGTGGCTGAACCTGCTGCTGACGGATTTCTACGCCATCGAGACCCAGGCCTTCAGCTATACGATCGCGCCGGACCTGATGATCGACATCGACCCGGGCGACACGGTGAGCTACTGGATCGGCATGGAAGACCATGCGCCCATGCCCGGCTGGCTCACGTTCGATGCGGCCACGCGCACGCTCGCGGGCACGCCGGGCAGTTCGGACTCGGGCGTCCTCAACCTTGCCATCGAGGGTACGGACAACCACGGCGCGACCAACGCGGTGCCGCTGGCGATGCATGTGCTCAACATCGTCAACGGCACGTCCTCGGCCAACACGCTCACCGGCACGTCGCAGGCAGACGCGATTTTCGGGCTGGCCGGCAACGACACTCTCAACGGCGCGGGCGGCGACGACTCGCTCGTGGGCGGGCTGGGCAACGATTCGCTGTCGGGCGGCGCCGGCTGGGACACGCTGGACGGCTCCGAGGGGACGGACACGCTCGCGGGCGGCACGGGCGACGATGTCTACCGGCTCGCGCGCGGCCACGGTGCGGACACGATCGTGGAGAACGACGCCACCGAGGACAACGAGGACAGCGTGCGTTTCGGCCCGGACATCGCGATCGACCAGCTGTGGTTCCGCCGGGTGTCCAACAACCTCGAGGTGTCGATCGTGGGCACCTCCGACAAGATGACGGTCACGAACTGGTACCTGGGCAATCAATACAAGGTGGAGATCTTCGAGATCGACAACGGCGACTACCTGGAAGCCGAGGACGTGCAGGGGCTCGTCAACGCCATGGCCGCCTTCAAGGTGCCCGCCAAGGGTCCGCTGACGCTGCCGGCCCACTACTCGGCCGCACTGGAGGCGCAGATCGCGGCGAGCTGGGTGTGACGGGCGATGGATGGTGCGGAAGTGGCAGTAAGCTTCGCCATCCATCAAGGAGGAATATCCAACATGCTGGTCCAGGCGCGCCTCGAGCGCTTCACCCGATGGCTGCTGGTTGCGGCGGCCGTTGTCCTCGCGTCGTGCGCGACGCCGGCCACCGAGGCGCAGCGGCCGAAGAACGTCATCGTGCTGTTCGCCGACGGCGTGGCCGCGACGCAGCTCGAATTCGGCCGCTATTCCAGCCGCGCGCTGCGCAACGCCGGCTTCGCGATCACCGACACCGTGCTCGCGCAGGGGCACATGGGCCTGCTGGCGACTCATCCGCATGGCGCCTTCGCCACCGACTCCGCGGCCGCCGCCACGGCGATGTCGACCGGCGTGAAAACCACGAACGGCGCCGTGGGCGTGGGGCCCGACGGCAAGCCGGTGCGAACCGCGGCCGAATACGCGAAGGCGGCGGGCAAGCGCATCGGCCTCGTCACCACGGCGGAAATCTATGACGCATCGCCGGCCGCGTTCTCCGTGCATGCGCTGCAGCGCGGCAACTCCACCGCCATCGTCGACCAGTATCTCGCCTTCGAGCCCGATGTGATGCTGGGCGGCGGCAGCGATCACTTCCTGCCGGAAGGCCGACCGGGCGGCAAGCGCAAGGACGGGCGGGACGTGATCGCGGCCTTCGCTTCCAAGGGTTACACCGTCGCCCGCAGCGCGGCCGAATTGAGCGCGGCGCGCGGTCCGCGCCTGCTCGGCCTTTTCTCGGACGATGCGATGGACAACGAGATTGACCGCGCGGCGACCTCGCAACCCTCGTTCGCCGACATGGTGGCGGCCGCCCTGCGGTCGCTCGAGAACAGCCCGCAGGGCTTCTTCCTCTTCGCCGAGAACGAGAACACCGACACGGCGGGCCACCGCAACGATGCGGCCGCGCTGATGCGCGACCTGTGGGCGTTCGACGCGGGCGTGCAGGTCGCGCTCGAGTTCCAGAAGCGCCATCCCGACACCTTGATTCTCGTCACCGGAGACCACGAGACGGGCGGCCTGAGCATCACCTACGCGCTGCGCGACCTGCGCGACATCACCTCGCGCAACCGCTTCTACAGCGGCGATACGCAACTGAAGCTGCTCTCGGGCATCACGATGTCGCTCGACAAGGTGCAGGCGACGCTGGGCCGCACGCCGACCTCCGCCGAACTCGACCGGCTGCTCGCCACGCATTTCCCCGGCTTCCGGCTCGACGACGACCTGCGCGAGTCCATCCTGCAGCGCCGCCCTCTGGAGCGCAACCAGTGGGACATCGTGCGCAACGCCCTCGGCCGCATGGTCGCGCGGCAGACCGGCGTGTACTGGGGCACGGCGGGACACACCACGGAGCCGGTGGTCGTCGGCGCGATGGGCCCCGGCGCCGAGCGCTTCCGCGGCTATCGGGACAACACGGACTTCGCGCGGATCCTTCACGGGGTGTTCGGCGCGCGTTGAATTCGCGCCTCGTTACAACTTGTGAGCGTCCTCGTATCATCTCTTCCGGGAACGACGCAGGAGAAGCCATGCCCTCGATGCTGATGAAGGCGGACCAATGGATGTCCTTGACCGAATCGGGCGGCATCGGCACCCGCTCGAAGGTCTCGTTCATGCTGCGCGAGTACGACACGACCACGATGGCGACGGCTGACCAGAAGCTGGCCATGCTCGCGAAGATCCAGGAAACGGCCGCGCAGGGCGTGAAGGCCGGGGAGCCGCATGCAGCGACCTGGGGCATGCTCGGGCTCAGCGCTCAGAAGGAGCGCGATGCGGTCGAGGCGCCGATGCGCGCCGCGCGCGCAGGCCCAGGCCCTGGTCCAGGCGCGGGCTCGCGCGAACTGGGGCAAGGCGAGATCGGCGGTCAACCAGGTGCTGCTGCCTTCGCTCGATTCGCGCCTCTCCGGGGGCCACCAGCACATCAACGAGTCGTACTGGCTCGAAGCCATCGACCCCCGGCATCGCTCCTGGGGCCACATCGAGATGAGCGCAGGCAAGAGTGCGCGCGAGTTGCTCGCCGAGTGGATGAACGACCGCAAGGCGCAGACCTTCTGGGAGTGGTGTACGGCGCAGGGTCTCGACGCATTGCCGTCGGTGCAGTATCTGGCGCCCGACCAGCGCTGGAAATACATGGTGCAGTTCTCGACGGACAAGAAGCTCACCACGCTCAATGCTTCGAAGTCTCCCGAGCCCTTGTCGACGGCGGCGATGAGCACCGCGGTGCATGGCCCCAATTTCGCGATCTGGGTGGCGAGCGGCACGGGCGTCTTCTTCACCTACAGCCACACGCTCAGCCAGTTCCATCACTCTTCCTTCCTCGGCGGCCGGCCGCTCTTGTGCGGCGGCGAGTGGATGAGCTATGGCGGCAAGCTCGTGTACCTCTCGCACCGCACGGGGCACTACCAGTCGAGCGCCGAGGACCTCGTGCTCGCGCTCAAGAAGCTCGAAGGCAAGGTGGACCTGAGCCGGACGCTCGTGCATCTGATGCGCGTGGACGGCCACACGACCAAGGCGGTCAAGTACGTGTGGGCCGAGGAGTTGCTGCGGACCAATCCGGAGGATTCGAAGATGATCCCCCCGGAGGAGTTCACCGAGTGGCAGCGCGAACTCCACGCGAATGGCCTCAACGCCGGGCAGAACGTCGTCTTCAAGCGGCTGGAGCAGGCCATTGCGCAGAACACGTTCGGCGAATGGGAGGCACTGGGCTGGAAAGGCATGCGCACGCTCTCGGGCATGATTTTCAGCGCGGCGGAAAAGCGCGCGCTGCGCCCGGCGCTCGTCCGCTGCACCGCCGCGGGAATCACCTTCAAGGACAACGGCGACTACATGGAGGTGCTGCTGCGCGGCACCGTCATCGGCGGCGAGTCGCGCATCGTGCCCAGCGAAGTCAACATGGCGGCCTTCGCCGCCGCGGGCCTGAAGCTCGACGACGACTCCGAAGGCGACTGCATCCTGAAGGACATCGCGTCGTCGCTCACGCTGTGGGCGCAGCGCAGCACGCTGCCGCGCCTCGACGAGATCGCGGCGCCGGTGCGCTGAGGGGCTCAGGCGCTCAGGCGAAGGGCTTCGTGCGCACGCGCTCGGGCCGCACGCCGATGCCCACCATGCGCGCCGGCAGCCGGCGCAGCAGCGGCAACCTTTGCAGCAGTGTCACCGGCAGCGGCACGCGGTCGGGCTGCGCGGTGCGCGCAAGAACGGGCGAGAGCACGACGTTCTGCACGGCGACCTGGGCGCGCTGCGTGACCCGCGCGGGCCACTGCCGGCGGCGCTGCACGGCTTCGAGATCGCTCGCGGCGAGCCGTCCTTCGCGCAGCGGCTGCGCGAGCAGGTTGGACGCGGCCACGGCGTCCTGGATCGCCAGATTGATCCCGACGCCGCCGACCGGCGACATCGCATGCGCCGCATCGCCGATGCACAGCAGTCCGTCCCGCCACCAGCGCGGCATCATGGCGATCTGCACGCTCAGCAGCTTGACGTCGTCCCAGCTCGCGAGGGCGGGGACGGAGTCGTCGAGGAAGGGGGCGATGTCCGCCACCTTCTTGCGGAACGACTCGATGCTGTCCTGCTTCAAGGTCTCCAGCGAACCTTTCGGGATCACGAAGGCGCATTGCCAGTATGTGCCGCGGTTGAGCGTGACGAGCATCGCGCCGGCGCGGATCGTGCCGCCCGTGATGTCGGGGTCGTTCTTCACGTCGCGGGGAAGGCTGAACCAGAGCACATCGATGGGCGCGCCGAGGTCATCGCTCGCAAGGCCCGCGCTCTCGCGGATCGTCGTATGGCGACCGTCCGCGCCGACGACGAGGTCGGCTGCGATGCGGTATCGGTGGTCTCCCGACTGCGCCTCGATGCCCGTGACGACGCCGTCGTCCTCGATCACGCCGATGGCCCGGGTCGACATCCGCAAGGAGAAACGCGGCAGGCGCTTCGCTTCGTTCGCGATGAAGTCGAGGAAGTCCCATTGCGGCACGAGCACGAGGAAGGGCCGGGGCGCGGGAAGGTGGCGGAAGTCGGCGAGGGTGACGCGCTCGCCGAACACGTCGCCGGTGAGTTCCCGGACCTCCTGGTGCGGAAGTTCCAGGAAGGCTTCGAGCAGCCCCAGGTCATCGAGGACCGTGAGCGTGGACGGGTGGATCGTGTCGCCGCGGAAATCGCGCAGGAAATCGGCATGCTTCTCGAGCACGACGACGTCGACGCCCGCACGCGCGAGCAGGTAGCCGAGCATCAGGCCCGCAGGGCCGCCGCCGGCGATGCAGCATTGGGTGCGGGCGTCGAGGAAATTCTCGTTGGCCATGGGGGGTTCCTTGCCTCGCCGCATCGTAAGGGCCGAATGCGAAGCGGCGCAAGGTGCCGATCGATGCTCTGCAACGCGCGAGGAGTCGTCGGTGGCATGATCCGGTGAACCGGACAGGCCACATGGACTACTTGCTCGTATTTCTCGGCGGCGGCATCGGCGCGATGCTGCGGCATGCATCGAACGGCCTGAGCCTTGCACTGTGGGGCGCCGCCTATCCCTGGGGCACGCTGTTCATCAACGTGTCCGGCTCGCTCCTCATGGGCGTGGTCGTCGAGCTCGCCGCGCTCAAGATCGGGATGCCGCCGCACGTGCGGCTCTTCATCGCCACGGGCATTCTCGGCGGCTACACGACCTTCTCCACGTTTTCGCTGGAGGCCGGGCTTCTCCACGCGCGGGGCGACACGGCCGCCGCCATCGCGTATGCCGTGGGCTCGGTCGTGCTGGGCGTGGCGGGATTCTTCGCGGGCATGCACGCCGTTCGCGCACTCGCCTCGTGAGTCCGCGCGGCTGGCGACGCTGCGGCTTTGCACAAGCGACACGCGCGCGCCTCACAATCGGCGCACGATGAATCGACGCTGGTTGTTGTCGATGGCGCTTGCGTGCTGTCCGGTTGCCGACCTTCGCGCTGAAGGCGGCGAGGGCGGTCCGCGCCACAAGGTCCGTGCCGCCGAGCTGCACGCGGCGTTGTCGACGCGCTTTCCGATGCAGTTCTCGCTCGGCAGCGTGCTGGCGGTGCAGGTCAGCGCGCCGCGCCTGCTGCTCCTGCCCGCGCGGAACAAGGTCGGCGCGACGCTGGTCGCGCAGCTCGTCGGTATTCCGCCCCAGGCCGTTGCGCCCGGCGAAGTCGACGTGGTGTTCGCACTGCATTACGAGCCGTCGGACCGGACCGTGC
The DNA here is from genome assembly GCF_050250995.1 of Ramlibacter sp. Taxonomy (GTDB): domain Bacteria; phylum Pseudomonadota; class Gammaproteobacteria; order Burkholderiales; family Burkholderiaceae_C; genus Ramlibacter. Next base: position 11,107 of record NZ_JBFWNP010000015.1, read on the forward strand.
GCGCCCGCGAGCCGGAAGTCCTGGACTTGAGATGGCGGGGCGTTCCGCCCGAGACGCTTCAGCAACTCCGACGCGGCCTGGGCGCCGTGATGAAGGAGGCAGCGGGCGATCTCGTCGTGCATACGCTTGCGCCGCGCGATCTCGCCCTGGCGGACACGATGGGCTTCGAGCCTCGGCGCATGGACGTCGTGGACGATGGCGTGGTGATCGTGTTCGGCCCCAAGGCGCGCCGTTAGCGCGACAGCACGACCGCACGACAGCACGACAGCACGACAGCACGACAGCACGACAGCGCGACAGTCCGCTCGCGCGTATTCTTCGCAGATGGACGACATGAACCAGATCGAGCCGCCCGCTTCGTTCGCGGCGATCTATTCCTCGAGGGACGGAAGCCGTCTGCTGCGACCCGCGCAGGAGGTGATCGCGCGCTACGAGCTGTGCGAGGACCTTGCGCACGCCCTGGTGGAACGGGCGACGATGATGCTGTCCGGCTCCGAAGGAAACGAGCAGCGCATGATGGAGCAGATCCGCGAGGGCCTCGTCGGCGTGGGTTCGCCGCTGTCCGAGCCGGAGGCCGACTGGGTGGTGCTCCGGCTGCGCGAACTGCTGGAGTGAGAAGGCGTCCTTTTCGGTCCCGCTGCGCGCCGCGCGAGCCGTCACAATACTGCGCACGGCATGAACAAAGGTGTTGAATCATGAGAATTCCCGTTCGATCCATGCAGTGGATTGCTTGCGCAGCGGCTGCCTTCGTCATCGTGGGATGCGCCGCGCTGCGCACTCCCGCGGCATCGAGCGAACGCTTCGCCGCCATCGTCGCCAGTGCCGACCGCGCCCCCGCGGACCGCGTCAACGACCAGCGCCGCAAGCCGGTGGACATGCTGACCTTCATCGACGTGCGCCCCGGCGCCACCGCGCTCGACCTGAGCGCGGCGCGCGGCTACACCACGGAACTCATCGCGCGCGCCGTCACGCCGAGCGGCCGCGTGTATGCGCAGAACGCGCCGCGCGACCCGGCGCGAATGCCACCCCCGCAGGCCGAAGGCCGGGCCGCGCCCCCACCCGCGGCGGCTTCCGCAACGCCTCCCGCGCCCACGCTCGTGGAGCGCGCGGCACGCATGAGCCACATCGTGCCGCTGACCCGGCCCTTCGAAGACCCGCTGCCGCCGGAGGTGGCGGCCGGGTCGATCGACCTCGCCACGCTGATGTTCAACTATCACGACCTCGGGCACCTGCGCGTCGACCGCGCGCGGATGAACCAGGCGGTGTTTCGCGCCATGCGCTCCGGCGGTGTCTACGTGATCGCGGACCATGCCGGGCGGCCCGGCACGGGCATCTCGGAGTCCGGCACGCTGCATCGTGTCGAGGAGGAGTTCGTGGTCCGCGAGGTCGAAGCCGCGGGCTTCCGGCTGGCCGGGCGCGGCGCATTCCTGCGCAACCCCAACGACCCGCGCGACCGCAACACGCCCGTGCCCGCGATGCCCAAGGACCAGTTCGTGCTGAAGTTCGTCAAGCCGTGAGGTCGATGGCGCGCTCTTCCAGCATGCTCGGTGGCGCGACGGGATAGGCTCACCGAAGGTCGGCTCGGGTCGATCTCCTACAACATTCGCATCCAGCAGCGTCTACGGTATGTCCATCGTTTTGGTGAGGTACCGATGCACGCTCTGCTCGTCTTCTGCGCAATCTCCCTGTCCCTTGGCGCCCTGCTCAGCAACTGGGCCTACTGGACAACGGAGCAGATTCAGTGGACCAACTTCGCCTCATGGCTGACGGCCGGCGCGCTCGTGTTCACGGGCGTTGCCCTGGTCTGGGCGCTCGTGGAGCGAGCTCTGAGGCGCAACCGGCATGGGGCGCCGCCACTGTTGTATCTGCTCGGCCTCACAGCCTGTTGCGCGGTAGGACTGCTCAGTTCGCTGGTGCTTGCCAAGGATGGATGGGCCGCGATGCCGGCGGCGCTCTGGCTGTCCGTTCTCGCCGTGCTGCTTGTGACGGTCACCGGCGGCCTCGGCGCCGTCGGCCTGCGCAGGAGGGTGGCGCCATGAGAGCCGCGACGTTCACCGCCATTGCTTCGCTCCTGCTCGCGGCCTGCGGCGATGTGCCCATTGGCGCGCAGTACGGACCCGACCCCGCGCTCCCGCAGCCCAGTCGCGGTTTGCTGCCCGCCATGAAGATCGCAAGCCCCGTGGGCTGGGGCGACCGGCGGCCCGTCGTGCCGCAGGGCTGGACCATCACGCCGATCGCGACCGACCTGAAGATCCCGCGCCAGACCCTGGTGCTGCCCAACGGGGACATCCTGGTGGCCGAAGGCCGCGGCGGCGGCGCGCCGGTCCTCACCCCGAAGGACTTCATCGCCGGCTTCATCAAGGCCAAGGGCAACACGTCGGTCGAGAGCGGCGACCGCCTGACCCTGCTGCGCGACGCCGATGGCGACGGACGCTACGAAGGCCGCTGGGTCTACGCCGAGAACCTGGACGCGCCGTACGGCATGGCGCTGATCGGCAACCAGCTGTTCGTGGCCAACCAGGACGCGCTGGTGCGCTTCGACTACGAGCCGGGACAGACACGGGCCGGCAAGCCGCCGGTCACGGTGACCCAGCTGCCGTCCGTGATCAACCACCATTGGACCAAGGCGCTGACCGCCAGCGCCGACGGCCGTTTCCTCTACGTCGGCATCGGCTCCAACAGCAATGTCGGCGAGCGCGGCATGGAAGTCGAGGAAGATCGCGCGATGGTCTGGCAGATCGATCCGGCCACCGGGGCCTCGCGGCCCTATGCCACGGGTCTGCGCAACCCGACCGCGCTGGCGATCCAGCCCGGCAGCGGCCAGCTGTGGGCCGTGGTCAACGAGCGCGACGAGCTGGGTCCCAATCTCGTGCCCGACTACCTCACCTCGGTGCGCGAAGGCGCTTTCTACGGCTGGCCCTATGCCTATTGGGGCCCCAATCCCGACCCGCGCGTGCGGCCCGCCAACGACGCCAAGGTGCAGGCGACGGTGCGCCCCGACTATGCGCTGCCCTCCCATTCCGCGCCGCTCGGGCTGGCCTTCGTGACCGCCGGCCAGGATCCGCGCTTCGCCGAAGGCGCGTTCGTCGGCCAGCGCGGCAGCTGGAACCGCAAGCAGCCGGTCGGCTACAAGGTCGTGTTCGTGCCGTTCAAGGACGGCCGGCCCGCCGGCGAGCCGATCGACTTCGTCACCGCCTTCCAGGCCGACGGCAAGACCATGGGCCGGCCGGTCGGCGTGACCTTGGATCCCAAGGGCGGCGTGATCGTCGCCGACGACCTGTCGAACACGGTCTGGCGCGCCACGCCCGTTCAGCAGACGGCGCAGTCCCGTTGAGCGGTCAACGCCTCTCGGGCGCTCGCGCGGGCACGCCGGACACCGGACCGTCGAGGTGCCGGGCGCCGATGCGCAGCGCCGCCAGAAGATAAATCGCGCCGCCGGGAATCCACATCAGCAGCCCGGCCAGCTGCTGGTCGGCCAGGCCGGCGGCCTCGGCGCCATAGAGCGGGCGCGGAGAGAACGCCAGCAAGGCGCCCAGCATGCCCGTGTGCGCCATCGTGACCAGCAGCGCCGTGAGCGCCTGCGGCCACTGTCGCCGGCCTCCGGCGAGGACCGACCACCACAGCATCCAGGCCGTGAAGAGGAAGCTGGCGTGCTCCAGCGCGTGCCACAGCGGATCGGCCAGCGCCGCCTTGTACGGCCCGGGCGCATGCCAGGCCCAGACGGCAAGGGCATGCACGGCCGCGCATGCGAGGGGACGCCGAGCCAGGGTCATGGAAAGACGCCAGGCCACGTCGAGCCCGTGTCCGCAGGCGGCACGCCATTGCGCGAGCGGGCGTGCGACCACCAGCAGCGGCGGCACCACTGCCATCAGCAGCATGTGCTGCGCCATGTGCCATGCCGTCGATCGTTCGGCCAGGAGGTCCAGCGGTCCGAACAGGGCCAGCCCGAGCACCAGCATGCCGCCATGAAACGCGGCGCGCCGGCCTGCTGTCGGCGGGCGGCGCAGCGCGCCGGCGGTGAACGCGAGCCATGCAGCGGCGAACAGAATCTGCGTCGTCCACACCGGCCAGTCGCGAAGCGTCCCGCTCGCGCCCGGCGCGTGCGCCGCCGACACCATGGGCCAGGCCAGCAGCACGGCGCAGAATGCGCGCAGGATCAGACGCACGGCGGCAACCACCGCAGCGGAAGACCCCCGGCGAGCGTGGCCACGGCGGCCAGCGCATCGAGTCCGGCGGACAGCCGCGCAACGAATCGCGAGGGCGCGTCGGGCGCATGCCGCACGGCACGGGCCGAGGCCCACGACAGGCCGCCCAGCGCAGCGGCCAGCCCGATGCAGAGCGCGCCCAGGCCCAGGACCCAGACGGGGGGGAGCGCCGCGGCCGACGGCTGCGTGCTGCAGAGCACCGAGACGCCGCCATAGGCCGCGACGAACCACAGGGCCCACAGGCCGAGGCCGAAGGCCGGGTGCAAGGGGTGCCACAGGAGCCGGCGCAGGCGCTGCGCGTTCACGCGAACGCCCTCGGCAGCAGCACCATCGCCAGCCATGCCAGCACGCAGCAGGCCACGGTGTAGCGCCACAGCAGCGTCACCACCGCCGGCTCATAGGGCGCTGCGATGCCGACGTGTCCCAGATGGGCGCGCCACGCCTGCAGCAGCGACAGCACGACCGCTGCCGCCCCATGCAGCAGCAGGTAGGCCAGCGTGAAGACCAGGACCGCGTCATGCGCGTTCGCGGTGGGCGCCAGCGGCGCGCGGCTCCACAGCAGGGCGATGAGCGCGCAGGCCAGCATGCCGGCGCCGGCGGCGGCAAGCATCAGCGGGCGCAGCCGGGCCTGCGAATGCCTGCGTCGCAGCCGTGCGACCGCGATCTCCATCGCGGCCTGGCCTGCCGCGAGCGCCGCGGCCGCGCAAGGCAGCAAGCCGCCTTCGAGCGGCGAACGGGCGGGCGGCTGCCAGTTCGGCGCGACGGTCCACAGGTAGAACCAGGCGAACAGCAGGGACACGTAGAGCGTGCCGTTGGCCAGCAGCGCCAGGCCCATGCCCCAGAGCCCCGGGCCGTCGAACGTGCGCCAATGGAGCTGCAGCCCGTGCGGGAGGTCGCGCGGAAATTCGTCCGACCCCGTGGCCGCCATCGTCGGGTGGGCGCCGTTCTCCCAGGACCAGCGCAGCAGCGCGGCCACCGCGGCGAGGGCGAAGAACCCTGCCAGGGTGTAGGCCTTGGTCAGCAGGCCCAGGCACAGCCCGGCCAGCAGGAGCGCGGCCACGAGCGGCCACCAGGAGTTGGACGGCAGGTGGATCACTTCTCGCGGCACGCCGCTCACGGGGTCGCAGCCCAGGGTTTCGCGGCGCCCGTGGGAGGCGTCCGCCAGGGCATGGTCGCCGGCGGGAATGCTGCGCATCAGCCCCGGCTGCTCCCACAACGGGTGTCGCATGGGAAGCTGCGGCAGGCTCGCGAAGTTGTACGAGCGCGGCGGCGTGCCGGTGGCCCATTCCAGCGTGTCGGCGCGCCACGGATTGGGGCGCGCCTTGCGGCCCAGCCGCCGGTGCAGGGCCAGGTCGAGCAGCACGGCGGCGACGCCGAAGGCCATGACGAAGCTGAACACCGACGACACCAGGTTGGGCCAGTCCCATCCCAGACCGGCGTCGTAGGTGTACACGCGCCGCGGCATGCCGACGAGGCCCGTCCAGTGCATCACGAGGAACGTGCCGTTGAAGCCGATGAAGCTGAGCCAGAAGCCCGCATGCGAAAGCGCGCGCAGCGGCATGCGTCCGCTCAGGTGCGGCAGCCAGTGGTAGAGGCCCGCGACCAGCGGAAACAGCATCCCGCCGATGAGCACATAGTGCAGGTGGGCGACCACGAAATGCGTGTCGTGCGCCTGCCAGTCGAACGGCACGAAGGCCAGCATGACGCCGGTCAGTCCGCCGGCCACGAAGATCGCGAGGAAGCCGGTCAGCCACAGCATCGGAATCGACCAGCGCGGACGGCCGTCGAGCAGCGTGGCGATCCACGCGAACAGCTGGATGCCCGTGGGAATGGCCACCAGCATGCTCGCCACCGCGAAGAAGCTCTGGGCGAGGGCCGGAATGCCGACCGCGAACATGTGATGGACCCACAGGCCGAAGCTGAGGAACCCGACCGCGACCAGCGACAGCACCACCCAGGTGTAGCCCACCAGCGGCCGGCGGGCGTAGACCGGCAGGAGGGTGGAGACGATGCCCGCGGCCGGCAGGAAGATGATGTACACCTCCGGGTGGCCGAACAGCCAGAACAGGTGCTGCCACAGCAAGGGGTCGCCGCCGCGCGCGGGGTCGAAGAACGGCATGCCCGCCGCACGCTCGAGCTCCAGCAGGATCGAGCCGAGGATCAGCGGCGGGAACCCGACGATCACCATGAACGACGACACCAGCATCGCCCAGGCGAACACCGGCAACTGGTGCAGCGCCATGTGAGGACCCCGTGCGCGCAGCACGGACACCACAATGTCGATGGCGGCGGCCATGCTGGAGATCTCGATGAACGTGACGCCCAGCAACCAGAAGTCGGCGTTGGGACCCGGCGAGTGGCGCGCGCTCGACAGCGGCGTGTACATGAACCAGCCTGCGTCGGGCGCGAGCCCCAGCGGGATGCTGGCCACGAGGATCACGCCGCCGAACAGGTAGCACCAGTAGCCGAACGCGGACAGCCGTGGATAGACCAGGTCGCGCGCACCGAGCATCTTGGGCAGCAGGTATGCGGCGAGCCCCTGCAACACCGGCACGGCGAAGAGGAACATCATCATCGTGCCGTGCATCGTGAAGGCCTGGTTGTAGGCCTGTGCGCTCATGAAGCCCGCGCCCGGCCGGGCCAGCTGCACGCGCATGGCCATCGCCAGGAGGCCCGCAAGCACGAAGAAGACCGCGCCGGTGGCCATGAAGCGCACCGCCACGCTGCTGTGATTGACCACCGACAGCGAACGCCAGCCGGTCGGATTGCCCCAGACGCGCTCGAACGCTTCGTGGAGCGCGTGCGCGTCGTGCGCGTCGTGCGCGCCGGAGGACGGCGTGGCGGGCGCTGCGCTCATCGTGCCGCGCCTTCCTTCAGCCAGGCGTCGAACTGCGCCGCGGGCAGCGCCTCGACCTCGAACACCATGTGCGCGTGTCCCAGCCCGCAGAACTCCGCGCACTGCCCGCGCCAGCGGCCCGGCTCCTGCGCCTGCAGCCGGATCACCAGCGTGCGCCCGGGAATCGCATCGAGCTTGCCCGCCAGCGCCGGCACCCAGAACGAGTGAATCACATCGCTGCTGCGGGTGTGAATGTCCACCGGCCGCCCCGCGGGCAGGCGCAGCCGGTTGTCCAGCCGCGGACCCGCGTCGCCGCCATAACGGAACTCCCATCGCCACTGGTTCGCAACGGCGTCGATCCGCAGCGGCGCGGGCGCCAGTCCGGGCAGCGCCAACTGGTGCAGGCCCGCGCCCGCGCCGAAGCCGATGAGCGCGGCGATGGCCACCGCCGGCAGCACGATGCCGCCACCGATCAACCACCTTCGCTCCCATCCCGGGTCCGCCGGCCGCGCGGGCCGCCTGCGGCGGCGCATGCCCGCGAGCCAGAGCAGCAGGACCCCCGCCAACACCGCCGCGGATACGCCCAGCATCCACCACCACACGAGCGCGATGGCCCGCGCCGACGGTCCGGCGGCGTCCAGGGTGGACTGCGGCCCGGCGCAGGCCGGCAGCAAAACCATCGCCACGCAGGCCGCAACGGCGCGGACAATGCCGCCATGCCCCAACCCCCCACGGCACCGCCCGAGCCGATTCAAAGCAATGCCGCGATCGGCGGGCATCCGCTGCACCCGATGCTGATCCATTTCCCCGTGGCGGCGCTCGTCGCGCTGCCTGCAGCGGATGCAGCCTTTCTCTGGAACGGCGATCCCTTCTGGGCGCGAGCCGGGCTGTGGCTGGCCGGCGTGGGCGCGCTCGGCGGCTGGGTCGCCAGCCTCGCGGGACTGGTCGACCTGCTCACCGTGCAGGCGATCCGCCGGAAGGTCACGGCGTGGACGCACGCCTTGCTGGCCGTCATGCTGCTGTCGCTGGGGACGCTGAACTGGCTGCTGCGCCTGCGCCTCGGCGCCGCGGATTCGGTGATGCCGCTGGGCTTCGGCCTCTCGATTCTCAATCTGGTGCTGATCGCCCTTGCGGCGTACCTCGGCGGCAAGCTCGTCTATGAACAGGCCGTGGCCGTCGATGCCGCGGCGGTCCCGGACGAGCACGGTGGCCTGCGAGGCTGAGTCGTGCTCAGGCACGGACATCGGGCTTGCCCAGCACCAGCCACGCCACGGCCATCAGCAACAGCGAGGCGAGCCCGGCCAAAGCGGGACCCAGTGCGCGCGGGACGTTGGAGCGCATCTGTTCGCGGCGCAGCAGGAGCCAGCCGCATGCCGCATGCACGAGGACCAGCATCGCCACCAGGGCGAGTTTGGCCACGAGCCACGCCGCCAGGGGGCCGCGCAGGCCGAAGATGGCGGTGCCGGAGGCGATGGCGACCAGCGCGGCCGGCGTAGCGACGCCCACGTACACCCATCGCAGGAGCAGCGAGGCGCGCGCGGGTGCAAGCGTGCCCGCGCCTGTCGGCGGGCGCGACGCGACGGCCAGCGCAAGGTAGGGCAGGGCGCCGCACCAGACGATCACCGCGCAGATGTGGAGAAGCTTGAGCCAGGGCATGGGATTGGACGGGCCATACTAGCCTCAACCACCGGCGGCAGGGACTATTTGAAACAAGGTTCCGCAAGCGGTGGAACGGAGCATCGCTGTGCGACACTCTCCGAGCAGTCACGCAGCAGTACATGTCGACTCAGCTTCCCGATCCCACGCAATTTCTCGCTTCGCTCGGCCGGTCGTTCAGGGATGACGAAACCCTGGCGGTGGGACACCACCTCGGCGAGATCCATCAATACCGTCGCGACCCCTTCATGCAGGCCGTGGCCATGGCGCGCATGTGGCGCCGTTGTCAGGCGTTCTGGCGGCAGCGGCAGAATGCGCCGCTCAGGATACCGGGCACGGCGCCGGTACCTCAGCAGCCAGACCGCACGCGGCTGAGCAGCGGCGGGCGTCAACGCAGCAACGGCCTGGTGCCGATGCGCACCACGCATGTGTTCTCCGAGGAAGCGACGCGCGTGCGTGCAGCCGTGCTGGAGCGCATCGAGCGGCAACTGCTCAAGGAGCTGTGCGCCATTCTTCAATGCGACGTGTACGCGCTGCCGAATTTTCTGGAGTCCCGCTTCTTCTCGGGCCTGACGAAGCACGGCGTGGACACGGATGCAGGCAGCTTCTCGTGGCCGCTCAAGTACATGGAACAGGCGGAAGCGGCCGAGTTGCGGCTGACCTTCCGCAACGGCTGCGCCCATGCGCTGGTGCGGGAGCACGATGGCGTGGTCGAGCGGCCCGCGGACACCCGAAGCAACACGAAGGAGCCGGCCACGAAGCATCGCCGGTATTGCTTCGGCTACGTGCTCACGGGCACGGACTTGCTGATGGCCGACCATCGCGTCTACGAATTCACTCACCAACGGACGTTCTTCCACTCGTCGTACCTCGCGGGGCAGCAGATCGTGTGTGCCGGCGACATCAGTTTCGAGCAGGGGCGCTGCACGAGCATTTCAAACCTGAGCGGCCACTACCAGCCGACGGAACCGCAGTTGATGCACGTGATCGTGTTCCTGCGCAGCAGGGGGCTGGATGTCTCGCGGACGCTGATCGTGCTGCACTCCGACGCCGACGGCGACCTCGAGGCCCTGAGCGCCGACGATCCCGTCGGTGTGGTCGATCCGCGCCTGCTGCCGGAGGACATGGGCAACCGCTTTCTGCAGTACCGCACGGCGAACATGTTTCTGCAGAAGTATGGGATGCGGGGGTAGCCGGAAACCTCGGGGACGGCGCCTGGACCGAGAACGGAGCATCGCTTATCGAGCGGGGTCACGCAGCCGCCCACACGGTAACCTCGCCCGCCATCGAGCCCCGCCGTGGACTCGGCATTCGAGGCCGGATGAAGATCTCGACGTCGCGATCCATCAGGGTGATGAGATGCAGGAGGCGTTCGCTCGAGAAACGAGCCAGCTTGAAGCGCTTCAGCTCCGAGACATGAGGCTGGGAAATCCCAAGGCGCTTCGCGGCAACGGTCTGTGTCATGCCTTCGAGAAGATCGATGAGCCGCATGGCCAACTGCACACGCAGACGTCGGTCGTCGGAATCCGGCAAGCCGAGATCCGCGAATACATTGCCCGAGCCGGTTTCGACATATCCCGACGCGGGGTGTTTGGATTTAGCTTTCATGGTGTTCCTTGTAATGCTTCTGAGCCACCTTGAGCCTGTCGTGAATCAGGTCCACATCATTCTGCGCGGTACGGATTCCGCTGCTTGACTTCTTCTGGAAGCAGTGGAGCACATAGACCGCCTCGGCGAAGCGTATCGTGTACACCGCGCGAAACGCGTCGCCGCGGTGCGTCTCCACCAGCTCCAGCACCCCTGAGCCCTCGCCCTTCCATGGCTTGGCCTGTGCCGGCGTGGCTCCCATCTGCACCGCGCCGAGTGCATAACCCAGGTCGTCAACCACGCCAGCCGGCATTGCCAGCAAGTCCTTCTTGGCAGAGCCGACCCAGTGCAGGGGTTTTTCTCGGAGCGGTAAGCGCATCGGCTCCAATATACCGTATTCGGTATGGGGGCCGAATACCGCCCCTCGGTGGAAGCGCCGTCAAAGGACAGCGCTCACGCCGCCGGCTCCCGCAGTGCCAGCACGAATGCCACCACCTCGGAGAACGATCGCACCACCAGATCGACCGGGCCGCGCACCAGCGCCTCGTCGGCGAGCCCTTCCTGATAGGGCGGCTTCACCGTCAGGACCATCGCGTACGGGTAGGCGTCGCGCAGCTTGAGCGAGGCGGATTGCCACGCCTCGTGGTCCTCTTCCAGTGGGTAGGCGAGCACGACCGTGGAAACCAGCACGGTGCCACCGACCGCCGCCGGGCCGGGAACGCTCCCGCCGTAGTCCCAGCGGGCATCGACAGAAATGCTCCTCGTCTCCACGCCTTCGTCGCGCAGCGACTGGCTCAACAGTTCGCACATCAGGCCGTCGCGCTCGGTATCCAGGCCCGCGCAGAGCACGTGCGACGACTTCAGGTCCTCCCGCGACCCCGGCCAGAGGCTCAGCCGCGTCGAGCGCACCTGGCGCAGATGGGCGCCGATGTCTGCCTCCAGCAGCGATGCCGATCGGCGCCTGCGGCTCGCATCGACGGCCGGCGCCGCCTGGTCGAGCGCCTCCGCGGCCTGCCGGATGCTCAGGCGCACGCGCTCCTGCTGCTCCTTGCCGATGCGCGACTGCCGCGCATCCGACGAGGCCAGCGCGAGCGCGGGCAGCACGACCTGGTCGCAGTAGCGCGCGAAGTTGTTGCGGCGCAGGTACGGTCGCGCGGCCGCCACGATGTTCTGCGGATCGCCCGACAGCGCTTGCTGGTAGAAGCGCAGTCCTTCGGACAGCCCCGGCGTTTCGCCGAAGATGACGGTGATCGGCTCCAGCGCGCGGATGTAGCGTCCCGCCACCACGAGGCACAGCGTCATCGGCGTGGACAGCAGCAGCCCCAGCGGCCCCCAGACCGAGCCCCAGAAGATCGCGGAGAGCACCACGCCCAGCGGCGCGAGGCCGGCCGTGTGTCCATACACCTGCGGCTCCACGAAGTGCGCCACGAGGCCCGACAGCACGAGGAAGCTGCCGATGCTCCAGAACATCAGCGACCATCCGGGATCGACGGCCGCCGCGAACGCCGCGATGGAGACACCCGCGCCCAACGCGCCGACATAAGGCACGAACCGCGACAGCGCGCCGAGCGCACCCCAGAGCGCGGGATTGGGAATGCCGACGATCCACAGCGCCAGGCCCAGCACGACGCCGAATGTCGCATTCACGACGAACTGCGAGAACAGGAAGCGCGAGACGCCCTGGGCGGCGTCTTCGATGGCCTCGATGGTCCCGCCCACCTCCGCCTCGCCCGCAAGCCGGATCACGCGTTCGCGGATGGTCTCGTGGCCCAGCAGGATGAAGACCAGCAGCACGAGCACCATCCCCGCCTTCGACAAGGGACCCCAGAGGGACGACAGGAAGAAGGCCGTGGGGTCGTTACGCGTCGCCAGCGCGTCGGAGTGGGGGGCAGGCGGGCGCGCGGCAGGCGCATCGGGAACGATGGTGACGATGTCGGAGCGGAATTTTTCCAGGGGGTTGATGACCACGTCGCGGGCGCGCTGCAGCTTGCTCCGGATCGCCTGCTTGTACTGGGGCAGGTCGCTCGCCACATCGACGAATTGCGAGGTGAGGAAGATGGCGGCGAGGCCGATGCTGAGGGTTGCGATCAGGACCGCGATGGCCGCGCCTCCTGCGTGGCCGAAGCCCTTGCCCGCGAGCCGGCGCTTGAGCGGCGCGAGCGCGAGGCTCAGCACGCCGGCGAGGGCCAGCGGCGCGAGGACTTCGCGCCCCACATAGAGCAGGGCGATGACACACGTGGCAGCGATGATTCGCGAAGCACCTGAAGACGGGGCGAGAGAGATGGGGCGCATCGCGAGGCGGCTGGGCCGGAGGCCGGGGGTTGGAGGGAGGTCGGGTTTGAGGATACCTGTTGCGGGCGACCCGGTGGGGTTTCGAAACGTGAAGTCGGCAGTCTCTTCGCGCGCCGATCTGGAGATGGCGCAGGTTCTCGCCGTGGGCTTCTACGGACGCAGCTCAGCGTGAGCTTGCAGGCGGGCCGGCATCCGTCAGGCCGGGGCCATGAATCATTCGAGCGACACCTGCTTGTGCGGCCGTTGCCTCGCACAGGGCACAAGGACGCGAGGTGGAGTAGAGCACCGCGCCGCGGAGGGCGTCCGGGCCGAATCGCTCGCGTGCGTCGCGGATGGCTTCGCGTTCGGCATGGGCGTCGGAGTCCTTGCGCTGGATGACGCGGCTGGGGGCTTGACCGACGATGCGGTCGGAGTGAACGACGACGGCGCCGTAGGGTTGGTCGCCTTGGGCGAGGGCGAGGCGGCGCATGGATTCGGCGGCTTCGTACCAGCGGTGCTGGGGGAGCGAGGGTTGGGCGCGAAGCGCCGGGACGGCGACGACGGTGGATAGCGCGAGGAAGGGGCGGCGTTTCATTGTTTGAAGCGGAAGGGCGCCGATGCTGTTGCGAGGCGTGCAGACCGAACTCAGCCAGCGAGCAATTGTTTCGTCAACGGATCATGCTCGCCGCCGAAGAAGCGATCAATGCATCTCGTGAAGATCGGGTTCGACGACACTGCCTCGAACAAGGTGAGGCACGAGCGGAGTTTCATTGCGTCGATGTCGCCGAAGATTTCTTCCGCCGACGCGCTTCTCGCATTCAACAAGACGTTGCAGCATTCGAGCAGACGTGGGCCGAGCACGGGGTGGTCAAGGTAAGCCCGGGCCTCGTCGAGGCCGCTGATCCCGTAGAACTTCGCGGTGTCGCTGCGACCGAGCGCAGCAAGCTGGGGGAACACAAACCACATCCAGTGCGATCGCTTCGCCGACTCGTCGAGTTCCGCTCTCACCGCGCGCCAGACCGGGGCTTGTGCGTCGACGAAGCGTTGGAGGTTGAACGGGTCCATTTCTTCAGCATATTCTGCTTCGACTTGACAGCCGTTCGCTAGCCCAGCGGCTCTCCTTACATCGGTCCGTCCGATTCGTCTGCCCAACGAATTGAACCGCGCCCGTTTGTCCGAATGTGACCGCCGGCTGGTTTCCTTACGCAAGGGCTTCGATAAAGAAGTGCATTGGAGCCTAGGCCGCGGGACCTTGTGCCCGCTGCTGCCTCGGTCAACACGGATGACAGTTTCTGGCCGGAAGCAGACATCAGCTTCTCACCGGTTGCGGAGTCGGAAAGAGCCGCCGCGCGAGACGGATCGAAAGCAGGCTCACGTCTTGCGCCGCGGTGGCTTCACTTGGGCGGCTGAGGTGACCGGTCGAAGTGAGGAATCTTTCCATCGAGGCAGACCCAAGGCTGCGCGCTGGACGTCCATATGTCGAGCATCGGCGCAAAGCTCGCTGCATCTTCCAGCGTCGGGAACCGGATCGACGTGAATTGCGGATTGGCCTCGCTCTGCGTGAAGAGAGGAGTGCCGCAGTCGGCGCAGAAGGTACGCGTGGTGTGCATGCCGCTACTTGCGCGAACTGAGTGCGTTGCCGGACTGCCTTGCACCTCCAGATCGGCACTCGCGACGACCACGCCGGATGCAAACGGCGCCCCGCTGGAGATCTGACAATCGCGGCAGTGGCAGTTCAGCATCGCGAGCGGCGCGCTCCGGCACGTGTAGCGCACCGAGCCGCATGCGCATCGGCCGGAGAGATTCGAATCCATGCTGCGATTATGGGACGTCCGCTTCCGACCCAAAGCAGACATTGCTCCCCCTCAGGCACCGGCCAGCGTGGGCACGGTCCGCCGCGCTCCATCCGGATATCCCTCACTAGCACTGCTGGCTACCGCTCGACCCTTCAATCCGGAAACCGCTCGACGTGCGTTTCTCCATTGCGGCCGAAGTACGTGACATGGCGTCCGGTCATCCAGACCGTGTAGCCGATGCACCCCGCGCGCTGCGAGAGTGCCTTGAACTCGGGGTACATCACCCGTCCTTGCTGGGCCCCCAGGATTGCCGCACGCACAGCGTCTGCGTCGAAGGTTTTGGGAGTCGCGCCAGAGGCAGGATCGAAAGCGAGGTCCAGCGTGTCGCCGTCGGCCAGGTAGAAAGTCGTTCGGCCTGAGCGGTAATCGACATGGTACGACTCGACCTCGACGGCCAGGAGTCGTCCAACTGCTTCGCCGAAATGGATCTCGGCCCCGTTCGATGCCTCGAACGTGGACTGGATGACGGTCCTGGTGTTCTCGTGCATGGTGCTTCTCTTCATCGGATGGGTTTCCGCCCCGTTGCCGCATCACGGTCGAGAACGTACTTTCGCGCCTCATGCCACGGAATGGACTTGCCACTCGCCAGGAACCGCTCCATCCGCGCATCCGCCTCCTCGTGAAAGTCTGCGTGACGCTCGACCCTCTCGGTCTCGTGCGCGATGGCTTCGACCATGAGTTCGTGCGCCGATACTCCGGCGCGCGCCGCCGCGCGGGCGATGCGCTGTTTCAGGTCGTCGGAGATTCGGCTGTTTGTGATGCTCATGGAACCCTCGCGCGTCAGCGTAGCACGCGTGTGCTCCATGGGGCAGGCATGAAAGTCCGCGCGCAGTAGCCGAAGTTTTCGCCCGAGTCCCCCGAACCGCCGGGACCACCTGATAATGCCCCTTCGCTCCTCGCCCGATTCGCAGTCCCCTCGATGTTCCGCCACAGCCTCACCCACCCCACCCGCACGGCCCGCATCGTCGTGCTGGCGTGGCTGTTGGCGATGCTGCTGGCACAGACGCTTGGCCTCATCCACCGGGGCGCGCACATCGAGGGCATGCGAAAGAGTTCCGCTGCGACCGCCCACGCGCATTTCGCGGATTCGCGCACGCACGCCTCGACGCGCATCGAGGCCCTGTTCAACGGCCACACCGCCGACGCCGACTGTCGGCTCTACGACGCGATCGGCCAGGTGGGTTGTGCGCCCGCGGCCACGGTCCTCGTGCACGTCACGGTCTTCAGCACATTCATCATCGCCAGCGGAGCCGAATTCAAGGCCCGCTGGAGCGCGCTCTTCGACGCGCGCGGTCCGCCTCCTTCCCACTGAAATCCCGTTCCCGGCCCATGCCTTCGCGTCCTCACGCGAGGGCGCCGGTCCCGTTCGACTTTTCAGTGAGATGGCCTTGCACAACTTCAACAATCCCATTCCCATCGGCGCAGCGCGCCCGGTATTCGCGGCCACGCTCGCTTTCGCCGCACTCACCGCATCCGCCCAGCAGCCCGACACCTGGCAGTTCGGCTACGCGCTGGACCTCTCCGCCGCGTCGCGACAACTCGCCCTCGGCCAGCGCGACAGAGGCCTCGGCCTCGGCCACAGCGACGTCAGCGCACGCGGCCCGCTCGGCCGTCACTTCGATGCGCAGGTCACCGCCGTCACGCACACCGCCGAGCGCAAGTTCGAGTTCGAACTCGAAGAGGCTTGGCTCCAGACGCGCACACTCCCATCAGGACTGCAGGTCCGCGCCGGCCGCTTCGCCTCCCAGCTCGGCTACCTCAACGAGCAGCATCCGCACAGCGACGACTTCGTCGAGCGGCCGCTCCTGTACCGCGCGTTCTTCGGCGGCCACTGGATCGACGACGGGCTGCGCATCAACTGGACCGCGCCCACCGACGTCTACATGCGCTTCGGGCTCGAAGCCTTTCGCGGCCGCGGTCTCGTCCCCGACGCCGCGGCCACCAAGCGGCCCGGCGTGCTGGTGCTCACGGGGCGAATCGGCGGCGACATCGGCCGCAGCCAGAGCTGGCAGGCCGGTCTGTCGCTGGTGCACAACCGCCGGGGCGGGGCGCTCGAAGACGACGCGGAGGCCGGCCATGCCGAAGACCACGACGACCACGCCTCCGAATCGGAGCCGGCTCACGCACACAGCCACGGCGCCGCATTCGGCGGACGGCGAATGCGCGTGGCCGATCTCGCATGGAAGTGGTCGCCCGATGGCAACAACCGGCAGCAGCAGGTCCGCGTCGCCTACGAACATGCCTGGGTGGACCGCGTGAATCGATTCGCGACCCGCGGCGATTCGCATCGCGCGTCGTACCTCAGTGTCGTGTGGCGCTTCGCGCCCGCCTGGGAAGCCGGCGTGCGCGCCGACCTGCTGAAGGTGCGGCGACCGCACGAAGACCATTTCGACGATGGCCGCCTGCGCGAGTCGGCCCTCATGCTCGCGTACAAGCCGTCCCACACGCAGACGCTGCGAGTCCAGCTCACGAAGCAGAACGACCGCGTCGGCTTTCCCGGCGCGACTCGTGCAGTGCAGATCCAGTACATCCTGACCGGAGGCGCGCATGCGGCCCACTCGTTCTGACTTCCGCCGCGCCGCGTTCAGCGCCGCACTCACATGCGGCGCGCTCTTCGCAACCACTTCCGCGCAGGCACTGAACGTCTTCACCTGCGAGCCCGAATGGGCGGCGCTCGTGAAACAGCTCGCGCCCGCCGCCGACGTGCGCAGCGCCACCCACGCGCGTCAGGACCCGCATCACATCGAGGCGCGGCCCAGCCTCATCGCCCAGCTACGGCAGGCAGACCTGGCGGTCTGCACGGGCGCCGATCTCGAGGCGGGCTGGTTGCCGACGCTGCAGCAACGCTCGGGCAACCCGCGCGTGCAGAAGGGCGCGCCGGGCATGCTCTTCGCCGCCGACCACCTCACGCTGATCGATCCGCGTCCGAACGCTTCCGCGTCCGATGGCGACGTGCATGCGGCCGGCAATCCGCATGCCCACCTCGACCCGCGCCGCGTGCTCGAGATCGCGGAGGTGCTTGCCCGTCGCCTCGAAGCGGTCGATCCGCCGGGCGCGTCGGGCTACCGCTCGCGGCTGGCCGCGTTCCGCACGGACTGGCAGGCGCGCATCGCTCAATGGGAACGCCGCGCCGCGCCGTTGCGCGGCATGCGCGTCGCGGCGCAGCACTCGACGTTCGCGTATGTCTGGCGCTGGCTGGGCATCGAGCAGGTGGCGGACCTCGAGCCGAAGCCCGGCGTGCCGCCGACGCCGGGGCATCTGCAGAAGATCCTGGACGCGGCGAAGGGCGCGCCGCCGCGTGCCATCGTCGTGTCGGCCCACCAGGACCCGCGCGCGGGGCAATGGCTCGCGCAGCAGCTCGGCGCGGGCGCGACCTTGCTGCAACTGCCGTCCACGGTGACGGACGAGCCGCCCGCGAACACGCTGGCCGCGCTGTTCGACCATCTGATCGAGCGCCTGCTCGCGGCGCAGCGATGACGCCCGCGGACTTTGCCTGGCTCGCCGCGCCCGCCGCCGCGCTTCTGGCGGCGACGCTCGCGCTCGTCCCGCTCGGGGCGCAGGTGCTGGCGCGCGGAGTCGTCTTCATCGACCTCGCGGTGGCGCAGGTGGCGGCGCTCGGCGTGCTCGCGGTCGGCATGGCGGTCGAAGGCGCGCCGCCGATGGCGGCGACGGCTGCCGCCGCCGTCGCCGCGCTGGCGGGTGCGGCGTTCGTGCGCTGGCTCGCGCAGCGCTGGCCGGAGCAGCGCGAAGCACTCATCGGCCTCGTGTACGTGGCGGGGTCCGCCGCCTGCGTCGTCGCGGTGGCCTTCGATCCGCATGGGCGCGAACGGCTTACGGCACTGCTGGCCGCCGACGTGCTGTGGGTGCCGTGGTCCTCGGTGCTCCTGCTCGCCGTCGCGGCAGGCGTCGTGGTTACGGTCGCGGCGAGGGCGCATGGGGCCGCGCTCGCGCGCGACGCGATGTTCTATCCGCTGTTCGCGTTGACCTTGTCCGTGGCGGTTCAGACGCTGGGCCTCTATCTCGTCTTCGCATTGCTGATCGCACCGGCCCTCTGGACGCGCCGGGGACACGGCCTCGCCACCGCCATCGCGGCGGGCGGTGCCGCCTGCGCGCTGGGCATGGCCGTCTCCTGGGGCTTCGACGGGCCGAGCGGCGCGTGCGTGGCGCTCTCTCTTTGCCTGCTCGGACTGGGTAGCGCCTGGCGGCTACGTCCGCACTCGGACGACATGCACGGCATAGCTCGGCGTTAGCCTACAGGCGCAGGCTGCGCCCGTCGTTAGGCTACCGCCGATGACGAATGCGACCGAGTGCGATCCGCCGAACTGCATTGCGGCCCCGAACGCGGAGGCGCTTCAACGCGCCATTGCCGCGCGGGACCGGCAGTTGCAGATCGCGACCCACGAGCTGCGCACGCCGATCTCGACGATCCTGCTGAACCTGCAGATGCTGGAGCACGCCTGCCGCGACAAGGATTCGATCGACAGCGCGGTCGTCACCCGGCTCCTGGAAGTGCCCAAGCGGCAGCTGACGCGCCTGGTCCACATGGTCGATCTCCTGCTCGACAGTGCGCAGGTTGAAAGCGACCGGCTTGTCCTGCATCGGGAGACGCTCGACCTCTGCGCGCTCGTTCACGACGTGGCGGCCCGCCATTCCGAAATGGCGCGGGGGCGCGGTTGCGTTCTCGACGTTCGTTCCTGCGAGCCGCTCTTCGGCGAGTGGGACCGGCTGCGGATGGAACAGGTGGTGAGCAACCTCGTGACCAATGCGATCAAGTACGGCGGGCCGCGGGCGGACCTGTATGCCGAGCGCACCGAAGAGGGCGCGCGTATCGTGGTCGAGGACACCGGACGCGGAATCGCACCGGAGGATCGCGCGCGGATCTTCGAGCCCTACGAGCGGCTCGTCACGGCGTCGAGCGGCGACGGGGCCGGCCTGGGCCTGTACATCGTGCGAGAGATCGTCCGTGCCCACGGCGGCCGCATCGAGGTGACCGGCGCGCCGTCCGGCGGCGCACGCTTCACGGTGCTTCTTCCCATCACAACAAATGAAAACATGGATGGCCACGAAAGAAACGTCCTCCGAGAGCGATGAGAAACGCGCCGCTGCGAACGGGCCGGTCGAGCCGCACGCGATTGCGCGAATCGAAAGCCAGATACCGCGGCTCGACTACATCCTGAAGGGCGGCTTTTTCCGGGGCGGCACCTACACGCTGTACGGCCCGCCCGGGGCGGGAAAGACGATCCTGGCCAATCAGCTCTGCTTCAACCATCTGGCGCTGACCGACGGCAAGTGCGTCTACATCACGGTGCTCGCGGAATCGCACGCCAAGATGTTCAATCATCTGTCCACCTTGCGATTCTTCGACCCCAAGGTCGTCGGCACGCGCCTGAAGTACATCGCGGCCTACCAGACCCTGCGCAAGAACGGCCTGCCCGGCGTGCTGTCCCTGATCCAGGCCACCGTGATGAGCGAGAAGCCCGGCATCCTGATCATCGACGGACTCGAGTCGATCGAGGAGGCGGCCGACGAGCGCGTTCACGCCAAGGAATTCCTCAATCAGCTGCAGGCGTTCACTTCGATGACCGCGACCACCACGTTCCTGTGCGCGGTCGACAAAGGCGATGTGAGCCGCAGCGACGAGAACGCGATGGTGGATGGCGTTCTGGAGCTGTCGGACCACCTGATCGGACCGCGCGCCGTGCGCGAACTCACGGTCCACAAATTCCGCGGCTCCGGCTACCTGCGCGGGCGGCACGAAGTGGAAATCACCGACGCCGGAATCCAGATCCACCCGCGCACCGAGATCCAGTTCGACAGCCCGCCGACCCACGGCGACGAGCGGCGCGAGCGCATGAGTTTCGGCGTCAAAGGCCTCGACGACATGATGCGCGGCGGCGTGCTGTCCGGCTCCACCGTGGCCCTGATCGGCGCGCCCGGTTCGGGCAAGACGACGCTGGGCCTCAGCTTCCTCGTCGAAGGCGCCAAGCGCGGACAGAAGGGCATGTATTTCGGTTTCTACGAGCCGCCCCCGCGCCTGATCGAGCGCGCCGAAGCCATGGGCATTCCCCTGAAGGAGCATGTCGACAGCGGCGCCATCCAGCTCGTGTGGCAGCCGCCGCTGGAACACTACATGGACTCGCTCGCGGAGTCGCTGCTCGAGCGGGTGCGCGGCGAGGAGCCGTCCCGGCGGCGCCTGTTCGTCGACGGCGTCCAGGGCTTCGCCGCGGCATCCGTCTATGCCGACCGTTTGCCGAGATTCCTTTCCGCCCTGACGAACCAGCTGCGCGCCTGGGACGTGACGACGCTCATTTCCGAGGAGCTGCCGCTGTTCGGCACGGAGCTCGAGGTGTCCACGCCGGAGCTGGCGCATGTCGTCGAAACGGTGCTGCTGCTGCGGTATGTGGAGCTGAAGTCGCAGTTGCACCGGCTCATCTCGATCATGAAGATGCGCGAGAGCGACTACGACAGTTCCATCCGCGAGTTCAAGCTGGGTGCGGGCGGACTGAGCGTCAACGATTCCTTCGAGAGCGCGGAAGCCATCCTGTCGGGCTTCCCGAGGCGCGTGGGGGGAATGCAATGAAGAAGATTCTCGTTGTCGACGACGAGTTCGACCTTCTGGAGACGATCTGCGCGACGCTGGAGATGGGCGGGTACGAACCCATCCGGGCCGGCAACGGCCGGGAGGCGCTGGAGATCGTGGAAGGCGCGCAGCCCGACCTGGTGCTGACCGACGTGATGATGCCTTACGTGTCCGGCTACGAACTCGTCGCGGCGCTGCGCAAGAAGTCGCAATGCCAGGACGTTCCGGCGGTGATCATGAGCGCCATCGATGTTTCGCAGCATCCCGAGGGGACGTGGATTGCGGTGCTGAAGAAACCCTTCACGTTCGAGACGCTGCTCGGCACGGTGGAGAAGATCGTCGGCAAGTGACGCGGTGCCGCCGCCGCGCCGCTACCCGCGGTGCAGCGGCGCGCGCCCGGGCTGCATGTACCCGTAACGCAGGTTCGTGCGGCCCTCGCCGTGCAGATCGTATTCGGCCTTCGCGACAGCGACGAAATCGTCCTTCAGCGCCGCGCGCTGTTCGGGTCGGTAGTGATAGAGCCGCGCGGAGTTGTCGCCGAAGATCTGGCGCTTCACCGGACCGTCGGCCGCGCCGAGCGGCGCAAAGCCGTACTTCTGCTGCATGTCCTGCGGGATCTCGAGCCGGCGCAGCGCCTCGATCTGCCACTGCGGCGCGCCGGTCCACACCGCATCGGTGCCCCACACGACATGATCGGCGCCGAGTCCCGCGACCAGCTGGCCCATCATGGCGGCGCACAGCCGCGGCTCGGACACCGTGCTCTGCGCGAAGATCTGGCCGAGGTCGGCGTACACGTTCTTCACGCCGTGCTTGCGCGGAATCTCGGCGAGGTCCGTCACCCAGTCGATGCGTCCGGTGCGCTCGAACTGTTCCCACGACGGCGCGACCGGGCCGGACCGGTAGCCCGAGTGGTAGACGATGAAGTTCAGTTGCGGCCAGTCCTTCGCCGCCTTCGCGACGTCGCGCACGTCGGCATGCTTGAGCAGATCGGGGAAGCGCTGCGTCACCGACTCTGGGAACAGGCCCTTGTGGACGCACACGTTGGCGAGGCTGGGCCGCGTGCGCGCCGCGCGCGCCAGCTTCTCGTAGAAGGGATAGAGCAGCTTCTCGTCGTCCAGGTGCCAGGGGTGGCGCGCGAGATGCTTGTTGGTGTTGTCGCCGACGGTGTAGCCCTTGAACGAATCGGGCTTCAGCTTCTCCAGGTCCTCGTCGACCTTGTCCAGCCAGCCGGGCAGGCCGGGCATGAAGATCGCGTGCGAGAACATGCGCCGCGCGCCGGCCTTCATGTTGACTTCCTCGCGCGCCTTCGCCTTCATCTCGTTCGTGAGGAACCAGTCGCGCGGGTCTTCGGAGCCGGAGCCGGAAATCAGCGCCACCTTCGTGTCGCTGTCGAGCCAGATCTCCTTGAAGTAGTTCGCGAACTTCAGGTCGTCGAGCGTCTGCGGCTTGCCGACCAGCGCGGGGTTCCAGCCGGCCTTGCCCACCGCCTCGCGCGAGCGCACGAAGCCTTCGAGCCGCGTGTCGTCGCGCAGGAAGTGCGTGTGCATGTCCATGATGAACTGGCCCTTGAGCCCGGCCGCGCGCGCATCGGCCATCTCGGGCGTCGCCGCTTCGGCGCGGCTCACGAGGTAGAGTGGGCCGAACGTTTCGTTCATCGCGACGAAGGCGGCGGCCATGCCCGCGGCGCTCTGGAAGAAGCGGCGGCGCGACACGCCCTGGTGCTTCGCGAGCTGCGTGCCCAGCGCGCCGATGCGCGATTCGAACTCGCGCTGCTTCGCGGACTGCGGCGCGGGCAGGTACTCGTCGCTTGACACCGGTCGCGTCGGGATGGGGCTGCGAAACCGGTCGCGCTCGGCGGGCGTCAGGCGGGCAATGTCTTCGACGGACAGCATCGGGGACTCCTGGGGGCGGGGCGCGGGAATTCAGTGTAATGGCAGCCTGCCCCTGGCATCTCTCCGACAATACGTCCATGTCCCGAGATTCCACCCTGACGCCCGAGCCGACATCCGTACGCACGTCGGCGCCGCGACGCAAGCCGCCGCGGCCGGTGCCGCCCCTGCTGCAGAAGCTGTTCGAGCTGTATCCCCGCCTGTTCGGCGCGAAATTCCTGCCGCTCAAGCGCGGCGTTTTCGAAGACCTGCTGGCCGCGCACCCGGAGGCGCTGCCTGCCGCCGAGCTGAAGGTTGCGCTGGCGGTCCACACGCGCTCGACGCGCTACATCGAGGCCGTCGCATCGGGCGTGCCGCGTCACGATCTGCAAGCGACGCCTGTGGAGCCCGTGGCGCCCGAGCACGTGCATCACGCGATCCTGGAGTTGTACAAGCGCCGCGGCGGCAAGTCGCCGGAACAGGCACGCGAGCGCGCCGTGGCGCAACTCACGGCCGCGATCGAGGCCTCGGGGCTGGGGCGCGAAGACTACCGCGCGCGCTTCGTTTCGGCCGACGGCGACATTCAGGCGCTCGTCGAAGATGCGCTGGCGATCGTGGCGCAGAAGAACGCGCGCCGCGAGGCCTTGCAGAACGCGTTCAAGGCCAGCGGCAAGACGGTCGCCGAGTTCGCGCAGATGTATGGCCTGGATCCGGCGGAGGCGAAGGCGCTGCTGCAGTGAACGGGGCGCTCTTCTACCCAGGGTCCTTTTTTCTCTCGAGTTCGTGAAGCAGGACCTGGAGGGGGTGCGAGAGGTGCGCACCGTCCAGCCGATGCGCCTGGCTGCGGCACGAATACCCCGTGGCCATCACAGTATCCGAGCCAGCAGCAGCCAGAGCGGGCGCCCAGCTGAGTCGATAGATGGATTCGGAACTCTGCCGGTTCGCGCGCTCGTGGCCGTAGAGACCCGCCATCCCGCAGCATCCGCTCGGCACGATCTCGAATTCGATGCCAAGATGCCGTGCCACCGCCACCCAGCTGGCCGTGGCAGCCGGCGCGTTGGTTCGCTCGGTGCAATGCGGCAGCAACTTCCAGGTTCGACCCGTACCTTCCCGCTTCGGAATCCGGTCGAGGCGTTGCGCCAGCCACTCCTGGGGCAACGCCACCTGCGGCACCGCGTCCTTCCCGAGGGCCTGGACGTATTCGGCACGGTACGCGAGGGTCATGGATGGATCGACACCGACAAGGTCGACGCCCGCGCGTTCCAGGTCGCGCAGCATTCGTGCATTCCGCTTTGCTGTCGTGCGAAACGAGTCCAGCATGCCCAGAACGTGCTGCGGCTTGCCGTTGGGCAGAAACGGCGCGAGCCACGGACGAAAGCCCAGCACCTGCAGCAGCTCGATCCAGTCCATCACCACGCGTGAGTCGTAGTGCGTCGTGAAGGCGTCCTGCACGATCACGACGCTCCGGGCTCGCTCGGTGTCCGGCAACGCACGCAGCAACTGGGGCGTTGCGACCGCTACACCCAGTCGCTGAGCGGCCTGCGCGGCCTCGACAGTGCCGAGTTCGGGCAAGTCAACCAGTCCGAGCCAGCGCGCGACCGCCCGGCTCAGCGGGTTGTGTGTCAACCCATTGGAAAGACGGGGCGCCCGGGCCGCAATCGGCAGCAGCGACTCCAAGCGCGCGACCAGCAGATCCTTGGCCGGTCGCAAGTACCGGCCGTAGTACGTCTCGAGGAAGCGCGAACGGAAAGCAGGCACGTCGACTTTGATGGGGCACTGGCCCACACACGACTTGCAAGCGAGGCACCCGTCCATCGCCTCCTTCACTTCCCGGGAGAAATCGGCCTGGCCGCGCCGGCCTCGCCACGTATTCAGCGCGCGGTGCGGCCATTCACGCCAGCGTGAAGACCGCTTTGCGTCCGGATCCATTCCCTGCCGCGCCAACAACCGCAGCCACTCGCGCATCAACGAAGCACGCCCTTTCGGCGAGTGCCTGCGGTCCCGCGTCGCTTTCCACGAAGGACACATCGCATCGTCGGGGTCGAAATTGAAGCAGGCCGCGTTGCCGTTGCAGTGCAGCGAATCTTCATTGGCGCTGCGCACGCCGATCGGGATCAGCCGATCATGCTGGCCTCGCGTGGGCACGCCATCGATCCGGGTGAGCGTCTGGCCCGGCGGCGACGCGATCTTGCCGGGGTTGAGCTGGTTGTGCGGGTCGAAAGCCACCTTGATCTCCTGCATGCGCGGATAAAGCGGGCCGAAGAACTCGGGCACGTACTCCGAGCGGAACCCCTTGCCATGCTCCCCCCAGAGCACGCCCTTGTACTTGCGCGTGAGCTCGAAGACCTCGTCCGAAATCTCACGCACGAGCCTTTCCTGCTCGGGATCCTTCATGTCGAGCGCCGGCCGCACGTGCAGGCAGCCGGCATCGACGTGCCCGAACATCCCGTAGACCAGGCCGCGCCTGTCGAGTGCCGCACGAAACTCGCGGATGTAGTCGGCGAGGTTCTCGGGTGGAACCACGGTGTCTTCCACGAAGGGCATGGGACGCTTGTCGCCTTGCATGTTGCCGAGCAGTCCGACCGACTTCTTGCGCATCGACCAGATCGCAGCAGCGGCGCCGGCGTCCTGCGCGACGGTGTAGCCCCTGCGCCCGGCGCCGCCTTGCGCAAGCGCCGCTTCGACGCGCGCGAGCTGCTCCTCCAGCTGCGCCCGTTCGCTCGCGACGAACTCGACGATGTTCACGCCCTCGGCCGGGCCCTGCGGATCGTCCGGGAAATAGTCGCGCACCTTCAGCCAGATGGCGTCTTGCCGCGCGAGGCCCAGCACCGTGGCGTCGATTGTTTCGCTCGACGCCGCCTGCAGCTTCATCAGGTTGCCCGCGTCACGCAGCGCGGCGTCGAAGGTCGCGTAGCGAATGTTCAACAAGGCCGTGAATCGCGGCACCGGCGTGAGCCGGACTTTCGCCTCCGTGACGAATGCCAGCGTGCCTTCGGCGCCGCAGATCACCGCGCTCAGGTCCAGGCGCCCTTCGCAGTCGCACAGGTGCGCCAGGTCGTAGCCCGTCACGCAGCGGTTCAGCTTCGGGAAGCGCTCGGCGATGAGTTCCCCGTCTTCCTCGCGAATGCGGTCCAGCACGCGAAGCACCTGCCCCACCCGATCGTTGCGGCTCTTCGCCGTGAGCAGTTCCAGGGCCGTCAACGGCCGGGAGTGCCACTCGGTTCCGTCCATGAACACCGCCCGCAACGCCATCACGTGGTCGCGCGTCTTGCCGTACAGCACCGAGCCTTGCCCCGACGCGTCGGTGGCGATCATCCCGCCGATCGTGGCGCGGTTCGAGGGAGAGAGCTCCGGCGCGAAGAACAGGCCGTGGGGCGCAACCGCCGCGTTGAGCTGGTCCTTCACCACGCCGGCCTGGACGCGCGCCCAACCCTCCTCGGCGTTGACCTCGAGGATCGCATTCATGTGGCGCGAAAGGTCAACCGAGATGCCATCGGTCAATGACTGCCCGTTGGTGCCGGTGCCGCCGCCGCGCGGCGTGAACGTCAAGGCGTTGAAGCGCGGCTCGTTCGCGAGTTTCGCGATCCGCACGACGTCGGTGTCGTGGCGCGGGAACAGGATCGCCTGCGGGGCGACCTGGTAGATCGAGTTGTCGGTGGCGAAGACGGTGCGCTCCGCGTGCGAGTGCGCGATGTCGCCTTCGAAGCCGCGCAGGCGCAGCTCGGCAAGGAAATCCAGGGTGAGCGACGACGGCCGCTCACCCGCCCGGAGTGCGGGGATCACGCGCGCTTTCCTTCCGCCCGGTGGGCGCTGAACTCGCCGCGCTGACGCTTGAAGCGGTGCGAGGCCACCCGCAGGTGCAACTGCATCACTTGCCTGGCCAGTTCGCCGTCGCCCGCGCGCACGGCGGCGGCGAGATCGCGGTGGTGGCCCAGGCTCTGCACCTTGTCCTGCAGGGTACTGATGAAGTGCGAGCGCAGCACGATCGGCATGTCGATCAGGCTCGTGAGCATGGCGCGAAGCCGCGGCGAGCCGCTGCCTTCCAGCAGCGCGCGGTGGAACTGCGCATTGATGAGCTGCAGCTTTTCTGACAGTTCGCTGCCGCCCTTTGAGATGGCCTTGTCCATCTGCTCATTCAGCGCATCCAGCCGGTCTGCCAGGCCCGCACCGCCGCGGCGAGCGGCAAGGTCCGCGGCGTGCGACTCGAGCAGTCCGCGCAGGTCGAAGGTTTCCTCGATGTCGAACTCGGTCCACTCCGCAACGCGCACGCCGCGATTGGGGTCCGCCGTGGCGAGGCCGTCGTCCACGAGCCGCTTGAGGGCAACCCGCACCGGCGTGCGGCTGATGTCCAGCTCGCGCGCGATGTGCTCCTCCTTCAGCTGGGCGCCTGGCGCATAGGTGCCGCCGACCACCCTCTGCTTCAGGACTTCATACGCCTTGTCGGCGGCAGCAGCCATTTTTGTACCTATTTTGTATTTTCACGACAAACGGTCATCAG
Organism: Ramlibacter sp.; assembly: GCF_050250995.1. Lineage (GTDB taxonomy): Bacteria > Pseudomonadota > Gammaproteobacteria > Burkholderiales > Burkholderiaceae_C > Ramlibacter. The sequence goes on from NZ_JBFWNP010000015.1 coordinate 38,464, forward strand.
CTAAGGGGACGAATTTACGTGCCTTGATTGTTTTTTTATTGTACATTACGCGCACTGCCATCTCCACCCTTCCCAACGAACCATGGTCGGACTCCAAATCCTCAAGCGCAAGCGCCAAGTCTCCTCGCAACTCGTGCAAGCCTTCAAGGGCCTGCCCGTTGCCAACATCAGCGACTGCATGGCGCGCATGACGGCCGCGGGCCCCCGCCTGCGCCCCATGCACGACGGCGCGTATCTCGCGGGCCCCGCGCTCACGGTGAAGTGCCGGCCCGGCGACAACCTCATGATCCACAAGGCCCTTGCGCTTGCGCAGCCCGGCGACGTGATCGTGGTCGATGCCGGAGGCGACCTCACCAACGCGCTGTTCGGCGAGATCATGGTGGCGACCTCCGTGAAGATCGGCTTGGCCGGCATCGTGCTGAACGGCGCGGTGCGCGACTCCGAGGAGATCCGTCGTGGCAGCTTCCCGCTGTACGCGGCTGGCGTGAGCCACCGCGGCCCGTACAAGGACGGCCCCGGCGAAATCAATGTCCCGATTGCCATCGACGGCATGGTCATCCAGCCCGGCGACCTGATCGTCGGAGATGCGGATGGCCTGCTGTGCGTTCCGTTCGACGAGGCCGAAGCGCTGCTCGCTGCAACCCACAGGAAGATGGAAGCGGAGAAGAAGATGATGGCGGACATCGCCGCCGGCACGCTCGACAAGTCGTGGATCGACGAAACGCTGCGGCGCATCGGCTGCAACACGGAGCCGATGTGACGGCGACCGGGAAGCGAGTCGTCCGGTCGGACCTCTGGATCAGCCCTGCGTTCGACGAGCGTCTGGCCCGGGAGAGCGACATTTCCCTCGCCGTGTTCCCGATCGAGGGGAACGACCCGCTCGGCCGCGACCTGCTGGCTGCGGCCCACGTGTACCACATCTCCGCGGCGAAGGACGAGTTGCCGCAGCAATGGTTCGCGCGTGCGGAGCTGCTGTCCCGCTGTCCCGACCTGCTGTGCGTTTCCGCGGGAGGCGCGGGCTACGACACCGTGGACGTTGCCGCATGCACCGCGGCGGGCGTGGCGGTGGTGAACCAGGCAGGCGGCAACGCCGTCTCGGTCGCCGAACACACGCTGGGCTTCATGTTGGGCGTCTCGCGTCGCATGCTGGAGGGGGATCGCCGGATGCGCCGCGAGATCGGTTACACGCGCGAGGACGTGATGGGCCGCGAGATCCGGGGCAAGACGGTGGGCCTCGTCGGCATCGGCCACATCGGCACGCGCGTGGCGTCCCTCGCACGCGCGTTCGGGATGGAAGTCATCGCGACCGACCCATTCCTTTCCTTGGACGAGATCGCGCGCCGTGGCGCCAAGGCAGTCTCGTTCGACGACCTGCTCGCGCAGTCCGACTTCGTGTCGCTGCATTGCCCGCGGGATGCCGGCACCCTGAAGCTGATGAACGCGAAGGCCTTCGCCCGGATGAAGAAGGGCGCGATCTTCATCACGACCGCGCGCGGCGGCATCCACGACGAAGCGGCGCTGGTCGATGCACTGCGTTCGGGCCATATCGCCGGCGCCGGCATCGACGTCTGGGACCAGGAGCCGCCGCCCCTGGATCACCCGTTGCTTGCCATGGACAACGTGTACGCCACCTTCCACACGGCCGGCGTGACGCATGAGGCCCGCCGCAACGTCGCCGCGATCGGCGCGGAGCAGATCGTTGGCCTGTTGCGCGGCGAGCGCCCGCCGCGGCTGGTCAACCCCGAAGTCTGGCCGGCATACGAGAAGCGACGCGCGCGCCTCTTCAGCTGATCCGTTCGAACCATCCAACCCAGGAGACACTTCAAATGCACCGAATTCTTTCCATGCTGCGCAAAGCGCTGCCCGCCCTCGCACTGTACGTGGCCGCTGCCGCGCCCGGCCTCGCCCACGCAGCCTACCCCGAGGCGCCGATCAAGATGATCGTGTCCTACTCCGCCGGCGGCGGCACGGACATCACCGCCCGCCTGTTGGCCCAGTACATGCAGAAGCATCTGGGCGCGAACGCCTCGATCGCGGTCATCAATCGCCCGGGCGCGGGCGGCGGCATCGGCTTCGCGGAACTGATGAATGCGCAGCCCGACGGCTACACGATCGGCTTCATCAACACGCCCAACGTGCTCACGATTCCGATCGAGCGCAAGGCGCCGTTCCACTGGCAGAACTTCGACCTGCTGGGCAACATCGTGGACGATCCGGGCAACTTTTCCGTGCATGCCGACACGCCGATCAAGAACCTCGCGGAACTGGTGACGTACGCGAAGGCGAATCCCGGGAAGGTCACCTACGGCACCACCGGCATCGGCTCCGACGATCACCTTGCCGCGCTGTCGTTCGAGAAGGCCGCGGGCGTGAAGTTCACGCACGTGCCTTTCAAGGGCGCCGCCGAAGTACACAACGCAATCGCCACCAAGCAGATCTTCATGGCGGCCATGAACATCGGCGAGGCCATGCAGTACCAGAAGGGCGGCACGCCGCTGCGCCATCTCGGCACCATGAGCGAGAAGCGCTCGACGCTGGCGCCGCAGGTTCCGACGTTCAAGGAACAGGGCTTCAACGTGATCATGGCCTCCCTGCGCGGCGTCGCGGCGCCGAAGAATCTGCCGCCCGCCGTGCGCGAGCAACTGGTGGCCGCAGTCCAGAAGGCCGTCAACGATCCCGAATTCCAGGCCAAGGCCGCCGGCTTCTTTGCTCCGCTGCGTTACCTGGCTCCCGCAGCCTACGCGACCGAGCTGAAGAGCGACGAAGCCGAGTTCAGGCAACTGTGGCAGACGATGCCTTGGACGGACAAATAAGCCTTGATTCCGTATCGTCCTGAGGCTTACTCCGCGCGGATCTTCGCCCGCGTCACCACTTCCTTCCAGCGCTTCTGCTCCACCGCGATGAACTGCGCGAACTGAGCCGGCGTGCTGCCGACGGCTTCGGCCGCGTCCTGGTTCAGCCGCTCGATGGCGGCCGTGCTCTTCATGCCCTTGACTGTTTCGGCAGCGAGCTTGTCGATGTTGGCCTGCGCCATCGTCGCCGGTGCGAGCATGCCGTACCACTGCGTCATCTCGAAACCGGGGAAGCCTTGCTCGGCCACCGTCGGCACGTCGGGCAGCTGCGCGAGGCGCTTCGTCGAACCGGTCGCGATGCAGCGCAGCTTGCCCGTCTTGATGTGCTGGATGATGGCCGACGCGCCGACCGACGCGGCCTGCAGGCGTCCCGCGAGCAGGTCGGTGAGCTGAGGACCCGTGCCGCGGTACGGGATGTGCGTGATGAACATGCCGCTCGCCATCTTGAGGTACTCCATGGCGAGATGGCCCGCGCTGCCGTTGCCGGCGGAGCCGTAGTTCAGCTGCGCCGGCTTCGACTTCACGAGCGCGACGAACTCGCGCAGATTCTTCGCGGGCACGTCGGGATGCACGACGTAGAGGCTCGGCACCTTGGCCAGCAGGCTCACGGGCTTGAAGTCCTTGTTGGCGTCGTAGGGCAGCTTGTCGAACATGTACGGGTTGACCGCAAGCGTGCCGATGTGACCGAGGATGACCGTGTGCTGGTCGTCGGCACGCGCGACCTCCTGCATGGCGATGTTGCCCGACGCGCCGGGCTTGTTGTCGACGAAGACGCTCTGGCCGATCGTTTTGGAGAGCTCGCCCGCGGCCGAGCGCGCGATGATTTCGGAGCTGCCGCCGGGCGCGAAGGGCACGACGAAACGGATCGGCTTGCTGGGCCAGGCCTGGGCGAAGGCGCCCAGCGGCGCCGCGACGAGCGCGGCAGCGCCGGTGGTGAAGCTGCGGCGGGAAATTCGGGTCATGGAGCTTGTCTTTCTATGGAGCAGGGCCGAGCCTCGCATTCTCGCGCCTGACCGACAATGCGTGTTTCACCGCATTCATGAGCACCGCCACATTCGCCTCGCTGGGGCTCGCGCCCGCACTCGCCGACGCCTGCGCGCGGGCGGGTTTCGACGCGCCGTCGCCGATCCAGGTGGAGGCGATACCGTCCTTGCTGCGCGGCGCCGACTTGCTGGGCCTCGCGCCCACGGGCTCGGGCAAGACCGCGGCCTTCGTGCTGCCGCTGCTGCAGCGGCTTCTGGCCGGCCCGCAACGCGCCTTCCGGCGGGTGCGCGTGCTCGTGCTCGTGCCGACGCGCGAACTGGCGGCGCAGGTGGGCGAGGTGTTCGCGCGCCTCGGTGCGTCGGCCGCGCGGCCCCTGAAGGTCGACGTGGTCCACGGCGGCGTGTCGATCAACCCGCAGATGATGCGGCTGCGTGGCGGCGCCGACATCGTCGTCGCCACGCCGGGTCGCCTGCTCGACCTGCTCGATCACAATGCGCTGCGCCTGGACAGCGTCGAGACGCTCGTGCTCGACGAAGCCGACCGGCTGCTCGACCTCGGTTTCGCGGCGGAGCGCGACCGCATCCTGGCCGCGTTGCCGGCACGGCGGCAGAACCTCTTGTTCTCGGCGACCTTTCCGGCCGACGTGCAGGCGCTCGCCGATGCGCTGTTGCACGAACCCGTTCGGGTGGAGGCCGCTTCGCAGGTCGAGGCGATTCCGGAGATCGAGCACAGGACGATCGCGGTGGATGACGGACGGCGCACGGAACTGCTGCGCCACCTGCTCCTGCGGCAGGACAAGGGGCAGCGCGCACTCGTGTTCGTGGCGACGCGCCGCGGGACCGAGCACGTCGCGCACAAATTGACCGGGCGCGGCGTCGGCGCGGCGGCGCTGCACGGCGAGCTAAGCCAGTCGCAACGCACGCGCGTGCTGCAGGATCTTCGGGACGGCGCGATATCCGTCGTCGTGACGACCGACCTGGCCGCGCGCGGGATCGACGTGCCCGGCCTCGACCTGGTGGTGAACTACGACCTGCCGCGCTCGGCCGCGGACTACGTCCATCGCGTGGGGCGCACGGCGCGCGCCGGTGCGCGGGGTGCGGCGATCAGCTTCGTCGGCGCCGCATCGGAGGCGCACATGCGACTGATCGAGAAGCAGCATGGTTTGCGTCTCGCGCGCGAGCAGGTGCCCGGATTCGAGCCGGTGGAGGTGGCGCCGCCGGTGCGCGCCGACGCGGGCACCGGCGGGATCAAGGGCCGGCGGCCGAGCAAGAAGGACAAGTTGCGGGCGGCGGCGGCCGATGCCGCCGTGGGGAAGCCGGCGGGCGGTGGCGTGCCGGGTGGCGAAGATTAAGGCGCGCAACGCCGCCGGGGTGCGCATGTCGAACGCCGATCAACCGTCGCCGCGGAAGCGGGTTGTCGCGAGCGGAGACTATGCAAGCATCGGCTCCGGCCCCGGCCTCATCCAGCGGCACGACAACTTCGACACGCTCGTGCGCGACGTCGAGCACTGGCGCGCCGTGTTGACGCAATGGGAAGCGCGGATCGCGCGTTACGAGCAGGTCACGGCGCCCGTGCGTCACGAACTGCATGCCGCATGGCGCGAGTGGGTCTTCGCACTTGACGAAGCGACGCTTCAGCCCGCGTTCGCGCGGCACGAGCGCGAGCAGTTGCGCGGGTGGCTGCTCGAAGCGGCGGGCGCGCTGCTCGAAGGCGAGGACGATGCCGGAGTCGCATCGGTGGCGAACCGTCATGCGGACCCGTCGCCCGCAGCGCCGGGCGATGGCGATCGCGCGATCCACGAGGCCGGCGAAGTCATCGATGACGCGCTGCCGGACTGGGAGCGGGAGGCCGCCGCCGCCGCGGCGCAGCGCGCCGAGTGGGCCGCGCAGCGACGCGCCGCCGCCGGCGAGAAGCGGAGCCGGCAGGCCGCGGAAGACACGCGGCAGTCGTTGCGCGACGTCTATCGCCGGCTCGCGAGCGCGGTGCATCCGGACCGCGAGTCCGACGCGGCGCAGCGCGCGCGCAAGACGGCGCTCATGCAACAGGCGAACGAAGCGTACGCACGGGACGACCTGCATGCCCTGCTGGAACTGCAGCGGCGCGCCGGCGCGCTCGATGCGGCGCAGGCAGTCGCCGCCGACCCGCGCCGCTTGCAGCACTACACGGCGTTGTTGCAGGAGCAGTTGGCGGCATTGCAATCCCGGGTGCGGCAACTCGAGTCCGAATTTCGGGCGGCGACGGGACTCGCGCCGGGGTCGGGGCTGCAACCGCGCAAGGCCGACCGGCAGATCTCCGCGGAAACCCAGAGACTGCGCGCCGACTTGCTGGGCCTGCGTCGCCAGATTGCGCTGTTGCGCGACGTGGAGGAAACGAGGCGGTGGTTGCGCGAGGAGCGTCAGAATCCATGACGCGCTGTCTCCGAGGCTGGCAACTGGGGAGTCGAGGACCTCGGACCGGGCCAGCTGGAAGGCCTTGCGCCACCACCGCCGAGGCGTCACGATGGTTGGGTCGCCGACGGGTCGGGAGGGGCGCCTGCCTTTCGCTTGCCTCGATCGGCGTGATTCTGCAAGGGGCGATGCCATGAAAACGAAGACGATCCTCCTGCTGGCTGCGACGCACATCGCCGCGTGCGCCGCCGGCTTTGCGCTCGGCATCTATTACCTGCCGATCCTCGCCGCGCCGCCCGCGCCGAGCGCGGCCGAGGTGCAGGCGGCCGCCGGGAAGGCAAGCTTCCAGGGCGAGTTCAAGCGGGCGCTGAAGGGCAGCGACGCGCTCCACTGGGGCGAGGGCAAGGTGAGCGTCGGCCCCTCGCACGTCACGCTCGTTGGCAGCGTCGCGCCGGGTCCGGCGTACAAGCTGTACCTCGTGCCGAAATTCGTAGAGACCAACGACGATTTCCGCGCAATCAAGTCGCAGTCCCTGCAGGTCGGCGACGTCAAGACCTTCGACAACTTCATCGTGCCGCTGCCCGCGGGCGCGCCGCTCGACCGCTACGACACGGTGCTGATCTGGTGCGAGGCGTTCTCGCAGTTCATCACGGCGGCGAGATATCGTTGACTGCGCGCCCGCTGGCGTCGCTCCCTCCGATTCCGCCCATCGGAATCCCACCGTTGCCTCCATCCGGCGCGCTTCCCATACTGCGCCGATGCACACCCTCTCACGCCGCCGTTTCACCGCAGGCAGCCTGGCGCTGCTCGCAGCTCCGTGGTCGCATCACGCCCGCGCGCAGGCGTTCCCCAGCAAGCCGATCCGCTTCATCATCGGCTTCACCGCCTCGGGCGCGGCGGACGTGATGTGCCGCACCGTCGCGCAGCACCTCGGAACGCGGCTCGGGCAATCGATCGCGGTGGAAAACCGGCTCGGCGCGAGCGGCATCATCGCGGCCGACGCGGTGGCGAAGTCGCCCCCGGACGGCTACACGCTGCTCTTCGGATTGCCGGGGCCGATGGTGATCCTGCCCGCGCTCGGGCAGAAGCTGCCCTACGACCCGATCAAGGACTTCGCGCCCGTCGGCCCCGCCGGCAACCTGCCGCTGGTGCTGGTGGTGCCGAGCGGCCTGCCGGCACAGAATCTGAAGGAGCTCATCGCGCTCGCGAAGGCGCAACCCGGCAAGCTCAATTACGCATCGACCGGACCCGGTTCGACGACGCATCTCGGCATGGAGCTTCTCAAGCACGCCGCCGGGCTCGACATCCGCCAGGTGCCGTACAAGGGACAGGCCGCCGCGCTGCCCGACCTGCTCGCCGGCAACGTGCAGATGCTGCTGGCCGGCTGGTCGACGGCAATCCCGCACGTGAAGTCGGGCAAGCTGCGCTACATCGCGGTCACGGGCGACCAGCGCTCCGCCGCGCAGCCGCAGGTGCCCACCATGGCGGAGCTCGGCATCCCCGGCATCGACCCGTCGCTGTGGTGCGGCCTGTGGGCCCCGGCGGGGACGCCCGCGGACATCGTGACGAAGCTCAGCACCGAGCTCGCAGCCGTGACGCAGTCGGCGCCCGTGCGCGAGCGCTTCGCGGAACTCGGCATGGACCCGATGACGGCGGATGCGCAGCAATTCGCGCGCTTCGTTCAGTCGGAGCAGACGCGCTGGGTGCGCGTCATCAAGGAGACGAACCTCAAGATGGAGTGACGGTCACTCCGCGCGGCGGAAGCGGAAGCGGCGCAGCAGCGCGCGCGCGCTCAGCCAGAGGAGCCGCAACCCGTCGAGGGACTGCGGTGTCGCCGGTGCGGCCAGGGGCGAGGACGCGGCAGGCGTCGTCGAGGCAGGCGGCCCCGGATCATGGATCGCCCCATCTTCCACGGCGTGCGATGGCGCCTGCGCCATTTGCTGCTCGAGGTTGCGCGCGAAGTCCTCCACCAGCGCCTGCGCGACCGCCTGGATCATCGCGCTGCTGCGGCCGAACTGGGCGACCATGCCGGAGAGTTCGACATCGGCTTCGATTGCGGTGCGCGACGACCTCGCATCGTCGGCAAGCGGCTCGACATGGAAGCGCATGCGCGCATACACCGCGCCGCGGCCCTTGTCGGCGGCGCCGCGCGCGGTCGCGGTCGCACGCCGCGCGGCATCGTCGCGTTCGTCGAACCGGAACTCGCCCTTGAAGCGGAAAGCCGCCGGGCCGAGCTTCACCCGCAGGCTGCCGCGATGCGTCGCATCGTCGACGCGCTCGTCCAGCTGCGCGCCGGGCAGGCACGAGGCCACGCCCTCCACGTCCTTCAGGCGTTCCCACACTTGCGCCGCGGGGCGCGCACTCGTGAACTCGCAGGCAATCGTGACGGCCATGCGTTCAGTCCGGGAACTTCAGGTTGCGTTCCGCGATGATTTTGCGGAAATTGGCGATGTCGCTGCGCAACTGCTCGCCGAGTTCGTCCGGCGTGCCGGCGCCGGGCTCGAAGCCGATCATGCGCAGGTCCGAACGCACCTTCGGCTCCTTCAGGGCGCCGGCGAGCGCCGCACTCAGGCGCGCGACGATCGGGTCGGGCGTGGCCTTGGGCGCGACGAGCCCGTTCCAGCCGTTGTAGACGAAGCCGGGCAGGCCGGTCTGCGACAGCGGCGGCACGGTGGGCATCGACGGCCAGTTCTCGGCATTCGTCGTGGCGAGCGCCTGGATCTTGCCCGTTTCCACCAGCGGCTTCGCGCCCGCGAGAAACGCGACGTGGATGCGTCCGCCCGCCATGTCGAGGGCCGCCGCCGCCTCGCCGCGATACGGCACGTGAACCATGTCGATGCCGGCGGCGGCCGCGAACATCTCGGCCACCAGATGCTGGCTCGATCCGTAGCCGATGCTCGCGTACGAAAGCTTCCCGGGGTTGGCCTTCGCGTACCGGATCAGCTCCTCGGTCGTCTTCACGTTCAAGGCTGGGGAGACTGTGAGCATCATCGCGGCCACGCCGATCTTTCCTACGGGCCGCATCTCGCCCACGATGTCGAAGGCCTGCCGGGGGCGGGCCGCGAGGTTGGAGGAATTCGCCGCGCTCGGCAGCGCGAGCGTGTAGCCGTCGGGCGGCGACTGCGCGGCGCGCTGCAGCGCGATGTTGCCGGTGCCGCCGGTGAGGTATTCGAAGACGAGCGGCTGGCCGAGCGCCTGGCGCATCGGCTCGGCGACCGCGCGCAGGCACTGCTCGGCCGCGCCGCCCGCGACCGTGGGCACCATCACCTTGATCGGCTTGTCCGGAAAGCCCGCCTGCGCGCGTACCGCCGCCGGCGCGGCGACGAGGCCGGCGGAGGCCGTGGCGACGATGAAGCTTCTGCGAGTCGTACCCATGCTATGTCTCCTCTCGTTGGACGGCGTCGAGGAATTCGAGCACCGCCTTGTTGAATGCGCCCGGCTGGTCCAGGCACGAAAAGTGGCCCGCGCCCGCCAAGGTGACGAGGCGCGCGCGAGGGATGCCGTTCGCGAGCACGGCGCCCGCGGCGGGCGGCGTGCTCGCGTCGAGCTCGCCGCAGACCACGAGCGTGGGGGCGGCGATGGAAGCGACCTGCGAGCGGAAGTCCTGCCGCAGGATCGATGCGAGCGTCTGCACATACGCATTCGCGCCGGAGTTCTCCACGTCGAGTCGATACGCGGCGCCCACGTCCGAATCGACGTCGGGCGCAAGGCGGCTGCGCACGTACTGCTCGGCGAAGGCGGAGAAGCCCAGCTCGCGGATCTGCGCGCGGATGCCTTCGAGACGCTGCGCCGCGACCTCGGGCGCCGTGCCGCCGGCCGAGGTGTTGGCGAGCACGAGCGCGCGCACGCGGTGCGGATGCGAGATCGCCACCTGCATCGCCGTGTGGCCGCCCATCGAGATGCCCATGACCACCGCGCGCTCGATGCCGAGCGTGTCGAGCACGTCGATCGCGTCCTGCGCATTGCGCGCGATGTCGAAGGGGCCGGGCAGGGCGCACGTGCCGTGAAGCCGCGCGTCGAAGCGGATCAGGCGCATGTCGGGCAGCGCCGATCGCGCGAATCCGTCCCACATCGAGAGGGAACCACCCAGGCTGTGCAGCGCGAGCACGGGCAGGCCACGGCCTTCGTCGCGCATGGCAGGGGATGCGTCGTCGCGCCGCATGGCAGATCAGGCCTTCCGCGACCGCGCAATGGCGAGCAGCGAGCCGGCGAGATCGTCGACCAGCGACGTCGGCATCGGTTGCACCGAGGCGCCGAACTTCTTGACGGTGGCGAGCACGGCGCGCGGACGCGTGAGCATGGCGTCGATCAACGCATCCGCGCGCTGCCGCAACTCCGACTCGACATGCACGCGGCTGACGATGCCCGCCTGCATCGCTTCGGCGGCCGAGAGCTCCTGCGCGCTGTAGACCATGTACTCGAGCGTCTTGCGCGACACGCGCGTGTGCAGCGCCGCCATCGCGAGCGCGGGCGGCACGCCATGCTCGATCTCGGGCAGCGAGAAACGCGCGCCCTCGCTCGCGAGCGTGACGTCGCACGTCCCTGCGAGCGCGCAGCCGAAGCCGCGCGCGCGGCCGCGCACGACCGATACCACCGGCTGCGGGCAGCCGCGAAGCGCGCCGTAGAGATCGAGGATGGGCTGCATGAAGCGCTCGCGGTTGTCCCAGGTGCTCAGGCCTTCGCGGACCTCGCCTTTGTTGTCGCGGCCAAGGCAGAAGTCCTCGCCCGCGGCGTCCAGCACGACGAGGCGCACATCGGTGTTCGCGGCGGCTTCGCGGAGTACGCGGGTGAGGTCCTGGAGCATCGCCATGTCGACCGCGTTGCCGGCGTCGGCGCGGTTCAGCAGGATGCGCGCGGCGCCGCCTTCGGTCCGCGTCTCGATCCGGTTCGTGCTCATGCGCCTCCTCCCTGTGAGGCTGCGGCGGGCCGCCCGCGCGGCTCGTGTCCCGCGACCACCTTGCGATCCATCAGCGCGCGCACCTGCCCGGGCGGCAGCCCGAGGATGTCGCTCAGCACACGCTCCGTGTCCTCGCCGAGCAGCGGCGGGTAGCGATGCTGCTGCGCGCCGCTTTCGGGCACCTTGAAGGGATTGCCGGCCACGCGCGCGCTCAGGCCCCTGGCCTCGTCGCGCAACTCGAGATTCATCTCGCGATGCAGTACCTGCGGATCGGCCATCACGCGGTCGAGCGTGTTCACCTCGGCCACCGGCACCTCGTGCGCATGCAGCACGCGCACCCAGTCGGCGGCATCGCGCTTCAGGAAGGCCGCTTCCAGCGCGGCCCAGATCTCGTCGCGCACGTAGTAGCGTTGCGCGCGCGTCGCCATGCGCGGGTCGTCGCGCAGGTCGATGCGCTCCACGGCTTCGCACAGCGACCGCCACATGCGGTCGGTGTTCGCGGTCACGACCACGTCGCGGCCGTCCCGCGCGGTGAACGCGCGATAGGACGGCACCGACTCGTGCTCCCGTCCCTGCGGACCCGGCACCTTGCCGGAGGCGAGGTAGTACGCGGCCTGATAGGACAGCATTGCCACCTGGCAGTCGAGCATGCCGATGTCGATGAAGCGGCCTTCGCCCGTGCGGTTGCGGTGATGCAGCGCGGCGAGGATGCCCATCACCGCGTACTGGCCTGCGGCGAGATCGGCGAGGGGAATGCCGGCGCGCACCGGCCGGCCGTCGCGCTCGCCCGTGAGGCTCATTCCGCCCGACAAGGCCTGGATCACCATGTCGTACGCGGGTCGCGTGCGATAGGGGCCGTCCTGTCCGAAGCCCGAGAGCGAGCAGTACACGAGCCGCGGATTGATCTGGCGCAGGCGCTCGTAGGAGAGCCCGGACTTCGCCATCGCGCCCGGGCGCAGGTTCTCGAAGAACACGTCGCACTTCGTCGCGAGCTGCTCGATCAGCGCCGCGCCCTCGGGGGTGCGGTAGTCGATCACCGCGCTGCGCTTGTTGCGGTTGCAGCTGAGGTAGTACGCGCTGTCTTCTCCGATGAAGTTGGGCGGCAGCACGCGGGTGTGGTCGCCGCCGGGCGGCTCCACCTTGATCACTTCCGCGCCCAGGTCGCCCAGCAACTGCGTGGCGAACGGCCCGGACAGGAAGATCGAGAGATCGAGGACGCGCACGCCCTCCAGGAGGCCGACGCCGGTCATTGAAGGGTCTCCCCGTCGCCGGCGGTGCGGCGGCGCGCCGCGCCCAGGCTCGCCGAGAGAAGGCGCGCCTGTTCGAGCAGCGTATGGATGTAGAAATTCGCGCGGTCGCTGCGGAAGCGCTGCTCGGGCACGATCAGCAGCACGCAACCGACGAGCGCGTCGCCCGAGCCGAACACGGGTGCCGCGAAGCCGACCGCCCAGTCGATGAAGTGGCCCCGCGACATCGCGTAGCCGCGCTTGCGGATGGTCTTCGCCTCTTCGGCCCAGGTGTCCCAGTCCGGCGCGGCCCAGCCGGATTCGGAAGGAGCGGCCTCGGCGAGCGCCAGGCGCTGCTGCGCCTCGGGCAGCCACGCGAGGATGGCGCGGCCGGCGGAGCCCCAGACGAGCGGGCGCAGCTTGTGCATGCGGAAGCGGTAGCGCAGCGGATGCGAGGGATTGCGCTGCTCCACGAACACCATGCGCGGCTCGTTGCCCACCTGCATCGCGAAGATGGCCGTCTCGTCGCACCGCTGCACGATCTCGTGCAGCGCCGACTGCGCGAGCGCGACCGGTGCGATGTGATGCGTGGTGAGCGCGCCGAGGCGGAAGAATTCGAGCGCGGCACGGTAGCGGTGCTGCGGCGTGCGCACGACCCATTCGGCGCGCAGGAGTTCCTCGAGCAGGCGATGCACGGTGCTCGGCGCAAGGTGCAGTTGTTCGCCGAGCGCCTTCACGCTCTGCGGCTCGCCGGCTTCGACCAGCGCTCGCATCAGCGCCGTGGTGCGCGCGATGACGCCCTTGGCCGCGTTGTCCTCGCGCGGCGGCTTGGTCTTGCGTGCGGCGACGCTCGCGGCCTTCTTCGTGCGCAGCGGTTCGGCGGTCGAGGACGGGGCCGCGCGCTTCCTCGCACCGTGCAACGGTTGGGCGCTGGCGCTCACGGCCGCCCCTGCGCCAGTAGTTCGACGATCCGCATCGGCGTGATCGGCGCTTCGTGGATGCGCACGCCGAAGGGCGAGAGCGCGTGTTCGATCGCCGAGATGATGGCCGCGGCCGCGGGCAGCGTGCCGCCTTCTCCCGCGCCCTTCACGCCGAGCGGATTGAGCGGCGAAGGCGTTTCCATATGATGCACCTCGATGGGCGGAAGTCCCGCAGCGGTCGGCATCAGGTACTCGCCGAAATTCGTCGATACCGGCTGGCCGCTGTCGTCGTAGACCATCTGCTCCAGCAGCGCGTTGCCGATGCCGTGGACGACGCCGCCCACGACCTGCCCATGCACCACCATCGGGTTGATCGCGCGGCCGCAGTCGTCCAGCACCACGTAGCGCAGCAGCGTGACGTGGCCGGTCTCGACGTCGACCTCGGCCTCCACCACGTGGCAGCCGTTCGAGTAGGTCGAGGCGCTCGGCGAGAAGTAGGCCGTGTGTTCGAGCCCCGGCGAATCGATGCCCTCCGGCAAGGAATAGCCGGGCATGCCGGTGCCGTAGAAAGAGAGCTGGCGGAAATCGAGCCGGCGGGTCGGGTCCGTCGTGTCGTACACGCCGCCGTCCTTCATCGTCAGCTTCGCCGGGTCGGTCTGGAGCATCTGCGCGCCGATGAGCAGCGCGCGGCGCCGTACCTCGACGGCCGCGAGATGCACGGCGTTGCCCGCGTTCACCGCACTGCGCGCGGCGAAGGTACCCATGCCGAGCGAGATGCCGGCCGTGTCGCCGGTCACCACCTCGATCTGCTGCGGCGCGATGCCCAGTTGATCGGCGGCGATCTGCGCGAGCGTGGTCTTGTGCGACTGCCCGTGCGGCGCGGCCCCGGTGTAGAGCACCACCGCGCCGGTGTTGGTGATCTTCAGCGCGGCGCCTTCGTAGGGGCCGAGGCCGGTGCCTTCCACGAAGTTCGCCATCCCGATGCCGATGTACCGTCCCGCCTCGCGCGCCTTCTTCCGGCGCGCATCGAAGTCCGCGTAGCCCGCGATCTCGAGCGCGCGGCGCTGCGCCTCGGGATAGTCGCCGCTGTCGTAGACGACCGGCTTGCCGTCGCGCGAGATCATCCGGCAGCTCCACGGCATCTGCGCGGGCTGGATGAAGTTGCGTCGGCGCACCTCCGCGCGGTCCAGCTTCATCTCGGCGGCGACGATGTCCATCAGCCGCTCCATGGAGAACACCGCCTGCGGCCGGCCGGCGCCACGCACCGGCGTACACATGATCCGGTTGGTGAACACCGCCAGCAGCTCGATGCTGAAGGCGGGAATAACGTACGGTCCGTGGAGCGTGGTCACCGCGATCCACGGCAGCACGAGGCCCCAGGGCACGTACGCGCCGCAGTCGTTCGTGAGTCGTCCGCGCAGGCCGCGGATGCGCGCGTCGGCATCGACCGCGATCTCCAGATCCCAGATCTGGTCGCGCTCCTGGTGCGTGCAGAGGAAGTGCTCGCGCCGGTCCTCGACCCACTTGACCGGCTTGTTCAGCTGCATCGCCGACAGCACGAGCAGCGTGTATTCCGGGTAGAACGAACCCTTGGGACCGAAGCCGCCGCCCACGTCCGGCGCGACCACGCGCAACTGGCTGTCGGACAGTCCCAGCATGTCGAGCAGGTTGCGCTTTGTGCGGTGCGGCGACTGCGTGGCGATGTAGGCGACGACACCCTGCTGGCAGGTGTCCGGCACGGCGAGGCAGGTGCGCGTCTCCATCGCGAAGCCGCCGCCTCGATGCTGGTGGAAGGTTGCCCGGAAGCGGTGCGCGGCGCCCGCGAACGCGGCGTCGACGTCGCCATCGGCGAAGGTCGTGCGGCCCGCGACGTTGGTGTCGCTGCCCAGATGCGCGCGCGGGCCGTCGGGCGCGAGGGCCTGCTTCAGGTTCGCGACGGCGGGAAGCGCCTCGTAGTCGACGTCGACCAGGGCGCAGGCGTCCTCCGCCAGCGCGCGGCTCGTTGCAATGACCATCGCCACGGGCTCGCCGACGTAGCGCACTTCCTCGGGCGGCAGCGTGTACTGCGTCTGCACCTGCGTGATCGCCGGGTTGGGCACGAGCAGCGGCATGGTGCGTTTCTGCAGGTGCGCGGGCAGGTCGGCGAAAGTGACGATGCGAACGACGCCCCTGGCCGACTGCGCGGCCGAGGTGTCGATGCCGCGGATGCGCGCATGCGCGAGCGGGCTGCGCACGAAGGCCGCGTGCAGCAGGCCGGGCGGCGCCATGTCGTCGACGAAGCGGGCCTGGCCGGTCAGCAGCGGCGCGTCTTCCACGCGCGGCACGGAAGCGCCGAAGTGCGTATGGGGCAGCTCGTGCGGCTTCATGCGTGCGCTCCGGCGGCGGACAGCAGGGGGCTCGTCTCCACTGTCGCGCCGGCATGCCGCAGGGCCTGCGCGACCGCGTCGACGATGCCCTGGTAGCCCGTGCAGCGGCACAGGTTGCCCGAGAGCATCTCGCGGATCTCCGCTTCGGTCACCGTGGCGGACACGTCGCGCTTCTCCATGAACTCGGTCACCGTCATGAGGATCCCCGGCGTGCAGAAGCCGCATTGCAGCGCGTGGCACTGCGCGAAGGCCTGCTGCAGTGGATTGAGCTGCGCTGCGGTGCCGAGACTCTCGACGGTGCGGACTTCGCAGCCGTCCGCCTGCACCGCGAGCATGAGACAGCCTCGCACCGAACGGCCGTCGACCAGCACCGTGCAGGCGCCGCACACCCCGTGCTCGCAGCCCACGTGGGTGCCCGTGAGCCCGCCTTCGTAGCGCAGGAAGTCCACCAGGTTGAGCCGCGGATCCACGCTGCCCGCGCAGGCCTGCGAATTCACCGTGAGCCGGATTTCGTGTCTGTCTTCCATCGTTCCTGATCCTCCTCAGCGCAGGCGGGCCGCCGCGCGTTCGAGTCCGCGGCGCACGAGCACGCCTGCCAGATGTTTGCGGTAGGCGCCGCGCACGTAGGCGTCGTCCATGGCGTCGATCTCGCGAGCCTCCGACGCTGCCTGTTCCCATGCGGCGGCGGACATGGGCTCGCCGATGAGTGCCTTCTCGGCCCGGGCCAGGCGCACCGGCGCGCTCGCGCAGCCGCCCAGCGCGATCGCGGCTCGCGCGATGCGGCCCTGCGCGTCGAGCGACAGCAGCGCCGCAACGCACACGATCGCGAAGTCGCCGTGCCGTCGCGCGTACTCGTCGAAGGCGAAGCCGTGCCCGGCGGGCCAGGGGTCGAAGGCGATGGCCGCGAGCAATTCCCCGTCGCGCAGCGCGGGCGTGAGATAGCCGAGGCTCCAGTCGGCCACCGGCACGCTGCGACTGCCTTCCGGCCCGACGATCTCCATGCGCGCATCGAGCGCCGCCGCCACCGTGAACAGTTCCGCCGCCGGGTCGAGATGGCAGAGCGATCCGCCGATCGTGCCCCGGTTGCGCGTCTGCGGGTGCCCGACGTGCGCGAGGGCCTCGCCGAAGAGTGGGGCACGTTCGCGAAGCAGGGGCGTCGTCGCGAGGTCGCACTGCCGCGTCATTGCGCCGATTCGGATCGCGCCGCCGTCGCCGCGCACGCCCGCGAGGCCTTCGACGCGGTTGATGTCGACGAGATGGTCCGGTTGCACGACGCGGAAGTTGAGCATCGGCATCAGCGACTGACCGCCCGCGAGCACCTTGGCGTTCTCGTGTTCCGCGAGCAGCGCGAGCGCCTGGTCGAGGGTGCGGGGCGCGTGATACCGGAACGCGGCGGGCTTCATGCGGTTTCCTCGGTGGCAAGCGGTTCGTGGACGTGGCCCAGCAGATGCGACAGGCGCGCGGCGTGGCTCACGACGCTGCTCGCGAGCAGGTCGCGGCGCGCGGGCGCGAACCGCATCTCGGGGATGGTGAGCGCCAGCACGGCGGCGACGCGGCCGCCTGCGGCGAACACGGGCGCGCCGATGCCGACGGCGCCCGGCAGACGCTCGCCCTGGCTGAAGGCGTAACCGTCGCGGCGAATGCTTTCGAGCTCCGCCTCGAGTTGCTGCGCCGTGGCGCGCTTCAAGGGGGCGCGAACGCCGGTCGGCGCAGAACGCATGGCCAATGTCTCGCGTTGCTGCGCCGACAGGTGCGCGAGCAGCGGCTTGCAGCTCGCGCCGGCGAACAGCTCCTTGCGCTCGCCCAGCGGCAGTTCGTACTGCAGGGCGGCGGAACCGTACTCGGCGGCGACGCAGGCCGCGAGCAATTCATCGGGCAACAGCACGTTCAGCGTTGCGCTCTCGTCGGTTTCCGCCACGAGCGACTTCAGCACCGGCCGCGCGAGCTGCTCCAGCGGATGGTGATGGGCGATGAGCGCGGCGAGCCGCAGGGCCTGCGGGCCGAGCGAATAGCCGCTCTCCGCATCGCGGCAGGCGAGTTGCGTGGCGACGAGGCGCTCCAGCGTCCGCCGCGCCTCCATGGCCGACAGGCCGGCCGCCTGCGCGACATCCGCCAGGCGGGCGGGCGCGGGCGCGCTCGCCAGCGCCGTCAGCACGGACAGCGTGCGCGAGGCCGCGGGCGTACGCACGGTGCGCCCTTCAGCGCGCGAGGACGGTGATCGCACAGGCGCCATGATCGAGTCCGATGATGCCGCCGCCCGTGCAGTGCGCCAAGCCGACCTTCGCGCCTTCCACCTGGCGCTTTCCGGCCTGGCCGCGCAGTTGCCACACGAGTTCGCAGAGTTGTGCGATGCCGGTCGCGCCGACCGGGTGACCCTTCGACAGCAGGCCGCCGCTCGGGTTGACGGGGATGCGGCCGCCCACCGAGGTCGCGCCGCTTTCGAGCAGGTGCATGGCCGCGCCGCGCTCGCAGAAGCCGAGCGCCTCGTAGTACAGCAGCTCCGCGATGGAGAAGGCGTCATGCACTTCCGCGAAGTCGACGTCCTTCGGCCCGAGCCCGGCCTCCTCGTAGGTCTCCTTCGCGCCGCGCAGGGTGATCTCGGGCGAGGTCATGTCGCGGTAGCCGGGCATGTAGACGCCGGAGGTGAGATGCGCCGCGCGCACCCACACCGGCGGCTGCGCGCAGCGCTCCACCTTGCTCGCGGCCGTGAGCACCACCGCCGCGGCGCCGTCGCCGGTGGGGCAGCAGTGCAGCATGGTGAAGGGCTCGGCGATGGGCTTGGCGTTCATCACGTCGTCGACCGTCACGAGATTCTGGAACTGCGCGAGCGGGTTGAGCGCGCCGTGGCGATGCGCCTTCACGGGCACTTGCGAGAGTTGCCGGAGCGTGAGCCGATGGTCGTGCAGGTAGCGGCGCGCGCGCATCGAATACAGCGCGGGCATGCTCATGCCGACGGCCACGTCCGCGTCGTCGGGCTGGCCGGGCAGCACCCCGCCGCCGAGCGCCGAGAGCTTGTCGATACCGAGCACGAGCGCGGTGTCGTAGTGCCCGTCCTGGATCGCGAGCCAGGCCTGGCGGAACGCGGTGGCGCCGCTGGAGCAGGCGTTCTCGCAGTTGACAACGGGAATGCCCAGCATGCCGAGCGAGCGCAGCACGCGCTGCCCCGGCAGGCGGCCGGCGAAGCCGGAGCCGGCGAAAACGGCTTCGATTTGTCCGCGCTCGAGTCCCGCGTCCTGCACGGCGGCCTTCACGACCGGCCAGCCGAGGTCGTGCAGGGCGAGGTCGGGGTAGCGGCCGAAGCGGTTCATGGCGGCGCCGACGACGGCGACACGGCGGCCTGTGTTCGTGGAGGTCATGCGCTCACTCCGCCAGCGTGAATTGATGCGCGAAGTGGTCGCGCCCGGCCTTGTCGGTGCGCAGCCGTCCCTCGCCGACGACGACCTGCACGTCGAGCGGAATGTCGGTGCCCGCGCCGCGGACCGGTCCGCTCACGCGCACCGCGCCGCCGTCGAAGTCGACGACGCCGATCACGTAGGGCGTGTCCCAGCCCTCGCGGCCGCGGTGGACCACCGAATAGGCGTACAGCGTTCCGTTGCGCGGAAGGAGGTGATCCTCCAACTGCTCGCTCCAGCAGTTCGCGCACACGGGCGGGCGGGGGAATGCACGCCAGCCGCAGGCGGTGCAGCGTCCGCACACGAGCCGGACGTGTCCTTCGCCATCGCGCGCGAGTGTCCCGGGCAGTGCCCAGCTTCGTTCGTCTTGCCTCGTTTCCATCGTCGTCGTTCCTTCGTGCGGCCTGGTTTCGCGGCGAGTATGGGACGGTGCGGGCCGGAAACCATGCGAGCGATTCCGGCTGGCGGAATGCGGTGCGCGTTCGGCGGATGGTGGACAAGAGCAATCGGTGCCGTACAGTCGACCGATGCCCGTACGAGACGAATTCGCCACCTACTGCGCCGAGCTGCTGTCCTCGGCGGGCGCGGAGCAGCAAGCGCATGTTCGGCGGCCGCGGACTCTACGTCGACGACGTGTTCGTCGCGATCCTCGCGGGCGACGTGCTCTACCTGAAGACCGACGACGAGACCCGCGAGCGATTCGAGACCGCCGGGGGTTGCCGTTTCGAGTACACCCGCCAGGGGACGACGCAGGTCACGGGCTACTGGGCGCCCCCGTCCGACGCCATGGACTCGCCGGCGCTCATGGGACCCTGGGTGCGGCTCGCACTGGACGCCGCGCTCCGGGCGCGAGCGGGAAACCGAAAGAGGCGCTGACCGCACGCGCAGGCGGTATAAGGTCGGTCCATGAAGGCCGTTTACCTCCAGCAATTCGGCGGACCCGAGGTCCTGATCCACGGAGACCTTCCCGATCCGGCCGCAGGCCCCGGGCAGGTCGTCGTCGACGTCCATGTGGCGAGCGTCAATGCCGCCGACTGGCGGGCGATCTCCGGCAAGTACGTGAGTCCGGGCGCGGAGATCCGCTTCCCGCTGATCCTGGGCCGCGATTTCTCCGGCACCGTCGGTGCGATCGGGGAGGGCGTCGACGACTTCCGCGTCGGCGACGAGGTGTTCGGCGTGCTCGAAGCCGGCCGCAACGGGACGTATTGCGAGAAGCTGGCGATCGGCGCGGCTATCGTCGCGAAGAAGCCTCCGGACGTTTCGCACACCGTCGCCGCCGCGCTGGCCCTCACGGGGCTCACGGCGCTGAGCGCGATCGAGGACACGCTGCGGCTCCAGCCGGGCGAGACGGTGCTGGTGCAGGGCGGCGCGGGCGGGGTGGCGAGCGTCGCCATCCAGATCGCGAAGCACATCGGCGCACGCGTCGTCACCACGGCCAGCGCCGGCAACATGGCGTGGCTGCGCGAACTCGGCGCCGAAGAAGTGATCGACTACGGCGCCACGGACTTCACGAAAGCGGTTCGCGACTGCGACGCGGTGCTCGATACGGTCGGCGGCGAAGTGGCGAACCGGTCCCTGGAGGTCCTGAAGCCGGGTGGCCGAGCCGCGTTCATCGGCGGACTGCCGACGGAGCCGACGCGCGGCGACGTGGCGATCCTGAAGCCGCCCGTGGCTCGTGCGCGGGCGCCGCTGGAGCGCATCGTTGCACTCCACCAGGCCGGCGTGGTGCGGACGCCCGTCGTGACCGACTATCCGCTGTCGCGCGCCGCGGAGGCCGTCGGCGTCAGCGCGGCGAGGCACCTGCGGGGGAAGCTGGTGCTGAAGGTGCGGTGAACGGCGGCGCTCGGGGCGACAACGCCTTCACGAGCAGCGCGTGGTCCGGCTTGCTCTTCGGAGACATGGTCTGGCGGAAGTGCCAGTAGAAGCCGCCGCCGACGAACGCCGGCTCCAGGGTCGTGTACGAATGAAACCGCCCGATGAGCTCGGCGCGCGTCGCGGCGTCCCGAGGGATTTCGCGGCCCCAGCCGAATTCGCCGAACGCGACTTTCGCCGCCGGAAAGCGCCGCGCGAGGCCGGTGAAGATGGCATCGATCTCCCGCTGAGTGAGCCGGTGGCCGCCGTTCTCGTCTTCGTAATAGCTCACCAGGACGTAGTCGAGGCCTGCACGCAGCCGGTGGCCCGGCGGAATATGGGTGTCGATCCACGGCAGCATGTCGTGGCCGGGTGTCGCCGGGTTCTCATGGAAGAACGTCAGCGCCGTCTTCTTGCCGTGCGCCCGCGCCACGTCGAACATCGCTTCGATCTTCGGCACGGGATCGCGCCCCACCCAATTGCCGTTGACCTCGTTGCCCACCTCCCAGATCGTCGCCGCATCGCCCAGCGCCCGCAGGTAGCGGTGCGCGCGTTCGCCCGCGCGCTTCGCGTCGATGTCCTTCATCCAGGACGAGTCGACGGGAAGCGCCATCACGTCCGCCACGGCGGCGAGCCGGCGCACCGAGTCGACGTACGACGAAGGCGGGGTGCCTTCGTCGAGCACGACGCGCAAAGCCGGCCGGCGCGGCAGCGCGGACAGTGCCTCGATCTGCGCGGCGGTGTCGACGTTCGGGTCGTCGGTGGTCACGCCCAGCCAGGGCCACGCGCGCGGTGCAATAGCGGAGGCCTGCGACGGCGCCATGACCTGCGCACGCGTGCCGGGAAGCACGCTCGCGGCGCAGGCGCAGAGCCCCCACGCAAACCAGCGCCAAGGCGGCGTCATGTCGTGGGTGGGAAGCGGCGGCGTCAGCCGCGCCGCGCCGCCTCGATCTTCGCGATGTCGATCTTGCGCATCGTCATCATCGCTTCGAAGGCGCGCTTGGCCGCCGCGGGGTCGGGATCTTGAAACGCATCGGTGAGGGCGCGCGGCGTGATCTGCCAGTTCACGCCCCACTTGTCCTTGCACCAGCCGCATTCGCTTTCCTGCCCGCCGTTGCCGACGATGGCGTTCCACAGCCGGTCGGTCTCGGCCTGGTCGTCGGTCGCGATCTGGAACGAAAACGATTCGTTGTGCTTGAACACCGGTCCGCCGTTGAGCCCCATGCAGGGGATGCCGCACACGGTGAAGTCCACGGTGAGCACGTCGCCCTCTTTGCCCGACGGATAGTCGCCGGGCGCGCGGTGCGTGGCCAGGACCGCGCTGTCGGGGAAGGTCTTCGCGTAGAACTCGGCGGCTTCGAGCGCCGTGCCGTCGTACCAGAGACAGATCGTGTTCTTGGGAATCGTCAAGGTTTTTTCTCCTGCTTCGTGGATGCCATTTTGACCCCACGACCCTCGGTTTTCGAGGTCAGGCGGCCATTCCGTGACCTTTGCATTTGGCATCATGGCTCATCAGCGGACGCAACTGTCGGAATCCGCTGACGGCTGCATCGGCGGCTTGCCTGCATAGTCTCCTCCTCGACTGTACGGAAGGTCCATGCCCGTTCGCGCCCGCTCGCTCCTGCTCATCCTTGCCTCGCTGCTCGCGCCGGCGCTCGCCGTGGCGCAGGCGCCCGCGCCGGGCGGGGTCGACGCGAACGCGCCCTCGTTCGATCTGGTGGTGGAGGCGCCGGGCGACCTGCGCGAGCTGCTCGAGCGCCACCTCGAACTGCGCCGGTACCGCGAGGTCAGCGACCTCGACGACGTGGAAATCCAGCGGCTGATCGTGCTGGCCGAGCGCGACGCGCGGCAGCTGCTCGGCACGCGCGGCTACTTCAGCCCGACGATCCGAATCGCGCGCGACAAGGGTCCGTCGCGCCCGCGCATCACCGTCGCGGTGGAGCCGGGCACGCCGGCCGCCATCGACAAGGTCGACATCGCTTTCGAAGGCGCCATCACGGCCGAGGAGCGTGGGATCGCGCAGCAGCGCGAGGGCATCCGCGGCGGCTGGGCGCTTCCCGTGGGGCGCCGGTTCACCCAGCAGGACTGGGATGGCGCGAAGCGACAGGCGCTGCAGGACCTCACGGCGCGCCGCTTTCTCGCGGGACGCATCGAGTACAGCCTGGCGGACGTCGATGCGGCGGCGAACAAGGCGTCGCTGTCCTTGCGGCTGAACTCGGGACCGGTGTACCGGCTCGGACCCATGCAGGTCACGGGTATCGAGAAGTATGACCCTGTGCTGGTGCCCCGTTTCTCGCAGCTGCAGCCCGGCTCGCTGTACGACCGCAACGAGCTCGTGGAGGCGCAGTTGCGGCTCACGGGCAGCGGCTACTTCGATTCGGCATTCCTCCTGGTCGACCCCGACGGCGATCCGGCGGCCGCGCCCGTGCAGGTCGCCGTGCGCGAAGCGCCGCTGCAGCGCCTCGTGCTCGGTGTGGGCGTGACCACCGACGTGGGCCCGCGCACGACTGTCGAGCACACGCACAACCGCCTGCCCCTCGTGGGCTGGCGCACCGTCAGCAAGCTCGACCTCAACCGCAAGACGCCGCTGATCCAGGCCGAGGCCACGTCCATCCCCGACGACGACCTCTGGCGCTGGAGCGTGCTCGGACGCACCGGGCGCGTGGAGGACGACGGCGTGCTCACCCACGGCCAGCGGCTGCGCATGGGCCGCATCAAGTCGTGGCGGCACATCGACCGCAACTACTACCTGCAGTACGACCGGGCGACCGCGCGGGCGGACGGCAGCGTCTTCGTCGCGCCGCAGGAGCTCGGCACGGGCTCGGCGCTCAGCGCCAACTACGTGTGGACCGGCCGCTACTTCGACAGCGACCTCTTGCCCACGGCCGGCTACGGCATCACGGGCGAGCTGGGCGGCGGCATCACGCTGGCCGGCGATCGCTCGGTCTTCCTGCGGCCGATGGCGCACGGTCTCATGTACCGGCCGATGAAGGAAGGGCGGCTGCAGTTTCGCGCGGAGCTCGGCGCGGTGATCGCGCGCAAGTCGGCGCTGCTGCCCGCCACGCTGCTCTACCGCACGGGCGGCGACACGACGGTGCGCGGCTACAAGTATCACGAGATCGGCGTGGACCTCGCGGGCGGTCGCACCGGCCCCGGCCGCTATCTCGCGAGCGGCAGCGTCGAATGGCAACGTCCGCTTCGCATCCGCGGCAACGCGTCGGACTTCGAGAGCGTGATGTTCGTGGACGCGGGCGCGGTGGCCAACCGCATCGGCGACCTCAAGCCGCGCGTCGGCGTCGGCGGCGGCGTGCGCTGGCGCAGCCCCGTCGGCCCGCTGGACGTCGCGCTCGGCTACGGTCTGAAGACGCAGAAGCTGCGCCTGCACCTCAACGTGGGGGTGACGTTTTGATGCTGGCGATGCTGTCCCGGGCGCTGCGCACGCTGCTGGGCATCGTCGTGGGCGCGATCGTCCTGCTGATGCTGCTGGCGGGCGGCCTGTGGTGGTGGACGGACACGGAAGGCTCGCTCGACTGGGCGTTGCGCCGCGCGGCGCGTGACCTGCCCGTGACGCTCGAAGGCGTGACGGGGTCGCTGCGCGACGGTTTGCGCATCGAGCGATTCGTGTGGGAGAAAGACGGCCTGAAAGTCGAGGCGCGCAAGGTCCACCTCGAATGGAACGCGCCGGCGCTTGTCAGGCGCACGGTGCAGGTCGACGAGCTCGAAGCCGCATCGGTCATCGTCACCGACAAGCGGCCCGCGACGGGCGAGCCGTTCAGCTTGCCGGCGTCGCTCGCGCTGCCGATGCGCGTGGTGGTGGACAAGTTCAGCGTCGGCGAGATCGACTATCGCAATGGCGTCGCGGTGAACGCGAAGGGCGCGGCCGGGAGCTATCGGTTCGGCGGCCTGAAGCACGAGCTGGTCATCGACGGCGTGCGCTGGGCCGAAGGGCGCTACGGCGGCAAGCTGGAGCTCGGCGCGACCGGCGACATGAAGGTGGACGCGCGCGTTCGCGGCGCGCTTTCGACGCCGGTGCCCGGCGCGCAGGAGAAGGTGCCGCTGGAGTTCGAGGCCACCGCGCGCGGGACCGTGCGCACGCTCGACGTGCAGGCGCTGCTGTCGGCGCGCCCGGACGTGAAGGCGACGCAGCCGCCGCGCGCGACCGTGACGGCACACGTCACGCCATTCGCCGATCAGCCGGTGCCGCGCGCCAACGCCGTGCTGCAGCGCGTGGACGTCGGCGCGCTGTGGCCGCAGGCGCCTCGTACCCTGCTGTCGGGCCGGGTCGAAGTGAAGCCGGCCGGCACCGCGACATGGGTCGTGAGCGCCGACCTCGACAACGCCGCCGCCGGACCGTGGGACCAGGGCAGGCTGCCCGCGAGTGCGCTGCGCGGCGCGGGTGAGTGGCACGGCGGCGCGGTGCTCGTGCGCGAACTGTTCGCGTCCGTGGGCGGCGGGGAAGTCCGTGCGAAGGGCGAATGGCGCGCGGGCGGCTGGGAGGTCGATGCGAACGTGAAGGGCGTGAACCCGGCCGAGGTGTACGGCACGCTCGCGCCCATGAACGTGAGCGGCAAGGCGCAGGCGCGCCAAGTGAAGGATGGCATCGCGTTCGATGTCGATCTTGCGGGGCAGGCGCGGGCGCGGCCGGCTGCACGACCGTCGGCACAACCGTCGGCCGGCGGCGACGCAGCCTCCGCGCTTGCCGCGCTGCAGATCCAGCAACTGCTGGCCAGGGGCCAATGGGCGGGCGACACGCTCACCTTGCAGACCCTGCAGGCGCGCGCGAGCGACGCGCAGCTGCGCGGCACGCTCGCGGCGAACATCAAGGCGCGCTCCGGCAGCGGCCGCCTCGAGCTCGACGCGCCGGGCATGAACGCGCGCGTGGACGGATCGATCTCCGCCTCGCGCGGCGGCGGCAAGGTCGAGGTGCGCGCCAGCGACCTCGCGCGCGTGCAGCAGTGGCTGCGCGGCGTGCCGCTCGTGCCTTCGGCGCTCGTCGCGACGCCCGTCGCGGGGCAGGCGCTCACCGCGTTTACATGGCAGGGCGGCTGGAACGACCCCGCGGTGCAGGGCTCGATCACGTCGCCGCAGGTGCGCTGGGGCAGCGGCGACGCGGCCTGGGCCGTCCGGGACGTGTCGGCCACCGTCGCCGGACGCCTGCGCGATGCGCAGCTGCAGCTTCGCGCGCTGGCGCAGCAGGGCACGCGCAGCGTGCAGGCGAACCTGAGCGCCCGCGGCGGCAAGGCGGGTGCGGAGTGGCGTGCGGCCGTCTCCGAATTCCGCTTCGCCCTGAAGGACCCGTCGCTCGGGGGCGGCGAGATTCCGTGGGAGCTGCAGTCGCGCACGCCCTTCGACCTTCAATGGGCCGACGGCGTGCTCGCCACCAGCGCGGGCGAAGCCACCCTCAGCGCGCCGGCCACGGGCGCCTCGCGAACGCCGCCCGCGACCCTTGCGTGGTCGCCCATCCGCTGGGGCGGCGGCGAGCTGCGTTCGCAGGGGCGCATCGCCGGCCTGCCGATGTCGTGGCTCTCCATCGTCGGCGGCCCGCAGCTCGCTGGCGGTGCCCTGTCGGGCGACATGGTGTTCGACGGCCAGTGGAACGCGCAGCTCGCGCGCGACCTGCGGCTCGATGCGACCCTGTCGCGCGTGCGCGGCGACATCGACGTCTTCGCCGAGAGCGACGAAGGCGTGGGCCGGCGGGTGAAGGCCGGCGTGCGCGACGCCGGCGTGCGCGTGCGTGCGCAGGCCGGGCGGGTCGAATTGTCGGCGCGCTGGGACAGCGAGCGCGCCGGCACGGCGACGGCCGAGGTCTCCTCCCGCCTCGTGCCTGGCGGCGCGCTCGGGTGGCAGTGGCCGCAGGACGCGCCGCTGCAGGGCCGCGTGCGCGCGGAGCTGCCGCGCATCGGCATCTGGTCGCTGCTCGCGCCGCCGGGCTGGCGCCTGCGCGGCACGGTGCGCGCCGACGTCGAGATCGCGGGCACGCGCGCTGCGCCGCGTCCGAGCGGCATCGTGAGCGGGGACGAACTCGCGCTGCGTTCGGTGGTCGACGGCGTCGAGCTGCGCGACGGCCGGCTGCGCGTGCGGCTCGACGGCGATCGGCTGCGCGTCGAGGAACTCCTGCTGCGGGGCGCGGGCGAAGGCGAGGGCGGCGGCACGCTCACGGCGCGCGGCGAGGGCCGCTGGACCGCGGCCGGGCCCGAGTTCGACGCGTCCGTGCAGCTCGCGAAACTGCGCGCGAGCATCCGCGCCGACCGGCGCATCACCATGTCGGGCACGCTCGACGCGAAGGTGACGCCGCAGCGCGCCGAGGTCGATGGACGCCTCTCGGTGGACGAGGCCGTCATCACGATCCCGGAAGAGTCGGCGCCGCAGCTCGGCGACGACGTCGTCGTGCGCAATGCGCCGGGACAGATCGCGACGGCGGACGAGCGCAAGAGGCAGCCGCCGCCGCAGCGCGCCGAGGGCCAGGCGGCGCAGCGGCCGATGCGCGCGTCGCTCAGGATCTCGTTGGGCAATGCGTTCCGGCTGCAGGGCCGCGGCGTCGACACCCGGCTGGCCGGCGACGTGGAAGTGACGGCGACGTCGCTGCGCGAGCCGCGCCTGAACGGCACCGTGCGAACGGTCGGCGGACGCTATCGCGCGTACGGCCAGCAGCTCGACATCGAGCGCGGCGAGATCCGTTTCACGGGTCCGCCGGACAATCCCGCGCTCGACGTGCTCGCCATTCGGCCGCGCATGGAACAGCGCGTCGGCGTGATGGTCACGGGCCGCGCGCAGTCGCCCGTGGTGCGGCTGTATTCCGAGCCCGACATGGCCGATGCGCAGAAGCTCACGCTGCTCGTCACGGGCAAGCCGACGGCCGCGACCGGCGCCGAGGCGGCGCTGGTGCAGCAGGCCGCGCTCGCGCTGCTCGCCGCGCGCGGCGGCGGCAAATCGGGCCCGGGCATCGCGGGCCGGCTCGGGCTGGACAACCTGTCGGTGAGCCGCGGCAGCGAGGGCGCGATGGTGTCGCTCGGCAAGCGTTTCGCGGACAACTTCTATGCCTCGTACGAGCGCACCCTGTCGGGCGGCATGGGCACGCTCTACATCTTCTACGAGCTGTCGCGAAGGATGAAGGTGCGCGCGGAGGCGGGGCAGGCATCTGCCATCGACCTCATCTTCACGTTCGCGTGGTGAGCGCTCGCGCGTGATTGCGAAATCCGCGAAGTTCGCCGCACGGCCGCGCACGGCGCTGCACAATCCCTTGGAACTACCCGAGAGGCCGATATGTTCAAGTTCATCGCCAAGTTCGCGGCAGTCGCCGCGCTGACCGTGGCCGCCGGCGTCGCCGCGGCCTACCCCACGAAGCCGATCACGCTGATCGTTCCCTTCAGCGCGGGCACCATCAACGACATTCTCGCGCGCGACTTCGCGCAGGCGCTCACGAGCGTCGCGAAGGTGAACGTGGTGGTCGAGAACCGCACCGGCGCCGAGGGCACGCTGGGCGGCATGGGCCTGCTGAGCGCGCCGGCCGACGGCCACACGCTGATGTTCAGCAGCAACTCGCTCACCGTGTTCGATCCGCTCATCAAGAAGACGATTCCGTACGACCCGATCAAGGACCTCGTGCCGGTGTGCAGCGTGGGCCGCAGCACGCTGTTGCTCAACGTGTCGGCGGCGGGTCCGTACAAGACGGTAACCGATTTCGTCGCGGCGGCGAAGGCGCAGCCGGGCAAGCTGACCTTCGCGTACGCGAGCACCGGGATGCGTCTGGCGGGCGAGATGTTCGCGCAGGCGGCCGGCGTGCAGCTCACGGGCGTGCCGTATCGCGCGAGCGTGGCGGGCCTGACCGACGTCAGCTCGGGCCAGGTCGACGCGGTCTTCATCGACCATTCGTCCGCGCGTTCGTTCTTCGAAGGCGGCAAGCTGCGGCCGCTCGTGGCCGGCGCGCAGAAGCGCATCGCCGCGCTGCCGAACCTGCCGTCCGCCGCCGAGGCAGGGCTGCCCGCCTTCGCCGTGCAGCCCTGGTTCGGCGTCTACGCCTCCGGCAAGACGCCGCCCGCCATCATGGCGCAGGTGAACGAACTCGTCGGCCGCGCGGTCAAGACCCCCGAGATCGCGGCCATGCAGCAGAATCGCGGCCTCGAATCGGCCGACACCTGCGGCGACGCGATGGTGAAGTTCCGCAACGACGAGATGGAGACTTGGCGCGCGGTGGTGAAGAAGGCGGGGATCCAGCCTTCTTGAGCGGGATCCCGGACTCTACACAGCCGCCGTCACCCTGATCCCTCGGATCTGCCCCGCTTCGCGCGACACCGGACGCGGATAGGTCTGCGCGTCGAAGCGGTGCAGCAGCTCCGCTTCGCGTGCGCGGGCGACGGCCACGTTCGCGAGCTTCACATGGCCGAAGCCGCGCATCGACAGGGGCAGGGCGGCGATGTCGGTGGCGACCTTCAGGCGTTCGGCCGTCAGCGCGGGCAGCAGTGACGCGATGCGCTGCGTGTAGGCCCCGATCGACTCGCGCTCCATCCTGCGCTCCGCCGTCCGGCCGAAGAGGTCGAGCCAGGTGCCGCGCAATCGCTTGCCCAGGGCGAGCGCGCGCATCGCGGGCAGCATCCACGCACCGAGGCGGATCTTGCGCGGCGGCTGGCCGCCGCGCGAGCGCGAGAGCACGGGCGGCGCCATGTAGAACTCGAGCGCGGCATCGCCTTCGAACTGCTCGCGCAGCGTGCGCTGGAATTCGCCGTCGGTGTAGAGGCGGGCGACCTCGTATTCGTCCTTGTACGCCATGAGCTTCAGCAGCGACCGGGCGACGGCGCGCGTGAAGGGCAGCGAGGCGTCGACATTCAACGAAGCCTCGCGCGCGCGGACCTGCTCGACGAACGCCATGTAGCGGGAGGCATAGACCGCGTCCTGGTAGCCGGTGAGGTGACGCACCGCTTGCGCGACGATCGCATCGAGCGTCTCTGCGGCGTGCGCCTCGCTCGGCCCGGGCGCATGCACGCCGACCAGCGCCTCCACGGCGCGTGGGTCGTGCGCGCCCAGCCTGCCGAGCGAGAACGCGAGCTTGTTGGTCTCGACGCCCACGCCGTTCAGCTCGATCGCGCGCAGCATGGCCGCGAGGCTCACCGGCACCAGACCGCGCTGCCACGCGGAGCCGAGCGCCACCATGTTCGAGTAGATCGTGTCGCCGAGGAAGGCTTCCGCCAGGGCCTGCGCATCGAGCGTCTCGACGCGCTCGGCGCCGGCGGCGAAGCGCAGCTTCTCCAGCAGTTCGGGCGCGCGCAGGCTCGCGTCCGGGTTGCGCAGGCTCTCGGCCACCGGCACCTCGTGCAGGTTCGCTAGGATGCGCGTGCGGCCGTGGCGCACGGTGACCAGCGCTTCGGGGGAGGCGCCGACGACGAGGTCGCACGCGAGGATGGCATCGGCCTGCTGCGTGTCGATGCGCACCTGGTTGAGTCGCGAGGGGACGTCGGCAAGCCGGACATAGGAAAGCACCGAGCCGCCCTTCTGCGCGAACCCCATGAAGTCGAGCACGCTCGCGCTTTTGCCTTCGAGGTGCGCGGCCATCGCGACGAGCGCGCCGAGGGTGACGACGCCCGTGCCGCCGACGCCGGTGACGAGAAGGTCGTAGGGGGCGGTCCAGGTGGGGTCCGCGGGCAGGGGCAGCCGTTCGATGTGGGCTTGGAATGCGTCGAGGATGGGAAGCCCTGGATCCCCGCCTTCGCGGGAATCCAGGGCTCCCGCCTTCTTCCGCGGCTTCGCCCCGACCACCCCGACGAAGCTCGGACAGAACCCCTTCGCGCACGAATAGTCCTTGTTGCAGCTCGACTGGTCGATCTTCCGCTTGCGTCCCATCGACGTCTCGAGCGGCAGCACCGCCACGCAGTTGCTCTGCACGGTGCAGTCGCCGCAGCCTTCGCACACGCGCTCGTTGATGAAGAGGCGCCGCGCGGGCTCGACCAGCTCCCCTTTCTTGCGCCGCCGCCGCTTCTCCGCCGCGCAGGTCTGCTCGTAGATCAGCACCGTGACGCCCGGCATCTCGCGCAGGCGACGCTGCACCGCATCGAGCTCGGCGCGATCATGGAATTCGGTGCCTGAGGGAAATCGCGAATGCAGTCCGTCGTACTTCGCAATGTCGTCCGACAGCACCACGACCTTCTTCACGCCCTCGGCCTCCACCTGCCGCGCGATGCCGTCGACGCTGATGATGCCGTCCACCGGCTGGCCGCCCGTCATCGCCACCGCATCGTTGAAGAGGATCTTGTACGTGAGCGTCGCCTTCGCCGCGACCGCCTGGCGAATCGCGAGATAGCCCGAGTGGTAGTAGGTTCCGTCGCCGAGGTTCTGGAACACGTGCGGCACCTTCGTGAACATCGCGTGGGACACCCAGTCGACGCCTTCGCCGCCCATCTGGATCAGGCCCTCGGTGTCGCGGTCCATCCAGCTCGCCATGAAGTGGCAGCCGATGCCGGCTTGCGCATGCGAGCCCTCGGGCACCTTCGTCGAGGTGTTGTGCGGGCAGCCCGCGCAGAAGTAGGGCTGTCGCTTCACGCTGTCCGATCCGTTGGACAGCAGCTCGGGCGGCGTGAAGTCGCGCACGAGGTGGCGGCGGTCGAGGTCCGGGTAGTGCGCCACGAGCCAGTTCGCCACGATCTCGATCAGGCGCGACGGACGCAGCTCGCCGAGCGCCGAGACGAGCGCGCGACCCTGCGCATCGTGCTTGCCGACGACGGCGGGACGCACCGCGTCGTTGTAGAACATCGAGCGCAGCTGCTCCTCGACGACCGGACCCTTTTCCTCGATGACCAGCAACTCCGACAGGCCGCGCGCGAACTCCCGCATGCGGGTGGGCTCGATGGGATACGTGAGGCCGAGCTTGCAGATGCGCACGCCATGCTGCGCGAGCGTCTCGGGCGAGATGTCGAGGCGGCGCAGTACCTCCATGAAATCGTAATGCGCCTTGCCGGCGGTGACGATGCCGACGGTGGCCCGCGGACTCTCGACGATGTGACGGTCGATGCTGTTGATGCGGGCGAATGCGCGCACGGCGTCGAGCTTCGCATGCAGGCGCTGCTCGATGACGAGCGAGGGGAGGTCGGGCCAGCGGTAGTGCAACCCGCCCGCGGGCGGCACGTAGCCGGTCAGCGCACGGACGGTCTGCGCGTCCTGCCACGTCGCGACCCGGGCATTCACGAGATCGAGGTCGACGGTCGATCCGCTTTCCACGATCTCCGACAGCGCGGTGAACCCGACCCAGTTGCCGGAGAAGCGCGACAGCGCCCAGCCGTAGAGCCCGAACTCGAGGTACTCGGCCACGCTTGCCGGCGAGACGATGGGCGCGTGCCAGGACTGGAAGGCCTGATCGCTCTGGTGCGGCATGGACGAGGAAACGCAGCCGTGGTCGTCGCCCGCGACCATCAGCACGCCGCCGTGCGGCGACGCGCCGTACGCGTTGCCGTGTTTGAGCGCATCGCCCGCGCGGTCGACGCCCGGCCCCTTGCCGTACCACATGGCGAACACGCCGTCGCACGTGCGTTCGGGGTCGGCCTCGACGCGCTGCGTGCCGAGCACAGCCGTCGCGCCCAGCTCTTCGTTGATCGCGGGAAGGAATCGCAGTCCAGCCTCGTCGAACTTCCGGCCGGCCTTCCAGACCTGCTGGTCGAGCATGCCCAGGGGCGAGCCGCGGTAGCCGCTGAGGAAGCCCCGTGTGTTCAGGCCTGCGGCGGCATCGCGTTGCCGCTGCATGAGCATGAGGCGAACGAGCGCCTGCGTGCCCGTGAGGAACACGGCCCCATCGGGCGACCACAGGTTGTCGGCGAGCCGGTAGCCGGGGCGGGCGAGCGTCGTCTGCATGCGGGAGAGCTTACGCGCGGTAGGGAGAAAAGTGATTCTTCTTTACCTCTTCCGACGTGCCGTACGAGAATGATGTTCTCGCGGGCTTGAAGGGGCTGGAGAATGATCGAACTCGACCGTCACGACCTCCTGCTGCTTGCCGAGCTCCAGCGCGATTCACGCCAGACGGTGCAGCAACTCGCCACCGCCGTCGGGCTGTCGAACACGCCTTGCTGGAAGCGCGTGAAGGAGCTGGAGGCGCGCGGCGTGATTCGCGGCTACACCGCGCTGGTCGACCGCGAGAAGGTCGGCCTGATGCTGTGTGTGCTGGCCGAGGTCAACCTCACGCGCCACCACGAGGACGACGTGCAGAAGTTCGAGCGTGCCGTCGCCGCGTGCCCGCAGATCGTGGGCTGCTACGCGACGACGGGCCAGGCCGACTACATGATCAAGGTGCTCGTGCCCGACATCAAGAGCTACGAATCCTTCCTGCACGAGACCGTGTTCAAGCTGCCCGGCGTCACGCACGTGCGATCGAGCGTGGTCCTGAAGGAGGTGAAGGCGGAGACGCGGCTGCCCGTGGAGGGGACGGAGAAGGTAGCGCCGCGGCGCAGGCGGGCGTGAGGGCAGGGTCTGGCGTCAGAAGGGATTGACGATCCGCAGGGTGTCGTCGATCACGAGGCCGGAGTGCATGTCCTCGGAATACAGAGTCCTGCATTCTGCGATCAATGCAGAGGCCGCGATCATGGCGTCATACAGTGCCAGTTGATGGCGCTGAGCCAGGGTCCGGCCGAGCCGGTTCGTTTCGACGGTCAGGGGCTCGACTGCGACGAAGGCCTCGACCAACGCGAGCAACTCGTCGATCTCGGCCCACGACAGGGCCAGCTTGCGGCGCGCGACGTTCGTGACCTCGTTGAGAACCTGGACGCTGACGGTCGCGCCCGAGCGAAGGATCGCTTCCGCACGATCGGCCTTCGCCGCATCCGAGGACAGAAGATACAGGAGGACGTTGCTGTCGAGAAACGCGTCACTTCCGGCCATTGGCATCGTCCCGATCGAATCTGAAATCGACCGGCAGCCTTCCCCGGAACTTTCGCAACCTTGCGAGCAACGCATCCTTGCCCGGCTTCTTCTTCACCTCGAACACACGTTCCCCCGCCACGATCACCTCGATGTCGTCACCTTCATGGAGTTGCAGGGCGTCGACCACGGACGCCGGCAACCGGATGGCAAGACTGTTTCCCCACTTCGACACCTGCATGACAGCCTCTGGATATACCTTCATAAAAAGTATATCCACGATTTCTCATCGGTACAAGTTGTCCGCATGTCATAAAGTCGATTGCATGAACACCCTCCAGAGCTACATCGCCGGCCGCTGGGTCGGCGCCACCGCGGCGCAGGCGCTGCGCAGCGCGGTCAACGGCAAGACCGTCGCGGCCACGCATGCGGAGAAGATCGACTTCGCCGAAGCGGTCGACCACGCGAGGCGCGTCGGCGTGCCGAACTGCTGAAGCTCGACTTCCAGCAGCGCGCCGAGCGGCTCAAGGCCATGGCGAAGTTCCTCGGCGAGCGCAAGGAGACGCTTTATGCGATTTCCGCGCACACCGGCGCGACGCGCACCGACAGCTGGATCGACATCGAGGGTGGCAGCGGTACGTTGTTCGCGTATTCGGGCGTCGGCGCGAACGAGCTGCCGTCGGGCAACGTGGTCCACGAAGGGCCGGTGATTCCGCTCGGCAAGAAGGGCGGCTTCGCAGGCACGCACATCCTGGTGCCGCGCGGCGGCGTCGCGGTCCACATCAACGCGTTCAATTTTCCGGTGTGGGGCCTGCTCGAGAAATTCGCCCCGAGTTTCCTCGCGGGCATGCCCTGCATCGGCAAGCCGGCGACGTCGACGAGCTATCTCACCGAAGCATGCGTGCGCCTGCTCATGGAATCGGGTCTGCTGCCCGAGGGCAGCCTGCAACTCGTGATCGGTAGCACGGGCGACCTGCTCGACCGGCTCGATGGCAGCGACGTCGTCACCTTCACCGGCTCCGCCGACACGGCGGCGAAGCTGCGCGTGCATCCGAACATCGTGCGGCATTCGATTCCTTTCAACGCCGAGGCCGACTCGCTGAACATGGCCGTGCTCGCGCCCGACGTCGCACCGGACGACGAGGAGTTCGACCTCTTCGTCAAGGAGGTGGCGCGCGAGATGACGGTGAAGGCCGGGCAGAAATGCACGGCGATCCGCCGCGCGATCGTGCCGGCTTCGCATGTCGATGAAGTCGCGAAGCGCCTGCGCGCACGCCTCGCGAAGACGGTCGTGGGCGATCCGTCGCTGGAAGACGTGCGCATGGGCGCGCTGGCCTCTCACGACCAGCTCGCGGACGTTGCGGCGCGCGTGCAATCGCTGCTGGGGAGCGCCGAGCTCGTGTTCGGCGAGAAAGACGGATTCGCGCCGAAGGGCGAGGGCGTCGCCGGAGGCGCGTTCTTTGCGCCCACGCTGCTGCTCGCCCGCGACGCGCTGAACGACGACGCGGTGCATGACATCGAAGCGTTCGGGCCCGTGTCGACGCTTATGACGTATCGCGATCTCGACGAAGCGCTGGCGCTCGCCGCCAAGGGCAAGGGCAGCCTGGTCGGCACGCTCGTCACGAAGGACCCGGCAACGGCCGCGCGCTTCGTGCCGGCGGCCGCGGCCACGCACGGGCGCATCCTCATCCTCGACCGCGAAGCCGCGGTCGATTCGACCGGACACGGCTCCCCGCTGCCGGTGCTCAAGCACGGCGGCCCGGGCCGCGCGGGCGGCGGCGAAGAACTCGGTGGGGTGCGGGCGGTGAAGCACTACCTGCAGCGCACGGCGGTCCAGGGCTCGCCCACGATGCTCGCGGCGGTCACGGGCGAACACGTGCGCGGCGCGAAGGTGCGCGACGACGGCGTGCATCCGTTCCGCAAGTACTTCGAGGACCTTCAGGTCGGCGACTCGCTGCTCACGCATCGCCGCACGGTGACCGAGGCCGACATCGTCGCCTTCGGCGGCATCTCGGGCGATTACTTCTACATGCACTTCGACGACGTCGCCGCGAAGGAGTCGCCCTTCGGCAAGCGCATCGCGCACGGCTACTTCGTGCTGTCGGCGGCGGCGGGCCTGTTCGTGTCGCCTGCGCCGGGGCCGGTGCTCGCGAACTACGGCCTCGACACGCTGCGCTTCATCAAGCCCGTGGGCATCGGCGACACGATCCAGGCACGGCTCACGGCGAAGCGCAAGATCGACAAGAAGAAGGACCAGGGCGTGGTGGCGTGGGACGTCGAGGTGACGAACCAGGAGGGGCAGGTGGTGGCGAGCTACGACATTTTGACGCTGGTGGCGAAGCGGGGCGGGTAGGCTTTCCAGGGGCGTGACATACTGCCAGCCCATGGCCGAGCCTTTCCCTTTTTCTGCGATCGTGGGGCAGGACGAAATGAAGCTGGCGATCCTCGCGACCGCGATCGATCCCCGCATCGGCGGTGTCCTGGTCTTCGGCGACCGGGGCACCGGCAAGTCCACTGCCGTGCGTGCGCTGGCGGCCTTGTTGCCGCCCATCCGCGTCGTCGTCGCCTGCCGCTACAACTGCGACCCCGCCGAGCCCTTCGCCGAATGCCCCGACTGCGCCGCGTCGCGCACGTCATCCGCCAGGTCGCCGCGCTCGGCACTGGTGCCCGTGCCGGTGGTCGACTTGCCACTCGGCGCGACCGAGGACCGGGTGGTCGGCGCCCTGGACCTGGAGCGCGCGCTCGCGCAGGGTGTCAAGGCTTTCGAGCCGGGCCTGCTGGCCCGCGCCAACCGCGGCTATCTCTACATCGACGAAGTGAACCTGCTGGAGGATCACCTGGTCGACCTCCTGATCGACGTGGCAGCTTCCGGCGAAAACGTGGTGGAGCGCGAAGGCCTGAGCGTGCGTCACCCCGCGCGTTTCGTGCTGGTGGGCAGCGGCAATCCCGAGGAGGGCGAGCTGCGGCCGCAGTTGCTGGACCGGTTCGGTCTCTCGGTGGAGGTCAAGACGCCGCAGGACCTGGATGTGCGCGTCGAGGTGGTACGGCGGCGCGATGCCTTCGAGAGCGACCCGGCCGGCTTCGTGGCCCAGTGGGCGAAGGAGGACGCGCGCACGCGGCGACGCATCGTGGCCGGCCGCAACCGGCTCGCGAGCGTGGAAGTGCCGGACTCGACCCGCGCGCTCGCCGCTCGGTTGTGCACCGTGCTCGGCACGGACGGCTTGCGGGGCGATCTCACGCTCATGCGGGCCGCGCGCGCGCTGGCGGCCCTGGAGGGCGATGCCGAAGTCGGCGCCGCGCACCTGCGGCGCATGGCCGCGCCTGCCCTGCGCCACCGCCTGCGTCGCAATCCGCTGGACGACGCGGGCTCCACCGTCCGCGTGGAGCGGGCGGTGGCGGACCTGCTCGGCGCGTGATGTCCGCGGCCTCGATACCGGCCGGACACGCGGATGCAGTGGCGGATGCGGTGGCGGATGCGGTGGCGGATGCGGTGGCGGCGGCTGCGCTGTTCGCGGTGGACCCGGCGGGGCTGCAGGGCGTCGTGCTGCGTGCGCCGGCAGGCGCCGCGCGCGACGAATGGACGGCGCTGCTGCAAGCGCTGCTGCCCCCGGCGACGCCGTGGCGGCGTGTTCCAGCGCACTGCACGGACTCCGCGCTGCTGGGCGGCCTCGACCTCGGCGCGACCTTGCGGGAAGGCCGTCCGGTCGCCCGGCAGGGAATGCTGGCCGCCGCGGATGGCGGCGTGATCGTGCTGCCGATGGCCGAGCGGCTGGCTGCCGGGCGTGCAGCGCTGCTCGCCGCCGTGCTCGACACCGGCGAGCTTGCTGCGGGCCACGACGCCCTCCTGCCCAGGAGGCCGGCGCGGCTGGGCGTGCTCGCGCTGGACGAGGGCGTGAGTGACGAGGAGGGCGTTCCGGCGGCCCTGATGGACCGCCTCGCATTCCATGTGGATCTGCAAGGCTTCGCCATCCCCGAGGGTGAAGTGGCGCCCGGGTCCGCCGAAGACATCGCGCGTGCGCGCGGCTTGCTGCCGCTCGTGCGCTGCGGCGACGACATCCTGCAAGCCCTGTGCGCGGCGGCGCTGGCGCTGGGAGTGGACTCCGCTCGGGCCTCCTTGCTCGCGGTGCGCGCGGCGCGCGCGGCGGCGGCCCTGGACGGGGTGGCCGAGGTGCGGGAGCCGCACGCCGCGCTCGCGGCGCGGCTGGTGCTGGCGCCGCGTGCCACGCAGGTTCCGGCGCAGCCCGCCGACGAAGCACGGAGCGCGCAGGAGCCGGCGGAGGCGCCCCCACCGGAAGTGCAGGCGGAATCCCCCCCCCGAACCCCAGGCGCAGTCCCCGGATACCCCAGGGCCTCAGGACGAAGGCGACACGTCGGAGGGGGCCGAGATCGCAGCCGACGCCTTGGCCGACAGCGTGCTGGCCGCAGCGCACGCCGCGATTCCCGCCGGACTGCTGGCCGGCTTGAAGCTGGGGACCGGCCATCGCGCGCGGGGCGCCGCGGGGCGCTCCGGCGCCGCGCAGAAAAGCCAGTCGCGCGGGCGGCCCATTGGCGCGCGCCGCGGCGAGCCGCGGGCCGGCGCACGGCTGCACCTGATCGAGACCCTGCGCGCTGCCGCGCCCTGGCAAAGGCTGCGGCGCGCGCAGATGGGGCAGGCGCCTTCGGCGGACCCGGGGACGGCAGCAGGCGCCGGGCCCGCCGCGCCGCGCGTGCTGGTGCGGCGCGAGGATTTCCACGTCGCCCGTCTGCGTCAGCGCAGGCAGACCACCACCGTGTTCGTCGTCGATGCTTCGGGGTCCGCGGCGTTGAACCGGCTGGCGGAAGCCAAGGGGGCCGTCGAACTGTTGCTGGCCGACTGCTACGTCCGCCGCGACCGGGTGGCGGTGCTGGCCTTCCGTGGCGCGGGCGCCGAATTGCTGTTGCCGCCCACGCGCTCGCTGGCACGGGCCAAGCGCAGTCTCGCAGCATTGCCCGGAGGCGGCGGTACCCCGCTGGCCGCCGGTCTCGACGCGGCGCGCCAGTTGGCGGACGGCATCCGGCGGCGGGGCGAGACGCCGATCGTGGTGCTGCTGACCGATGGCCGCGCGAACATCGCGCGCGATGGCACGCCGGGCCGCGCCCGCGCCATCGATGAGGCGCATGCGGCCGCGCGGCAACTGCGCATGGAGGCCTTCACCGCCTTGCTGCTGGACACATCGCCGCAACCCGAGGCCAGCGCCCGGCTGCTGGCGCAGGCGATGGGCGCCACCTACCTGCCGCTGCCTTACGCCGGCGCGCAACGGCTGTCGCAGGCCGTGCACGCCGCCACGGCAGCGGCCGGGCGCTGAGGCAGGGCGATCGTGCCCGCTGCCCTGGCCTGGGAACGCGATGGCCTGGACTGGCCGCACCGCGACGCTAGCCGGTTCGTGCAGGCGGGCGGCCTGCGCTGGCATGTTCAGCGCTTCGATCCCGCATCGGATCCGCAAGAACCGGAGACGCCCACCGTGCTGCTGCTGCACGGCACGGGTTCGTCCACGCATTCATGGCGCGACGTGGCGCCCTTGCTCGCGCGACATGTCCCGGTCGTGGCCTGCGACCTCCCGGGGCATGCCTTCAGCGCCATGCCCGAGCGGGGCGCGGCAAGCGAGCAGTTCCTGGTGTCCGGCATGGCCCGCGCGGTCGCAGACCTGCTCAAGGTGATGGGGGTGCGGCCGGCGCTGGTCGCCGGGCATTCGGCCGGCGCCGCGGTCGCCTTGCGGATGTGCCTCGATGGCTGGATCGCCCCGCGCGCCGTCGTGGGCATCAATGCCGCCCTGATGCCCTGGGGCGGCCTGGCGGGCCAGCTGGTGTCCCCCGCGGCGCGCCTGATGGCGGCGACGAGCCTCGTGCCGCGCCTGTTTGCCTGGCGGGCGAGCGACCCGGCGGTGCTCAGACGCCTTGTCGGGGGGACCGGTTCGACGCTGGACGCGACCGGATTGGCGCTCTACGGCCGGCTCGTGCGCGATCCGGGCCACGCGGCCGCGGCGCTGGCGATGATGGCGCAGTGGGACCTGCATTCGCTGATGCGCGACATGCCCCGACTGAATGTGCCTTTGCAGGTCGTGGTCGGCGCGTGCGACCGGACCGTCTCGCCACGCGAAGCGTCGCGCGTGCAGGCGATGGTGCCCGCGGCATGCCGGTTGCCCGTCATTTCCCTTCCGGGGCTGGGCCACCTGGCGCACGAGGAGCGCCCCGACGCCGTCGCCGCCATCCTGCTGGAACGGCTGGGCGTCCCGGTTTCGGCAAACCGGTGAGGCAAGCACCGAGTTGTCATATTTTGTTGACACTCATATGATGCTTCGATGTTGACACCCGCCGACAGCCTGTCGAAACCCCATGCCGTCGTGATCGGAAGCGGGTTTGGCGGGCTGGCGGCGGCGGTCCGGCTGGGTGCCCGCGGCTACCGGGTCACGGTCCTGGAGAAGCTGGATGCCCCTGGCGGTCGCGCGTATGTGCACCGGCAGGACGGCTTTACCTTCGATGCGGGCCCCACGGTGATTACCGCGCCGTTCCTGCTGGAGGAGCTCTGGGCCTTGTGCGGCCGGCGGCTGCAGGACGACATCGACCTGCGTCCGGTTGCGCCTTACTACCGCATCCGCTTCGACGACGGGACCGTCTTCGACTACAGCGGCGATGCCGATGCCATGCGTGCCGAGGTCGCCAAGCTGGCGCCGGGGGACGTGGCGGGCTACGAGCGATTCCTGGCTGCGAGCGAGGCGATCTACAAGGTCGGCTTCGAGCAACTGGGCCACGTGCCGTTCGACTCCTGGACCGACATGCTGCGGGTGCTCCCGGCCCTGCTCAGGCTGGAGGGGTACCGCACGGTCTATTCGCTGGCCTGCAAGCACGTCAGGGATGCGCGCTTGCGGGTGGTGCTGACCTTCCAGTCGCTGCTGGTGGGCGGCAATCCCTTCGCCACAACTTCCGTGTATTGCCTCATCGCATTCCTGGAGCGGCGCTGGGGTGTGCACTTCCCCATGGGGGGCACCGGAACCCTGGTCGACGGACTCGTCCGCCTGATCGAAGGACAGGGCGGCACGGTGCGCTGCCGCAGCGGCGTGTCCGAAATCACCGTGGAGCAGGGCGCCGCCACCGGCGTGCGCCTGGAGAGCGGCGAAGTTCTCGCAGCCGACGTGGTCGTGTCCAACGCCGATTCGGCCACGACTTACCGCAAGCTGGTCGCGCCCGAGCATCGCAGGCGGTGGACCGACAGGCGCATCGCGAAGTCGCGCTATTCCATGAGCCTGTTCGTCTGGTATTTCGGCACCCGTCGCCAGTACCCCGACGTGGCGCACCACACCATCGCACTTGGGCCGCGGTACCGCGAACTGCTCGGCGACATTTTCGATCGCAAGGTGCTGGCCGAGGACTTCAGCCTGTACCTGCACCGGCCCACGGCCACCGATCCCTCGTTGGCGCCGCCGGGCTGCGACACGTTCTACGTGCTTGCGCCCGTGCCCCACCTGCAAAGCGGAACGGACTGGGCCCGCACGGCGGAGCCTTACCGCAAGTCGATCGCCCAGCGGCTGCAGGCGACCCTGCTGCCCGGCCTGGAAGACCAGATCGTCACTTCGCGCCTGCTCACGCCCCAGGACTTCCAGGACCGGTTGTCTTCTTACCGCGGCGCGGCGTTCGGCCTGGAGCCGGTGCTGAGCCAGAGCGCGTGGTTCCGTCCGCACAACCGCAGCGAGGAGCTGCGCAATCTTTACCTCGTCGGGGCCGGCACTCATCCCGGCGCCGGCCTGCCCGGCGTGCTTTCTTCGGCACGCGTCCTCGATTCGGTGGTCCCCCATGCAGACACATTCGCCCAGCCTCGTTACTCCCCCGGCCTGGCCGGCCCTGCCGTCGCCTGAGGACGCGGGCCCGGCCTCGCTGGCCGCGGCCGCAGCCGACATGGCCGCCTGCCGCGCCGCGCTGCGCGTAGGCTCGTACACTTTTTTTGCGGCATCCCTGCTGCTGCCCGCGCGGGTCCGCGAGCCGGCTTGTGCCCTCTATGCCTTCTGCCGGCTGGCCGACGATGCCGTGGACGAGGGCGCCGACAAGACCGCAGCCGTTGCCGCCATGCGTTCGCGCCTGGACAGCGCGTATCGCGGCCGGCCGCTGCCGGTCCCGGCGGACCGGGCGCTTGCCGCCGTGCTCGCGCACTTCGCCATCCCGCGCGCGATCCCCGCCGCCCTGCTCGAAGGCTTCGAGTGGGACGCCGCGGGCAGGCGCTACGAAACCATCGAAGACCTGCAGGCCTATGCGGCGCGCGTGGCGGGCACGGTAGGCGCGATGATGGCCTTGCTCATGGGGGTGCGCTGCGCGGAGAGCGTGGCGCGCGCCACCGAGCTCGGGGTGGCGATGCAGCTTTCGAACATTGCCCGGGACGTGGGCGAGGATGCGCGGTCCGGCCGGCTCTACCTGCCGCTGGCCTGGCTGCGCGAGGCCGGCGTGGACCCCGATGCCTGGCTCGCGCGCCCGGTCTTCAACCCGGCCATCGCCGCGGTCGTGCAACGGCTGCTGCGGGTCGCAGACGGCCTCTACGCGGGCGTTGGCGAGGGGGTCGCGTTGCTGCCGCTGGATTGCCGGCCCGGCATCAACGCGGCGCGCTTCCTCTACGCAGACATCGGTCACGAGGTGGCACGCCGGGGCCTCGACTCCATCTCCACGCGCGCCGTCGTCGCGCGCCGTCGCAAGCTGTGGTTGCTGGCGCGCGCGTTGACGTGCCTGGCGCCTGCGATGCCCGCCTCGCCCAGATCCTGCCTGGCGGAAACGAAGTTCCTGGTGGATGCGGTGCTCGCGCAGCCCGATGCCGCGCCGACGCAGCCGCTGCCCTGGTGGCGAGTGCGCCGGCGCATGGATGCGCGTGCGGTCTGGATCATCGAACTGTTCGACCGGCTCGAGCGCCGGGAGCAGGCGGGGCGGCTGCCGGCGAGCATCTGAACAT
The DNA here is from genome assembly GCF_050250995.1 of Ramlibacter sp. Taxonomy (GTDB): domain Bacteria; phylum Pseudomonadota; class Gammaproteobacteria; order Burkholderiales; family Burkholderiaceae_C; genus Ramlibacter. Next base: position 81,114 of record NZ_JBFWNP010000015.1, read on the forward strand.
GGATTCCAGCTGGTCGCCCCTCATCCTCATCGAACTCGTCCTGGTGTTCGGCGGCGTGCTGGCGTGGGGCGTCTGGCAGCTCTGGACGCTGCGCAAGGAAAACGAGAAGGCGGCACGACGCGAGCGCGAACAGGCGCGCGACGAATAGCGTCTTCCGCAGCGGTTCAGTTCGGTGCCGAAGGCTTCGGCGACTCGGGCTCGTGCATTCGACGGCGCGCCCGCCGCAGCGCCAGCATCACCGCGAGAGCCGCCACAGGAATGGACAGGCCGACGATGAGGTCGGGCTGGAGCGCGAGCCCGCCCGCCTTGCCCGCCTTGGCCAGGTAGCCGAGCAGGCCGGCGACGTAGTAGACGATCGCCGCGACGGACAGGCCTTCGACGGTTTGCTGCAGCCGCAACTGCAGCTTGGCGCGTCGGTCCATCGATTCCAGCAGTGCCTGGTTCTGGCGCTCGCGGGCGATGTCGACGCGCGTGGACAGCAGTGCGCTTGCTTTCGCGACCCGATCCGACAGGCCACGCAGGCGCTGTGCCGCCGTGGCGCACGTGGCCACCGCGGGCGTCAGCCGGCGTGCCATGAATTCCTCGATGGTCTGCATGCCGGGCAGCCGGGTTTCGCGCAACTCGCCGATCCGCGTGGTCACGAGTTCGTGATACGCACGGCAAGCGTCGAAGCGGAACTGGCTGCTCGACAGACAACTCTCGATCTCGGCGGCCAGACGGGTCAGCTCGTGCAACAAGGCCTCGTCCTTGCCGCCCTCGGCGGCGATGCGCGCCGTCAGCTCGGCAAGTGACGCTTCGATGGCGCCGATTCGCGGCCCCAGGTGCCGGGCGATCGGCAGGGCCAGCAGGGCCATCATCCGGTAGGCCTCGATCTCGAACAGTCGCTGGAGGGTCTGCCCTGCCTGCCGCTCGGTGAAACCGCGGTTGTGGACGACGAAACGAACGAACCCGTCCGGCTGGATCCTGAAGTCCGTGTAGGCGAGTCCGGCACCGCCTCCAATCTCCCCGCCGACCGAGACGTTGCCGCCGAACAGCGTCGACAGTTCGGCGGCGTCGGGGGGCGTTGCCGCGTCGCGAATCACCTCCGCATGCGCCGCGACGATGGTGGTTCCGGGCAGGCCCGCGAGCCAGCCGGAAGGCATCAGGGAGGCGGCGGGCTCGGTGAATGCCTGCGGGCTCAAGCCGGGCGCCATCATCGTGAAGCCGGAAAATTCCCCGTGGCGCTCCCACTTGAAGCGCACTTTGCCAAGCTGGGCGCCGTACTGGGTCGCGTCCAGTGCCGGGGGCGGGACCTGGTACGCCTCGCACAAGGCGGCGATGTGAGCGCGTTCGCGGTCGCGGTCCCGAAGGTCGATCAGCACCGCGACATAGGTCGCGCGGCCCGGTGTGGTCAGCGGCTGCGGCGGGCGCGCGTGAACCTCGGCGGCCATGGCGAGCCGCGACGGATGGTCAGGCGGCAGCATGACGGCTCCCTTGGGTATGGATCATCGAGCGCTCCTTACTGAGTCAACCGGTCGTTCAAGGCGTGACCCTTCCGGCAGGACGCGGGCGCGCCCGGCCCGCGAGCCGGGGCATGCGAAACGGCAGCATCAGCTGGACCGCCCGCGCGGCCCAGCGGTGCAGCGACAGACTCTCGTGCACGGCAGCGACCTCTTCTCCGAACATGCAGGTGCGCAGCAGGGAGCGGGCATAGAACGGGGCGTCTTCCAGCGTCTGCACGACGCGTGGCGCGAAGACGCGATCGCACCGGGTGGCGCGGGCCAGGCGCCAGCCGGTCGGCGGCAGCGGTGCGCGCGGCGGCGGATCGACCTGGCGCACCTGGCCCGTGCCATCGAATTGAAGCGCCAGCGCCATCGCGCTGCCATCGCTGCGTTCCACGTCGTAGAGCACGGCGGCGCGTTGCCCCGGCAGGGCGGCGCGCGACCAGTCCCAGCGTGCGAAATCCTGCTCGAGGGGCCGTTCGCCGGCGTTGCAATCGAGGTAGCCGGCCCCTTCCCAGCGCAGCGCCGGATGCGACAGGTCCACCTCGACCCGGGCGCACGGCGCGATCGGACACCACAGGTGCCGCCCCGCCGCATCGAGCGGGTAACGCGTGTTCATCAGCGCCGCGGGGCGCAGGCGAACGGTGCCGCGCACGCGCGATGGCCAGGGGACGGTCACTTCCTCGATCTGGATGGTCAGGATGCCATCGGACCACGTGAGCTGGCTGGGTCCGATTCGCAGGACCGAGGGGCCGCGGCGCACCGCATCGGCGCCTCTTTCGGTCATGGTCCAGCCGGTGGCCGATCCGGTGCCCGGCTGCGCATACAGCGCGACGTTCAGCGCGCAGTGGTCCAGTGCGTCGGCGGACCCGCGGCGCCGCGCTTGCGCGTAATACGGGGAGAAGACGCTGCCGATGAAAGCGATGAGGGTCAGGCCGTGCCGGCCGTCGTCGCTGAGCGCGTCCAGATACCACCACGCGTAGCCGCCGCGCGTGACGTGCAGGTCGAACGCCGGGCTCACGGTGCCGGCTCCCACGGGCCGGCACGACCCTGCGCCGGCCTCATGCCCGGCTCCTGCGCATGGCCTGAGCCATGTCGGCGATGACGCTGGCTGCCGCCTGCCGTCCGGACAACGCCGCCATGGGCACGCCGGGACCGGGGTGCGTGCTGCCGCCGGCAAGGTACAGGCCGTCGAGGCGGCTGCGTGCGCCGGGTCGGGTGAAGGAAGCCCTCCATCCGTGCGATGCGCGGCCGTACAGCGCGCCGCCGGTCGCGGGAAAACGCTGTCCGAATTCGGCGGGTGTGGTGCGCAGGACGTGCGGGCCGTCGGGTGAGAGACGCAGGCCGCAGCGCTCCATCCGCGCGAAAGTGCGACGCTGGCACTGCGCCAATGCGTCGGCGTCCGGCGGGCTGCCGTCGCGGGTCGCCGCTGCATTCACAAGACACAGGAGTCGTTCGACGCCGGTCGGCGGACCGGCGTCTTCATCGCCCCGATCCTGGGCGCAGACGTAGAGCGTCGGATCGGCGGGCAGCTGCCCCCGTCGAAGCGTGTCGAACTCCGCCGCGTAGTCGCCCGAGAAGAACACGTTGTGGCGCAGCAGCGGAAAGCCATACGCGGGCGTGAGCAGGTTCCAGGTGACCGCGGACAACGAGCGCGTGGCCGAGGGCGACGGGCTGACGGCGGAACGCGCCGCGACCCCCAGCAGGCCCATGGAAAGGGCGCGAGCGTCACCGTTGAACACCACGGCATCGGCGGCCAGTGTTTCGCCGGTGGACAGCCTCACGCCGCTTGCCCGACCCCCGGCCACGAGGATTTCGGCCACGCTGGCGCCGTAGCGCAGGACCGCGCCGCGCTGCGCCGCGAGTTCGGCCAGCACGGTGGCCAGCCGGCGCATCCCGCCATCCGCCAGCCAGACGCCTTGCTGTTCCACATGGGCCACCAGCATCAAGGTGGCGGGCGCGGCGAAGGGGGACGAGCCACAGTAGGTGGCGTAGCGCCCGAACAGCTGGCGCAGGCGCGGATCGCGGAAGTAGTCGCCCAGGGCGCTCCACATGGAGCGGAAGGGCGCGATGCCGGCCAGTGCCGGCAGTCCGCGCATGCCGGCCTGGCGAACCAGCGACAGGGGGCTGGGCCGCGGACCGCGCAGGAACGAGTGCTCCAGCGTCTGGTAGATGCGCCGCGTGCGCTGGCAAAAGGCCAGGTAGCCGCGCGCCGCTTCTGCGCCCGCGAAGGTGCCGATCGCGTCGGCGGAACGGCCGGCATCGGCAAACAGGTCGAGTCGCTCTTCCGCGCTCCATGCGTGGCGCGCGAGCGTGGCGACCGGGCGCAAATGCAGGTGTTCGCCCAATCGCGCGCCCACGACGTCGAACAGTTCGTCGAACACCCAGCGCATGGTGAACACGGTCGGACCTGCGTCCAGCTCCAGGCCGCCCAATGTCACGGGACGTAGCTTGCCCCCCGGTCCCGAGGCCGTCTCGAGCACCGTCACCCGGACGCCCTGCGCCGCCAGCAGCAGGGCCGCGACCAGGCCGCCGACACCTGCTCCGACAACGATGGCGCTGGACGATGGCCTCACCGGCGGCCTCGGCCGAATGCCTGTTGACGGGCTTTGTGCATGTGTCTATATTAGCTGACACTAAGCATGACAAGAGAGATTGACATGAAAGCGATCACCCGCATCGAGCAGTCCCTGGCCGCCGTGATCGCCACGACCGAGGCGCCGGGCTGTCCGCCCAAGTTGGCGGGCGCCATCCAGCACGCCGTGTTTCCCGGTGGGGCCCGAATCCGCCCGCAGCTATGCCTCGCGGTGGCCCGTGCCTGCGGCGATGGCGATCCGGTGCTGGCCGATGCCGCCGCCGTCGCGATCGAGTTGCTGCATTGCGCTTCGCTGGTCCATGACGACCTTCCCTGCTTCGACGATGCTCAGACGCGGCGGGGCCGCGCCTCGGTGCAGTGGGCTTATGGCGAAAGCATGGCGGTGCTCGCCGGCGATGCGCTGATCGTCCTGGCCTTCGACGCCCTGGCCAATGCCGCCGGTGGGTCGCTGCAGCGCCTGCCGGGCCTGATGCGCATCATCACGGCCGGTGTCGGCATGCCCTATGGCATCGTCGCCGGGCAGGCGTGGGAGTCCGAATCGCGGGTTTCGCTGACGGTGTACCAGCGCGCCAAGACCGGCGCATTGTTCGTGGCGGCCACGGCCGCCGGCGCCCAGGCCGCAGGCGCCGATCCCGCGCCGTGGCAGGGGCTGGGTCACTGGCTGGGCGAGGCCTACCAGGTGGCCGACGACATCCGCGATGTCGTGGCGGATCCGCAGTTGCTGGGCAAACCCGTGGGTCGTGACGCAGCGCTCGGCCGGCCGAGCGCTGCCGCGGCGCTTGGCCTCGGAGGTGCGCTCGATCATTTCAACCAGCTGATCGCCAACGCAAGCGCGTCCATCCCCGAGTGCGACGGCGCCGCGCAGCTGCGCGAACTGGTGCGCATGGAATCCGAGCGGCTGGTGCCCCTGACCATGTCCCGGGCCGTGCGCGATCGCCTGCCGGCGGCGGCGAACTGATCGGCAATCGGGAAGACCGTGAGCGCCCTGGTGCAGCCGGAGCCGAACGCAGCGGAGGCCATCGTTGCGTGGTCGGACCGCTGGTTCGCGTGGCGCAATCGCCTGCTGGCGAGCCGCGTGTTCCAGAAGCGGGCTGCCTTCTTCGCGCTGACCCGCCCGGTCGCGCGTCGGCGCGCGGGTGAACTGTTCGACCTCGTGGCCGGTTTCGTCTATTCGCAGGTCCTGCTCGCCTGCGTCCGACTGAACCTGTTCGACATCCTGGCCGAAGGACCGCGGACCGTCGCGTCCCTCGCGCGGCGGCTCGGCTTGTCGGAGCCGGCCGCGCTGCGGCTGCTGGCCGCGGCGCATGCGCTTCGCCTTGCCGAGCGGCGCAGCGGGGATCGCTACGGCCTCGGCGTGCTCGGCGCGACCATGGTCGGCAACCATGCCCTCGCGGCGATGGTGGAGCATCACACCGCGTTGTACGCCGACCTCGCGGACCCGGTGGCCTTGTTGCGCGGCGAGTCCGCGCGAACCACGCATCTGTCCGGCTACTGGGCCTACGCGAGCATCGGGGATCCCAGGACCTTGCCGCAGTCGCAGGTGGCTGATTACACCGCGTTGATGTCGGCGTCCCAGCCGCTCGTGGCCGAAGAGATCCTGGATGCCTATGCGTTGGAGGGTCACCGTTGCCTGCTCGACGTCGGGGGCGGCGAGGGCAGTTTTCTCCTCAGTGCCGCCGAACGGGCGCCCCATCTGCGGCTGATGCTCTTCGACCTGCCTTCCGTTTCTCAGAAGGCAGCTGCCTGCTTCGCCGACGCGGGTCTTGCATCGCGGGCGACAGCCCACGGCGGCGATTTCCGCACGGACCCGCTGCCCCGCGGCGCAGACCTCGCCACGCTCGTGCGCGTCGTTCACGACCACGACGACGCGGGTGCGGGCCGGCTCCTTGCGGCGATTCACGAGGCGCTTGAGCCGGGCGGGGTCTTGCTGCTCGCGGAGCCGATGGCGGGCACGGCGGGCGCGGAAGCGATGGGCGACGCCTACTTCGGCTTTTACCTGTTGGCCATGGGCAGCGGCCAACCGCGCACGCCGCAGCGCCTGACGGAGATGCTCGTCGCAGCGGGCTTCGAACAGGTTCGCCGACTGTCGACGCGCGTTCCGTTGCAAACGCAGATCCTGATCGCGCGGAAAAAACGCGCCCCTCCGGCGACCGGCGGTGTAAATCTTGATTGACGATATCAATAGTCAGATTAAGATGACACGCATGAGTTCCCTGTCCGTGATCGCATCCGCCGCGCGACGGTCGAGGTCATGGTCATGAATGCCCTCGCCGTCGTCCTCGAGCAGCCCGAACACCTGGTGCTCAGCCGCCTGGAACTGGCCGCGCCCGGCGACGCCGACGTGGTCGTCGACATCGACTACAGCGGCATCAGCACCGGCACCGAGAAGCTGCTCTGGACCGGCCGCATGCCTGCCTTCCCGGGCATGGGCTACCCCCTCGTTCCAGGGTATGAATCGGTCGGTCGCGTGAGCGAAGCGGGCCGCGCTTCCGGTCGCCGTGTCGGCGAAGCGGTGTTCGTCCCCGGTTCCAACTGCTTCGGGCCGGTGCGCGGTCTGTTCGGCGGCGCGGCGCAGAAGCTGGTGGTCCCGGGCGCGCGTGCCTTGCGGATCGATCCCCAGCTGGCCGAGCGCGGCGTGCTGCTCGCGCTGGCTGCCACGGCTTTCCATGCGACCAGCGCTCCTGGCGCACTGCAACCGGACCTCATCGTCGGGCACGGCGTGCTGGGCCGATTGATCGCACGCCTGGCCGTTCTGGCGGGGGCGCAACCGGTGGTCTGGGAAACCAACGCCGAACGCCGCAATGGAGCGTCGGGCTACGAAGTCGTCGATCCCGCGGCAGACGCTCGCCGCGACTACGCGTGCATTTGCGACGTCAGCGGGGACAGCGCCCTGCTGGACACCTTGATCGCGCGCCTGGCGCCCGGCGGCGAGGTGGTGCTCGCGGGGTTCTACGAGGCGCCGCTGTCCTTTGCATTCCCCCCGGCTTTCATGCGCGAGGCACGCATCCGCGTCGCCGCGCAGTGGCAGCCGACCGACCTGGATGCCGTGCGCGCGCTTGCCGAATCGGGGCGCCTGTCCCTGGACGGACTGATCACGCATCGCTGCGACGCGCTGCAGGCAGACCATGCCTACCGCACGGCTTTCGGCGATCCCGGCTGCCTGAAGATGATTCTCGATTGGAGAGCTTGCTCATGAGTTCCAGCACCATCCCGGCCGAGGCGGCCATCACCTTGATGCGGAACATGGCGCTGCGCGCCGAAGCCGCGGTCGAGCCCGCGCCGGTGTCCACGGGCCCGGTCACCAAGGAAACCCAGATCATCGCCATCTACGGCAAGGGGGGGATCGGCAAGAGCTTCACGCTGGCCAACCTCTCCTACATGATGGCGCAGCAAGGCAAGAAGGTGCTCCTGATCGGCTGCGATCCCAAGAGCGACACCACCAGCCTGCTGTTCGGCGGACGGGCCTGCCCGACCATCATCGAAACCTCGTCGCGCAAGAAGCTCGCCGGCGAGCCGGTCGCGATCGGCGACGTCTGCTTCAAGCGCGACGGCGTGTACGCCATGGAACTCGGCGGCCCGGAAGTGGGTCGCGGCTGTGGCGGGCGCGGCATCATCCACGGCTTCGAACTCCTGGAAAAACTCGGCTTCCACGAGTGGGGCTTCGACTACGTCCTGCTCGACTTCCTGGGCGACGTGGTGTGCGGCGGCTTCGGGCTGCCGATCGCGCGCGACATGTGCCAGAAGGTGATCGTCGTCGCCAGCAACGACCTGCAGTCGCTCTACGTGGCCAACAACGTGTGTTCGGCGGTGGAGTATTTCCGCAAGCTCGGTGGCAACGTCGGCGTGGCCGGGATGGTGATCAATCGGGACGACGGCACCGGCGAGGCCGCGGCGTTCGCGGGCCAGGTCGGCATCCCGGTGCTGTCGGTGATTCCCGCCAACGACGACATCCGGCGCAAGAGCGCGAGCTACGAAATCATCGGCCGGCCCGACTCGCCCTGGGGTCCGCTGTTCGCCCAGCTCGCCGACAACGTCGGGACTTCGCTGCCCGTGCGCCCGAAGCCGATGACCCAGGACCAGCTGCTGGGACTGTTCTCCGCGGACACCGTGGGCCGCAACGTGGTGCTGGAGCCCGCGACGCAGTTCGACATGTGCGGCAAGACCGAGATCAAGCGCGAGACCCTCGAAGTGGTCTACGACGCAGCCTGAGCGACCCGCCGCAATGAGCAAGACCATTCCGATCGTCGCCGCCGCGACCGTTCAAGGCGACACGTCGTCGAGCGTGCGCGCCGCCGGCGGCGATGGCGTGGGCTGCCACGCCGGCGCCGAGCAGATGCTGGCAGCGGCCAAGGCGGCCGGCAAGTCGGAAACGCTGGAGCGCTACGCCAGGGACTATCCCGTGGCGCCTTCGACCGGCCCGCACGACCAGCCGCAAAGCATGTGCCCGGCGTTCGGCGCGCTGCGGGTGGGCCTGCGCATGCGGCGAACGGCAACGATCCTGTCGGGGTCGGCTTGCTGCGTCTACGGCCTGACCTTCACTTCGCATTTCTATGGGGCGCGCCGCAGCGTGGGCTACGTCCCGTTCAACTCGGAGACGCTGGTCACCGGCAAGCTGTTCGAGGACATCCGCGAGGCGGTGCACAAGGAAGCGGACCCCGAGCGCTACGACGCGATCGTCGTCATCAACCTGTGCGTGCCGACGGCCAGCGGCGTGCCGCTGCAGATCCTGCCGAAAGACATCAACGGGGTGCGCATCATCGGCATCGACGTGCCCGGCTTCGGCGTGCCGACCCATGCCGAAGCCAAGGATGTGCTGGCCGGTGCGATGCTCAGGTATGCGCGCGCCGAAGTGGAGGCCGGGCCCGTCCAGGCGCCGCGCACCGGCGCTTCGGGCAAGCCGACGATCACGCTGCTGGGCGAGATGTTCCCGGCCGACCCGGTGATCATCGGCCGCATGCTGGAGCCGATGGGCCTGGCCGCGGGGCCGGTGGTACCGACGCGCGAATGGCGCGAGCTGTACGCGGCGCTCGATTGCGCGGCCGTGGCTGCCATCCATCCCTTCTACACCGCCAGCATCCGCGAGTTCGATGCGGCGGGCCGCGCCGTCGTCGGTTCGGCGCCGGTCGGCCATGACGGCACCGAAGCCTGGCTGCAGGCGATCGGAAGCGCCGTCAACGTGCCGCAGGCGAAGATCGATGCGGTCAAGAACATGATGCTGCCGGCCATCCGCGGCGCGTTGGCGAAGGCGCCGATCAAGGGCCGCATCACGCTCAGCGGCTACGAAGGCTCGGAGTTGCTGGTGGGCCGCCTGCTGGTGGAGAGCGGCGCCGATCTGCGCTACGTGGGCACCGCCTGCCCGCGTACCGCCTGGAGCGACGCGGACCGGGAGTGGCTGGAGTCCAGGGGCGTGCACGTGCAGTTCCGCGCGTCGCTGGAGCAGGACCTCGCGGCAATGCACGAGTGGACGCCGGACCTCGCCATCGGCACCACGCCGGTGGTGCAGGCCGCCAAGGAGCGCTGCATCCCCGCCCTCTACTTCACCAACCTGATTTCGGCGCGTCCGCTGATGGGGCCGGCCGGCGCCGGCTCGCTGGGCACCGTGATCAACGCCGCCATCGGCACCAAGGCGCGGTTCGACGAGATGAAGGCCTTCTTCGGCGACACCGGGGCGGGCCACGCCGCGGGGGTCTGGGAAGCATCGAACGGTGTGCCGCGGGACCGGCCGGAGTTCAAGGCCGACACCCGTCGACAAGTGCAGAAGATGCTCAAGAAGCGCAAGGCCGAGGAGATGATATGAGCGGCACGGGACGCATCGCATGCTAGTGCTCGACCACGATCGCGCGGGCGGCTATTGGGGCGCGGTGTATGTGTTCACCGCGATCAAGGGCCTGCAGGTCGTGATCGACGGCCCCGTGGGCTGCGAGAACCTGCCGGTCACGTCCGTGCTGCACTACACCGACGCGCTGCCGCCGCACGAACTGCCCATCGTGGTCACGGGGCTGGCCGAGGAGCAGCTGGGTCGGGAGGGCACGGAAGGCTCGATGCGCCGCGCGCACGCGGCGCTCGATCCCGACCTCCCCTCGGTCGTGGTCACGGGCTCGATCGCCGAGATGATCGGCGGCGGCGTGACGCCCTCGGGGACCACCATCCAGCGTTTCCTGCCGCGGACGATCGACGAGGACCAGTGGCAATGCGCGGATCGCGCCATGTTCTGGCTGTGGTCGGAGTACGGCCTGAAGCATGTGCCGGCGCGCAAGCCGCTGGCCGAGCGGCCGGCGGGCGAGAAGCCGCGCGTCAACATCATCGGTCCGAGCTACGGCGCCTTCAACGGACCCAGCGACCTGGCCGAGATCCGCCGGCTGGTGCAGGGCATCGGCGCCGAGATCAACATGGTGTTCCCGCTGGGCAGCCACCTCGCGGATGTTTCGCGCCTGGTCGAGGCCGACGTCAACATCTGCATGTACCGGGAGTTCGGCCGGAAGCTGTGCGAGGCCCTCGACCGGCCTTATCTGCAGGCGCCGATCGGCCTGCACAGCACGACGAAGTTCCTGCGCAGCCTGGGCGCATTGCTCGGACTCGACCCGGAGCCCTTCATCGAGTGCGAGAAGCACAGCACGATCAAGCCGGTCTGGGACTTGTGGCGTTCGGTCACCCAGGATTTTTTCGGCACCGCGAGCTTCGCCGTGGTCGCCAACGAGACCTACACCCGCGGCATCCGCCATTTCCTCGAAGAGGAGCTCGGCATGCCCTGCAACTTCGCGGTGGCCCGGCATGCGGGCGCCAAGACCGACAACGCCGAAGTGCGTCGCCTGGTGGCCGAGAAGACCCCGCTCGTGCTTTACGGCAGCTACAACGAGCGCATGTACCTCGCCGAGTGCGGCGGCGGGGGAATGATGAAGGCCACCTTCATCCCGGCGTCCTTCCCGCTGCCCATCATCCGGCGCCACACGGGCACGCCGTTCATGGGCTATGCCGGCGCGACGTACATCCTCCAGGAGTTCTGCAACGCGCTGTTCGATGCGCTGTTCCACATCCTGCCGACGGCCGCGGACCTGGACCGCGTCGATCCGACCCCGGTGCGCATCGGCGAACAGCACACCCGGCCCTGGGACGAGGATGCCCGGACGCTGCTGGACGAATTCGTGGAGACCGAGCCGGTGCTGGTGCAGATTTCCGCGGCCAAGCGGCTGCGCGACCGGGCCGAGCGCGATGCGCATGCCGCGGGCGAAGCGCGGATCACCGCGCAGCGGGTGGAGCGCTCGCGTCGCGCGCTGCGGCACGGAGAGGTCGCATGAAGACCCATCGAATTTCCCGGCGCCAGCGCGCCGGACTCGCCAGACATCGCGGCAGTCGCCGCGGGTGCCCTGCCGCGCGGGCGTTGCGCGGTGGCGGCCGAGAGGCCATTGATCTAAGGGTTCATTTATGGCTTTAGCAGAAAGAACAGGCTCGTTGTCCGGCTTGACCGAGCAGGAAGCGCGGGAATTCCACGGGATTTTCGTGACGAGTTTCATCGGCTTCACCGCCATCGCGGTCGTGGCCCACATCCTGGTCTGGTACTGGCGCCCCTGGCTCTGACGGTGCGGCCAAGGTGAACGCCATGGACCGCGCAACACAAGCCTGGACTCCGCAGATGCTCAGGAGCGACGCCCGCGTCTTCCGCGGCATTTTCGTGGTGGGCTTCGTGGTGCTGCTCGGCGTTGCGCTCGTCGCCGAGTTGTTGAACTGGCGCTGGCGCTCGTGGTTGCCCGGTGCCGAGAGTGAGAAATCGTTGATCGGTGGAGTGAAGGCGGCTGTCTACAGCTTCATGTCCCACCTAACCTAGGAAATACACCATGTGGAAAATCTGGCTTCTTTTCGATCCGCGCAGGGTGCTCGTCGCCCTGTTCACCTTCCTGTTCATCCTGGCGCTGGTGATTCACTTCATCCTGCTCAGCACGGACAGGTTCAACTGGCTGGACGGCGGACGCAACGCCGCGAAGGCCGCCTCGCAGAACAGCTCGATGCCGGCAGCGGCACCGGCGACCAAGTAGGCCGCGCGCTGCAGCCCTACGGGACGGCGGCGCTTCGGCGCGCCGTCCATCCTGCGCACCCCGGAAGGACACGACATGGCCATGCTCAGTTTTGAAAAGAAGTACCGCGTTCGCGGTGGCACCCTTGTGGGGGGCGATCTGTTCGACTTCTGGGTCGGGCCTTTCTGGGTGGGGTTCTTCGGCATCACCACCATCTTCTTCGCGGTGATCGGCACCCTGCTGATCGTCTGGGGCGCCTCGCAGGGGCCGACCTGGAACCTCTGGCAGATCAGCATCGCGCCGCCCGATCTGAAATACGGGCTGTCCTTTGCGCCGCTCAAGGAGGGCGGGCTCTGGCAGCTGATCACCTTCTGCGCGACGGGCGCCTTCATATCGTGGGCGCTGCGCGAGGTGGAAATCTGCCGGAAGCTCGGCATCGGCTACCACGTGCCCGTCGCTTTCGGATTCGCGATCTTCGCCTACGTCACGCTCGTGATCATTCGCCCCGTCCTCATGGGCGCCTGGGGACACGGCTTTCCGTACGGGATCATGAGCCACCTCGACTGGGTCTCGAATACGGGATACCAGTACCTGCACTTCCACTACAACCCGGCCCACATGCTGGCGGTGAGTTTCTTCTTCGCCACCACGCTGGCGCTGTCGCTGCATGGCGCGCTGATTCTTTCGGCGACCAACCCCGGACCGGGCGAGCCGGTGAAGACGCCCGACCACGAGAACACTTTTTTCCGCGACGCCATCGGGTACTCGATCGGCACGCTGGGGGTACACCGCCTGGGCTTGTTCCTGGCACTGTCCGCCGCGTTCTGGAGCGCGATCTGCATCGTCATCAGCGGACCGTTCTGGACCCGCGGGTGGCCGGAGTGGTGGACCTGGTGGCTCAACCTTCCGGTGTGGCGCTGATGGACCGCATGCAAGGAGAACGACATGGCTGAGTACCAGAATCTCTTCACCCAGGTCCAGGTGGCAGCGCCCGCCTATGCCGGCGTGCCCGTCCCGGACGGCGGACGCGAGCGGATCGGGCCGCCGCTGCACAGCCACCTGCTGGGCCGCATCGGCGACGCGCAGATCGGGCCGATCTACCTGGGGTGGTGGGGCCTTGCGTCCGCACTCTGCTTCTTCATCGCGCTGGAGATCGTCGGGCTCAACATGCTCGCCTCGGTGAACTGGGACCCGATCCAGTTCGTGCGGCAACTGTTCTGGCTCGGGCTGGAGCCGCCGCCCCCTGCGTATGGGCTCACGCTGTTCCCGCCGCTCAACGAGGGCGGCTGGTGGCTGATGGCCGGCTTCTTCATGACGGCGTCGGTGCTGCTGTGGTGGGTGCGCATGTACCGGCGCGCCAAGGCGCTGGGCCTGGGCACGCACGTGGCCTGGGCCTTCGCGGCCGCGATCTGGCTGATGCTGTGCCTGGGCTTCATCCGCCCGATCCTGATGGGCAGCTGGGGCGAAGCGGTGCCGTTCGGGATCTTCCCGCACCTGGACTGGACGGCGGCGTTCTCCATCCGCTACGGGAACCTGTTCTACAACCCGTTCCACATGCTTTCGATCGCCTTCCTGTATGGCGCGACGCTGCTGTTCGCGATGCACGGCGCCACGATCCTGGCGGTGAGCCGTTTCGGCGGCGATCGGGAGATCGAACAGATCGTGGACCGCGGCACCGCCACCGAGCGCGCGGCGCTGTTCTGGCGCTGGACCATGGGTTGGAACGCGACGATGGAGTCGATCCACATCTGGGCCTGGTGGTTCGCGGTGCTGTGCCCGCTGACCGGCGGCATCGGCATCCTGCTGACCGGGACGGTCGTGGACAACTGGTATCTGTGGGCCGTCAAGCACGGCGTCGCCCCGGTGTATCCGTCGGTCTTTCCTGCGGTCGCCGACCCCGCCTTGATGGGTATCAAGCCATGAACGCTCGCCATCGTTTCGTCTCGTATGTGGTGCTTGGCGCGGCAGCGCTGCTGTCCGGCTGCGAGCGCCCGCCCGTGCTCTCGGTGCAAAGCGGCTACCGGGGAACCGGCATGGAGCAGGTCTACAACCCTCGCCTGCTGGCGGAGCAGGCGCCCGGGCAGGCGATGCCGGCGGCGCTCGATCCGGCTTCGCCGGACGGACCCAAGGCGGGGCAGATCTACCAGAACGTCAAGGTGCTCGGACACCTGAGCATCGGCGAATTCGCGCGCAACATGACGGCCATCACGGCCTGGGTCGCGCCCAAGGAAGGCTGCACGTATTGCCACAATCCCGCGAACTTCGCCGATGACGGCAAGTACGCCAAGGTGGTCGCGCGTCGCATGCTGCAGATGACGCAGCACATCAACACCGACTGGAAGACCCACGTCGCCGATACGGGCGTGACCTGCTACACCTGCCACCGCGGCAACCCCGTGCCGCCGAGCGTGTGGTTCACGGCCGAAGGCGCCAAGCCCGGCAATCGCATGAGCGGCAACAAGGGCGGACAGAACGCGCCGGCCGAATCGGTGGCCTATGCCTCGCTGCCCAACGATCCGTTCACGCCCTTCATTTCCCAGAGCCTCAGCTCGCGGGTGATCGGGCCGACCGCGCTGCCGACCGGCAACCGGGCCTCGGTCAAGCAGGCCGAGTGGACCTACGGGATGATGATGCACATGTCCGACTCGCTGGGCGTGAACTGCACCTATTGCCACAACTCGCGTTCCTTCGCCAGCTGGGAGTCGAGCTCGCCGCAGCGCGTCACCGCCTACCACGGCATCCGGCTTGCACGCGACCTGAACGTGAGCTATCTCGAGCCGCTGACGTCGACGTTCCCGAAGGAGCGCCTGGGTCCGAATGGCGACGTGGCCAAGGTCAACTGCGCCACCTGCCACCAGGGCGCGTACAAGCCGCTCAATGGCGCGAAGATGCTGCAGTCGCATCCCGAACTCGCGAGGCCCGGCCCGGCGATGCCGGCCGCGGCGGCGGCCAGCGCGGGGGCCGCTGCGGTGGCCGTTGCGGCGGCACCCGCCGCACCGGCACCGGCACCGGCACCGGCGGCGTCGGCATCGCGTTAAACAGTTCCGGTCGGAAGGCTCAGCGGTCCGTGGGCGGTGAACGCATCGCCCACTTCCACAGGTTCTCGCTGGGCAGCGGCAGGACCAGGAACCAGTGCTCGAGGATCGCGAGCGCCAGCAGTGAGCCCACCAGGCTGAGGCTGGTCGCCGTGGCGGCGCTGGCCGCAGGCGCGAAGGCGGCGTGCCAGAGCGGCACGGCCACCGCGGTGGAGACGATGACCGAAACCGGAAACAGCGGGTTCATCGGTTCGCGGCGAAAGTAGCTGTGCAGGTAGCGAAGGTGGGCCGGCAGGAAACTCTCGTAGAGATTGCGTACGCCGAGAAACACGTTGAGCTTGGCGCTCTGCCGCATCGCCCATAGCACGGCGAACGTCCAGAAGCCGGTCTGGTTCGGTTGGCCCCAGGTCGCCGCAAGGACCGCGGCGCCCAGCACGAGCAGCGCGATTTCATGGTGGATCACCGTGCCGAGCGCTTCCCGCGTGCGCGCCCAACCGGCCAACCCGGGCGTGGCTGCGGTGCGTCGCGGCCCGGTGACATATCCGAGCAGGAAGGCGACTTCCTGCCAGGCCCACACGGCCACCGCGCAGGTGAAGGCGCAATAGGCACTGGCCACCGAGGTGCTCGCGCTGCTGGCGGCCAGGCCGGCGAGCGCGGCGAACAGCAGCAACGTGGCGCCCAGCATCGTCCATTTGAACGTGCGGCGCGGCAGCCCGTCGAGGTACAGGATGACTCCGGTGCTGAACCACCAGAGCAGCAGCGTGAAGAGCAGGGGAAGGACGTGCCGCTCCACGGGGGCTCACGGAGCTTCGTTGCGCCGTATCGCGGCCGGTATCACCACGCCGGCGCCATGCGCACCTGCGCCGGCAGCGCGTGTCGCCTGACCGGCAGCAGGTACAGCCGCGCGAAAGTCAGCGCGCCGCGCAGGGCGAGGCCCGCGCTGGCCAGGCGGCCGGCCAGGCCGCCGCGTGCGCGCGCGCGCTCGATGCGCCGCGACAGGTCCAGCAGGCGGGCCAGACCTGCCCGGAACTCCGGATGGTCGATGTCCAGCGTCACCGGAAAGACCTGGCGCGAGATCTCGTTGGTGATGCGAAACACCGTGTAGTCGTACTCCGTGGCGTCCAGGCCCATGGCCGCATTGAGCTCGGGCCGCGCGTGGTCGCGCACGTACATGGTGGCGTACACCGCGAGCTGGAAGAAGCGGATCCACAGGGTGTTGGCGCCCCGGAGCAAGTCGGGGTTGGCCCGCATGATCAGCGCGAAGGATTCGCCGTGGCGGAATTCATCGTTGCACCAGCGCTCGAACCAGCGAAAGATCGGGTGGAAGCGCTTGTCCGGATGGCGTTCGAGCTGGCGATAGATCGTGATGTAGCGCGCGTAGCCGATCTTCTCGGACAGATAGGTGGCATAGAAGATG
>NZ_JBFWNP010000016.1:0-97412 GCF_050250995.1 Ramlibacter sp.
CCGTGCCCGACGCCCGCGTGTGGGCCGTCGTCAAGGCCAATGCCTACGGCCACGGCATCGAGCGCGTCTTCGATTCGCTGCGCGGCTCGGACGGCTTCGCGCTGCTCGACCTCGATGAGGCGGAGACCGTTCGGCGGCTCGGCTGGCGCGGGCCGGTGCTGCTGCTCGAGGGGGTGTTCGAGCCGCGCGACCTGGAGCTCTGTTCGCGTCTGAACCTCTGGCACACGGTCCATTGCGACGAGCAGATCGACATGCTCGCCGCGCACAAGACGCAGCAGCCGCACCGCGTGTTCCTCAAGATGAACTCGGGCATGAATCGACTGGGCTACGCGCCGCAGCGGTATCGCGCGGCCTGGGCGCGGCTGTCGGCACTGCCCCAGGTGGAAGAGATTTCGCTGATGACGCATTTCAGCGATGCCGATGGCCCGCGCGGCATCGCGCACCAGGTGCAGGCGTTCGCCGAGGCCACGCGCGACCTGCCGGGCGAGCGCAGCGTGTGCAACAGCGCCGCCACGCTGCGGCATGCCGCCGACCCGCAGGTCCGCGGCGACTGGGTGCGGCCCGGCATCGCGGTCTACGGCAGCGCGCCGGACTTTCCCGAGCACGACATCGCGCACTGGGACCTGCAGCCGACCATGACCCTGTCGACCCGGGTCCTTGCCGTGCAGACGCTGCGTGCGGGCGACACGGTCGGCTACGGCTCGAGCTTCACGGCCGACGCGGCCTTGCGCATTGGCGTGGTCGCGTGCGGTTACGCGGACGGCTATCCGCGGCACGGCACGACGGGCGCGCCGGTGCTGGTCGACGGGGTGCGCACGCGGCTCGTCGGTCGGGTGAGCATGGACATGATCGCGGTCGACCTCACGCCGGTGCCGCAGGCGGGCTTCGGCAGCGAGGTCACGATGTGGGGACGTGCAGCCAACGGCACCGTACTGCCGATCGACGAAGTTGCACGCGCCGCGGGCACCTTGAGCTATGAGCTGATGTGCGCGCTGGCGCCGCGCGTGCCGGTGGTGGCCGGCGACTGACCGTCATTCCCGCGCAGGCGGGAATCCAGGGCGTCCACGATTCCGTCGCCTCATTTCTTCCGCATCCCCAGCGCCATCACCGCGCCGACCACGACAAGCGCGCCCAGCACCTGCACCGGCGCGATCGCCTGACCCAGCACCAGCCACGCGAGCACGAGCGCGAACACCGGCTCGACGTTCATGATCGCCGAGTTGCCGACGACGCCGAGCCGGGGCAGCACGGTGAACATGATCGTGAACGCGGTGCCGTACAGAAAAGTCAGCAGCGCCAGCCCGACCCAGCCCGCCGTCGCGGTGGGGAGGTGGAAGCCGCCCTGCATGCCGACGGTCGCCAGGGCGACGAGCCCCGCGATGCTCATCGTCGTGCCGGTGCGCACGCGGCCGTCCACCTCGCCGGCCTCGTGCTGCGTCAGCACGAGCGCCAGGCCGAATACGCCGGCGGCGGCCAGGCCGAAGCCGACGCCCGTGCCGATGCGCGACCACTGTCCCGATGCGCCGAGCCCCGACGCCGCGCCGGACACGTCGAGCGCGAGCGCGAGTCCGGCCAGGATCACCGGCATTGCGACGAGCATCGCCTTCTCGGGCCGCTGGCGGTAGACGACGCCGGACCAGATCGCGGCCCAAATCGGATAGGTGTTGAAGGCGAGGAGGGCGAGGGCGACCGGCAATCGCGCGACGGATGAATACAGGCACAGGCTCTGCAGGCCCACGAGCAGACCGATGACCGGCAGCACCCACGGCTTGCGCGCATTGAACCGGATCGGCACGCCCTGCAGCGCGAGCAGCGCGAACACCACGGCCGCCGTGACGCCACTGCGAACCGCGACCGCCGTCGCGACGTCGAGCCCGTTGTTGAACGCGACGCGCGCGGCGACGTGGTTCGCGCCCATCATGAACGCGATGAGCAGGAGCGTGGCGAAGGCGGTGCCGGTGAGGGCGCGCATCGCCGCTAGTACAGTCCGCGTTCGCGGAAGAACAACCGGCTCAGGCCCAGCAGTGCGTCGGTGAACGGCGTCGGCGTCTGCGTCAGCTCGCCAAGCTCCTTCACGACCGTCACCAGGGCGTCGAGCTCCACCGGCTTGCCGGCTTCCACGTCCTGCAGCATCGACGGCTTGAAACTGCCGAGCTTGCGCGTGACCGTGTGGCGATCCTCCGGGTCCTGATCGATGGGGATGCCGATGCGCGAGCCGATCTCCCGCGCCTCGAGCATCACGCTGGAAATGAACGCGCGCACGAGCGGGTCGTCCATCACCTTGTCGGCGGGCGCGCCGGTCATCGCGCTGACCGGGTTCACGGTCATGTTGCCCCACAGCTTGTACCAAGCGTCGCGCTGGATCTGCGGCGAACCCTCCACCTCGTAGCCGGCGCGCGTGAGCAGGGCCGCGAGTTCGGTCAGCCGCTCGCTCGCACCGCCCGCCGGCTCGCCGACGATCAGCTTGTTGCCGAAATGGTTCTTCACCCGGCCCGGTGCGGGCACGGAACAGCTCGCATGCACGACGCAACCGACGATGTGCCTTGCGGGAATGGCGCGCGCAATGCGGCCATCGGTATCCACGGTCTTCAATCGCGTTCCCGCGAAGCGGCCGCCGAAGCCCTCGAAGAACCACCACGGCACGCCGTTCATGGCGGTGAGGACGATGGTGTCGGGTTTCAGCAGCGGTGCGATCGCGGAGGCGACCTCGACCATCGAAGGCGCCTTCACGGCGATCACCACCAGATCCTGCGGGCCGAGATCGGCGGGCGATGCGCTCGCCGCCACGCGCGCGGCGATGCGCTCCTGCGGGCCTTCGAGCACGAGTCCGTCGCGCGCGATAGCCTCGAGCGCCGCGCCGCGCGCGACGACGCTCACGTCGCAGCCGGCGTTCGCGAGGCGCGCGCCGATCCATCCGCCGATGGCCCCCGCGCCGTAGATGCAGGCTTTCATTGCTTGTAGGACGGATCGCGACGATCCACGAGCCGCGTCATCGCATCGAAGACGTCGCGGCCGCCGCCGAAGCGGGCGTCGAACTGGAACGAGTCCTCGGTCGTCTTCCGCGCGACCGGCTCCGGGATGTCGATCGCCGGCCCGAGCGCCGCCTGCATCACCTGCACCTCGCACGCGCGCTGCAGCGTCCACAGGCGCGCGAACGCGAGCGGCAGCGTCGGCGCCCAGGACAGCAGGCCATGGTTGCGCAGGATCACCACGGGCTTCTCGCCGATGTTCTTCAGGAGGCGCGGCGCCTCTTCCGCATGGATCGTGATGCCCTCGAAGTCGTGATACGCGACGAGCCCGTGCAGTTGCGCCGAGTAGAAGTTGTTCTGCGCGAGGCCGGTCTTCGTGCAGGCGACCGCGAGCCCGGCCGTCGTGTGCGTGTGCATCACGCAATGCGCGTCCGCGATCGCCTCGTGGATGGCCGAATGCACCGTGAAGCCGGCAGGGTTGACGGGATGCGGGTTGTCGTCGAGCTTCTTGCCGGCCGTGTCGATCTTCAGCAGATTGCTCGCCGTCACCTCGCTGTAGTGCAGGCCGAAGGGGTTGATGAGGTACTGCTTCCTGCCGTCCGTCGCCGACGCGGGCAGGCGCACGGTGATGTGGTTGTAGATCATCTCGGTCCAGCCGAGCATGTCGAACACGCGATAGCACGCGGCCAGCTGCACGCGCGCTTGCCACTCGTCAGCGTGGAAGCGGCCTTGCGAGTTCACTGAACGACCTCGGGCTTGAAGGTCTTGGCGAGCTGCGCCGCGCCCCGCCACATCACCTGGTGGTCGGTGCCCACGGCCACGAACAGCGCGCCCAGTTCGAGATAGCGCTTGGCCTGCGTGATGTCCTGCGTCAGGATGCCGGGCGCCTTGCCCGTCTTCACGATGCGGCGAATGCCGTCTTCGATGGCCGCCTGCATCTCCGCGTGTCCGGGGTTGCCGATGTGGCCGAACGACGCGGACAGGTCGCCCGGTCCGATGAAGACGCCGTCGACCCCGTCGATCTCCGCGATCGCTTCGATGTTGGCCAGCGCCTCGCGCGTCTCGACCTGCGCGAGCAGGCACACCTGGCCGTTCGCGGCCTTCGGGTAATCGGTGTAGCGCCCCCAGCGCGAGCCGCGCGCGCCGCCGATGCCGCGCACGCCCTCGGGCGGGTAGCGCATCGAGCGCACGATTTCCTTCGCCTGCTCGGGCGTGTCGACCATCGGGACCAGCAGCGTCTGCACGCCGAGGTCGAGGTACTGCTTGATGAGCGCCTGGCCCACGTGGCCGTGGCCCATCGGAATGCGCGCGACGGAATGCGTGCCGGGATACGCCGCGACGGCCTGGGCCTGGTGCAGGATGCTGTTGAGATCGTTGGGCGAATGCTCGCCGTCGATCAGCACCCAGTCGAAGCCGGCGCCGGCGGCGATCTCGGCGACGATGGAGCTTCCGAGGCCCATCCAGAAGCCGATCTGCGGCTGCTTCGCGGCTAGCGCTTGCTTGAACGTGTTCACGGGCGTTTGCATGTCGTTTCCTCGGTGTGCGTTCAGGTCTTGTTGAACAATGGGTGCAGCGTGCTGTGCTTGCCGTCGTAGACCTGCCCCGGGCTCTCGTCGACCTGCAGCGTGATGCCGATCAGGCTCTGCTCGAACATCGGCGCGAAATGCTCTTTGACGGCGGTGAACAGCGTGTCCCCCGCATTCTGCTTCACCTCGGCGCTGCGGCCGCCGGCCATGCGCACGTTGAGGTACACGAATGCGTAGTCGCCCTTGCCGTCGGCCACGGCGTAGTGCGTCGCCGGATAGGCGAGCACGCGCGTGCCGCCGGTGGGAAACACCTGCTTGCCGGCTTCGTCGCGCACGGTGAGCATGGCGTCCGCGACCGTGCGGCACAGCGCCGTCATGTCGGTCAGCTTGTCGACATTGGGGGTGTAGAGGATGACGCAGTGGGGCATGGCTCTATCGTCTTCAGGAAAGCGGCGTCACGGGGAACACCGCGTTGATCTGGCCCGTTCCGGAACTGCCGAAATACGGGGTGAGAACTTCGGCGGGCGCCTCGTAGCGGTCCCAGCCGAGCAGGCCCAGGAGCATCGCCGTGTCGTGCATGTCGCCCTCGCCCCAGCACTTCTCGGCGTACATGGGCAGCATGCCGATGAAGGTCTTCCAGTCGCCGCGCTCCCACAGTTGCAGCACCTGCCGGTCCACCTGCTCCAGGAACGGGTCGTAGACCTTGTGCATGAACTCCGGCGCGCGGCCGTTGTCCGCGAAGTGGTGCGAAAGCGACCCGCTCGCGAACACCGCGACCGTGCCGTCGTAACGCTCTTCGATCGCGCGCCGCACGGCGAGGCCGAAGCGCCCGCTTTCGGCGAGGTCATGCCAGTCGCACCATGCGCTCACGCAGATCACCTTGTAGTGCCGGTCCGCGTTCATGTAGCGCATGGGGACGAGCGTGCCGTACTCCAGCTCCAGCGTCGTGTCCGAATGCGCGCGCGTCTTCACGCCCATCTCGTTCGCGACCTCCGCGATCATGTGGCCGAGCGCCGCATTGCCCGGATACGCATACGGCAGGTTCTTGATGAAGTGAGGCAGCTCGTTGCTCGTGTACACGCCCTCGAACTTCGGCGCGCAGTTGATGTGGTATTCGCTGTTCACCTGCCAATGCACGTCGAACACGACGAGCGTGTCGACGCCGAGCGCGCGGCAGCGGCGGTCGATCTCCCTGTGGCCGTTGATCGCCGCATCCCGGCACCCGAAGTTCGGCCCCGGGAACTCCGACAGGTACATCGACGGGACGTGCGTGATCTTGGCGGCGAGCGCGAGCTGGCCCACGGTCAGACACCCCAGTGCGGAATGTGATGCGACCCGAGGGACACCGCGACGTTCTTCGGCTCCAGGAACACTTCGTAGCTCCACGTCCCGCCTTCGCGTCCCGTGCCGGAAGCCTTGGTGCCGCCGAAAGGCTGGCGCAGGTCGCGCACGTTCTGGCTGTTCACGAAGCACATGCCGGCCTCGATCTGCGCGGCGACGCGGTGCGCGCGGCCGATGTTCTCGGTGAAGACGTAGCTCGACAGGCCGTACTGGATGTCGTTGGCGATGCGCACCGCGTCGGCCTCGTCCTCGAAGGGGATCAGGCAGGCGACCGGACCGAAGATTTCGTCCTGCGCGATCTTCATGCGGTTGTCGACGTCGGCGAAGACGGTGGGCACGACGTAATTGCCCTTCTTCACGCGATCCGGGAGTGCCGGCACGTCGAGCCCGCCGCACAGCATCGTCGCGCCTTCCTTCACGCCCGCCTCGATATAGCTGCGCACCTTCGCGAGGTGCGCCTGCGAGATCAGCGGGCCGATGATGGTCTTCTCGTCGAGCGGATCGCCCACGGCGATCTTCTTCGCGCGCGCCGTGAACTTCTGCGCGAAGTCCGCGTAGATCGACTTCTGCACGAGGATGCGGCTGCCGGCCGTGCAACGCTCGCCGTTGTTCGAGAAGATCATGAACACGGCGGCGTCGAGCGCGCGGTCGAGGTCGGCGTCGTCGAAGATCACGAAAGGCGACTTGCCGCCGAGCTCCATGCTGAACTTCTTCAGCCCCGCTTCGCGCACGATGCGGTTGCCCGTGGCGGTGGAACCGGTGAACGAGATCGCGCGCACGTCCTTGTGACGCACGAGCGGCTCGCCGGCCTGTCTGCCATAGCCATGCACGATGTTCAGCACGCCCGGCGGAATGCCGGCCTCCATCGCGAGCTCGCCGAGGCGCGCGGCCGTGAGCGGCGACAGCTCGCTCATCTTCAGCACCGCCGTGTTGCCGAAGGCGAGGCAGGGCGCGACCTTCCAAGTGGACGTCATGAACGGCACGTTCCACGGCGAGATCAGCGCGCACACGCCGACGGGGTGAAACAGCGTGTAGTTCAGGTGCGTCTCGGTGGGATAGGTGTGGCCGTCCACGCGCACGCACATCTCGGCGAAGTAATAGAAATTGTCGGCCGCGCGCGGCACGAGCTGCTTGCCCGTCTGCGCGATGACCTGTCCCGTGTCGTTGGTCTCGGTCTGCGAGAGCTCGGGCACGTGCGCGGCGATCAGGTCGCCGAGCTTGCGAACGAGCTTCGCGCGCTGCGGCGCGGGCAGGCCGGCCCACTTCGGAAACGCGGCCTTGGCAGCGGCCACGGCCGCATTCACTTCCGCTTCGCCGCCGGAGGCGACTTCGGCCAGGGTCTCCTGCGTCGCGGGGTTGACCGTCTCGAGGTAGTCGGTGCCGGGGACGGACTTGCCGTCGATGAGGTGTTCGATGCGCATGGGTGTCTCGTCAATCGTTGCTGTTGATGAGGGCGCCGGGGCTCACGGAGCCTCCAGCGCGATGAGTTCGTCGAGCAGCCCGTAGAGCTGCGAAAGCTTGTCCTTGCCGAGCGAGGTCTCCAGCCATTCGTAATGCGCAGCGACGGTATGCGACAGCCGGTCGACCAGCCTGCGGCCCTTGGCCGTGGCCTCGACGACGGTGCGGCGCTGGTCGGCGGGATCGCGTTCCCGGCGCACGAGCCCGTCGCGCTCCATGCGCGCCAGCACGCCGGTGAGGCTGGGGCCGAGGATGAAGGCCTCCCTCGCCACGCGGCCCACTTCCACCGTGCCGTGCTCCCCCAGGACGCGCAGCACGCGCCATTGCTGGTCGGACAGCCCGTGCTCGCGCAACCCCGGCCGCGTGTGGGCCATGACCGACTCGCGCGCCTGCAAGAGCAGGCGCGCGAGGTTGCGGTGGGTGAAGGTAGTGGCCATGGGCGGTGGGTATTTAACATGTTAAATGATTGCGATCCGCCGATCAAGACCTCCGCATAGCGGACGCTGAGGGCCCTGCGGGGGCCATTCGGGGAACGGCGGCCCGGCAAGGCAGGCTTCGCACCCCGCCTACACTCCCGCCCATGGCCAAAGACAAGCCCGCCTACACCTGCACCGAATGCGGCGGCATCTCCGCCAAATGGCAGGGCAAGTGCCCCCAGTGCGGCGCGTGGAACACCCTCATCGAATCCGTGAGCGAAGCCGCGGGCCCGCAGCGCAACCGTTTCGCCTCGCTCGCGCCGGCCTCGGCCGTCGCGGTCCTCGCCGACATCGAAGCCGCCGACGTCGCGCGCACGCCCACGGGCCAGGGCGAACTCGACCGGGTGCTCGGCGGCGGCATCGTCGAAGGCGGCGTCGTGCTGATCGGCGGCGACCCCGGCATCGGGAAATCGACGCTGCTCCTGCAGGCGCTCGACGGCCTGCAGCGCGCCGGCGTGCCGACGCTCTACGTCACCGGCGAAGAGAGCGGCGCGCAAGTGGCGCTCAGATCGCGAAGGCTCGGCCTCGACAACTCGCAGGTCCAGGTGCTCGCCGAAATCCAGCTCGAGAAAATCCTCTCCACGATCGCCGCGCAGCAACCCGCCGTCGCGGTGATCGACTCCATCCAGACCGTCTACTCCGACCAGCTCACTTCCGCCCCCGGCAGCGTCGCGCAGGTGCGCGAATGCGCGGCGCACCTCACGCGCGCGGCCAAGGCCGGCGGCACCTGCATCATCCTCGTGGGTCACGTCACGAAAGAGGGCGCGCTCGCCGGCCCGCGCGTGCTGGAGCACATGGTCGACACCGTGCTCTACTTCGAAGGCGACACGCATTCGAGCTTCCGCCTCGTGCGCGCCATCAAGAACCGTTTCGGCGCCGTCAACGAGATCGGGGTCTTCGCGATGACCGAGCGCGGCCTGAAGGGCGTCGCGAACCCGAGCGCGATCTTCCTCTCGCAGCACACCGAGCCCGTGCCGGGCAGCTGCGTGCTCGTCACGCTGGAGGGCACGCGGCCGATGCTGGTGGAGATCCAGGCGCTCGTCGACAGCGGCGGACCGAGCCCGCGGCGGCTGTCCGTCGGCCTCGACCGCGACCGCCTCGCCATGCTGCTGGCCGTGCTGCACCGCCATGCGGGCGTGGCCTGCATGGACCAGGACGTGTTCGTCAATGCCGTCGGCGGCGTGCGCATCAGCGAGCCCGCGGCCGACCTCGCGGTGATGCTGGCCATCGCGTCGTCGCTGAAGGGGCGGCCGCTGCCCAAGGGCTTCATTGCCTTCGGCGAGGTCGGGCTCGCCGGCGAGGTCCGGCCCGCGCCCCGGGGCCAGGAGCGCCTGCGGGAAGCCGCCAAGCTCGGCTTCTCCATCGCCATCGTGCCCAAGGCCAATGCGCCCAAGGGATCGCCGCGCGAACTCGAAGGCCTGGCGATCCACCCCGTCGAACGGATCGACGAAGCCCTGGACGTGCTGCGGACGCTGATGTAAGTCGAGTGGCCTACGCAGTCGCCGCAGCGCGACGGTCCGCCGGGCGAGGACAATGCGGGCCATGAATTTCCGCAACATCGTCGTTCCCATCCTCGGCGTCGTCGCCGTCGTGGTGGGCTATCAGTCGTATGGGTGGTCCGGCGTCGCCCTGGTGACGGGCGGCATCGTCATGTGGATGCTGCTGCACTTCACCCGGATGATGAAGGTCATGCAGCGCGCCTCCGGCCGCCCCATCGGCTACACCGACAGCGCCGTCATGCTCAACGCGGTCCTCAAACCCGGCGTCAACCTGCTGCACGTCATGGCCCTGACGCGCGCGATCGGCGAGCAGTTGTCCGAGAAGGACGCCCAGCCCGAGGTCTTTCGCTGGACCGACAACGGCCAATCGCACGTGACCTGCGAATTCGCCGACGGCAAGCTCGTCAAGTGGACCCTTTATCGGCCCCCGGAGACCGCCCAGTAAAATCGAGAGCTTCGCTGTACTCTTCCCTCCAAAGGACACCCCATGAGCCCCGCAGCTCCCTCGATGGCCGACCGTGACGGCAAGATCTGGATGGACGGCGAGCTCGTCGACTGGCGCGACGCCAAGATCCACGTGCTCACCCATACGCTGCACTACGGCTGCGGCGTGTTCGAAGGCGTCCGTGCCTACGACACCGTCGATGGCACCGCGGTCTTCCGCATGCACGACCACACCGAGCGCTTCGCCAACAGCGCGAAGATCCTGCGCATGCCGCTGCCGTTCTCGAAGGAGCAGTTGAACGAGGCGACGCGCGAAGTCGTCCGCGTCAACAAGCTCGAGAGCTGCTACATCCGTCCGCTCGCGTGGATCGGCTCGCAGAAGCTCGGCGTGAGTCCCAAGGGCAACCAGATCCACGTGATGATCGCCGCCTGGGCCTGGGGCGCGTACCTTGGCGAGGAGGGCCTGAAGAACGGCATTCGGGTCAAGACCTCGAGCTACACGCGCCACCACGTGAACATCACGATGACGCAGGCCAAGGCCGTGTCGAACTACAGCAACTCGATCCTCGCGAACATGGAGGCGCTGGACGACGGCTACGACGAGGCGCTGCTGCTCGACAGCTCGGGCTTCGTGTCCGAAGGCGCGGGCGAGAACGTCTTCATCGTGAAGAACGGCGTGATCTACACGCCCGACCTGTCGGCCGGCGCGCTCAACGGCATCACGCGCAACACCGTCTTCGCAATCGCCCGCGATCTGGGCCTCGAGATCGTGCAGAAGCGCATCACGCGCGACGAGGTGTACATCGCCGACGAGGCGTTCTTCACCGGCACCGCCGCCGAAGTGACGCCGATCCGCGAGCTCGACCGCATCGAGATCGGCATCGGCCGCCGCGGCCCGATCACCGAGAAGATCCAGAACGCGTTCTTCGACATCGTGAACGGCCGCAACCCGAAATACGCCGAGTGGCTGACCAAGGTATGAGCGCCACCGACCGCAAGGCGTCCGTCGTCGAGCTGCTCGCGAAGGACCTCAACGCCAACGGCGGCGTGTTCTGCCCGAGTCCCATCGCCGGCATGAAGCTCTGGAACGGCCATCCGCGGATCTTCCTCGACGTGGCGGGCACGGGCGAGGCGAAGTGCGCGTACTGCGGGACTGTCTACAAGCTGAAAGAGGGCGAGCACTTCGACGGTGGTCATTGACCCACTCCCGAAGCGGCCTGCGGGAAAGACATGAAAGCCCCGCACGCCCTCGGGCACTCCCTCGTCATCGCCCCCCAGTGGATCGGCGATGCGGTCATGACCGAGCCGCTCATGCGCCGCCTCGCGGCGCGCGGCGAGCGATTGACCGTGGGTGCGCTTCCCTGGGTCGCGCCGGTGTACCGCGCGATGCCGCATGTGGCGGATGTCATCGAGTTTCCTTTTGCGCATGGCGGGCTGCAGCTGCGGGCGCGCCGGACGCTCGGCCGCGAACTGAGCGGGAAGTTCGACACCGCCTACGTTCTGCCCAACTCGATGAAGAGCGCGCTGCTGCCGATGCTCGCGGGAATTCCGAAGCGCGTGGGCTATCTCGGCGAAGCGCGCGTGGGCCTGCTCACGCACCGGCTGAAGAATCCGAAGACCAGGCCGCCTATGGTGGCGTTCTATTCGGCATTGAGCGGCGAAGCCGGCATCGAGTCGGACCGGCCCCGGCTCGTTTCGCGCGCGGAAGAGATCGAGCAGGCGCTGCGCAAGCACGCGCTGAACGAGGCGGGCTACTACGTCTTCGCCCCCGGCGCCGAATACGGCCCGGCGAAGCGCTGGCCCTCGCGACACTATGGCGACCTGGCGCTTCGGCTCGACGCACCCGTCGTCTTGCTCGGCTCAGGCAAGGAGGCGGCGCTGTGCGACGAAATCGCCGCGCATGCGCCCGGCAGATGCCTCGTGCTCGCCGGACGCACCTCGCTCGAAGAAGCCTTCGCGCTGATCGCGGGTGCGCGCGCGATCGTCAGCAACGACTCGGGCCTGATGCACGTCGGCGCGGCGCTCGGCGTGCGGCAGGTCGCGCTCTTCGGCTCGTCGAGTCCGCTGCACACGCCGCCGCTCAATGCGCTCGCAAGCGTGGTCTGGCTGAAGGAGGATCCGGCCTACGCGCCGCCGCTCGATTGCGCGCCCTGCTTCGAACGCGAATGCCCGCTCGGGCATCTTCGTTGCCTGAACGACATCGCGCCGCAGCGTGTGGACGCGCTGCTTTCCGCCGAAACGCCCAGTCGCCGCGGGTGATCGGCGCGGGTCAAAAAAAACAGCCACCTCGCGGCGGCTGTATCAAGTCCTTGGAAGGACGTCGTTGGGAGTCGGATTCTTCGAGTCTGTTGGCTTGCTTTGTTGTTGTGACAGCGTGGGAGCAACTTTAGTCGGGAGTGCGGCGGATTTCATCCCCCTGCCGACAACGCGGCCGCGAAATATGAACGCTTCAGGCTGAATCTGAAGCGTTGTCCGCCACGAATGACGGCTTCCGCGCGAATCTTTTACACGCATTTACAACTGGTCACGACGGCAGCCGGAGCACGAATCGCGCGCCGCCCCCAGGGTTTTCCTCGCAGTGAACGGTGCCGCCGTGGCGATGCGTGATCGAGCGGACGAGTGCCAGCCCGAGGCCCACCCCTCCTTCGCGCTCGCTCGCGCCGCTCAGTCGATAGAACGGCTCGAAGATGCGCTCGCGCTCCGCCGCGGGCACGCCCGGTCCGCGGTCGGCCACGCGAATGACTGCGTAGGCGCCTTCACGGCCGAGCTGCAGCGTGACCGGGCCGTCGCTGTAGCGACGCGCGTTCTCGAGAAGATTGCGCAAGGCCCGGCGCAGCAGGCGCGAGACGCCCGGCACGACGACGGGCGCGGCGCCGTCGGGCGTCTGCAGTTCGGCCCCGGAGCGCGCGCATTCCTCGGCCGCGAGCCCGGTGAGGTCGACCGGCTCGACGGTACCGACGTCCGGCTCGCTCGCGTCGAGCCGACTCGCCAGCAGGATCTCGTCGATCAGCTGGTCGAGTTCGGCGATGTTGCGCGTGATCTCGTTGCGCGTGCTCGCCGACGGCTCCGGCGTCATGAGCTCGAGGCCCATGCGGATGCGCGCGAGCGGCGAGCGCAGCTCGTGCGATGCATTGGCGAGCAGCGACTTGTGCGTCTTCAGCAGCGTCTCGATGCGCTCGGCCGAATGGTTGAAGCGCTGGGCCAGGAAGGCGATCTCGTCGTTGCCCGATACGTCGAGCCGTACGGCCAGGTCGCCTTCGCCCCAGCGCTCCACGCCGCTGCGCAGGGTGTCGAGGCGCTTGGTGATGCGGCGCACGATGGGGTAGCTGCCGATGGCCACGGCGATGGCGATCACGCCGAGCATCCACCACGGATCCCAGGGGCCGCCGAAAGCGCTGCCGCGGCTGCCGGCGCGCCGCTGGGCGGTCTCGCCCGGCGCGCGTTGACGCGCGGAGAACTGCACGACGACGGTCTTGCCGTCCTTCGTCGGCACCTGGAATTCGAAGCCCTGGCCGGGCACGCGCACCGGCCGCACCGCGGCTTCGCCCAGCACCTCGCCGTCCTCCGTGCGAAGCACGACCTGGCGCGGCGGCGTCTGCTCGCGGTCGCGTTCGCGCTGCTCGCGCAGCACCCAGCCGAAGATGAAGGTGAGCACGAAGATCGTGCAGACGACCGCGAGCCAGATGCGCAGGGAGAGCGGAAACCGCCAGCGGGCGGCCCAGGGCGTCATGGCCCGCCGCCGGGCCGCCCCAAGGCGGGCCAGCCCCCTCGGGGGGCAGCGAACCTCGCGAAGCGGGGAGCGTGGGGGCCCATTCCCTTAATCTTGCTGTTTGGCGAAGACGTAGCCGACGCCGCGGACGGTGAGGATGCGCTTGGGGTTCTTCGCATCTTCCTCGATCGCCGCGCGGATGCGGCCCATGTGGACGTCGATCGAGCGGTCGAACGCTTCGAGCTCGCGGCCGCGCACGGCCTCCATGATCTGGTCGCGCGTGAGCACGCGGCCCGCGCGCTCGGCGAGCACCACGAGCAGGTCGAATTGATACGACGTGAGATCGGCGGGCTTGCCCGCCACGGTCACCGTGCGCGCGTCGCGGTCGATCTCGAGCGAGCCGAAGCGGATCGTCTTCGCCGCGGGCGGCGCGCCGTCGCCGCGCCGGCGCAGGATCGCGCGGATGCGCGCGAGCAGCTCGCGCGGCTCGAAGGGCTTGGGCAGGTAATCGTCGGCGCCGATCTCCAGGCCGACGATGCGGTCCATCGGATCGCCCTTGGCCGTGAGCATCAGCACGGGCACCTTGCCCGCCTCGCCGGGCAGCGCGCGCACGCGACGGCACACTTCGAGGCCGTCGACGTCGGGCAGCATCAGGTCGAGGATGACGAGGTCGGGCGTCGCGCCCACGGGCGGGTCCTGCAGCACCGCGAGGCCGGCCTTCCCGTCGAGCGCATGTGTCACACCGAAGCCCGAACGTTCAAGGTATTCGCCCACCATCTGCGCGAGGCGCGCGTCGTCCTCGATCATCAACAGTTGCTGCATCGTGGCAATGGTACTCATGTGAAGCATCGTTGGGGGAGATCGTGCGGGCGGCAGCGAGAGCCCGCTTGTCGCGGGGGTAAAGTTAGGTAAATGGGCGAAGTGAATCCAGGCGATGCGCGCACGCTCGACGAGGTGCCGGCGGCGCAAGCGACGGCGATGCCCGGCGCCGTCGCCTTGCGCGGCGCGGCCGGCTCGCTCACGTTCGCGGCGCTCGAAGCGCGCGTCGACGCCGCGGCCGCGCTCCTGCATGCGCAGTGGGGCGTGCGGCCCGGCGACCGCGTGGCCTGGCTCGGCGCGAACGACGTCGCGCAGGTCGTGCTGCTGTTCGCGCTTGCGCGCATCGGCGCGGCATGGCTCCCGATGAATTTCCGCCTGTCAGAGGCCGAATGGCAGCGCCTTCTCGATGCGTGCTCGCCGTGCGTGCTGGTGCATGGCGAGGGCTTCGGCGATGCGGCGGCGCCGCTGGCTCGGCGGCGGTCGATCCCGTGCATTGCCGCCGTCGAGCTGATGGCCGAGTCCTCCGCCCCGGCGCCGCGGCTCGCAGCGCCCACATCGCCCGTGCTGCTCGTGCAGACCTCCGGCACCACGGGCGGACCCCGGGTCGCGGTGCATACGCAGGCCAACCTGCTCGCCAACATGCGCATCGCGGCGCACGCGCAGGCGATCACGCCGGGCGACGTCGTTCTGACCGTCCTGCCGCTCTTTCACGTGGGTGGCCTGTGCATCCAGACCTTGCCCGCCTTGTACGCGGGCGCGACCGTGATCCTGCATCCCCGGTTCTCGCCGGACGACGTGCTCGCCTGCATCGCGGACGAGCGCCCGACCCTCACGCTGCAGGTGCCCGCGACGATGAAGGCCTTGATCGAGCATCCCGCGTGGGCGGCGACCGACCTGTCCAGCCTGCGCGCGATGTGGGCAGGCTCGAGTGTCATCCCGCGCGAAATCGTCGATGCGATCCACGCGCGCAAGGTCCCGGTGTGCAACGTCTACGGCGCGACCGAGACCGGCCCCTTCTCCATCGCGCTGCCGCCCGAGCACGCCTTCACGCACGCGGGATCGTGCGGCTGGACAGCGCAGGGCGTCGAGGCGCGCCTGGTCGAGGCGGGCAGGCCGGGGGAGGTGAAGGAGGTGGGCGAGCCGGGCGTCGCGGGCGAAATCATGCTGCGCGGCGCGAACATCGTTGCGCGCTACTGGCCCGACATACCCGCGCTCGACGGCGATGGCTGGTTTCGTACCGGCGACCTCGCGACGCGTGCCGCGGACGGCAGCTACACCATCGTCGGCCGCGCGAAGGAGCTCATCATCTCGGGCGGCGAGAACATCCATCCGATGGAAATCGAACAGGTGCTGTCGGGGCATCCGAGCGTCGCGGAATGCGCCGCGTTCGGCGTTCCCGACGCACGATGGGGCGAGGCGGTCGCAGTGGCCGTGGTCCTGGGTTCGCCCGCGAACGAGAGCGAATTGCGGGGCCACCTCGACGGCCGCCTCGCGCGCTTCAAGCATCCGCGCCACTGGCACTTCGTCGATGCGCTGCCGAAGACCGCGCTGGGAAAGGTCCGCCGCGGCGAGCTCGCCGCGGCGCTTATCCGTCCTTCGCCGAAGGCGTCGAACGAGCCGGCACCACGCGCGTAGCCAGCCATACCAGCAGCAGCACCGGCACGCCCAGCAGCGCCGTGGACGTGAAGAACGTGCTGTAGCCGTAAACGTCGACGAACTTGCCCGAGAAGCCTGCGAGCCACTTCGGCAGCAGCAGCATCATCGAGCTGAAGAGCGCGTACTGCGTCGCCGAGTATTCGATGTTCGTCAGGCTCGAGAGATACGCAACGAACGCCGCCGACGCGATGCCGCTGGACAGGTTGTCGGCCGAAATCACGAAGATGAGCGACGTGAGGTCGTGCCCGCGCCCGGCGAGCCAGGCGAACAGCAGGTTGCTCGCCGCGCTCAGGATCGCGCCGAGCATGAGCGTGCGCATGATGCCCAGGCGCATCGACATCGCGCCGCCGACGAATGCGCCGACGAGCGTCATGACCACGCCGTAGAACTTGCTGACCGTCGCGACTTCCGCCTTGGTGTAGCCCATGTCCACGTAGAACGGATTCGCCATGATGCCCATCACGACGTCGCTGATGCGGTAGACCGCGATCAGCGCGAGGATCAGCGCGGCCTGCCAGCCGTAGCGCCGCATGAAGTCGGCGAAAGGATCCACGAGCGCGGTGCGCAGCCACTGTGCGAAGTTCTTCGCCGGCGCCGTCTCGCGTGCGCGCGGCTCGGGCGAGAAGAGCACGGTGACGACGCCCACGAGCATCGACGCGGCCATCGCGAGGTAGGCGGTCTGCCATGCGCCATGCTGATAGGCCGCGACGTCCGCCACTTCGGACTTCGCGGCGATCCAGAGCACGCCGGCGCCGGCCCAGATCATGGCGAGGCGATAGCCGGTCTGGTACGACGCGGCGAGCGCGCCCTGCCGCGACGTGTCGGCGGACTCGATGCGGAAGGCGTCGAGCGCGATGTCCTGCGTGGCCGAGCCGAAGGCCACGATCACCGCGCACCACACGAGGGGATCGAGCGAGGCCTTGGGATCGACGAGCGCCATGCCCACGATGCCCGCGATGATCACGGCCTGCGCCAGCAGCAGCCAGCTGCGCCGCCGCCCGAGCGCGCGCGTGAGCAGCGGAATCCGCAGCCGGTCGACGAGCGGGGCCCACGTCCACTTGATGCCGTAGGCGAGTCCCACCCAGGACAGGTAGCCGATGGTGGTGCGGTCGATGCCGGCCTCGCGCAGGCGGAAGCTGAGCGTGCCCAGGACCAGAAGCAGCGGCAGCCCGGCGGCGAATCCGAGCGCCAGCATGCGCAGCGAGGCGGGCTCGAAATAGACACGGACCGTTTCGGCCCAGGTCGGCTTGCGTGGAGATTCGTTCCGGGGATCGATTGCGGCTGAGTCTGACATGGCTGGGTGGGTTGCTCGCTATTATTCGTCCCATATGTGCCGCTTGTGCGAACTCAAGACATCGTCGTGGATGCCGCGTCGTGGATTTTTGCTGGCGGCCGGCGCCGCGGCGGCCACGCCGGTGCTGGCGCAGGTCAACGTCGGCGACCCGTCGCGCCTGCGCGGCCTGGTGCCGGCGAAGGAGCTCGAGCAGGCCGCGGTGCAGCAATACGGGCAACTGCTCGAGCAGGCGCGGGCGAAGCGCGCGCTCGCGCCGGAGGGCCATCCGCAATTGCAGCGCCTGCGCTCCATCGCGACGCGCCTCATCCCGCAGACGGCGCGCTGGAACGACCGCGCGTCGCAGTGGCGCTGGGAGGTGAACCTCATCGGGAACGCGTCGATCAATGCGTTCTGCATGCCCGGCGGCAAGATCGCCTTCTTCACCGGCATCCTCGAGAAACTCAAGCTGACCGACGACGAGTCCGCGATGGTGATGGGCCACGAGATGGCGCACGCGCTGCGCGAGCATGCGCGGGCGCGCATCGCGAAGAGCCAGGCGACGGGCGCGGGCCTGTCGATTGCCGCGCAGTTGTTTGGGCTCGGCCAGCTGGGCGACCTGGCCGCCAACGTCGGGACGCAATTGCTCACGCTGAAGTTCAGCCGCGACGACGAGATCGAGGCCGATCTCGTGGGGCTGGAGCTGGCCGCGCGTGGCGGCTACAACCCCGATGCGTCGGTCACGCTGTGGAAGAAGATGGCCGAGGCCGGCGGCGGCAGCGGCGGCCCCGGCTTCCTGTCGACGCACCCGACGGGGCCGGATCGCATCCAGCGGCTGGAGCAGAACGTGCCGCGCGTGCGCGGGCTCTACCAGGCCGCGGCCAAGCGCTGACGAGACCTCTGCCCGTCGTCCCCGCGAAGGGGGGACCCAGGGCTCCCGGATTTCAGACGGCGAACGCCAGCCCCGTCTCCGCCAGACCCACCAGCCCGATTTGCTCCGCATTCATCGGCAGGTTCGACGCGACCACGCCGAGCTGTCCCTGCGTCACTGCCCCGCTGTCGAGCAGGCCAGTCAAAGCGTTGTGCAGCTCCGCCGAAGGCGGCGTCCCGAGCAGGCGGGTGCAAATCAGGTCCACCATCGCGCCGTTCGATGCGCCCCCGAGCTTCAGGTTCAGCGCGGACTGCATCAGGTCCGCCGCCGACATGCCGCCGTCGAGCGAGGCGAGGCTGGAGCCCACGAGGCTCGCGTTCGCGACGCCCGCCGCGCCGAACACGAGGCCGAGCGCCTTGGCGACCACGCCCGCGTTGCCGTCGAGGTCCAGCGCCAGGCCGCCGTCGGCGAAGCGGATGCGCTCGATGCCGGCCAGCGTGTCCTTGCCTTCGACGCCCGAACGGTCGAGCACATTGAAGCCGGTGCCCACGCGGACCACTTCGTAGTTCGCTCGCGCCGTCGCGTACACCGCGGTGTCCAGGCCGGCGCCGCCGTCGAGCCGGTCGTCGCCGCCGCGGCCCTGCAGCCTGTCGTCGCCGGCGCCGCCCGAGAGCGCGTTGGCCGCGCCGTTGCCGAAGAGGACGTCGCTCAAGGTGCCCCCCACCGCGTTTTCGATGATCGCGTTCGCCGCGATGCTCACCGTCTCCGTGTACTTCGCGCCGACACGCGCGCCGTTCGCCTGCACGGCGAAAGCGGTGACCATGGTGCCGATGTCGCTGCGGGCGCCGGCCGCGAGGTCGAGCGTCACGGCGCGGGCGGCGCCGCTCGCGTCGAAGGTGTCGATGCCGCCCGCATCCCAGATCGAGCGGAACGTGCCCTGGAACTCCGCGGCCGCGAGCTTGTAGACGGTGTTGCCCGCATTGCCGCTCGACGCCCCGTACAGATGCTGCAGCGCCGCGATGTCGTAGGCCATCGGCTCGTCGGGGTAGTGCGACAGCCGGCCCGAACGCGAACCCTCCACCGGCGAGTAGCTCATCACGGTGTTGGCGATGATGTCTTCGCACGTGGGCAGGACGTCGCCGCCGCCGAAGGGGTGCTTCAGGCCCAGCGCGTGCAGGGTCTCGTGCAGCACGAGGTTGGGGCGGTAGAAGTCCCACTGGGCGCCGGCCTGCGAGCTCGCGAGCCAGACGTCGCCGCCCACGGCGGAGACGGAGGGGTAGAACGCATAGCCGGCGTAGCTCATCGTCTCGGGCTGCTGCGAATAGCCGTAGCGCAGCACGCCGCATTCGGCCGCGTTGTCGCCCACCTCGACGAACTCGACATTGCACACGGCGGCGATCTTCGCGAGCACGTCGCGCACCACGGCCTGGTCCTTCGACGAGAACGCCGAGAGCGTCCCGGCGAAGTCGGCGGCGTCCCTGTAGCCGAAGACGGAGGCGCGCGGATCGGCGAACGAGTAGGTGACGATCGTCTTCGCGGTCGCGGCGTCGAGGCTGCTCCACTTGCTGCCGGCCATGAGCGACGCGACGCCGCCCGCGGAGTCGGCCGCTGCTGCCTGCGCGACGTAGCGGTAGGCGTTGTCGGCGGGGTTGGTGGCGTAGTCGCCGGGCCTCGCGCCGCCGGCACCGGCCCCTGCCGCTTCGTTCGCTTCCCGCGCGAGGATCGGGCCGCAGGTGGTGCTGCAGGCGCACGACCAGGCCGGGGTGTAGTCGTTGTGGTCGCGAAGCGGATGTGCGGGGGAAGTCATGGCGGTTTTTTCGAGCGCCGCGACGGGTGTCTCGGCGATGTATCGATGACACCGCGACGACGCTTCGCGCAGGTAAGCCGCTCGCCTGCCGTCCTTAGGGCAGTACGCAGGTGGGCGTGCGGCGCAGGCGTAAGCGGCTTAGGCCGGATGCCTAAGCCGAGGAGCTGGGATTGGGAGAGATCCGGCGCGCCGGCAGGCGCTTCTGTCGAGCTGGCGCGTCAGCGGCGCGCAGGCCACAGCACGGACGCGATGGCCACGACCATCAGCGCGACGGCGGCCCAGTCCTGCCAGTGCAGCGGCTCGCGCAGCCAGAGCGCGCCGCTGAAGACGCCCAGCACCGGAATGAACATCACGCTGAGCGTGGAAGCCACGGGCGGCAGGCCGCGCGCGAGGTAGAACCACGCGGCGTTGGAGAAGCCGAAGATCACGACGACGTTGAAGGCGAGCGCGCCCGCCGCATCGGGCTCGGGCAAGCGGAACTCGTGGCGCTCGAAGACGAACGCGAGCACGGAGAGCACCACGGCCGACATCGCCGTCATCCAGAACGACAGCGTGAGCGTCGGCAGGTCGATGCGCGTGCGGCGCATGAGGTGCGTGCCGAGCGCCCACACGGCGGCCGCGAAGAGCGCCAGCGCGACGCCGACCGGCTGTCCCGCGAGCTGCGTGAACTCGTGCCACAGCAGGAGGCTCACGCCCAGCGCCGCCGCGCCCACGCCGGCCCAGCTGCGCGCGGAGAGGGCGGCGTTGAACACGAGCGCGCCGATCACGGCCGAGAAGATCGGCATGGTGTAGCCGAGGATGGCCGCACGTCCGCTCGACAGCGTCCGCACCGCGAAGATGATGCAGATGTGCCAGATGAACATGTTCGTCACGGCCAGCCAGGTCAGCTCGCGCCAGTGCCTGCGCGGCAGGTGGAACGGCACCTTGAGCACCCAGAGCGCCACGGCAAGCAAGGGCAGGCCGAGCGTGATCGACAGCGCCCGGAACGTGAGCGGCGGGTAGTCGGTCACGCCGACCTTCATCACCGGCCAGTTGATGCCCCACGAGAGCGTGAGGAGGACGAGGACGACGAGCTGCCGGCGCGTGAGGGACTGCATGGGTCCGGTATTGTGCGGCCTCATTAAAATGCGCGTTCATGACCTTCATCGACATGCTGCGCACGGCGCAGGAGCGCAACGGCTCGATGCTCTGCGTGGGGCTGGACCCGGAGCCTTCGCGCTTTCCCTCCGTCCTGAAGGACGACGCGAAGAAGATCTACGACTTCTGCGCCCGCATCGTGGACGCGACGGCCGACTGCACGATCGCGTTCAAGCCGCAGATCGCGTACTTCGCCGCCTATCGCGCGGAAGACCAGCTCGAGAAGCTGATGGCACACATGCGCCGCGCCGCGCCGCAC
Source organism: Ramlibacter sp. (assembly GCF_050250995.1). GTDB lineage: Bacteria > Pseudomonadota > Gammaproteobacteria > Burkholderiales > Burkholderiaceae_C > Ramlibacter. Next base: position 21,242 of record NZ_JBFWNP010000016.1, read on the forward strand.
GTCCCGGTGATCCTCGACGCCAAGCGCGGCGACATCGGCTCGACGGCGCAGCAGTACGCGATAGAGGCTTTCGAGCGCTACGGCGCCGATGCGGTGACGCTCTCGCCCTTCATGGGCTTCGATTCGGTGCAGCCCTATCTCAAGTACGAAGGAAAGGGCGCCTTCCTGCTGTGCCGCACCTCGAACCCTGGCGGCGACGATCTGCAGAACCAGCGCCTCGCCTCCATCGAAGGGCAACCGTTGCTGTACGAGCACGTCGCGAAGCTCGCGCAGGGTCCGTGGAACACGAACGGACAGCTGGGGCTGGTGGTCGGCGCGACCTATCCGAACGAGATCGAGCGGGTGCGTGCCCTCGCGCCTACGCTGCCCCTGCTGATTCCGGGCGTCGGCGCGCAGGGCGGCGATGCGGCGGCGACGGTGAAGGCCGGATGGCGGCCCGATGCGCCCATCGTCGTGAATTCCTCGCGCGCGATCCTGTACGCCTCGTCGGGCGAGGATTTCGCCGATGCGGCGCGCCGCGAGGCGCTGCGCACGCGCGACATGCTCGAAGCCGCCAGGTAGCCCGCTTCAGAGCAGCCGCTTCAGATACTTCCCCGTGTGGCTCGCGGCATTCGCCGCGATGTCCTCCGGCGTCCCCGCGCCCACGACCGTCCCGCCGCCGTCGCCGCCTTCGGGACCCATGTCGATCACCCAGTCGGCCGTCTTGATGACGTCGAGGTTGTGCTCGATCACGACGATGGTGTTGCCGGCGTCGCGCAGCTGGTGCAGCACCTTCAGCAGCAGGTCGATGTCGGCGAAGTGCAGGCCGGTGGTGGGCTCGTCGAGGATGTAGAGCGTGCGGCCCGTGTCGCGCTTGGACAGTTCGAGTGCGAGTTTCACGCGCTGCGCCTCGCCGCCCGACAAGGTGGTGGCGGCCTGGCCGAGCTTGATGTACGACAGCCCGACGTCGAGCAGCGTCTGCAGCTTGCGCGCGAGCGTCGGCACCGGCTTCAGGAACTCGTGCGCGTCCTCGACCGTCATGTCGAGCAGCTGCGCGATGTTGCGCCCCTTCCACTGCACCTCGAGCGTCTCGCGGTTGTAGCGCTTGCCCTTGCACACGTCGCAGGCGACGTAGACATCGGGCAGGAAGTGCATCTCGACCTTGACCACGCCGTCGCCCTGGCACGCCTCGCAGCGGCCGCCCGCGACGTTGAACGAGAAGCGGCCGGGGCCGTAGCCGCGCTCCTTCGCGAGGTTGGTCTCCGACATCAGCTCGCGCAGCGGCGTGAACAGGCCGGTGTAGGTGGCCGGGTTGCTGCGCGGCGTGCGGCCGATGGGCGACTGGTCGACGTTGATGACCTTGTCGAAATGCTCGATGCCGTCGATCGTGTCGTGCGCCGCCGGCTCCTCGTGGGCGCGGTAGAGCGAACGCGCGACGGCCGCGTAGAGCGTGTCGTTCACGAGCGTCGACTTGCCCGAGCCCGAGACGCCCGTCACGCAGGTGAAGAGGCCCACGGGGATGTCCACCGTCACGTCCTTCAGGTTGTTGCCGCGTGCGCCTTCGATGCGCAGCACCTGCGGATCGGCCATCTCGCCCAGGCGGTGGCGCTTCTTCGGCACGGGAATCTCGAGCTTGCGCGAGAGGTACCTGCCCGTAAGCGACGCATCGCTCGCCTCCACCTCGGCCGGCGTGCCCTGCGCGACCACGTGGCCGCCGTGGATGCCCGCGCCCGGGCCCATGTCGACGACGTAGTCGGCGGCGCGCACCATGTCCTCGTCGTGCTCCACGACGAGCACGCTGTTGCCCAGGTCGCGCAGGTGCTGCAGCGTGCCGATCAGCCGGTCGTTGTCGCGCTGGTGCAGGCCGATGCTCGGTTCGTCGAGCACGTACATCACGCCGGTCAGGCCGGAACCGATCTGCGACGCCAGCCGGATGCGCTGCGCCTCGCCGCCGGACAGCGTCTCCGCGCTGCGTTCGAGGCTGAGGTAGTTCAGCCCGACATCGTTCAGGAATTTCAGCCGCGCGCCGATCTCGCGCACGACCTTGTCGGCGATCTCGGCCTTGGCGCCCTTGAGCTTCACCTGCTCGAAATACGCGTGGCTCTCGCGCAGGGTCATGCGGCCGATCTCGTAGATCGCCTTCGCCTGAGCGCCTTCGCCCACGCGCACGTGCCGCGCCTCGATGCGCAGCCGCGTGCCCGCGCAGTCGGGACACGGCTGCAGGTTGCGAAAGCGCGCGAGCTCCTCGCGCACGGCCGCCGAATCGGTTTCGCGGTAGCGCCGCTCCATGTTGGGCAGGATGCCCTCGAACGCGTGCTTGCGCGTGATCTTGCGGCCGGCCGATGCGCCCGATTCCAGCGTGTACGAGAACTTGATCTCGTCCTCGCCCGAGCCGTGCAGCACCGCGTGCATGACGTCGGGTTCGAGATCCTGGAACGGCGTCTCGACGTTGAACCTGTAGTGCTTCGCCAGGCTCTCGACGAAGCTGAAGTAGTAGCCGTTGCGCCGATCCCACCCCTTGATCGCGCCGCTCGCGAGGGACAGCTCGGGAAAGGCCACGACGCGCTGCGGATCGAAGAACTCCATGGTGCCGAGCCCGTCGCAGCGCGGGCATGCGCCCACCGGCGAGTTGAACGAGAAGAGGCGCGGCTCGAGCTCCGCGAGCGAGTAGTTGCAGATCGGGCAGGCGAACTTCGCGTTGAACCAGTGCTCCTCGCCCGTGTCCATCAGGACGGCGAGCGCGCGGCCGTCCGCCAGCCGCAGCGCGGCCTCGAAGCTCTCGGCCAGCCGCTGCTGCACCTCGGCCTTGACCTTCAGCCGGTCGACGACCACGTCGATGTCGTGCTTCTCGGTTTTCTTCAGCTTCGGAAGGTTGTCGAACTCGACGACCTCGCCGCCCACGCGGAAGCGCACGTAGCCCTGGCCCTGCATCTCGGCGAAGAGATCGGTGAATTCGCCCTTGCGCTCGCGCGCGACGGGCGCGAGGATCATCAGCCGCGTGTCCTCGGGCAGCGCCAGCACCGTGTCGACCATTTGCGAGACGGTCTGCGATTGCAGGGGCACGTCGTGCGTCGGGCAGTAGGGCGTGCCGGCGCGCGCGAAGAGCAGGCGCAGGTAGTCGTGGATTTCGGTGACCGTGCCCACGGTCGAGCGCGGATTGTGCGAGGTCGCCTTCTGCTCGATGGAGATCGCGGGGGACAGGCCCTCGATCATGTCGACGTCGGGCTTGTCCATGAGCTGCAGGAACTGCCGCGCATAGGCCGAGAGACTCTCCACGTAGCGGCGCTGGCCCTCGGCGTAGAGCGTGTCGAAGGCGAGGGAGGACTTGCCCGAGCCCGACAGGCCCGTGATCACGACGAGCCGGTTGCGCGGCAGGTCGAGGTCGACGTTCTTCAGGTTGTGCGTGCGCGCGCCGCGGATGCTGATGCGCTGGCCGAGGGCATCGGCGAGGTACTTGCCTTCGGTGGGGAGGGTCACGGGCGGTCCGGGCGAAACCCTCGATGATAGGCCGGTGGCGGGCATTCGCGCCATGCCGCGACGATGACGGTCGCGTGCGGTCCGGCGAGCGCGCCCGGACGGCACCTTCCGCGCGAAGGCAGAATGCGCGCTGGGCTCCGACGGCATTCTTTCGGCGCGGCCCTTGCTTCGCCTCCTTCCGCTGCCCAGCCTTCGTCTCCCCTTTTTTCCCGGTGAACCGTTCCTCCGACCCTGCCGCCCAGCCGTCCACCCGCATGACGCCCACGGAGCGCCGTGCCAGCGCTTCGCTGGCGGCGGTGTTCGCGTCCCGCATGCTCGGCCTGTTCCTCGTCCTGCCGGTCTTCGCGCTGGAGGCGGCGCGCTACCCGGGAGGAACGGACGTGGCGCTGGTCGGGCTGGCCATGGGCATCTACGGACTCACGCAGGGCCTGCTGCAGATCCCGTTCGGCATGGCGTCCGACCGGTTCGGCCGCAAGCGCATCATCGTTCTGGGCCTGGTCATCTTTGCCGCCGGCAGCTTCGTCGCGGCGGCGGCGGACAGCTTGTGGATGCTGATGCTGGGTCGCGCCTTGCAGGGCGCGGGGGCGGTATCGGCGGCCGTCACGGCGCTGCTGGCCGACCAGACGCGCGACGAAGTGCGCACGAAGGCGATGGCCCTGGTGGGTGCGAGCATCGGGCTCATGTTCGCGGTGTCGCTCGTCGCGGCGCCGGCCGGGGCGGCGCGCATCGGTCTCGCCGGCCTCTTCGCCATCACGGGGGGGCTCGCGCTCGGCTGCATCGTCATCGTCGCGTGGTGGACGCCGCCCGCGCCAGCGCAGCATCGCAATGCGCCCCGGGGACGCCTGGCGGACGTGCTGAACCACGGGCCGCTGCTGCGGCTCGACGTGGGCGTGTTCATCCTGTATGCGGTCCAGCTGGCCATGTGGGTCGCGGTGCCGGCGATGCTCGTGCAGGCCGGACTCGCGAAGGATGCGCACTGGAAGGTCTACTTGCCGACGGTGCTGGCGTCCTTCCTGGTGATGGGCTTCACGCTCTTCCCGCTCGAGCGGCGGGGTTATCTGCGCGCGGTCTTCCTGGTCTCGATCGGCATCGTGCTGTTCGTGCAGGTCGGCTTCCTGGCCGTGGCGGGGCAGCCGGGGCTGGTCGCGCTGACGGTCCTGCTGTTCCTGTTTTTCTGTGCCTTCAACGTGCTGGAGGCGAGCCAGCCCAGCATGGCGTCGCGCATCGCGCCGGCGCACCTGCGCGGCACGGCGCTCGGGGTGTACAACACGCTGCAGTCGCTCGGACTTTTTGCCGGCGGCGCGGTCGGCGGCTGGCTGGCCAAGAACGTTGGTATTCAGGGGCTGTTCGGCGTGTGCGCCGCCTTGATGGCGGTGTGGCTGGCCGTCGCGTGGCCCATGCGCGCGCCCCGGGCGGCGAAGACGGTCGAGATCCTGGCCGACGATGCCCAGGCCACATAGATAATCACCGCATATCCAAGGAAGATCGCCATGGCATCCGTCAACAAAGTCATTCTCGTCGGCAACTGCGGCCGCGACCCCGAAATCCGCTACCTGCCTTCGGGCCAGGCCGTCGCCAACGTGAGCGTGGCCACGACGAGCAAGCGCAAGGACCGCAACAGCGGCGAGATGGTCGAGGAGACCCAGTGGCACCGCGTCACCTTCTTCGACCGCCTGGCCGAGATCGTGGGCGAGTACGTGAAGAAGGGCAGCCCGATCTACATCGAGGGCCGCCTGGTCTACCGCAAGTACAACGACAAGGACGGCATCGAGAAGCAGGCGACCGACATCATCGCCAGCGAGATGCAGTTGCTCGGCTCGCGCCAGGGCATGGGCGGGCCGTCGGGCGGGGGCGACGACGATGGCGGCGGCGCACCGCAGCGTCGCAGCGCGCCGCCGCAGCGTGCGCCCCAGGGCGGTGGCGGCGGTGGCGGTGGTGCGCGTCCCGCGTCGAAGCCCGCGACGGGGTTCGACGACATGGACGACGATATTCCGTTCTGAGGCTGCGAGGAAAGCCCTGGGTCCCCGCCTTCGCGGGGACGACGAGTTCGCAAAACCTTCACTCGGCGGCGGCCGAAATCACCCCACCCCCCAGGCACACCTCGCCGTCGTAAACCACCGCCGACTGCCCGGGTGTCACCGCCCACTGCGGCTCGGTGAAGTCGAGGCGGAAGCGAGCGCCCTGTGCCCCGGAAAGCGTGCAGGCCGCATCCGCCTGGCGATAGCGCGTCTTCGCCGCGCAGGCGCCGGCCGGCGGCGGCTCGCCCGCAATCCAGCTCGCATCGTCCGCATTCAGCGATGACGACAGGAGCCAGGGGTGGTCATGACCCTGCACCACGTGCAGCGTGTTCTTCGCCATGTCCTTCCTCGCCACGAACCAGGGCGCATGCTCGCCGCCGCCGCGCTGCGCGCCCTTTTCCTTCACCCCGCCGATGCCCAGCCCCTGGCGCTGGCCGAGCGTGTAGAACGACAAGCCCTCGTGCCGGCCGATCGTGCGACCCCTCTCGTCCTTGATCGGCCCCGGCTCCTTCGCGATGTAGCGGTTGAGGAATTCGCGAAACGGCCGCTCGCCGATGAAGCAGATGCCCGTCGAATCCTTCTTCTTCGCGTTGGGCAGACCGATCTCGGCCGCGATGCGGCGTACCTCGGACTTGCGGATCTCGCCCACGGGAAACAGCGTGCGCGACAACTGCGCCTGGTTCAGGCGATGCAGGAAGTAGCTCTGGTCCTTGGTTTCGTCGAGACCCTTGAGCAGCTCGAAGCGCCCCTCGCGCTCGCGCACCCGGGCGTAGTGGCCGGTCGCGATCTTGTCGGCGCCCAGGCGCATCGCGTGGTCGAGGAAGGCCTTGAACTTGATCTCGGCGTTGCACAGCACGTCCGGGTTCGGCGTGCGGCCGGCCTGGTATTCGCGCAGGAACTCGGCGAAGACGCGGTCCTTGTAGTTGGCCGCGAAATTGACGTGCTCGATCTCGATGCCCAGCACGTCGGCGACGCTCGCGGCATCGACGAAATCCTGGTTCGACGAGCAGTACTCGCCGTCGTCGTCGTCCTCCCAGTTCTTCATGAAGATCGCGACCACCTCGTGCCCCTGCTGCTTGAGCAGGTGCGCGGTGACCGCGGAGTCGACGCCTCCGCTCAGACCGACGACGACACGAGGACGGCGACTCATTTGTGCGATTATCCCAGCGCCCCCTTCTCCCCATGCTCGAGCGGCCCACTCCGATCACGCTTCCCCGGCAGCGCCTCTCGCCCAGCGCGATGGTTGCGGCCGGGGCGCTGCACGTCGCATTGGTGTGGCTGTTGCTGCAGCACCAGCCCGTGCAGAACGTGATCCGCTACGTGGTCTACCACTACGTGCAGCCGATCTCGTCCGCCGCGAACAACGCGTCGAGCCCCAGGGCGATCAGCGCGCCCTCGCTCGTGCTGCGCCCTTCGCAGCGGCTGCCGGTGTTCTCGACCCGGCCCGACCCGAGCGTGCCGATGCAGGCGACGACGCAGTTGCCGGACACGCTGCAGTCGCGCGAGCCGGAGGTGTCGCCGCGGCGGACAGAGGCCGCGCCTCCCGTTCCGGCCCCCGCGCCGAGCCCGCCCGCACCGGTTCCGCCGCTGCCCTTGCCCTCCGTGGCGCCGCCTCCCATGCCGATGCCGCAGCCGGTCGAGCCGGAACCGGCGCCGGTTCCGCCGCCGCCCGTGCCGCCGCCACCGGCGCCGCCTGCGCCGCCTGCGCCGGTTCCGGTGCCCGCGCCAGTGCCTGCGCCCGCGCCCGTACCGGCTCCCGTCCCCGCGCCTGCGCCTGCGCCTGCGCCTGCGCCTGCGCCTGTCCCTGCACCTGCACCTGCACCTGCACCTGCACCTGTCCCGGCCCCGGCCCCGGCCCCGGCCCCGGCCCCGGCCCCGGCCCCGGCCCCCGCGCCTGCACCCATCCCTGCGCCCGCGCCGATTCCCGTGCCAGCGTCACCGGCTCCGCCTGCACCCGCACCGATTCCGGCACCTGCGCCACCCGCGCCTGTGCCGCCCCAAGCCGCTCCACCCGCTCCGCCCGCCCCTGCGCCGGCCATCGCGCCCGCCGCTCCTGTCCCCGCACCGCCCTCCACCGCCATTCCCGGCCGCTTCCAGGGCCCGGTCGTCGACGTGCCCGTGCGTCCCGGCGCTCCCGGCAGCGGCACCGCGACCCCGATCGCCGTGCCCCTCCCGGCCGCGCCTTCGCCGGGCTGGGGTGCGCCCGCGACCGCGCCGCCGGCACGGTCCGCACTGCCGCCTGCGCCCTTGATCCTTCCCCCCGCGCGTCCGGCGCTGCCGCCGCACCCCGGACCCTATCGCCAGCAGCAGCGCAGCCTCGCCGACATGGCGAACGAACAACTGCGGCGCGGCGCGCCGAGGGACCCGCTCGCGCAAGGCATGGAGGCCGCGGGCCGCGACGACTGCCTGCACGCGCCGAAACCGAACGCGCCGGCAGGCGGCCTGCTCGCGCTGCCGCAACTCGCCGAGCGCGCCCTCAACGAGAAATGCGCTCGCTGACCGCCCGCTCGCGACTTGGGCACGCCCGCTGATAGCATGCAAGGCACACAGGGGCGAACGAACGTCCCAGGCAGTACGACAAGGAGACAGACGATGCACAAGCGATTCTTCCTCGCAGCGCTGGCGGCCGCCGCGCTGGCCGCCACCGGCGGCGCGCTCGCCCAGGATTTCCCCCCGAAGAAGACCGTCACGCTCGTCGTCGGCTTCGCCCCCGGCGGCGCGGCCGATGCCGCGGCGCGCCTCATCGCGAAGAAGCTCGGCGACAACATCGGCCAGTCCATCGTCGTGGAGAACAAGGCGGGCGCGGGCGGCAACATCGCGCACCAGCAGGTGGCCGCGGGGCCGGCCGACGGCTCGATGCTGCTGCTCGGCTCGATCGGTCCGCTCACCATCGCGCCGCACATGATGAAGCTGCCCTACGACCCGTTCAGGGATCTCGCGCCCATCTCCGGCGGCGTGTACTTCCCGAACATGCTGGTCGTCAACGCGGGCGGCAACATCAAGACGCTCGCCGACTTCATCGCGGCCGCGAAGAAGTCGCCGAACGCGGTGAGCTACGCCTCGACCGGCCCGGGCTCGGCATCGCACCTCACCGGCGAACTCTTCGCGCAGCGCGTCGGCACCGACATGGTCCACGTCCCGTACAAGGGCGGATCGGCGGCCATGCCCGACCTGTTGGCCGGGCGTTTCACCGGCTACTTCGCCGCGCCGCCGACGGCGCTGCCGCACGTCGAGTCAGGCAAGCTCATCGCCATCGCCACGACCGGACTCACCCGGCCCGCCTACATGCCCAGCGTGCCGACGGTCGCCGAAACGCTGCCCGGCTTCCAGGCGCTCAACTGGTATTCGTTCAACGCGTCGTCGAAGACGCCGACCGCGATCCTCGACCGCTGGAACACCGAGATCGTGAAGGTGCTCAACGACTCCGAGGTGAAGGAGGCGCTCAACAAGCACGGCCTCACGCCCCACCCGACCACGCGCACGGGCCTGACCGAGTTCATGCAGAAGGAGTCCGCGCAGTGGGGCAAGATCGTGCGGGAGCGCAAGATCAGCGAGTGAGCCGGGGAACGGCCACCCAGGGCGCTCAGCCCGTCGGCAGGACGGCCTTGATCGCCGGGTCCGTGAATACGGCGTCGAGCGGATAGCGGACCCCCGCGAGGTAGTCCTCGATGCAGCGCAAGACGAGCGGACTGCGATGCCGCGCCGCGCTTGCGCGAACTTCCTCCGGCGTCATCCAGAGCGTTCGCACGATGCCGGCGTCCAGCGCGCGACCGGCGTGCGGCGCCCCGACCTCGCCCGCGTAGGCAAAGCGGAGATACGTGATGTCCTCCCCCGTCCGTTCCCGCTGGAACCGCGACAGATAGACCCCCAGCAGGAGCGTCGGACGAAAGGGATGCGCGGTCTCCTCGAGCGCTTCGCGCGCACAGCCCTCGGCCGGTGTCTCGCCGGGCTCGAGGTGGCCGGCGGGGTTGTTCAGGCGCAGGCCATCGCTCGTTTCCTCCTCGACGAGGAGGAAACGGCCGTCGCGTTCGATGATCGCCGCCACCGTGACGCTCGGTTTCCAACGTTCTGTCATGAAGGCGATTATGGGGCGCGCCGACGCGCCGGATGGGCCAGAATGGCGCGTCCCCTCTCCGACTCAGCCATGGCCCACCGACGGATCCTCGCCCTCGCTCCCGCCCTCTGGGCCCTGCTCTACGCTGCCGCCGCCTCGGCGCAGACGGCGATCTCGCCGACGCTGGGCAGCGCCTCCCAGGCGCTCCCGCCGATTCAGGCGGCGCCCGCCGCTGCCGCGGCCGCGGCCAATCCCTACGGCCTCGCCGCCCTGTGGGCGCAGGGCGATCCGGTCGCGCGCGCCACGCTCGTCATCCTGGTGCTGATGTCGCTCGCGAGCTGGTACGTGCTGATCCGCAAGCTCGTGGCGCAGGGCCGCATGGGCGTGCAGGGGCGCGACGCCAACGAGAAATTCTTCAAGGCCAACACCGTGCGCCAGGGCGCGGACACCCTGGAAAAGGGCAGCCCGTATCGCTTCATCGCGGAGTCGGCGCTCGAGGCGACGCGCAAGCACGACGGCCTGATCGGCCAGGTGGACCTGAACACCTGGGTCGCGCAGAGCATCGAGCGTGCGGTGGGCACCGTGCACAGCCGCACGCAGGAAGGCCTCGCGGTGCTGGCGACGGTGGGCTCCACCGCGCCCTTCGTGGGCCTCTTCGGCACGGTCTGGGGCATCTACAACGCGCTCGTGCGCATCGGCGCGTCGGGCGCGGCGTCCATCGACAAGGTGGCGGGGCCCGTGGGCGAGGCGCTGATCATGACGGCCATCGGCCTCGCGGTCGCGGTGCCGGCGGTGCTCGGCTACAACTGGCTCGTGCGCCGCAACAAGGTCGCGATGGACACCGTGCGCGGCTTCGGCTCGGACCTGCACACCGTCCTGCTGGCCGCAAGCGCGCGACGCGAGGCGCCCGCCGCGTGAGCATCCGCTACAAGGACGCGGGCGAGGGCGACGACGCCCTCATCGCCGAGATCAACACCACGCCGCTGGTGGACGTGATGCTCGTGCTGCTCATCATCTTCCTCATCACGATTCCGGTGGTGAACAGCTCCATCGCGGTGTCGCTGCCGCGCGAGCCGAACCAGGCGCGCGAGACGCAGGTCGACAACGCCATCGTCACCGTCGATGCGAACGGTGCGCTCTACTGGTTCGACGCGCCGCTGGCCGACCGGCAGGCGCTCGCCCGGCAACTCGTTCGCATCGCCGTGATGAGTCCGCAGCCCGAACTGCACATCCGGGCGGATGCCCGGGCGAGCTACGAGGCGGTGGGGCAGGTCGTGTTCTCGGCGCAGCAACTGGGCATCGCGCGCATCGGCTTTCTTACCGAGCCGCCTGCGAGATAAGGAAGCGAGCGCCATGCACATCCGCGCCGGAACCGAACGCGACCCCGAGCCGATCGTCGACATCAACACGACGCCGCTCGTGGACGTGCTGCTCGTGCTGCTGGTCATGCTGATCATCACGATTCCGATCCAGCTGCACTCGGTCAACCTGGAGATGCCCGGCACGAATTCGCCGCCGCCGTCGACACCGCCCGAGATCGTGCAGATCGACGTGCTGCCGAGCGGGCAGTTCACCTGGAACGGCGAAGCGCTTGCCGACCGGTCGGTCCTCGAAGAGAAGCTGCGCGACGCGGCGACGCGCACGGAGCAGCCCGAGATCCATCTGCGCCCCGACCGCGCCGCGCGTTACGACGCCGTGGCCGCGGCGCTGTCGAGCGCGCAACGCCTCGGTCTCACGAAGATCGGCCTCGTGGGCGGCGAGCAGTTCGGCCCTTGAAGAAGGGTTCAGCTGCCGTATTCGTCCGCGCCCTGCACCCAGATGAACGACTGGAGGTCGATCATGTCGCGCGCCTTGAAGCAGGGCCGCCGGTCGAGGTCGCGCCTTATCACGGCTGCGAAGGTCTGCAGGTTCTCGTAGCCGGTCCAGCTCGGCCGCGGGCTGTAGGCCAGGTCGAAGGCATAGGCGCGGGCCGCGCGCTGCGTGACCCGCGGCTTGAAGAACAGGTGCCGCTCCGGCCGCGCGATGAAGCCGAACACGGTGGCGACCGGCCAGGTCAGCACCGGGCTGCCGGGGCTGGGCAGGTCGGCGAGCGCTTCGAGCCAGTCGGAGAACTTGCTCCTCATCGAGCCGGGCCCGTGGAGGAAGGCATAGAGCTCGGTGGCGAACAGGCGCGCGCCTGCCGCGCTGCGCACGGCATCGCGCACGGCCATCTTCTCGAACGAGAACAGCAGGTTGGTGCGCGACTCCACGCGAACGGCCGCATCCGCGATCTGGCGGAACTCGCCGCGCGCTAGCAGCTTGCGAAAGGCGGCGGGGCCGAGCTCGGTCTGCCATTCGAGATGCGCGCGCTCCTTGTACGAACGCTCGGCCACGAGGTAGGTCTCGTCCTCGAAGCCATCGGGATAGTAGAGCTCGAATTTCCGGCGACAACGTGCGGCGCCGAGATAGCTCACGTTGCCGGCGCGTGGGCCGGCAAGCGGGTTGGAAAGGGAGGCGACGCGGAACATGGGGTCAGTGTTCGGGACCGCCGAAGCTCAGCCGTGTAGGACAAGACCTTGCCTGCCTGTAGGAGCCGGTCCTACGCCGCCCGAAGGGTCACCTCGGTGATTTCAGAGGGAGCGCCCACTCGCTTCGGAGGGCCCCAATACCCTGTCCCCGGCTGACGTATACCCACAGGCTCCCGTGTCGGTGCAGCCCGGCCGTGTACGGCTGCTGCAGAGGTACGAAGAGGTTCCAGGGCAGGAATTGCCCGCCGTGTGTGTGGCCGGAGAGTTGCAGGTCGAAGCCCGCTTCGGCGGCCGCCTTGGCGCTGCGCGGCTGGTGCGCGAGCAGCACCCGGGGCGCGTGGAGGGGCGCGCCCTGCAGGGCCTTGCCGGGGTCGCTCGCGTGCGACGCGTCGAAGTGATGCGCGGTGTAGTCGGTGACGCCCGCGAGCACGAGGGCCGACTCGCCGCGGCGAATCACGACGTGTTCGTTCAGCAGCACGTTCAGCCCCAGCCGCCGCAGCTCGCGCAGCCACGGCGCCGCCCCCGAGTAGTACTCGTGATTGCCCGTGACGAAGTAGCTCCCATGCACCGCGGTCAGCCGCGCGAGCGGCGCGACGTGCGCCGCGAGGTCGGCCACGCTGCCATCGACGAGGTCGCCGGTGACGGCGACGGCGTCGGCGCCGAGCGCATTCACCTTGTCGACGATCGCGGCCAGATACGGACCCTTGATCGTCGGCCCGATGTGGATGTCGCTGATCTGCGCGATGCGAAAGCCCTCGAATGCCGCGGGAAGCCCGGCGATGGGAACGTCGACGCGTACGACAGCCGGCACGCGACGCGCATTCCACAGCCCCAGCAGCGTGAGCAGCCCGCCGACGACGGGCACGGCCTCGGCCGACCCCATGCGCAACGCTTCGCGGTCGATGTCCAGCCCGGCCGCGCCGAGCACCCATGCACCCGCGAGCACGGCCTCGCGCGCCAGCGTCAGCACGAAGAGCGACGAGAACAGGCCGAGCGCCAGGTACCCGGCCCAGGCGAGCCGGTCGGAAGCCGGTCCGCGCGCGAGGCGGCGCGCGATCATCCCGAGCGGCACGGACAACGCGGACACGGCGAGCAGCAGCGCGAAGAGGCCGCCGAACGGTGACGCGAGATGCGGGACGATCCGCAGGCCGATGGCGAGGTGCAGCGCGAGGGAGAGCGCGAAGAGGAAGCGGAGGGACATGGGGAGACGGGTGCGGGGCCGGGGGAGATGGCCCGGCCTTTCGAGTAAGCTTGCGGTCAGCATACCGACAAGCGTTCGAGCGCGAGGAGATGAGTCCATGCAGACAGGCGTGCCCGCCGTGAACCCGGCGGGAGAAAACAGTGTGGCCGCGTCGGCGGCGACGTCCCTTCGGCCCTTGACCATCGGCGTTCCTCGCGAGACGGCGCAGGGCGAGAAGCGCGTCGCCACCGTGCCCGAGGTCGTCGCGAAACTCGCGAAGCTCGGCTTCGCGGTCGCGGTCGAAAGCGGCGCGGGCGATGCCGCGAACTTCGACGACGCGTCGTATCGCGCGGCGGGCGCCGAGGTCGTGCCGGGTGCGGCCGATCTCTGGTCGCGCTCGGACATCGTGTTCAAGGTCCGCCCGCCAAGCGCGGACGAAGTGGCGCTGATGCGCGAGGGCGGCACGGTCATCGGCTTCATCTGGCCCGCGCAGAACCCCGAGCTGATGCAGCAGCTGGCCGCGAAGCGCGCGACGGTGCTCGCGCTCGATTCGCTGCCGCGCCAGCTGTCGCGCGCGCAGAAGATGGACGCGTTGACCTCGATGGCCGGCGTGAGCGGCTACCGCGCCGTGATCGAGGCAGCGAACGCCTTCGGCCGCTTCTTCAACGGCCAGGTGACGGCCGCCGGCAAGATTCCGCCGGCCAAGGTGTTCATCGCGGGTGCCGGCGTCGCGGGCCTCGCGGCCATCGGCACCGCCGCGAGCCTGGGCGCCATCGTGCGCGCCAACGACACGCGGGCCGAAGTCGCGGACCAGGTGGTCTCGCTCGGCGGCGAGTTCGTGAAGGTCGACTACGAGGAGGAAGGTTCGGGCGGCGGCGGCTACGCCAAGGTGATGAGCGAGGGCTTCCAGCAGGCGCAGCGCGCGATGTACGCGCAGCAGGCCAAGGACGCCGACATCATCATCACGACCGCGCTGATCCCCGGCAAGCCCGCCCCGAAGCTCATCACCGCCGAGATGGTGCGCAGCATGCGGCCCGGCAGCGTGATCGTCGACATGGCGGCGGAGCAGGGCGGCAACTGCGAGCTGACCGAGCCGGGGCTTGCCGTGGTGAAGCACGGCGTCACCCTCATCGGCTACACCGACCTGGTGAGCCGGCTCGCGCGCCAGTCCTCGACGCTCTACGCCAACAACCTGCTGCGCATCACCGAGGAACTTTGCAAGACGAAGGACGGCGTCGTCAACGTCAACATGGAGGACGACGCGATCCGCGGCCTCACGGTGGTGAAGGACGGCACGGTGACCTGGCCGCCCCCGCCGCCGAAGCTTCCCGCGGCCGCCGCGAAGCCCAAGGCCGCGGCGGCGCCCGTCGCTTCCAAGGGCCACGGCCACGGCAGCGTGGAGCCGATGTCGGCGAAGACGCTGGCCATCGTGTTCGGCGTCGGCGCGCTGCTCTTCCTGCTGGTCGGCATGTACGCGCCGGCCTCCTTCCTCGCGCACTTCACGGTCTTCGTGCTCGCCTGCTTCGTCGGCTACATGGTGATCTGGAACGTGACGCCCTCGCTGCACACGCCGCTCATGAGCGTGACGAACGCGATCTCGTCGATCATCGCCATCGGCGCGCTGGTGCAGATCGCGCCGCCGCTGTCGGGCGGCGGCGGCGACCGGCCCTCCGGCCTGATCCTCGGCATGGCCGTGCTCGCGCTCGCGCTCACCGCCATCAACATGTTCGGCGGCTTCGCGGTGACGCGGCGCATGCTGGCGATGTTCCGCAAATAAGGCGACGGACAAGAAAATGAACGCTGGCCTCGCCACCGCCTCCTACATCGGCGCCACCATCCTCTTCATCCTGAGCCTGGGCGGGCTCTCGAACCCCGAGACCGCGCGCCGCGGCAACCTGTTCGGCATGATCGGCATGGCGCTGGCCGTCATCGCCACCGTGCTGAGTCCGCGCGTCTCCCCCGCGGGCTATGCGTGGATCGTCGGCGCGCTCGTCGTCGGCGGGGCCATCGGCCTCGTCGCGGCGAAGAAGGTGCAGATGACGCAGATGCCCGAGCTCGTCGCGCTCATGCACAGCCTGGTCGGCCTCGCGGCCTGCCTCGTCGGCTTCGCGAGCTACGTCGACACCTCGATCGTCTTCACCGGCGCGGAAAAGACGATCCACGAAGTCGAGATCTACGTGGGCATCCTGATCGGCGCGGTCACGTTTTCCGGCTCGCTCGTCGCCTTCGGCAAGCTGTCCGGCAAGATCGGCGGCAAGCCGCTGCTGCTGCCGGGGCGGCACTGGCTCAACCTGGCCGGACTGCTGGTCGTGCTGTGGTTCGGCCGCGAGTTCGTGCGCGCCGAGAGCGTGCAGGCGGGCATGACGCCGCTCATCATCATGACGGTGATCGCGCTGCTCTTCGGCATTCACATGGTCATGGCCATCGGCGGCGCGGACATGCCGGTGGTGGTGTCGATGCTCAACTCCTATTCGGGCTGGGCCGCGGCGGCCACCGGCTTCATGCTGAGCAACGACCTGCTGATCGTGGTGGGCGCGCTCGTCGGCTCCTCGGGCGCGATCCTCTCGTACATCATGTGCCGCGCGATGAACCGCAACTTCATCAGCGTGATCGCGGGCGGCTTCGGGACGGGCTCCGGCTCGCCCGCGCCGGCCGCGGGCGCCGGGGAGCAACCGGCGGGCGAGGTGTCCCCCATTGCCGCGGTCGAGACGGCGGAGCTGCTGCGCGAATCGAAGAGCGTCATCATCGTCCCCGGCTACGGCATGGCGGTGGCGCAGGCGCAGCACACCGTCTACGAGATCACGAAGCTGCTGCGCGAGAAGGGCGTCAACGTCCGCTTCGGCATCCACCCCGTGGCCGGCCGGATGCCGGGTCACATGAACGTGCTGCTCGCCGAAGCGAAGGTGCCGTACGACATCGTGATGGAGATGGACGAGATCAACGAGGACTTCCCGGAAACGGACGTCGCGATGGTGATCGGCGCCAACGACATCGTGAACCCCGCCGCGCAGGACGACCCGGCGAGCCCCATCGCCGGCATGCCGGTGCTGGAGGTCTGGAAGGCCAGGACATCCATCGTCATGAAGCGAAGCATGGCGTCGGGCTATGCCGGCGTCGACAATCCGCTGTTCTACAAGGACAACAACCGCATGCTCTTCGGCGACGCGAAGAAGATGCTGGACGAGGTGCTGGGGGCGCTGCGCGCCTGAGCGGTGTGCCGCTCGGGGTGAAGAGGGGCCGCGCGCCCCTTGTCCCGAAGGCGTCCGGGCTATTCGGGAAAATCGGGGGAATCCCGAGACGAGGGACAGGGACAATGCGCCTGACCCTTGGCCTACTGGAGAACAAAAGATGACCGACCGCCCGTGGCTTTCCTCGTATTCCCCCGGCGTGCCCGCCGACATCGACCCGGGGCAGTACCAGTCGCTGGTGCAGCTCATGGAGGAGAGCTTCCAGAAGTACGCTGCTCGCCAGGCCTATTCCTTCATGGGCAAGGACATGAGCTACGGCGAGACCGACTCGCTGTCGCGCGCCCTTGCGGCCTACCTGCAGGGCCTCGGCCTTGCCAAGGGTGACCGCGTCGCGATCATGATGCCCAACGTGCCGCAGTATCCGGTGGCCGTTGCCGCCATCCTGCGCGCGGGCTACGTGGTCGTGAACGTGAATCCGCTCTACACCCCGCGCGAGCTGGAGCACCAGCTCAAGGACTCGGGCAGCAAGGCCATCGTCATCGTCGAGAACTTCGCGAACACGCTGCAGCAGTGCATCGCGGCCACGCCGGTCAAGCACGTGGTGCTGGCGGCCATGGGCGACCTGCTCGGCGGGCTCAAGGGCATGATCGTCAACTACGTCGTGCGCAACGTGAAGAAGATGGTGCCGGCGTACAACCTGCCCGGCGCCGTGCGCTTCAACGACGCGATTTCGAAGGGCGAGAACGGCACGCTGCGCCAGCCCGAGATCAAGCCGGACGACATCGCGGTCCTGCAGTACACGGGCGGCACGACCGGCGTGTCGAAGGGCGCCGTGCTCCTGCACCGCAACGTCATCGCCAACGTGCTGCAGTCCGAGGCGTTCAACCAGCCCGTGATGGACAAGGTGCCCAAGAGCGAGCAGCTGACCGCCGTCTGCGCGCTGCCGCTCTATCACATCTTCGCTTTCACGGTCGGGATGATGCTCACCATGCGCACGGGCGGCAAGCTGATCCTGATCCCGAATCCGCGCGACCTGCCCGCGGTGCTGAAGGAGCTGTCGAAGCACAAGTTCCACAGCTTCCCGGCGGTCAATACGCTGTTCAACGGCCTGGCCAATCATCCGGACTTCGGCAAGGTCGACTGGAGCAACCTCAAGGTGTCCGTGGGCGGCGGCATGGCGGTGCAGGGCGCCGTGGCGAAACTGTGGCTCGACAAGACCGGCTGCCCGATCTGCGAAGGCTACGGCCTGTCGGAGACGTCGCCTTCGGCAAGCTGCAACCCGGTCACGAGCAAGGAGTTCACGGGCACGATCGGCGTGCCGCTGTCGTCGACCTGGATGAAATGCATCGACGACGACGGCAACGAGGTGCCGCTCGGCCAGCCCGGCGAAATCGCGATCAAGGGGCCGCAGGTGATGGCGGGCTACTGGCAGCGCCCCGACGAGACCGCGAAGGTCATGACCGACGACGGGTACTTCAAGTCCGGCGACATCGGCGTGCAGGACGAGCGCGGGTATTTCAAGATCGTCGACCGCAAGAAGGACATGGTGCTGGTCTCCGGCTTCAACGTGTATCCCAACGAGGTCGAGGACGTGGTCGCCAGGCTCGAGGGCGTGATGGAGTGCGCCGTGGTCGGCGTGCCCGACGACAAGACGGGCGAGGCGGTCAAGCTCGTGATCGTGAAGAAGGACCCGGCGCTCACCGAGGAGAAGGTCCGCGAGTACTGCCGCGCGAACCTCACCGGCTACAAGCAGCCGCGGGTGATCGAGTTCCGCGCCGACCTGCCGAAGACGCCGGTGGGCAAGATCCTGCGGCGGGAATTGCGGGACAGGAAGTAAGCGTTCGCGCGATGCCTTCGGCGCAGCGGCGGGAAGCGGATTGAAGACGGCGATCGTCTCCGCCATGCACGAGGAGCTCGGCGCCGTGCTGGCGCTGATGCCCGACGAGCGCAGGCAGCCGGTGGCGGGGCGCGACTTCTATGTGGGCCATCTGCACGGCCGCGACGTCGTCGCCGTGCTCTCGCGCATCGGCAAGGTGGCCGCGGCGACCACGGCGACGGTGCTCATCGAGCGCTTCGGTGTCGATCGCATCGTGTTCACCGGCGTGGCGGGCGGCTTGCGGCACGGCGTGGAGCGCGGCCACGTGGTGGTGGCCGACAACTTCCTGCAACACGACCTGGACGCGACGCCGATCTTTCCGCGCTACGAAGTGCCCCTGTACGGCAGGAGCCGTTTCGACACCGACCCCGCGCTCACGCACCGGCTCGCGGGCGCCGTTCGCAAGGCGCTGCCGGGCACCACGCTCCACCGGGGGCTGATCGCGAGCGGCGACCGTTTCGTGTCGACGACCGCCGAGAGCCGGGCCTTGCAGCTCGCGCTGCCCGATGCCCTGGCCGTCGAAATGGAAGGCGCCGCCGTCGCCCAGGTCTGCCACGACTACGGCGTGCCGTTCGCGGCGGTCCGCACGATCTCGGACCGTGCCGACGACGACGCGACGGGGGACTTCCTGCAGTTCATCCGCGACGTGGCGAGCCGGCACACGGCGGCCATCGTCGAAGCCTTTCTGAGCGCTTGATCCGGGCGCGCGTCCGGCCTGTCGGGCATCGCCTCCGAATCCGCAGCGGGATTCGCTACGTATAGTCGTGTCCATGCGAAAACACTCCGTCGTCGATCTCCTCCTGCTGGCCCACCTGCCCTTCCTCCCTGCGATTGCAATCGCCCAGGAGCAGGCGCCCCGCGAGCTGGCGCCCGTCACCGTCCAGAGCACGCGCGGCGACCTGCAGGGCATCGCCGAAAGCGCGAGCGAAGGTGTCGTGACGTCCAAGCAGTTGCGCACACGGCCGCTGCTGCGCGCCGGCGACATCATGGAGGCGGTGCCGGGGCTTGTGGCGACGCAGCACGCCGGCGAGGGCAAGGCCAACCAGTATTTCCTGCGCGGCTTCAACCTGGACCACGGAACCGATTTCGCCACCTTCGTCGACGGCGTTCCCGTCAACCTGCCGACGCACGCGCATGGCCAGGGCTACACCGACCTCTATTTCCTGATCCCCGAGCTGGTCGATGCGGTCCACTATCGCAAGGGTCCGTACTACGCCGAGGAGGGCGATTTCGCCGCGGCCGGCAGCGCGCGCATCCGCACGCTGCGCAAGCTCGCGCGGCCGCTCGGCATCCTGGAGGCGGGCCGGCACGGCTATCGGCGCGCGCTCGCGGCGGGGTCGTTCGAAACGTCGTCGGGCGACGTGCTGCTGGCCGCGGAGCGCATGCGGGACGACGGACCGTGGAAGGTGGCGCAGAACCTGCGCAAGACCAACCTGATGGGCCGGCTGTCACGCGGCGTGGCCGGCAACGGCCTGTCGCTCGGCTTCACGCACTACGAGGCGGACTGGACATCGACCGACCAGATCCCGCAGCGCGCGATCGACAGCGGACTGCTCGATCGCTTCGGCTCGCTGGACCCCACGGCCGGGGGGCGCACGCGCCGCACCGGCGTCAATGCCGAATGGGAGGCTTCGGGCGCGGGCGTGGACACGCGCATCTCGGGATACGCGACGCGCTACCGGCTCGACCTGTATTCGCAGTTCACCTATTTCACGCGGGGCTGCGACCTCGAGCCGCTGCCCCCCGGCTGCAACGGCGGCGTCGCGCTGGATCAGTTCGAGCAGGTCGACCGCCGCAAGACCTGGGGGCTCGCCGCCCGGCAATCGCGCACCGCGCAGCTCGCCGGTATCGAAACCCAGTTCACCTACGGCGCGGAGTTCCGACGCGACGACATCGGCGAGGTCGGGCTCTACGACACGGCGCAGCGCCTGCGCCTCGCCACGGTGCGCAGCGACGCGGTCGACCTCGACGCGCTGGGCGTCTGGGGACAGGCAGAGCTTCGCTTTCATCCGCAATGGCGCGGCGTCGCCGGCCTGCGCTGGGACCGGCGGCGGGCCGATGTCGCGAGTTCGGTTGCGGCCAACAGCGGCTCGAGCACCGCGTCCATCGCAAGTCCCAAGCTTTCGCTGGCCTACCTGCCGTCGCCGGAGATGGATCTCTACGCCAACTGGGGCCGCGGCTTCCACAGCAACGATGCACGCGGGACGGTCATTCGCGTCGACCCGAGGGATGGGGTCACGCCGGCCCAACGGGCCACGCCCCTCGCGCGGGCCGAAGGCTACGAGATCGGCGCGCGCAACAAGTGGTCGCCGACGTTCACGACCACCGCCGCGCTCTGGGCGCTCAAGCTCGACTCCGAACTGCTTTTCGTCGGCGACGCTGGAACGACCGAAGCGTCGCGTCCGTCGCGCCGCTCGGGACTGGAGGTCGGCGCCAACTGGCGGCCGGGCGGCGGCTGGGAAGTGGATGCCGACGTCGCCGTCACGCGTGCGCGTTTCGGCGACAGCGATCCCGCCGGCAACCGCATCCCCGGTGCGATGGAGCGCGTGGCGACGCTGGGCGTGACCTGGGAGCGCGGACCCTGGACGCTGGGCGCGCGCGTGCGGCACTTCGGCGCGCGGCCGCTGATCGAGGACAACTCGATTCGGGCGGGCTCGAGCACGCTCGTGAACCTGCGGACGATGTACCGCTTCAACCGGAACGTCGAGGTGTTCGCCGATCTCTTCAATGCCTTCGACCGCAAGGCCAGCGATATCGCGTATGCCTACGCTTCCCGCCTGCCCGGCGAGCCCGCGTTCTCGGAGTCGACCACGGCGCCCGACGTCCACCTGCACCCCTCGTCGCCGCGCACGCTGCGCCTCGGGGTGAAGGTGAACTTCTGACCCTGCGCCGCCGAGCCTACTTGAGCCAGCCCCGGCGCCTGAAGTACCACATGGGAATCAGCGCGCTCGCGGCCATCACGGCCAGCGCGTACGGATAGCCCATGCCCCATTCCAGCTCCGGCATGTGGCGGAAGTTCATGCCGTAGAGGCTGGCCACCAGCGTGGGCGGCAGCAGCGCGACGCTCGCCACCGAGAAGATCTTGATGATCTTGTTCTGGTTGATGTTGATGAAGCCGACGGTGGCGTCCATCAGGAAGTTGATCTTGTCGAACAGGAACGCCGTGTGGTTGTCGAGCGACTCGATGTCGCGCAGGATCTGGCGCGATTCCTCGAATTGCTCGGCCGTCAGCATGCGGCTGCGCATCATGAAGCTCACGGCGCGCCGCGTGTCCATGACGTTGCGGCGGATGCGGCCGTTCAGATCTTCCTGGCGTGCGATCGCGCCCAGCACCTCGCCGGCCAGCGCGTCGGTGACGTCTCCCGCGAGCACCTGCTTGCTCACCTTCTCGAGCTCGTCGTAGATGCCTTCCAGGGTGTCGGCGGAGTATTCCGCATCGGCGTCGAAGAGCTTCAGCAGCACTTCCTTCGCGTCCTCGATCAGCCCCGGCGCGCGGCGCGCGCGCAGGCGCAGCAGGCGGAACACCGGGACGTCCTCGTCGTGGATCGAGAACAGGACGCCGTGGCTCTTCAACGACGGGTTCACGAGGTTCAGGATGAAGGCCACGCGCACCGCGCGCGGCTCGTCATCGCCCGCGATCAGGAAGTCGCTGCGGATGTGCAGGTCGCCGTTGTCCTCTTCGTAGAAGCGCGCGGACTCCTCGATGTCCTCGTCCATCGCGTCCTCGGGAATGGACAGCCCGTAGTACTGCTTGACCCAGCGCTTTTCCTCCGGACTGGGCGATTCGAGGTCGACCCAGATCGGCTGGAATTTCGAGAGCTCCTCGAGGGACTCGATCTCTTCCTGGAACAGACGCCCGTTCGCGAGCGTGAAGATGTTGAGCATGTGTGCTCCGTGACGATTGCTGCTGCCGACGCGACGAGAGGGGAAACGCTTTCCCCGCCGCGTGTCACGGGCGAGGAAAGCTACCGACTGGGATCGATTTCCAAGGCGCTGGCTCCCGCTGTGAGGATGGCCGCGATTATGCCGCGAGGCCGTCGAAGAACGACAGCAATTCGGTCTTGCGCGCGTATGCATCCTGCTCGCCGAGTTTGACGAGCGCGCCGACGAAGCCGGGCTCGAAAAGCAGGTAGCTCGCGAGCGCGCCGCCGCCGCTTCGCAGGGCGCCCAGCCCGCCGAGCGCCCGGCGCACGGAGCCGGGCAATTCCTTCACGTGCGCCTGCGCCATCGCGTCGAGCGACCGGGTGGGCTGCATCGCCAGGACCTCGATCGGCCGGTAGGGCAGGACGGCCGCGATCTCGCGCGGCAGTTCGTTGAGCGTGCGGGCCAGGCGCTGCGTCTGTTCCACGTCGGCCTGCAGCGTGTCGTGGAAGACGCTCGCCATCGCATGGCCCGCGATGCCGCCCATGGTCGGCTCGCCGGCGGCCGCCGAGCCCCCCAGGCCCGAACGCTGCGGCTGGCCGACGCCGATCACGAGCACCTTGTGGGCGCCCAGGTGGACGGCGGGCGACAGCGGCGAGACCTGCCGCATCGAGCCGTCGCCGAAATACTCGCGGCGGCCGTCGACCCAGAGCGGCGTGGCGGGGAACAGGAAGGGGATGGCGCTGGAGGCCATCAGGTGCTCGATCGTGAGCGGCTGGAACTCGGCGCGTCGGCCCGGCCGCTGCCACGCCTCGTGTTTGCGGTCGTTCGACGTATGGCAGAACGTCCAGTGGACGCCGCTGGTGTAGCTCGACGCCGTGACCGCCACGGCGTCGATGGCCTTGCCCTCCAGCGCATTTTCGATCCCCTGCAGCGAAATCGTGCGATGCAGCGTATCGACCAGGGGCATGTTGTCCAGGATCGCGCCCTGCTGGCGCGCCTTGCCCCAGAGGTTCACGGCGGCGAGCAGCCGGCTGAACCGCACCCACGGCGAGACGTGCAGCCGGTAGACCTCCTCGGACCGCATGCGCTCCCAGAACCCCGCCAGCTGATCGAAGGCCGCCAGGCCGGTCGCCGCGGTGCTCGCGAGGTAGGCGACGTTCAAGGCGCCGGCCGAGGTGCCGACCAGCACCTGGAACGGGAATGCGCGGGGCGGACCGGGCTGAAGCTTCAGCATGGCGCAGAGCGCCTGCAGCACCCCCACCTGATAGGCGGTACGCGCCCCGCCTCCCATCAGGACCAACGCATGGACCGTGCGGTCCCGACGGGTCATTCCGGCGTGGATGACGGTTCCCAGGCTCATGCCAGGCCTTCGCTGGGCCGCCCCGAGAAGGCCTGAGCCCCCTCGGGGGGCAGTGACGACACGAAGTGCGGAGCGTGGGGGCGCATGTTCTTATGGTAGAGCCGCGGTCGAGGCCGCGCCATTTAAGGCTGAGGCAGGACGATTCCTACACAACCGGACCGACCCGTCCGACACCACGGTCGAGCGGGCGCGCCTAGATTCAATGGGTTCCCGGCCTTGTTCCCGACCGGGTGCGAAGGAGCGACGATGATCCAGCGAGCGTCCGATCCGAACGCCAGCCGCACGACGGGTTGGCGACCCGCCCCGGCCGACGCCAGAGGTGCTTCCCTGGAGATGCGCCGGCGCGCTGCCCATGCCTGGCCCTTCATCAGCCGCCATGGCGAGAAGCCGGCCGCAGGGCAGCCCGCCAAGAACACCCACGTCGACAGCACGAGCTGACGCATCGAGGAAAGAGAGAGACCATCATGTACAAAGAGCCCAAGTCCACGAACCGCTACCAGGACACGCCGCGCGACAAGCCGCATGCCGAGCGCGTGGAGCATGCGAACCTCGAGCGCCCCGGCGCCCGGGCCCATCCGCGCGCTGCCGGCTGGAGCCGCGTCCACGATCCGCTCGCAGGCTGGGCACAGCGCTGATCCTTCGCGGGTCGACCTCGCCAACTCATCTGTACGCCACCGGGCGGCCTTCGGGCCGCCCTTTGTCCTTGAGGCATGTCAAAGGTACGGCAGAGGTTGCAATTTGCTGCACCGCGAAGCCCCGTTTTCGATTGCATTTCGCCCCCGTCGGGGGCATAGTGGGTCGAGCGACATCGAGTTTTTTCCCCAGCCAGACGAGTGCAACAGGAGGCTACTCATGAACCTGACGATCAGCGGTCACCATCTCGAAGTTACCCCGGCTCTGCGCAGTTACGTGACCACCAAGCTCGATCGAATCACCCGCCACTTCGACCAGGTCGTCGACATCCGCGTCCTGCTTGCCGTGGACAAGCTCAAGGAAAAGGAACGACGACAGCGTGCCGAGTGCAGGATCCACGTGAAGGGCAACGACATGTTCGCCGAAAGCAGTCACGAGGACCTGTATGCGGCGCTCGACGAACTCGTCGACAAGCTCGACCGCCAGGTCGGCAGGCACAAGGACCGGCTGCAGGACCACCACCATGACGCGGCGAAGCGTGTCGTGATGTAGGTCGCCGTTTCCGGCCCCATGAAACAGCCGCCCGCAAGGGCGGCTTTCGTTTGTGCGCCGGGCGAAATCCCCCGGCCGAGGCGGACGGTCCGGCACGTGGTTCATAATCCGCCTTTGCCCGCCATGAACCGCCTCGCGTCCATCCTGCCGCCCGCCCAGGTCCTGGTGGGTGTCGACGCCACCAGCAAGAAGCGCGCTTTCGAGGAAGCCGGGCTCTTGTTCGAGAACCTCCACGGCCTCTCGCGCGCCCTCATCACCGACAGCCTGTTCGCGCGCGAGCGCCTGGGCTCCACGGGCCTCGGCCATGGCGTCGCCATCCCGCACGGCCGCATCAAGGGCCTGAAGGCGCCGATGGCCGCGCTGTTCCAGCTCGCCAACCCGATCGGCTTCGACGCGCCGGACGAGCAGGCCGTCAACCTGCTCATCTTCCTGCTGGTGCCCGAGGCGGCCACGCAGAAGCACCTGGAAATCCTGTCCGAGATCGCCGAGCTGCTGTCCGATGCGCCGCTGCGCGAGCGCATGCGCGGCTGCGGCGACGCGACCGAACTGCACCGCTTGATTGCCGACTGGCAGTCGGCGCAGTCGGCCTGAGGCGCCGATGTCGAGCGGCGGCTTGCCGAGCCAAGGCGCAAAGGCCCCCGACGGGGGCAGCGGACCGCGCGAAGCGGGGAGGGGTGGAGGCCCATGAAGCCGACCGTCGTCAGCGCGGACGTTCTCTTCGAGGACCATCGCTCGAAGCTGAAATGGGAATGGGTGGCCGGCCTCGGCGCCTCCGAGCGGCGATTCGACGAGGTCGCGGTGCGCGCGGCGCGCTCGGGCGCCGACCTCGTGGGCTACCTCAACTACATCCATCCCTACCGCGTCCAGATCCTCGGCGAGCGCGAGATCCGCTATCTGACCAATGCGACGGCGGAAGACTGCGCGCGGCGCATCGCCCGCATCGTGACGCTCGAGCCCCCGGTGCTGGTGCTCACCGACGACCAGACCGCGCCCGATGCGCTGCTGTCGATGTGCGAGCGCGCGCAGATCCCGATGTTCGCGACGCATGAGCCGTCGGCCTTCGTCATCGACGTGCTGCGCGCCTACCTCTCCAAGCATTTCGCCGAACGCACATCGATGCACGGCGTGTTCATGGACATCCTGGGCCTGGGCGTGCTCATCACCGGCGAATCGGGCCTCGGCAAGAGCGAGCTGGGGCTGGAGCTCATCACGCGCGGCAACGGGCTGGTGGCCGACGACGCGGTCGACCTGTACCGCGTGAACCAGACGACCATCGAGGGCCGCTGCCCCGAGCTGCTGCAGAACCTGCTGGAGGTGCGCGGCATCGGCCTGCTCGACATCCGCGCGATCTTCGGCGAGACGGCGGTGCGACGGAAGATGCGGCTGCGCCTCATCGTCCACCTCGTGCGGCGCGAAACGATGGAGCGCGAGTACGAACGCCTGCCCTACGAGCCGCTCACGCAGGACGTGCTGGGCGTGCCGGTGCGCAAGGCCGTGATCCCCGTCGTGGCGGGCCGCAACATCGCCGTGCTGGTCGAAGCCGCGGTGCGCAACACCATCCTGCAGCTACGGGGCGTGGACACGTACCAGGAATTCGTCGAGCGGCACCGCCAGGCGATGGAGCAGGGCGGCTGACCGGACCGCAGCCGGGGGCCGCCCCAAGGCGGGCCAGCCCCCTTGGGGGGCAACGGACCGCGCGTAGCGGGGGAGCGTGGCTGCCTTATCTTTTCGGCCTGTGCGGGCAGGCGTCCTTCGTGCAATGCGCGTACAGGCTCAGCGCATGCTCCGCGATCTCGAAGCCCTGCAGCCTTGCCACGTCGTTCTGCCGCCGCTCGATCTCGGGGTCGTAGAACTCCTCCACCCGCCCGCAGTCGAGGCACACCAGGTGGTCGTGGTGCGTGCCCTCGTTGAGCTCGTAGACGGCCTTGCCGCTTTCGAAATGGCTGCGCGTGAGGATGCCCGCCTGCTCGAACTGGGTGAGCACGCGATACACGGTCGCGAGACCGATGTCGGAGCGCTCGTCGAGCAGCACCCGGAACACGTCCTCGGCCGTCATGTGGCGCAGTCCGCCCTTGTGAAAGACGTCGAGGATCTTCAGCCGCGGCAGGGTGGCCTTCAGGCCCGTACTTTTGAGTTCGTCGATGTTGGCCATGGGGGGCTGCCGCTACAATGGGCCGCATCATATCGTCCCCCTTTCCGCGCATGCCAGAAGCCCTCTTCCGCCGTCCGTTCGGCGCGCCGCGCACCCTCGCAACCCTCCTCGCCTGCGCGGTGCTGGCGGGCTGCGGCACGTTCGACAATGTCAGCAACCGGATGGTCGGCGCGATCACGCCTTACCGTGTCGAGATCGTGCAGGGCAACTTCGTCTCGAAGGAGCAGGTCGATGCGCTGCGCCAGGGCATGACGCGCCAGCAGGTCCGCGAGATGCTCGGCACGCCGCTCGTGACGAGCATCTTCCACGCCGACCGCTGGGACTACGTGTTCACCATGAAGCGCCAGGGCGTCGAGCCGCAGCAGCGCCGCCTGACCGTCTTCTTCACCGGCGACCGTTACGACCGCGCCGAGGGCGACGCCATGCCCAGCGAGTCCGAATTCGTCGCCACGCTCGACAAGAAGAAGCGCGATGCCAAGGTTCCGGCGCTCGAGGCGAGCGAGGCCCAGCTGAGCCGGTTCGCGCGCCCCGCGGCGCCGTCCCTGACCCCGGCCGACGCCGCGCCCGCCCCTTCGCCGTCCAGCTATCCGCCGCTCGAGCCGGCGGCGCGCTGAGCCATGCCGCAAGCGCAGACCGCCCAGCACAAGGTGGCCGTCGCCGGCGCGTCGGGCCGCATGGGGCACATGCTGATCGAGGCGATCCGCGGCGCCGACGACTGCGCGCTCGCCGGCGCGATCGACCAGGCCTCCAGCCCCGCCATCGGCAACGACGCCTGCGCCTTCCTCGGCACCGCGAGCGGCGTGCCGGTCCACGCGGACATCCGCGCCGGCCTCGCCAATGCCCAGGTGCTGATCGACTTCACGCGGCCGGAGGGCACGATGGAACACCTGAAGGCGTGCCGCGAGCTGGGCGTGAAGCTCGTGATCGGCACGACCGGATTCAGCGAGGCGCAGAAGGAGCGGATCGCCGATGCCGCGCGTGACATCGCGCTCATGTTCGCGCCGAACATGAGCGTGGGCGTCAACGTCACGCTGAAGCTGCTCGAAATGGCCGCGAAGGCGCTCGCCACCGGCTACGACATCGAGATCATCGAGGCGCATCACCGGCACAAGGTCGATGCGCCCTCGGGCACGGCGCTCAAGATGGGCGAAGTGATCGCCGCGGCGATCGGCCGTGACCTGAAGAAGGACGGCGTGTTCGCGCGCCATGGCGTCACGGGCGAGCGCGATCCGTCGACCATCGGCTTT
This sequence comes from Ramlibacter sp., assembly GCF_050250995.1. Taxonomy (GTDB): domain Bacteria; phylum Pseudomonadota; class Gammaproteobacteria; order Burkholderiales; family Burkholderiaceae_C; genus Ramlibacter. The sequence goes on from NZ_JBFWNP010000016.1 coordinate 49,329, forward strand.
TCCACCATCCGCGGCGGCGACATCGTGGGCGACCACACGGTGCTCTTTGCCGGCACGGGCGAGCGCATCGAGATCACGCACCGGTCCGCGAGCCGCTCCACCTATGCGCAGGGCAGCCTGCGCGCCGTGCGCTTCCTCGCCGACAAGCCGAACGGTCTCTACGACATGTTCGACGTTCTCGGCCTCCGATGACCTTCTGGGAGGTCCTGCGCCAGGGTGACGCGGTCACGCAGGCGGTGGCGCTGCTGCTGCTCGCGATGTCGGTGGCCAGCTGGGTCGTGATCCTGTGGAAGGGCTGGCTGCTGCGGCGCGCGGCGGGCGACGTGGCGCGCAGCACGGCGGCATTCTGGCAGTCCGATTCGCTGGACGATGCGCAGCGCCGGGTCGGCGCGTTCGACCGCGAATCGCTCGTCCTCCCGCTGATCCTGGCCACGGGCGACCAGGCCCCCGGCGCGCTCGCCGCGGCCGCCGACCGTTCGCAGCAGCTCACGCGCGTGCTGCGCGATGCGCTGCACCGCGTGCTCGACAAGCTGCAGTTCGGCCAGGTGCTGCTCGCCACGGTGGGCTCCACCGCGCCCTTCGTGGGCCTGCTCGGCACCGTGTGGGGCATCTATCACGCGCTCACCGGCATCGCGTCGGCCGGGCAGATCACGATCGACAAGGTGTCGGGACCCGTCGGCGAGGCGCTGATCATGACGGCGGCGGGGCTCTTCGTCGCGATCCCCGCCGTGCTCGGCTACAACATCTTCGGCCGGCTCATCGGCCGGATTGAGGCCGACCTCGAAGGGTTCGCGCGCGACCTGCGCGAGCTGCTGACGCACGCGAAGACCCCTTCGCTTGGGACCGCAGGACATGAAGCGGCAGGCGCGGGGACCCACTGACATGGCATTCGGCCGGCTCGAGCGCACGCAGCAGCCGCAGCCCATGAGCGACATCAACGTCACGCCGCTCGTGGACGTGATGCTCGTGCTGGTCGTCATCTTCATCATCACGGCGCCCCTGCTCGCGAGTTCGCTGCGGCTCGACCTGCCGAAGAGCGAGGCCGCGCAGCCGGGCGATGCGCCGCGCTTCGTCTCCATCGGCCTGGACAAGGCCGGCCAGCTCTTCCTGAACGACCAGCCCGTCTCCGCGCGCGAGCTCGCGGAGAAGCTGACGGCCACCGCCAGGGCAAATCCCGACACCGAAGTGCAGCTGCGCGCCGACCAGGCCGTGGCCTACGGCCGCGTGGTCGAAGTGATGGGAATGGCCCAGAAGGCGGGCCTGAGCCGCATCGGATTCGTCGCGCAACCGGGGAACTGAGCGGCCGGGGAAGCCCCCCGCCTACAATTTCCCCATCATGCAAGACAAGTACAACCACCTCGAGGTCGAGCGCGCCGCGCAGGCCGACTGGACCGCGCGCGACGTCTATCGCGTGACCGAGGACCCGCAGAAGGAGAAGTTCTACGCCTGCTCCATGCTGCCCTACCCCTCGGGCAAGCTCCACATGGGCCACGTGCGCAACTACACGATCAACGACATGTTGACGCGCTACCTGCGCATGAACGGCAAGAACGTGCTCATGCCCATGGGCTGGGACGCCTTCGGCCTGCCGGCGGAGAACGCGGCGCTCAAGAACAAGGTGCCGCCCGCGAAGTGGACCTACGAGAACATCGCGTACATGAAGGGCCAGATGCAGGCGATGGGCCTGGCCATCGACTGGAGCCGCGAGGTCGCCACCTGCGACCCGAGCTACTACCGCTGGAACCAGTGGCTGTTCCTGAAGATGCTCGAGAAGGGCATTGCCTACCGCAAGACGCAGGTCGTGAACTGGGATCCGGTGGACATGACCGTGCTCGCCAACGAGCAGGTGATCGACGGCAAGGGCTGGCGCACCGGCGCGGTGGTCGAGAAGCGCGAGATTCCGGGCTACTACCTGAAGATCACCGACTACGCGGATGAACTCCTCACCCACGTGCAGGAGAAGCTGCCGGGCTGGCCCGAGCGCGTGAAGCTGATGCAGGAGAACTGGATCGGCAAGAGCGAGGGCGTGCGCTTCGCCTTCCCGCACGAGATCCGGGGGGACGACGGTCAGTTGATCGGCGACGGGCGCATGTACGTCTTCACGACGCGCGCGGACACGATCATGGGCGTCACCTTCTGCGCGGTGGCGCCCGAGCATCCGCTCGCGCTGCATGCGGCGAAGACGAATCCGGCGCTCGCGGCCTTCATCGAGAAGTGCAGGCAGGGCGGCACGACCGAGGCCGAGCTCGCGCTGCGCGAGAAGGAAGGCATGGACACGGGCCTGACCGTTCGCCATCCGCTCATGAACGAGGACGTGCCGCTGTGGGTCGGCAACTACGTGCTCATGTCGTACGGCGACGGCGCGGTGATGGGCGTGCCCGGCCACGACGAGCGCGACTTCGAGTTCGCGATGAAATACCGGCTGCCGATCATGCAGGTGGTGCATGTCGACGGCGAACACTACGACTACCAGCAGTGGAACGCGTGGTATGCCGACAAGGAAAACGGCGTCACGATCAACTCCGAGAACTTCAGCGGCTTCGGCTACAAGGAGGCGGTGAACGCCGTCGCCCACGCGCTGGAACAGAAGGGCCTGGGCGGCAAGACCGTGCACTGGCGCCTGCGCGACTGGGGCGTGAGCCGCCAGCGCTACTGGGGAACGCCGATCCCGATCATCCACTGCGACGTGCATGGCGCGGTGCCGGTGCCCGAAAAGGACCTGCCCGTGGTGCTGCCGCTGGACTGCGTGCCCGACGGCACGGGCAACCCGCTGAACAAGCGCGAGGACTTCCTGCGTTGCCAGTGCCCGGTCTGCGGCAAGGACGCGCGGCGCGAGACGGACACGATGGACACCTTCGTCGATTCGTCGTGGTACTTCATGCGCTACTGCGACCCGACGAACGACAAGGCGATGGTCGCGGCCGGCACGCAGTACTGGATGCCGATGGACCAGTACATCGGCGGCATCGAGCATGCCATCCTGCACCTGCTCTACGCGCGCTTCTGGACGAAGGTCATGCGCGACATGGGCCTGGTGAAGATCGACGAGCCGTTCACCAAGCTGCTCACGCAGGGCATGGTGCTCAACGAGGCGTTCTACCGGCTCGACAACGGCAAGCACTACTACTGGGCGCACGACCTCGACATCGAGCGCGACGAACATGCGAAGGTAATCTCGGCGAAGTCGAAGGCCGATGGCCTGCCCGTCACGTACGAGGGCTGGACGACGATGTCCAAGTCCAAGAACAACGGCGTCGATCCGCAGGACCTCATCGAGCGCTACGGCGCCGACACCGCGCGGCTGTACACGATGTTCACCGCGCCGCCGGAAGCGACGCTCGAGTGGAACGACTCCGCGCTGGAAGGCTCGTACCGCTTCCTGCGGCGCGTCTGGCAGTTCGGGGTGAAGCTCGGCGCGGGCGGCGCGGCCCAAGCCGCGTCGTACGGCAAGGCCGCGCAGGCCCTGCGCCGCGAGGTCCACACCGTGCTGCGCCAGGTCGACTACGACTACCAGCGCATGCAGTACAACACCGTCGTCTCGGGAGCAATGAAGATCCTCAATGCGCTGGAGGACTTCAAGGCGGCAGCCGACGCGGGCGCCGATGCGGCGCTGCGCGAGGGCTTCGGCATCCTGCTGCGCGTGCTGTATCCGGCCACGCCGCACGTCACGCAGGCGCTGTGGAACGAACTCGGCTACGACAAGTCCATGGGCGATCTGCTCGATGCGCCGTGGCCGCGCGTTGACGAGGCGGCGCTGGTGCAGGACGAAGTCGAGCTGGTGCTGCAGGTCAACGGCAAGCACCGTGGCGCGATCCTCGTGCCGGCCGGCGCGGACAAGGCGGCCATCGAGGAGATCGCGCTGGCGAGCGAGGCCTTCGCCAAGTTCGCCGCAGGCGCGAAGCCCAAGAAGGTGATCGTGGTTCCGGGGCGGCTCGTGAACGTGGTGGTCTGAGGCCATGCCGACGATGCGGAAAGCGACGCGCCGGGCGGTGTGCCTCGGGGGCGCAGTCGCGCTCCTCGCCGGCTGCGGCTTCCAGCTGCGGCAGGCGCCCAACTTTGCGTTCGGCACGCTCGCGATCGCGGGTGCGCCGAATTCGTCCATCGCGGCCGAGCTGCGCCGCAGCATCGGCGCGAGCGGGCAGGTCCAGGTGCTGCCGGACGTGCAGGCGATGCAGTCGCAGGTGGTGCTCGATCTGCTCGACGAGCGGCGCGAGAAAGTGGTGGTGGGCCTGAACGCCACTGGGCAGGTGCGCGAGTTCCAGTTGCGCACGCGCCTTCGCTTTCGCCTGCGCACGCCGCAGGGCAAGGAGCTGATCGCGCCGACCGAGCTGCTGCAGCAGCGCGACATCAGCTTCAGCGAGTCGGCGGTGCTGTCGAAGGAGGCGGAAGAAAACCTGCTCTACCGCGACATGCAGACCGACCTCGTGCAGCAGCTGATGCGGCGGCTCGCCGCCGTGCGCCTCGCCTGATTCGCGCCGGCACGGCCGACGCCTCCGGCTGAGCCGGCTTCCTGCACCGCTTCCTCGGCGCGTCCTACAGCGCGACGGCCCTGGCCGTGCCATACCTTCATCTGACTTGCCGTCACCCGAGGGAGCGCTCAAGATGAATGCGAAGACCATGGCCGCCACCACCGATTCGTTCGTCGCCAAGGAAGCGCAGTACGGCGCGCGGAACTACGCGCCCGTCCACGTGGTCGTCGACCATGCGCTGGACTGCAAGGTGTGGGACGTCGAGGGCCGCGAATACATCGACATGATGAGCGCCTATTCCGCGGTGAGCCATGGCCACCTGCATCCGCGCCTGGTGGCTGCGGCGCAGCGGCAGTTGAAGAAGGTCGCCGTCACATCGCGCGCCTACTACGGCACGACGCTCGGCCCGTTTCTGGAGAAGCTCTCGCAGGTCACGGGATTCGAGCGCGCGCTGCCCATGAACACCGGCGCGGAGGCGGTCGAGACCGCGATCAAGTGCGCGCGGCGCTGGGGCCACCGCGTCAAGGGCATCGCGGACGGACAGCAACAGATCCTCGTGGCGCGCGGCAACTTCCATGGCCGCACCAGCACCATCATCAGTTTCTCCACCGAGCCTTCGTACCAGGACGGGTTCGGCCCGCTTGCGAGCGGCTTCGCGCACTTCGACTTCGGCGACATGGCGAGCATCCGCGCCGCGACGACCGATCGCACCTGCGCCGTGCTGATCGAGCCGATCCAGGGCGAGGCCGGCGTGCTGGTGCCGCCCGCGGGCTTCTTCGGCGAGCTGCGCGCTTGGTGCGACGAGAACAACATCCTGCTGATCGACGATGAAGTGCAGGCGGGGCTGGGGCGCACCGGACGGTGGTTCGCTTTCGAACACGAGGGCATCCGGCCCGATGCGCTCATTCTCGGCAAGGCGCTCGGCGGCGGGCTGCTGCCCATCAGCGCGTTCTGCGCCGATGCGAAGGTGATGGACGTCTTCACGCCCAACAGCCACGGCTCCACCTTCGGCGGCAACGCGCTGGCGGCAGCCGTGGCACTCGAAGGGTTGAAGGTGCTCGAGGACGAAAAGCTCGTGGAGAACTCAGCCGAGCTCGGGCAGTACCTGATCGCGAGCCTGCGCGAAGTGCAGGTGCAGGCCGGCTCGCTGATTCGCGAGGTGCGCGGGCGCGGCTTGTGGGTGGGCGTGGACATCGACCCGGCCCAGGCCACGGCGCGCGAGCTCGTCGAGCGGCTTGCGGCGAAAGGCGTGCTGTCGAAGGAGACGCACGAGACCGTGATCCGCTTCGCGCCGCCGCTCACGATCACGCACGAGCTCATCGACCAGGCGGTCGGCATCTTCCGCGAGGTGTGCCTGGAGAAGGTGCGCGTTGCCTCCGCGTCGCCGACGGTCGAGGTCGCCCACGCCTGAGGCTCGTCGTCCCCCTGGATTCCCGCCTTCGCGGGAATGACGCCCCGCTACACTGCGCGGCATGCAGATCGCTCCGCAGCAGCTCCAGGCCCACCTCGGCAAGGGCCTGAAGTCCCTCTACACCCTGCACGGCGACGAGCCCCTGCTGGTGCAGGAGGCGGCCGATGCCATCCGCGCGGCCGCGCGTTCGCAGGGCTACTCGGAGCGCACGGTGCATACCGTCGCCGGCGCCCATTTCGACTGGAGCGAAGTGCTCGCCGCGGGCGGCTCGCTCTCGCTCTTCGCCGAAAAGCAGATCGTCGAGATCCGCCTGCCTACCGGCAAGCCCGGCAAGGACGGCGGCGGCGCGCTGCAGCAGATCGCCGAGAACGCGCAGGGCAACGACACGACGCTCACGCTCGTGCTGCTGCCCAAGCTCGACTGGCAGATCAGGAAAGGCGCGTGGTTCGGCGCGCTCGACGCGTACGGCGCGACCGTCGAACTCGCGCCCGTGGAGCGCGCCGCGCTGCCGCAGTGGATCGCGCAGCGGCTGGCGAAGCAGGGCCAGCGCGTCGCGGCCGGCGACGAAGGCCACCGCACGCTTCAATTCTTCGCCGACCGCGTCGAGGGCAACCTGCTCGCCGCGCACCAGGAAATCCAGAAGCTGGCTTTGCTGTATCCCGAGGGTGAGCTCGGATTCGAGCAGATCGAGTCCGCGGTGCTCAACGTCGCCCGTTACGACGTGTTCAAGCTGTCCGAAGCCGTGCTCGCCGGGCAGGCGGCGCGGGTGCAGCGCATGCTCGACGGGCTGAAGGCCGAAGGCGAGGCCGAGGTGCTCGTCCACTACACGCTTGCCGAGGACATCCGCGCGCTCAAGCGCGTGAAGGACGCCACGGCCGAGGGCAAGCCGCTGCCGCTCGCGCTTCGCGAAAACCGGGTGTGGGGCGCGAAGGAGCAGCTCTACGGCCGTGTGCTGCCGCGCCTGTCGGCGACGACGCTCGATGAGTTGCTGCAGTCGGCGCACACGGTCGACGGCATCGTCAAAGGCCTGAAATCGCCCGACTGGCCGAATGACGGCTGGCAAGCCCTCCACAGGCTCGCCATGACCGTCTGCCGGGCGTGCCTTGCTCCCTCCACCTCCGGGGAGGGCGGGGCGGGGTCCCGAAGGGGGAGGGGATAATAGGGGCATGAACGCGCTGAACGTCGCCGAATACATGCAGACGCTCGGGCTGCAGGCCCGCGAGGCGTCGGCTCGCATGGCCGCCGCGACCGCGGCCGAGAAGAACGCGGTGCTGCGCTCGCTCGCTGCGCTGCTTCGCAAGAGCGTGGCCACGCTGGCCGCGGACAACGCGAAGGACATCGAACGCGCCGTCGCCGCCGGCCTCTCGGCCCCGATGGTCGACCGGCTCAAGCTCACCCCGAAGATCATCGAGACGCTCGCCGTCGGCTGCGAGCAGCTCGCCGCCATGGCCGACATCGTGGGCGAGATCTCCGGCTTGCAGCAGCAGCCGAGCGGCATCCGTGTCGGCCGCATGCGCGTGCCGCTGGGCGTCTTCGGCATGATCTACGAAAGCCGGCCGAACGTGACCATCGAGGCGGCGTCGCTCTCGATCAAGAGCGGCAACGCCTGCGTGCTGCGCGGCGGCTCCGAAGCCATCGACTCCAACAAGGCGCTCGCGCGGCTCGTGCAGCAGGCATTGGCGGAAGGCGGCCTGCCCGCCGAGGCGGTGCAGATCGTTCAGACCACCGACCGCGAGGCGGTGGGCCAGCTGATCGCGATGCCGCAGTACGTCGACGTCATCATCCCGCGCGGCGGCAAGAGCCTGATCGAGCGCATCAGCCGCGACGCGAAGGTGCCGGTCATCAAGCACCTCGACGGCAACTGCCACACCTATGTCGACGATCCCTGCGACGTCGACATGGCCGTGCGCGTCGCCGACAACGCCAAGACGCAGAAGTACAGCCCCTGCAACGCGAGCGAAGGGCTTCTGGTCGCGCGCGGCGTGGCGAAGGACTTCCTGCCGAGGATCGCGGCGGTGTTCGCCGCCAAGGGTGTCGAGATGCGCTGCGACGCCGAAGGCCGCGACATTCTTCGCGACTACCCCACGGCCGCCGCGACCGAGCAGGACTGGTCCGAGGAATACCTCGCGCCCATCATCAGCATCAAGGTGGTCGCCGGCCTCGACGAGGCCATCGCCCACATCAACCGCTACTCCTCGCACCACACCGACGCGATCCTCACCCGCGACCACATGCATGCGCAGCGCTTCCTGCGCGAAGTGGATTCCGCGAGCGTGATGGTCAACACGAGCACGCGCTTCGCCGACGGCTTCGAGTACGGGCTCGGCGCCGAGATCGGCATCAGCACGGACAAGTTCCATGCGCGCGGGCCGGTCGGCATCGAAGGGCTGACTTCGCTCAAGTGGGTGGTGCTCGGCAACGGCGAACTTCGCAGCTAGGCGCGCATGGTCCCCCACCTCGTCACCGCCCTCACCGGCCCCACCAACGAGCTCGAGCAGCGCGTGCTCGACTCCATGCCCGCCATCGAGCGCTGGTTCCGCCTCGAGTGGATGGAGCACACGCCGCCGTTCTACTCGTCGGTCGACATCCGCAACGCGGGCTTCAAGCTCGCGCCGGTCGACACCAACCTGTACCCCGGCGGCTGGAACAACCTCACGCCCGAGATGCTGCCGCTGGCCGTGCAGGCGGCGATGGCGGCTATCGAGAAGATCTGCCCCGAGGCCAAGAACCTCCTGGTCATCCCCGAGAACAACACGCGCAGCACGTTCTACCTCTCGAACGTGCTGCAGTTGAAGCGCATCTTCCACATGGCCGGGCTGAACGTCCGCATCGGCTCCATCAGCCCCGACATCAAGAAGCCGACGCAGGTCACGCTTCCGACGGGCGAGACGATCGTGCTCGAGCCGGTGGTGCGCAGCAAGCGGCGCCTGGGGCTCAAGGACTTCGACCCCTGCACGATCCTCATGAACAACGACCTGTCGGCCGGGCCGCCGGGCATTCTCGAGGACCTCCACGAGCAGTACCTGCTGCCGCCGCTGCACGCGGGCTGGTCGGTGCGCCGCAAGAGCCGGCACTTCAAGAGCTACGAAGAAGTCGCCAAGCGCTTCGGCAAGATGCTGGGGATCGACTCGTGGCTGATCAATCCGCTGTTCAACAGCTGCGGCCAGCTCGACTTCAACGAGGCGCACGGCCTGGACTGCCTCACGACCAACGTCGACGCGCTGCTCGCGAAGATCCGAAAGAAGTACAAGGAATACGGCATCAACGAGAAGCCGTTCGTGGTGGTGAAGGCCGACAACGGCACTCACGGCATGGGCATCATGACCGTGCGCGACGTGAAGGACCTGGCGGACATCGGCAGCCGCACGAAGAGCCGGATGGCCGTCGACCAGGACGGCCGGCCGGTCAGCGAGGTCATCATCCAGGAAGGCGTGCTGACGGCCGAGCGCATCAACGAGGCCGTGGCCGAGCCCGTGGTCTACATGATGGACCGCTACGTCGTGGGCGGCTTCTATCGCGTGCATGCCGAGCGTGGCGACGACGAGAACCTCAATGCGCCGGGCGCGCACTTCGTGCCGCTGGCCTTTTCGGAAAGCACGCGCCTGCCGCAACCCGGCCAGAAGCCCGGCGCGAGCGCGCCCAATCGGTTCTACATGTACGGCGTGATCGGCCGGCTGGCGATGCTGGCGGCGAGCTACGAACTCGAGGCGACCGATCCTGAAGCCGAGGTCTACGAGTAGGTCGAAGGTGCAGCCGCGAACCTCGTTGCTGCACCGCAACATGGCGGATGCGGCGAGCCCGACGGCAGGCGTACGATAGCGGTCCCAAAGGAACCGAACCCCGAGCGCACGCGCGCGAGCGCGTCTGACGGGGTCGTACCGTGCAGAACTCGAAATCGTCTCTCGCGGCGCTCACCCTCGGCGCCATCGGCATCGTCTACGGAGACATCGGCACCAGCGTGCTCTACGCGCTCAAGGTGCTCTTCAACACGGGCCACGTTCCGCTCACGCCGGCCAACGTGTACGGCGTGCTCTCGATGGTGTTCTGGACGATCACCGTCATCGTCTCGCTCAAGTACGTCACGCTGATCCTGCGCGCCGACAACAACGGCGAGGGCGGGCTGGTGGCCATGCTCGCGCTGGCCTCGCGCGCGGTGGCGGACCGACCGGAGCTGCGGCGCTGGCTGCTCGCCGTCGGCATCTTCGGCACCGCCATCTTCTACGGCGACGGGGTCATCACGCCCGCGATCTCGGTGCTCTCCGCGCTGGAGGGCATCGAACTCGTCTCGCCGGTGATGAAGCCCTACGTCCAGCCCGCCGCGCTCGTGATCCTCTTCCTGCTCTTCTACGTGCAGAAGAACGGCACGAGCGGCATCGGCCGCTACTTCGGGCCGATCTGCGCGCTGTGGTTCATCGTGCTCGCCGCGCTGGGCATTCCGCACATCTGGTCGCATCCCGAGGTGCTGGGCGCGGTCAGCCCGCACCACGCGCTGCGCTTCATGTTCCAGAATCCGGGCACGACCTTCGTCCTGCTCGGCGCATTGATCCTGTGCGTCACCGGGGCCGAGGCCCTGTATGCGGACATGGGCCACTTCGGCAAGAAGCCGATCCGCTTCGCGTGGTTCGGCCTCGTCATGCCGTCGCTGCTGCTCAACTACTTCGGCCAGGGCGCGCTGCTGCTGGAGAACCCGGCGGCGCTCGAGAATCCGTTCTACCTGATGGCGCCGTCGTACCTGCTGCTGCCGCTCGTGATCCTGGCGACGGCCGCGACGGTGATCGCATCGCAGGCGCTGCTGTCCGCCGCCTTCTCGGTGACGAAGCAGGTGATCCAGCTCGGCTACCTGCCGCGCATGGCGATCCACCACACGTCCGTGCGCGAGACGGGACAGGTGTACGTGCCCGTCGTGAACTGGACGCTGTTCGGCGCGATCGTGGTGGCGGTGGTCCTCTTTCGCGATTCGACCAGCCTGTCGGCCGCCTACGGCATCGCGATCACGATCGACATGCTGATCACCACCGTGCTCACCTTCTTCGTGATCCGGTACGCGTGGCGGCTGCCCCTCGCGCTTTGCGTGGGCGCGACCGGCCTGTTCTTCGTCATCGACGTGCTGTTCTTCAGCTCCAACGTCCTGAAGATCATCGACGGCGGCTGGTTCCCGGTGCTGATCGGCATGCTGATGTTCACGGTCATGATGACGTGGAAACAGGGCCGCGAGATCCTCAACGCGAAGCTGCGCACCGACGCAATCGACCTGAACAGCTTTCTCGAGGCGGTGTTCGTCACGCCGCCCACGCGCGTGGAGGGCACGGCCGTCTTCATGACGGCGGAGCCGGGCGCGGTGCCCAACGCGATGCTGCACAACCTCAAGCACAACAAGGTGCTGCACGACCACAACCTGTTCGTGACGGTGCGCAACCACGAGGTGCCGTGGATTCCCCTCGACAAGCGCGTGGAGATCACCTCGCTCGGCCACGATTGCTGGCAGGTCATCCTCAACTACGGCTTCAAGAACAACTACGACATCCCGCGCGCGCTGGAGCGAATGCGCGACCGCGGCTGCGAGATCGAGCCAATGACGACCAGCTACTTCCTTTCGCGCGACGTCGTGGTGCCCACCATCGGGGCCGGCATGGCGCCGTGGCGCGAGAAGCTGTTCGCGCAGATGCACTACAACGCGAGCGCGGCGGCGGACTTCCTGAACCTGCCCAGCAACTCGGTCGTGGAGCTCGGCTCCAAAGTGGAGATTTGACGGCGCGCGGCGCGGGCATTCTCGTTGTGCGACAGTCCGGTGCATGAAACTGCTCTTCGTCGCCGACCCGCTGGAAGCCTTCAAGGTCTACAAGGACACCACGTTCTCGATGATGCGGGAGGCGCAGGCGCGCGGCCATCGCATCGCGGCCTGCGAGCCCGCGCACATCGTCTGGCAGTCCGGCGGCGTCGTGCAGGCGCTGGTGCGCGAGATCGAACTGACCGGAAGCACGAACGACGACGACTGGTTTCGTGAAGCGAAATCCGCGCGCTGGGCGCTGAAGGACTTCGACGCCATCGTCATGCGCAAGGATCCGCCCTTCGACAGCGAATACTTCTACGCGACGCACCTGCTGGAGCAGGCCGAACGCGAAGGCGCGCGCGTGTTCAACAAGCCCGCGGCGCTGCGCGACCATCCCGAGAAACTCGCGATCATGGAGTTTCCGCAGTACGTGAGCCCGACGCTCGTCACGCGCGACGCTCAGGAGGTCCGGCGCTTCCATGCGGAACACCAGGACATCATCCTGAAGCCCCTCGACGGCATGGGCGGCATGGGCATATTCCGCGTGGGCCCGGACGGGCTGAACCTCGGCTCGATCGTCGAGACGCTCAATCACGATGGCGCGACCACGATCATGGTGCAGCGCTTCGTGCCCGAGATCGTGCAGGGCGACAAGCGCGTGCTGGTGATCGGCGGCGAGCCGGTGCCGTTCAGCCTCGCCCGCATTCCGCAGGGCAGCGAGGTGCGCGGCAACCTCGCGGCGGGCGGCAAGGGCGTGGCGCAGCCGCTGACCGCGAAGGACCTGGAGATCGCGAAAGCCATCGGCCCCGTGCTCGCGAAACGCGGCCTGCTGCTGGTCGGGCTCGACGTCATCGGCGACTGCCTGACCGAGATCAACGTGACCAGCCCGACGTGCTTCCAGGAGATCACGCAGCAGGCGGGCTTCGACGTGCCGAAGATGTTCGTGGACGCGCTGGAACGCGCGCTCGCGTAGCGCTTAGAGCGCCACGCCGTCCTGGAACACGCGCAGTTCACCCGGCCCGAACTGCGTCCATTCCTCGTTCACCGTCAGCGGCGCGGTGACGACCACGGCCACCTTGTCCTGCGGCGTCGTGTTCCGCGCGAAGTCGATGGCCACGTCCTCGTCCTTCAGTTGCGCATGCGCGAACGGATGCTTGCGCTCCACGTAGTACAGATTCGTGGAGCAGTGCGCCCACAGCGCGACGCCGTTGGACAGCAGGAAGTTGAACGTCCCGTGCTTCGCGATGCGCGACACGAGTTCGCGCAGCGTGAGCGTGAGCTCCTCCACGTCGGGGACGCCGGCGTGCGACTTCGACAGCTCCTGCATGATCCAGCAGAAGGCGCGTTCGCTGTCGGTGTTGCCCACGGGACGGAAGTTCGCGTGCAGGCGCGGGTGGAAGTCCTTCAGGTCGCCGTTGTGCGCGAACACCCAGTAGCGCCCCCACAGCTCGCGCACGAAAGGGTGGCAGTTCTCCAGCGCCACTTCGCCCTGCGTCGCCTTGCGGATGTGCGCGACGACGTGGCGGCTCTTGATCGGGTAGCGGCGAATCAGCTCGGCCACGGGCGAATCGCAGGCGGGCTGGTGGTCGACGAAATGGCGCAGTCCGAGCCCCTCGAAGAAGGCGATGCCCCAGCCGTCGGCATGATGGTCCGTGCGGCCGCCGCGCTGGGCGAAGCCGCCGAAGCTGAACTGCACGTCGGTCGGCGTGTTGCAGTTCATTCCGAGCAATTGGCACATGGGATCGATTATTGGCGAGCTGCCGGTTCTTCGGGCGCATCGTGCAGTCGCCAGGCGGCGACCATCGCCACCGCGCAGAGGAAGGCGAGCAGCAGGAAGGACTCGTTGAAGGCCGCGATGCGTCCCGGACCCGTCTGCGCGTTCGCGAGCGAATCGCCGTGCGCCGCGAGCCGCCATTCGAGGAACACGGCGCAAAGGCTGATGCCGGCCGCGCCGCCCAGCATGCGCATGAAATTGATCGCGCTCGCCCCGAACGAGATCAGGTTCGACGGCAGGCCGCGCATCGCGCCGATGTTGAGCGAAGGCAGGATGAAGCCGAGGCCGATGCGACCGAGGATCGACCACACCACCAGCAGCACCAGCGGCCGTGCCGCGTCGATGGTCGGCATGAGAGCAAACGACGCGGCGAGCATGCCAAGCCCGCCGGCGACGAGCACCCGGGTGGGGAAGCGATGCGTGATGCGCCCGACGATGCCGATGGTGGCCGCGAGCACGAGGCCGGCCGGCAGCAGGATCGTGCCGACGTGCGACGGGGCCAGATTCAGGCCCAGCTGCATGTACACCGGCAGCAGATACGTCGAGCCGAACAGCGCGGTGCCGTAGATGAAGGCGACGATGCTGCCCATCGCATAGCGACGGTGCGCGAAGAGGCCGAGGTGCATCAGCGGCTCGCGTCCGGTCGCCACCGAGCGGCGCTCCCACCAGAGGAAGGCGCCGAACGAGACCGCGGCCACCGCCAGCAGCGGGACTGCCTGGGCCGCGGAGCTGCCGTGCAATTCCACCAGCCCGTTGAGCAGGCAGATCGTGCCCACGGTCGCGATGGCGAGGCCGCGCCAGTCGAGGCGTGCGCCGTCGCGGTCCGCGGCCACGCCGCCCGGACCTGAGACCGGCACGAGCTTGTACGCGAGCGCGATGGACACCAGGCAGAAAGGCACGACCATGAAGAAGGTCGAGCGCCAGCCGAAGAGGTCGACGAGCACGCCGCCGATGCTGGGGCCGAGCGCGGGCGCGAGCACGACGCCCATGCCGAACATGCCGCTCGCCCGGCCCTGCTCGTGCGGCTCGAAGGCGCGCAGCATGATGATGGCGGGGATGGGCTGCACGACGCCGGCGGCGAGGCCCTCGGCCACGCGCGCGGCCAGCACCAGCGGATAGCTGCCCGCCACGCCGCCCAGCACGCCGCCGGCGAGCAGCACGAGCATCGCGACCACGTACGTGCGGCGATAGCCGTAGCGCGCGAGCAGCCAGGGCGTCGTGAGCATCGAGACGGTGGTCGCGATCATGAAGCCGGAGCTGACCCACTGCGCGCGCTCCTGGCCGAGCACGAAGTAGCGGCTCATCTCGGGAATCGCCACGTTGACGATGGTCGAGGACATGATGGAGGCCATCGTGCCGACCATCACGGCCATGAGCAGCAGCCAGCGGTAGCGCGGGCCGTGGCGCGCCTGCAGTGCGGCGAGCGAGCCGGGGGGGTGTTCGGAGGCTGAATTCATTCGTGCAGCCATGATAGGCGGCACGCGCTCGCGCTACGAAGAGGGGGGCGAGTCGGAGGCCGGGAACGAATCAGCCGAAGCGGCCGCGCAAGCGCTGCAGATGCAGGCCATGCGCTGTTTTTCCGCCGGCACCCGCGCGAGCAGCTCGGCGCTGAAATCGACGCCCAGGCACCAGCAGGGCGGCTGCTTCACGCCGCTCTCGCGCTCGACCTCCATCGCGCAGCGGTTGGGCTTGCCGCACAGCGGGCAGGCCGTGGCGTCGAGCGGTGGGGTCGCCATGCCGCTCAGGCCGCGGCCTTCACCTTCTGCCGCCACGCGTGCAGCAGCGGCTCGGTGTAGCCCGAGGGCTGCTCCTTGCCCTTGAACACGAGATCGCGCGCGGCGAGGTAGGCGGCGCTCTTGTCCCAGTTCCCGGCCATCGGCTTGTAGAGCGGATCGCCCGCGTTCTGCTTGTCCACGACCGCCGCCATGCGCTGGAAGGTCTCGTCGACCTGCGCCTTCGTCACCACGCCGTGGTGCAGCCAGTTCGCGATGTGCTGGCTGGAGATGCGCAGCGTCGCGCGGTCTTCCATCAGGCCGACGTTGTGGATGTCCGGCACCTTGGAGCAGCCCACGCCCTGGTCGACCCAGCGCACCACGTAGCCGAGGATGCCCTGCGTGTTGTTGTCGATCTCCTGCTGGCGCTCCTCGGCGCTCCAGGTCGCGTCGGCCGCCACGGGAATCTGCAGCAGGCCTTCGAGCAGTTCCGCCCGCGCGGCTTCGCCGTTGCCGCGCTCAAGCTCCTGCATCACCGAGAACACGTCGACCTGGTGGTAGTGCAGCGCATGCAGCGTCGCGGCCGTGGGCGACGGCACCCAAGCGGTGTTCGCGCCGGCTTTCGGATGGTTGATCTTCTGCTCGAGCATCGCGGCCATCAGGTCGGGCATCGCCCACATGCCCTTGCCGATCTGCGCGCGTCCGCGCAGGCCGCAGGCGAGGCCGACGAGTACGTTGTTCTTCTCGTAGGCCTGGATCCAGGCCGTGGATTTCATGTCGGCCTTGCGGATCATCGGACCCGCGAGCATGGCCGTGTGCATCTCGTCGCCCGTGCGGTCGAGGAAGCCGGTGTTGATGAACGCGACGCGCGACGCGGCCGCTTCGATGCAGGCCATGAGGTTGACGCTGGTGCGGCGCTCCTCGTCCATGATGCCGAGCTTCACCGTGTTGGTGGGCAGGCCGAGCAGCGACTCGACACGGGCGAACAGCGCCGATGCGAAGCCGACCTCGGCCGGTCCGTGCATCTTCGGCTTCACGATGTAGACCGAGCCGGTGCGCGAGTTGCGGATGCCGTTCGCGCCGCGGCCCTGCAGGTCGTGCAGCGCGATGGCCGTGGTCACCACGGCATCGAGGATGCCTTCGGGAACTTCCTTGCCGCCGTCCCACAGCACGGCCGGGTTCGTCATGAGGTGGCCCACGTTGCGCACGAAGAGCAGGGAGCGGCCGTGCAGGCGCAGCTCGCCCTTGCCGTCCGGCGCCGTGTACGCGCGGTCGGCGTTCAGCGTGCGCCTGAAACTCTTTCCGCCCTTGGCGACCTCTTCGCTGAGCGTGCCCTTGAGAATGCCGAGCCAGTTGCGATAGCCGAGCAGCTTGTCCTCGGCGTCGACGGCGGCGACCGAATCCTCGAGATCGAGGATGGTGGAAAGCGCGGCCTCGACCACCACGTCGCTCACGCCCGCGGCATCGGTCGCGCCGATGGAGTTCGCGCGGTCGATGCGGATGTCGAGGTGCAGTCCGTGGTTCTTCAGCAGGACCGACGACGGTGCGGCGGCATGGCCCTGGTAGCCGACGAACTTCGCCGGGTCCTTCAGGCCGGTCGTGCCGCCGCCTTTCACGGCCACGACGAGCCGACCGCCTTCGACGCGATAGGCCGTCGCGTCGCGATGCGAGCCCTGCGCGAGCGGCGCGGCCTGATCGAGCACGCCACGCGCATAGTCGACCACCTTCGCGCCGCGCACTTCGTTGTAGCCGGGGCCTTTCTCCGCGCCGCCCGTCTCGGCAATCGCATCCGTGCCGTACAGCGCGTCGTACAGCGATCCCCAGCGCGCATTCGCCGCGTTCAAGGCATAGCGCGCATTCAGGATCGGCACCACGAGCTGCGGTCCCGCCTGCTGCGCGAGTTCGGCATCGACGTTCGAGGTCGTCGACTTCACATCCTTCGGCACGAGGACGAGGTAGCCGATCTTCTGCAGGAAACCCCGGTAGGCGTCCATGTCGCGGACCGGTCCCGGATTCGCCTTGTGCCAGCCATCGATCTCGTTTTGCAGCCGGTCGCGTTCGGCCAGCAGGGCCGCGTTCTTCGGCGCGAATTCATGCACGAGACCGTCGAAGCCTTTCCAGAAGGCCGCGCGGTCGACGCCGGTGCCGGGCAGCACCTCGTCGTCGATGAAGCGGGCGAGGGCGCTGTCGACCTTCAGGCCGTGGATGTCGGTGCGAGTGTTCATGGTGGAACTGTATTACCTCTTCTCAACGACATTAAGGATCGAAAAAGGGAATGATCTTTGACAAAAACCATGGTAATCGAGCGCCATTGAGGACCGCTGACGCTCCGCTAGAACCCGAACACCTTCATCGCCGTCCCCGACCGGATCGCATCGCACTGCGACTTGGGCAACAGCGCCGTGTTCGCGAACGAGCCCTTCGTGTCGTGGACCCAGTGCGGCCAGTCGGTGCCGAACATCACATGGTCGGCGCCGACGATCTCGGTGAGGTACTTCAGCGGGCGCGGGTCGTAGGTGATGCTGTCGTAGTAGATGTGGCGCAGGTAGTCGGTGGGCTTGCGCTTCATCTGCCGGCGCTGCGGCAGCTCCACCTCGTCGCCCTTCTCGAAGCGGCCCACGAGATAGGGCAGCGTGCCGCCGCCGTGCGAGGCGATGATCTTCAGGTTCGGGTACGTGTCGAAGAAGCCCTCGAAGATCATCCGCGTGATCGCGAGCGTGGTGTCGAACATGAAGCCGACCGACCAGCTCAGGTCGAACTTCGTCATGTCCATGAGGTCCACGCCCGGCGGGTCGGTGGGGTGGACCAGCACCGGCAGCGAACGCCTGTCGATCTCGGCCCAGATCGGCGCAAAGGCGGGGTCGGTGAGGCTGCGGCCCGCGACGTTCGCGAGCACCATCACGCCCACCGCGCCTTTCGCGCAACTGCGCTCGAGCTCCTCGATGGCGCGCTGCGGATACTCCCAGGGCAGCGAAGCGAACCAGCGGATGCGGTCCGGGAAGCGCGATTGCGCATCGGCCACGTCGTCGTTCGCTTCCCGCGCCGCCTGCACGCTCACGGCCTCGCCGCCCCAGTAGACGTTGGGGCAGGTGAGCGAGACGACGGACACGTCGATGCCTGCCTCGTTCATGTGCTTCACGCGCAGGTCCCAGTCGAAATGGCCCTTCTGCGGGATCACGACCGGCGTGTTGCCGCGGAAGATCTCCTTCTGCCCGTCGGGCCGCACCTGCAGGTTGTAGTCGCCGCCTTTTTCCTGCAGCAGCTTCAGCCAGGGGTGGGTGAACATGTGCGTGTGCACGTCGATGACCGGCATGTGATGTCTCCTTGGTTACTTCGATGGGTCGCGCCGCGCGGGTGATTGTCCCGATGGCCCGCGCGTTCGCCTGCCGGTAAATTTAACCGGGTCCAAGGAAGGAAATCGAATGATCAAACGCCGACATTTCGCCGCGCTCGCGGCCGCATCGCTCGCCGCACCCGCCGTGCTGGCGCAGGACCGCACCACGCGCATCTGGGTCGGCTTCCCGCCGGGCGGCTCGGCCGACGTGATCGCGCGCGTGCTCGCGGAGAAAATGCGCGCCTCGCTCGGGCAGAACGTACTCGTGGAGAACAAGCCGGGCGCTGCGGGCCGGCTGATCCTCGGCGAGCTCAAGCGCATGGCGCCGGACGGCCAGAATCTCGTGCTGTCGCCCAGCGGGGCGATGGTGATCGCGCCTCACCTGTACCAGCTGCAGTACGACCCGATCAAGGACTTCACGCCCGTCTCGCGCATCGTCACCTTCGATTTCGCGGTGACGGCCGGTCCGGCCGCGCCCGCGGGCGATCTGCGTGCGGTGCTGGCGTGGCTGCGCGCGAATCCGGCGAAGGCAAGCTATGCGACCTCGGGCGCGGGCACCGTGCCGCACTTCGCCGGCCTGTTGCTGAGCCAGGCGGCGGGCGTGCCGATCACGCACGTGCCGTACAAGGGCGGCGCGCCGGCGGCGCAGGACCTGATCGGCGGGCAGATTCCGCTGATGGTCGATACGGCGTCCGAAACCCTCGAGCACCACAAGGCCGGCCGCGTGCGCATCCTCGCGGTCACGGGCGAGCAGCGTTCGCGTGCGCTGCCGGACGTGCCGACCTTGCGCGAAATGGGCATCAACACCACGGCCGATGCATTCTTCGGCCTGTACGGCCCGCCCGGCATGTCCGCGGACACGGTCGCGAGAATCGACCGCGCGGTGGCGGAGGCGCTGCGCGCACCGGACATCCAGGAGCGCATCTACGGCTTCGGCCTCGTGCCGAATCACGCGCCCGGGCCGCAACTGGCGGTGACGCAGGCCGAGCACCTGAAGAAATGGGAGTCGCCGATCAAGGCGTCGGGGTTCAAGCCGGACTGACTGAATTCAGTGCTGTTCTCGTTTAGCAGTTCCGGATTCCGGGCATCAACGTGTTGGAGAGCTCCAATTCGGTGTGCTGTAGGTTCATGTGCAGAAGCCTGGGCTGGATTCGCCTAATGCCGAGCGCGTCATTCCGCGCCTCAGTAATTTGTCCTCGATTCAATGCCTCAGTGGGTCTGGCGCGTCCTGTAGTGCAGCAAAAAGACGTTGGCTTGGCTCGCTCGACTGCCGGAGACCACATCTCGGAGTCCATGACGCGAAAGTGTTCGTCAATCATGGTATGGTTTAACCATGAGGCAGCGGCTGGTGCGTAGTCTTAGGACCTTGGTTTCGATGCTTGATGTCCTATAAAGCGAATTGCAGATCGGAGGGGTGGCACCCTGCTCGCCGCAGAACGAACTCCCGAGCGTTATCAGTAAGGAGTGGGCGCCTGCACGTCGTGGAAGTGAAGCAGACCTTCGCAGAGCAGATGGCGGGTGCACTCGCCATCTTGGTGCTGCCAGCAGCGGTTGATAAGGCCAATGTGAGAGGCGTGGATCAGGACCTGCAGGTAGATCTTGCCCAAGCCTTTAACGATTTTTGGTTGAAGGGTCCTTTGGCTCAAGCTCGCCAGACGGTATTGACGTGGCATATCGGTGATCTTTTCGACGCGTCCAAGTCTGACCGAACACAAGATTGAATGACCCAACATACGTCAAACATTCGCGCTTTTGTCACCGCCGCAACATCAAATGCAGACGAGATGGTCAGTGCATACTGTGGCATGGTAGCAGTCGAGTTGGTTCTCAAACAGTCGACCGGTCTAACGGACCACAATGTACCGTCCGCATTAAACGTTTTCGCGCATCAGTTTGCAGTGGGCCATCAACGAGGATGCAAGATCCGTCTCCATGCGCTGTCCGCCCAGTTAAGCAATGCGCTTAAGGCAATTAGCGTGCAAGGTAAGGACGGAGGAGCCCGCTTTGCGCCTGCTGAATCCTATCCGTATATTCGTTACACGAGGCATGCCGCCGATGGCTGGCCAGCCCCAGCGACGACGCAACAACAGGTCAAGGTGCTCGCAGATATCGTAATTAGTACCAGGTCTTATCTCGCAACTAAATTTCAGAAATCACTCTGATCCGGCCATGACGATATCTGAGTTCATTGAGTCCATTGCGAAGACAGGGAGCTTCGTGATCGAGATAGAGTACGCGCATCCGACGCTGTATATCCTATGCATCAGCGATTCGTTTGATGGTTGGGCCGCTGATGCCCGATTGTCCGAATTTTGTAGGGCCTTCGGGTTTTCAAAGGCTGAGGTAGAACTGGTCCTGGCAAGCCCTATGGTCGAGTTGGTCATTGTTACGCAAAAGGAGCGTGAGACTCAGTTTGGTTTCCTGAGTTCAAGCCAGAGTGGAACTAGCTGGCTGAGCGCGTTTGCACCTCGCGCTGCATCGGCGGTTGCTCATCGCGTAAATGTACTCAATCAGCTCGATGCAGTGCATGCCACCAGGGCCGACCGGCGTACTGTCAAGGCAGTTCACTTTTACGGATACAAGGGGGGGCAGGGCCGATCAACAGTTTTGCTAGCGCTGGCCAAAGTACTTGCTGACGCGGGTTACCGCGTCTTGGCCGTCGATGCCGATCTTGAGGCCCCGTCCTTGGACGCGATGCTCGGCGTTGGAGCTACGGACATCGGTGCGACTTTGATGGGCCTTGCGACGCCGGGGACAAAACTTGTCCCGCTCTCGCGAACATATGTGGGGGTGTCTGTCGCAGGATACGTTGACCTAGTATCCGCGCGGCCGGTCGCGGCCCGCTTTGACATGGATTTCGCGGCGTTCCTGCTTAACGCTTCACTTGATGCGGCAGTGCTACAACTGGCAGTCACGGAGCTTCGGCGACAAGCGCTTGCACCCGACTCGGCGCGATACGACATTGTGCTGTTTGATCATCGGACCGGACTAGCGCCATCCGTGCTACCCATTATGGAAGCGTGGCCAGGGCCCGCAGTGATTTTTGTCCGACCGGACGGAATGGCTCGCCACATCTTGGATTCGAGGTTGCTGGATACATTGCTGGCTCATGACCCAGAGTCGCCGGGGGCTTTTGTTAGTTTTTCACTCGATCCAAAGAAGTCAGCAAAAGACGCGCGCACGCAAAGTGCAAGATTTATTGAGGGACTCCTCAGCAAGATCGCCGATGCAATGCAGACAAGCGAGGCGATTGATCCTCAAGACCTAGATCTCTACTGGGTCTTCTGGAAGCACGATCAAAATTTCGTCGACGGACAGCAACCGAGCCCGACTGAAATGTCGACAGCTACCCGCGAAGCGATCGGTCAACTGCGTTCGGTGTTAGGACTGAGCGGGAACGTCTCCGCTCCGATGCAGCAAACCACCACGCTGACAAGCAGCGGTTCAACGGATGATGGCAAGTTCATTTTGACGCCAGGACTTGCAAAGCTGTTTAGCCAAGACAGCCCTTATACGTACGTATTTGGCCGAAAAGGGACCGGAAAGACCAGGCTTTTAACTGAGCTTGTAGATCAGGGTCTCGCCGAGCCGCTGCTAGTCGCAAACGATTCGCGTGCTGGCGGGCTGCCCAGTGCAAGCGGCAGTTT
The DNA here is from genome assembly GCF_050250995.1 of Ramlibacter sp. Taxonomy (GTDB): domain Bacteria; phylum Pseudomonadota; class Gammaproteobacteria; order Burkholderiales; family Burkholderiaceae_C; genus Ramlibacter. The sequence continues at coordinate 71,446 of NZ_JBFWNP010000016.1, forward strand.
CCAATTATTACTGTCAGCATGCAACCGCAACTTTGAGAATTTTTGGTGGTTGCTGTTGAGAGCGGCGCTTTCTACGCTTACTACCAAAGATGCTGCAGCGCTGGAAAAGGCAATTCAAGATCAGGTCGAGTTACTAGGAACTGGTCGTTCTACTCCCCCGCGTTCCGTCCCACAGGACATCGCACGTCGCACTGAAAGACGCGTTTTCGTAATTGACGGAGTGGAGACGGCAGTACCCGCCAGTGATCTCCGCTCCTTTGTCGAAGCCCTCTTCCGCTTCCTGGCGGCGGTGCAATTCGATAGGGCGTACTCCAAGTTCCTTACGATTCGACTTCTCTTGCGAACCGATCTCGCGATCGGAGCGGCAGAGAACGTCGAGCAGCAAATTGAAGGTTCAGCGCTCTATCTGCATTGGAACAAGACCACCATTCTCAACTTCGCGCTCGCGCGCATAGTGGATCTACCTTGGTTTAAGCAGCACTTTGCTAATGTCTGCGAACGGATTGAAGAGAAAGCCGATAGCATATCGCGCGGGGCTTTGCCTGATGATGATTCGGAATCTCTGCTTTTGGAGATCTTTCCCGCCGGTCTCGAACGCAATCGATTGAAGACAACCACTTTCTTTGCTTCATACTTTTCGGACGCGGGCGGGGATGCTGGCGCTGATTCGGCCTTCTATCCGAGATTGTTCGATGGATTCCTTAGGACGCTGGCGAACAATGCCGGCGAAAAATCAAGCCCTGAACTAGTCGACGGTCGACTGTCCAGCAAGAGCGTGCTGCTTGCCTATGATCAAGCGTCGCGTTCGTTTATTAGTGATGTCAGGACAGAACTCTATTCGTTCTTAATCATCGAGTCCGATATCGATGCCAATAAATCTGCGGTGGATCGCCTGATTGCAGCTTTCGACGGCCTTCAAACACCTTTTTCCGTTGAGGGAATCATCCCTGTTTTGGCTCGGAGAGCAAATGTTTCGGAAGATGCGGTTCGGCGCTCTCTAACTAGCATGCAGAAGATCGGCATGTTCGAAGCCAGGGCAGGCTATCCCGGCGAGCTACGGGCACGCCAACTATACAAGGCGGGTCTCGGGATGAAGTACGTAAGGAAGAAGCGTGAGGAAGATGGGAAAGAATGAGGTTACTGGAAGGTAGCCAGCAAATTCGGTGCGGCCAACCTGCGCTCCGTAAGTCAGAACAGTCAAGGTGGGCACTCGCCAGATCGCGCGCGTGGACAAGCTGAAGCAACTCGAGTCCTTCGCCTCCGTCGCCAGCCGCGGCAGCCTGACCGCCGCCGCGCGCGCCGAGGGGGTCGCGCCGGCCATCATCGGCCGGCGGCTCGACGCGCTGGAAGAGCGCCTGGGCGTGAAACTGCTCGTGCGCACCACGCGGCGCATCACGCTCACGCACGAGGGCAGCGCTTTCCTCGAGGACTGCCAGCGTCTCCTCGCCGACCTCGCGAATGCCGAAGCGAGCGTCAGCGCGGGCGGCGTGAAGGCGAGCGGCCACCTGCGGGTGACGGCGCCGGCCGGTTTCGGCCGCCGCCACGTCGCGCCGCTGGTGCCGAAATTCCGCGTGCTGCACCCCGAAGTGACCTTCTCGCTCAACCTGAGCGACCGCGTCGTCGACCTCGCCGCCGAGGGCTACGACTGCGCGGTGCGCGTGGGCGACTTCCCCGACTCGTCGCTCGTGAGCGCGCGGCTGGCCGACAACCGCCGCATGTGCGTGGCCGCACCTGCCTACCTGCGCGAGCGCGGCACGCCGAAGCATCCGTCCGAGCTTGCGCATCACGACTGCCTGGCGCTCTCCAGCGAAGCTTCGCAGACGCGCGGCTGGGCGTTCCGCGTGCCGGCCAGCGACGGGACGGACAACGGGCAACCGATGCATGTGAAGCCCTCCGGCTCGCTCGATTGCTCCGATGGCCAGGTGCTGCACGACTGGTGCGTGACCGGCGTCGGCATCGCCTGGCGCAGCACCTGGGAGGTCGAGCACGCCATCGCCTCGGGCCAGCTCGTCGAAGTGCTGGCCGATTTCGCCGCGCCGCCCAACGGCATCTACGCCGTCTTCCCCCAGCGCAAGCACCTGCCGCTGCGCGTGCGGCTGTGGATCGATTTCCTCAAGCACGCGTACGCCCAACCCCAGTTCTGGAACCATCCGACGCCATGACCCAGGAAGCACTGCTCGCCTACGCGCACCTGCTCGCCATCCTCACGATGGTGGTGTTCCTCACCAGCGAGGCGGCGCTGTGCCGCAACGAGTGGATGTCTACCGCGGTCGTGGAGCGGCTCGGGAAGGTCGACATTGTCTACGGCATCTCAGCGCTCGTCGTGCTGGCGACCGGCATCGCGCGCGTGTACATGGGCGCGAAGGGGCACGGCTGGTATCTCGCCAACACCTTGCTGTACGTGAAGATCGGGATGTTCGCGGTCGTGGCGCTGCTGTCCATCCCGCCGACGGTGCAGATCCTGCGCTGGCGGCGCGCGTTGCACGCGCAGGGCAGCCTGCCCCCCGCGCATGAGGTGCGCCACGTCCGGCGCCTGGTCATGGTCCAGGCGCACCTGATCGCGATCGTGCCCTTGCCGGCGGTGTTCCTGGCGCGCGGTTTCGGCGCGTAGACCCGGTTTCCCCGCCGGGGGGAAGCTCAGGCCGTCAGGCCTTCGTCTTCAGGCACTCGGACATGAACTTCTTGCGCTCGTCGCCCTTCTTGTCCTTGGCGTCGACGTTGCAAGCCTTCATCTTGTCCTGCTGGGTCATCTTCTTGTCGGCCTTCAGGCAGTCCGACATGAACTTCTTGCGCTCGTCGCCCTTCTTGTCGCCGGCGTCCTTGTTGCAGGTCGCCATCTTGGTCTGCTGCTTGTTCTTCTCGTCGGCGGCTTGCGCGCCGGTGGCGATGGACAGGGCGAGGCCGAGGGCGGCCAGGATCACGGTCTTGCGCATACTGCTACTCCTACTGCGTTGGGAACTGCTACTTCTGCCGTGCAGTGTGTGACGCCCGGACGTCATATGCAAGGCCCGCCGGTAAAATCGAAGCCATGCTTCTGGTGAAACAACAACTGCTCGGCGCCCTCTCCGCCGCGCTGGACACGCTGCTGCCCGGCTCCGCCGGCCGTGCCGCCTTCGAGTCGCCCAAGGCGGCGGCGCACGGCGACCTCGCCTGCACGGCGGCGATGCAGCTGGCCAAGCCGCTGAAGCAGAACCCCCGCCAGGTAGCCGAGGCGCTGCGCACCGCGCTGCTGGGGACCGAGGCCTTCGGCCGGTGGGTCGATGCGATCGAGATCGCCGGCCCCGGCTTCATCAACATTCGCCTGAAGCCGCAGGCCAAGCAGGAGGTGGTGAAGGAAGTGCTGGCGCAGGGCGCAGCCTTCGGCCGTCAGCCCGCGCAGGGCCGGAAGATGATGGTCGAATTCGTCTCCGCGAACCCGACCGGACCGTTGCACGTCGGCCACGGCCGCCAGGCGGCGCTGGGCGATGCGATCTGCAACCTCTACGCCACGCAGGGCTGGGACGTCCACCGCGAGTTCTATTACAACGACGCCGGCGTGCAGATCGAGACGCTCGCGCGCTCGACGCAGCTGCGCCTGGAGGGCGTGAAGCCCGGCGACGCGGCCTGGCCCGAGGACTCCTACCAGGGTGACTACATCCAGGACATCGCGGACGACTTCATCGCGAAGAAGACCGTGAAATCGGACGACCGCGAATTCACGGCCAGCGGCGACGTGGACGATTTCGACGGCATCCGCCAGTTCGCCGTGGCCTACCTGCGGCACGAGCAGGACCTCGACCTGCAGGCCTTCGCCGTCCGCTTCGACAACTACTACCTCGAATCGAGCCTGTACACGAGCGGCCGGGTCGACGGCGCCGTGCGGCGGCTCGTGGAGGCCGGCAAGACCTACGAGCAGGACGGCGCGCTGTGGCTGAAGTCGACCGACTACGGCGACGACAAGGACCGCGTGATGCGCAAGTCCGACGGCACGTACACCTACTTCGTGCCCGACGTCGCGTATCACATCACCAAGTGGGAGCGAGGCTTCGGCAAGGTCGTCAACATCCAGGGCACCGACCACCACGGCACGATCGCGCGGGTTCGCGCCGGCCTGCAGGCGGCGAACGTCGGCATTCCCGAGGGCTACCCCGACTACGTGCTGCACACGATGGTGCGGGTGCTGCGCGGCGGCGTCGAGGTCAAGATCTCCAAGCGCTCGGGCAGCTACGTCACGCTGCGCGACCTCATCGAGTGGACCAGCAAGGACGCCGTGCGCTTCTTCCTGCTGTCGCGCAAGCCCGACACCGAATACGTGTTCGACGTCGACCTCGCGCTCGCGAAGAACAACGACAACCCGGTCTATTACGTGCAGTACGCGCATGCGCGCATCTGCTCGGTGCTGGCGACCTGGGGCGGCGACCGCGCGCAACTCGCCTCGGCCGACCTGTCGGCGCTGGACAGCCCCGCCGCGTTGAACCTGATGCTGCAGCTCGCGAAGTACCCGGAGATGCTCACCGCCGCGGCGGCCGATTTCGCGCCGCACGACGTGACCTTCTACCTGCGCGAGCTGGCCGCGGCCTATCACAGCTACTACGACAGCGAACGGATCCTGGTGGACGACGAGACCCTGAAACGCGCCCGGCTTGCCCTCGTGGCGGCTTGCGCGCAGGTGTTGCAGAATGGCCTGGCCCAGCTGGGCGTGAGCGCGCCCGAAAAGATGTAGCGATGCAACTGAAGAAACACCAACGCGGCAATACGGTCGTCGGCGTCATCATCGGCGTCGTGCTCGGACTCGCCGCCGCCCTGGCGGTGGCGGTCTACGTCACCAAGGTGCCCATCCCCTTCCTGAACAAGGGCACGGCGCGCACCGCGGAGCAGGACGCCGCCGAAACGCGGAAGAACCAGAACTGGGACCCGAACGCACCGCTGCACGGCAAGAATCCGGCGCGCGCCCTGCCGCCGGCCCCGGCCACGGTCGCGCCCGGTGCATCCGCACCCGCGACAGCGGCCGTCCCCGACAAGGATGCCAAGGACAAGGACGCGAAGGACGCGAAGGCGGACAAGCCCGCGGTCGCCGCCAGCGCCTCGCGTCCGCCCGTGGCCGCCGCGAAGCCTTCGTCCGATCCGCTGGGCGAGCTCGCGGCCGCGCGCGCCGGCAGCACCTCGATCGGCGGAGGCGGCGGCGGCGAGCCGTTCATGTATTTCGTGCAGGCCGGAGCCTTCCGTACGGCCGACGACGCCGAGGCGCAGCGCGCCAAGCTGTCGCTCATGGGCATCGAGGCGCGCGTCACCGAACGCGAGCAGTCGGGCCGGCAGGTCTGGCGCGTGCGGGTCGGTCCGTTCGACAAGAAGGACGAGGCCGACCGCAGCAAGGAAAAACTCGAGGCCGGGGGCTTCGAGACCGCGCTGGTGCGCGTGCAGCGCTGAGCCGGGCCGGAACCTTTGCCCTTGCCCGACGCTCAGACCCCCGTCAAGGAGAAAGAATCGATGGATCGACGCGAGTTTTCCGCCGCAACCGCGGCATTGGTGGGCTCCGCCGCCCTGGGCTTGCCCGCGGGCGTCTGGGCGCAAAGCAGGCCCGAAGAGGGCAACCAGTACAAGAAGCTGGACAAGCCCGTGGCCACCGAGGCCGGCGCCGGCAAGATCGAGGTCATCGAGTTCTTCTGGTACAGCTGTCCGCACTGCAACGCGTTCGAGCCGCGCCTGGTCAACTGGATCAAGAAGCAGCCGGCCGACGTCGTGATCAAGCGGGTGCCGGTCGCCTTCCGCGACGACTTCGTGCCGCAGCAGCGCCTGTTCTACGTGCTCGAGGCCATGAACCGGCTGGACGACCTGCACCCGAAGGTGTTCGAGGCGATCCATGTGCGCAAGGAGCCGACCGACAAGGAGAACCTGATCCTCGCCTGGGCCGAGAAGAACGGCCTGGACAAGGCCAAGGTGCAGGAGCTCTACAACTCGTTCTCGGTGCAGTCGAAGGCGCGCCGCGCGCACCAGTTGCAGGAGGCTTTCAAGGTGGAGGGCGTTCCCGCGCTGGGCATCAATGGCCGCTGGTACACCGACGGCAGCATGGCCGGCAACATGGACAAGGCGCTCCAGGTGACCGACTACCTGGTGGCCGAGGCGCGCAAGGCCCGCTGACTTTTGTCGTCCCCGCCAAGGCGGGGACCCCGGGCTCCTCCAGGGCTCGCATGCAGGCCCTGGATTCCCGCCTTCGCGGGAATGACGGCAGGTCTTGTGGGTATACTTCCCAGCAAGATTCGTGCCTCATATGAAACCTTCCTACGCCCCGCTCCTGCTGCTCGCCGCGCTCGCGGTGTCCGCCTTCCCGGCCAGTGCCGAGCGCGCGGACCGCGCGAAGCCGATGAACGTGGAGGCGGACACGCTGAAGCACGACGACATCCGGCAGACGAGCGTCTTCACCGGACGCGTGGTGCTCACCAAGGGCACCATCCTGATCCGCGGCGCCAAGGTCGAGGTGCGGCAGGACCCCGAGGGTTTCCAGTTCGGCCTCGTCACGGCGGAGCCGGGCAAGCAGGCCTACTACCGGCAAAAGCGCGAGGGACTCGATGAGTACATCGAGGGCGAGGCGCAGACCATCGAATACGACGGCCGCGCCGACCGCGTGAAGTTCATCGGCCGCGCCGAACTGCGGCGCCTGCGCGGCTCGACGGTGAACGACGAAATCACCGGCAGCCTCATCACCTACGACAACACGACGGACGTCTTCAACGTCGACGGCGGCCCGGTCGGCGGCGCGCCGTCCAGCCCGGGCGGCCGCGTGCGCGCGACGCTCGCACCCCGGGCGAGCGCGTCGGCGCCCGCGGTGACGCCCCAGTCGCCCGCGCGCCTGCGTCCCAGCACGAGCGTGGAGTCGCGTTGATGGGGGATGCGGAAGCGGCGGGCGTCTCCCCGGCCGAGACGGCGTCGACAGCGAAGAGCCGCCTCGAGGCGCGGCACCTGCGCAAGTCGTACGGCAGCCGCACCGTGGTGCATGACGTGTCGCTCGCGGTCGACAAGGGCGAGGTCGTCGGGCTGCTCGGACCCAATGGCGCGGGCAAGACCACCTCGTTCTACATGATCGTGGGCCTCGTGCGCGCGGACGACGGCGAGATCGGCATCGACGGGCAGTCGGTCGAGCACATGCCGATTCATCGCCGTTCGCGCCTGGGCCTCTCCTATCTTCCGCAGGAAGCCTCGATCTTCCGCAAGCTGAACGTGGAGGAGAACGTCCGTGCCGTGCTCGAGTTGCAGCGCGGCGACGACGGCCGGTCGCTCCCGCGCCACGAGATCCAGCGCAGGCTCGACGCGCTGTTGCAGGACCTGCGCGTCGATCACCTGCGGGACTCGCCGGCCATGGCGCTGTCGGGCGGCGAGCGTCGGCGCGTGGAGATCGCGCGTGCGCTCGCGACACAGCCGCGGTTCATCCTGCTCGACGAACCCTTCGCCGGCATCGACCCCATCGCCGTGATCGAGATCCAGCGGATCATCAGCTTCCTCAAGTCGCGCGGCATCGGCGTGCTCATCACCGATCACAACGTGCGCGAGACCCTGGGCATCTGCGACCACGCCTACATCATCAGCGAGGGGCGCGTGCTGGCGCAGGGCACGCCCTCCGACATCGTGAACAACGCCGACGTCCGCCGCGTCTATCTCGGCGAACACTTCCGGATGTGAATGTGGCCCCCACGCTCCCCCGCTGCGCGAGGTCCGCTGCCCCCGGCGGCGCTCAAGTAGCCGATTCCCCAAGGTCGTAACTCACGTGAAGCAGGGGCTTTCCCTTCGGGTGTCGCAGCACCTGGCCTTGACGCCGCAACTGCAGCAGTCGATCCGGCTGCTGCAGTTGTCGACGCTCGAGCTCGCGCAGGAAGTCGAGCAGATGCTCGACGACAACCCCTTCCTCGAGCTGAATCCGGAAGACGCGCCGGAGGAATTCGGCATCAAGCAGTTGGACGCGCCGGCCGCGAGCGACGACGGCCAGCACGATGCGGTCGGCGCGGAGCCCGAGGCAGCCGCGCACGACGACGACCAAAGCTGGGACGGCGACGGCAGCACCGAGGTCGTGCCGGACGATGGCGAATGGGGCGGCGAGGCGCCCGCGAAGCGCGTGAACGGCGAGGACGACAACGTCGATGCGACCGAGCTCGCGCGCGGCGGCGAGACGCTGCAGGATCACCTGCACCGCCAGGCGCTGTCGCTGCGGCTCGGTCAGGAAGACCGCGTGGCCCTGCGCTACCTGATCGAATCGCTGAACGACGACGGCTACCTGGAGGAGCCGCTGGACGCGATGGCGGCGGGCCTCGCGCCGCACGACCTCGAGGAGCAGGAGGAGCTCACGCACCGGTTCACGGTGGCGCTGGGCCTCCTGCAAAGCCTCGAGCCGACCGGCGTGGGCGCGCGCGACCTGGGCGAGTGCCTGCGGCTGCAACTGCGCGCGCTCGCCGACGACGACACCATCGACGACGACGGGCGCACTGCGGCGCTCGCGATCTGCGCGCAGCCGATCGAACTGCTTGCCAAGCGCGACGTGAAGAAGCTCGCGTCCTTGTGCGGGCAGGGCGAGGCGCAGGTGAAGGCGGCCATCGCGCTCATCACGCGACTGGAGCCCAAGCCCGGGCGGCGCTTCGTGAACGTCGAGCGCAACATCGTCGTGCCCGACGTCCTGGTGACCTCGGTCGGCCGCGGCTCGCAGGTGCGATTTCGCGTGCAGCTCAACCCGGACGTGATGCCGCGGCTGCGCGTCCACGACGTCTACGCGGGCGCACTGAAGGCGCACAAGGGCGAGGGCCACCAGGCGCTGCAGCAGCGGCTGCAGGAAGCGCGCTGGTTCATCAAGAACATCCAGCAGCGCTTCGACACGATCCTGCGCGTGTCCTCGGCGATCGTCGAGCGGCAGCGAAACTTCTTCGTGCATGGCGAGCTCGCGATGCGCCCGCTCGTGCTGCGCGAGATCGCCGACGAACTGGGCCTGCACGAGTCGACGATCTCGCGCGTGACGACCGCGAAATACATGTCGACGCCCTACGGCACGTTCGAGCTGAAATACTTCTTCGGCTCCGCGCTCGGCACGGAAACCGGCGGCAACGCGTCGAGCACCGCGGTGCGGGCGCTCATCAAGCAGTTCGTGGCTGCCGAGAGCACGAAGAAACCCTTGTCCGACAGCCAGATCTCCGACATGCTGAAGGAGCAGGGCATCGAGTGCGCGCGGCGCACGGTGGCCAAGTACCGCGATGCCTTGCGCATCGCGCCCGCGAGTTTGAGAAAGGCGCTCTGACCATGCTGACGCTCTTCCTGCCCTGCGCCGGCGGCGTCGAGGACTTTCTTGCCGACGAGGTCGCGCGCATCACTGGCTGCGCGCCCGCGAAGGCGCGCGGCGGCGCGATCGTCACCGACGGCAGTGGCGCCGACGTCATGAGGCTGAACCTGCACAGCCGACTCGCCCAGCGCGTGCTGATCGAGGTCGCGCATGCGCCTTACCGGACGGAAGCGGAGCTCTACGAGGTCGCGATGGCCGTGCCCTGGGAGGACTGGTTCACCACGCGCCAGACCTTCAAGATCGAGATCACGTCGCACCAGAGCCCGCTCAAGAGCCTCAACTTCGCGGCCCTGAAGATCAAGGATGCGGTGGCGGATCGCTTCCGCGAGAAGACCGGCGTTCGCCCGGATGTCGAGGTCCGCTGGCCCGATGCGCGCGTGTTCGCGCACCTGGCGGCCGAGGCCGTCACGCTCTATATCGACACCTCGGGCGAGCCGCTGTTCAAGCGCGGCTGGCGCGAGGACAAGGGCGAGGCGCCGCTGAAGGAGACGCTGGCCGCCGCCATGCTGGCCGCGAGCGGCTGGGACGCGACCGTGCCGCTGTACGACCCCTGCTGCGGCAGCGGCACCATCGCCATCGAAGCCGCGCAGATCGCCTGCAACATCGCGCCCGGCGCGAAGCGGCGATTCGGCTTCGAGAACCTGCTGGTGCATCGCGCGGGCGAATGGGCCTCGCTGAAGGCCGAGGCTGCCGCGGCGAAGCGCGCACCCGCCGTGCCGATCTTCGGCAGCGACGTCGCGCACCGCATGGTCGATTTCGCGCAGCGCAACGCCGAACGCGCCGGCGTCGCGCAGGCCGTGCAACTGCGCGGCGGCGACGCCCTGCAGCGCATGCCGCCCTGCGATGCGCCGGCGACGATGCTGCTGAATCCGCCGTATGGCGAGCGCATCGAAGCGGGCGGCGTCGCGGGTGCGGGCCGCGGCGGACGCGAGCGGGCGCAGACGGAGGACGGCGGAGACTTCTTCGCGCAGCTCGCGGCGCACTGGAAAAAGAACTACGCGGGCTGGACGGCGTGGATGCTCACGCCCGACCTCAAGCTGCCCTCGCGCATGCGGCTGAAGGAGTCGCGGCGCGTGCCGCTGTGGAACGGACCGATCGAGTGCCGGCTGTTCCGCTTCGACATGGTGGCCGGCTCCGCGCGCGGCCCGGACCATGCAGCCGATCGTCATTGACACCAACGTCGTGCTCGACGCGTTCATGTTCGCGGACGTGCGCACGGCGCGGTTGCGGGCATGCCTCGTCGAGCGCAGCGTGCGCTGGCTCGCGACCGCGCCGATGCGCGAGGAGCTGTCGCGCGTGCTCGCCTATCCGCACATCGTGCGGCGGCTCCTCCAGTACGAATTGAAGGCCGAGGGGGTGCTCGAAGCTTTCGACCGGCACGCCGAGATCGCGCAAGACGCGGCCGTCGCACCGGCGCTGTGCCGGGACCCGGACGACCAGAAATTCATCGACCTCGCGGTGGCGCATGCCGCCATCCTGGTCAGCAAGGACCGCGAGGTGCTGAGGATGAAGAGCAAGCTGGCAAGCCTCGGCTGCCCCTCGGTGGCGGCGATCTACTGAGGCGCCGCCTCCACGAGCGCGAGCAGGCGTTCGAGCGCGTGCCGCACCGTCGCCTGGCGCACGCCCGCGCGGTCGCCGTCGAAGCGGCGCGTCTCGCTCGTGAGCACGCCGTCGACCATGAAGCCGAACCACACCGTGCCCACCGGCTTCTGCGCGCTGCCCCCCGTGGGCCCCGCCACGCCCGTCACCGCGACGCTCACGCGCGCCTTCGAATGCCTCACCGCGCCGAAGGCCATCGCGCGCGCGACGACTTCGCTCACCGCGCCGTGCTGCGCGATGGCCGCCGCGTCCACGCCCAGCAGTTCGTTCTTGGCCGCATTCGAGTACGTGACGAAACCGCGCTCGAACCAGTTGCTGGAGCCCGAAAGCCCCGTGCAGGCCGCGGCAATCAGGCCGCCGGTGCAGCTCTCGGCCGTGGCCATCATCCAGCCGCGTTGTTGAAGACGCGCCGCCAGCGCTTCGCAAAGCCCGTCGATGTTCATAGGAATCTCCATGCGGCAATGAGAAAGAGCGTGCAGAACGCCGCCATCAGGTCGTCGAACAGGATCCCGAAGGCGCCGCGCCAGCCGAAGCTGTGGAAGAGGCTGTCGGCCCAGGCGATGGGGCCGGGCTTCACCGCGTCGAGGAAGCGGAACAGCACGAAGGCCGCAAGCTGCGCGTCCCACGTCGCGGGCATCAGGAGCCACAGGACGATCCAGAACGAAACGACCTCGTCCCACACGATGTGAACGGGGTCGAGCACTTTCATGTTCTTCGCGGTGACCATGCAGGCCCACCACCCGATGGCGATGGACGCGACGATGACCCAGCCGATGGTGGAGGGCGAGAGCCAGCGCTGCATCGCGAGGTAAGCGACCCAGGCCCACAGCGTGCCGCAAGTGCCCGGCGCGAATCGCGCGAGTCCCGAGCCGAAGCCGAGCGCGACGATGTGCGCGGGGTGCGACAGCATGAAGCGCGCGGTGGGCCGCACGACGGTGGGTGCGAGGCGGGGAGAGAGGGTGCTCACTCTGGTTCGTGGGGTGCAATGTCGCCGATGTCAGCGAGGGCAGCGGCCATGCCGCCGGCGGAATTCTTGCGGATGCATCGGCGAGCCCTCGGCCCAGAGGCCCCGATGCGCCTCGCGCGCCTGCGCTTCGAGCTTCGCGTAGCGCGCGGGCGAGGGCCGGCCGTGGAAGCGCTGCGCCCAGGCGTGGCCGTTTGCCACGAGCCAGGCGCCGATGTCTTCGCCGCGATGCCGTACGTCGCCGATCTCGCGCTGGAAGTCGTCGCGGCCGCGCGTGCGCAGCGCGACACGCTGGCCATCGAGCCGGCGCAGCAGCGCCTCGCGCGACTGCGCTCCGTAGGGCTGGCACGACTCGGGCGCGTCGATGCCCTGCAGCCGCACGGAACGGCGCGTGCCCTCGGTGCCGCGCACCCACAGTGTGTCGCCGTCGGTGACGTGGGTGACGCGCACGGGCTCCGTCGGCGCACCGGTGGAGGCCGTCGCGGTCGCGCCGACGGCTCCGAGAAACAGGAAGAGGACGAGGTTGGCGAGAGACGCGAAGGGCGCGAGGGGCGCTTGACCTGCGCAGCCGGCCCCCGCATCGCAAAGCGACTCATTGCGCCGCCGCTCGCCGTGAAGCCGCGCCCCGGTCACGCGAAATGGTCCCACGATTCGACCCGAAGCGCCACGGGCGCGCCTTCGCCGTCGACGATGCGCAAGCCGGGCTGCGCCTCGATCGCTCCGATGCGCGTCACGTCGGTCCCGCTGCGCAAGCCGGCCTCGAGCACCGCCTCGCGCCGGTCCGCGGGCGCGGTGAAGGCGAGTTCGTAGTCGTCGCCCCCGGCCAGGACGTACTCCAGACGCAGCAGGTCGGGCAGCTCGCAGGTCGCCGCCATCAGCGTGCTGGCGGCCGCGGCCTCGATGCGTGCGCCGACGTTCGAGGCGCGCAGCACGTGGCCCAGGTCGCCGGCGAGCCCGTCGCTGATGTCGATGGCCGAGGTGGCGATGCCTTGCAAGGCCAATCCGAGTTCGACGCGCGGCTGCGGTTGTTCCATGCGGACGCGTGCCTGTTCGAACGCATCCGAAGGCAGCGACAGCGTGCCGCGAAACGCCTCGAGCGCGAGCCGCGCGTCACCAACCGCGCCGCTCACCCAGAGGTCGTCGCCCACGCGGGCGCCCGAGCGCAGCAAGGCCGTGCCGGGCGCGATCTCGCCGAACACCGTGATGCAGATCGCTAGCGGTCCGCGCGTGGTGTCGCCGCCGACGAGCTCGCAGCGGTGCGCGTCGGCCAATGCGAGCAGGCCGCGCGAAAAGCCTTCGAGCCAGCTTTCTTCCACCCGCGGCATCGCCAGCGCCAGCGTGAATGCGAGCGGCCGCGCGCCGCAGGCGGCGAGGTCGCTCAGGTTGACGGCGAGCGACTTGTGGCCGAGCCGCGCGGGGTCGACGGTGGAGAGGAAGTGCCGGCCTTCCACCAGCATGTCCGACGAGACGGCGAGCTGCATGCCGGCGGCGGGTTGCAGCAGCGCGCAGTCGTCCCCGACGCCGAGCACGTTGCGCGTGACCGGCCGGCGGAAGTAGCGTGCGATGAGGTCGAACTCGCCCATGGGGAGAGCATAGCGGTCCGGCCCCCGGCGCTTATCGACGCTCCCCCCGGAACCGCTGCGCCGCCTGCCGCACGACCTCGGCCAGCAACTGCTCGCGGGACTGCGTCTCGCGGATCCATTTCGCGTCGTTCGCCCCGAGGTCCGCCGACAGCGCGAGCATGTCGATGGCCGAGGTGGCGCCGATGTCCTGCGCATGCGCGTCGATGCGCCGCAGCGTCGAGACGATGTGCTCGCGCAGCGGCATGTGCTCGCCCGTCTCCGGCTCCACGTACACGGCGTCGAGTCCGAAGCGGCAGGCCTGGAATCGGTTGTAGGTGTAGACCATGTAGTCGTCCTCGCGCGGCGTGAACGGCTGCTCGCGCAGGAACCACGCCGCGAGCGACTGGACGAAGCCGGACAGGGCGGCCGCTCGCTCCACCGTCATCGGCGTGTCGAAGACGCGGATCTCGATGGTGCCGAACTCGGGCTTGGGGCGGATGTCCCAGTAGAAGTCCTTCATGCTCTTGACCACGCCGGTCTTCGTGGTCTTGGCGAAGAAGTGGCCGAACTCGTCCCACGACAGCGTGAAGGGCGCGCGGCCCGACATCGGGAAGGCGAACACCGAATTCAGCCGCGCCGAATCGAACTGCGTGTCCTGCCCCTGCACGTAGGGCGAGCTGGCCGACAGCGCGATGAAGTGCGGGATGTAGCGCGACATGCGGTGCAGCATGAGCAGCGCCGCGTCCGCGTCCGGGCAGCCGATGTGGACGTGCTGGCCGAAGATCGTGAACTGCTTCGACAGGTAGCCGTACAGCTCCGACAGCTGGCGAAAGCGCGGGCGGTCGTAGATGCGCTGCTCGTGCCACTGCTGGAACGGATGCGTCCCGCCGCCGACCACCGCGATGTTGAGCTTGTCCGCGCAGCGCACGAGCGCGTCGCGCATCGCGCCGAGCTGCTCCAGCACCTCGGCGGCCGACCGGCAGATGCCGGTGGACACCTCGATCATGCTCGAGGTCATCTCGGGCACGACCGAGCCGGGCAGCGGGATCTTCGACATCAGCCGCAGCATCTCGTGCGAATACGGCGCGAGGTCGTAGTCGTGCGTGTTCACCAGCTGCATCTCGAGCTCGACACCGAGCGTGAGCGGGTCGGAGCGCGCGAAGGGCTCCAGCCCCGGCGCCTGCTCCGCGGTCCGCGCCGTGCCTTGCACGTCAGGGGTCCCCTCAGCCACGAGCTTCTCCCGGTTCCGCGCCCGCGCCCCGTCGAGGCGCCCACGGCTTGCTCGACTCCCCCGCGCGGTAGATCGCGAAGGTGGCGATGATCGCGCCCAGCACTTCCATCAGCAGGATCGCGGGCAGCGCGATGCTGGCGATGCGAGGCCCGAGGGTGAGCGACGAAGCGACGAACTGCGAGACGAGCAGAAGCGCCACCGAGGACATCGGCGACATGGCGCAGCCCATCCACACGGCCTGGCGCCAGCTGGTGCCGCTGCCCCAGTTGGCGAGGAGGACGCCGCCGACCTTCGCGACGCCGCGCGCGGCGACGATGGCGAGCACGAGGCCCGCGACGGCTGGATTCCAGTCGGCCTTGGCGGCCACCACGGACACCAGCACGAACATCAGCATGGTGAGCAGGGAGACGGCGCTGCCGAGTTGCCGCGTCCAGGCCCAGGGCCGGGGATTCAGCTGCTTCAGCAGCACGCCGCCCAGCAGCGCCGCGAGCGGCGCGGAGCCGCCGAAGTGCGCCGCAAGCGCGGTGCCCGCCGCGATCAGCGTCACCAGCAGGATCGTGGTGTTCTCGCTCGTCGGGCTCATGGCGCGCAAGGCCATCCGCAAGACGAGCGCGAGCACGGCGCCGACGACGATGGAGATCCCGAGCACGACCGCCACGGGATAGAGCGTGGCGACCACGTCCGTGTGCGGCCGGTGCATGGTGCCTGCGCGCGCGCTGACGAGCGTGAGCGCGTAGAAGGTGCTCAGGGTCGACAGCACCATCGCGCGCTCGGTCACGGGGCCGGTGGCCTGCGTGTCCATCATGACGCGGCTCAGCACCGCCGGGGACGCCGCCATCGCGATCAGCGCCACCGCCTCGGCCACGGGCGCGCGCACGTCCATCCACCGCAGGACGTAGAACACGAAGAGCGCCGTCAGCACCGACTCGGCCAGGCTCTGCAGCAGCACCATCGGGTTGTGCCGGAACCAGCGCAGCGCGATGCGCCCGCCGGCTTCGAACAGCACGACGGACACGCCGAGCTCGAGCAGGAAGAGCGCGACGCCCTGCAGCGGCCACACCGCGCCGGAAAAACCGGCGAGGCCCGCGATGGTGCCCACCAGCGAATACCCCACCACCTTCGGCAGGCCCGCGTGCCGCTGGAGCAGGTGGCCGGCGGCCGCGGCCACCGCGAGCAGCAGTGACCACTGCACGGTGGGCAGGCCGGCCGACGGTTTGATCCAGTCGGCCCAGATCGCCATGATTTCGTTCATCGAGTCTCCGGTGAACGCGCGCTCAGTGGAGCACGCGCGTCGTTCCGTCGTCGAGCACGAACATCGGAATCTCCACATCGAAGCGATGTCCGTCCTCGGCGACGAAGAAATAGCTGCCCTGCATCGTGCCGCTGGCCGTGCGCAGGCGGCAGCCGCTCGTGTACTCGAACGCCTCGCCGGGCTTGAGCAGCGGCTGGTGCCCGACGACGCCGAGGCCCCTGACCTCCTCCACCTGCCCCGTGGCGTCGGTGATGATCCAGTGCCGCGAGATCAGCTGGGCCGGCACGCCGCCGGTGTTGGCGATCGTGATCGTGTACGCGAAGGCGTACACGTCGTCCTCCGGCGAGGACTGATCGGCCAGGTACTGCGGCTGCACTTCCACGCGAACTTGGTATTGGGCCATGGCGCGAATGGTACATGCGCGACAATGCCCCGATGGCCCGTAACTACCGTATCGCCCCATCGATTCTCTCCGCGGACTTCGCCCGGCTGGGCGAGGAACTGCGCGACGTCATCGCGGCGGGCGCCGACTGGATCCACTTCGACGTGATGGACAACCATTACGTGCCCAACCTGACCTTCGGCCCGATGATCTGCCAGGCGCTGAAGCCTCACGCGAAGCGCGCCGACGGCTCGGCCGTGCCGATCGACGTGCATCTGATGGTGCAACCGGTCGATGCGCTCGCTCAGGCGTTCGCCGAGGCGGGAGCCGACTACATCAGCTTCCACCCCGATGCGTCGGCGCATGTCCATCGCAGCGTTCAGGCCATCAAGTCGAAAGGCTGCAAGGCCGGGCTCACCTTCAACCCGGCGGCGCCGCTCGACGTGCTCGACTGGACCATCGACGACATCGACCTCATCCTCATCATGAGCGTCAACCCGGGGTTCGGCGGTCAGAGCTTCATCGATTCGGCGCTGCGCAAGATCGAGCAGGCGCGCAAGCGCATCGATGCGAGCGGCCGCGACATCCGGCTGGAGGTCGACGGCGGCATCAAGGCCGAGAACATCGCGCGCGTCGCATCCGCGGGCGCGGACACCTTCGTGGCCGGCAGCGCGATCTTCGGGCAGAAGGATTACGCCAAGGTCATCTCGGCCATGCGCGGCGCGGTCGCGAGCTGAAGGCCCCCGGGCAAAGTTCGTCATCCCCGCGAAGGCGGGGATCCAGGGCTTCCGGATCCAGGATGGATCTCTATCCTTTCCTGAATTCCTTCTCGTAGGTCGCATCCAGCACCGGCCCCCTGTCGGTGTCGGTGCGGCCCTTCTTCAGGTCGTCGTGCGCGACCGTGCCGATCGCCTTGCCCGAGGGCTCATGGCCTTGCGGGCTGCCGGCGGATTCGTCGCGCTCGTGCGGCGCGCGCGGCACCCGCTCCTGCGTCTCTCCCTGAACGGGAATGGTCTGGCCTTTGCTGGCGTCGGTGGGCATGGCGGGTCCTTTCGAAGCGCCATCCTGCCTGCTCGTGCGATGCTGGCTTGTAGGAAAACGAACCCTTTTTTCCTGTCGGATGCGTCCTACCGTTGCCGCCGTCCGCCGCCGACAAATGCGAACGCCGCATGGCTACGGTCCGCTGCGGCGGAGCTTGGTTCAATTCAAGGCGTCACACATCCAAAGCGCTCAAGGAGAAGAGATCATGGACATGCTCGCCGCGGCCCCCGATTGGCTGGTCTGGTGCGCCGCCGGCGGCGCCGGCGCGTTTGCGCTCGCCGCACTGGCGAACATGATCGCAGCCGCGGTCGACCTCGAAGCGTCCTGATCCGTGGCGGCCTCCCGATCCGATTCGCGCGGCAAGCCCAAGCCCGGGGAGCAGGCGGCCGCCAAGACCAAGCAGCTCGAGGGTTTCTCGCAGGCGCTGGAGCCGGTTCTGACCACCGACAGCGGCGTCGTCGTCGCGGACAACCACAATTCGCTCCGGGCCGGCGCACGCGGCCCGACCCTGCTCGAGGACTTCGTGCTGCGCGAGAAGCTCGTGCATTTCGACCGCGAACGCATTCCGGAGCGCGTGGTCTATGCGCGCGGGGCCGCGGCCCACGGCTACTTCGAGCTCACGCGCCCGCTCGTCGAATACACGCGCGCCGATTTCCTGCAGGAAGTCGGCGGCCGAACGCCCGTGTTCGTGCGCTTTTCCAACCTCACCGGCGCGCGCGGCAGCGCCGACACCGTGCGCGACTTCCGGGGTTTCGCGGTGAAGTTCTACACGCGCGAAGGCAACTACGACCTGGTCGGCGGCAACGCGCCCGTGTCCTTCGTGCAGGACGCGATGAAGTATCCCGACTTCATCCACGCCCTCAAGCCCGAGCCGCACCACGACATGCCGCAGGCGTCGAGCGCGCACGACACGTTCTGGGACTTCGCCTCGCTCGTGCCCGAATGCACGCACGCGCTGATGTGGCTGATGTCCGACCGGGCGCTGCCGCGCAGCTGGCGGATGCTCGAGGCCTTCGGCGTCCACACCTTCCGCATGATCAATGCGCGAGGCGTTTCGCACTTCGTGAAGTTCCACTGGCGGCCGAAGCTCGGCAAGCACGCGCTGGCCTGGGACGAGGCGCAGCG
The DNA here is from genome assembly GCF_050250995.1 of Ramlibacter sp. Taxonomy (GTDB): domain Bacteria; phylum Pseudomonadota; class Gammaproteobacteria; order Burkholderiales; family Burkholderiaceae_C; genus Ramlibacter. The sequence goes on from NZ_JBFWNP010000016.1 coordinate 89,894, forward strand.
CCTCGCGGGGAAGGACCCCGATTTCCTGCGGCGCGACCTGTGGGATGCGATCGAGCGCGGCGACTACCCGGAGTGGGAGCTCGGCGTGCAGTTCATCGAGGATTCCAAGGTGGCGTCGCTCGGCATCGATCTGCTCGACCCGACCAAGCTGGTGCCCGAGGAGATGGTGGGCGTCACCATCGTTGGCAAGCTGGTGCTCAACCGCAATCCGGAGAACTTCTTCGCCGAGGCCGAGCAGGTTGCGTTCAACCCCGGCCACGTCGTGCCGGGCATCGATTTCTCGAACGACCCGGTGCTGCAGGGGCGGCTCTTCTCGTACGGCGATGCGCAGCTCGCGCGCCTGGGCGGGCCGAACCATCACGAATTGCCCATCAACCGCGGCGTCTGCCCCATGCACAACCTGCATCGCGACGGCCTCCAGCGGTTCACGATTCCCAAGGGGCGTGTTTCGTACGAACCGAACACGCTCGCGACGGGTTCCGAATTCCGCATGGACGGCGGCCAGCAGGGCTTCCAGAGCTGGCCGGAGGACACCGACCCGCCGAAGGGCCGGCGGCGCAGCCCCGGCTTCGACGATCACTTCAGCCAGGCCACGCTGTTCTGGAACAGCCAGAGCACGGCGGAGAAGGAACACATCGTCGCGGCGTTCCAGTACGAGCTGTCGCGCGTGGAAACGGCGGCGATCCGCCAGCGCGTCGTCGACAACCTCGCGCACGTCGATGCGAAGCTCGCGCGCAAGGTCGCCGAGCCGCTGGGCATCGGCGCGCCGGATGCACGCGCCGCCGCGGGCCGCTCGGGCTTTCGCGAGGCGGCGCCTACGAAGACGATCGAACGTTCGGCCTCCCTGAGCATGGAAACGCAGGGATCGTCCATCCACGGTCGCAAGGTCGCCGTGTTGATGGCGCCCGGCGTCGAGCTCGGGGCGTACAAGGTGATCCAGCAGGCGCTGCAGGAGGCGGGCGCGACGACGCGCGTCGTCGCCGCGCATCTGGGCTCGGTGGCGTCGTCGTCGGGGCAGCAGGTGCCGGTGGACCACACCTTCGCCGCCATGCCCTCGGTCATGTTCGACGCGGTGCTGGTGCCCGGCGGCGCGAACAGCGCCCAGGCGTTGCTGGCCAATGGCGATGCGCTGCATTTCGTGCTGGAGGCGTACCGGCATTGCAAGGCGATCTGCGTGATCGGCGAAGCGGCCGAGCTGCTGAAGAAGGGGCATCCGTCGCTGGCCGAGGACCTGGCGGTCGATGGCGTCCTGGTCGGCACCAACGACCCGGTGGCGCGCAACCAGCTCGCGCAGGACTTCATCGCCGCGATCGGCCGCCACCGGCACTGGATGCGCGCGCACGTCGACGCGACACCGGCCTGAGACTCTTCCGTCGCCCTGCGCGGGTGATAGTCTCGCCCGCATGAGCAGCATTCTCCACGGCGACCGCTTTCGCGGACTCGCCGCCGCCATCGTCGACCTCGACGGGACGATGGTCGACACCCTCGGCGACTTCGACGCCGCTCTCGGCGCCGTGCTGCGCGAGCTGGGCCTTCCGCCCATCGCGCGCGACGTGCTGGGCGCGATGGTCGGCAAGGGCTCCGAGCACCTCATTCGTTCGGTGCTCGCGCACATCGGCGCGAGCGACTCGTTCTATCCGCGGGCGTGGGACGCCTACCAGCGGCACTACCTCGCGATCAACGGGCGGCATGCCGACGTCTTCCCCGGCGTCGTCGAAGGATTGACCGGGCTGAAGGCGCGGGGGCTGAAGCTTGCCTGCCTCACCAACAAGCCGACGGCCTTCACGACCCCGCTGCTGGCAGGCAAGGGACTGGATGGATTCTTCGATGTCGTCTTCGGCGGCGACGCCTTCGAGCGCAAGAAGCCCGATCCGTTGCCGCTGCTGAAGACCTGCGAGGCGCTGGGGATCGAACCGGCGCGCACGCTGATGATCGGCGACTCGAGCAACGACGCGCGAGCGGCCCGCGCGGCCGGCTGCCCCGTGATCCTCGTGACCTATGGCTACAACCACGGCGAGCCGGTCCGCGGCGTCGATGCGGATGGCTTCGTCGACACGCTCGCCGAACTCGCGGCTCGAGCGCCGGGTTGAGCGTCGCCAGCTCTTTGCTACACTGGCCCCATGTTCATCCACCGCACGAACATCACAGGTTGCAGCGACCGGGGAGCCTGGCCCTGGCGCAAGCCTGATCACGTGCGCACCTGAAAGCACGGGGCAGCCCGTGCCCCCGCGCCCCGCCAACCGGGGCATCATTTTTCAGAAGGCGGTCATCGCCGCCGGGCTTGTGGAGGCTCGAATCCCTTGAACACCGAACTCGAATTCAAAAGTCTTGCGCTGCAAGGCTTCAACCGCATTCCGCTCATCGCGGAAGCCTTCGCGGACCTCGAAACGCCGCTGTCGCTGTACCTGAAGCTCGCGCACGCCAAGGATGGCGGGCGGCTCTCGTTCCTGCTGGAGTCCGTGGTGGGCGGCGAGCGCTTCGGCCGCTACAGCTTCATCGGCCTGCCGGCGCGCACGCTCCTGCGCTCGAGCGGCTTCGGCGCGGAGGCGGTCACGGAAGTGGTGACCGACGGACAGGTCGTCGAGACCTTCCGCGGCAATCCGCTGGACTTCGTCGAGACCTACCAGAAGCGCTTCAAGGTCGCGCTGCGCCCGGGCATGCCGCGATTCTGCGGCGGTCTCGCGGGCTACTTCGGCTACGACACCGTGCGCCACATCGAGAAGAAGCTCGAGAAGTCCTGCCCCACCGACACGCTGCACTGCCCCGACATCCTGCTGCTGCAGTGTGAGGAACTCGCGGTCATCGACAACCTGTCCGGCAAGCTGTATCTCATCGTCTATGCCGACCCCGGCAAGCCCGAGGCGTATTCCAACGGCAAGAAGCGGCTGCGCGAGCTGAAGGAGCAGTTGAAGTATTCGGTGAGCGCGCCGGTGGTGAAGGCATCGCAGGGTTTCCCGGCCGAGCGCGAATTCGCCAAGGCCGATTACCTGCGGGCCGTGGAGCAGGCGAAGGAACTGATCGCGGCGGGCGATTTCATGCAGGTGCAGGTCGGCCAGCGCATCAGGAAGCGGTACACCGAGTCGCCGCTGTCGCTGTACCGCGCGCTGCGCTCGCTGAATCCGAGCCCGTACATGTACTACTACAACCTCACGGGCGCGGACGGCACGGCGAGCGACTTCCACGTGGTGGGCGCGTCGCCGGAGATCCTGGTGCGGCAGGAGCACACGCCCGAGGGCCAGAAGATCACGATCCGGCCGCTCGCGGGCACGCGCCCGCGCGGGGCCACCCCGGAGCAGGACAAGGTGGCCGAGCATGAACTCGTCGCCGACCCCAAGGAGCGCGCGGAGCACGTGATGCTGATCGACCTGGCCCGCAACGACATCGGCCGCATCTCGAAGACCGGCACGGTCAAGGTCACCGAGGCTTTCATCGTCGAGCGCTACAGCCACGTGATGCACCTCGTGAGCAACATCGAGGGCGTGCTCAACGACGGCATGACCAACATGGACGTGCTGCGAGCGACTTTCCCCGCGGGCACGCTGAGCGGCGCGCCGAAGGTGCATGCGATGGAGCTGATCGACAAGCTCGAGCCGAACAAGCGCGGCCTGTATGGCGGCGCATGCGGCTACCTCAGTTATGCGGGCGACATGGACGTGGCCATCGCCATCCGCACCGGGATCGTGAAGGACCAGATGCTCTACGTCCAGGCGGCAGCCGGCGTGGTGGCCGATTCGGTGCCCGAGCTGGAGTGGAAGGAGACCGAGGCGAAGGCGCGCGCGCTGCTTCGCGCTTCCGAGCTGGTCGAGGAGGGCTTGGAATGACCCGCCTTCTGATGATCGACAACTACGACAGCTTCACCTACAACCTGGTGCAGTATTTCGCGGAGCTCGGCGCGCAGGTCGAGGTGTTCCGCAACGATGAGATCGACGTCGCGGGCGTGGCCGCGAGGAATCCCGACCGCCTCGTGATCTCGCCCGGCCCGTGCTCGCCGGCCGAAGCGGGCATTTCGGTCGAGGCGATCCAGCATTTCGCCGGCAAGCTGCCCATCCTCGGCGTGTGCCTGGGCCACCAGAGCATCGGCGCGGCGCTGGGCGGCAGGATCGTCCGCGCGCAGCAGCTGATGCACGGCAAGACGAGCGTGATCACCACCACGCGCGAAGGCGTGTTCGCGGGGCTGCCGGAGAAATTCACCGTCAACCGCTATCACTCGCTCGCGATCGAGCGCGACACCTGCCCGGCGGCGCTGAAGCGCACCGCGTGGACGGACGACGGCGAGATCATGGGCGTGCGGCATGCGTCGCTGCCCATCGAGGGCGTGCAGTTCCACCCCGAATCGATCCTCACCGAGCACGGCCACGCGATGCTGCGCAACTTCCTCGAGCAGACGTCTTAGGAGAACCCCATGTCCATCACTCCCCAGGAAGCGCTGCAGCGCACCATCGAGCACCGCGAGATCTTCCACGACGAGATGCTGCGGATCATGCGGCTCATCATGAGCGGCGAACTCTCGCCCGTCATGACGGCGGCCATCATCACCGGCCTGCGCGTGAAGAAGGAAACGATCGGCGAGATCACGGCCGCGGCGCAGGTCATGCGCGAGTTCTCGACCAAGGTCCACGTCGCCGACAAGACGCATCTGGTCGACATCGTGGGCACGGGCGGCGACGGTTCCCACACCTTCAACATCTCGACGTGTTCGATGTTCGTCGCGGCGGCGGCGGGCGCGAAGGTGAGCAAGCACGGCGGACGCAGCGTCTCCAGCAAGAGCGGCAGCGCGGACGTGCTCGAAGCGCTCGGCCTGAACATCGGCTTGCCGCCCGAAGCCATCGCGAAATGCATTGCCGAGGTCGGCATCGGCTTCATGTTCGCGCCCAACCACCATCCGGCCATGAAGAACGTGGCGCCGGTGCGCAAGGAAATGGGCGTGCGCACGATCTTCAACATCCTCGGCCCGCTCACCAACCCGGCGAGCGCGCCCAACATCCTCATGGGCGTGTTCCATGCGGACCTGGTGGGCATCCAGATCCGCGCGCTGCAGCGACTTGGCGCCGAGCATGCCCTGGTGGTCTATGGCCGCGACGGCATGGACGAGGTGAGCCTCGGCGCGGCCACGCTGGTGGGCGAGCTGAAGGACGGCGAGATCAGCGAATACGAGATCCACCCGGAAGACTTCGGCCTGCCGATGTCGGGCAGCCGTGCGCTGAAGGTCGACACGCCGGAGCAGTCGAGCGCCATGATGCGCGGCGTGCTCGACAACCAGCCCGGGCCGGCGCGCGACATCGTCATCCTGAACGCGGGCGCGGCGCTGTATGCGGCCAATGTGGCGACGAGCATCGCGGATGGCATCGCGAAGGCGCGCGCGGCGGTGGAGTCGGGCGCCGCGAAGAAGAAGCTCGAGGACCTCGCCCGCGTGTCGAAATCGCTCGCGAGCTGAGCCGGGTCCAGCGACATGTCCGACATTCTCGACAAGATCGTCGCCGTGAAGCGCGAGGAAATCGCGGCGGCGCAAAAGAAGAAGCCGCTCGAGGTCGTGCGCGCGGACGCCGAAAGCCGCGTGCTGACGCGGGACTTCGAAGGCGCGCTGCGCGGAAAGATCGCCGCCGGCCGCGCCGCCGTCATCGCCGAAGTGAAGAAGGCGAGCCCGAGCAAGGGCGTGCTGCGCGAGGACTTCATTCCCGCCGATATCGCGCAGAGCTACGCCGAGCATGGCGCCGCCTGCCTCTCGGTGCTGACCGACCGGCAGTTTTTCCAGGGCAGCGTCGACTACCTCAAGCAGGCCCGCGCGTCGTGCGACCTGCCGGTGCTGCGCAAGGACTTCATGGTCGATGCGTATCAGGTGTACGAGTCGCGCGCGATGGGCGCCGACTGCATCCTGCTGATCGCCGCGTGCCTCGACGACGCCCGGATGAGCGAGCTGGAAGCGGTGGCGCACGGGCTCGACATGGCGGTGCTCGTCGAAGTCCATGACCGCGACGAGCTGCAACGCGCGCTGAAGCTGAAGACGCCGCTGGTCGGCATCAACAACCGTAACCTGCGCACTTTCGAGGTGTCGCTCGACACCACGCTGGGCATGCTCGCGGACGTGCCGAAGGACCGGTTGCTAGTGACCGAGTCGGGCATCCTGGGTCCCGCCGACGTGAAACGCATGCGCGACGCGGGAATCCATGCCTTCCTGGTTGGCGAGGCGTTCATGCGCGCGGACGACCCGGGTGAGGCGCTCGCACGGCTGTTCGGCGGCTGATGGAATCGCCGGGAGATCGGCTCGAAGCGTGGGCGCCCGAGTCCTGGCCCGTGGCCGAGGGCTGGGCGGAGGTGATCCGCGAATTCCTGCGCAGCCGGGAAGGCGTGGCGCTCGACGTTTTCATGCGCGAGCGCCTTGCCGCCGGCGCCATCGTCTACCCGCCCACGCCCTTCAAGGCGCTGGAGCTGACGCCGCTGGCCGGGGTCCGCGCGGTCGTGCTCGGCCAGGACCCGTACCACGGCCCGGGCCAGGCGCACGGCCTCGCGTTCTCGGTCCCCGACGGCGTGAAGCCGCCGCCGTCGCTGCGCAACATCTTCAAGGAGCTCGGCCGCGACGCGGCTTCGGGCTCGCTCGTCGACTGGGCGCGGCGTGGCGTCCTGTTGCTCAACACGAGCCTCACGGTCGAGGCGGGCCAGGCCGGCAGCCATGCCCGCAAGGGCTGGGAGGCGCTGACCGATGCGCTCCTGGCCAAGGTGGCAGCCACCGCCTCGCCGTGCGTCTACCTGCTCTGGGGCGCGCATGCGCAGGCCAAATCGGAACTGATTCGCACGACCGCGCTCCAACACGGTCGCGACGCACTGATCCTCGCGGCGAATCATCCTTCTCCCCTGTCCGCGCTCCGCCCGCCCGTGCCCTTCATCGGCTGCGGGCACTTCGTCCGGGCGCGGTCGTGGCTGGCCGAGCGCGGCGTCGACGGCGTTTTCTGACGCAGGGGTGGGGCATCGTCCGATGATCCGTGCTATATTTCGAGGTTCGCCGGAGGGGTGCCCGAGTGGCTAAAGGGGGCAGACTGTAAATCTGTTGGCTTACGCCTACGCTGGTTCGAATCCAGCCTCCTCCACCAGCTTCCTGAAAAAGGGAGTCGGTACGGTGATGCGGTGTTGTTGAAGTGCGGGAGTAGTTCAATGGCAGAACCTTAGCCTTCCAAGCTAATGACGCGGGTTCGATTCCCGCTTCCCGCTCCAGGCTGGTTGCCGGCGCAGTACAGAGTTGTGCAGAGAATTCGCCCTTGTGGCGTATAGAGAATTCGCCCTTGTGGCTCAGTGGTAGAGCACTCCCTTGGTAAGGGAGAGGTCGCGGGTCCGATTCCCGCCAAGGGCACCAGTTTCAGTGAATGTGGTTACTTTTTCGGAGAACGAAAAATGGCAAAGGGTAAATTCGAGCGGACCAAGCCGCACATGAACGTGGGCACCATCGGTCACGTGGACCATGGCAAGACGACGCTCACGGCGGCAATCACCTCGGTGCTGGCGACCAAGTTCGGCGGCGAAGCCAAGG
>NZ_JBFWNP010000017.1:0-94594 GCF_050250995.1 Ramlibacter sp.
CCAGCCGGAGAACCAAAGACCACCATCCCACTACACTTATCCACAGCCGGGCAGCAAAATCCCGGCCTTCGATCCCTGGTCAAAATTCAGTTGGCACAGGTGGTCAATTTTGAATTGGCGCCAACACTATGCCGGCTTCGTGCTGAGCATCGGCGTCGGGCAGGCCGCGCTCAACGGGTTCGGTCCGCAATTCGTGTGGCCGCATTCGGCGTGGTGGGCCGATGCGGCGACCCGCATCGCGCTTTCGGCCGCGGGCGTGATGGGGCTCATGTTCGCGCGCGACTTCCTCTCGAGCGCGGTGCGGATGCCGCGCTTCGACAGGTTGCTCCGCGCGCTGCTTGCCGGGTGGGTCGGGTCGTGCGCCATCGCGTTCGTGTGGCATCACATGGCGTACGAGATCTGGCTGCCGATCTTGGCCATCGTGAGCGTGGGCGCGATGATCGCCGCCGGCGTCATCAGCATCCGCCGCGACTTCGCGGGCGCGAAGTACTTCTTCGCGGCCTGGGCCTCGCTGCTCGCGGGCGTGCTGGTCATCGTCCTGCACAACACGGGATTCCTGCCCTCGAACGCGATCACCCGCAATGCCCTGATGGTGGGCTCAGCGCTCGAAATGGTGCTGCTGTCTTTCGCGCTTGCGAACCGCATCAACGTCGCGCGGCGTTTCAAGGAGCAGGCGACGTCGCGCATCGCGGCCGAGAAGGCGCTCGGTCAGGCGCTCGCCGCGTCGCAGGAGCGTGTGCGCGAAGTGCTGGAGGACAGGCTGCGCAAGGCGGAGTCGGAGCGCGACGCGCTGGCCGACATCGTGCGGACGCGGCGTGCGGAGATCAGCGAGCCGGCGGCTTCACCACTTCCAGCAGGCGGTCCAGCCCACCCGAATTGATCTGCACCATCGCCTGCTCGCGGACCTTCGGCTTCGCGTGGTAGGCGACCGAGAGGCCGGCCTCGCCCATCATCGGCAGGTCGTTCGCGCCGTCGCCCACGGCAATGGCCTGCTTCGGCGAGATGCCGAGCTCGGCGCAGGTCTTCACGAGCATCTTTCGTTTCTCTTCGCCGTCGCAGATGTCGCCCCAGTCCTGGTCGACCATGCGGCCCGTGAGCTCGCCGCAATTCGGACCCGAGCGAATCTCGAGGATGTTGGAGCGTGTGAAGTCGATGCCGAGCCGATCGCGGATGCGGTCGGTGAAGAAGGTGAAGCCGCCCGACACCAGCAGCGTCTTCAGTCCGGCATCCTGGCAGGCCTTCACCAGCGCCTCGGCACCGGGGTTGAGCCGCAGGCGCTCGACGTAGACCTGCTCCATGTCGGCGACCGTCACGCCTTCGAGCAGCGCGACGCGGCGGCGCAGGCTTTCCTTGTAGTCGGTGATCTCGCCGCGCATCGCGGCCTCGGTGATGGCCGCGACTTCTTCCTTGCGGCCAACGGCGTCGGCGATTTCGTCGACCGACTCGATGTTGATGAGTGTCGAGTCCATGTCGAACGCGACGAGCTTGAAGTCGGCGAGGTTCAGCGGTGGCGTGAAACGCTGGACGACGAGGCCGGGGGAGAATTCGCGGGGGGTCATGATGTGAGGGATTTTCGCATTGCACCCGCGCGACTCGCGCGCAGTGCGGTAAGCCGGGTTCGGAGCAACTGAAAAGTTTCTCTTTGCAGATAGTTCATCGAACCATCGAACCATCAAGCCGATTCAAGCACCTTCGGCGTCCCCAGCGACTTCAGCACGTCCCGCACCATCTGCGCCCGGTCCTTCGGCTCCTTCAACTCCCGCTCGATGCGCAGCTTGTCGTTGCCGGCCAGCTTGATGTGCTTGTTCTTCTGCACCAGCTGGATGATGGCCAGCGGCTCGATCGGCGGGTTCGGCTTGAAGGTGATGTGGATGACGGTCGGTGCGGCGTCCACCTTCACGACGCCGTAGAGCCGCGCGAGCACGCGCAGGCGGTGCACGTCGATGAGCGTCTGCGCCTGGGGCGGCAGCTTGCCGAAGCGGTCGACGATTTCCTCGAGCAGGCGGTCAATCTGGTCGACGTTCTTCGCCGTCGCGAGCTTCTTGTAGAACGACAGGCGCAGATGCACGTCGCCGCAGTAGCCGTTGGGCAGCAGCGCGGGCGCATGCAGGTTGATCTCGGTCGTCGCCGACAGCGGCGCGAGCAGATCGGGCTCCTTGCCGGCCTTCAGTGAGCGCACGGCCTCGGAAAGCATCTCGTTGTACAGCTGGAAGCCGACCTCCAGCATGTTGCCGCTCTGGTTCTCGCCGAGCACCTCGCCCGCGCCGCGAATCTCCAGGTCGTGCATCGCGAGGTAGAAGCCCGAGCCGAGCTCCTCCATCTGCTGGATGGCTTCGAGCCGCTGCGCCGCCTGTTTCGTGAGGCCCTCGATGTCGGGGACCATGAGATAGGCATACGCCTGGTGGTGCGAACGCCCCACGCGGCCGCGCAGCTGGTGCAATTGCGCGAGGCCGAACTTGTCGGCGCGCGCGATCACGATCGTGTTGGCCGTCGGCACGTCGATGCCGGTCTCGATGATCGTGGAGCACAGCAGCACGTTGAAGCGCTGCTGCACGAACTCGCGCATGACGCGTTCGAGCTCGCGCTCGGGCATCTGGCCGTGGGCCACGGCGATGCGCGCTTCGGGCAGCAGCCGCTCCAGCGCCTCGCGCCGGTTCTGGATCGTCTCGACCTCGTTGTGCAGGAAGTAGACCTGCCCGCCGCGCTTCAGCTCGCGCAGCACGGCCTCGCGGATGACACCCGTCCCTTCGTTGCGAACGAAGGTCTTGATGGCGAGACGCCGCTGCGGCGCGGTCGCGATCACCGAGAGGTCGCGCAAGCCTTCGAGCGCCATGCCCAGCGTGCGCGGAATCGGCGTGGCGGTGAGCGTGAGCACGTCGACCTCGGCGCGCATCGCCTTCACGGCCTCCTTGTGCCGAACGCCGAAGCGGTGCTCCTCGTCGATGATGAGCAGGCCGAGGTTCTTGAACTTGATCGTGTTCGACAGCAGCTTGTGCGTGCCCACGACGATGTCGACGCTGCCGTCCTCGAGCCCCTTCGCCGCCGCGTTGATCTCCTTCGTCGAGCGGAAGCGGCTCATCTCCGCCACCTTCACCGGCCACTTGCTGAACCGGTCCACCAGCGTCTGGTAGTGCTGCTCCGCGAGCAGCGTCGTCGGCGCGAGAAAGGCGACCTGCTTGCCGCCGGTGATTGCGATGAACGCGGCCCGCAGCGCGACCTCGGTCTTGCCGAAGCCGACATCGCCGCACACGAGCCGGTCCATCGGCTGCGGCGAAACCATGTCCTGAATGACGGCGTGGATCGCCGCGTTCTGGTCCGCCGTTTCCTCGAATCCGAAGTCGTTCGCGAAGGTCTCGTAGTCCTGCGGCGAGTAGCGGAAGGCATGACCTTGCCGCGCCGCGCGGCGCGCGTACAGGTTGAGCAACTCCGCGGCCGTGTCGCGCACCTGTTCGGCGGCGCGCCGCTTCGCCTTTTCCCACTGGCCCGAGCCGAGCTTGTGCAGCGGCGCCTCGTCCGCGCCCACGCCCGTGTAGCGGCTGATCAGGTGCAACTGGCTCACGGGGACGTAGAGCGTCGCCTTGTCCGCGTACTCGAGGTGCAGGAACTCGGTGTTGCCCTGGCCGAGGTCGAGGTGGATCAATCCCCTGTAGCGCCCGATGCCATGCGCGGCATGCACGACGGGGTCGCCGACGTTCAGCTCCGACAGGTCCTTGATCAGCGCCTCGACGTCGCTGACCTGTTCCTGCTTCTTGCGCCGGCGCGCGGTCGGCGTCGCCGCGAAAAGCTCCGTCTCGGTGACGAAGTCGATCGCTTCCTCGTTCCAGGCGAAGCCGGCCGCGAGCGCCGCCGTCGCGATGCCGATCTTCTCGTCGGTTGTCCGGAATTCCTCCAGCGAATCGAAAGCGGGCGGCGACACCTGGCTCGCGCGCAGGAAGTCGAGCAGGCTCTCGCGCCGGCCCGCGCTCTCGGCGAGCAGCAGCACGCGATGCGACGTCGTTGCCGCATGCGACTTGAATTTCGCGAGCGGATCGTCCGCGCCGCGGACCGCGGCGATGTCGGGCAGGGCCGCGAACTCCGGCAGGTCCGCCGGCACCGGCTTCAAGGCGAGTTGCGCGTGATCGTTCGCCCGGGTGAAGAACTGCTCGGCGGAGAGGAACAGGGCCTCGGGCGGCAGCACCGGCCGGTCGGGGTCGCCCTGCACGAGGCGATAGCGGTCCTTCGTGTCCTGCCAGAAGCGGTGGAACGCGGGCTCGAGCTCGCCGTGCAGCACCACGGTCGCCTCGGCGCCGAAGTAGTCGAAGACGGTGGCCGTGTCGTCGAAGAAGAGCGGCAGGTAGTACTCGATGCCCGCCGTCGCGACGCCGTTGCCGATGTCCTTGTAGAGGCGGCTTCGGGTCGGGTCGCCTTCGAGCAGTTCGCGCCAGCGGCTGCGGAATTTCGCGCGCGCCTCGTCGTCCATCGGGAACTCGCGGCCCGGGAGCAGCCGCACTTCGGGCACGGGATACAGGCTGCGCTGCGTGTCGGGGTCGAAGGTGCGGATCGAGTCGACCTCGTCGTCGAACAGGTCGACGCGATACGGCACCAGCGAGCCCATCGGAAAGAGATCGATGAGTCCGCCGCGCACCGCGTATTCGCCGGGGCTCACCACCTGCGTGACGTGGTTGTAGCCGGCGAGCGTGAGCTGCGCCTTGAGCCGCGCCTCGTCGAGCTTCTGCCCCTGCTGGAAATGGAAGGTGTAGCGCGCGAGGAAGCTCGGCGGCGCGACGCGGTAGAGCGCGGTCGTCGCGGGAACGATCACCACGTCGGCCTCGCCCTGCAGGATTCGCCACAGCGTCGCCAGGCGCTCGCTGATCAGGTCCTGGTGCGGCGAGAACTGGTCGTAGGGCAGCGTCTCCCAGTCGGGAAAGAGCGCGCAGCGCACGTCGGGCGCGAAGAACGCGATTTCTTCCAGCAGGCGCTGTGCATCGTTGGCGTCCGACGTGACGATGGCGGTGAGCTTGCGCTGCGCCTTCTCGCGCTCCGCCAGGCGGGCGAGCAGCAGCGCATCGGCGGACCCGACGGGGCGGGGCAGGGTGAAGCGTTTGCCGGGGGAGAGCTTGGGAAGATCCATTGAAAAAGAAGGAATGCAAAACACCCCGGCCGGTTGAAGACAGGGGTGTGGCACGATTCTAGAATGAAGCGCTTGCCATGAACGCCTCCCCATCCCCTCGATTTTTCGCCCTTATCCCCTGCGCCGGTCTCGGCAGTCGCGCCGGCACGCAGGGACCCAAGCAGTACGAGCGGGTCGCAGGCCAGCCGCTGGTCTGGCACACGCTCTCGGCGTTCGCGGGCGTCAAGCGCATCTCGCGCACGCTGGTGGTGGTGGCGCCGGGCGACGGGTTCTTCGAACGCAACCCCACGACTTCGGCGCTCGTGGTGCCGGTCGGCGGGACCACGCGCGCGGCCACCGTCTCCAACGGTTTGCGCGAATTGCGGCGCGTGGGCGCCGTGGACAGCGACTGGGTGCTCGTGCATGACGCGGCGCGCTGCCTCATCACGCCGGAGCTGATCGACCGGCTGATCGATGCGTGCGTCGATGACGAGGTGGGCGGGCTGCTTGCCTACCCGTTGCCTGACACGCTCAAGGTCGAGCAGAGCGGTCGCGTGGCCGAGACCCTGACCCGCCAGGACAAGTGGCTCGCGCAGACACCGCAGATGTTCCGCCTGGGCATGCTGCGCCAGGCGATGGAGCATGCCGGCGACCGGATGACGGACGAGTCGAGCGCGATCGAATCGATGGGCCTGAAGCCCTTGCTGGTGCCCGCGGGCGCGCACAACTTCAAGGTCACCTACCCCGACGATTTCGCGATGGCCGAGGCCGTGCTGCGGAGTCGGCGGTGAACAAGGTCTCAACGCTGTGATCCGCATCGGCGAAGGCTGGGACATCCACGCCCTGGTGCCCGGGCGGAAGCTGATCCTCGGCGGCATCGAGATCCCGTTCGATCGCGGCTTGCTCGGCCATTCGGATGCCGATGCCCTGCTGCATGCGATCACCGATGCGCTGCTCGGCGCCGCGGCGATGGGCGATATCGGCCGGCACTTCCCGGATACCGACGAGCGCTTTCGCGGCGCGGATTCGATGGCGCTGCTCGTCGAGGCCGCGCGCCGGGTGCGCGAAAAGGGCTACGAGATCGGCAACGTCGACAGCACCGTCATCGCGCAGGCGCCGAAGCTCGCGCCCCATATCGACGCCATGCGCACGCGGATCGCGCAGGGGCTGGGCGTGGCGGTGGATGCCGTGAACGTGAAGGCGAAGACGGCGGAAAAGATGGGGCCGGTGGGCGAGGGGAAGGCCATCGAGGCGCGGGCGGTCGTGCTGCTCGCCCGGGAATGACGGCTCGTCACACCACCGGCTCTTCCGCCTCCGGGCGCATCCGCGGCCACCGCTCGCTCTCGCTGCCTGCCGCATCCACCGGTTTCGGCTTCTGCAGCTTGATGTGGGCGGCCAGGCCGCCCGAGGTCGTGTTCGCGAGCGCGAAGATGCCGCCCATGCGCTGGACCGTCTTGTCGACGATGGCGAGGCCGAGGCCTGCGCCCGTAGCCGCGGTGCGCGCCGCGTCACCGCGGAAGAAGGGCTTCACCAGATTGGGCAGGGCTTCCGGCGCGACGCCCATGCCGTGGTCCCGCACCTTCAGCAGCACCCACTCGTTGCGCGATTTCGCCGCGATGTCCACCACCGCCACGCCGGTCTCGGGCGTCTTGCCGTAGCGCCGCGCGTTCTCCAGCAGGTTGGAGATCACGCGCGCCAGTTCGACCTCGTCGGCCAGCACGTAGACGTCCTTGTTGATCTCGAGGTTGACGCGGATGTCGGTCTGCTCCTCGACGGCGTACATGCACGCATCGATCACGTCGTTCAGGCACACCGGCTTCAGGTCCACGTGGTCGGGCCGCGCATAGTCGAGGAACTTGTCGATGATGGCGTCGAGCTGGTCGATGTCTGCCGCCATGTGATCCCGGGCGTCGGCGTCGGCCACGCTCATCTCGGTTTCCAGGCGCAGGCGCGCCAGCGGCGTGCGCAGGTCGTGGGAGATGCCCGCGAGCATCACCGCGCGGTCCTGCTCGATCTTGGCGAGCTGCTGCGCCATGCGATTGAAGCCGATGTTGACCTCGCGGATCTCGCTGGTCACCGCCTTCTCGTCGAGCCGGCTCGCGTCGAAATCGCCGTCGCGCACGCGGCTCGCGGCGAAGGAGAGTTGCTTCAGCGGCCTGTTGATGAGCCGGGCGATCACCGCCGCGCCCGCGAGCGAGAGGCCCGCCGCCGTGATGAGCCACACCAGCCAGGTGCGTCCGCCGACGTTCGAGAACCGCGTGCGGTCGAGCAGCATCCAGAAGTTGTCCTGCTCGATGCGGAATCCGATCCACAGGCCTTCCTCGTTGTTCACGCGGCTCGACATGATCGTGCCCGAACCGAGCTTGGCGACCAGCTCGTCGACGATGCGGCGGTCGAGCGCCGTGCCCTGCAGCGGCTCGTACTTGTCTTTCGGTTCGCGCGGCTGGATGCGCACGCCTTCCTGGTCGGCCAGCGTCTTGATGAGCGACACGCGCTGGATCGCATCCGCATGCACCAGCGCGGCGCGGCTGAGGTTCACGAGCGACGCGATCTGCTGCGCGGTCTGCATCGCGCGCGGCTCGAATTCGAGCGCGCGAAAGGTCTGCAGCCACGCGATGATGGAGCCGACGAGCAGCAGCGACAGCAGGAAGAAGGTGCGCCAGAAGAGCGAAAGGCCGACGCGCGGCCGCATCTCCAGCGGCGCGGGGGTCGTCTCGAGCGGCGCGGGCCCGGTGATTTCGACGCTTGCGCTGCCGCGCATCAGGTACTGCCCCTCATCGGTCCGATTCTAGGGCCGGGCTCGCGCCCCGCCAACCGGGTCAACCCGCGCCGTCCGGAACGAACACGTAGCCCACGCCCCAGACCGTCTGGATGTAGCGCGGCGATGCGGGGTCGGCCTCGATGAGCTTGCGCAGCCGGGACACCTGCACGTCGAGGCTTCGGTCGAAGGGCTCGAACTCGCGGCCGCGCGCGAGCTGCGCCAGCTTCTCGCGCGACAGCAGCTGGCGCGGGTGGCGCACCAGCGCCTTGAGCATGGCGAATTCGCCGGTGGTCAGCGGCAGCTCGTCGCCGTTCTTGCGCAGCGTGCGCGCGCCCAGGTCGAACTGGAACGGGCCGAACGCCACGATCTCGTTGTCGGAGGAGGGCGCGCCCGGCGCTTCCTGGGCGGGGCGGCGGCGCAGCACCGCATGCACGCGCGCGAGCAGCTCGCGCGGATTGAACGGCTTGCCCAGGTAGTCGTCCGCGCCGACCTCCAGCCCGACGATGCGGTCGACGTCCTCGCCCTTGGCGGTGAGCATGATGATGGGGGTGCGGTCGTTGGCCGCGCGCAGCCGGCGGCAGATCGAGAGGCCGTCCTCGCCGGGCATCATGAGGTCGAGCACGATCAGGTCGGCCGTCTCGCGAAGCATGAGGCGGTTCAAGGCCTTGCCGTCCTCCGCCAGAATGACTTCGAAGCCCTCCTGGGTCAGGTAGCGGCGCAGCAGGTCGCGAATCCGCGCGTCGTCGTCGACGACCAGGATCTTGTCGGTGCGGGCTGCGGCTTGCGTCATGGGGCTCCCAATCGAATTTGTAACAGAGCCAATTCTGAAGGTCTTGTCAAAGGTCGTGCGGGTTTTCCCCGGTGGACTCACACAATGTTACAAAAGTTGCGGCGCGTCCGAACCCGATGAGCAAGGGCTTGCCGTTGAACATGCGTCACTTCTCTTGAATGGAACCGAAACCCATGTCGACACGATCGATGCTCGCCGCTACGGCCTTTGCCGCACTCGCCGCACTCGCCGCACTTGGCGCCACCGCGCAGTCCGCCGCCGCCCAGACCCTGCCCGCGCCGCAGAACGTGCTGCAACTCTCCGCCACGGGGAGCGTGGAAGTGCTGCAGGACCTGCTGACCCTGACGCTGACGACGGCGAAGGAGGGCCCCGACGCGGGCACCGTGCAGACGCAGTTGAAGGCCGCGGTCGAAGCCGCGCTGGCGGAGGCGAAGAAATCCGCGCAGCCGGGGCAGCTCGACGTGCGCACCGGCAATTTTTCCCTGTACCCGCGCCATTCGCGCGAGGGACGCATCACGGGCTGGACCGGCAATGCCGAACTCGTGCTCGAGGGCCGCGACTTTCCGCGCATTACGCAGACCGCGGGCCGTATCCAGACCATGACCATGGGCGGCGTGCAGTTCGGCCTGAGCCGCGAGCAGCGTGCGCGGGTCGAGGGCGATGCGCAGACGCAGGCCATCGAGCGCTTCAAGTCGAAGGCGGCGGAACTCGCCCGGGGTTTCGGCTTCTCGGGGTACACGCTGCGCGAAGTGGCGGTGAATTCGAACGACCAGGGCTTCGTGCCGCGTCCGCGAATGATGGCGATGGAGGCGAAGGCGGCGTCCGCCGATTCGCCCGTGCCGGTGGAGCCGGGCAAGAGCTCGGTGATCGTGACCGTGACGGGGTCCGTGCAACTGCGTTGAAGATCGGGCGACGGCAAGTCATCGTCGCTGTCCGACAGGGTGGGGTGCGCGGCTCATCTAAGCTCTGCTCGATGTTCGCCGTCCCCGAAAGTCCCGCCACCGCCCCCGAACCCGAGCTATTCATCGTGATGAATCGCTCCTCGGGCGCGCACGCCAAGGACGACGTGCGCGATGCGATCGAGTCCGAACTGAAGTCCGCGGGGCGCAGGTACCGCTTCGTGCCTGTCGAGCCCGGCCAGATCGTCCGTAGCTGCCAGGAAGCGGCACGCGAGGCGGCCGGGTGCGGCGGCGCGATCGTCGCCGTGGGCGGCGACGGCACGCTCAATGCCGCCGCGCGCGCCGCGCTCCTGCACAATTGCGCGATCGGCGTCATCGCGCAGGGCACCTTCAATCTCTTTGCGCGCGAGCATGGCCTGCCGCTCGAGGCCGCTGCGGCCGCCCGCGCGCTGCTGGATGCCGCGCCGGAAGACGTGCAGGTCGGCCTGGTCAACCAGCATGCCTTCCTCGTCAACGCCTCGGTGGGCCTCTATCCCAAGCTGCTGGCGGACCGCGAGGCCGTCAAGCAGAAGCTGGGGCGCCGGCGCTGGATCGCGATGGGCGCCGCGCTCATGAGCGTGTTCGAGTGGCGCCTGCGGCTCGACCTCGAGGCCGAGGTCGACGGCGTGCAGCGGCGCTTTCGCACGCCCAGCATCTTCGTGTGCAACAACCGGCTGCAGGTCGAGCGCGTGGGGCTCGATGCGCCGGTGCAGGAGCGCACGGGGCGGGGCTGGCTCGCCGCGGTGGTGGTGCGCTCCATCGGCGTCGTCGGCAAGATCAAGCTGATGTTCCGCACGGCCGTCGGCACGCTGGGCGATGCGCGCGAGGTCGACGACTTCGCCATGAAGTCCCTCACCGTCACCGCGCGTCATGCGCGCAAACTGCGCGTGGCGACCGATGGCGAGGTGCAGTGGATGGCGCTGCCGCTTCGCTTCACGGTCTCGCCGAAGCCGCTGCGCGTCCTGCTGCCGCCGGTCGACCGGCGCGAGCCGAGGCAATGAGCGTTCTTCTCCACATCTCCGACACGCATTTCGGCACCGAGCAGCCGCCGGTGACGAAAGCGCTGCGCGCGCTGGCGCACTCGCTCGTGCCCGACGTGCTGGTGCTGAGCGGCGACATCACGCAGCGCGCGCGTGCCGCGCAGTTCGAGGCCGCGCGCGCGTTCTGCGACTCGCTGGGCATCGCGCGCGTGCTCACGCTGCCGGGCAACCACGATATTCCGCTCTACAACGTGTTCGCGCGCGGGTTCTCCCCGTATGCCGGCTACATGGCGCACTTCGGCCGCGACCTGGAGCCGCAGCTGGAGATGGACGACCTGCTCGTGGTCTGCGTGAACACCACGCGGCCTTCGCGCCACAAGGACGGCGAGGTCTCGCGCGGGCAGATCGAGCGCGTGTCCGGGCGCCTGTCGGGCGCGAGGCGCGAGCAGCTGCGCGTCGTCGTCACGCACCAGCCCTCGTGCGTGATGCGCGAGGAAGACGAGAAGGACCGCCTGCACGGCGGGCACGATGCGGTGCGGGCGTGGTCGGCGGCGGGCGCCGACCTCGTGCTGGGCGGCCACATTCACCTGCCGTACGTGAGCGACATCCGCACGCACGTGAAGGATGCCGAACGCGCGCTGTACTGCGTCCAGGCCGGCACGGCGACGTCGCATCGCGTGCGGCACGGCACGCCGAACTCGGTCAACGTCGTGCGGTGGCAGCCACCCGCGGCGGGCGAGGCGCGCACCTGCGCCGTCGAGCGCTGGGACTACGACCTGGCCGACGACCGTTTCGAGCTCACGCACCCGCACGAACTGACGCTCGGGGCGTGAGCGGATCGCGGCCTGTCGCGCGGCTTACTGCGCGGCTTATTGCGCCGCCCAGCCCCCGTCCATGTTCCACGCCACGCCGCGCACGTTGTTCCCGGCCTCGGAACAGAAGAACACGGCGAGCTCGCCCAGTTCCTCGGGCGTCGTGAACTGAAGCGAGGGCTCCTTCTCCGCGAGGAGCTGGTTCTTGGCTTCCTCGTTGGAAATGCGGGCCTCGGCCGCCCGCGCATCCACCTGCTTCTGCACCAGCGGCGTCAGCACCCAGCCGGGGCAGATCGCGTTGCAGGTCACGCCGGTGGTCGCGAGTTCGAGCGCCGTCACCTTCGTGAGGCCGATGAGCCCGTGCTTGGCCGCGACGTACGCCGACTTCTGCGGCGAGGCCACGAGCCCGTGGACGGAGGAGATGTTGATGATGCGCCCCCAGCCCGCGGCCTTCATCGCGGGTATCGCGAGGCGCGAGGTGTGGAAGGAACTCGACAGGTTGATGGCGATGATCGCGTCCCAGCGCTCGGGCGGGAAGTCTTCCACCGCCGCGACGTGCTGGATGCCCGCGTTGTTCACGACGATGTCCACGCGGCCGAACTCGCCGGCCGCGTATTTCATCATCGCCTCGATGTCCGCCACCTTGCTCATGTCCGCCCCGTGGTAGCCGGCCTTCACGCCGAGCGCGGCGATCTCGGCGCGGGGGGCTTCGCTGTCGCCGAATCCGTTGAGGACGATGTTGGCGCCATTGCGCGCAAGGGCCTTGGCGATGCCGAGGCCGATGCCGCTGGTGGACCCTGTGACGAGGGCGGTCTTGCCTTTGAGCATGGTGGGAGACTCCGTGGGGATTGGTAGGATGCGCTGAAAAGTATCGGGCAAAACCCATCGGGTCCACCGCGCCATGTCTTCACCTACGCTGAATTACGTACCTTGCGCCGACGCGTCGGGCGGCACCCGCCGCATGGCGTACTGGCTGTGGGGCGACGCGCAGTCGCCCCACACGGTCGTCTGCGTCCACGGACTCACGCGCCAGGGCCGCGACTTCGACGTGCTCGCGCGCGCGCTCGCGGCGCGCTCGACGCAGCCGCTGCGCGTGGTCTGCCCCGACGTCGTGGGCCGCGGCCGGAGCGATGCGCTGGCCGACCCCATGGCCTACCAGATCACGACCTATGCGGCCGACATGCTGCAACTGCTCGGGCACCTGCATGCGCAATCGCCCATCGCAACGCTCGACTGGGTGGGCACGAGCATGGGCGGGCTGATCGGCATGGCCATCGCGGGCGCCAACGTCCCCCTGCCGGTGACCGTGCGGCGTCTCGTGCTCAACGACGTCGGCCCGGTGATCCAGTGGCAGGCGCTGCAGCGCATCGGCGCCTATCTCGGCGCGCCGGCCCGCTTCGAGTCGGTGCAGCAGGCGGCCGATGCGATGTGGGCGGTCTCGCGCGGGTTCGGCCCGCACACGCCGCAGCAGTGGCTGGCGCTGTCCGAGGCCATGGTCAAGCCCTTGCCCGAGGGGGGGTATGCGCTTCATTACGACCCCGCGATCGCGGTGCCCTTCCGCGCCATGAAAGAGGAAGAGGCATTGGAGGGCCAGGCGGCCCTCTGGGCGCTCTTCGACAACATCCGCGCGCGCACCTTGCTGCTGCGCGGCGCCGACTCCGATCTCCTCTCGCGCGAGACCGCGGACGAGATGACGCGGCGCGGCCCCCGGGCCACGCTGGTCGAATTCGCAGGCGTCGGCCACGCGCCCACGCTCGTCGCCGACGACCAGGTCGACGCCGTCGCGTCGTTCCTGCTCGAACCGTCCTCGTCCCCCGATGAAAAGCCAGGCCGCGGAACAGACTGAGCCGGCCGCCGTCCCCGAACTGGTCGCGGCGGCGGAGCAGGCCCTGCCGCGGCAGGCGCATGCGCTCGCGCGCGCCCGCGCGTTCGCCGAGCCCTTCATCGCGGGCGAGACGCTCGACACCGGCGAGAACACGCTCGCGCACGCCGACGCCGTGGCCGCGATCCTCAAGTCGATGGGCGGCTCCGAGGCGATGCAGGCCGCGAGTTATCTCGTGTACGCCTGTCCGCACCTCGCCAAGCCCGAGGAAGTGATCGCCAAGGCATTCGGCGACACCTACGCCGCGCTCGCGCTCGAGACCACGAAGCTCGTGCGCGTGCAGCAGCAGGCGCGCGATGCGGAGGAGACGGCGCACCTGGCGGTCGATCCGCGCGTGCAGACCGAGAACGTGCGCAAGATGCTGCTCGCGTTCTCGCGCGACCTGCGCGTGGTCATGCTGCGGCTGGCCTCGCGGCTGCAGACGCTGCGCTACTACGCCGCGACCCGCCGCGCGTGCCCGCCGAGCGTGGCGCGCGAGGCGCTCGGCGTGTTCGCGCCGCTGTCGAACCGCCTGGGCATCTGGCAGCTGAAGTGGGAGATGGAGGATCTCGCCTTCCGGTTCCTGGAGCCCGATACGTACAAGCAGGTCGCGAAGCTGCTCGACGAGAAGCGCATCGAGCGCGAAGCCTACGTCGAGCACCTGCGGGCGCAGCTCGAGGCCGACCTGCGCCGGCAGGGCATCCGCGCCGAGGTGCATGGACGGCCGAAACACATCTACAGCATCGTGAAGAAAATGCGCGGCAAGTCGCTCGACTTCGACCGCGTGTTCGACATCCGGGCGCTGCGCGTGATCGTGCCGGAGGTGAAGGACTGCTACGCGGCGCTGTCGTGGGTGCATTCGCGCTTCGCGCCGATGGTGGAGGAGTTCGACGACTACATCGCGAAGCCCAAGGCCAACGGCTACCAGTCGCTGCACACCATCGTGCGCGACGAGGCCGACCGCCCCATCGAGATCCAGATCCGCACGCAGCGCATGCACGAGCATGCCGAGCACGGCGTGGCCGCGCACTGGGCGTACAAGGAGGCGGGCCAGAAGGGCTATTCGGGCGTTTCCGCCAGCGGCGAGTACGACACCAAGATCGCGGTGCTGCGGCAGCTGCTGGCCTGGGAGCGCGACCTGGTCGGCGCCTCGCACGGCCTGTTCGAGGACCGCATCTACGTGCTGACGCCGCAGGCCTCGATCGTCGAGCTGCCGCAGGGCGCGACGCCGGTCGACTTCGCGTACACGCTGCACACGAACCTGGGCCACCGCTGCCGCGGCGCGCGCGTCGACGGCGCGATGGTGCCCCTGAACACGCCGCTCGCCAATGGCCAGACGGTGGAGATCGTCGCCGCGAAGGAGGGCGGCCCGTCGCGCGACTGGCTCAACGCGGAGCTCGGTTTCCTCGCGAGCCACCGCGCCAAGGCGAAGGTGCGCGCCTGGTTCAACGAGCAGCAGCGCCACGAGACCGTGGCGCGCGGCCGCGACGCGGTCGAGCGGCTGCTGCAGCGCGAGGGCAAGACCTCGGTCAAGCTCGAGGACCTGGCGATGAAGCTGGGCTTCAAGGCGGCCGAGGACCTGTTCGCGGTGGTCGGCAAGGACGAATATTCGCTGCGCAACATCGAGGCCGTGCTGCACCCGCCGGTGGAGGCGCCGCCGCAGGACGAGTATCCGCAGCTGAAGAAGCCACGCGCGAACGAGAAAAACGCCAAGGGCGGCGTGCTCGTGGTCGGCGTCGACTCGCTCCTCACGCAACTCGCGAAGTGCTGCAAGCCCGCGCCGGGCGATGCCATCGGCGGCTTCGTCACGCGCGGCAAGGGTGTGAGCATCCATCGCCGCGACTGCTCGAATTTCCGCGAGATGGTCGCGCGCGCCGAGGAGCGCGTGATCGAGGTCGAGTGGGCCCGGGCGTCGCCGCAAGGCGGCGCGGTGTACCCGGTGGACGTCGCCGTCGAAGCGGCCGACCGGCAAGGGCTGCTGCGCGACATCTCCGACGTGTTCGCCAAGGAGAAGACCAACGTGATCGGCGTGCAGACGCAGTCGGTCAAGGGCACGGCCTGGATGACCTTCACCGTGGAGGTGAGCGACTCGGCGCGCCTGGCGAAGGTGCTGGGGATGGTGCGCGACGTGAAGGGAGTGCGGTCGGCGCGGCGGCGGTGAGCGAGGAGAGTGCCCTCCGGGCCTCTGCTACAATCTCCCCTCTCAACACCCAGGCGCGTAGCTCAGCTGGTTAGAGCACCACCTTGACATGGTGGGGGTCGTTGGTTCGAGTCCAATCGCGCCTACCAAATTCTTGAAAAAGCAAAAACGGCACCCTCGGGTGCCGTTTTTTTCGTTGGGCCGATGCCGGTTCAGGCCGGTGGCGGCGCGGGCGGAGGCGCATCCTGCGGCTGCGCCTCCTGGTCGGCACCCGACTCCGGCGTGCCCGGCGCGCTGCCTTCCGACTTGCGGCGCTCCTTGTCCTGCTTCTTCTGTTTCTTCGCCAGCTCGCGCTGCCGCTTCTCGTAGGAGTAGTTTGGTTTTGCCATTGGCCCGCAGTCTAGTCCATCGCGCGGTCAGGGTAAACCTTGGCATTGCAGGCGGGGCCGCTCCCTAGAATCTTGTGCAGTGCAAGATGGAGTGACGGCGGTGAGCAGCAAGAAGACGAACGGCGCCACCCGGCCCGCGCAGCGCGTGATCAAGAAGTACCCCAACCGGCGGCTCTACGACACCGACACGTCCACGTACATCACGCTTGCCGAAGTCAAGCAGCTCGTGCTCGACGCCGAACCCTTCGTGGTGCGGGACGCCAAGAGCAACGAGGACCTCACCCGCAGCATCCTGCTGCAGATCATCCTGGAAGAGGAAGCCGGCGGCGCGCCGATGTTCACCGAAGCCGCGCTCGCCAACATCATCCGCTTCTACGGCCATGCCATGCAGGGCTTCATGGGCAGCTACATCGAGAAGAACGTCCAGGCGTTCACCGACGTGCAGGCCAAGCTCGCCGAACAGTCGAAGACGATGACGCCCGAGATGTGGGCGCAGTTCGCGAGCCTGCCCAACCCCATGCTGCAGGGCATGGGCAGCTACGTCGAGCAATCCAAGGAAATGATCGACAAGATGCAGGAGCAGCTGAAGAAGAACGCCGAGCAGATGTTCGGCGTGTTCGGCGGGAAGCGGTAAGACCTCGAGTCCGTCATTCCCGCGAAGGCGGGAATCCAGGGCTCCCGTACCCGCGTCCGCGAACTCCCGGACGCCCTCCTGCGCGGGGACGAGGAACGCCGACCAGTACAATGCCGGTTTTAACAGCACGGCTTTTCCACAATGTCCGCCTGGGTCCTGCCGGATCACATCGCCGATGTGCTGCCTTCCGAGGCCCGCCGCATCGAGGAACTCCGCCGCGAACTGCTGGATACGGCCCGCGGTTACGGCTGCGAACTCGTGATGCCGCCGCTGCTCGAGCACCTCGAGTCGCTCCTCACGGGCACCGGCGAAGCACTCGACCTGCGCACCTTCAAGCTCGTCGACCAGTTGTCCGGCCGCATGATGGGCCTGCGCGCCGACACCACGCCGCAGGTCGCCCGCATCGATGCGCACCTGCTCAACCGCCGCGGCGTCACGCGCCTTTGCTATTGCGGCCCCGTGCTGCACACGCGCCCCGACCGCCCGCATGCCACGCGCGAGCCGCTGCAGTTCGGCGCCGAAATCTACGGCCACGCCGGCCTCGAGGCCGACCTCGAGGCGCTGCTGATCGCACTCGACTGCCTGAAGGCGACGCAGGTCGCGCCGCTCACCGTCGACCTCGCCGACGCACGCATTCCGGCCGCGCTGCTCGAAGGCGTGAAGCTCGATGCGCCCGGCCTCGCGCGGCTGCACGCGGCCCTGGCCACGAAGGACGCGACCGAGCTCGCGGCGCTGACGAAGGATCTTCCGTCGGCGTCGCGCCAGGGCCTGCACGCGCTCATCGGCCTGTATGGCGATCGCAAGGTGCTGGCCGAAGCCGCGAAGGCGCTGCCCGACACGCCCGCGATCCGCCAGGCCCTCGAGCAGCTCGAATGGCTCGCGGCCCATGTCGAGGGCGCGACGACGAGCTTCGATCTCGCCGACCTGCGCGGCTACGCCTACTACAGCGGCATGCGCTTCGGCATCTACACCCCCGGCGCGAGCGATGCGCTCGTGCGCGGCGGCCGCTACGACGAGGTCGGCGCGGTGTTCGGACGCAATCGTCCCGCCGTCGGTTTCAGCCTCGACGTGAAGGAGCTCGTCGGCGTGGCCGCGAAGCGCTCGCTGCGCGCCGCGATCCGCGCGCCGTGGCTCGATGGCGGCGCCGACGCCGCCGAGCTGCGTGCGACGGTGGCCGCGCTGCGCCGCGACGGCGAGACGGTCGTGTGCGTGCTGCCCGGCCACGAGAGCGAGCTCGACGAATTCGATTGCGACCGCGAGCTCGCGCGCGACGGCGGCCGCTGGGTCGTGCGCGCGACCGCCTGATCACCTTTTCAAGTTTTTTCCGAAGAGCGAAGTTGTCATGACGAAGACGAGTGGCCGCAACGTGGTCGTGGTCGGCACCCAGTGGGGTGACGAAGGCAAGGGCAAGCTGGTCGACTGGCTGACCGAGATGGCGCAGGGCGTGGTCCGCTTCCAGGGCGGCCACAACGCGGGCCACACGCTCGTGATCAACGGCGTGAAGACGGCGCTGCACCTCATCCCGAGCGGCATCATGCGCCCCGGCGTGAAGTGCTACATCGGCAACGGCGTCGTGCTGTCGGCGGCGAAGCTGTTCGAGGAGATCGAGGGGCTCGAGAAGGCCGGCGTCGAAGTGCGTTCGCGGCTGCGCATCAGCGAGGCCTGCCCGCTAATCCTGCCGTTCCACGCCGCGCTCGACATCGCGCGCGAGACGCGGCGCGAAGAGGGCGGCACCGAGAAGATCGGCACCACCGGGCGCGGCATCGGCCCGGCCTACGAGGACAAGATCGGCCGCCGCGCGCTGCGCGTGCAGGACCTGAAGCACCCGGAGCGATTCGCGGCGAAGCTGAAGGAACTGCTCGAGGTGCACAACTTCACCCTGACGAAGTTCCTGAACGCGCAGCCGATCGACTTCCAGGCGGTGTTCGACGAGTCGATGAAGCACGCCGAGCTGCTGCGTCCCATGATGGCGGACGTGTCCCGCGAGCTGAACGAAGCGCACATCCACGGCGACAACCTGCTGTTCGAGGGCGCGCAGGGCACGCTGCTCGACGTGGACCACGGCACCTATCCCTACGTGACCTCGAGCAACTGCGTCGCGGGCAATGCGGCGGCGGGCGCGGGCGTCGGGCCGGGCATGCTGCACTACATCCTGGGCATCACCAAGGCGTACTGCACGCGCGTGGGCGGCGGGCCGTTCCCGACCGAACTCGACTGGCAGACCCCGGGCACGGTGGGCCACCACCTCTCGACGGTCGGCGCCGAGAAGGGCGTGACCACGGGCCGCTCGCGCCGCTGCGGCTGGTTCGACGCCGCGCTGCTCAAGCGCAGCGCGCAGGTCAACGGCCTCACCGGGCTTTGCATCACGAAGCTCGACGTGCTCGACGGCATCAAGGAGCTGAAGCTGTGTACCGGCTACATGCTCGATGGCGAGTACACCGACATCCTGCCGATGGGCGCCGACGAGATCGCCGCGTGCGAGCCGGTGTACGAAACCATGGAAGGCTGGACCGACAGCACGGTGGGGGTCACCGACTACGATCGGCTGCCTGTCAATGCGCGGCTGTACCTGCAGCGCATCGAGCAGGTGACGGGCGTGCCGGTCGATATCATCTCGACCAGCCCGGACCGCGACCACACGATCATGAAGCGCCACCCTTACCTCGCCTAGGAGTGCAACGGATGTTGACCGAAGACGGCAAGCACCTGTACGTGAGTTACGACGAGTACCACAACCTGATCGAGAAACTCGCGATCAAGGTGCATCAGTCGGGCTGGCACTTCGACACCATCCTGTGCCTCGCGCGGGGCGGCATGCGCCCCGGCGACATCCTCTCGCGCATCTTCGACAAGCCGCTCGCGATCATGTCCACGAGCTCGTACCGCGCCGAGGCGGGCACGATCCAGGGGCACCTCGACATCGCGCGCTTCATCACCACGCCCAAGGGCGAGATCGCGGGCAAGGTGCTGCTGGTCGACGACCTCGCCGATTCGGGCCACACGCTGCACAAGGTGGTGGACCTGCTGCGCAGCAAGTACACGCCGATCACCGAGCTGCGCAGCGCGGTGATCTGGACCAAGGGGCTGTCGACGTTCACGCCCGACTATTCGGTGGAATACCTGCCGTCCAACCCGTGGATCCACCAGCCCTTCGAGGGTTACGACGCGATGCGGCCCGAGAAGCTGCTGGAGAAGTGGAAGATCTGAAGGGACGCCCGCGGCCCTGGGCTACGATGGGCGCATGAAGCGCTCCACCGAGTTGATCCACCCGGCCTACGAGCCCCCCGGCGGCTTCGCGTCGCCGCAGCCGGGCGTCTACAAGGCCTCCACGGTCATCTTCCCCAACGTCGCGGCGCTGCGTTCCCGCGACTGGCGCAACAAGGCCGGCTACACCTACGGCCTGCATGGCACGCCGACGACCTTCATCCTCGAAGAGCGCATCGCCGCGCTCGAAGGCGGGACGCAGTGCGTCCTCGTGCCGAGCGGCCTCGCCGCCATCGCGAACGTGTCCCTGTCGCTGCTCGCCGCGGGCGACGAAGTCCTGCTGCCCGACAACGTCTACGGGCCGAGCAAGGCGCTCGCCGAAAACGAGCTGCGGCAGTGGGGCATCTCCCACGCCCTGTACGACCCGATGGTTCCCGACGACCTGCGCTCGCGGATCGGGCCGAAGACGAAGCTCGTGTGGCTGGAAGCGCCCGGCTCGGTGACGATGGAGTTCCCGCCGCTGCGCGAGCTGGCGCAGGCCTGCCGCGACAAGGGCGTGCTCAGTGCCCTCGACAACACCTGGAGCGCGGGCATCGCATTCAACGGTTTCGATGCCGGCGCGGACATCGTCGCGCAGGCGCTCACGAAGTACCCGAGCGGCGGCGGCGACGTGCTGATGGGAAGCAACGTCACGCGCGACGCCAACCTGCACGAGCGGCTGCGGCTGACCCACATGCGCCTCGGCTGGGGGGTGGGCGGCAACGATGCCGAGGCCGTGCTGCGCGGGTTGTCGAGCATCGATCTGCGCTACCGGGCGCAGGACCGTGCGGCGCGGCAGCTCGCGGCGTGGATGCGGCAGCGCGAGGAGATCGCGCACGTGCTGCATCCGGCCTTCGAAGGATCGCCGGGTCATCGGAACTGGAAGACGCTCTGCGGGGAAGACGGACTCGCCGCCGGCCTCTTCTCGGTGGTTTTCGACGAGCGCTACGGCACGCAGCAGGTCGACGCCTTCTGCGACGCGCTGAAGCTGTTCAAGCTCGGCTATTCGTGGGCCGGGCCGATCAGCCTGGTGGTTCCCTACGACCTGCCGTCGATGCGGTCGGTGTGTCCCTACAAGGGGACGCTCGTGCGGTTCTCGCTGGGGCTGGAGGCGGTGGAGGACTTGATCGCCGACATCGACCAGGCGCTCGACGCGCTCTGACCGTCGTCCCCGCGAAGACGGGGGCCAAGGGATTTCAAAGCGGCTTTTGGAAGCCCTGGATTCCCGCCTTCGCGGGAATGACGGCCTGGGCGACCTCGGTCATCGCTTCGTGCGAATGGCTGCGCGGCGACCACACCTCGGCCGCGGCGTGCCGCGAGAAATTGCGCTCGATCGACGCCTGGTAGCCGGGGTCGTAGTGCTTCTCCAGCAGCTCCCTCACCACGACTTCGAGATCGCCCGCGCGCACCGACGCCTGCCACGCCTGCACCTGCGCCTTGCCGCGCAGCTGCACGAGCGCATCGAGCCGGCGGCAGAAGAACTCCGGGTCCTTCACGAAGAAGTCGTAGTCCTCCAGCAGCAGCTTCACGCGCTCCTCGATCGGGAGCTCCACGCGGATGCATTCGCTCGCGCGCATCGCGTCGATCAGCGCGCCCGGCACCGCGAGGTTGCCGACCTTGCGGCTTTCGCTTTCGACGAACACGGGGCGCGAAGGGTCGAAGCTGCGCAGGCGCTCCCACACCCGCGTGTCGAAATTCTTCTGCGAGGGCTGCGGCTGCCCCGGCACCACGCCGAGCACGGAGCTGCGATGGCTCGCCAGCCCTTCGAGGTCGAGCACCTGCGCGCCCGCGGCCTCGAGCGCATGCAGCAGGCGCGTCTTGCCCGAACCCGTGGGGCCGCAGACGACGCGATACGTCAGCGAGCCGGCAAGCGCGGGCAGGGCGGCGAGAACCGCGGTGCGAAACGCCTTGTACCCGCCCTCGACCACGTGAACGCGAAATCCGATCTGCCCCAGCACCAGCGCGAGCGCGCCGCTGCGCTGCCCGCCGCGCCAGCAGTAGGCGAGCGGCTTCCACGACTTGGGCTTGTCCATGATCTCGCGGCCGATGTGGCGCGAGATGTTGGCCGACACGAGCATCGCGCCGCGCTTGCGCGCCTCGAAGGGGCTCACCTGCTTGTAGATCGTCCCGACTTCGATACGCTCTTCGTTGTTGAGCGAAGGCCAGTTGACGGCCCCGGGCAGGCGGTCCTCGGCGAATTCGGCTTCGGTGCGCGCATCGATCACCGCGTCGAACTCCGCGAGCCGCGCGATCGCGTCGGCCGCGTTGATGACCTGCACACTCACTTCAACAGCTTCCTCAGCTCCGCCCAGACGTTCTCGAGCATGCGCGGCTGCGCCTCCTCGCGCGGATGGATGCGGTCGTTCTGGAACAGCTTCGTGGGGTCGGCGGCGTCGGCCACGCCCTTGAGCAGGAAAGGCACGTGCGCGGCCTTGTTGCGCTTCGCCACCTTCTCGAAGAGGTCCGCGAACTGCTTCGCGTAGGCGGTCCCGTAATTCGGCGGCACCTGCATGCCCACCAGCAGCACCTGCGCGCCCGCCTTCTGCGCGGCCTGCGTCATGGCCGACAGGTTTTCCTCGGTTCCCGCCAGCGGCAGACCGCGCAAGGCGTCGTTGGCGCCGAGCTCCAGCACCATGATCGTCGGCTTGTGCTGCGCGAGCAGGGCCGGCAGGCGCGAGCGGCCGCCCGAGGTCGTGTCGCCGCTGATGCTCGCGTTCACCACGCGGGCCTTCGACTTTTCGGCCGCGAGCCGCTGTTCGAGCAGGGCGACCCAGCCGCTGCCGCGCTTCAGGCCATACTCCGCACTGAGCGAGTCGCCCACGACCAGGATCACGGGTTCGCCCGCCGCCCAGGAATGCGTGGCGAAAGCGGCCAGCCCCAGCCCCGCGATAAAGTCACGCCGCGTCCACGACACAGCACCCCGAATGTCCGAATCCATCATTTCCGTCGAGCACGTTTATAAATCGGTCACCGATTCGACCGGCACCCTCGACATTCTGCGCGATATCGATTTCTCCCTGGCCCCGCGGGAGACCGCGGCCATCGTCGGCGCCTCCGGCTCGGGAAAAAGCACGCTGCTGTCGATCATCGCCGGCCTCGACACGCCAACGAAGGGCACGGTGCGGCTGGCGGGACAGGACCTCTTCGCCATCGACGAGGACGACCGCGCGGCGTGGCGCGCCCAGCAGGTGGGCTTCGTGTTCCAGAGCTTCCAGCTCATGGGCAACCTGAGCGCGCTCGAGAACGTGATGCTGCCGCTGGAGCTGGCCGGCCGCAAGGATGCGCGCAAGGCGGCCACCGAGATGCTGGGCCGCGTCGGACTCGGCGAGCGGCTCGGCCACTATCCGAAGGTTCTGTCGGGCGGCGAGCAGCAGCGCGTGGCGCTGGCCCGCGCCTTCGTCGTGCAGCCCGCCGTGCTGCTGGCCGACGAGCCGACCGGCAGCCTCGACTTCGCGACCGGCGAGACGGTGATGCAGCTGATGTTCGACCTGAACCGCGAACTGGGCACGACCCTGGTGCTGGTGACGCACGACCGCGCCATTGCGCAGCGCTGCGAGCGCAGGATCACGATCGAGGCGGGGCGGATCGCGGCCTGATTCCGGTCATGGCGCTTGCCCTGGCAAGACGCCCGTATGAATCGGATTCGACGCGGTAGCTGCGACGCCATGTCCTCGCCTGCCGCACTTCACGACCTCGTCTGCGACACATTATCGGCCCGGCAATCGCGGCTAGAAGCTCCGCCTGCCGAGCGCCCGTTTCGCCGCGGCCGTGAAGGCGTCGCGCTGCTCCAGGCTGTCGAAGTTCTCGCAGAGCGCCTGCACCAGTTCCTTCACGCTGCCCGCGCGGCCCAGCTCCTTGCGCACGAGCATCTTGGCCATCGGCCCGATGCCCTTGCTGAGCGCGAGTTCGAGGCCTGCCACCTCCTCGGGCGACAGGTCGAGCACCTTCGCCGTGGGCGCGCCGGGCCGGCTCATGGGTTGGCTCAGAGGCTGGCTCATGGGCTGGCTCATGGGCTGCGTTCGCGGCATCGGCGCCGTCTTCGCAAGCACCGTGGGCGGATGCGCCACCGGCGGCGGCGCGCTCGCGCCGCCGCGCGGCTGGGAGAACGGCATCGTGAACGGCCGGCTCGGCACCGGATGGCTCGGCGGCTGGCTCACGATGGGCGAGCCGAGCAGGAACAGCGTGCGCGCCTTCTGATCGGGAATCGACGGCGCGAGCGACTCGCGCAGCTGCTCCGCCGACGCCGCGAGCGGACGGGCCTTCTTCACCAGTACCTTCGCGAGCGGCCCGATGTGGCGCGCGAGTTCGGCTTCGACCTCCAGCACCGCACCGTCGTCGATGTCGCGGGCGACCGACGTGGGCATCGTCCTCGTCACCCGGGTCGTCGCATCCGGATCGAGGCGCGTCGGGTCCGCGGCCACGTTCCGCTGCGAAGCCACCACCGCATACACCTCGTGCAGCCGCTCGTGCTTGTCCGGGTACTGGCCGAGGTACTGGAACATGTCGGCGGTGTCGTCGGTCAGGCGCGAGATCACGTCGTAATACGAGCGCGAGACCAGCACCTGGTTGGGCTGCGCGAAGTCCATCACGCGCTGCGCGACGTTGATGCCGTCGCCGATGACGTTCACGCGGTTGTTGATGTCCTGGATCACGCGCACCGGCCCCAGGTGCAGGCCGATGCGCGCATGGATCGCGGTGCCGTATTTCTGCCCGAGCAGGTCGCGCAGGAGCAGGGCGCTGTGCAGCGCCTCCTCGGGATCGTCCAGGAAGCAGATGGCCGCGCCGTCGCCGGTGTCGATGGCGATGCGCGTGTCTTCCGGCACGCCGCGCAGGGCCTTGGCGATCAGCTCGTTGAACAGCTTCTTGAGCTGCACCTGGTTGTCGACGGACTTGATGGAGTAGCCGACCAGGTCGAGGAAGAGGATGGTGCCGAGCCGGTTGCGGTTCTGCGCGGAGGGGCCGGTGGGGGCGCTCGGCGCGGTCGGTGCGCTCGCCGCGCCCTCTGTCACGGACATCGGCCGGGCCCCGGCGTTCGCCGAAGCGGCCAGACTCTGCGGCCCGGCCGCGCCGAGTTCCGCGCCGCGCAGCGCCGCGCGGAACTCCGCCACCGTCTGCGGCCGGCGGCTCTCGTCCGGGTGCATCGCCCACTCGATGACGCGCAGGAGTTCGGCGCCGAACACGGGCACGGCCGCGAGCCTCGACGCCGGCTCCATGCCGTCCTTCTGCACGCGGGAGGCGGACTCGAGCGGCTTCTTGCCCGTCACCATCCAGTACATCACCGCGCCCAGCGAATAGATGTCGCTCCACGCCCCCTGCTTGCCGTGGGAGTGGTATTGCTCGAAGGGGGCGAAACCGGGACTCACGATGTTCGTGAGGTCGCGGCCGGACTGCACGCGGCGGGCGGAGCCGAAATCGAGCAGCACGGGCGAATTGTCCGCGCGCACGTAGATGTTGTCGGGCTTGATGTCGCGGTGCAGGAAGCCGCCCTTGTGGACCTGCTCCAGGCCGTCGAGCAGCGGATACACGATGTCCAGCACCGTGCGCTGCGACAGCGGCGCCACGGTGGGCAGCCAGCGCTTGAGCGGCTGGCCGGATTCGTACTCCATGACGATGTACGCCGTGCCGTTCTCGCGGAAGTAGCGCAGCACGCGCACGATGTTGGGGTGCCGGAAGGTCGCGAGCGCACGCGCCTCGTCGAGGAAGCGCTCGAGCCCCCACTCGTAGGTGCCCTTCGCCTCCGGGTCGCCCGAGCGCACGCGCACCGCGTGCCCCGCGCTGCGCGTGGCGAGGTCGTTGGGGAAATACTCCTTCACCGCGACCGGCAGGTCGAGGTTGCCGTCGCGCGCGAGGTAGGTGATGCCGAAGCCGCCGCCGCCGAGCGTGCGCTCGATCTCGTATTCGTTGATGCGGTAGCCCGCCGGCAGCGTGGCCTCGTCGCCGTCGGCCGCGGGCGGGGGCGCGGGCGGCGCGGGTCGTTCGCTCATTCGGCGGGCCGCCCGGTCACTGGTCGCCGATCATCTGCATGGCCTTCTCGAGGCTGCGGCGCATGCGGTTGAACGAGCTGCCGAGGACGGACATCTCGTCCTTGCCCTTTTCCTTGAACTCCGGCACGCCGAAGTCGCCGGTGCTGATCCTGTCGGCATCCTCGGACATGCGGCGGATCGGCCGCACGATCAGCCAGCTGAGCATGACGTTGAGCACGACGAACACCACGGCGAACACGGCCGCGAGCGACGCCATGAAGGTCGTGAAGGCGCGGTTGGCGTTGCGCAGGGGCACGTCCATCGGCACGCTCACCACCTGCGCGCCCACCACCTCGTTGTGCTTCCAGCCAAAGCCGTTGGCCTCGCCATAGAGCTTGATCATGGTCGGCGGCGCGGCCGACGGCGTGCTGTGGCACTGCAGGCAGGCGGGGTTGGAGATCTGGATCGGGTGGGCGATGAAGAGGCTGCGGCCGGTGGAGGACTGCCGCTCGTTCACGATCTCCTTCACGTCCGGGCTCTGGCGGAACTGGTTGACGAGGTCGGCTTCCCAGTCGGCCGTGCGATTGCGCGGGTTCGTGGGGTTGAGCGTGGCCTCCTTGTAGCTGTATTCCTTGTATTTCTTGCGCAGGTGGGCCACGGCTTCGGTCGCAGCGAAGGCGGGCACGGTCTGGGGCAGGAAGACTTCGTCGAGCTGCTTGATCAGGTGCGGGCGGATCTGTTCGACGGTGTAGGTGCGCACCGAAACGGCCGCCTCCATCATGAGGCGCGCGTCGCGGATCACCTCCTCGCGCGCGTTGTCGAGGAGGAGCGAGCGCGAAACGGCGCCCGCGGCGGCGATGCCGGCGAGGAACACCACGATGAGAACCAGATTGAACTTGAGCCGAAGTCCCATGACCGTCTCCTCCTGAGAGCCTATCGTTTTATACAGCGGGACGGCGGCCAGAGCCACCGGATAATCGCAGCATGTCTGCTCCCAAGGTGTTGTTCGGCTTCCATGCCGTCGGGGTGCGCCTGCGTACCGCGTCGGCGTCCATCATCGAAATCTTCGTCGACCCCACGCGGCGCGACGCGCGCATGCGCCAGTTCGTGCAGCGGGCGGGCGAGGCCGGCGTGCGCATCGTCGAGGCCGACGGCCTGCGGCTGTCGCGCATGGCCGGCAGCGCCGGGCACCAGGGCGTGGTGGCGCGGGTCAACGCGATCGAGCAGGTGAAGTCGCTCGACGACCTGCTCGACGCGCTGGTCGAACCGCCGCTGCTGCTGGTGCTGGATGGCATCACCGATCCGCACAACCTCGGTGCATGCCTGCGCGTGGCCGACGGCGCGGGGGCGCATGCGGTCATCGCGCCGAAGGATCATGCGGTGGGGGTGAACGCCACGGTCGCCAAGGTCGCGAGCGGCGCGGCGGAGACCATCCCGTACTTCATGGTCACGAACCTGGCGCGCACGATGGGCGAGCTGAAGGAGCGCAACATCTGGTGCATCGGCCTGGCGGACGATGCGCCGGCCACGATTTACGGCACCGACCTGAAAGGCGCCGTCGCCCTGGTGATGGGCGCCGAGGGACCGGGCATGCGGCAACTCACGCGCAAGACCTGCGACGCGCTAGCGAGCATTCCCATGCGCGGCGCGGTGGAGAGCCTCAACGTGTCGGTGGCGAGCGGGGTGTGTCTGTACGAGGCGGTGAGGCAGCGGCTGTGAGCGAGAGGGAGCGGGTGCGCGAACTCGTGCGGGGCGCGCGCCGCATCGTCGTGTTCAGCGGCGCCGGCATGAGCGCGGAGTCGGGGGTGCCGACGTTCCGCGATGCACAGACGGGGCTCTGGGCGAAATTCCGACCCGAGGAACTCGCGACCGAGCCCGCGTTCCGCGCAAATCCGTCGATGGTGTGGGACTGGTACGTGTCGCGGCGCGAAGCCGTGGCCAGGGTGGCGCCGAATGCCGGGCATCTCGCGATTGCCGACTTCCAGCGGCGGCACCCGGGGCGGCTTACCGTGGCTACGCAGAACGTCGACGGACTGCACCAGCGCGCGGGCAGCCCGGGGGTGCTGGCCTTGCACGGCAACCTCGCCGACGACAAGTGGCTGGACGTGCCCTGTGAAAGGTGCGATCTGGCGGTGGAGGCAGGGCGTCCCCCGCGTTGCGCTCACTGCGGAAATCTTCTTCGGCCCGCGGTCGTGTGGTTCGGTGAAGCGCTTCCTGCTCGCGTGCTCGCCGAGGCCGAATCCGCCGCGCGCGCCTGCGACCTGATGCTGGTCGTGGGCACGTCGGGCGCCGTCTATCCGGCGGCCGGTCTCGCGCGCATGGCGCGCGGCCAGGTGGTCGTCGTCAACCCGCAGGCGAGCGATCTCGACGATGCGGCCGACGTGGTGCTGCGCGACACGGCGGCGCGGTCGCTGCCTTATCTTCTGGAGGATTGAGATGACGAGACGAACGTGGAGCGTGCTCGCCTGCGTGGCGGTGCTTGGCCTGGCGGCCTGCACGCAGGAGCAGCAGAACAAATTGAGCCGCGACATCCAGAACTGGACGGGCACGAACGGCGTGCTGGAGGTCTATTCCGGCGACAAGGTGGTCAAGCGCTGGCTGCGCATCGACAAGCTCAGCACGGCGCTCGGCACGGCGGACGGCGAGGCGCGCGCCTACCGGTACGGGTGGGGCGTGCTCGACGAGAATCTGAACGGCGCGGTCGACGCGACGGAGAAGAAGGTGTATTTCGAGATCGGGGGGTTCACGTCGTACGTGTTTTACGAGAATCCGCGGTGAGGGGCATCTAGGCCAGTATCCAGCCCGCCAAAGCCGCCAGCCCCACCACCACCACCGGCGACCATCGCGCGAACACCAGCAAGCCGAACGCCGCCAGCGCCAGCGCGACGTCGGCGAGCGAATGAATGGCGCTCGTCCACACGGGGTCGTACAGCGCCGCGCCGAGCACGCCCACCACGGCGGCATTGATGCCGCCCATCGCACGCTGGACGTCGTCGCGCTGGCGCATCGATTCCCAGAACGGCAGCGCGCCGGCCACGAGCAGGAACGCGGGTACGAAGATGGCGGCGAGCATCGACAGGCCGCCGATCCAGCCGCCCAGCGGCGAGGGCATCAGCGCGCCCAGATAAGCCGCGAACGTGAACAACGGCCCCGGCACCGCCTGCGCCGCGCCGTAGCCGGCGAGGAACGCATCGTTGCTCACCCAGCCGCCGGGCACCACGCCCGCCTGCAGCAGCGGCAGCACCACGTGGCCGCCGCCGAAGACCAGCGCGCCGGCCTTGTAGAAGACCGCCGCGGCCTGGATGGAGGGCGAAGCGCTCAGCGTCGCGAGCAAGGGAACGAGCAGCAGCAGGGCCGCGAAG
The DNA here is from genome assembly GCF_050250995.1 of Ramlibacter sp. Lineage (GTDB taxonomy): Bacteria > Pseudomonadota > Gammaproteobacteria > Burkholderiales > Burkholderiaceae_C > Ramlibacter. The sequence goes on from NZ_JBFWNP010000017.1 coordinate 28,963, forward strand.
ATCGCGAGCAGCACCGCGCCCGTCCGCCGGGACACGGGGTACGAGCGATGCGCAGCCGGCGGCAGATGCCCGAGTCGCAACAGGAAGCGGGCCGCCAGCCCGCCCAGCACGATCGCGGCCAGCTGGCCCATGGCGCCCGGCACGGCGAGGACGAGCAAGGCGGCAAGGAGCGCGATCCCCGCCCGCAACCGATCCGGGCACAGCGACTTCGCCATGCCCCACACGGCTTGCGCGACGATGGCGACCGCGACGACCTTCAGTCCATGCACGGCGCCCGAAGCTGCAACGCCTGCCCATCCGGCGACGCCGAAGGCGAAGAGGATGAGCGCGATGGCCGATGGCATCGTGAAGCCGACCCACGCGGCCAACGCGCCCCACCAGCCCGCGCGGCCCAGGCCGAGCGCCATGCCGACCTGGCTGCTCGCCGGGCCGGGCAGGAACTGGCAGAGCGCGACGAGGTCGGAATAGGCCTTGTCGTCGAGCCATCCGCGCCGCTCGACGAACTCGGTGCGGAAGTAGCCGAGATGCGCGACGGGGCCGCCGAAGGAGGTGAAGCCCAGCTTGAGGAACACCAGGAAAACCTCCCATGCCGAACCACGGGGCGAGCCCTGGGCGTCCGGGGAAGCGTCGCTGTCGGGAGTGCGTTCGGAGGACTGCATCATCGTGCCTTCAGACAATCCCGAGCGCCCCCGCGAGCGCCCCCGCCGCGAGCAGCCACAGCAGGTGGATCTTCGTGCGCCATACGAGCAGCAGCGCCGCCGCCGTCAGCGCCCACAGCGGCCAGTGTTTTGCCTCGGGCGACTGGCCGGTGGCGAGCAGCCAGCCGGTGGCGACGAGAAGTGCGATGACAATGGGCGCCATGCCCTGCTTGAAGGCGCGCACCGCGCGCATGTCGCGGTTGCGGTGGCTCCAGTGCGCCGTGAGGAAGGTCAGCACGCTCGAGGGCAGCATGATCCCCGTCATGCACAGCACCATGCCGAGCGCGGCGCTCGCGTAGCCGCCCGCGTTGAGGCCGACGTTCCATCCCATCAGCGCGATGAAGAGCACGTTCGGCCCGGGCGCGGACTGCGCGATGGCGATGGATGAAGTGAACTGCGCATCGTTGAGCCAGTGCTTCTCCTCGACCAGGAAGCGATGCATGTCGGGCGCGGTGGAAATCGCCCCGCCCACCGTCAGCAGCGAGAGGCCCAGGTAATGCGCGAACAGGTGGAGCCAGTCGATGGCCGTCATGCTGATGACCGCAGTGGTGCTCATCGGAGCCTCCGCCAGGCGATGACGCACGCAAGCCCGCCGATGCCCAGCAGGACCCACGCGAGCGGCACGCGCAGCAGCGCGATGGCAACGAAGGCCGCGATGGCGAACGCGCCCGCGAGCGCGGGGCGCAGCACGTTCTTCTTCAAGGCCGGAATGAGGCGCACGCCGGTGGCCATGAACATGCCGGCGGCAATGGCGCCCATGCCGCGCAGCGCGCCGGACACGTGCGGATCGCTCTGGTACCGGGTGTAGACGAGTGCAAGCAGCACGACGATGAGGGCCGGCAGGCCGAGCAGGCCCGCGACGGCGGCGAACGAGCCGCGCCAGCCGAAATGCCGGGCACCGTACATGATGCCGAGGTTCACCACGTTGGGGCCGGGCATGATCTGCGCGACGGCCCATTCCTCCACGAACTCCTCGCGCGTGAACCACTTCTTGCGGTCCACCAGCTCGCGCTGGACGACGACGAGCACGCCGCCGAAGCCCTGCAGGGCCATCCAGTTAAAGGCAAGGAACAGTTCGGTAAGGGATCGCGGCTTCGCGCGGGGCTCGGCATCCGCCGGGGGGCTGGTCATGCGTGGAATTATCCCGTGCGAGGCTGTCGTTTGCCCGGCGACCCGCGCGCCGAGAGCCACAGCCCCGCCGCGATGAGCGCGAGCGCGACGAGCAGGGCGGGATGAAGGCGCTCGCCGAGCAGCACCGCGCCGAGCACTGCGGCCGTGACCGGGTTGAGCGCGAGGAACACCGTCACGCGGGTGGGCGACTCGTGCTTGAGCGCGTAGAGCCAGAGGTAGTAGCCCACGGCGCTCGCGACGCCGATGAAGACGATGGCGGCCCAGGCAGGGGCCGCGATGGCCGCGATGCGCGACGGCCACTGCTCGCCGGCCGCGGCGACCACGAGGAAGACGACCGAAGCGGCCATGGCGTAGGTCGACACCGGCATCGTGGGATACCGCCGCAGGTAAGGCCGGTACAGCACGCTGCAGATCGCGCCGACGAGGGCGGCCGCGAAGATGGCGAGTTCGCCCCACCAGCCGCCCGCATGCGCCGAACCGCCGCTCGCCGCGATCTTCGGCGCGAGGGACAAGGCCACGCCTGCGATCGAGACGAGCACGCCGGCCAGCAAGCGCGCCGTCATCTCCTCGCGCCCCAGCGCGGCGCCGAGCATGAGCGTGAGAAGAGGGAACAGGCTGAAGATCAGCGCGCCCTGCGCCGCGCCGATGTGCTGCAGGCCCCAGTTCATGAAAGCGATGAGGACCGCGAACTGACCGATGCCCAGCGCGGCCATCGCGGCGAGGTCGCGCAGCGTCGCCGTCATTCGGGCCGCGCGCCAGGATGCGACGCCGAAGGGCAGCAGGCACACCACGCCGATGGCGTACCGCAGGAGCGCGAGCGTGAGCGGCGGCACTTCCGCCACCACGTGCCGCGTGGCGACGATGCCGGCCCCCACGAGCATGCTCGAGCCCGCCGCCGCGACCAGGGCGAGGTTCAGAGCTTCAGCTCCCAGGTTTCGGCGCGCATGTCCTTCTGGCCGAAATCGAAATTGGGCTCGCTTTGCGTGAGGACGAAGCCGCGCGACTTGTAGATGGCGCGCGCGGCGACCAGGATGTCCTGCGTCCACAGCACCATCTTCCGATAGCCCGTGGCGCGTGCGAAGTCGATGGCTTCGTCGACGAGCCGCTGGCCCAGGCCGAGCCCGCGCGCCTCCGGGCGCAGGATCAGCAGGCGAAGCTTGGCGACGGTGGCCGACTTGCGAACGACGAAAACGGACCCGGCGCGCTCGCCGTCGACTTCGGCGATCCAGCCTTTTTCGTGGACGGGGTCGAACTTGTCGATGAACTCCGCGGCGATTCGCGCGACCAGCGCTTCGAAGTCCGCGGTGAAGCCGTACTCGCGCGCATACAGCTCGCCGTGCTGCTGCACGACCCAGCCCATGTCGCCGGGGCGGGGGTCGTGCATGACGATGGCGGGTTGCGCGTCCGCGCCCGCCTCGAGCAGGCGCTGCAACGTGTCCATCGCGCCGATGAGGCGGGGCCGCGCGCGCGGCGACAGCGCGGCAAGCAGGGCCGCGGCTTCGTCGCGCGACTTCTGCTGCAGCGGCGCGAAGGCGGCGTGCCCCTTCGGGGTGAGTTGCAGGAGGGTCTGCCGCGCGTCATGCGCCGCGCCTTCGCGCACGATCCAGCCCTGCGCGTCGAACTTGCGCAGGATGCGGCTCAGATACCCCGGATCGAGTCCCAGTTCGCGCACCAGCGCGCTCGCGGTGAGCTGCTTGCGGTGTGCAAGCTCGTACAGCACGCGCACTTCGGTCAGCGTGAAGTCGCTGCCCAGGTAGCGGTCGAGCACGCCGATGCGCTGCGTGTAGAAGCGGTTGAAGGCGCGGACCGCCTTGACCTGCGCGGCGGGAATGGGCGAGGGCCCGGACATCGGGCGAGTGTGAGGGAGATGTTTGCCGGAGTCAACTAAATTTCCATACGAACGCGATGCCGCATGCATGACCGCGGGCCCCTGCGGCCGAACAGCGCCTCCACTCAACTCTGCGAACCGCGCAACGCGCCACAATGAGGCCATGCTCAAAGTCCTGAAGGATCTTTTCGACGCCGTCACCGGCAACGACGCCGCCGTCGCACCCCGTGACGACCACGCGCTGCAACTCGCTGCGGCCGTCCTCCTCGTCGAGGTGATGCGTGCCGATCCCGCGCTGGGGGAGAAGGAGCGTGCCGCGGTGGTCGAAGCGCTGCGCCGCAGCTTCACGCTGGCCGACGACGAAATTGACCGCCTCGTCGATCTCGCCCACGAACGCTCGCGGGGCGCCGGCGATTTCTTCGCATTCACTTCGACCCTCAACGATCGCTACACGCACGAGCAGAAGGTGCGGATGGTCGAGCAGATGTGGCGGGTCGCGTTCGCCGACGGGCACCTCGACGCGCACGAGAACCACCTGATCTCGAAAGTCGCGGGCCTGCTGCATGTGACGCACGGCGAGTACATCGCCGCGAAGCTGCACGCGAAGGGCGCGGGGCACGCCTGAGGTCCGGCCGGGCAATGCCCGGCGTGCAGGGCGACGGGTCTCTCTACGAAACCGAGAGGAAACGGCTGTCGTGGCGGCAGCCGACGGCCGTAGCCTGAGCTTCGACGCAGTCCGCCGCGGCCATGCGCCGCGGATGGATCGTGCCGGCCAGCATCACCGTGAGGATCGCGGCGAGCGCGAACGCCATCGTGAGGAAAAGCAGATACCACGGCCACACGGTCGACCATTTGCTTTGCAGCGGCCTGACTCGTACGGGTCGTGAGCCGGCGCCCGATGCGCTGCGAATCCAGCGGTCGTGCTCCGCGCGGCGATGCGAGTCGGACAGGACGTCGTAGGCCGCGTTGATCGCGGCCATGGCGCGGCCCGCGTTCGCGTTGTCGGGCATGCGGTCGGGGTGGTATTGCTGGGCGAGCTTGCGATAGGCGCGGCGAATGCCATCCTGCGTGGCGCAGCGGTCCACGCTCAGCACGTCGTAGTAGGTGGCGATCGGCGCGGCCATCGCTGCGAATTCTAGGGGGCACCCCAACGAAAGCGAAGCGTTCCGGCGGCGGCCTGTCGTGCGAGAGCTACACGGAAGCCCTGGATGCCCGCCTTCGCGGGGATGACGATCCCTCGATTGCCCCGATCAGGCGGCGGCGCGTTGCTGCTGCACGCGGCGGATCTGCTGATGCAACGGGAAGATGACGTCCTTCGCCTCGTCGAACACCGCGAACCCGAGCGAGCTGCGGTCACGCGAGGGAATGCGCTCGATCTGGGCCTGCGCGGCGAGCCGCGCGAAGGCCAGCGCGCCGATCTCGCTGTCGTGGTCCTCGCCGCCGAACAGCTTGAAGAGGCAGAGGGCGTCCCAGTAGGTGCCGGGCGGCTCGGCGCACACCTTGGCGTAGCTGCAGAAGCGCTGTCCGTCCGCGATGGGCACCGCGTAGGCAGCGATGTAGAAGCCGTTGATCGGGCCCCAGACCTTTTCCATGACAGCCTCCCTGTGACTGCTGCTTTTATAGGGACCCAGTGTGGAGCGGAACCGGCGTCGGCGGGGGCGGCTGCGCTGGGACGGACAGGCGCATTTGGCCTTGTCCTACAAACTTCCTGCCCGACGCTTTCGCGTCGGCGGGAATCCGGCGCTTTCCGAGGTTTCCCTGCATGCGGTCGAGGTTTCGTCCGACGTATTCGCTTACCCGCCATGGGCATCTTGCCCGCAGCATGAACCTCATCGTCACCACCCGCGTCGAGGAAAGGCACTTGCGCATCAACGCACAGGGCTCCTGGCGGTACAACGATGCGCTGAACCTGGCCTACCAGCTCAAGGCGGCGGGTCTGCGGGAGAACCGCGACAAGGTGCTCCTGGATCTTCGCGAGGTTCATGCGGCGCAAGGCGTCCCCGGCAAGTTCTTCGTCATGGATCGCCTGCGCCGTGTGCTGCCGCCCGACATGAAGGTCGCGCTGCTCGGTCCGGTGGAGATGGTCGACCTGGAGGCCCGCAGCGACCCGACGGTCGCCACCGTCGTGCTGTTCGCATCCGAACGCTCCGCGCTGCTGTGGATCGATGGAATCCACGCGGCCATAAAAAATCCCTCGGTCTTGCGGGCCGAGGGACAAGCAGCCGGGAAAGAAACTTGAAAAGAACCCGGCCAATGGGTTGGAGCGCTTTCTTGTCCGCAGGTTCCCGACGCGCGTAGATTTTGAAAGCACGGATTCCCGCCTTCGCGGGAATGACGGCGGGGGGAGTTCGCCGACGCAAACGACTGCCGAGCTGTCAATCCAGTGAATTTTTCACGTCAGCTTCACGAGCGGCTTCATCCCCCGCGTGAGGAACTCGCACTTTCCTTTTCTACTCTGTAGGATGTATCCGACAAGGCAGCCGCCTTGCGTGGATACTGAATCACCACAGGAAAGCCATGTCAGATCTTTCGGCCGCGAAGGACACCGTCGAGAACGGCGCGACCGGCGCCAGCCCGCCCCGCGGGTGGCTGGCCGCGCGCAAGCTCGCCAGCCGCTTCGCGGACTGGTTCTCGCTGCAGTCGTTCTTCGTCAAATTCGTGCTCGTCGCCGTCGCCGCGATGATCCCCTTGTCGGGCGCCTATTCGTACCGCGTCTATCAGAAGCAGGCGCAGCTGGCCGAGCAGGTGGCGAAGATGGCCGCCAGCGAGCCGGGCGCCGAGGCGCTCTGGACGCTCAACGACAAGTTGCCCGTCGTGTTCGGCACCGGTTCGGTGCTCGGCTTCCTCGAAAACCGACCGGTTGAGCGCATCACGGTGATCTACAAGCCGTTGATGTGGAACATCTCCGAGCGCATCCTCCTCATCGAGTCGCAAGGCCGGCAGTACGCCTACTACCCGAGCGACATGGAGACGAAGATCTTCGCCGACCGGGCCGTCGCCGCGCCCTGGGGCAGCAAGCTCGTGTTCGTGCCACGCTCCGAACTCAGCAAGGCGAGCGTCGCGATGCTCGAGCGGCTGGACGAGCGCTTCGGCAGCGCCCGTCCGCAGTCGGAAAAAGACGGCTGGAAGGCCGGCGTCTCCGGTGTGCTGTCCGCCGCGCTCACGGTGGGCCTGCTGGGCTTCCTCGCCTTCCAGCTCAAGGGCCAGTTCAAGTCGCTCAAGTTCATCGAACCGTCGCAGGTGCAGGGCTCCATCGACGACCTCGTCGGCATGGACGACATCAAGACCGAGGTCGCGCAGATCAAGGACCAGTACGAGCGGCGCGCCGAATACGCGGAATACGGCATCAAGAAGCCGTTCAACGTGATGTTCAGCGGCCCGGCCGGCACCGGCAAGACCAAGCTGGCGAGCTATCTCGCGAAAGAGCTGAACCTGCCGATCCTGTTCCATTCGGCGGCCAATCTCGAGACGGGTTTCGTCGCCGGCGGCTCCAACACGCTCGCCCGCATCGCGTCGCTCGCCAAGCGCCGCAAGCGCTGCATCGTCTTTCTCGACGAGGCGCAAGACCTCTTCATGAAGCGCGGCGGCCACCGCAAGTTCGACGACGACACGCAGAACTCGCTGCTCGCCATCCTCGACGGCGTGCGCACGCGCGCGGACGGCGAGATCATCTGGATCGTGGCGTCCAACTTCAACAGCGAGTCGATGCAGATGGACGAAGCCATGCTGCGCCGCTTCCAGATGAAGGTGGATTTCCGCCTGCCCAACAAGGAAGAGCGCCTTGCCATCGCCGAGCACTACCTGTCGCAGCGCGCGGGCAAGGTGGCGGGCGACCTGGACCTGCGGCACTTCGTCGAGATCACCGAGGGCCGCAGCCCCGCGGACCTCGAGACCATCGTCAACCAGGCGGGCATCACCGCGGTGCAGGCGGGCGACATGATCGATGCCGACACGCTGATGCAGGCCGCCGAGCGGGTGATGGTCGGCAACGTCAACGGCAACACCACGAAGGAGCGCGAGCGCGACCGGCGCATCATCGCGATCCACGAGTGGGGGCACTTCCTGGTCGACTTCGATCTGGAAAGAAAGCGCGCCGAGGGCGACTGGGAGCTGATCCAGTCGGACATGAAGACCATCAAGATCTCGCTGAAGGCGAATCCTCGCAACAACGCGCTCGGCTTCGTCTTCCACAAGCAGGGCGCGAACCTGCTGAAGACCAAGTCGGACATCGAGCACGACGTGCGCGTGCTGCTGGGCGGCATGGCGAACGAGGAGCTGTTCTTCGGCGAAGAGGGCACCACGAACGGCGCGCACAACGACATCACCCGCGTGACCAAGCTCCTGCACCACGCCGTGGCCGAGATGGGCATGTACCGCAAGACGCGCCTGAATTTCGGCGCGCTGCATTCGGACGGCGGCGGCTCGCGCAACGTCGACGAGGAGACCCGCACGATCATGGAGTTGCAGAGCGAGCGGCTCTACGGCGAGACCAAGGCGTTGCTCATGCGCCTGAAGCCCCTGACGGAGCATCTGGCGGGCAAGCTGATGGAAGCGGGGGAGATGAGCCTGAAGGAAGCGCTGGCGGAAATCCGCAGCTTCGAGGCGGCCTGTTTCAGCTTCAACACCAAGGTGGGGTTGAACGGCGCGGCGACGGCCTGAGAGTGCCGGGCATCATTCCCGCCTTCGCGGGAATGACGGCGAGCTGGCTCAGCGGCTGGCCGGAGCCGCCGGTGAGCCGCCTTGCGGCTGCACGCCCAGCCGGCGTGCGATCGTCATCTCGAGCGCGCGGACCTTCGGCGAAATCTGCGCCTTGGTGTCGTTGACCAGCGTGTCGGCCAGCGTCTTCTGCATCTCCGGGCCGAGCGTCTGGAACTTCACATAGACCGGGTTCTCGATGATCTGCGCGATCTGGCGCAGCTCCGCCTCGGTGAACTTCTCGTCGAGCAGCTTGCCCACGGTCGTGGGAGCGATCTTCAGGGCTTGCGCGCGTGCGATGGGCACCGCCTCGTCGGCGTACTTCTTCAGGTCGTTCTGGATTTCCTTGGCCACCGCTTCCTGCTTCTCCGGCGCCACGCGCTGGGGCAGGGCGGCCGCGGCGCGGGCCATGAGTTCCTCGGCAGGTTCCTCGGCGAGCGAGCGCGCCATCTGTTCGATGCCGGGTTGCTGAAGCTTCAGGATCCTGGCGATGAGTTCCTTCTTGGCGGGGGACGAAGCGGTCTGGGCATGAGCCGGTGCGACAGCGAGAAAGGCAGCCGCGAGAGTGGCGGCGAGCATGGTTTTTTGGAGCATCCCGCATTATCCGTCCCGGTGGCGCACAGCGCAGGATGCCGCCTCCTACAAGTGCGACACGGCGTTTCGCACGCGCGCCGGTTGTGGCGTCCTGCGGTGCCTGCGCCGCGCGCGGCCTACTCTGGGTTCATGGCATAGGAGGAAACGAGTCATGAGCGACGAGATCACCACCATCGGCTACGACGAAGCGACCCTGATCCACCTGGAGCCCGCCTGGGAGCGGCGCAACTGGTGCAACTGGCTCGGCTGCAACGAGCAGGAACTCGAGCACGCCGTGACCTATGTCGGTCACGACCCGGACAACGTACGCCGTTTCCTGCGGCAGTCGCGCTGAGGCGTTGACTGTGCAATAAACGGGGCGAACGAGGAGCGGGTACCCAATTGGGGTCTGACCCCAATTGGGTACCCGATTTGATACGCTGCGAGCCATGCGGCTCGTCCTTGCCTCGCTCCTGCTTTGCTGCGCTTCGGTTTCCGCTCAGGCTGCGGAGTGGGTGACCGTCACGCCCGAAGAGGCAGGCATGGATTCGGGGGCGCTGGCGGCGCTCGTCGAGTTCGGCGCCCGGGAGGACATGGACAGCCTCGTCGTCGCTCGACACGGGCGCATCGTCGCGGAGGCGTACTACGCGCCGTTCCGCGCGACGATGAAGCATCGCATCAACTCCGCGACGAAGTCGGTCGTGGGCATGCTCGCCGGCATCGCGGTCTCGCGCGGCGTGCTGCCGCCGGCCGATACGCCCGTGCTGCCGCTGCTCGCGCCGACCGACGTGAAGCTCGATACGCGCAAGTCCTCGATCACGCTGCAGCATCTCCTCGACATGACCTCCGGGCTCGAATGGACGGAGCCGCTCATCGACGGCGCGCCGCGCTCGCTCATCGACATGCAGCGCAGCGGCGACTGGCTCCGGTTCATCCTCGAGCGGCCCGCCGTGCGCCCGCCCGGCCAGACCTTCAACTACAGCAGCGGCAACTCGCACCTCGTCTCCACGTTGATCGCGCGGCGCGCCGGCATGAGTACGCAGGACTTCGCGCGACGGCACCTGTTCGATCCGCTCGGCATCGGCGCCGTGACCTGGCGCGCGGACCCGCAAGGCGTGGCCATCGGCGGCTGGGGGCTCTACATGACGACGCGCGACATGGCGCGACTCGGACAGCTGTACCTGCAGCGCGGCGAGTGGGAGGGCCGCCAGGTCGTTCCGCGCGATTGGGCGCAGAAGGTGTTCCGGCCCACGGTGGTGATGCAGCCGCAGGCCACGCGGCTTTACGCCGATTCATGGTGGGTCATTCCGGAGCTGGGCGCGTACATGATGGTCGGCTTCCAGCGCCAGATGGTGGTGGTGCTGCCTGCCGAGGGCATCGTGGCGGCCGTCACCGGGCGCAGCGCGTATCCGCATGAGGCGCTGGTGCGCCACCTCCTGCGCGCGGTCAAGGCGCCGGAGGCGATCGCCCCCGATGCGGCGGCGCTCGCCGAACTGAGGCGCCGCGTCGAGCTCGCGTCGAGCGACCGCGCCGACGCCTTGCCCGCGCCCGGTCCGCTCGCGACGCAGGTGTCGGGGCGGACTTATCGCATCGCGCCCAATGCGCGCAGTCCGCTCGACCTCCAGGAACTCGTGCTGCACTTGGAAGGCGAAGGCCGCTACGAGCTCACCGTGCGCGGGCGCGACGGCACGGCGCGCAAGGTGGCGCGAACGCTGGGGCTGCAAGGGTGGGTGGAAGCGCCCGACGGCAGCGGCGAGCTGTCGTACAGCCGCGCCGCGTGGGTGCGGCCGGATGCGCTGCTGCTCGTGGCACGCTGGCCGGAAGAGGCGAGGGCGGCGAGCTATCTGCTGACGTTCGAAGGACGCCGGGTCGACATCGCGTACACGCCGCCGTTCGGCCCCGAAGTGCGATTCTCCGGCGAGAGCGACTGAGCGAACGGGCAACCGGGCGGCCCACAAAGGAAAAACCGGCCCGCGGGCCGGTTGCACATCGGACGTGAGGCCCGATTACTTGTTCGAGGCGACCTTGCCTTCTTCGGCCTTCTTCTCGTCGGCCGTCTTCACGTCGATGGACGGGACCTTGACGGTCTCTTCCTGCAGGCCGACCTTCGGAACCAGCACTTCGGCTTCCTTGGTCTTCACCTCCACGCTGGGGGCGGTGACGTCGTACTTCGGAAGCGTGACGTCGCCTTCCTTCGTCTTGCTGACTTCGTACTTCGGCACGGACACGTTGCCCTCTTGCGTCTTCTGAACGTCACAGCCCACGAGGGCCACGGAGGCAGCGGCAACCAGGCCGGCGATGACAGTGATCTTGCGCATTCGTTAACTCCCTTAGATGAAGATTAGGTGAATGAATTGTGGGGTGCGTCCAGCGAGCGGCCTGTCGGACTTCAACCCCATCGGTTGTACGCGGCAGCCGTCCTGCCGCGTACGCGGGGCTCAGCGGCGGGCCACGTCGGCCGGGCGCGACCAGCCTGTTCCGACGAGGAACTCGGCCTGCTGCGCCTCGCCGAACGCGCTCGGCCAGCGCAGGACCGCATTGCCGTTCGCATCCACGTCCAGGCGCGCCGTCGCGGGCGCCGCCTGCGAGGCGCTCACGGCAGGCAGGATGCCGGCCACGACGTCCGGCGCGCTCCAGCCGCTCGCCGCCTCGTACCGGGCATAGCGCAGGCTGTCCACCCGGCCCACGCGATGACGCCATACCGCCATCGCCGTGCCCGCGCCGTCGCCCGCGAGCAGCAGCCCGGAGGCGTCGCCGAACAGATCCTCCAGCACCACGGTGTCGCTCCAGCCCGTGCCACGTGCGTAGCGCGTGGCACGGGGGCGGCCCTCGTGCGTCCAGGCGGCCAGGGCCTCGTCGTCGCCCGCGGGAATCACCACGGCGGCGGCGCCGCGCGGCACGGGAGGCGCCGGAATGTGCGGGCGGTTCGCGTCCGCTCCACGCCCCGCGGATCCCAGCACGGAGGTCTGCGAGGCGGTGTCCGAGCCCGGGCGCGCCGGCGGATTCGCACCGTCCCAATGACGCCATGCGAGGGTCGCGCATGCCACCGCGATGGCCGCGGACGCGACCGCGAGCGTCGCGCGGTGGCCGGTCATGCCTTCTTGCGCGACAGCGTCCTGACGCTCGCGCGCGCGGTGGTGGGCGCCTTGCGAGCGGCGGCCTTTTTCGCGGGGGTTTCGTCGTTGGCGGCGGTTCTTGCCGCACCCGCGGTCCCCGCGGAGCGCCGGGCGGGGGCCTTTTTTGCGGACGGACGTGCATCTTCACGCGCCGGACCCGCGGAAGACGCCGAGCCTTTGCCGCGCAAGCTGCGCTTGAGCAGTTCGGTGAGGTCGATCACTTCGGCGCTGGCCGCGCCCGTCTCCTCGCCCGGCAGCGGCTGCACGGCCTGCAGACCGCCTTCGCGCGACTTGCGCTCCACGAGCGCCATCAGCTTCTCGCGGAACTCGTCGTGGAATAGATCGGGCTGCCAGTCGCCGGCCATCGCATCGACCAGTTGCCCGGCCATCTTGAGTTCCGCCGCGCTCACCTTCACGTCCTCGCCGGGCCAGGGCAGGCCCGCGGTATCACGTACCTCGTCCTCCCAGCGCAGCAGGTTCAGCACCATCCCGTTGCCCTGCGGCACCAGCGCCGCGAGATGCTGCTTGGTGGAGACCACCACCTTGGCGATGCCGGCCTTGCCGGTCTGCCGCAGCGTCTCGCGCAGCAGGGCGAAGGGCTTCTGGCCGCCCCGGCCGGCCGGCGCCACGTAGTACGCCTTGTGCATGTAGAGGGCGGGCACCTGTTCGAGCTCGACGAAGGCCTCGATGTCGATGGTCTGCGTCGACTTCGGCAGCGCCTGTTTGATTTCGTCTGGGGTGAGCACGACGTACTGGTCCTTCTCGACTTCGAAGCCCTTGACGATTTCCTCCTTCGCCATCGACTCGCCGGTGCCCTTGTCGACCTGCTTGTTGCCGACGCGGGTCATCGTCTCCTTGTTGAGGAGGTTGAATTTCATGCGGCTCTCCGCGGTGGCGGAGTGCAGCGTCACGGGGATGTGGACGAGGCCGAAACTGATCGCGCCTTTCCACAGCGTGCGGGTGCTCGACGGTGCCATGGCTTGTGTTCCTTCGGGTGTTGAAGCCAACGGTAGGCACCCTGGCCATGCCCGCGTGTAGGAATGCCGAGACAGCCCATGCAAGTCCATGCGCAGGCCGAGGCGTCATGCGTCTTCCGCGTTTGTCCTACGCCGGTGTCGAATCCGCTTGGCGATAGTCCGCTGCGACAGGGAGAAACAAATGTTGAAAAGCGCAGCCTTCTATGCCTCGGTTCCCGTGCGCGACATCGCGCGCGCCCGCAAGTTCTACGAGGAGACCCTCGAACTCGGGCCGGGGCAGGAGGTCGGTCCGGGCGTGAGTCTGACGTGCGGCAAGGGAACGACCTGCCTCATGTATCCGTCCGCGACGGCCGGCGAGCAACGCGGCAGTTGCGCGTTCTGGCAGGTCGACGATATCGAAGCTGTCGTCGGCTGGCTGCGTACCCGCGATGTGCAGTTCGAGGAATACGACACGCCCGAGATGAAGACGGTGAATGGCGTCTTCAGCGCGGCGGGCAGCCGCACGGCGTGGTTCCGGGACAGCGAGGGGAATCTGATGACGGTGATCCAGGGCCTGGCGCACTGAGCGTTCTCGCGCAGGCCGTCATCCCCGCGAAAGCGGGGATCCAGAGCGCGTGCGAAGTCTCGCGCAGCCTCGCGGCCTGCACGAGCAGGAACAGGCGCGAGCGAATCCGCATCGCGCCGACGCCCTCAGCGGGTTGCGGTCAGTGACCGCCCTTGTGCGGGCGCTTGCCGGGGTTCTTCTTGTTGTTGGTCGCCGTGCCGCGCGCGCGGCTGACCTTCTGGCCCGTGCCTTCGCGGCGGATGCTGTAGCCCTCGGCGATCTGGGGGGCGGGGCTGCGGCGGCGGTCGGCCTCGGTGACGATCTTGTTGCCCATCTGGACGATTTCCTGATACGTGATTGCAATGCTGCCGCGGGTGCTGGTGCTGGGTTCGCGGACGCGAACATGCGGCAGTGTCGAGTCACCGAGCATAACCGGACATGGGGACGGTTTCAGGGACAGCCGGGCAATCCTGACTGAATGCCGCAAAGTCCGCTGGCGCTGGCGGCGGCAGGTGGCACGTGCCTCAGCTGCACGCCATCGTTGAGCCAGCACCCGCCCCCGTCACAGGCGGACACGGTGGGCGGGCGATGGATCGCGATTGGCGGGGGCAGGGTGCGAGGGGGTGCGGCGATGGTGGGCGGAAGGGGCGGAGGGCCTGTCGTGGGCGGCGCAACGACGCTGGGAGCTTGGGACATGCGCCCCGGTCGAGCAGCGGGGGCGGCCGTTCCAAAGCAGGCCAGCGCCGCGCGGCTGCGCATCGTTTCGATCTCGCGGGCGCGTGTTTCGGGCGCGGCGCGGGCGGCGTCAAGCTCATCGATGGCGCGGCCGCAGTCGGGCGATTTGAGCGGATCGGCGGTCTGACCGAAGGCGGACGGGAGGGCCACGAGGGCGAGGATCGCGAGAAGGCGCATGGATCGATTGGAGTCGAAACCGGCCGCGTGGTTCGGCGGCGGCGTCCGACATGGATTGCGGCCCCTTCCGATTAACTTCCATTCATGAGCCGCAACGACACGAGTCCCACGCGCGCGAAGCTCGGAGATTTCCAGACGACGTCCGTGCCCGCGCAACCCGATCACGGCGAAAACAGCGCCAGCGCGATCATCGAGGCGCCGCTGAAGCCGAAGCGCGGCCGCCTGGACGCGCACGATTTCCCCGACGGCGGCGGCAGCGGCGGCGCGGCGGCTTTCAGCCGCAAGCGGCTGAAGAAGCGGCTGCTCGGCGGCGGGGCTCCCGAATCCGGAGCTCGCCGCCATGAAAATCGCCACCTATAACGTCAACGGCATCAAGTCCCGCCTGCCCCACCTCCTGGAGTGGCTGGAGCGCGAGCAGCCCGACGTCGCGTGCCTGCAGGAGCTGAAGGCGCTCGACGAAGGCTTTCCGCGCGCCGCGATCCGCGAGGCCGGCTACGAATCGATCTGGAAGGGCCAGCGCTCCTGGAACGGCGTGGCCATCCTCGCCCGCGGCATGGAGCCGCTCGAGATCCGGCGCGAGCTGCCCGGCGACCCCGACGACGACCAGAGTCGCTACATCGAAGCGGCGGTGGGCGGCATCGTCGTCGCCTGCCTCTACCTGCCCAACGGCAACCCGCAGCCCGGCCCGAAGTTCGATTACAAGCTGAAGTGGTTCGAGCGCCTGAACGCGTATGCGGCCACGCTCTACGGCTGCGGCCACCCCGTCGTCATCGCGGGCGACTACAACGTCGTGCCGACCGACTTCGACATCTACAACCCGCGCTCGTGGAAAAAAGACGCGCTGCTGCAGCCCGAGACGCGCGAGTGCTACGCGCGCCTGCTCGAGCAGGGCTGGGTCGATTCGCTAAGGCACCTGCATCCCGACGAAGCGATCTACACGTTCTGGGATTACTTCCGCCAGCACTGGGACAAGAACTCGGGCCTGCGCATCGACCACCTGCTGCTCAACAAGACGCTGGCGCCCTGCCTGAAATCTGCAGGCGTGGACCGATGGGTGCGCGGGCGGGAGAAGGCGAGCGACCATGCGCCCACATGGATCGAGCTGGACCTGAAGAAGCTGAAGGCAGCCTGACGGATCCGGGCGAGTCAGCCCGCGAATCCACCTTCCGCAAGAAACGCCAGCTCCTCCGCCGTGCTCTCCCGCCCCAGAACCGCATTGCGATGCGGAAACCGCCCGAAGCGCCGCACGATGTCGCGGTGGTGCTGCGCGTAGCGATGCGACTCGCCGCCGAGTGGTTCGGTCAGCTGAACGCATCGGTCCTGGTCGGTCGGCGACTCCGAATGCATGAACGGCAGGTAGAAGAAGTTGCGAAGCTTCTCTTCGGCCTGCATGTCGAAGCCCGCGCGGACGGCGGCATCGGCGATCGCTCGCGCCTTGCGATCCGTCGAGAACATCCGCGGCGTGCCGCGAAAGCAGTTGCGCGGGAACTGATCGAGCAGCAGGCAGAGCGCCAGCGCGCCTTCCGCGGTGGCATTCCAACTGTCGAGCTCGCCGGCCGCGGCGGCCTCGTGCTCGGGAAGAAAACGCGACCGGAACGCATCGTCGAACTCCGCGTCCTTGCGGAACCAGCGTTCGGGTCCGGCATCCCGCCAGAAGGTGACGACGTCGGTGGGGCTCATGCGCGATTCTCGCCTACGTTCCCGATGGTCGGCGACGACGGCGTGGCCGACATGACGGCGTCATCCGCGCAAGGCCGGCCACCGGAGCGACCCGCCAGGAAATAGGACAACGGTGAAACTTTAGAATTGCGGCCGGGTCTCATGAGGCCCGCCCCGCAATGAACGCACCCGTCGACGTCTCCTTCTTCACTCGCGCCGCCAAGCCGCTGACCAGCTACCGCAAGTACTGGGCGCAGCGCTTCGGCCGTGCGCCTTTCCTGCCGATGAGCCGCGCCGAGATGGACGCGCTCGGCTGGGACAGCTGCGACATCGTGCTCGTCACGGGCGATGCCTACGTCGACCACCCCAGCTTCGGCATGGCCGTGATCGGCCGCGTGCTGGAAGCGCAGGGTTTCCGCGTCGGCATCATCGCGCAGCCCGACTGGCACAGCGCCGAGCCGTTCAAGGCACTGGGCAAGCCCAACCTCTTCTGGGGCGTGACCGCGGGGAACATGGATTCCATGATCAACCGCTACACGGCCGACCGCAAGATCCGCAGCGACGACGCCTACACCCCCGGCGACGTCGGCGGCAAGCGCCCCGACCGGGCCGCCATCGTGTACAGCCAGCGCTGCCGCGAGGCGTACAAGGACGTGCCCATCGTGCTGGGCGGCATCGAAGGGTCGTTGCGGCGCATCGCGCACTACGACTACTGGTCGGACAAGGTTCGCCATTCCATCGTGCTCGATGCGAAATGCGACCTGCTGCTCTACGGCAACGCCGAACGCGCCATCGTCGAGATCGCGCACCGGCTCGCCGCGAAAGAGCCGGTGGCGCAGATCACCGACGTGCGCGGCACGGCCTTCGTGCGACGCGACACGCCCGAGGGCTGGACGCAGATCGATTCGACGCAGGTCGATCAGCCGGGGCGCGTGGACGAGATCACCAGTCCGTACATGACGACGAGCGAACAGGCGAAGGCGCAAGGCGCGTCGTGCGCGGCCGAAGAGGGCGGCGAGCCGCCGCAATCCTCGACGCACACGCTCGCCTTCGCGCCCAATCCGCGCCTCAAGCTCAAGCGCGACACGACCGTGATCCGCCTGCCGTCGTACGAGCAGGTGAAGTCGGACCCCGTGCTCTATGCGCATGCCAACCGCGTCCTGCACCTTGAGACCAATCCCGGCAACGCGCGCGCGCTCGTGCAGGCGCATGGCGACCGCGACGTGTGGCTGACGCCGCCGCCCATCCCGCTCACGACGGCGGAGATGGACCACGTGTTCGACCTGCAATACGCCCGCGCGCCGCATCCGTCCTACGGCGACGCGAAGATCCCCGCGTGGGAGATGATCCGCTTCAGCGTGAACATCATGCGCGGCTGCTTCGGCGGCTGTACCTTCTGCTCGATCACCGAGCACGAGGGCCGGATCATCCAGAGCCGCAGCGAAGACTCCATCATCCGCGAGATCGAGGAGATGCGCGACAAGGTCCCCGGCTTCACCGGCATCGTGTCCGACCTCGGCGGCCCTACGGCCAACATGTACCGCATCGGCTGCAGGACGCCGGAGATCGAGGCCGCGTGCCGCAAGCCGAGCTGCGTGTATCCCGGCATCTGCAGCAACCTCAACACCGACCACGGCCCGCTCGTGAAGATCTACCGCCGCGCGCGCGCGCTCAAGGGCGTGAAGAAGATCCTCATCGGTTCGGGCCTGCGCTATGACCTCGCCGTGCAGTCGCCGGAGTACGTGAAGGAGCTCGTGCAGCATCACGTCGGCGGCTATCTCAAGATCGCGCCGGAGCACACGGAGAACGGCCCGCTCACGAAGATGATGAAGCCGGGCATCGGCAGCTACGACAAGTTCAAGGCGATGTTCGAGAAGTTCTCGAAGGAAGCCGGCAAGGAGCAGTACCTCATCCCGTACTTCATCGCCGCGCACCCGGGCACGAGCGACGAGGACATGATGAACCTGGCGCTCTGGCTGAAGCGCAACGGCTTTCGCGCCGACCAGGTGCAGACTTTCTATCCGAGCCCCATGGCCACCGCCACGGCGATGTACCACTCGGGCAAGAATCCGCTGCGCAAGATCGGCCGCGCAAGCGAGCCGGTGGACATCGTCCGCGGTGACCGCCGACGCCGGCTGCACAAGGGCTTCCTGCGCTACCACGACCCCAACAACTGGCCGATGCTGCGCGATGCGCTCAAGGCCATGGGCCGCGCCGACCTGATCGGCAACGGCAAGCACCACCTGGTGCCCACGTTCCAGCCGGTCACCGACGGCAGCTATGCCAGCCCGCGGCGCAAGAATTCGACGCCGAAGAAGGGGACGGTGCTGACGCAGCACACGGGCTTGCCGCCGCGCAAGGGGCGCTAGGGGACCCGGTCGAGAGACATCCGGCCGCCGCCGCCGCGCGCCTTGCCTCCTGCGTCAGAGCGAGCGCTTCAGTCCTCCCTGTGAATGCGAAAGCAACTTCAGCAGCGCATCGCTGTCCATGTCCTGCGGAATTCAGGCGACGCGCGATCTGCCGATGGCGCTCGTCGTCGCGAGCAACGCTGTACCGCCAAAGCACTCCGACGTAACAGCGGCGCATGCGCCTACACATTGCGCGACAGTGATTTACCTAAGCTACGTCCACTGCCTGAACAGTGCTTGCGTTGCAGCACTGGAAGCAATGAAAAGGAGAATCCCATGCTGAACACCACCCTGAAAACCGCCGTCGCGGCGGCGACCGTCCTGCTTGCCACGCAAGCGATGGCCACCATCACCTTCTACGAGCGCGAGAACTTCCGCGGCCGCGCGGTCACGGTGGACAAGCCGATCCGCAACATGGACCGCCAGGGCCTGGGCGACAGCGCCGGCTCGGTCGTCGTGGATCGCGGCCGCTGGGAAGTCTGCGAAATGCCCCGCTTCGAAGGCCGCTGCGCGGTGCTGCGCCGCGGCAGCTACGACAACCTGCGCGGCAGCGGCCTCGCATGGAACATCTCGTCGGTGCGCCCGGCCTCCGAAGGCCGCCGCTATGACCTCGAGCCGCAGGCCATGACCTCGCAGCCCTACGAATATCGCCGCCGCGCCAACGAGCGCACCTACGAGGTGCCGGTCAACTGGTCGCGCGCCGTCGTCACGCAGGGCAACCAGCAACGTTGCTGGGTCGAGCGCCAGGCCGTGGCTGCACCGCAGCAGCAGACCAACCCGGGCGCGGCCATTGCCGGCGCGGTGATCGGCGGCATCCTGGGCCACCAGATCGGCGGCGGCAGCGGCAAGGACGTGGCCACGGCGGCCGGCGTGATCGGCGGCGCGGTCGTCGGCAACAACATGGGCGGCGGCGGCTCGGGCGTCGCGACGCGCGACGTGCAGCGCTGCGCCACCGTGCCGACCAGCGCCACGCCGGCGTACTACGAGGTCAGCTACAACTACCGCGGGCAGGAGCACCGCGTCCAGATGCAGAACGCGCCCGGCGCCACGATTGTCGTGAACGCGCGCGGCGAACCCCGGATGTAATCCGCCGGGGAGGGGGCGGAGCGGCAGGTTCCGCTCCGCACGCGCCATGCGCGCGCGGCCGCGTTTCCAAGGGCATATCCGGGGAACGCGGCGCGCGCGTCTGCGCTACGCTCGCGGGTCGCGAATATCCATCCCCGCAGGAGAAAGACCCCATGAAGTACCCCCGCATCCTCGCCGCGCTCGCGGCCGTCGCCGGCCTCGCATCCGCCGCGGCCGTTCACGCGCAGGCCGCCTGGCCCACCAAGCCCATCGCCCTCGTGGTGCCTTTTGCCGCGGGCGGCCCCACCGATGTCGTCGCACGCACGCTGGGCGCGTCCATGACGAAGTCGCTCGGCCAGACGGTCGTGATCGAGAACAAGCTCGGCGCCGGCGGCACGGTGGCCGCATCGCAGGTCGCGAAGGCCAATCCCGACGGCTACACCTTCTTCATCCATCACAACGGCATGGCGACGTCCACCGCCCTGTACCGCAAGCTGCAGTACAACCCGCTCACCGACTTCGAGTTCGTGAGCCAGGCCGTGGACGTGCCGATGACGCTGCTCGCGCGCAAGGACTTCCCCGCGAAGGACTTCAAGGAATTCCAGGCCTACGTCAAGGCCAACGCCTCGAAGATCAACCTCGCCAACGCCGGCCTGGGCGCGGTGTCGCAGCTGTGCGGCCTGATGCTCGAGCGCGCGCTCGGCGTGAAGCTCACGGCGGTGCCGTTCCAGGGCACGGCGCCCGCCATGAACGCGCTGCTCGGCGGCCAGGTCGACATCCTGTGCGACCAGACCACGCAGACCATTCCGCACATCAAGTCGGGCAACGTGAAGTTCTACGGCGTCACGACGAAGAACCGCATCAAGGCGCTGCCCGATGCCCCCACGCTGCACGAGCAGGGCCTGAAGGACTTCGAGGTTGTCGTGTGGCACGGCATCTATGCGCCCAAGGGCACGCCGAGGCCGATCCTCGACAAGATGAACGCTGCCGTGCGCACGGCGCTGAAGGACCCGGACGTCACGAAGCGCATGGCCGACCTTGGCGCCGAGATCGTGCCCGACAGCAAGCTGACGTCCGAAGGCCTGCAGACCTGGCTGAAGTCGGAGATCGACAAGTGGGGACCGGTCATTCGCGCGGCTGGCGCGTTCGCGGACTGATTCCTTCCTCCTGGACGGCCTTGCAACCGCGCCGGAGAGGGTGCGGTTGCAAGGGTGGTGTCAGCGCCACCCGAGAATTAATTGGCGTCGGAAACACCTGCATAAAAGTGCCGCCGGCCGCCAAGGCCGGTGTCGGCTTTGTCCTACGTCAAGAGGCCTCCCGCTCTGGGATGCTCGACCGGGACCAATCCACCGATCGATGAATCCAGAGTCCGGCTCACCGACGCCACCCGCGTCCATTTCACCTGCGCTTTCCCGCCTTCGCGAAGCGACCTCCCTGCGGCGTCCCCCATCAGACGTTCGATGCGCTCGGCGCCGTTTACGAAGGAGCCCTGCGTGAGCGTGCCGCAGGCTGACCTCGCGCAGTGCGCCGACGAGCCCATTCGTGTCCCGGGCGCGATCCAGCCCCACGGCTGGCTGGTGGTGCTGTCCGCGGACGGCACGCGGCTGCTCGCCTACAGCACGAACTGGAAGAGTGTCGAGGCCGCGCGCGCCGCCGTGAAGGCGGCCGCCATCGACCCCGCATCGCTGCGCGACGGCGAGGCGCCCGCCGGGCTGGGCCGCCTGCAGCTGGAGGGCCGGCGTGTCCATGCATCGGCCCACCGCCTGGGCGAAAAGCTGTTCGTGGAGTTCGAGCCCGACGAGAGCGACACCGGGACGCAGTCGCCCCTGTATTCGCTCGCGCGAAGCTTTCCCCCGGCGATGCAGCGCGTCTCGGGCATCGCGGAGCTGGCGCAGGTCGCCGCGGACGAGATGAAGCGCCTCACCGGCTTCGGCCGCTGCCTCGTCTACCGCTTCGGCGACGAGGGCCACGGCGAGGTGCTCGCCGAGCGCATCGACCCCGGCTACGAGTCGTACGCCGGCCACCACTTTCCGGGGGCCGACGTGCCCGCGCAGGCGCGCGCGCTCTACCGGCTCAATCACATCCGCCTGATCCCCGACGCGAACTACGTGCCGGTGGACCTCGCCTGCTTCGACCCCGGTCTGCGTCCGCGCGACATCGACCTGTCGATGGTGGCGCTGCGCAGCGTGTCGCCCGTCCACCTCGAATACATGCGCAACATGGGCACGCTCGCGTCGATGTCCGTGTCGATCGTGGTGCGGGGCGAGCTGTGGGGACTGATCTCGTGCCACCATCACGAGCCGCGCCACCTCGCGTTCGCCGAGCGCGCGGCGTGCGAGCATCTGGGCCGCCTGCTGTCGATGCAGGTCGGCGCCCTCGAGGACACGGCGGACGTCGCGCGTCGGCTCGAGCTGCGCCGGCTCACGCTGGAGATCGTGTCCCATCTCTCCGACAGCGACGCCTCGCTCAAGCAGATGGTGCGCGAGCCCGCGCCGCTGCTGCGCATCGCCGACGCGACCGGGGCCGCCGTCATGCTGAACGACGAGGTGTGGACCGTCGGGGAGGTGCCGCCCGCCGAACAGTTGCAGGCCATCGCGAACTGGGTCGTGAAACAGGGCGGGCCGGTCGTCCACACGGACCAGCTGCAGAAGGATTGCCCCGGCTGCGATGCCGGGGCCGGCGCCACAGGCGTGCTGGCGCTGTCCATTTCCCAGTTCCACCGCCACCTCGTGATCTGGTTCCGGCCCGAGTTCGTGCGCACCGTGCGCTGGGCCGGCGATCCCACGAAGCAACCGCGCGCGAGCGACGGCCGCATCCATCCGCGGCGCAGCTTCGACAGCTGGATGCAGCGCGTGCGGGGCCGCTCGGCGCCGTGGCAGGCGGCGCAGCTGGCCGCGGCGACCGACCTGCGCCAGGCGCTCATCGGCGTGGTGCTGCGGCGCGCGGAGGAACTCGCCGAAGTCGCCACCGAACTCGGCCGCGTCAACAAGGAACTCGAAGCCTTCTCGTACACGGTCTCGCACGACCTGCGCGCGCCGATGCGCCACATCGCGGGCTATGTCGACCTCGTGATGGACGCCGAGGGCAAGGCGATGGGCGAGCGATCGCAGCGCTACCTGGCGCACGTGAAGGAGGCTGCCGCATTCGCCGGCCATCTCGTCGACGCGCTGCTCGACTTCTCGCGCATGGGACGCGCATCGCTGAAGCGCTCGAAGATCGACACCGAGGGGCTCGTCGACGAACTCGTCGCCGAATGCGCCCGGCAGGAGTCCGGCCGCACGATTGCCTGGACGATCGACAAGCCGCTGCCCGCGCTGTGGGGCGACCCGTTCCTGCTGCAGATCGTGTTGCGCAACCTGCTCGCGAACGCGTGCAAGTACACGCGGCAGCAATCGTCGCCCGCGATCCGCATCTCTTCCGTGCGCCGGCCCGAGGGCGTGGGCGTCGAGATCGCGGACAACGGCGTCGGCTTCCAGATGAAGTACGTCCACAAGCTCTTCGGCGTGTTCCAGCGCCTGCACCAGGCCGACGAGTACGAGGGCACGGGCATCGGCCTGGCCAGCGTGCGCCGCATCGTGGAGCGCCACGGCGGCTCGGTGTGGGCGCAGGGAGAGCCGGGGCAGGGCGCAACGTTCGGATTCGTCCTGCCGGAAGCGCCCGTCGGGAAAGAGGATTGAAGAAGGAAAGCCAGGAATGCTCAAACCGATCCTGCTTGTGGAAGACGATACGCGCGACCTGGAGCTGACGCTCGTCGCGCTCGAACGCAGCCAGCTCGCCAACGAGGTGATCGTCGTGCGCGACGGCGCGCAGGCGCTGGAATATCTGCAGCGCGAGGGCATGTTCGCGGGGCGCGCGCCGGGCAATCCGGCGGTGGTGCTGCTCGACCTCAAGCTGCCGAAGGTCAACGGCCTGGAGGTGCTGCAGTTCGTGCGCGCCGACCCGCTGCTGCGCAGCTTGCCGATCGTCATGCTCACCTCGTCGCAGGAAGAGTCGGACGTGGTGCGCAGCTACGAGCTCGGCGTCAACGCGTACGTGGTGAAGCCGGTCGAGTTCAACCAGTTCGTGCGCGCGATCTCGGACCTCGGCGTGTTCTGGGCCGTTCTCAACGAACCGCCGCCCGGCTCGATGAAGGCGGCGCGCCGCCATGACTGAAGGCGCCATCGAGCGCGAAGTCGAAGAGGCGGCGCTCGAGGTGCTGCTGCTCGAGGATTCGCGCTTCGACGCGGAGCTCCTGCGCGAGAGCCTGCTGGCCGTGTGGCCGAACGCGCGGCTGACGGTGGTGCGTGACGAGACCGGCTTCGCGACGGCGCTTCCCTCGCGGCCGTGGTCGGTCATCCTCTCCGACTACGAGATCCCCGGCTACAGCGGGGAGCAGGCGCTGGCGCACGCGCGCGCGACGCGGCCGGAGATTCCCTTCATCTTCGTCTCGGGCGTCATCGGCGAGGACAACGCGGTGGAGATGCTCAAGCGCGGCGCGACCGACTACGTGAGCAAGGGCCGCCTCGCGCGCCTGCCCGTGGTGCTGCGGCGCGCGCTGCGCGAGGCGCGGGAACGCGCGGCCCTCGGCCGCACGCAAAGCGAGCTGACGACGGCGAACGACGTGTACGACCGCGTGGTCAATGCGCTGCGCAACTATGCGGTGATCCTGCTCGACCCTTCAGGCGCGGTGACCTCCTGGAACCGCGCCGCGCACGACATCTTCGGCTACACACGCGAACAGATGCTGGGCCGCACCGCGCAGGCGATCTTCACGCCCGAGGACCGCGATGCCCGCGTTCTCCAGACCGAGATGCGACTGGCCCTGGAGACCGGCGCCGCCGACGACAACCGCTGGATGATGCGCAGCGACGGCCTCGCGCTGTGGGCCGAGGGCGTGATGGTTCCGCTGTTCGACGCGCAGCATGCGCACAGCGGCTTCTGCAAGGTGTTGCGCGATGCGACCGCGGACTACCGCGACGCGGAAGCGCTGCGTGCGGCGAAGGCGCAGGCCGAGCGGGCCAACGAGGCGAAGGACCGCTTCCTCGCGATCCTCTCGCACGAATTGCGCACGCCGCTCAGCCCGATCTCCACGGCGTCGGT
Source organism: Ramlibacter sp. (assembly GCF_050250995.1). GTDB lineage: Bacteria > Pseudomonadota > Gammaproteobacteria > Burkholderiales > Burkholderiaceae_C > Ramlibacter. Next base: position 53,648 of record NZ_JBFWNP010000017.1, read on the forward strand.
CCTGCTGGAGCGCGTGGTGACGGTGCCCGAGAAGTTCCGGGACCTGCTGCCCATGATCCGGCGAAACGTCGCGCTCGAGGCGCGGCTGATCGACGATCTGCTGGACCTCACCGCCATTTCCGCGGGCAAGGTGTCGCTGAAGCTCGAGCCGGTGGACATGCACAAGCTCGTGGCCGCGGTCGTCGAGATGCTCGAGGAGCCGCTGCGCGACGGCGAACTCCAGCTCGTGCTCGAACTCGACGCCGCCTCGTGCCGCGTCAACGCCGATTCGGCGCGCATGCAGCAGGTGCTGTGGAACCTCGTGCGCAACGCCGTCAAGTTCACGACGGCGGGCGGCACGATCCGCATCCGCACAACGTCGACGCGGCGCGAATTCACGCTGATGGTGCAGGACACGGGCATCGGCATCGACCCCGACGCGATCGGCAGCATCTTCGTCGCCTTCGAGCAGGCGGACCGCGAGGTGACGCGCCGCTTCGGCGGCCTCGGCCTCGGCCTGGCGATCGCGCGCGGACTGGTGGGGCAGCATCAGGGCGAACTCACGGCCCACAGCGAGGGGCGGAACCAGGGCTCGACCTTCACGCTGCAACTGCCGCTGGCGCCCGAGGCGGTGGCCGGAGCGCCGGGAGAAGCGGGGCCGGCCCAGGACGACGAGGACGGCCATGCGCTGCATGTGCTGCTGGTCGAAGACAGCGTGGACGCGGCCGAGACGATGAAGATGCTGCTCGAGGCCTACGGCTGGCGCGTGACGCATGCGGCGACGTGCAGGTCGGCGCTCGAACTGGGCCGCGACGGCGGGTTCGACGTCGTGCTCACCGACCTGGGCCTGCCGGACGGCAGCGGCATCGACGTCGGCCGCGAGCTGAGCGCGCGCTACCCCGTGGTGGCGCTCAGCGGCTATGGCGCCGCGCCGGACCTGCGCAGCTCGGCGATGGCGGGCTTCGCGGATCACCTCGTGAAGCCCGCGGAGCCGCAGGCGGTCCACAAGGCGCTGGAACGCGCGATCGCGCGGCGGACGGCGACGTAGACGCTACAGCGGCAGGCCCACGTAGTTCTCCGCCAGCACCGTCGACGCCGCCTTCGAGTTCACCAGGTATTCCAGCTCGGCCTCCTGCAGCCGCTGCCCGATCTCGCCGCTGTCGGGCAAGCGGTGCATCAGCTGCGTGAACCACCACGAGAAGCGCTCGGCCTTCCACACCCGCGCCAGCGTCTTCGCGGAGTAGTGGTCGATGCCCGCCTCGCTCTTCTCCTCGTAGAACTCGGCGAAGGCGCGCGAGAGGTACTTCACGTCGGACGCCGCGAGGTTGAGTCCCTTCGCGCCCGTGGGCGGCACAATGTGCGCGGCATCGCCGGCGAGGAAGAGGCGGCCGAAGCGCATCGGCTCCGCGACGAAGCTGCGCAGCGGCGCGATGCTCTTCTCGATGGACGGCCCGGTGACCAGGCGTTCGCGCGCCTCGGGGTCGAGACGCAGGCGCAGTTCGTTCCAGAACGCCTCGTCGGACCATGCCTCGATCTTGTCCGCGAGCGGCACCTGGAGGTAGTAGCGGCTGCGCGTCATGCTGCGCATGGAGCACAGCGCGAACCCGCGTTCGGTGTTGGCGTAGATCAGTTCGTCCGAGACCGGCCGCACCTCGGCCAGCAGGCCGAGCCAGCCGAAGGGATAGACCTTCTCGAATTCGCGCACCGCGCCCTTCGGCACGCTCGCGCGGCTCACGCCGTGGAAGCCGTCGCAGCCGGCGATGAAGTCGCATTCGATCGTGTGTTCGGCCCCGTCCTTGCGGTAGCGCACCATCGGCTTCGACGTGTCGAAATCGTGCAGCGTCGCGGTCTCGCCCACCTCGTAGATCGTCGGCAGGCCCGCGGCCCGGCGCGCATCCATGAGGTCGTGGGTGACCTCGGTCTGCCCGTACACCATGACCGTCTTGCCGCCCGTCAGCGCCGGGAAATCGATGCGGTGGCGCGCGCCCTTGAAGAGCAGCTCGATGCCTTCGTGGACCAGCCCTTCCCGGTGCATGCGCGCGCCGATGCCCAGTTCGTCCAGCAGGTCGATCGACACCTGCTCCAGCACGCCCGCCCGCACCCGGCCCAGCACGTAGTCCGCGCTTTGCCGCTCGACGATGACGTTGGCGATGCCCGCCTTGTGCAGCAACTGGCCGAGCAGGAGGCCCGAGGGGCCGGCGCCGACGATCACGACCTGGGTTTTCATTGAACTGCGTCTCCTGCCGGGAAGGATAGGAGGCGGCGGGGAAGGGCGCCAGCCCGTCCAGGGGACCGTGTGCGATCATCGCCGCAGTTGCGCGATCATCGCGCAACTGCAAAGTGAAAAGGCTGCCATCGTGTCCATCGCCCACGCCGATTACATCGCCGGAATCGCCAAGGGCCTTGCGGTGCTCGAGAGCTTCGACACTGCACGGCAGCGCCTGAACGCCACGCTCGCCGCGCAGCGCGCCGGCCTGACGCGCGCGGCGGCCAGGCGGCATCTTCTGACGCTGGCGCATCTCGGCTATCTGGAAACCGACGGAAGCTGGTTCTGGCTCTCGCCGAAGGTATTGCGCTTCTCTGGCAGCTACCTCGCATCGGCCCGGCTCCCGCGGGCCGTGCAGCCCACCCTGAACCGGCTCGCCGCGCAGGCGGGCGAGGCGTTCTCGGTCGTCGTGCGCGACGGCGACGAGGTCGTGATCGTGGCGCGCAGCGGACACACGCGCCTGCTCGCCTACGGCCTGCACCTGGGCGCTCGCCTGCCCGCGCATGCGACCTCGACCGGCCGCGTGCTGCTCGCCGCGATGGGCAAGGCCGCCTTCACGCACTGGATGAAGGGGCGCGAACTCGCCCGACTCACGAGCCACACGCTCACCGATCCCAAGAAGTTCCGCGCGCTCATCGACGAGGTGCGCAGCCGCGACTACGCCGTCGCGCGCGACGAACACGAACTCGGCGTGCATGCGCTCGCCGTGCCGCTGCGCGACATGCGAGGGCACGTGGTCGCGGCGATCAATGTCGTGGCCGCGCCTGAACGGCTGGGCAGCGAAACGACTCAGAAAGACCTAATTTCCCTGCTGATGGATGCCGCGAGAGAGCTGCGCCCGCTCTTGTGAGGGTTCCTTAGAAGGGATTGAGGATAAATAAACAACGATATATTCGTTTGGGTTTTAAAGCGGCGAACCCACAATTTGTCCATGAGCAAATTCAAGATTTTTCTAGCCACTCTCGCGCTGACTGTCGGCGGAGCAGCCTCGGCGCAGCAGACGCTGCTGAACGTGTCGTACGACGTCGCGCGCGAGTTCTACAAGGACATCAATGCCGCCTTCGTGCCCTGGTACAAGAAGACGGCAGGCAAGGACGTGAAGCTCGAGCAGTCGCATGCGGGCTCCAGCGCGCAGGCGCGCGCGGTGGTCGACGGACTCGATGCCGACGTGGTGACCATGAACACGACGACCGACGTCGAATTCCTCGCCGAAAAGGGCGTCGTGGCGGCGGACTGGAACAAGCGCTTCCCCGAGAACGCGGCGCCGACGACGTCGACCATGCTGTTCCTCACGCGCAACGGCAACCCCAAGGGCATCAAGGACTGGGACGACCTGGTCAAGCCGGGCGTTCAGGTGGTGGTCGTGAACCCCAAGACCGGCGGCAACGGCCGCTACGCCTATCTCGCCGCCTGGAGCTACGTGCGCAAGAAGGGTGGCACCGATGCGCAGGCCGCCGAGTTCGTGTCCAAGCTGTACAAGAACGTCCCGGTGCTGGCGCGCGGCGGCCGCGACGCGACCACGGCATTCCTGCAGCGCAATATCGGCGATGCGCTCATCACCTTCGAGTCCGAAGTCGAGTCGGTCAACCGTGAATTCGGCGCGAACAAGGTCGACGTGGTGTATCCCTCGATCAGCGTGATCGCCGAGAACCCGGTCGCGGTCGTCGAGCGGACCGTGGCCAAGAAGGGTACGGCCGAGGTCGCCAAGGCCTACCTGAACTTCCTCTACACCGAGGAAGCGCAGGAGATCGCCGCCAAGCACTACATCCGACCGCGCAACGCCAACGTGCTCAAGAAGAACGCGGCGAAGTTCAAGCCGCTGACCCTGGTGCCCGTGTCGGAGTACTTCGGTTCGCTGTCGCAGGCGCAGAAGGTCCACTTCAACGACGGCGGCCAGTTCGACAAGATCTATACGGTGAAGTAAGACCATGTCGGCAGGCGCAAGCCTCGCGGCCCCTTTACCCGGGGCCGCTTCTACTTCGAGGGGCGGCAGCAAGAAGGTGCTGCCCGGCTTCAACCTCACGCTCGGGTACTCGCTGCTGTACCTGTGCCTGATCGTCCTGATTCCGCTCTCGGCGCTCGTGCTCAAGACGTTCACGATGTCGTGGGACCAGTTCTGGATGGCGGTCACGTCGCCGCGCGTGCTGGCGTCGTACAAGCTCACCTTCGGCGCGTCCTTCGTCGCCGCGGCGGTCAACGTCGTCTTCGGCCTGCTGCTGGCGTGGGTGCTGGTGCGCTACACCTTCCCCGGCAAGCGCATCGTCGACGCGCTGGTCGACCTGCCGTTCGCGTTGCCGACGGCGGTGGCCGGCATCTCGCTCACCGCGCTCCTCGCGGGCAACGGCTGGATCGGGCAGTACCTGGAGCCGATGGGCATCAAGCTCGCGTTCAACCCCAACGGCGTCGTCATCGCGCTCATCTTCATCGGCCTGCCGTTCGTGGTGCGCACGGTGCAGCCGGTGCTCGAGGAGTCGGAGCGCGAACTCGAGGAGGCGGCGATGAGCCTCGGCGCGACGCGCATGCAAACCTTCATGAAGGTGATCCTGCCCTCGATCACGCCGGCGCTCCTGACCGGCTTCGCGATGGCCTTCGCCCGCGCGATCGGCGAGTACGGCTCCGTCATCTTCATCGCCGGCAACATGCCGATGGTGTCCGAGATCACGCCGCTCATCATCATCGGCAAGCTGGAGCAGTACGACTATGCCGGTGCGACGGCCGTGGCCGTGGTGATGCTGATCTTCTCCTTCATCCTGCTGCTGGTCATCAATGCGCTGCAGGCCTGGCAGCGCAAGCGGGCGGGGGGCACATGAGCAATCTCGCGCAAAGGCGCATCAGCACGACGGAAGCGCCGTGGGTGCGCAACACGCTGATCGGGATCGCGCTGGTCTTCGTGCTGCTGTTCCTCGTGCTGCCGCTTGCCGCCGTGTTCACCGAGGCGCTGCGCAAGGGCTTCGGCGCCTACCTCGAAGGCCTGAAGGAGCCCGATGCCTGGGCCGCGATCCGGCTCACGCTGATCACCGCTGCCATCGCGGTGCCGCTGAACCTCGTGTTCGGCGTCGCGGCGGCTTGGTGCATCGCCAAGTACGAGTTCCGCGGCAAGGCCTTCCTCACCACGCTGGTCGACCTCCCGTTCTCGGTGTCGCCTGTCGTCGCTGGCCTGATCTACGTGCTGGTCTTCGGCGCGCAGGGCTGGTTCGGCCCGTGGCTCGCGGCGCACGACATCAAGATCGTGTTCGCCGTGCCGGGCATCGTGCTCGCGACCATCTTCGTCACCTTTCCCTTCATCGCGCGCGAGCTCATTCCGCTCATGCAGGCGCAGGGCAACGAGGAGGAGCAGGCCGCGATCGTGCTGGGAGCGACCGGCTGGCAGACCTTCTGGTACGTCACGCTGCCCAACATCAAGTGGGGCCTGATCTACGGCGTGATCCTGTGCAATGCGCGGGCCATGGGCGAGTTCGGCGCGGTGTCGGTCGTGTCCGGCCACATCCGCGGCCAGACCAACACCATGCCGCTGCACGTGGAAATCCTCTACAACGAATACCAGTCGGTCGCGGCGTTCGCGGTCGCCTCGCTGCTGGCGCTGCTCGCGCTGGTGACGCTGGCGATCAAGTCGGCGGCCGAGTGGAAGCACGAGCGCGAGATGAGGGCCGCGGCGGAATTGCCGCCGGAGCGGCCGATGGCGCAGGAGAAACTTGCATGAGCATAGAAGTACGCAACGTCAGCAAAAGGTTCGGGGATTTCCATGCGTTGAGGGACGTTTCCCTGGACATCGCGGGGGGCGAACTCCTCGCGCTGCTGGGTCCGTCGGGCTGCGGCAAGACGACGCTCCTGCGCATCATCGCGGGCCTGGAGACGGCCGACACCGGCAGCATCCTGTTCGCGGGCGAGGACGCGACCGACGTCCACGTGCGCGAGCGCCAGGTCGGATTCGTGTTCCAGCACTACGCGCTGTTCCGGCACATGACGGTGTTCGAGAACGTGGCCTTCGGCCTGCGCATGAAGCCGCGCGCGACGCGGCCGAGCGACGCACAGATCAAGCAGAAGGTTCACGACCTGCTGAACCTCGTGCAGCTCGACTGGCTCGCCGACCGCTTCCCGTCGCAGCTCTCCGGCGGCCAGCGCCAGCGCATTGCCCTGGCGCGCGCGCTCGCGGTGGAGCCCAAGGTGCTGCTGCTCGACGAGCCCTTCGGCGCGCTCGATGCCAAGGTCCGCAAGGAGCTCAGGCGCTGGCTGCGCCGCCTGCACGACGACCTGCACGTCACCAGCATCTTCGTCACGCACGACCAGGAGGAGGCGCTCGAGGTCGCCGACCGCGTGGTGCTGATGAACGCGGGCCGGGTGGAGCAGGTGGGCTCGCCCCAGGAGGTCTGGGACCATCCCGCGAGCCCCTTCGTCTACGGTTTCCTCGGCGACGTGAACCTGTTCCACGGGCGGGCGCACGAGGGCGAGGTGCATATCGACGGCCTGCAGATCGACTCGCCCGAGCACGCCGATGCGCAGAACGCCAAGGCCTTCGCGTACGTGCGGCCGCACGACCTCGACGTCCAGCGTTATTCGCCCGGCGCCACCGGGATCGTGGTGCAGTTGCAGCGCGCGATCGTGGTGGGCCCGATAGCTCGACTGGAACTTATTCCGAAGGACGGCAACCAACCCATCGACAAGGGCAACCCAGAGTCCCTGATCGAAGCGCAGATTCCGTCGCAGCACTTCAAGGAGCTCGGGTTCAGGGAGGGTGATACGCTCGTGGTGACACCCCGTCGCGCCCGCGTATTTGTGGAAAATTGACCCACCCCCGAAGCGCCTGACGGCGCTTCCCCCTCAAGGGGGCGCCACCTGCGGCCCGGCGAAGCCGGTTCCGCGGTCGCTCTGGAAAATGCAGGAAGGTCCATGGTATTGAACTGGTTCGACAACGCGCCCCGGCGCGTTCTGGCGTTCGTCGCCCTCGCATGCGTGGGCATGCTGGCGTTCGGGCTGTACCTGCAGCACGTCGTGGGGCTCGAGCCTTGCCCGATGTGCATCGTGCAGCGCTATGCGCTGATCCTCGTCGGGGTGGCCGCGGCCATCGGGGCCGCGCTGAAGTCGCGGGGCGCCTTGCTTGCGACGAGCGGCCTGATCGTCCTGTTCTCCGGTTTCGGCGCCTTCGTCGCGGCGCGCCAGAGCTGGCTGCAGTGGTATCCGCCCGAGGTCGCGTCGTGCGGCCGCGACTTCTACGGGATGATCGAGACGTTTCCGCTCAAGCGCGCGATTCCCATGATCTTCCGCGGCAGCGGCGACTGCACGAAGATCGACTGGACCTTCCTGGGCGGCTCCATCGCCAACTGGTCGTTCCTGTGCTTCTGCTTCTTCGCGCTGGTCGGCCTCGTCCTCATCGCGCGGCATCTCGGCCGCTCGCGTCCGTCGCCTTCGTCGCCGGCCTACTCGATGCGCGGGTAACCTGCGCTCGCAGGCCTCGTTTCGCGTTCTTGGCGCCGGATATCAAAGTTCTCGGCGCGAAACGCGGTTCCCCTTCGGCGCGTACAGAGCCCCCGCGAGTTCGGCAGGCGACTTCGCCTTCGCACGCACGATGATGGTTCCATCGGGCATGACCGCTCACACCAGCTGCGTCCCCGGCTCCGCCTGCACCCGATTGCGCACGCCAGCCGGCACGGTTGTCGTCCCCTTGGCGGTGATCGTTGTCTGATTCTTCATGACGCGCTCCCTACGGTTTGTGCGACGACAAGGCGATTCGAACACGGAGGAATGCGGGCCGTCATTCGCCTTGGACGGGTGGTGAGCTTCGCCCGGCAATTTAGACCATTGTCTAGGTTCAGCAGGCGCGACCTGCATTTCAATTGCAGAGTCTTCCCCGACCCCGACTCGAAGTTCAGTTTGACGCTGCAGTGACTGATGTCTTTCGATTGATGGGCAATCGACACAATGTCAACAAATTGTAGATACAATAAAATTGCTGACCTGGGATGAGGCCAAGCGCAGGTCGAACCTCTTGAAGCACGGGCTTGACTTCGACGGCTGCGACGCGATCTGGAACCACTTCACCGTGACCCGCGAGGACGTTCGAGTGGCGTATGGTGAGCCTCGCCACGTCTGTTTCGGACTTCTGCACGATGAAGTGGTCGTCCTGGTCTACACGGAGCGGTCGCGGGGGCCGCATGCCATCTCGTTGCGAAAGGCAGAAAAGCATGAAGCACGCTATTACCGCCAGGTTGCCAAGGAAAACCTCGGCTAAGGTGTCGGACCCGGACAATCCGCCCTGGACCGAAGACATGCTTGGGGCGCCGGTGCTCAAGCGGGGACGCGGTCCTCAGATCGCGCCCACGAAGGTGCTCACCTCCATCCGCCTCGATGAAGACGTGCTTGCGTACTTCAAGTCGCAGGGTTCGGGATATCAATCCCGCATCAACGACACGCTCCGCAAGGCCGTGAAGCGGAATCTGCCGGGACGTCCCAGCGCGGCTGCGCGCAAGCGCGAGGCCGACTGACGCCTACCCCAGCTTCTTCACGAACACCATGCTGCGCCGGTCCCAGTTGTACTTGCGCTTGCGCGCCTCCGGCAGCCATTCGGGGTCGACCTGCACGAAGCCGCGCTTGAGGAACCAGTGCATCGTGCGCGTCGTGAGCACGAAGATGCTGTCGAGCCCCATCGCGCGCGCGCGCTGTTCCACGCGCTTGAGGATCTTCTCGCCATCCCCCTGGCCCTGGCTCTGCGGAGACACGGTCAGGGCCGCCATTTCGCCCGTCTTCGCTTCGGGATAGGGGTACAGCGCCGCGCACGCGAAGATCACGCCGTCGTGCTCGATGATCGAGTAGTTCGCGGCGTCGCGCTCGATCTCGGTCCGGTCGCGCTTCACGAGCGTGCCATCCTTCTCGAAAGGCTCGATCAGCTGGAGGATGCCGCCCACGTCGTCGGCTGTCGCCTCGCGCAGTTCCTCCAGCTTCTCGTCCACCACCATCGTGCCGATGCCGTCGTGGACGTACACCTCGAGCAGCAGCGAGCCGTCGACCGCGAACGGAATAATGTGGCTGCGCTCCACGCCCGCCTTGCATGCCTTCACGCAGTGTTGAAGGTAGAACGCCGTGTCGGTGGGCTGCTGTGCGCTCGGCAGGCTCGCAAGCAGGCGCTCGGCCGCGGCCAGCGGCAGCTCGGTGTCGATCGGGTTGTCCTCGCTCTCGGGTTCCAGCGGCTGCTGGCGGATGCCCGGAATTTCGGTGAGGAAGATCAGCTTGTCGGCCTGGAGCGCGATGGCGACACTGGTCGCGACTTCCTCCATCGTGAGGTTGAACGCCTCGCCCGTGGGCGAAAAGCCGAAGGGCGACAGCAGCACCATCGCGCCGAATTCGAGCGTGCGGTGGATCGCCGCGGAATCGACCTTGCGCACGAGGCCCGAGTGCTTGAAATCGACGCCGTCGAGAATGCCCACCGGCCGCGCCGTGATGAAGTTGCCCGACAGCACGCGCATCTTCGAGCCGGCCATCGGCGTGTTGGGCAGGCCCTGGGAGAACGCGGCCTCGATCTCGTAGCGCAGCTGGCCGGCGGCCTCCTGCGCGGAGTCGAGCGCCACTTCGTCCGTGATGCGCATGCCGTGCGAGTACTTCGCGGCATGGCCCTTGGCGCGGAGCTGCTCGTTAACCTGCGGACGGAAGCCGTGGACCAGCACGATGCGCACGCCCATGCTCTGGATCAGCGCGAGGTCCTGCGCGATGTGCTGCAGCTTGCCCGCGGCGATGGCTTCGCCCGCGATGCCGACCACGAAGGTCTTGCCGCGGTGCATGTGGATGTAGGGCGCCACCGAGCGGAACCAGGGCACGAAGGTGAAATTGAAGACGGTGGACATGGCGCGGGAAGGAACGTTGCGGAAAGTGTATCGTGCGGTCCATGGATCCCGTGGCGATCGGTTTCTGGGGAGCGTTCTTCGGCACGGCGGGCCTGATGCTCGCCGCGTCGCTCGCCGCGTTCGCGCGCTCGCTGCGGCGCGTGGCGCTGATGGCGGCGCTGTCGTCGCTGGTGTCCGCGCTCTTCGTCGTCGCGTATCTCGGCTTCGTGCCGGTGGGCGACGAGCGCGCGCAGGCGCGCCTCCTCGGGCATGTTTCGGTCGTCTGCGCGGTGGTGCTCGCGCTCATGCTGCTGTCGATGCTCGGCTGGCTGCGGCAGCGCCAGGCCGCACGGCGCGCCGTGGCCACGCTGCTGGGCGCCGGTATCGCCGTCACGGCGGCGGGCTGGGCGCTCGATCCCGAAGACCACCTGCTGCTCGGCTCGCTCGCCGCCATGGCGATGGGCGGCGTGATGCTCGCGCTCTCGGTGCGCAGCGCGATGCGCGGCGACCGCCTCGGCTGGGCCGCCGTCTCGGGCGTGTCGCTGATGCTGGTGGCGGTGGGCGGGCTCACCTGGATCGCGCTCGACCGCGACGTGGCCTGGCCCGTGCATGCGGCGAGCGCCCTCGCGGGCACCGGCTACCTCGCGGTCATGGCGGTCACCATGTGGTCGCGGTATTCCTACCTGCTGGAGCTGACGCAGGTCATGGCGCAGGGGCCGGCCTACGACCCCGTCACGCGCATGCGCTCGCACACCGAGACGAGCCAGATGATCGGGCAGGCGTTCTTCCACCGCGACCGCGACCGCGAGCAGCGCGCCATGGGCATGCTGGTCGTCTCGATCGCCAACCTGTACGCGCTGGAGAACCTCCATGGCCGCGCCGCCTTCAACCACGCGCTGTTCGTCTGCGCGAGCCGCCTGCGGCGCTGCGTGCCGACGGACGTGGAGATGGGCCGCCTCGGCGACGACGGCTTCCTGCTGCTCGTGCCCGGCAACCACGAGGGCGACCGGCTCGCGCAGCTGGCCCGCCAGCTCCGGCAGCGGCTCATGCGGCCGGTGGTGCTGGCTACGGGGAAGGCCGCGGCCGACCCGGAGCACGGCCGCACCGACTGGCTGGCCGAAGTCGGCATCGGCGTGCTGAGCGCGGGTCCGAGGTCGCGTCCGGCGCAGGCGGTGGCCGTGGTCCGGGCCATGTCGCGCACGGCCTGGAGTTATGGCAGCCGCATGGCCTGGTACGACTACGAGGGCGCGAAGATCGCGGAGCTGCCGCTGGCGTCCGAATGACGTCGTCCGGCCTCTGACGCCGTTGCCGCGGCGAACGGTGCGCACCCACGGCGGCATCGCATAATCTCGCCTTGCTTCCAGAGAACATTCAATTTCCGGCATCGCTGCCGGTATCGGCGAAACGCGACGAGATCATGGCCGCGATGGCGGCCCACCAGGTGGTCATCGTCTGCGGCGAGACGGGCTCGGGCAAGACGACGCAGCTGCCCAAGATCGCCCTGGCCATGGGCCGGGGAAAGCTCAATGCACCCAAGGGCAGGGGCAAGCTCATCGGCCACACACAGCCGCGCCGCATCGCGGCGTCGAGCGTCGCCAAGCGCATCGCCGAAGAGCTGCAGACGCCGCTCGGCGAGGTCGTGGGCTACAAGGTCCGCTTCCAGGACCGGCTCTCGCGCGACGCCTCGGTCAAGCTGATGACCGACGGCATCCTGCTCGCCGAAACCCAGACCGACCCGCTGCTCGAGGCCTACGACACGATCATCATCGACGAGGCGCACGAGCGCAGCCTCAACATCGACTTCCTGCTCGGCTACCTGCGCCAGTTGCTGCCGCGCCGGCCCGACCTGAAGGTCGTGGTGACGTCCGCGACCATCGACGCCGAGCGCTTCGCGCAGCATTTCGCATCGGCGCGCGGGCCGGCGCCGGTGATCTACGTCTCCGGTCGGATGTTCCCGGTCGAGCAGCGCTGGCACCCGTTCGAGGAGTCGCGCGAGTTCGACCTGAACGATGCGATCGCCGACGGCGTGGACGAGCTCTGGCGCGGGAATGCGGCGGGCGACATCCTCGTCTTCCTGCCGGGCGAGCGCGAGATCCGCGAAGCGGCGGACCACCTGCGCAAGCATCTCTCTCACGATCCGATCCGGCGCACGGCCGAGGTCGTGCCGCTGTTCGCCCGCCTGTCGCAGCAGGAGCAGGACCGCGTGTTCGATTCGCACGACGGCCGCCGCATCGTGCTGGCGACGAACGTCGCCGAGACGTCGCTGACCGTCCCGGGCATCCGCTACGTGATCGATGCGGGCACGGCGCGCGTGAAACGCTACAGCTTCCGCAGCAAGGTGGAGCAGCTGCTCGTCGAGCCGGTGAGCCAGGCGGCGGCGAACCAGCGCGCGGGGCGTTGCGGCCGCGTGGCCAACGGCATCTGCATCCGCCTCTACGACGAAAAGGATTTCGCGGGCCGCCCGCGCTTCACCGACCCCGAGATCCTGCGCTCGTCGCTGGCCGGGGTGATCCTGCGGATGAAGTCGCTGCGGCTCGGCGACATCGAGGATTTCCCCTTCATCGATCCGCCCTCGCGCCGCGCCATCACCGACGGCTACCAGCTTCTCAACGAACTCGGCGCGGTGGACGACGCGAACGAGCTGACGCGCATGGGCGCGGAGCTCGCGAAGCTGCCGCTCGATCCCCGGGTCGGCCGCATGATCCTGGAGGGACGCGAGCGCGGCGCGCTCGAGGAAGTGCTCGTGATCGCCTCCGCACTGTCGGTGCAGGACGTGCGCGACCGGCCGATGGAGCTGCAGGCGCAGGCCGACCAGCAGCATGCGAAGTTCGACGACGAGAAGAGCGAGTTTTCGGGGTACCTGCGGTTGTGGCAGTGGCTGGACGAGTCGCGGGGCGGGCACGGCAAGGATCACAAGCTCTCCAACCGCCAGTACGAACAACTGCTGCGCCAGAACTTCATCAACGTGCGCCGCGTGCGCGAATGGCGCGACATCCACACGCAGCTGCACACGGTGGTGGCGGAGCACAAATGGCGCATGAACTCGCAGCCGGCCGGCTACGAGGAGCTGCACAAGTCGATGCTGGCCGGCCTGCTCGGCAACATCGGCGTGAAGCTCGAGGACGACGAGGCCTACCTGGGCGCGCGCGGCATCAAGTTCTACCGCCACCCCGGCGCGCACCTGAAGAAGCGGCCCGGCCGCTGGGTGGTGTGCGCGGAGCTCGTGGAGACCACGCGACTCTTCGGCCGCGGCATCGCCAACATCGAGCCGCTGTGGATCGAGCATGTGGCGGAGCACCTGCTCAAGAAGCAGCTGCTCGACCCGCACTGGGAGAAGAAGCAGGCCGAGGTGATCGCGCTGGAACGCGCGACGCTCTACGGCATCGTGATCTACAGCGGCCGGCGCGTGCCGTTCGCGCGGGTGGACGTGCAGGGGGCGCGCGAGATCTTCATCCGCGAGGGGCTCGTCGCGGGACAGTGGGAGACGAAGCTGCCCTTCCTCGCCGCCAACCAGAAGCTGGTGAAGCAGGTCGAGGACCTCGAGCACAAGTCGCGGCGGCAGGACGTGCTGGTGGACGAAGAGCTGATCTTCGCTTTCTACGACCAGCAGGTGCCGAAGGACGTCTACAGCGGCGCGACCTTCGAGCGCTGGTTCCGCGAAGCCTCGCGCGGCCAGCCGAACCTGCTGAAGCTCACGCGCGACGAACTGATGCGGCACGAGGCGGCGGGCATCACGACGAATGCGTTCCCGAAGACGGTCAAGCTGGGCGGCGTCGATTGCACCGCCGCGTACCTGCACGAGCCCGGCGACGCGCGCGACGGCATCACGGTGGCCGTGCCGCTGTTCGTGCTGAACCAGGTGAGCGAGGAGCGCGCCGAGTGGCTGGTGCCCGGCATGCTGAAGGACAAGGTGCAGGCGCTGCTCAAGAGCCTGCCGCAGAAGCCGCGTTCGCGCTTCGTGCCGCTGCCGGAGTCGGCGACGCGCGTCTCGGCGCTCCTGCTCGAGCCGCAGCGGTGGGAGCGCGGGTCGCTGACCGATGCCGTGCTGAAGATCGTGCGCGACCAGACCAGCCTGGACGTGAAGCGCACCGACTTCAAGCTCGACATGCTGCCGGCGCACCTGTTCATGAATTTCCGGGTGGTGGACGAGCACGGGCGGCAGCTGGGAATGGGGCGCAACCTCGGCGCGCTGAAGGCCGAACTCGGCGCGCAGGCGCGCGGGGCGTTCCAGGCGCTGGCGGGAATGAAGGTGGCTGCTCCTCCCTCCCCCCGTGGGGGAGGGCAGGGTGGGGGCACGAGCGCCGAAGACGATGCGCCTCGCCGCTCCAGCCCCCCTCCCAACCTCCCCCCAGCGGGGGGAGGCGCAACAGCCGACACCCGCCACACCGCCTGGACCTTTGGCGAGCTGCCCGAGCTCATGGAGGTGCGCAAGGGCGGCACGACGCTCGTCGGCTTCCCGGCCCTCATCGACCAGGGCGACGCCGTCTCCATCGAGGTGTTCGACGAGCCGGACGTCGCCGCCGCGAAGCATCGCGCGGGCCTGCGCCGCCTCTTCGCCCTGCAGCTGAAGGACGCCCTGAAGTACCTCGAGAAGAACATTCCCGACCTGCAGAAGATGGCGGTGGCGTTCATGCCGCTCGGCACGCAGGAGGAGCTGCGCGCGCAGATCATCGAGGTCGCGCTCGACCGCGCCTTCCTGCTCGACCCCCTGCCGGCCGACGAGCCGTCGTTCAAGCGACGCGTGGAAGAAGGGCGCGGCCGGCTCACGCTGATCGCCAACGAGGTCGCCCGTCTCGCGACGACGATCCTCGCGGAGCACGCGACCGCCGCGCGCAAGATCAAGGACACGAAGATCGTGCCCGAGGCCACGGCGGACGCATCGCAGCAACTGCAGCGGCTGATGCCCAGGCGCTTCCTGGCCGACACGCCCTGGGGGCGTCTGCAACACCTGCCGCGTTACCTCAAGGCCATCACCCTGCGCCTCGACAAGCTGCGCGCCGACCCCGCGCGCGATGGCGCGCGCATGGCGGAGGTCCGGCGCGAGGAGCAGCGCTTCTGGCGGCTGGTCGCCGACCGCAAGGGCCACGTCGACGAGCGAATGCAGGAGTTCCGCTGGCTCCTGGAGGAACTGCGGGTGAGCTTCTTCGCGCAGGAACTGCGCACGCCGCAGCCGGTGAGCACCAAGCGGCTGCAGAAGCTGTGGGAGCAGGTGAACGGCTGACGGCGCGCGTCAATGCGCCCCGTGCTGCAGCGCCGCGGCCGCCGCATTCGCCTGCCGCACGCGCTCGGCCAGGGTCCGCACCACCAGCGCATGCACGCGCATCGCCGCTTCGCCCGCGTCTTCGTGCAGGTGCTCCAGCACGTCGCGCTTCAAAGCCCACACCACGCCCGCATCGTGCGCGGTCACCGTCGCCGAGCGCTGCGCATCGTCGTACAGCGCCATCTCGCCGACGATCGTGCCCGCCATGAGGCTGGCGAGCCGCCGGCCCTGGGCCTGCCCGGAGACGGTCACGTCGAAGCGGCCGCGCTCGATGAAGTAGAGCGTCGCATCGCTCGGCTGGCCGTGCCGCAGCAGCGTCTCGCCGGCGGCGATCTCGCGCCGCTGCAGCAGCGGCAGCAGCGTGGCCGCATGCGCCTCGCCGAGTTCGCGTTCGAGCCAGGGGCCGATGGGCTCGTGCGCCGCGCCCGGATCGAGCGCATGCGCGCGCAGCAGCCGGTCTTCGGCGGCTTCGAGCGCGTCGTCGAGCGAACGCGCCACCGTCGCATCGGGAATGCCCTGCAGCACGGCGGGCTTCGTCGCCGGCCCGAGGCCGCTCACCACGAGCGTCACGCCCGCCTTGGCGGCAAGCTGCGCGATCTTCGCGAAAGTGAAGCGCGCCGACGAATCCGCGCTGGCCGCATGCGAGAAATCGAGCACCAGCACGCGGCCGGGAATGCCCGCGTCGGGCGCGAGGAATCCGCGCACGCGGTCCAGCAGCGAACTCGCCGTGCCGAAGAAGATCAGCCCGCGCAGCACGATCACCCGAATGGCGCTGCCATGCCGCAGCAGCGCCGCGCGTTGCGCGGGCGGCCGCTGCACCGAGCTGCGCACGCTCGTCGCGTCGATGTCGTGCTGAACCACGCCCACCCGGCTGTAGCTGAGCGCGAAGTTCAGCGTGCTCACGATCACGCCCGCGAACACCGCGACGGTGAAGCCGATCGTGGCCGTCGTCACGAGGATCAGCACGATCACCGCCCAGTCGACCAGGCCGATGTAGCGGCGCACGTCGACCACCCATTCGCGCAGGATGGCCAGGCCGAGATACAGCAGGAAGCCCGAGAGCACGACGCGCGGCACCCACTGCAGCACCGACGAAGCGCCGAAGAGCGCGGCCACGCACAAGGCGCCGCAGAGCACGGGCGCGAGCCGCGTGCGCGCGCCGGTGTCCGCGATCACGCTGCTGCGCGCCACCGACACGAGGCTCAGGTAGCCGCCGCTCGCTGCGCTGGCGAGGTTCAGCCAGCCGTGCTCGCGCAACTCCTTGTCGATGGAGATGTCGCCGCGCGACTTCACTTCGAGCGCCGAGGCGCTGAGCAGCACTGTGATGACGCCGACTGCCGTGACCGCGATCATGTCGGGCCACTCGCGCGCGAGCGCCGTCCAGTCCACCATCGACACGTTCTGCGTGAAGGGCGACGACCACATGGGCCGCAGCACGGTGTCGAACAGCCAGCCCCGGTCGCTGGCCTGTTCGGCGTCGAGGCCCGCGAGCCGCACGCCGACGTGCGTGGCGACGGCCGCGCCGATCAGCATCAGCGGCAGCACGAGCGGGCCGCGGCGCTTGCGGAACACGAACAGCAGGACGACCGCGAACGCGAAGGCCGCCAGGATCACCGGCTTCGCGAATGTCGCGAGCGGCACCGCGAGCAGGCCCTGCGGCGGCAGCTCCGCGATGATGCGCAGCGCGCCGACGCAGATCAGCCAGCCGGTCGAAGCGAGGAAGCCGCCGATGACGGGGTAGGGCACGTAGCGCACCGCCGAACCGAGGCGGCAGAAGCCGAGGGCGAGGAAGGCGAGCGCGCACAGCACCGTGGTGAGCAGCACGACCCAGAGGATGGCCGGCCCGGCGGCGGCGAAGCCGCCCGAGGCGCCGAGGGTGGCGGCCATGGTCGCGAGGATGGAGGTCGTGTTGCCGTCCGGCCCGGCCACCGCGAAGGGGAGCTGGCTGCGCCAGCCGAGCCAGAGCGCGCCGACGGCTGCGCTCGCGATGGCGAGGGCGATTCCCATGGGCAGCAGGTGCTGCAGCGGCGGCGCGAAGAGCAGTGCCGCATACGACATCGCGTAGGTGATGGCGACCACCGCGCCGACCCCGGCCGCGACGATTTCCGCCGACCAGGACACGTGCCCCGCCGTGCCTGCGGGCGCGATCGCGCGGCCCCATGCGTTCTTTATCATTGTGCGGCGATTATGGTTCGCACTTTCCATTGCGGTGAAAAGCCGAATGACGCGGCTGCGGCGCCATTGCAACATGACTGCAACAGGGCTCCAACGATCGGAGGCGGACGTGGACCGACGCAGCTTCATGGGATCGTGTACCGCCGGTGCCGCGTGCCTCTCCGCGAGCAGCTTCCAGGCCATTGCCGCGAACGCGCAGCCCAGGGCGTACTCGCGCGTTCTGCTGGTCGACGAGCGTGGCGACCCCTTGCGCGCATCGAAGCTGCGCGTGCAGGCTAATTACGTCTTCCACTATCCGTTCGAGGCGACCCCCGTCTTCCTGCTCGATCTCGGCAAGACCGCGTCGCCGCATTCGCTGTCCACCAAGGACCGCAGCGCCTATTCGTGGCCCGGCGGCGTGGGCCGCATGAAAAGCGTGGTGGCGTATTCGGCGATCTGCGCCCACCAGCTCGTCTACCCGACGAAGGACGTGAGCTTCATCAGCTTCCGCAAGACGCGCGCGCAGCGCGGGGTGCAGGACGAACTGATCCACTGCTGCGCCGACCACAGCCAGTACGACCCGGCGCGCGGCGCGGAGGTGCTCTCGGGTCCCGCGCCGCAGCCGCTCGCCGCCGTGCTGCTGGAGCACGATGCGAAGGCCGACACGCTCACGGCCTGGGGCACGCTGGGCGGCGAGATGTTCGACGAGTTCTTCCGCCGGTATGCGGCGAAGCTGAGCCTGGACGTCGGCCCGCAGGCGAACCGCGCCGTGAGCCAGAAGGCGGTGGTGCGCGAACTCGAGAAGTTCTGCCGCAATTCCGTCCAGTGCTGAACTAAAGCTTCGCCAGCCGGTCGAGCGCCGTGCGAAGCGTCTCGTCCTTCTTCGCGAAACAGAAGCGCACCACGCGCTGGTCGAAGCCGTCCCCGTAGAAGGCGGACAGGGGAATCGCCGCGACGCCGAGCTCGGTGGTGAGCCACTTGCAGAAGTCCGCCTCGTTCTTGTCGCTCACCTGCGAGATGTCGACCGACTGGAAATAGGTGCCCTCGGTCGGCAGCAGGCGCAGGCGCGTGCGCGCGAGGCCTTCGCGGAAGATGTCGCGCTTGCGCTGGTAGAAGGCGGGTAGCTCCACGTAGGGCGCCGGATCGGCCATGTACGTTGCGAGTCCGTGCTGCATCGGCGTGTTCACCGTGAACACATTGGTCTGGTGAACCTTGCGGAACTCCGTCGTGAGCACCGCCGGCGCCGCGACGTAGCCGACCTTCCAGCCGGTGACGTGGTAGGTCTTGCCGAAACTGGACACGATGAAGGCGCGTGCCGCGAGGCCGGGGTAGCGCGCCATGCTCTCGTGCGGCTGCCCGTCGAACACCATGTGCTCGTAGACCTCGTCGGAGATCGCGAACACGTCGGTCGGCGCCAGGATCTCCTGCAACTTCAGCATGTCCGCGCGCGACCAGACGGTGCCGCTCGGGTTGTGGGGGGAATTCACGACGATGGCGCGCGTGCGCG
Organism: Ramlibacter sp.; assembly: GCF_050250995.1. Taxonomy (GTDB): domain Bacteria; phylum Pseudomonadota; class Gammaproteobacteria; order Burkholderiales; family Burkholderiaceae_C; genus Ramlibacter. The sequence continues at coordinate 72,625 of NZ_JBFWNP010000017.1, forward strand.
GTGTGAGCGCGGCGGCGATCTTGCCGAAATCGGGCCGGAACGTCCCCGGCGTCAGGGGGACGCGGACCACCGTGCCGCCCGCGAGCTCGATGTTGGGCACATAGCTGTCGTAGCAGGGCTCGAGCACGATGACCTCGTCGCCCGGCCGCACCACCGCGAGGATGGCCGTGATGATCGCCTGCGTCGCGCCGGCCGTGATCGTGATCTCCGATGCCGGGTCGTACCTGCGGCCGTACAGGGCCTCGACCTTGGCTGCCACGGCTTCGCGCAGGGCGGGCACGCCCGTCATCGGCGGATACTGGTTGAGTCCCTTCGCCATGGCGTTCGTCACCGCCGCGGTGAGCTTCGGATCGCAATCGAAATCGGGGAATCCCTGGCCGAGGTTCACCGCGTTCTTCTCGGCCGCGAGCGCCGACATCACGGTGAATATGGTGGTGCCGACGGCGGGCAGCTTGGTCTGCAGGGGCGGGGTGCGCTCAATGTTCATCGGCGTGTCTCTTCGGGGGGAGTCACAACTCGTAATCGTGGCCCTGGCCGCTCATGGCCCGGGCAATCAGATTGCGGTCGAGGCGGTCGGACAGCAATTCTGCGAAACGATAGACGAAGGTGCGCAGGTAGGCCCCGCGCTTGAACGCGACGCGGGCGAGGTTGCTGCCGAACAGCGGTCCCAGTGGCCGCGACGCGAGGTCGCCATTGTGGTCGCCTTCGCGCATCGCCATCTCCGCCACGATGCCGATGCCCAGGCCGAGCCGGACATAGGTCTTGATGACGTCGGAATCGATCGCCTCCAGCGCGATGCGCGGGGTGAGCTTGCGCTGCGCGAACGCGGCGTCGATGCGCGTGCGTCCCGTGAACGACGGGTGATACGTGACGATGGGCTCGGCGGCGAGGTCCTCGAGCGTGATCCGCTCCTTGCGCGCGAGCGGATGCGCCAGCGGCAGCACCAGCACGTGCTGCCACTCGTAGCAGGGCATGGTGATCAGGTCGGGGTAGTCCGCCAGCGACTCCGTGGCGATGCCGATCTCGGCGATCTCGTCGAGCACCATGCGCGCCACCTGGTCGGGCGAGCCCTGGTGCAGCGACACGTTCACCTTGGGATAGATCTCGCGCAGCTTCGCCACCGGCACCGGCAGCACGTAGCGCGCCTGCGTGTGCGTCGTCGCGATGGAGAGCGTGCCGCTGTCCTGCGCGCTGAACTGTTCGCCGATGCGCTTGAGGTTGCCGACCTCGCGCATGATGAGCTCGATGCTCTTGAGCACGTGCTGCCCCGGCTCGGTCACGCGCTTCAGGCGCTTGCCGTGACGCGCGAAAATCTCGACGCCGAGTTCCTCTTCGAGCTCGATGATGGCCTTCGACACGCCCGGCTGCGAGGTGTGCAGCGACTTGGCCGCCTCGGTGAGGTTGAGGTTGCGCCGCACCGCCTCCTGGACGAAACGGAACTGATGGAGGTTCATATTCGAATTCTTCTAAGAGCTTCGATCATTATGCATCGGTCGAATCGGGGTCGGGTAGTTACCCCAATGACCATGTACGGACATGGGTAGAGAATTCGGGCATCGTCGTTTGCGTTCGAGGAGTCGCCATTGGCCTATTCGCCCCAGCAGGCGTACAACATCGCCGACCTGCGCGATGCCGCGCGCCGCACGCTGCCCAAGGGCCTGTTCGAATTCGTCGCGCGCGGAACGGAGGACGAGGTCGGGCTGAAGGGCAATCGCGCCGCGTTCGAGGCGATCAAGGTGCGCCCCCGCGTGCTCGTGGACGTGTCGAAGCGCTCGACCGCCAGCAGCTTCTTCGGCCTGCCCGCCAGGATGCCCGTGGCCGTGGCGCCGACGGGCGCGGCCGGTCTCCTGTGGTTCGACGGCGAGATCGCCGTGGCGAAGGCCGCGAAGACCGCCGGCATTCCCTTCACGCTGTCCACGGCTTCCATCATCTCGATGGAACGCGTGGCCGATGAAGCGGGCGGGCGGCTCTGGTTCCAGCTCTACATGCTGCCCGAGCGTCGCATGTCGCACCAGCTCGTCGCGCGTGCGAAGGCGGCGGGCTACGAGGCGCTCGTCGTCACGGTGGACACGGCCACCACGCCCAACCGCGAATACAACCGCCGCAACGGCTTCGTGCTGCCGATGCAGATCACGCGCGCCAACGCGCTCGACGTCGCGCGCCATCCCGGCTGGTTCTTCAACGTGTTCCTGCGCTACCTGCGCCGCTCGGGCATTCCGATGATGGAGAACTACCCCGAAGAGCTGCGCGTGAAGCTCACCTCCAACAAGCCCGGCCAGCAGCCCGGCCTGCCCAAGAGCGATTCGCTGCAATGGTCCGACCTGCGCGAGCTGCGCCGCCTGTGGACCGGCCCGCTGATGGTCAAGGGCGTGCTGCACCCCGACGACGCCGCGATGGCGGCCGACTGCGGCGCCGATGCGGTGATCGTCTCCAACCACGGCGGCCGCAACCTCGACGCCGCGATGCCGACCATCGAGGCGCTGCCGGCCGTGGCCGACCGCGTGGGCCATCGCCTCGACGTCCTCGTCGACAGCGGCTTCGAGCGCGGCAGCGACGTCGCCAAGGCGCTCGCCCTCGGCGCGAAAGGCGTGTTCGTCGGACGCGCGCCGCTCTGGGGCGTGTCCTCGGCCGGCGAAGCGGGCGTGGACCGCGCGCTCGCCATCCTGCGCGAGGAACTCGACCGCGTGATGGCCTTCACCGGCAGCGCGAACGTGCAGGCGCTCGACCGCTCGATCCTCCAACTGCCCGCCGGCTTCGGCGACTGGGCCCAGGACCCCGCCGCCCTGCCGCGGCCCGTCGCCATCGCGGCATAGACAACCCCCAAGCCCGCAAGGAACCCCCAAGCAATGACAGTCAACTGCAAACGCATCGGCAACACCTTCGCCGCCGAGGTCCACGGCCTCGACCTCGCGCGCGGCATCGACGCCGGCCTCGCGGCCGAGATCGACCACGCGCTCGCCACGCACGGCGTGCTGGTGTTTCGCGGCCAGCGTCTCGACGACGACAGCCAGCAGGCCTTCATCCAGCAGTTCGGCCCGCCGGTCGTGACGAATTTCAAGGAGATCGCCACCGGCCATCCGCACTTCTACGACGTCGGCACGGTGGACAACGAGGGCAACCCGATCCCCGAGGACAGCGTGAAGGGCCAGTACCTCCTGGCCAACCAGCTGTGGCACACGGACGGTTCGCAGAACCAGCCCCCGATCCGCCTCACGGCGCTGCATGCGCGCGAGCTGCCGCCGGTGCCGCCGCCCACCGAGTACGCCGACATGCGCGCCGCCTGGAACGACCTGCCGGAATCGAGGCGCAAGGAGCTCGACGGCCTGATCATCGAGCACAGCATCTACTGGTCGCGCTCGAAGATCGGCATGACGATGGACGATTTCAGCGAGGAGACGAAGGCGGCGCGCAAGCCGGTGCAGCATCCGCTCGTGCGCACGCATGCGCTGAACGGCCTGAAGGCGCTGTACCTCGCGTCGCACGCCTCGCACGTGATCGGCTGGCCGCTCGAGAAGGGCCGCGCGCTGGTCGACGAACTCACCGCGCACGCGACGCAGCGCAAGTACGTCTACGCGCACCAGTGGCAGCCGAGCGACCTGGTGATGTGGGACGACACGTGGACGATGCACCGCTCCACGCCCTACAAGGAAAAGCATCCGCGCAAGATGCGCTGGTGCGGCGTGCGCGAACTCGAAGCGGTCTGAGGAAAGAATCACCATGCAAAGAAGACAAGCCCTGGCGCTCATCGGCGCCGCCGCCGCCACGTCCGTTCCCGCCTTCGCGCAGGACGGCTGGCCCAACAAGCCCATCCGCCTGGTCGTGCCCTTCGCACCCGGCCAGGTGACCGACTGGCTCGCGCGCTTCGTCGGCGAACAGATGGCCACGGAACTCGGCCAACCCATCGTCGTCGAGAATCGCGCCGGCGCCAATGGCGTGCTGGGCAATGCCTACGCCGCCAAGCAGCCGGCCGACGGCTACACGCTCGTCATCACGTCCAACGGCACGCACGCCGCCGCGCCGCACATGACGAAGGTGCTCGGCTACGAGCCGATCAACGACTTCGCGCACTTCACGGCGCTCATGAGCCTGCCGTGGGCGCTGATGGTCAGGAGCGACTTCCCGGCGCAGAACATCCAGGAATTCATCGCCTACGTGCGCGCGAATCCGAACAAGCTTTCCACCGGCTACGGCTCGCAGAGCTCACGCCTGTGCGTTCACCTGTTGCGCACCATGGCGAAGCTCGACTTCCTCGACGTGCCCTACAAGTCGCTCGGCCAGACCACGACCGACGTGCGCGGCGGCACGCTGCATTTCAACTTCCTGGACATCGGCTCGGCCATGGCGCAGAACGGGCAGGGCATGCGGGCGCTGGCGGTGACCTCGCCCACGCGCTCGGCGCAGATGCCCTCGGTGCCCGCGATGGCGGAAGTGCTCCCGGGCTACCAGATGACGTCGTGGCTCGGCATGGCCGCGCCCGCCGGCACGCCGCCCGCGATCACGCGCCGGCTGCAGCAGGTGGTCGCGAAGATCATGGCGAACCCGGAGAACCAGAAGAAGATCGCGGCCTACGGCGGCCAGGTCATGACGCAGAACGGCGAGCAGATCGTCGCCACGATCCGGGCCGAGAGCCAGGTGTGGGCCAATTTCGCCCGCGACGCGGGCGTGCAGAAGGAATGATGCGATGAAGATCGGACGCTACAGGGGCGAGGACGGCGCGGAACGCCTGGGGCTGGTGCTGGACAAGGGCGGCGCCGTGAAGGTGCTCGACCTCGTCGCCGCCGCGCAGGCGCACGGCAAGGCGCGCGACTTCGCGCGGACCATGGACGCCTTCATGGACGGCGGCCGCGCGATGCTCGACGCCGGCTACGCCGCGTCGGAATGGGCGCAGCGCGAGGGCGATTCGAAGTGGCTCGCCGACGAAGCGTCGGTGCCGTGGATGACGCCGCTGAACGTGCGCAACTGCATCGCCGGCGGCCGCAACTTCGCCGCGCACCGCGCCGAGACGCTGGAGTACTGGACGAAGCAGGGCGCGAAGCTGCACTCGGAGATTCCGATGGGCTTCGTCAAGCTCGCGAGCGTGATGGTGCCCACGCGATCGACGATCCATCGCCCCGAAGGCTGCGAGTGGTTCGACTACGAAGTCGAGGCGACGGCCGTCCTCGGCAAGAAGGCGCTGAACGTGGACGAGGAGGGCGCGCTCGACGCGATCTTCGGCTACACGGTGCTCAACGACGTGTCCGCGCGCGAGATGCAGCGCAAGGAGATGCAGAACCAGTCGATCCTGCTCGGCAAGAACTATCCGGGCTTCGGTCCGCTCGGTCCGTGGATCGTGACCTCGGACGAAGTGCCCGATCCGTCGGTGCTCGAGGTGCGCCTTACGGTCAACGGCGAAGAGCGGCAGCATGCGTACTGCAAGGACATGATCTTCAGCATTCCGCAGCTCGTCGCGCACTGGTCGAAGACGGGCCTGGACCGCGGCGACCTGGTCACCGTCGGCTCGCCCGAGGGCGTGGCCATCGGCCGGCCCGACCCGATGGCGTTCTACCTGAAGAGCGGCGACGTGGTGCGGGCCGAGGTCGTGCAGTGCGGCGTGCTCGAGACCTTCATCGCCTGAGCGGCGTGACCCTGCGACTACGCGCCCGGCGAATGCTCGCGCATGAAGCGCGTGCCGTAGTGGTACTGCGCGCCGGGGTGCGTGACGTGGCCGGCGAGGATCAGGCGTCCGCCCGCAGCGAAGAAGCTGCGGCGGATCTGCAGGCCGGGCGAGCCCGCCGGCACGCGCAGGATCGCGGCCTCGGCCGCGTCGATCGCGATGGCGTGGATCTGCTGCCGGATCTCCTCGATGACCTCCCCGTATTCGCGCTCCAGCAGCACGTGGATCGCCGTCGCATGCAGGTCGGCAAGATGCCGGCGGATGCCGGGAAAGCCGTCGCGGATGTACGTCTCGCTGACTGCGGCGGGATCGTCGCTGCCCGCGGGGCAGCGCACGCCGCGCACGCGGAGCCACTTGCTCGACTCGCGGCAGCCGATGAGGGCCGCGAGTTCCCCGCTCACGGTCACGTCGTCGACCTGCTGGATCACGAGCCGCAGCTCGCGAGCGTACTGTTCGAGATCGGCGAACGAATTGACGGAGTGCGTGTAGCGCACGGGCGAAGTCCGCTGCTGCACGCGCGTGCCGACGCCGGGCTGGCGCAGCAGCAGGCCCTGGGTCGTGAGCTGTCGCAGGGCCTCGCGCACGGTCTGGCGGCTCATGCCGTGCTGCTCGCTCAAGGCGATCTCGGTGGGCAGCAGCGATCCCACGGGATAGGTTCCGTCCTCGATGGCCTGCGCCAGGTGGCGCGCCAGCGTGGCGTACAGCGGCGCCTGCGCGCGCCGCGAAACATGCGATGTCATGGACATCGAGAATATCAACCTGGAGACTGACGATGAACCGTCGCACATTCAATTCCTTCGCGCGCGCTTCCGTGGCGGCGGCGACGCTGCTCCTCACCGGCGCCGCGGCATTCGCGCAGGCCTGGCCGCAGCGCCCGATCACCTTCGTGGCGCCGCTCGCGGCGGGCAGCCCCACCGACGCGCTCGCGCGCATGGTGGGCGACGAGCTCGGGCGCCGCCTCGGCCAGCCCATCGTCGTGGACAACAAGGCGGGCGGCGGCTCGCTCATCGCCACCTCGCTCGTGCAGCAGGCGAAGCCGGACGGCTACACTTTCCTCTTCGCCGTGTCCGCGCACACGATCAACCCGGCGATCCGCAAGAGCGTCAAGTACGACCCCATCAAGGACTTCACGCCCATCGCGCTGATGGCCGCCGTGCCGCACGTGCTGGTGGTCGGCAAGGACGTCCCCGCGAACAACATCCAGCAGCTGATCGCGCTCGCCAAGGCGTCGCCCGGCAAGTTGACCTACGGCTCGGCCGGCATCGGCATCTCCAACCACATGGAGGGCGAACTGCTCGCCGCGATGGCCGGCATCAACATCGTGCACGTGCCCTACAAGAGCGGCTCCACCGCCGCGATGCAGGACGTGCTGGCGGGCCGCGTGGACATGATGTTCGACGTGGTCGGCAGCTCCACGCCGCTCATCAAGGCGGGCCGCGTCAAGCCGATCGGCGTTGCGCTGGGACGCCGATCCAAGCTGATGCCCGACATCCCGACGCTCGACGAGGCGGGGCTGAAGGGCTTCCAGGCGATGCCCTGGATCGGCCTGTTCGGTCCTGCCGGCCTGGACCCCGCCATCGTCGAGAAGATGGCCAAGGCGGTGCAGGACACGCTGGCCGACCCGAAGGTGAGCGAGCGTCTCGCGAACTACGGCACCGAAGCGATGTTCATTCCGCCCGCGCAGTTCGTGGAGTTCGTGCGCGGCGACCAGCAGAAGTGGGCGAAGATCGCCCGCGACGCGAAGATCCAGCTGGACGAGTGAACCGTGGCCGTCGAGACGCATTTCTACGAGCCTTCGAAGGGCCATCGGCTGCCGCATTCGCCCTTCAAGGCGATCGTGGCGCCGCGGCCCATCGGCTGGATCTCGACCATCAGTCCCGAGGGCCGCGTGAACCTCGCGCCCTACAGCTTCTTCAATGCGCTGTGCGAGACGCCGCCGATCATCGGCTTCTCGAGCAAGGGCCGCAAGGACACGCTGCGCAACGCGGAGGCAACGGGCGAGTTCGTCGCCAACCTGGCGACGCGCGAGCTCGCGAACCAGATGAACATCAGTGCGGCGGTGGTTGGCCCCGAGGTCGACGAGATGCAGCTCGCCGGGCTCGAAGCGGCGCCCTCGACTATGGTGAAGGCGCCGCGCGTCGCCGCCGCGCCGGCGGCGCTGGAGTGCAAGCTGCTCTCGATCACGGAGCTGACCGACCTCGAAGGCAAGGGCACCGACTGGTTCCTGATCTCGGGCCAGGTGGTCGGCATCCACATCGATCCGGCCTACCTGCGCGATGGCATCTTCGACACGTCGATGGCGCGCAACCTCGCGCGTTGCGGCTATCGCGGGTTCTATTCGTCGACAGACACGCTGTTCGACATGGTGCGGCCGGAGGAGGCTTCGGCATTCGCGGAGCGGTAGGTTGCTAGCGATTCAGATTGTGCATACAATCTGAATCGTGCGCCTGACCTTCGATCCCGACAAGAGCGCGCGCAACCAGAGCGAGCGTGGCCTGTCGTTCGAAGAGGCCGCAAAGTTCGATTTCGAGACGGCGCTCGTCGACATCGACTCACGACGCGAGTACGGCGAGGTCCGGTTTGTCGCCATCGGCATGCTCGGTGCCCGGCTGCACGTTCTGTGTTTCACCGAGACCGACGGGGGTATTCGCGTCATCAGTTTTCGCAAGGCGAATGACAGAGAGGTACGTCACTATGCCAAGTTCCAAACCGCTGACTGATGCCAAAGGCGACGTTCGCGAACTCACCGCGGCGGATCTCAAACGCTTTCGGCCCGCGCGCGAGGCTTTGCCCGCCGGGCTTCAGGCGAAGCTGGGTGTCCGCGGACCCCAGCGGGCCCCGATCAAGGAACGCATCACCATCCGCCTTTCGCCCGAAGTGGTTCAACGGTTTCGCGAGACGGGCGATGGTTGGCAAGCCCGAGTCGATGCGGCCCTCAAGGACTGGCTCCGATCGCACAAGCCATCGAAGGTGTGAGCGCTCGATCGCGCCCCTGATGCGATCCTGATACCCCCGGTGCTACGCTCCCCGGCCATGAGCCAGGAGAACGTACACGCCGCTGCGCCGCCTGCCGGACGCCTGCGCGACGGCTGGACGGTCGCCGCGCTGCTGGCGGCCGTCACCGCCGCGTGCTTCGTGCTGGACGCGCACGTGTCGCTGACGAGCCAGGCGATGCTGTTCATCCTCGCGGTGGTGATCGCCGCGTACAGGTTGCCGCTTGCCGCTTCCGTGGCCTGCGCGGCCGGCGCGGCGACGCTCCTCAACTTCTTCTTCATCGCGCCCCGCTTCACGCTGGAAGTCGACACGCGCGAGAACGGCATCGCGCTCTTCACGATGCTGACGGTGGCGCTCGTCATCAGCCACCTCGGAACGGCCTTGCGGCGCGAGACGCAGGCGGCGCGACGCAACGAGCGCCGGGCGCGCGAGCTGCAGGGACTGGCCGGCGAGCTGGCAGACGCCGGCCGGCCGGAGGATGTGCGGGATCTCGCGCAGCGAAGCCTGCAGCGCTCGTTCCCCGGACCTTGCTTCGTCGCGCTGACGAATGCGGACGGCAGCTGGATCGCGTTGCCCGAATCCGACGTCTCGGTGCGCGACGGGTTGCGAGCCGCGATCCGCGAATCCGCCGCGCTCGGCCCCGGCACGGGACGCTGGCCGGGGCTCGATGCCTGGTTCCTGCCCCTGCGCTCGGGCGACGTCGTGGCCGGCGCGGTCTGCGTGCGAAACGTCGCCGCGCGCGACGACGAGGGCCGCGAACACGCGCAGGCGCTCTGCGCCCTCGTCGGGCAGGCGCTCGCGCGCCTGCGCCTTGCCGACAGCGTGCGAGCCGCCGAGGAGCGCTCGCGCTGGCACCGGACGCAGAACACCTTCCTCGCGGCCGTGTCGCACGACTTCCGCACGCCGCTCGCGGCGATCAAGGGCGCGGCCTCGTCGCTGCGGACGCAACGCGACAAGCTGCCGGCAAGCGAACAGGCGCGCCTTGCCGAATCGATCGCCGCCGAAGCCGACCACCTCTCGTCGCTGACGGAGAACACGCTGCAGCTCGCGCGCCTGGAAAACAGCGGCGAGCTTCGCCTCGACTGGGAGTCGATGGAGGAGATCGTGGGCGCCGTGCTGGCCCGCGTGCGCCAGCGCGATCCGGCGCGGCGCATCCAGTCCCGCGTCCCATCCGGCCTGCCCTTGATCCAGGCCGACCCGGTGCTGCTGACGCAGTTGCTCGAGAACCTGCTGGACAACGCCCTGAAGTACAGCACCGACGCCATCGCGCTCGAGGTGCGCGTCGTCGAAGGCGCGATGCGCGTCGAAGTCCACGATCGCGGACCCGGCATCGCGGCCGATGCCGAAGCGTCGGTGTTCGAGGCCTATCGCCGCAACGATCGCGCGGGCCGCCGCGGCGCGGGCCTGGGCCTCGCGGTCGGGCGCGCCATCGCCCGCGCGCACGGCGGCGAGTTGACGGTGCGGCCTCGCGAGGGCGGCGGCAGCACGTTCGCACTCGCGATTCCCGTGGCCGCCGCGCAGCCCGAAGCGAGGGCGGCATGAGCCTGAAGGTGCTCGTTGTCGAGGACGACCGGGAGATCAGGAGCCTGCTCCTGGCGTCCCTGAGCGTCGAAGGCTTCGAAGTGCAGACCGCCGTCACCGTGGGCGAAGCCGAGGCGCTCCTGCGCCACGCGCTGCCCGACCTCGTGCTGCTCGACCTCGGTCTGCCCGACGGCGACGGCATCGAGCTCGTGCGCACGATCCGCAAGCGCCATGCCTTGCCCATCCTCGTCGTCTCGGCGCGCCACCAGGAAGCCGAGAAGATCCGCTTGCTCGACGCGGGCGCGGACGACTACCTCACCAAGCCGTTCGGCGTCGCCGAACTGCTCGCGCGCATGCGCGTCGCACTGCGCCACCGCGGCACCGCGCTGGCGCCCGCCGTCACGACGCACGAGCTCGACGGCCTGCGCATCGACCTCGAAGCGCGCCAGGTCGTGCGCGATGGAGAGCCGCTGCACCTCACGCCCACCGAATTCAAGCTGCTGGCGCGCCTGGTGCGAAGCGCCGGCCGCGTGGTCACGCACCGGCAACTGCTGGCCGACGTCTGGGGGCCGGAATTCACGGAGCACACGCACTACCTGCGCCTCTACATGGGCCAGCTGCGCGCGAAGATCGAGCGTGCCCCGGCGGAGCCGCGCCACCTCCTCACCGACACGGGCGTCGGCTACCGGCTCGCCGTCGACTGAGCGCTTCCATATGCGATCCTGAGGTCGCGGCTTCCACACTGCGGCCTTCCTGGCAGCATGCGAGAAGCAATGACCGAATCGAAAGCGGGCCGCGACAGCGCCAGTGCACTGACGCTGGGCGCCCTGGGCGTGGTGTATGGCGACATCGGAACCAGTCCGCTGTACACCATGAAGGAAGTCTTCAACCCCGCGCACGCGCTCGCGCCGAACGCGCAGAACCTGATCGGCGCCGTCTCGGTGATCGTGTGGGGCCTGATGTTCGTGGTGACGCTCAAGTACGTCGTTCTCATCCTGCGCGCCGACAACCGCGGCGAGGGCGGCATCATGGCCCTCACGGCGCTCGCCGCGAAGGCCGCGGGCACGACGCCGCGGCGGCGTCTCCTGCTGCTCCTGGTGGGCATCTTCGGCGCCTCGCTCTTCTACGGGGACAGCGTCATCACGCCGGCGATCTCGGTGCTGAGCGCGGTCGAGGGGCTGGAGATCGCGACGCCGGCCTTCAAGCCCTATGTCCTGCCGATCGCCCTCGGCGTCCTGGTCGGCCTGTTCGCCGTGCAGAAATTCGGCACCGGCCTCGTCGGGCGGCTGTTCGGGCCGGTGATCGCACTCTGGTTCCTCGTGCTGGGCGTCACGGGCGCGGCGCAGATCGTGCAGCAGCCCGCCATCCTCGCGGCGCTGAATCCGGTCCATGCCATCGAGTTCGTTCGCGCGCAGGGCCTGCAGTTTTTCATCGTGCTCGGCGCGGTCGTCCTGGCGTTCACCGGGGCGGAGGCGCTCTACGCCGACCTCGGCCACTTCGGCAAGCGTCCCGTTCGCATCGCGTGGACCGGCCTCGTTCTGCCCGCGCTCGCCCTCAACTACATGGGACAGGGTGCGCTGCTGATGCGCGATCCGGCGGCGCTGGAAAATCCGTTCTATCGGCTGTTCCCGGCGGCGCTCCTGATTCCGGCGGTGATCCTCGCCACGGTCGCCACCGTCATCGCCTCGCAGGCTGTCATCACCGGCGCGTATTCGATGACGCAGCAGGCCATCCAGCTCGGGCTGCTGCCGCGTATGAGGCTGCTGCACACCTCCGAACGCGAGATCGGGCAGATCTACATTCCGCTGGTGAACTGGCTGCTGCTGGCCGCGGTGGTGCTGGCGGTGCTGGGCTTCGGAAGCTCGTCGAACCTGGCGTCGGCCTATGGCATCGCCGTCACCGTCACGATGTTCACCACGACGCTGCTCACCTTCTTCGTGGTGCGGCATGCCTGGAAGTACCCGTGGCCGATCGCCGTGGTCGCGACCGGCGTGTTCCTCGCCGTCGACGCGCTGCTGGTGGCCGCCTGCGCGCTGAAGTTTCTCGATGGCGGCTGGTTTCCCCTGGCGCTCGGGGTCGCGCTTTTCGTCCTGATGGCCAGCTGGCGGCGCGGCCGGGAATTGGTGGCCGGGAGCATCGGCAACGACGACCCCGCGCTGGCGCCGTTCCTGGAGGCGCTGGCCGGCGACGCGAGCATTCCCCGCGTCGGACGCACGGCGGTCTACGCGGTGGCCAGCCCCGACACGGTGCCCCAGGCCCTGCTTCACAACCTCAAGCACAACCAGGTGCTGCACGAACGCAACCTGATCCTGACGGTCGTGTTCCACGACGTTCCCCGCATCCCGGAGGCCGAGCGCGTGGCGGTCGACCGCCTGCCGGGGCGGTTCTGGAAGGTGCGGGTGAACTACGGATTCAAGGAGACGCCCGATATCCCGGCCGCGCTCGGCCGCTGCCGGTCCGACGATCTGCGCATCGACCTGTTCGAGACCACCTACTTCCTCAGCCGCGAAATCGTCGTGCCGACGCGCAAGCCCGGGATGCTGCTGTGGCGCGAAGGCCTCTTCGCCTTCATGGCCCGAAACGCGGGCAACATCGCCGACTTCCTGCGGCTGCCGAGCAACTGCGTGGTCGAACTCGGGACGCGCGTGCAGATCTGACGACGTGCCGCGGCGTCACACGAGCGCGCGGCGTGCGATGAGGTCGAGCACCTCGTCGTCCTCGCCGATGGCGGGCAGCACGCGGAAGCTCACGCGAGGATGCGCCTGCCTCGCCGCGTCGACGAGCCGCGGAAGGTCTTCGCGCGCATGCCTGCCGACACCGAGGAACATCGGCAGGATGGCGATCTCGACGGCGCCGCCGTTCACGAGCCCGGCGACGGCAGAGCCGAGGTCGGGCTGATCGAGTTCCAGATAGGCACACACTACGCGCGTGTCGGGGGACGACTTCGCCACCCGCGTCGCCACCTTCTCCATCGGCAGCTTCCACGCCGGATCGCGCGAGCCGTGCCCGAACAGCACCACGCCCTTCATCGCCGCAGCACCAGCCAGCCGAACGCGCCGAGAGAAAACACCGAGTAGATCAGCCCCGGCGCGGCGGCGGTGAGCCACGGCACCCAGCTGCGCAGGTTGCCGATGTAGCCGAAGACGTTGTTCAGCAGGAAGAAGCTGATGCCCACCAGCACGCCGCCGAAGACATAGGTCGTGATGCCGCCCGCGCGGAAGTGCAGGTAGGCGAAGGGCAGGGCCAGCACCACCATCACAAGACAGCTGAGCGGATAGAACACCTTGCGCCAGAACTCGATCTCGTAGCGCTGCGAGGTCTGGTTGTTCGCTTCGAGGTGGCGCATGTACTGGAAAAGTGCGATGGCGCTCATGCGGTCGGGCTTGAGCAGGGCGACCGACACCATCTCCTGCGAGATCTCGGTGGGCCAGCGCAGGGTGGGCGAGCGCGTGCGGTCCACGCGCGAGGCGATCTCGGCGCTCGCGGCGGCGCCGGGGAACTCGGTGCGTTCCGCGTTCTGCAAGGTCCAGCCCCCTTCGTCGAAGCGGGCCTTCGGCGCCTGCGTGATCGAGACCAGGAAGCCGCGCGAATCGGCCTCGAAGATGCGCACGTTCTGCATGTCGCCTTCGGACGTGAGGGAGCCGACGTTGACGCTGTACGAGTTGAACTTCTGCCGCTCCTTCAGCCACGCGCCGGTCTGGCCGACGGTGATCTGGCCTTCGTAGCGTGCCTTCAGCAGGCGCGCCGTGCGGTCGGCCGCGGGCGCGAGGTAGTCGCCGGTGGCGAACGTCAGGAAGGTGAACAGCAGGCCGAGCAGCAGCAGCGTGCGCAAGGCGAGCCACGGCCCGAGCCCGCTCGTTCGCAGGATCGTGTATTCGGACGACTGCGCGAGCCTCGCCATCACGAAGATCGTGCCGATCAGCACCGCGATCGGCATCAGCTCGTACAGGTGGCTGGGCACCATGAGGCCGACGTAGAGCAGCGCCTGCGTGAGCCGCCAGGCCGAGCCGCCCCTGCCGACGTTGGGCAGCTCGTCGATGAAGTCGAAGAAGAAGAACAGGGCGAGAAAGCCGATGGCGACGAACACCACGGCCGCGATCACCTCGCGGAAGACGAGCCGGCGGATCGTCCTCACGCCGCGCGCCCGCGGCGCAGCATCGCGCGCAGGGTCCAGTTGTTGTGCTGCTTCGCGAGCCACAGCAGGCCCGCGAGGAACACGCCGCCGTGCAGCGCGAGCAGGAATCCGGCGAACGAGGTGCGGCCGGAGCCGATCCAGCTCTGGCCGAGATTGAGAAGGTTGTAGTACACGACGAAGGCAAAGAGCGCGAAGACGAGGTTGCCGCTTCGGCCCACGCGCGGGTTCACGCTCGACACGGTGATCGCGAGGATCACGAAGTTGAGCGCGGCCAGCGCCAGGCCGATGCGCCAGGCGAGCTCGGCGCGGTTCACGGGCGAGAGCTCCGTGAGCAGCGTGAGCGTCGAGCGGGTCTTGGCCGGCAGGTCGTCGGGGCCGCCCAGCACGCCGGCGCCGACGCGCGCGCCGTGCTCCTCGAACTCGCTGATCCGCATGCCCTGGCCCGTGAGCGAGCTCTCGAGCCGCTGGCCGTTGGACAGGACGAGGAAGGGGTCGTCGCCGCGCGCGACGATGCGTCCGGCGCGGGCGGACGTCACGGTCTCCTTGCCCTTCTCGATGGTCGAGATGAAGATGTTGCGGCCCGACTTGTTGTCGGGCGTGTCCTTGTCGAGGAAGAACACGCGCCGCCCGCTCGCCGACTCCTGGAACTGGCCGGGGGCGACGCGCTCGAGGTCGCCGCGGCGGCCGTAGCGCTCGCGCAGCTCCTGCGTCTGCTGGTTGGCCCAGGGCCAGATGCCCAGCGCGAGCACCGCGACGACGAGCAGCACCGGCCAGGCGAACTGGAACAGGGGGGAGAGGAATGCGGACAGGCCGCGGCCAGCCGAGAACCAGATTGCCATTTCACTGTCGCGGTACATCCGCGAGAGCGTGGCGACGATGGAGGTGAAGAGGCTCAGCGTGAGCACCGGCGCGAGGTAGCCCAGCACCGTGTAGCCCATCACCATCATGACTTCCTGCGGGTTGACGCTGCCACGGCTCGCCTGGCTGAGCGTGCGGATCAGCGTCATCGTCATCACGATGGTGACCAGCACCACCAGGGTGGCGCCGAAGCTGCGGGCCAGCTCCTTGCGAACGGATGAATGGAATAACATCGGGCGCACCTGATCGACAGGTCCTGCGCATCACGCGCGAAAGAGAAACAACAGCGATTATGGACTTCGAACTCAAGACGATGACCGCGGCGCAGGCCGCTGCCGAGAAGTGCGACGTGCTGGTCGTCCTCGTGGGCGAAAGCATGAAGGGCGCGAAGGCGGGGAAGGCGCAGGACGCCGTTGCCCGCCTTGCCGCGACCGCCGTGGCGGCCGGCGACCTCGACACCAAGGCCGGCAAGCTCCTGCACGCCTACCGCGCCGAGGGCATCGCGGCCACCCGCGTGGTGCTGGCCGGCGTGGGCGACGGCAGCGGCAAGCGCGTCCAGAGCGGCGTGCAGGCGGCCATGTCCGCGCTGCGCGGCAGCAAGGCGAAGCGCCTCGCGATCCTGCTGCCCGAGGGTTCGGGCGACGCCGCGGTGCGCGCCGCCGTCTGCGGCACGGCCGACAGCAGCTACGTCTATGTCGCCACGAAGTCCAAGCCGGAAGGGCGCGAGCTCGAGCGCGTGATCATCGGCGTGGCCGATGCGGCGGCGCACAAGCCCGCATTCGAGCGCGCGCGCGCCGCCGCCGCGGGCATCGAGTTCGCGCGCGAGCTCGCCAACCTTCCGCCCAACCACGCCACGCCCACGCGGCTGGGCGAAGAGGCGCGCAAGCTCTCCAAGGCGTTCAAGTTCGGCTGCGAGGTGCTGGGGCCGAAGGAAGTCGAGAAGATCGGCATGGGCTCGTTCATGAGCGTCGCGAAGGGCTCCGACGAGCCTCTGCGCTTCATCGTGATGCGCTACGAAGGCGCCGCGAAGACGGACGCTCCGGTCGTGCTCGTCGGCAAGGGCATCACCTTCGACACGGGCGGCATCTCGATCAAGCCCGCGCCCGAGATGGACGAGATGAAGTTCGACATGGGGGGCGCGGCGAGCGTGCTGGGCACGTTTCGCGCGCTGGCCGAGCTGCGGCCGCGCCTGAACGTCGTGGGCCTCATCCCCGCCTGCGAGAACATGCCCGACGGCGGCGCGTACAAGCCGGGCGACATCCTCCAGAGCCTCTCGGGCCAGACCATCGAGGTGTTGAACACCGACGCCGAAGGCCGCCTGATCCTGTGCGACGCGCTCACCTATGCCGAGCGCTTCAAGCCCCGGGCGGTGGTGGACATCGCCACGTTGACCGGCGCGTGCGTGATCGCGCTCGGCGCGGTGCGCAGCGGGTTGTTCTCCAGCGACGATGCGCTGGCCGATGCGCTGCTGGCGGCCGGCGATGCCGCGCTCGACCCCGCCTGGCGCATGCCGCTCGACGACGAGTACGGCGAAGGGCTCAAGAGCAATTTCGCGGACGTCGCGAACGTGGGGGGCCGCGCGGGCGGCGCGATCACGGCGGCGAAGTTCCTGCATCGGTTTGCCGACAAGTATCCGTGGGCGCACCTCGACATCGCGGGCACGGCATGGAAGGGCGGCGCCGGCAAGAGCGGCACCGGCCGGCCGGTCGGGCTGCTGCTCGAATACCTGCTGTCGCAGGCGGAGCAGGGCGGCGCGGTGGCGAAGAAGGCGAAGGGGACGAAGCGTTGAACGACCGGGGGAATTCCGCAGTCCGATGACCGAGGTCGCCTTCCACTTCAACGCGCCCGACAAGATCGGCTACGCCTGCCGGCTGCTGCGCAAGGCGCGCTCGCGCGGCTCGCGCGTCGTGGTGACGGGCGCGGACGAACTGTTGCGCCGGCTCGATGTGACGCTGTGGACCTTCGAGCCCCTCGAGTTCATCCCGCACTGCCACGCCGCGACCAGCACGAAGGATGTCGTCGCCGCATCGCCCATCGTGCTGGCGGACGGGCTCGCCGAGGCACCGCACCGCGAGGTGCTGGTCAATCTCGGCCAGCCCGTGCCCGAGGGTTTCGAGGGCTTCGAGCGCCTGATCGAAGTGGTGACGGCCGACGAGGCCGACCGCGCCGACGCGCGCCGCCGCTGGAAGCACTACGCCGACCGCGGCTATTCGATCCAGCGCCACGACCTCGCCGGGCGGGAGGGCTGATGGCGTCGCGCACGCCGCCGCGCTACGTCCCGACGCTCACCGAAGTGGTGAAGTCGCCGCGGACATCGCCCGCGGTCTCCGCGGAACCCGCGCCGACGCCGACGCCCGCGCCTCTGCCGAGCCCTCAGCCCGTCGACCATCCGGCCTTCGAGGAGGAATGGGTCCATCGCATCATGCAGCGCGTCGACATCGCGCTCGACCGTCGCCTTCGCGACGCCATCGCTTCCGTGGTGCTCGAACAGACGCGCAACCTGGGCCCCCTCGTGCGCGCGGAGGTCGAGGCCGTGGTGCGCGAAGCGGTGGGTCAGGCGCTGGAAGACGAGCTCGCAGCAACGCGCGTGCCGCCCCTTCCGCCGACCTGATGCTCCTTGGATTTATCCCTATGGTCCGGGTCCGGAAATTGCGATATCGTGCCGCCCGTTGAGCCACAAGAACATCTCAACCTTTCCCCACCCTCTGGAGGTATCCATGCAATTGAAATTGACGGTCGCCGCCGCCATTGCCGCAGCAAGCGGCATCGCCATGGCGCAAGACGTCGTGGTCAAGATCGGCCACGTCGCACCGATGTCCGGCCCGCAGGCCCACTACGGCAAGGACAACGACAACGGCGTCCGCATGGCCATCGAGGACCTGAACGCGCAGGGCGTCACCATCGGCGGCAAGAAGGTCAAGTTCGAGATCCAGACCGAAGACGATGCGGCCGACCCGAAGCAGGGCACGGCAGCCGCCCAGAAGCTGTGCGACAGCAAGGTCGCCGGCGTCGTCGGCCACCTGAACTCGGGCACGACCATCCCCGCGTCCAAGGTCTACAACGACTGCGGCATCCCCCATGTCACGGGCGCCGCCACCAACCCCGCCCTGACGAAGCCGGGCTACAAGACCACGTATCGCGTCATCGCCAACGACAACGCGCTGGGCGCGGCGCTCGCGCTGCACGCGGCCGACAAGCTCAAGCTCAAGAAGGTCGCGGTCATCGACGACCGCACGGCCTATGGCCAGGGCGTCGCCGAGATCTTCGCGAAGACCGCGAAGGCCAAGGGCATGCAGGTCGTGGACACGCAGTTCACGAACGACAAGGCCACGGACTTCATGGCGATCCTGACCGCCATCAAGGCCAAGAAGCCCGACGCGATCTTCTACGGCGGCATGGACGCGCAAGGCGGCCCGATGCTGCGCCAGATCGAGCAGCTCGGCATGGGCGACGTCAAGTTCTTCGGCGGCGACGGCATCTGCACGACCGAGATCGCCAAGCTCTCCGGCGGCGCCAAGACGCTGGGCAACGTGATCTGCGCCGAAGGCGGCGCCTCGCTGGACAAGATGCCCGGCGGCAAGGCCTGGAAGGAAAAGTACGACAAGAAGTACCCCAACCAGTTCCAGATCTACAGCCCCTACACGTACGACGCGACGTTCGTGCTGGTCGACGCGATGAAGCGCGCCAACAGCACCGACCCCAAGAAGTACGTGCCGATGCTGGCCAAGACCGCCTTCAAGGGCGTGACGGCGCAGATCGCCTTCGAGCCCAACGGCGAACTGAAGAACGCCGCGTCGACCCTGTACACGTACAAGGACGGCAAGAAGGAAGTTGTGAAGTAAGCGTCTCGCGCCTGGCTTTGAAGCAAAGGCCGCCCTCGGGCGGCTTTTGCTTTTGATTTAGCTCCAATAAAAGCGACATTTTGTCGGTTTTGCTACAATAAAAACGACAAATCCCTCAGTTCAGCCGTGACAGCTCTAAAAAACACGACATTGCAGGACAACCCACTGCATGTGTATTCGGAGCTCTCGGCCAGCGAAGTGCGGGCGCTTCAGCGATGGATCTCGAGCGGGGATGCGCATCGGATCGTGCCCGGACTCGCAAGCAGCGCACCGACCGCGGAGTGGCCGTCGCTGGTGGCTCGCGAACGCAACCGAGTCCTTGCCGGCCTGTTCCCGGGTGCCGTCATCGGCTTTCGCAGTGCATTCGCCGGGGGCATCCCGGTCGATGACGTCATCCACCTCAGCTACACCTACCACCGCACCGTGCAACTCCCCGGCCTGACCGTGGTGCTGGTCAAGGCTGCCGGTCGTGCCCCCGGCGACATGCCCATCTCGGGTCGCGAACTCTACTTCCCCTCGAGTCCGCGCCTGCTGCTCGAGAACCTCACGACAAGCCGCTCCCGCATTCACAAGGCGGCCGGCCGGGAGGCGGTGGAAGAGCGCCTCTTGACCATCTGCGACTCGCGCGGCGAGAGCCATCTGCTGGAGCTTCGCGATCAGGCGCGCGGCCTCGCAGCCGAACTCGCGCTCGAGCGGGAGTTCAAGCTGCTCGATGGGCTCATCGGGAGTGTTCTCGGGACGCGGTCCACGCACAAGCTCACGACGAAAGCCGGCAAGGCGAAGTCGGCCGCGCTGCCCTATGACCACAAGCGACTGGCGCTTTTCGAGAAGTGCGCGGCGCGGCTGCGTGCAACGTCGCTGCCGGATGCGCCTGCTCCCTCGAAGACGCATGCGGCACGCCTGAATTTCGCTTTCCTCGAGTCGTACTTCAGCAACTTCATCGAAGGCACCGAATTCGGCGTCGAAGAGGCGCGAGCCTTCGTGCTCGACGGCCAGCCGATCGCCTCGCGTCCGAAGGACTCGCACGACGTACTGGGCGTCTTTCGGCAGATCGTCGAGCCTGGCTGGTCGAACCAGACGCTGGCCTCGGGCGAGCCCGCGCTGGAGCAGTTGCGCGCGCGCCATGCGGACCTGATGAAAGAGCGCCCGGAGGTCGGCCCCGGCCAGTTCAAGGACCGGGCCAATCGGGCGGGGAACACCGAATTCGTCCTGCCTCGCGAGGTGCGGGGGACGCTCGTGGAAGGCTCGAGGCTGCTGCCCGGCGTGCCGCCCGGTCTTGCGCGCGCGCTCCTGGTCATGTTCATCGTTGCCGAGGTGCATCCCTTCAACGACGGCAATGGCCGCCTGGCGCGCCTCGTCATGAACGCGGAGCTCAGTGTCGCCGGCGCATGCCGGATCATCGTGCCGACCCTGTTCCGGGACGAGTACCTCGACTGCCTTCGCGTCCTCACCCGCGAGGGCGACTGCGAGCCGTTTCTCGCGGCCATGACGAAGATCCAGCAGTGGAGCGCCGCGTTCGACTACGACGACCTCGACGGCGTCATCGCCGCCATGCGATCGTGCAACGCGCTCGAGAAGTCGCGCACGCAGTTCAAGCTGCTCTGGCCGGCCCCTGCACCCGCTACTGTCGTGTAGGAACCCAAAAACCGCATCTGTCAGCCTCATCCTACAGGCTGAGCCATTCCTGGCCCATCAAGATGTCGGGTGGCGTCCTGCGACTGCGAGGAGCCGTTGAAGGGGAAAACCAAGATGGAAGTGCTGGCGAAACTGCCTCCCGCGGACCACCGCGACGGCGACCTGAAGATGGTGCTCAAAGCCCTGAGCGCCTTTCGGCGCGGGGAAAACGGAGTCACGCTGCCCACGGAGTGGGGCGGCCTGTGGGGAAAGGTCGCCACGGAGTTCAATGAACTCTCGGCGCAGACCGCACGCACGAATCATCGGCTCAAGAGCCTCGAGAATGCGGCGCACAGCGGCAGCCGCATCAACCGGAGGCTGCCCGACGACAAGCTCACGGGCTTCTGGCAGGACAACGTGGCGGCCGTCAACGGACTGCTCGACGAGGTCGAGCTGGGCGCCGACCGCACCAAGAC
Source organism: Ramlibacter sp. (assembly GCF_050250995.1). Lineage (GTDB taxonomy): Bacteria > Pseudomonadota > Gammaproteobacteria > Burkholderiales > Burkholderiaceae_C > Ramlibacter. The sequence continues at coordinate 93,718 of NZ_JBFWNP010000017.1, forward strand.
CATGCTCACGGCCCTCAACGACCTGCGCAAGGGCAACGAAAAGGCCGAGCTTCCGCACGACTGGCCGGGCTCCTACGGCAAGGTGGCCGACGCCTTCAACGACGTCGTTGCCGAAAACCTGCGCATGTCGCACGAACTCTCGCGCCTGTCGCGCGTGGTCGGCAAGGAAGGCAAGCTGAAGGAGCGCGCCTTGCTCGCCAATGCGACCGGCTTCTGGCGCGAGTCGGCCGAGTCCATCAACTCGCTCATCGGCGACCTCGTTCACCCGACGTCCGAAGTGGCCCGCGTGATCGGCGCGGTGGCGCAGGGCGACCTGTCGAAGTCGATGGCGCTCGAGGCCGACGGCCGGGCGCTCGAGGGCGAGTTCCTGCGGACCGCCATGACGATCAACAAGATGGTGCAGCAGCTCGGCACCTTCGCGGCCGAAGTGACGCGCGTGGCGCGCGAAGTGGGCACCGAAGGCAAGCTGGGCGGCCAGGCGGACGTGCAGGGCGTGGCCGGCACGTGGAAAGACCTGACCGACTCCGTGAACTCGATGGCGGGCAACCTGACCGCCCAGGTGCGAAACATCGCGGAAGTGACGATGGCCGTGGCGGCCGGCGACCTGTCGAAGAAGATCACGGTGGACGTGAAGGGCGAAATCCTGGAACTGAAGAACACCATCAACACGATGGTGGACCAGCTGCGTTCGTTCGCCTCGGAAGTGACGCGGGTGGCGCGTGAGGTGGGCACCGAAGGCAAGCTCGGCGGCCATGCCGACGAGCAGGGCGTGGCCGGCACCTGGAAGGACCTGACCGAGTCCGTGAACTTCATGGCCGGCAACCTGACCTCGCAGGTGCGCAACATCGCCGACGTAACGAAGGCGGTGGCGGCGGGC
>NZ_JBFWNP010000018.1:0-92477 GCF_050250995.1 Ramlibacter sp.
AGGCAAAGACCTTCACCGCGGTCCTGGACAAGGCGCCCGCCGGCAGCGTGACCGTCACGCTTTCGGGCCTGGACGCGACCGAAGGCAGCCTGAGCGCGAGCACGCTGACGTTCACGACGGCGAACTGGAACACCGCGCAGACCGTCACGGTGACGGGCGCCGATGACAGCCTGATCGACGGCGACATCACGTACACGCTGACGGCCACGACGGGTGGTGACGCGACGTACGCGGGCACGAACGCGAAGAGCGCCACGATCAACGTCAAGAACGTCGACGACGATGTTTCGGGCATCACGCTCACGGGCGGGCCGACGCTGACGACGACGGAAGCGACGGGCACGGCGCAGACGAAGACGTTCACTGCCGTTCTGGACAAAGCGCCAGCGGGCAGCGTGACCGTCACACTTTCGGGCCTGGACGCGACCGAAGGCAGCCTGAACACGAGCACGCTGACGTTCACGACGGCGAACTGGAACACGGCGCAGACGGTCACGGTGACGGGTGTCGACGACAGCCTGATCGACGGCGACATCACGTACACGCTGACGGCCACGACGGGTGGCGACGCGACGTACGCAGGCGCGAACGCGAAGAGCGCGACGATCAATGTTCGCAACGTCGACGATGACGTCTCGGGCATCACGCTGAACGGCGGGCCGACGCTGACGACGACGGAAGCGACGGGTACGGGGCAGGCAAAGACCTTCACGGCCGTTCTGGACAAAGCGCCAGCGGGCAGCGTGACCGTCACGCTTTCGGGCCTGGACGCGACAGAAGGCAGCCTGAACACGAGCACGCTGACGTTCACGACGGCAAACTGGAACACCGCGCAGACGGTCACGGTGACGGGCGCCGACGACAGCCTGATCGACGGCGACATCACGTACACGCTGACGGCCACGACGGGTGGCGACGCGACGTACGCAGGCGCGAACGCGAAGAGCGCGACGATCAATGTTTGCAACGTCGACGATGACGTCTCGGGCATCACGCTGAACGGCGGGCCGACGCTGACGACGACGGAAGCGACGGGTACGGGGCAGGCAAAGACCTTCACGGCCGTTCTGGACAAAGCCCCCGCCGGAACCGTCACGGTCACGCTCACAGGACTTGATGCCACCGAAGGCACCCTGAGCGCGAGCACGCTGACGTTCACGACGGCAAACTGGAACACCGCGCAGACGGTCACGGTGACGGGCGCCGACGACAGCCTGATCGACGGCGACATCACGTACACGCTGACGGCCACGACGGGCGGCGATGCGACGTACGCAGGTGCGAACGCGAAGAGCGCGACGATCAACGTCAAGAACCTGGATGACGAAGTTGGCACCTTGACGGTCACGGGCAAGCCGGACGTCTCCGAAGGCACCGACTCGATCTACACCGTCACGCTGAGCAACGCGTCGGCGACGGCGACGACCGTCACGCTCACGCTGCGCGCGGGGGGCGACACGACGAGCGCGGGCGACCATAGCGCGACGATGACGGCGTACTACTACGTCGGGGCGACGCAGACGGCGCTGCCCATCACGGGCGGCACGATCAGCCTGCCGGCGGGCGAGACCGTCTTCTACGTGGCGGTACCCACCACGCAGGACAGCGTCTACGAAGGCGGCGAAACGCTCACGCTGGCGGCGGCCATCACGGGCTCGAACGCGAGCGGCACCGCCACCATCGTGGACGACGGCACGGGCAAGCGCTACGACCCCAAGGGCGACCCCGACCCGGGACCGGGAGGCGGCGCGGGCGACGACGACCGCCCGACCATCGCGGTATCGAGCCCGACCGTGACCGAAGGCGCGCAGGCCGAATTCACCGTCAGCCTCGACACGACATCCAGCACGGCGGTCAGCTTCACGCCCACGCTTGCCAGCGGCAGCGCCACCGTCGGCACCGACACATCGGCAGCGACCGCCCTGCAAGTCTCCACCGACGGCGGCACGGTGTGGGCAACGGTCACGGGCGCCGTATCGATCGCGGCCGGGCAAAGCTCGATCAAGCTGCGCGTGGCCACCACCGAAGACGCGGTCGTCGAATCCAGCGAGACCTTCACGCTATCGACGGGCGCCATCACGGGCACGGTGAAGAACCCGACGGGCGCGACAGGCACGGCCACCATCACGGACAACGACAGCGCGGGCCTCACCGTCACGGGCAAGCCGGACGTCTCCGAAGGCACCGACTCGATCTACACCGTCACGCTGAGCAACGCGTCGGCCACGGCGACGACCGTCACGCTCACGCTGCGTGCGGCGGGCGACACGACGAGCGCGGGCGACCATAGCGCGACGATGACGGCGTACTACTACGTCGGGGCGACGCAGACGGCGCTGCCCATCACGGGAGGCACGATCAGCCTGCCGGCGGGCGAGACGGTGTTCTACGTGGCGGTACCCACCACGCAGGACAGCGTCTACGAAGGCGGCGAGACGCTCACGCTGGCAGCGGCCATCACGGGCTCGAACGCGAGCGGCACGGCCACCGTCGTGGACGACGGCACGGGCAAGCGCTACGACCCCAAGGGCGAGCCCGACCCGGGACCTGGCGGCGGCGCGGGCGACGACGACCGCCCGACCCTCAGCGTCTCGAACACCACCATCGCGGAAGGCGCGACTGCGGAGTTCACCGTCAGCCTGGATCGCGCCTCGATCACGAATCTGAGCTTCACGCCCACGCTCGTGTCCGGCACGGCGAGCATCGGGACCGACACCGCGGCGTCCGGCGCGCTCGAAGCCTCCACCGACGGAGGTGGTACGTGGACCACCGTGGCGGGGGCGGTCACGCTGGCGGCGGGCCAGACCTCGCTGAAACTGCGCATCGCCACCATCGACGACTCGCAGGTGGAGAGCAGCGAGACGTTCCAGCTGGCCACGGGCGCCGTGACGGGCAGCCTGAAGAACGCGGGCGGCGCGAGCGGCACCGCGACCCTCGCGGACAACGAAACGGCCGGCATCGCGCTGGGCAAGACGAGCCTCGTCACCAGCGAGAACGTCACCGCCGACAGCTTCACGGTGAGGCTGAACACGCAGCCGGTGGATGCGGTGGTCGTCACCCTCACGGGGCTGGACGGCACCGAGGGCGAACTCTCGGCGAGCGCGCTCACGTTCACGGCAGCCGACTGGAACGTCACGCAGACCGTCACGGTCACGGGCGTGGACGACCTGCTGGTCGACGGCGACATCGGCTACACGCTGGTGGCCACCACGAGCGGAGACGGCGCGTACGCCGGGGCGAACACGCAAAGCGGCACGGTGTCGGTGGTCAACCAGGACAACGACAGCGCGGGCCTGCGCTTCACGGGCAGCAACCTCGTGACGGGCGAGAGCGGCAGCACGGCCAGCTTCAAGGTGCGGCTGGACGCGCAACCCACGGCAGACGTCTTCGTCACGCTCGGCGGGCTCGACACCACCGAGGGCAGCCTGTCGGCCGAGCGGCTGACCTTCACGGCGGCGAACTGGTCGAGCGACCAAACGGTGACGGTCAGCGGCGTGGACGACACGCTGGTGGACGGCGACATCGTCTACACGCTCACGGGCACCACCAGCGGGGACGGCAGCTTCGACGGGGCGAACGCGAAGACGGCGACGGTGCAGATCACCAACCAGGACGACGACACCGCCGGCCTGACCTTCGACACGCGCGACATCACCACGGGCGAGGACGGCAAGTCGGCCGCGTTCACGCTGCGGCTGAACACGAAGCCGGTGGCCGACGTGATCGTCACGCTCACGGGGCTGGACGACACGGAAGGCAGCCTGGAGCGCGACACGCTGACCTTCACCCCGGACAACTGGGACCAGGCGCAGTCCATCACGGTGAGCGGACTGGACGACACGCTGATCGACGGCAACATCGTCTACGGCATCACGGCCACGACGAGCGGCGACGCCTCGTACGACGGGGCCAACAGCAAGAGCGGCACGGTCACCGTGACCAACCAGGACGACGACAGCGTCGGGCTGGTCGTCACGGGCAAGTCGGACGTATCCGAGGGCAGCAACGCGCTCTACACGGTGACGCTGAACCAGCCGTCGACCTCGGCGGTGGTCGTGGGAATCTCGCTGTGGGCGCCGGGCGACACGGTCGACGCCAACGACTACGACATCAACTTCGCGGCGTACTACTACGCGGGCGGGATCAAGACGGCGCTGCCGGTGACGGCCAGCAGCGTCTCGATACCGGCGGGCATCACGAGCTTCTTCGTCTCGGTGCCGACGACGAACGACGATCCGAAGGTGCTGGAAGGCCGGGAGAAGCTCACGCTGACGGCGACGTACTCGTCCACGGTCACGGCGCGGGGAGCCTCGACGATCGTGGACAACGGCATCGGCCGGGTGTACGACGACCGCGGGCTGATCACGCCGGCCATCCCCGACGACGACACGCCGCCGCCGGCGCCGCCGCCGCCGCCGCCTCCGCCGCCGCCTCCTCCGCCGCCGCCGCCCATCAGCGCCGACCTCGACCCGGTCAGCGACGACGGCGCGCTGCCCGACGACAAGGTCACCAGCATCCTCGATCCGAAGTTCGAGGTGAGGGCTGCCGGCGTCATCGCGACCGGCGACACGGCGCGCCTGGTGAACGACCAGGGTCAGCAGATCGGCACGACCGGGGTGACGCCCGAGGACGTGAAGAAAGGCACGGTGAACATCCCGACCGTCGCGATCGACGACGGCGTGTACGTGTTCATGGCGGAGATCATCGCGCCCGACGGCAGCGTGAAGGGAAGAGCGCCGGTGAACGTGACGGTCATCACCGACCGCGACGGCGTCATGCCCTCCACGGAGAACGCGGCCAACGGAGGCGACTTCAACAAGGACGGCAAGCCCGACTGGGACCAGAACAACGTGGCGCAGCTGCCGGTCACGACACTGGAGGAGTTCAACAAGGCCAAGGACGCCTCGACCGAGTCGTTCGGCGCGATCCTTTCGGGAACGTTGACATCGCGCGACCCCGGCGGCCCCGTGTTGCTCGACGAAGGCGCGCAACTTCTCGACATCGTGCTCAAGGCATTGCCCGCGCCGCTGCCCCAGAACATCGTCGCGGCCACGCCCGTGTTCGATTTTTCCGTGACGTCGTGGCAAGGCGACACCACGTTCGCCCAGGCCGGGGTCGACGGGCTCGCCGACATGGACACGTCGCGCCCCGGCCTGCAGACGCGCATCGTGCTGGAGCTGCCGATGGGCGTGAACGCGGACAGCTACATGAAGTGGAATGCGTTGACCGAGAGCTGGTTCGACTACCTGGACGACCAGAATCTCGACACGCTCGACGACGGCGCGACCCTGCTCGACACCAACGGCGACGGCAAGGTCGACCGCGTGGTGATCACGTTCACCGACGGCGGCCCGGGCGACGACGATGGCATCGCGAACGGGACCATCGTGGATCCGGGCGTGCTGACGCTGCGCGAAGGCACGCCGGTGTGGAGCATCCGCCTCGCGAGCGGCGATCGCTACTACACGACGAACGCGACCGAGGCGGCTTCGGTCGCGCGCGGCACCGGCAACCTGTTCGAGGGCGTGCGCTTCGACTCGCTCGCGGCCGGCGACGGCGGCCAGCGCGTCTTCGCGAAGAACCAACCCTTCACCTCCGACTGGTTCTTCGGCGCCGAGGGCGTGCCCGACCCGTATGCGTGCTACGTGCTCATGCCGGATGCGGCCGGCTTCATGGCGGCACTGCCGGGGCAGGGCGTGGGCGACACGTTCCACCTGTACCTGAACACGGCCGGCATCACGCAGCTCATGACCGAGGCGGAAGCCGAGGTGTGGGGTCTGGAGGCGCAGGGCTACGCGAAGCTCGGCGCGCAGTTCCAGACGACGCGCACGACGGCCTTCGTCTTCGACGCGGAGGCGTACCTGATCGCCAACCAGGGCAACGCCGAAATCCAGGCGCTGGTGCGGCAGCTCGCGGGCACGTATGCCAGCAGCGTGGACGCCGGCTTCGTCGAGGCGGCGGAACAGGACTACCTCGCGCGCGTGGCGCTCACCGGCATCGCCCATGGCACCCAGGCCACGGCCGCCGAGCTCAATGCCGTGTTCGGCACCGCGTTCGTATGATTTTTCGTGTAATGATTTGAGCCACGACAACGACAAGGCAGACTTCCCGATGAAAAGCAAACTTCTCCTCGTCTCGCTGGCGCTCTGCGCTGCCCTACCGCTCGCGTCCCATGCGCAGCAGCGCCGCGCGGCGCCGGTGCCGCACTGGTATGCCGGCATCCACGGCGGCGTGAACGACGTCAAGGACTGGTCGGCGGACGTGAACTTCGGCGGACCCACGACGGCCGGCGAATTGCGCCTCGACCGCGGCCTGCACTTCGGCCTCATGGCCGGCCGCCGCACCGAGAATGCGCGCTTCGAGGTCGAGTACCAGCACGGTCGGATGGACATCGACCGCATGACGCTCGGCGGCTTCTCGCAGGCGGCCTCGGGCAAGGGCTCCTACGACGCGCTGACCGTCAACGCTTACCGCACGTTCGAGGTCGCGAACCGCACCACGGCCTACATCGGCGCGGGCATCGGCTGGGGCCGCGTGAAGCTGCCGACGCTGCCCACCATCTCGGGCTGCAACTGCTTTCGCGGCGTGAGCGACGACGGCCTCGTCTACCAGCTGCGCCTGGGCGCGGAATACGAGATCCAGAACAACCAGCACCTCCTCGCGCAGTACACCTTGCTGCACGTTCCGGGGCTGGGCTCCGGCGGCGCGCCGAGCGTCGAGTATTCGTCGAAGAACATCAACATCTTCAGCATCGGCTATCGCGCCGGTTTCTGACCTCTCCGGTCAGCCAAAGGATTAGCGCTGGTTTTCCGCAACGCGCGCGACAGCGCGTCGTTGCATTCCCTTGCATTCGGCGCGACCATGGCCCGGCGCGATCCTGCGCAACGAAGAGGGTTAGAGAAGTGAACAAGTTCCTGATGCTGCCGATGCTCGCGGCCGCCATGATTTCGAGCCATGCATTCGCCGGCGACGCCGACTTCACGCTGGTCAACCGCACCGGCTACGACATCCGCGAGGTCTACATCTCGCCGTCGAAGCGCAACAACTGGGGCAACGATCGCATGGGCGACGGCATCCTGGAGAAGGGCAAGAGCAAGCTCTTCCGCTTCTCCGACAAGGCCGCCTGCAAGCAGGACCTGATGGTCGTGTTCGACGACGACGGCTCCAAGGTGACCTGGGAAGAGTTCGACCTCTGCGACCTGAACAAGATCACGCTGAAGTACAACCGCTCCACGCGCGAAGTCTCGGCGGACACCGAGTAATCGACCCACCCCCGAAGCGCCTTGCGGCGCTCTCCCCCTCGAGGGGGCGCACCCAGCGGCCCGGCAGAGCCGGTTCCGCGGGTGCCTGCGAAGAGGGCCGCTTCAGGTGATCGAGATTTTGCGGGCGACGTCGAGCATGCGTGTGGACAGCACCGCGCCCAGCGCCATCGCCACGGTCAGCGCCGCCTGCGGATGCTTCTTGGAGATGTCTTCGAATCGGCTCGGCGTCAACTCCCACAGCACGCATGGCTTCACGGCCTGAACGGTCGCGCTGCGCTCGATGGTCGAGAAGAACGAGCCCTCGCCGACGATCGCGCCCGGACCCAGGATGGCCAGCTGCAGCTGGCCTTTTTCATGGCCGCGGTGAACCCGCAGCTGCCCGCTCTCCACGAAATAGATGCTGCGGTCGAGGGCGCCCTGCGCGATGAGGATGTGGCCGCGGTCGGCCTGGAGCGGGGTGAGATATTCGGCCAGGACGTCCCAGGTGGCGGCGTCGATGGCGCGGCCGAGCGTGTCGTCCATCGGATTGGATTCGACCGCTGCCTGCAAACGCGACAGATCGGCCTTCTTCGACTTCAAGAATCCAAGACTCATCGAACAACTCCTGCGAAGTGGGTCCGATCATACCTGCCGAGCTACGCGCTGCGACACAATGCCGGAGTATGAAAACACTGCTTCGCACGGGTTCCGGACGCACGCCGCTCGTGCTCGACTCGCCGCACAGCGGCGTGGACTATCCCGACGACTTCGGCCATGCCTGCGACCTCGCCGAGCTGCGGCGCGCGGAGGACACGCACGTCGAGAAGCTGTACGACTTCGCCGCCGGACTCGGCGTGGCCTGGGTCGAGGCGCTGTTTCCGCGCAGCTGGCTCGACGTCAACCGCGACACGAGCGAAATCGACGTCGACATGATCGAGGGTCCCTGGGACGGGCCGGTGCCGAGCGACGACGCGCTGCTTGCGAAGGTCCGCCTGGGCAAGGGCCTCGTCTGGCGCCTCACCGATGACGGCGTGCCCATCTACGACCGCAAGCTCGGGGCCGACGAAATCCGGCGGCGCATCGCGAGCGGCTGGACGCCCTATCACGACGCGGTGGCGAAGGCCGTCGACGAGGCGCATGCGCGCCATGGTTACAGCATTCACGTCAACTGCCACTCGATGCCTTCGTTCGCGGGCACCCATGCGACGGGCAATCCCGGCGTGGCGCATCCCGATTTCGTGATCGGCGACCGCGACGGGACGACAGCCGACCCGCGCCTGTCGCACCTGATCGGCGAGCATCTGCGCGCGCTAGGCTACGACGTCGCCTACAACGACCCGTACAAGGGCGTCGAGCTCGTGCGGCGCCACAGCGACCCGGCACGCGATCGGCACAGCATCCAGGTCGAGGTGAACCGCAAGCTGTACATGGACGAGAACTCGTTCGCGCTCCACGCGGGCGCGGACAAGCTCAAGCGCGATCTGCGCTCGCTCGTCGAATTGCTGTTGCGCACCGACCCGCGGCGCCTCGCCTGATGGTGCGCGGCGGTGCGCTGTCCTTCGTGCTCGTGGCCGGGCTTGCCACCGGCGCGTTCGCGCAGTCCGCCCTGCCGCCGGTGACGGTGAGCGCAACGCGCTCCGAGGCCGCGCCTTTCGACGTACCCGCTTCGGTGGACGTTGTCGACGGCGAGCGCCTTCGCGCGGGCGGGCGTGCGGAGGTGCAGCTGTCCGAATCGCTGGCGGTCGTGCCCGGCGTCGCCGCGCGCGACCGCCAGAACCTCGCGCAGGACCTGCAACTGTCCATCCGCGGCTTCGGCGCGCGCTCGACCTTCGGCGTGCGCGGCGTGCGGCTGTACGTCGACGGCATTCCCGCGACCCTGCCCGACGGGCAGGGTCAGCTCTCCCATTTCGACCTGTCGTCGGCAGGCCGCGTCGAAGTCCTGCGTGGCCCGTTCTCGGCGCTGTACGGCAACTCGTCGGGCGGCGTCGTGCAGGTGTTCACGGAAGAGGGCGCCGGCGCACCGCAGGCGACGACCAGCGTGGTCGCGGGCAGCGACGGGCTGCTCAGGCCCGCGGTGCGCGTGAGCGGCTCGAGCGGCGCCCTGGGCTACACCGTGAGTGCGAGCCGTTTCTCCACCGACGGCTGGCGCGAGCAGAGCGGCGCTTCGCGGGCGGTGGGCAATGCGCGTTTCGACTGGAAGCCGCGCGTGGACAGCGACTGGACGCTGGTTGCGAACGCAATGGACCTGCGGGCGGACGATCCGCTCGGTCTCTCTCGCGCGCAGTTCGACGTGCGGCCGCGCAGCGCGGATGCCGCGGCGCTTGCCTTCGACACGCGCAAGACGGTGCGCCAGGCCCAGCTCGGTCTCGTTCACGAATACCGCGTGTCGGCGCAGGACCGCTTCCGCGCGATGGTCTATGGCGGCGACCGCACGACCTGGCAATACCAGGCGATCCCGGCGACGGCGCAGGCGAGTCCGCTGCATGCCGGCGGAGTCATCGATCTGGGGCGGCACTATGCCGGATTCGATCTTCGCTGGACCTCGCGCGTGGAAGCCCCGGATCGTCATTCCCGCGAAGGCGGGAATCCAGGGCATGCCCGGGGTTCCTCGCTCGAGTGGGTCATCGGCCTGGCCCACGACCGCCTGTGGGAAACCCGGCGCGGATGGCAGAACTTCATCGGCCCGACGCTCGGCGTGCAGGGGGCGCTGCGCCGCGACGAGGACAACGAGGTCGCCAACCTCGATCCGTACGCGCAGCTCACGTGGAAGCCCGCGCCCGCGTGGACGCTGAACGTGGGCGTGCGCCGCAGCAGCGTTCGCTTTCGTTCGAGCGACCGGTACATTGCCGGGGCGAACGGCGACGACAGCGGCAGCGCGCGGTACGCGGCCACGCTCCCGGTGGTGGGCGCGATGTGGGCAATCTCGCCCCTGCTGCATGCCTACGCCTCGGCGGGCCGCGGATTCGAGACGCCGACGTTCAATGAGCTTTCCTACCGCCCCGACGGCCGGCCCGGACTCAATTTCTCCCTGGAACCCTCAAGCAGCCGCAACCTCGAAGCGGGCTTCAAGGGCCGCTCGCCGCGCGGCGCTCCGATGCGCGTCGAGTGGTCCGCGGCCGTCTTCGAGACGCGCACGAAAGACGAGCTCGTGACGCAGACCAACAGCGGCGGACGCAGCACTTTCCAGAACGCGGGCGAGACGCGGCGGCGCGGCATCGAGCTCGGCGCGGGCGTGAACCTCGCGTCGCACTGGCAGTTGCAGTTCGCTCAGACCTGGCTCGATGCGCGCTACCGCGAGGCCTTCCGCACGTGCGCGGCGACGCCGTGTACGACACCCACGGCGGTCATCCCCGCCGGAAATCGCATGCCCGGCATCGCGCGCTCGTTCACCGCCCTCGAAGCGAACTGGCTGCCGCCGCGAGGCTGGCGGGCGGGCGTCGAGCTGCGCGCATCGGGCAAGGTCTACGTGAACGATGCGAACAGCGACGCCGCGCCGTCTTACGTCACGCTCGCGGCGCACGCCGGCTACCGGTGGGACACACCGACGTGGAAGATCGAGGCGGCCCTGCGCGCGGACAACCTTGCGAACCGTCGCTACGCCGGCTCGATCATCGTGAACGAAGGCAATGCGCGGTTTTTCGAGCCGGCGCCGGGCCGGCAATACGGCGTCAAGGTTGTCGTTTCGCGGGCGCTTTGAAGGGAGCCGTCTTCACCCGCGCGAAAGCCGGCGCGCTCAGGGCCTGCCCAGCCGCTTGAGTGCCCGCGCCGCCTGGTCCACCAGCTGCGGGCCGCGGTAGATGAGGCCAGTGTAGATCTGCACGACGTCGGCGCCGGCCTGGATCTTGTCCACGGCGTCCTGCGCGCTCATCACGCCCCCCACGCCAATGATGGGAAAGCCCTTGCCGAGCGCCGCGCGCAGCTTCGCGATCACGCGGTTGCTCGCCTCCCGCACGGGCGCGCCGCTCAGGCCGCCCGCTTCCTCGGCATGCGGCAGCCCTTTGACGGCGTCGCGCGCGATCGTGGTGTTGGTGGCGATCACGCCGTCCATGCGGTAGCGGTGCAGCGCATTCGCGATGGCGTCGACCTGCGGTTCGTCGAGGTCCGGCGCGATCTTCACAAACAGGGGCACGCGCCGCCCGTGCCGCTGCGCCAGCGCCTCGCGCTGCGAGGCGAGCGTGGCCAGCAGGCCTCCGAGCGCTTCGTCGCTCTGCAGGCTGCGCAGGTTCTGCGTATTGGGGCTGGAGATGTTCACCGTCACGTAGTCGGCGTGCGGGTACACGGCTTCGAGGCCGATGCCGTAGTCGGTCACCGCCTGATCGATGGGCGTGGAGGCGTTCTTGCCGATGTTGAGCCCGAGCAATCGTCCGCGCGAGCGGAACGACGAGCGCTGCACGTTGGCGACGAAGGCGTCGAGCCCGTCATTGTTGAAGCCGAGGCGGTTGATGAGCGCATCGGCCTGCGGCAGGCGGAACATGCGCGGCTTGGGGTTGCCCGGTTGCGGCTTCGGCGTGACGGTGCCGACCTCGACGAAGCCGAAGCCCATGCCGCCCAGCGCATCGATGCAGCGCGCGTTCTTGTCGAGGCCCGCCGCGAGTCCGACGCGGTTGGGAAACCGCAGGCCCGCGAGCGTCACAGGGTCTTCGACGAACGCGTTGCAATACGCGAGTTGCAGGGGTGTGCCCTGCAGCCGCGCGAGCGAGGCCAGCGTGAGTTCGTGCGCGGTCTCGGGGTCGAGGCCGAACAGGAAGGGCCGCGCGAGGGAGTAGGGGAACAGGGACATCGGCTAGGATTGTCGCAAATGACACAGGACGAATTGAAGGCGCTCGTCGGCCGGGCCGCGCTGGCGTACGTGGTGCCCGGCGAGATCGTCGGCGTGGGCACGGGCTCCACCGTCAACAAGTTCATCGAGGCCCTCGCCTCGGTGAAGGACACCATCCCCGGCGCGGTGTCGAGCTCCACTGCGTCCACCGAGCGCCTGCAGGCGCTGGGCATCCGCGTGTTCGACTGCAACGAGGTCGGCGAACTCGCCGTCTACATCGACGGCGCCGACGAGATCGACCCCCGCGGCTGCATGATCAAGGGCGGGGGCGCGGCGCTCACGCGCGAGAAGATCGTGGCCGCGCAGTCGCGCCGCTTCGTCTGTATCGCCGACGAGTCCAAGCGCGTCGAGGTGCTGGGGGGCTTTCCGCTGCCGGTGGAGGTGATCCCGATGGCGACGCAGGCGATCGTGCGCAGGTTCGCCGCGCAGGGCGGCGAGGCGAAGGTCCGCCTGCGCGATGGCGCGCCGCTCGTCACCGACAACGGCCAGCACATCCTCGACGTCACGGGCCTTCGCATCGCCGATGCGGCGGGCTTCGAAGCCGAGGTGAATCAGTGGGCCGGCGTCGTCACGGTCGGCGTGTTCGCTCGTCAGAAAGCCGCGGTGTGCCTGCTTGGCACGTCGCGCGGCGTGGTCACTCTCGACTTCTAGCTAGAACCGTATCCCCGTCGGGTTGTCCGGGCCCGGTCCGGCGGGCGCCTGCACGGGCGCGGGCGGAGCGGCGACCTCGCTGGATGGCGGGGGCGCCACCGGGGGCTGCTGCACGGCGACGAGCGGCGCGGGCGGCGGGTTGCGATAGGAGGCCGGCAGGCGCGAGGTCTTCGGGTAGCCCGCGGCGTCCAGGAACTGCGTCCACTCGACTTCGGAAAAGCCCCGCAGTTGCTGGCTCCCGATCGTGAGGAAGGGCAGCGTCGGCGCGCCCGAGATGCGCTTGAGCGCTTCCAGGTCCTCGACCGAGACGATCGTGCGCTCGGCGTACGGAATGCCGCGGCCGGTCAGGAAGCCGCGGGCCGTGCTGCAGGGGGGGCAGGTGGCCGATGAGTACAGAACGACCGGATAGCGGGCCGCGACGGTGCGCACCTCGAACGGCAGCGCCGCGGTGGCGTCTTGGGCACCTGTTGCGGTGACGGGCGCGGTGACCGGCGCGGCCGTCGACTTCGCGTTCGAAGTCGAAGGTGGCGGGCGGTCCGAGAAAGTCACCTTGCCGTCGGGACCGACGATACGGAAGACCTGCTGGGCATCCGCGACGGTGCTCCACGCGGCGGCAATGCCGATCACGAGGGCCGCTGCGGGACGGGCGAATGTCATGATGGGATTCTCCGGCTGGTTCGCTTCGCGACGATTCATTGTCTAGGCCATGCCCTGGTGGCGCAACAGGGCGTCGAGCGAGGGCTCGCGTCCGCGGAAGGCCTTGAAGGACTCCAGCGCGGGACGGCTGCCCCCGGTCTCGAGGATGGCTTCGCGGTATTTTCGCCCCGTTTCCACACTGGGCGTGCCGTCTTCGCCCGACGTCTCCTCGAATGCCGCATAGGCATCGGCGGACAGGACCTCGGCCCATTTGTAGCTGTAGTAACCGGCTGCGTATCCGCCCGCGAAGATGTGACTGAACGTGTGCGCCATGCGGTTGAAGGCGGGCGGATGCAACACCGATACCTCGTCGCGCACGCTCGCGAGCAGCGGCATGATGTCGGCCTTCGGGTCGTGGTCGGTGTGGACCAGCATGTCGAAGAGCGCGAATTCGATCTGCCGCAGCGTGCCGAGCCCGCTCTGGAAATTCTTCGCGGCCAGCATCTTGTCGAACAGCTCGCGCGGCAGCGGCTCGCCGGTGTCGACGTGCGAGGTCATGTGCTTCAGCACGCCCCATTCCCAGCAGAAGTTCTCCATGAACTGGCTGGGCAGCTCCACGGCGTCCCACTCCACGCCGCTGATGCCCGAGACGTCGCGCTCGTCCACCTGCGTCAGCATATGGTGCAGGCCGTGGCCCGATTCGTGGAACAGGGTGATGACGTCGTCGTGCGTGAGCAGGGCGGGCTTGCCGTCGACGCCGTCCGCGAAGTTGCACACGAGATGCGCCACGGGCGTCTGCAGCCCGCCGCCGTCGGGGCGCGTCCAGCGTGCGCGCACGTCGTCCATCCACGCGCCGCCCCGCTTGCCCGTGCGGGAAGGCTGATCGAGGTAGAACTGCCCCACGAGCTGGCTGCCGCGTTCGATGCGGTAGAACTCCACGCCGGGGTTCCACACCGGCGCGTAGTCACGGCGGATCGACACTTCGAACAGCGTCTCGATGATCTTGAACAGGCCCGCGAGCACCTTCGGCGCGGTGAAGTACTGCTTGACCTCCAGTTCGCTGAAGGAATAGCGGTCCTCCTTGAGCTTCTCGGCCACGTAGGGCCAGTCCCAGGCCTGCGGATCGGCCATGCCCAGCTTCTGTTTCGCGAAGTCGCGCATGTCGGCGACGTCGCGTTCGGCGTATGGCCGCGCGCGCTTCGCGAGATCGCGCAGGAAGGTGACGACCTGCTGGGGCGACTGCGCCATCTTGGGCACGAGCGAGACTTCGGCGAAGTTCTTGTATCCGAGCAATTGCGACTCCTCGCGGCGCAGCGAGAGGATCTCGCCGATCAGCGCGGAGTTGTCGAATTTCGGGTCGCCCTGGTCGCTCGCGCGGGTGACGTAGGCGCGGTACAGGCGCTGCCGCAGCGCGCCGTTGCGGCCGAACTGCATGACGGGCAGGTAGCACGGCATCTTGAGCGTGAGCTTGTAGCCGTCCTTGCCCTCGGCCTCCGCAGCCGCGCGCGCCGTGTGCAGCACGTCGGCCGGCACGCCGTCGAGTTCGTCCTCGCGCGCGTAGTACGCATAGCTGTCGGTCGCGTCGAGCGCGTTTTCGCTGAACTTCTGGCTGAGTTCGGCCTGCCGCTCCTGGATCGCCGCGAAGCGCGCCTTGGCCGCGCCCGTGAGCTCCGCGCCCGACAGCACGAAGTTGCGGATGGCATTCTTGTGCGCCTGCTTCTGTGCGTCGGAAAGGGTCGCGGGGTCGATGGCCTTGTACTTCGCATAAAGGCGCTCGTCGGCGCCCAGGCGCGTCCAGAACTCGGTGACGCGGGGCAGCGCTTCGTTGTAGGCGGCGCGCAGTTCCGGGGTGTCCGCCACGGCGTTCAGGTGTCCCACCACGCCCCAGGCGCGGCCGAGCCGCTCGGTGGCGACGTCGAGCACGCGCGCGATGTCCTCCCAGCGCGCCGGGAAGTGCGGCTGCACGACGGTGTCGAGCGCCTGCTGCGCCTGTGCGAGCAGTTCGTCCATGGCGGGGCCGACGTGCTCGGGCGTGACCTTGTCGAAGAGGGGAAGGTCCTGGAAGTCGAGGAGGGGATTGCTCATCCCCGGCATTTTGCGGCAGGCGCCGCGGTTTCAACGTCCGCGGCGATTGACGATGCCCATCGCGGCGATCAGCGCGTCGCGCGCTCCGCCGCTTCCAGCGTATTGACGAGCAGCATCGCGCGCGTCATGGGCCCCACGCCGCCGGGCACGGGCGTGATCCAGCCCGCCACCTGCTTCACGCCGTCGAAATCGACGTCGCCGCAGAGCTTGCCTTCGTCGTTGCGGTTCATCCCGACGTCGATCACGACGGCGCCCGGCTTCACCATGTCGGCGGTGAGCACGTTGCGCTTGCCGACGGCGGCGACCACGACATCGGCCTGCAGCGTCAAGGCCTTCAGGTCGGCCGTGCGGCTGTGGCAGATGGTGACGGTGGCGTCGCGTCCGAGCAGCATCATGGCCATCGGCTTGCCGACGATGTTGCTGCGGCCGATGACCACCGCATGCTTGCCGCGCAGGTCGTAGCCGATGCTGTCGAGCATCTTCAGGCAGCCGTGCGGGGTGCAGGGCCAGAAACCGGGGCGACCCACCATGAGCGCGCCGGCACTCGACACGTGAAAGCCGTCGACGTCCTTCGCCGGCGAGATCGCCTCGATCACCTTCTGGCTGTCCATGTGACTGGGCAACGGCAACTGGACGAGGATGCCGTGGATGCCGTTGTCGACGTTGAGGGCGTGGATGCGCAGCAGGAGCTCGGCCTCGCTCATGTCGGCCGGGTAACGCTCGAGCGTCGCCCGCAGGCCGGTCTGCTCGCTGTCGGCCACCTTGTGCTTCACGTAGACCTGGCTGGCCGGATCTTCGCCGACGAGGACGATGGCGAGGTGGGGCTGGACGCCCTGCGCCCTCAGCTTCTCGCCGCGCGCGATCGCGCCTTCGCGCATGGACTTCGCGAGTGCGTTGCCGTCGATGAGTTGTGCGGTCATTCTCTTGCGGGTCTCAGCCTTTGGGCGCGTTCTGCCCCAGGGCGATCTTCAGCAAGTCGGCGACCGTGTTCGCGTTGAGCTTTTCCATGATGTTGGCGCGGTGCGCCTCCACCGTCTTGATGCTGATGCCCAGGTCGTCGGCGATCTGCTTGTTCAGGCGGCCGGCGACGATGCGCTCCAGGACCTGAGCTTCGCGCGAAGTGAGTTTCGAAAGCAGCGCGTCGCGGCTGGCCTGGCTCTGGTAGTCGGCGAAGGTGTCCTTCGCGCGCTCCAGCATGCGCTCGACAAGCGACACGAGCTCGTCTTCCTTGAAGGGCTTCTGGATGAAATCCATCGCGCCCTTCTTCATCGTGTTCACCGCCATGGGCACGTCGCCGTGGCCGGTGATGAAGACGATGGGCAGCGGCGACTTGCGCTCGACAAGGCGGTCCTGCAGTTCGAGCCCCGTCATGCCGCCCATGCGGATGTCCACGATCAGGCAGGCGACTTCGCGCGGGTCGTAGCGGGCAAGAAAGGACTCGGCGGAATCGAAGCAGCGGACGCGATAGTCCTTGCCCTCGAGCAGCCACTGCAGGGAGTCACGCACCGCCTCGTCGTCGTCGACGACGTAGACCGTGCCCTTCTTGGGAATCAAACTCATTCGATCACCTCCGCGCTGCGCGCTCCGGATTTCGCCTTGGGAGCGGCCCGGCGGTTCAAGCAACCACCCCAGCGTCCTTGCCCACTATGGAAGTGATAGCGCCGGAGACAGGTATCCAGAAGGAAAACCGGCAGCCCACCACTTCGCCCGCATTGTAGATGTTCTCCGCCTGCATCCTGCCGTGGTGCGACTCGACGATGGTGCGGCAGAGGTTGAGGCCGATGCCCATGCCCTCGACCTTCGTCGAGAAGAAGGCTTCGTACAGGCGGTCCATCACTTCCGGCGCGAGTCCCGAGCCCGAGTCGAGCACGGAGAACTCGACCACCGACTGCTCGTCGAGCTGCCGCGGGATCACCCGCAGCTCGACGCTGCGGCGGCTCACCGGCCGCTTCGCGTGTTCGATCGATTCGGCCGCGTTCTTCAGCAGGTTCACCAGCACCTGCTCGATCAGGATCGGATCGACCATCAGCTTGGGCAGCCGCGCCGCGACGTAATGCGACAGGCGCACGTTGCGGCGGCGCAGCTCGATCTCCGCGAGCTCCAGCGCCTCGTTGACCATCACGTTCACGTCCGACAGCGTGCGGTTGGGCTCGCTGCGCTTCACGAAGGACCGGATGCGCTGGATGATCTGCCCCGCGCGCTGCGCCTGCCGCGCCGTCTTGTCGAGCGCGGCCAGCACGTCGTCGTCGCTGATCTGGCGCGCCTTGATGCGCGAGACGAGGCCGTTGCAGTAGTTGGTGATCGCCGTCAGCGGCTGGTTCAGTTCGTGCGCGACGCTCGAGGCCATCTCGCCCATGGTCACCAGGCGGCTCGCCGACTGCGCGCGCTCGGCCTGCGCCGCCGACTGCTCCTCGGCATGGCGGCGCGGCGTGATGTCGGTGGCGATCACCATCTGCGCGAGGCGGCCGTCGACCCAGTTGAGGTAGCGCGACCGCACTTCGAGCCACTTGCCGAGCTCGGGGACGAAGATCTCGGCGTTCTCCGAAATCGCCGAGGTGAGCGGGCCGGTCGGCAGGCCCGCGAGCGCATCGACGTCGTCCAGCGCCGGCTCGCGCCGCTGCTCCGGCACGCCGGCCTGCGCCACCATCTGCAGATGCCCTTGCGCCTGCCCGCCGAACCAGAGGCGATACAGCTTGTTGGCGAACAGCAGTTCCTCGCTGCCCAGGGGCGCGACGGAGACCGAGGCGTCCAGCGCCTCCAGCACCGTGGTGAACCGCTCGTGCGACGCCTGCAACTGCTCGCGGATGCGGTTGGGCTCGGTGATGTCGGTCATCGACGTCATCCAGCCGCTCTGCTGGCCCTTGGCATCGATCAGCGGCGACACGTACAGGCGCGCATCGAACACCCCGCCCGCCTTGCGCTTCACGCGCACCTGGATGCCGCCGGGCGAGGCGCGACCGTGGATCTCGTCGTCCAGGCGCGCCGCCAGCAGTTCGCGGTCTTCCTCCGGCCAGTAGGGGAAGGGCGGCAGGCGGCCCACGAGTTCGCCTTCGCTCCAGCCCGTCATCTGGCAGAACGCGGCATTGACGTAGGTGATGCGGCCCTGCATGTCGAGCGCGCGCATGCCGGTCAGCATGGAATTTTCCATCGCGCGGCGAAACGTGGTCTCGGCCATCAGCTGCTGCTGCGCCTGCACGCGGCGGCGCGTGTGGCGCCAGTTGGCGATGAGCATCCAAGCCGTCATCGCCGACAGCGTGCCGACCAGCCAGAACAGGCCGCTGCCGATCACGCCCAGCCCGGTGCGATACGCCTGAGCGCGCAGGATGAGGCCGTTGCCCACGGGCGAGACGGGCACCTCGTATTCGTTCGGCTGCGACGCCCAGGGCAGCAGTTGCGTCGCGGGGTTGCGCGGCGGCACCGACGTGCCCGCGATGATGCGGTTCTTGCCGTCGAGCAGCGCCACCGCGTACTTCGCCGATACCTCCGAGGGCACGCCGTAGCGCATGAGGCCGTCGATGGAGAACTCGCCGAGGATCACGCCGCCGAAGCGGCCCTGCTCGGACAGCGGCACGTGCAGTTGCAGCAGCCCGGTGCCTTCCGCGCCCGCGGCCGGCTGCGAGTACACCGGCTGCTGCAGGTCGCGCGCGAGGCTGTACATGGCTTCGGTCTCGCCGGGACGCAAGGTCTCGCCCGCTACTCGCACCTGCTGGAGCGCGACGCTCGGGGCGGAATGGGTCGCCTTGAGCTTGCGGCGCTCGTCGATCCAGGTGAGCATCTGGAGCTCCGGATACTGCACGACCATCGACTCGGCGCGGCCGATGAACTCCTCGGGGTCGACCTCCTTGTTGGAGATATCGCGTGCGAGCCGCATCAGCTGCTCCTGCCGCTCCAGCACGCGCAGCCGCAGGCGCTGCTGCGCGTATTCGACGTCGCGCCGCACGGCCTCCTGTTCGCGGTCCATTTCCTCGAGCCGCAGGTACCAGAAGGCCGAGACGATGGCGGCGAGGAACAGGAGCACGGCCGCGAGCGGCGCGAGCATGGCGAATCGGTCCTGACGCGTCGGCGTCTGCCGGCGCCACCAGTGGCGCCAGAAACCCGGCGGAGGCGGGATCTCCAGCGGCGCCTGCTCCGAAGGGGAAACGGAATCTTGCATCTGCCCCGAGTGTAGGTGTGCCGTCATTCCCGCCTTCCCGGGAATGACATCCATTTGTCGCATTATGAAACGTCTACGCGCTATTTGAAATGTAAGCGAAACCGTGCGACACTTCGCCCGCTCACGGCCATCCCGTACTA
Organism: Ramlibacter sp.; assembly: GCF_050250995.1. Taxonomy (GTDB): domain Bacteria; phylum Pseudomonadota; class Gammaproteobacteria; order Burkholderiales; family Burkholderiaceae_C; genus Ramlibacter. The sequence continues at coordinate 19,726 of NZ_JBFWNP010000018.1, forward strand.
AATTCACGACGCCCACCCAAGAGGAGACAAGCACATGTCAGCACAGCCCGACAACCTGTTCGGCTCGCCCGCGAACGATGCCGATTCGCAGGAAACCCGCGAATGGATCGACGCGCTCTCCGCCGTCATCGCCTCCGGTGGACGCGAGCGCGGCCACTTCCTGCTGGAGCAACTGCTCGAACAGGCGCGGCAGGAGGGCATCGACATGCCGTTCTCCGCGACGACGGGCTACGTGAACACGATCGAGCCGCAGGACGAGGAGCGGTGCCCCGGCAACCTCGAGATCGAGGAGCGCCTGCGCGCCTACATGCGCTGGAACGCGATGGCGATGGTGGTGAAGGCCAACCGCCTGCATCCCGAGGACGGCGGCGACCTCGGCGGCCACATCAGCTCGTTCGCCTCGGTGGCGAACATGTTCGGCGCGGGCTTCAACCACTTCTGGCATGCCGAGAGCGAGAACCACGGCGGCGACTGCCTCTACATCCAGGGCCACAGCTCGCCGGGCATCTACGCGCGCGCGTTCCTCGAAGGCCGCATCAGCGAAGAGCAGCTGCTCAATTTCCGCCAGGAAGTGGATGGCAAGGGCCTGTCGTCGTACCCGCACCCGAAGCTGATGCCCGAGTTCTGGCAGTTCCCCACGGTGTCGATGGGGCTCGGGCCGCTGATGGCGATCTATCAGGCGCGCTTCCTCAAGTACCTGCATGCGCGCGGCATCGCCAACACGGAAAACCGCAAGGTGTGGGTGTTCTGCGGCGACGGCGAGATGGACGAAGTGGAATCGCTCGGCGCCATCGGCGTGGCCGCGCGCGAGAAGCTCGACAACCTGATCTTCGTCGTCAACTGCAACCTGCAGCGCCTCGACGGACCGGTGCGCGGCAACGGCAAGATCATCCAGGAGCTCGAAGGCGAGTTCCGCGGCGCGGGCTGGAACGTCATCAAGCTGGTCTGGGGCTCGTACTGGGACCCGCTGCTCGCGCGCGACAAGGAGGGCATCCTGCGCAAGATCATGCTGGAGACGCTCGACGGCGACTACCAGGCCATGAAGGCGAACGACGGCGCCTTCGTGCGCAAGAACTTCTTCGGCCGCCATCCCAAGGCGCTCGAGATGGTGGCGAAGATGAGCGACGAGGACATCTGGCGCCTCAACCGCGGCGGCCACGACCCGCAGAAGGTGTACGCCGCGTATCACCGCGCCGTGAACCACAAGGGCCAGCCGACCGTGCTGCTGATCAAGACGGTCAAGGGCTTCGGCATGGGCAAGGCCGGCGAGGGCCGGAACATCGCGCACCAGGCCAAGAAGCTGGGCGACGACGACATCCGCACCTTCCGCGACCGCTTCAACATCCCGATCCCGGACGACAAGCTGGCCGAAGTGCCGTTCTACAAGCCCGAGGAGCACACGCCCGAGATGGAGTACCTGCACGCGCGCCGCAAGGCGCTCGGCGGCTACCTGCCCAAGCGCCGCGTGAAGGCCGACGAGCAGTTGAAGGTGCCCGGCCTCGAGGCGTTCAAGGCCGTGACCGACCCGACGGCCGAAGGGCGCGAGATCAGCACGACGCAGGCGTACGTGCGCTTCCTCACCGCGCTCTTGCGCGACAAGGAGCTTGGCCCGCGCACCGTGCCGATCCTCGTCGACGAGGCGCGCACTTTCGGCATGGAAGGGCTCTTCCGCCAGATCGGCATCTACAACCCCGAGGGGCAGAAGTACACCCCGCAGGACCGCGACCAGGTGTCCTATTACAAGGAAGACGTGGGCGGCCAGATCCTGCAGGAGGGCATCAACGAAGCGGGCGGCATGGCCAGCTGGATCGCGGCGGCGACGTCGTACTCGACGAGCAACCGCATCATGGTGCCGTTCTACATCTACTACTCGATGTTCGGCCTGCAGCGCGTGGGCGACCTCGTGTGGGCGGCGGGCGACATGCAGGCGCGCGGCTTCCTGCTCGGCGGCACCTCGGGCCGCACGACGCTCAACGGCGAAGGCCTGCAGCACGAGGACGGGCACAGCCACGTGCTCGCGGCCACGGTGCCCAACTGCGTGAGCTACGACCCGACCTACGCGCACGAGGTCGCGGTGATCATGCAGGACGGGCTGCGCCGCATGGTGGAGAAGCAGGAGAACGTCTTCTACTACATCACGCTGCTCAACGAGAACTACGCGATGCCGGGCCTGAAGCCGGGCACCGAGGCGGAGATCATCAAGGGCATGTACCTGCTGCAGGAGGGCGCGAAGCTCACCCCGCGCGTGCAGCTGCTGGGCTCGGGCACGATCCTGCGCGAATCCATCGCCGCGCAGGCGCTGCTCGAGAAGGACTGGGGCGTCGCCGCCAACGTGTGGAGCTGCCCGAGCTTCAACGAGCTCGCGCGCGACGGCCAGGACTGCGACCGCTGGAACCTGCTGCATCCGACCGAGACGCCGCGCGTGCCCTTCGTCGCGCAGCAGCTCGGCAAGCATGCCGGGCCGGTGATCGCGTCGACCGACTACATCAAGGCCTACACCGAGCAGATCCGACAATTCATGCCGAAGGGCCGCACGTACCGCGTGCTGGGCACGGACGGCTTCGGTCGCAGCGACTTCCGCAGCAAGCTGCGCGAGCACTTCGAGGTCAACCGCCACTACATCGTCGTGGCCGCGCTCAAGGCGCTGTCGGAAGAGGGCACCGTGCCGGCGTCGAAGGTGGCCGAGGCCATTGCGAAGTACGGCATCAAGGCCGACAAGATCAATCCGCTGTACGCATAACGACAACGCCGGAGCACAAGAAACATGGCACAGGTTGAAGTGAAGGTCCCCGACATCGGCGACTTCGAGAGCGTGGCCGTCATCGAGGTCCTGGTGAAGGTGGGCGACACGATCAAGCCCGAGCAGTCGCTGCTGACGGTGGAGAGCGACAAGGCGTCGATGGAGATCCCGTCGTCGATCGGCGGGGTGGTGAAGGAACTGAAGGTCAAGCTCGGCGACAAGGTGTCCGAGGGGACGGTGATCGCGGTGGTGGAGGCGGCGGAGGCGGCTGCAGCGGCTTCGCCGGCGCCTGCGTCCGCGCCTGCCGCATCGGCGCCACCGCCCGCAGCCGCGGCGCCTGCGCCGGCCGCATCCACGCCAGCCGCGTCCGGCGGCCCGGTCGAAGTCCGCGTCCCCGACATCGGCGACTTCAAGGACGTCGCGGTGATCGAACTCCTCGTGAAGCCGGGCGACACGGTCAAGGTGGAGCAGTCGCTCATCACCGTCGAGTCGGACAAGGCGTCGATGGAGATTCCGTCGTCGGCTGCGGGTACGCTGAAGGAGCTGAAGGTCAAGGTCGGCGACAAGGTGAATATCGGCGACCTGATCGCGATGGTCGAGGGCACGCAACAAAACCCGCCCCCGCTGGGGGAGGGCAGGGTGGGGGCGCAGAGCGCCACGTCGTCGGGCGCTTCGCCAACCGTGCCCCCACCCCAACCCTCCCCCAGCGGGGGAGGGGGCAATACCGAGCGCGTGCCACCCACGGCGGCACTCCCGCCGCACGAGCCCGCCATGCCTTCGGGGACGCTGCCCCACGCCTCCCCCTCCGTGCGCAAGTTCGCGCGCGAACTTGGCGTGCCGCTCGCGGAGCTCAAGGGTACCGGTCCCAAGGGCCGCATCACGCAGGAAGACGTGCAGGCCTTCACCAAGTCGGTGATGTCGGGCGACAAGCAGACCCAAGCCGCAGCGGCGAAAGCGCCCGCGGGTGGCGGTGGCGGCGACCTCGGCCTGCTGCCCTGGCCCAATGTCGATTTCAACAAGTTCGGCCCGACCGAGCGCAAGCCGCTGTCGCGCATCAAGAAGATCAGCGCGGCGAACCTCCACCGCAACTGGGTGATGATTCCGCACGTCACCAATCACGACGATTGCGACATCACCGAACTCGAAGCCTTCCGCGTGCTGCTCAACAAGGAAAACGAGAAGGCGGGCGTGAAGCTCACCATGCTCGGCTTCCTCATCAAGGCCAGCGTGGCGGCGCTGAAGAAGTTTCCCGAGTTCAACAGCTCGCTCGACGGCGACGAGCTCGTGCTCAAGAACTACTGGCACATCGGCTTCGCGGCCGACACGCCCAATGGGCTGGTGGTGCCGGTCATCCGCGACGCCGACAAGAAGGGCGTGCTGCAGATCAGCCAGGAAATGGCCGAGCTGGCGAAGAAGGCGCGCGACGGAAAACTCGGTCCGGCCGACATGACGGGTGCAACTTTCACAATTTCTTCACTCGGCGGAATAGGTGGAAGGTACTTCACCCCCATCATCAACGCGCCGGAAGTCGCTATCCTCGGTGTATGCAAAAGCCAGACCGAGCCGGTCTGGGACGGCAAGCAGTTCCAGCCCCGGCTGATGCTGCCGCTGTCGCTGTCGTGGGATCATCGCGTGATCGATGGGGCCTCGGCGGCCCGATTCAACGCGTACCTGGGACAGATCCTCACGGATTTCCGGCGGGTGCTTCTTTAAGAACTAGAAGTTTATGACGACAGTCGTGGTGGTGAAGAAGGCGGGGCAGATCGCGATTGCCGCCGATACCCTGGTGACATTCGGCGATACGCGCCTTGCCCACCGCTTCGAGAACAACGGCAAGATATTCAAGGTCGAGACCGAAGAGGGGCCGAGCTTCATCGGCATGGCGGGCACCGTCGCGCACTTCCCGGTGCTGCGCAAGGCCATGGGTTCCATGCCGCGCGAGATCCTCAAGCTCGGCAGCAAGGATGACGTGTTCGACACGTTCACCAAGCTGCACCCCTACCTCAAGGACAACTTCTTCCTGCAGACGAAGGAAGAGGACAGCGACCCGTACGAGTCGAGCCAGTTCAGCGTGGTCATCGCCAACGCGAGCGGCATCTACGGCCTGTACAGCTATCGCGAGGTTTTCGAGTTCAAGGAGTTCTGGGGGATCGGTTCCGGGCGTAGCTTTGCGCTCGGGGCGATGCATTCGACCTACGCCAAAGCGAAGACCGCCCGGGACGTGGCGGAAGCAGGGATCGCCGCAGGGTGCGAATTCGACCGCAATTCCGCGCTGCCGTTCGATATCCACACGATCAAAGCGAAAGAAAAACAATGAGTGCAACGACGGAAGTGAAAGTCCCCGACATCGGGGACTTCAAGGACGTGGCCGTGATCGAGGTGCTGGTGAAGGCCGGCGACACGATTCGGCCCGAGCAGTCGCTGGTGACGGTGGAGAGCGACAAGGCGTCGATGGAGATTCCTTCTTCCTCCGGCGGCGTGGTCAAGGAGGTCAGGGTCAAGGTCGGCGACAAGGTGAATGAAGGTTCGGTGTTGCTGGTGGTCGAGGGCGGCGCGACGAGCGCCGCTGCGCCTAAGGCCGCGCCCGCGCCCGCGCCCGCGCCGGCCGTGGCTTCGTCCTCGGCCCCTTCCGGCGACTACGACTGCGACATGCTCGTCCTTGGCGCCGGCCCCGGCGGCTACTCCGCCGCGTTCCGCGCCGCCGACCTCGGCATGAAGGTCATCCTCGTCGAGCGCTACGCCACGCTCGGCGGCGTCTGCCTCAACGTCGGCTGCATTCCGTCGAAGGCGCTGCTGCACGTCGCGGCCGTGATGGACGAAGTGAGCCACTTCGATGCGCTCGGCATTTCCTACGGCAAGCCCACCGTCGACGTCGACAAGCTCCGCGCGCACAAGAACAAGGTGGTCGGCAAGCTCACCGGCGGCCTGGCTGCAATGGCGAAGATGCGCAAGGTCACCATCGTGCGCGGGGTCGGCACCTTCGCCGATCCGCACACCGTCGAAGTCGAGGAGACGTCCGGCGCCGGGCAGGAGAAGACCGGCAAGAAGCAGTCGATCCGCTTTCGCAAGTGCATCATCGCCGCCGGTTCGCAGGCCGTGCGCCTGCCCTTCATGCCGGACGATCCGCGCGTCGTCGACTCCACCGGCGCGCTGGAACTGCAGGGCTCGCCGAAGCGCATGCTGATCCTCGGCGGCGGCATCATCGGGCTCGAGATGGGCACGGTCTATTCGACGCTCGGCGCGCGGCTCGACGTCGTCGAAATGCTCGACGGCCTCATGCAGGGCGCGGACCGCGACCTCGTCCGCGTGTGGCAGAAGATGAACGCGCCGCGCTTCGACAACATCATGCTGAAGACGAAGACCGTGGGCGCGGAAGCGACGAAGGACGGCGTTCTCGTGAGGTTCGAAGGCGAGCAGGCGCCGAAGGAGCCGCAGGTCTACGACCTCGTGCTGCAGGCCGTCGGCCGCAGCCCCAACGGCAGGAAGATCGGTGCCGAGAAGGCGGGTGTGACCGTGAGCGAACGCGGCTTCATCCCCGTCGACATCCAGATGCGCACGAACGTCCCGCACATCTTCGCCATCGGCGACATCGTGGGCCAGCCCATGCTCGCGCACAAGGCGGTGCACGAGGCGCACGTCGCGGCCGAGGCGGCCTTCGGCGAGAAGTCGACCTTCAATGCGCGCGTGATCCCGAGCGTGGCCTACACGGACCCGGAGGTCGCGTGGGTCGGGCTCACCGAGGACCAGGCGAAGGCCGAGGGCATCGCGGTCAAGAAGGGGCACTTCCCGTGGACCGCATCGGGCCGCGCCATCGCGAACACGCGCGACGAGGGCTTCACCAAGCTGCTGTTCGACGCGCAGACGCATCGCATTCTGGGCGGCGGCATCGTCGGCACGCATGCGGGCGACATGATCGGCGAGGTGGCGCTCGCCATCGAGATGGGCGCCGACGAGATCGACATCGGCAAGACGATCCACCCGCACCCGACGCTCGGCGAGAGCATCGGCATGGCCGCGGAGATCGCGCACGGCACCTGCACGGACGTGCCGCCGCCGCGGAAGTAGCGGCTTCATCCGACCGGACTGCGGTCGAAACCGAGTCGCTCGGCGATGCGGTTCGCGGTCCAGCCCGCACCTTGCAGCAACAGCCGCGTGCCGAGTCGGTCGATTTCTTCCGCGGTGAATGCCTCGATCGGGCCGAGCTGGCGATGGTCCAGCTGTACGGCCAGCACGGCACCGCCCCGACCGAGGGACTTCCACAATCGATGGGCCGCTTCGGACTGTCGTGGACCGCTGATCAGGCACAGGCCGCAGCGCAAGGCCCAGGAATACACCGCGGTGGCGAGCCCCTGTCGCTGGTAGGCCGTGCCATAGCGTGAGTGCGGGCTGCGCAGGAACCGGTGCCGCCGCACGCCCGGCTCGGAGGGCCGGTTGAACACCGTGCAGCCAGCGAGCGCTCGCCGCGTTGCGTCGAACGCATACACGGTCGTCTCGCCATCGTGGTCCCGCCGATAGAGCTGGATGCCCGGGCCGGCGGGCGGCGCGCCATCGATCGGGACGAGTGCGATTCGTCCCGATTCGTTCGCGCGGAGGCGCTCGTGCAGCGCGGCCAGCTCCGCATCCACGTCGCGGTGGGCGACCGACACGTCAATGCGCATGATGCACCCCTTTGCGCATCGGGTGGACACCCGGATCTGTTGCTTCGGCCCCTGCGAGGGGGATCACGAGGACGTCGCTGGTGGACCAGTTCAGCACGCGAGCCGCGACGCTGCCGCGCATGAAGTCCTCGAATGGGGACGCGGGACGCTTGCCGACAATGACCAGGTCCGCGCCCAGCTGCAGTTGATGCTCGGCAATCTGCTGGCCAGGATCGCCGCGACCGATCGACACCATCGGCCGGCCGGCGTGCCGGAACGACTCCACGAACTCGCCAAGGCGCCGCTCCGCCTGGCGGGTGCGGCGCTCGCGGAACTGCTGCACGGCCCACTCGGGCGCTTCTGCCGAGCGCAGCTTCGCTTCGTCGCGCGTGCCGAGCGCGTGAAAGAGAACAAGGGACGCGCTCGGCTCCACCCACGCCGCGATGTCCAGCGCGCGACCGGACGGCGGCTCGAGCTCGGTGGCGACCAGGATCCTGCTGTAGCGCTCCACAGGCCCGGCACGGACGACGAGTACCGGCGTGCGACAGGCGCGCAGCACGCGCAGCGTCGGCTGTCCATGCAGGAGTGCGGCGAGCGAGCGGATGCGGGTGTGCGCGACCACCACGAGGTCCGCGCCGCGCGCCTGCGCCGCAAGAGTCTCGTCGAAGGTGCGCGGTTTCGGCACGACCATGTTCACCGGGCGTTCGAGCGCTTCTTCGAGATGACGGGCTGCCAAGCGTGCACGCGCGAGCGTGGCCGGCAAAGGCGCGACCGCGTCGTCGCGCGGATGGTGCATGACGTGCAGCGCCGCCCGATGCATGCGCGCCAGCAACAGCGCGCGCGCGAGCGCCGTGTCGTCGGGCTGGGAGAAGTCGGCAAGGACGAGGAGGTTGGACAGGCGCGCCGCCACGGGCGCGGCGGGACCGTCCCGCTGTGCGAAATCGCGGTCGACGAGCTCTTGCCCGCCGATTCTGTTCGAGGCGTACATTGAAGCACTCCATTCGGTCGGGCCCGCTCGATGCGTGGCCCGCGACGCGCCGGATGGCCCGGCGGTGAATGGATGGCGCTGAAGGGGAAAAGGGGGCCGCCGGGCCTAGTGCTGCGCGGAGCTGCGCTGCGGTGTGGACCGTGCGAGGAGACGAACGCCGGCCGCCGCGCCCGAGCGCAAGGCGCGGGCAGCGAAGTTGTTGGCGTGGAGGTGACGGGCGGCCATGCGCGGAATTGTAGGCCGGACCTTGTCCTCGCCGCCCCTTCGCGTGCCATTCCGGCAAGGAACCTGGGGTCTTGCGTATGGACCACCGCCGCACGGCGGGCGCTATCTGCAGCGCGGCGGCAGCAGTTCGCGGGGCACGTCCGTCCGGTTGGTGCCCTGCGCCGTCATCTTCTCCGGCGGCGGCGCCATGCCGCACAGCCAAGTGACCGGAACGATTCGCGCGTCCTCGACCACGGCCGGGCGCAGCGTGAGCGTCTTGCCCTTGAGCGCGTTGTGAGCGCGATTGCCGAAGGCGATGTGGATCGCGCCGTTGTCGAGCGTCACCGAACTCACCACCTGGTTCACGATCTTGTCGGCGACCGGAAGGCCTGCAGCCGAGTTGTCCGCCGGCAGCGGCTGCCCCATGCGCCAGGCCAGCTCGACCGCTGGCTTCGCGAGTTCGGCCAGCGGCAGCGCCTCGTTGACCTGCTGGCGCACGACGCGGTCCCAGTAGGTCGGCAGCGCAATCAGCATGAGGATCGCCACCACGCCGATGGCCACCATCAGTTCGAGCAGCGTGAAGCCGCCCGCGGAGGAGTCTCGCATGCGGGCGATCTTAGTAGGTCATACCCAAGCGATCGAACGAGACATCCATCGGGTGTCCGGAGTGATCCTTTATCATCATTGGGCCTCCTGACGATCGAGCCCACCATGCGACCATCCATTGCCCTCGACCTGAGACGCGACGCCGTACGCGAAGCGGCGGCGCGGCACCGCGCCGCAAATCCGCGTGTGTTCGGTTCGGTGCTGCATGGAACCGACGAGGAGGGCAGCGATCTCGATTTGCTCGTGGACGTCCTTCCTGGCGCCACTTTGTTCGATCTGGGCGGACTGCAAGATGAACTCGAATCACTGCTCGGCGTCCACGTCGATGTGTTGACGCCCGCAGACTTGCCTACCCGGTTCAGGGAGAGGGTGGTGGCGGAGGCGAGGAGAGTGTGAGCGCCAACCGGTTGGTCGACTATCTCGATCATATGGAAAGGGCAGCGTCGGAGGCATGCTCTTTTGTTGCCGGGATGAGCAAGGATGAGTTTCTGCGGGACAGGCGCACGCAGCAGGCCGCGATCATGAACATGATCATCGTGGGCGAGGCTGCAACGAAAATTCTTGAACTTCACGCAGACTTCGCACAGGCGCATGCCGGCGTGCCGTGGCGGAGCATGCGCGGCATGCGCAACCGCATCGCGCATGGGTATTTCGACCTCAACCTCGATCTTGTTTGGGACACGTTGCAGGTGTCGCTTCCCCAGCTCTTGCAACAACTGATCGAAGTGCGGAATGACTCGGAGAGTCGATAGATGCGCGGTCGACGCTGGGCGTCCGTGGATCAGGGCCTGACTGCAGGCGCCTCGTACGCCATGCCCGCCGCACGCGACATCAGGTGGAGTTCGAGTTCCACCATTTCGACGCTTCCATGCGCGAGCGGCTCAGCCCGCACGCCTGTCATGCAGCCGCGCAGGCGGCGGCTGAGCGAGCCGAGCGCTTGCCACTCCAGCCTGTAGATCGGGTAGCCGGTCGCGTGCCCTTGAGGAATCACGCTGCCGGCGAGACGCAGGCCCGCGCGCTCGTCGTGGCATTGGGCACATGAGAGGTTCAACTGGCCGATACGCTGCGAGAAGAGGGCGGCGCCGCGTTCGCGATACGGCACGAGCCGGCGGTCGCGCGAGGGCGTGATCGGCAGGCCGCGCGACTGCATGGCGATGGCGGCTTCGAGCGACAGCAGTTCGTTGCTCTCCGCGGCCCACGGGCGCTGCTGCTGATGGCGCTCGCGGCAGAGGTTGACGCGGGTCGCGAGGTTCACGGGGCGGTGCGAGTGCGCGTCGTAGGCCGGATAACGACCCGCGACGCCGCGCATCGACTTCAGCTCGCCATGACACGACGAACACGCGCGTGCGTCCGGCGAAGAACGTGCCCATAGCTGCTCGCCTTCACGAACCCAGAGCATCGCAGGGTTGCCGGAGTCGTCCCGCTGCATCGCTTGCGTGCTCGCGCCCATGTCCTCGAATCCGGATCGTCGCGCGGCATTCGATGGATTCACGTCGGTCGAGGGCGCCGCGCAGCCGAGCGCGAGGGTGACGGACACGAGGGCAGTCACCCGCAAGGGTCTGGCGAAACGCGTGAGGCGCATGAGCTGCACGCGATCCCCGATGCGCAATGGCAATCGCCTCACGCCACGCTCAGCGTCACGCGCTCCACCTGCGCGAAGCCGTTGTCGCCCTGCCATTCGAATTCGAGCACGCCGCTGTCGACGGCCAGCGTCCAGAACGAGAGATAGGGGTTCGCCGACACCGCGGGGAACATCTCCGCCGCGAACACCAGCTCGCCGTTGTAGCGGCAGGTGAAGCGCCGCAGGATGTCGCGCGGCAGCACCCGGCCGTCCGCGCCGGGCCGGTAGCCGGTCTCCATCGGATGCTGGATCAGCGCGCGGATCTCCATCGGCTCGCCTCTTCGGGGCGAGGGCGGCACCGTGACGAGGGCGCGCGCCATCAGCTCTCGCCCTCGATGCATGCGGCGAGCACGACCACGACGTCGACCGTGTCGGACCAGAACGTGCCGTCGTTCATGCGTGCGATGGCCGCGAGCTTCTGGCTCGTGGCGAGCCGGATGCGCGTCGCCACCGCCGCCTTGCCGGCGCGCGGGCCGAGCGTGAAGCGGGCCACGTCGCGCTGCGGATTCTTCTCGTTGAACACTGCGATCGACACGACGTGATTGGCGGCCGTCATCGGGCTGTCGACCGCCACCGCGAGCGGCACGGTGTTGCCGTTGTCGACAAGGGGCGCGACGTCGAGCTTCAGGCGGCCGCGCTGCACGGGCTGGCCCTGCGTGAATTCGGCAATGGCTTCGGCCAGCTGGTTGCCTTGCGCCCACGTGGCGCCGACGCACAGCGCGGCAGGCAGGGCGATGACTTCGCGACGCTTCATTTCAGGGTGGACAAATAGGCGGCGACATCGTCGACCTGCTGGGGCGTGAGGATCGGCCGGCCGCGCCATTGTGCGCCGACGCGCTCGAAGCCATCGCTGCGGAGGTACGCCGGCATGATGCTGTCGCGCGGCGACTGCGCGATGCGCTGCCGCAGCATGTCGGTCGTGTAGCGGCTTCCCACGCCCGCGAGGTCCGGGCCGAGGTCACCCTGGAATCGCTCCTCGGGAATCGGCGCGCGATGGCACAGCAGGCACAGGCCCACCTGCCGGTTCGCGACGATGGCACGGCCGCGCACCGGGTCGCCTTCGGCCGCGGCCGGGACCGCGGCGAAAAGCGCCAGTACGAACCCCCACGCCCGAAGGTCACGCACGCTTCAGGCTGTGCTTGGACAAAGGCAGGTCGCGGATTCGCTTGCCCGTCGCCGCGAAGATCGCGTTCAGCACCGCCGGCGCCGCGACCGCGATGGTCGGCTCGCCCACGCCGCCCCAGAAGCCGCCGCTCGGCACGATCACCGTCTCGACCTTCGGCATGTGGCGCATGTGGACGACCGGGTAGGTGCTGAAGTTGTCCTGCTCCATGCGGCCGTCCTTCAGCGTGCATTCGCCGAAGAGCGCCGCGGACAGTCCGTAGGCGAACGAGCCCTCGACCTGCGCCTCGATCTGCTGCGGATTCACCGCGTGGCCGCAGTCCGTGGCGGCGACGATGCGATGCACCTTCAGTTCGCCCTCCGCATTCACCGACACCTCGGCGCAGGCCGCGACGTAGCTGCCGAAGCCCATCGTCTGCGCCAGGCCGCGAAACACCTTCTGCCCGTTCACGTCGGGCGCGGGGCGGTCCCAGCCCACCTTCTGCGCGACCGCGTTCAGCACCGCGAGGTGCTTCGGATGCTGCGCCATCAGCTTGCGCCGCAAGGCCAGCGGATCCTGCCGCGTCGCCGCCGCGATCTCGTCGATGAAGGACTCGAGGTAGATCGCGTTCTGGTTCAGGTTCACGCCGCGCCAGAAGCCCGGCGGCACCGGCGGATTGCGCATCGCATGGTCGATCAGCAGGTTCGGGAAGCTGTACCCGATGGACGCCTCCGGCCCCGGCGGATTGAGCCCCTGGAACACGACAGGGTCGAGCCCGTTGCGGATGTTTTGCGGAAACACGCCCGCGAGGATCGACTGCCCCGAGATCCGCATGTGCAGCGCGGTGACGTTGCCCTGCGCGTCGAGCCCCGCGCGCAGCTTGCACTGCGTGACGGGATGGAAGCGGCCGTGCAGCATGTCTTCCTCGCGGCTCCACAGCAGCTTGACCGGCACGCCCGGCATCTGCCTGGCGATGCTCACCGCCTGCGTCACCCAGTCATGCACCGCGCCGCGCCGGCCGAAGCCGCCGCCCAGGTGGATCTTGTAGACCTCGCATTGCGCGGGCGGCAGCCCGGCCGCTTCGGACGCGGCGGCGAGTGCCGCTTCGCCGTTCTGCGTCGGCGTCCACACCTCGCACCGCTGCGGCGTCCAGCGGGCCGTGGCGTTCATCGGCTCCATCGTCGCGTGGTTCTGGTGCGGATAGCCGTACACCGCCTCGATCACGCGCGCGGCGGAGGCCAGCGCGGCCTTCGCATCGCCGTTGCTGTTGCCGACGGCCGCTTCGGGCGCATCCAGCCCGGCACGGAGCACGGCCGCGACGGTCGCGCTCGACTCCTTCGCATTCGGTCCGTTGTCCCATTCGATGGGGAGCGCCTCGAGCGCGGTCTTCGCGCGCCACCATGTGTCCGCAACAACCGCCACCGCGCTGTCGCCGACTTGCACGACCTTCTTCACGCCGGGCCGGTTCTGGATCGCGGCCGCATTGAAGCTCTTCACCTTGCCGCCGAACACGGGGCAGTCCTTGATCGCGGCATTCAGCATGCCGGGCATCGTGAGGTCCGCGCCGAAGATCTGCCGGCCCGTCACCTTGTCGACGGTGTCGAGGCGCGCGACGCGCTTGCCCACGAGCTTCCAGTCCTTCGGATCCTTCAGCGCGACCTCGGCGGGCGGCGGCAGCTTCGCCGCGAGCGGCGCGAGCTTGCCGTACGACAGCGTGCGGTTCGTCGGCACGTGGGTGACGATGCCGTTGGCCGCGCGGCATTCGGCGGCGGGCACCTTCCATTCGTTGGCGGCCGCCTGCACGAGCATCGTCCGCGCGGTCGCGCCGCCCTTGCGAACGTAGTCGTGCGACTCGCGCACGCCGCGGCTGCCGCCGGTGGAGAAGTTGCCCCACACGCGCCGGCGCGCGAGGTTCTGCCCCGGCGTGGGGTACTCGGTCGTCACGCGCGACCAGTTGCATTCGAGTTCTTCCGCGACCAGCTGGGCAAGGCCGGTCAGCGTGCCCTGGCCCATCTCGGAGCGCGCGATGCGGATCACCACGGTCTCGTCGGGCTTGACGACGACCCAGGCGTTGAGCTCGGGCGCGGCCTCCTGTGCAAACGCCTCGCGCGAAAAGGGAATGTGGAAGCCGAGGACGAAACCCGCGGCGGCGGCGCCCTTCAGGACCTGCCGGCGATCGAGGGGAAGGACCGGGTTCATGTCACGCTCCCGTCCGTGTGCTGGATCGCCAGCCCCGCGCTTCGCAGTTCGCCGCGGGCCACGGCATGGATCGCCGCGCGGATGCGGTTGTAGGTCCCGCAGCGGCAGATGTTGCTCATGACGTCGTCGATGTCGGCGTCGGTGGGCCGCGGCTTGTCCTTGAGCAGGGCGACGGCCGCCATGATCTGGCCCGTCTGGCAATAGCCGCACTGCGGCACGTCGAGCGCGACCCAGGCGCGCTGCACGGGGTGCGAGCCGTCGCGCGACAGGCCTTCGATGGTGACGATCTTCTCGGTCTCGGCGACGGTGGAGACGGGGCGCACGCAGCTGCGCGTGGGCGTGCCGTCGACATGCACCGTGCAGGCGCCGCAGGCGGCGATGCCGCAGCCGTACTTCGCGCCGGTCAGGCCGAGCTGCTCGCGCAGCACCCACAGCAGCGGCGTGTCGGGTTCGGCTTCGAACTCGCGCACCGTGCCATTCACGTTCAGTTTCGCCATGGCGTGAACACCTCTCTTCGTTTCGCAAGCGCCCCGGCTCGCGGACGCGCGGATGTTAAGCCGCGGGTGGGCGGCTCGGCTCAGGGTAATCGAGGAGGTGGAGCCGCGCGGCGTCGCGCGCGGGACGCCCGCGTCAGTTCGACGTGCGGGCCGCCGTGTCGGCGCCCGCCGGCACCACGCGGCGCGCGCCGTCGAACCGGCGCGTCCAGTAGTCCACGCCCATGTCTTCGACGCGCACCTGCGCGCCGGGCTTGGGCGAATGGATGAACTTGCCTTCGCCGACGTAGATGCCGACGTGGCTGAAAGCGCGGCGCATCGTGTTGAAGAACACGAGGTCGCCGGGCTGGAGTTCGCGCTGGTCGATCTTCTGCGTGGCGGCGGCCTGTTCGTCGGCACGGCGCGGCAGAATGAGGCCGAGCGTCTGCTCGTACATCGCCTTCACGAAGCCGCTGCAGTCGAAGCCCGTGTCCGCCGTGTTCCCGCCGCGACGATAGGGCACGCCCAGGAATCCCATGGCGTTGAAGACGAGTTCGGAGGTGCGTTCGGCCACCGTGGCGCGCACCTGCTCGAGACGGTTGAGCAGGCCCTTGTCGGCGATGAAGCGGCCGATGTCGTCCTCGGCCGTGGCCGGCGGCGCGGCATGCGCGGCACTCATGAGGAAAACGAGGAGAACGCCAGTGTTGAGCCAACGCAGGGACATGGGGCCGGAGCTTAACGGGGCGCGACTGGAGAAGTCAAGCGAGGAAGCCGCCGTAAACTGTTGATTCGTAAAAGGGGGTCGAATGAAGCGTCACCAGCTCGTCAGTATTGCGGCCGGTTTTTCGATGATGGCCGCCGTGTCCTCGGCTTGCGCGGTCGAGGCCGAAACGGTCGTGTCCGGGCTCGAGAATCCCTGGGCCGTGGCCTTTCTCGGACCCGACCGTTTCCTCGTCACGGAGCGGCCGGGCCGCCTGCGCCTGGTCGCGGGCGGCAGGCTGGGTGCGCCGATCGCGGGCGTCCCCGAAGTCGCGGCACGAGGGCAAGGCGGCCTGCTCGACGTCGTGCTCGACAGCGGCTTCGCCTCGAATCGCACGCTCTATTTCTGCTTCTCCGAGCCGGGCGATGGGGGCAACAGCACTGCGATGGCGCGCGCGAAACTTTCGGCCGACGACACGCGCCTCGAAGACGTCCGCGTCATCTTTCGTCAGCGCCCGAAGGTCAACAGCACCTTTCACTTCGGCTGCCGCATCGTCGAGGCGCGCGACGGCAGGCTCTTCCTCACCCTCGGCGAGCGCAACTCGCGCAAGGACGACTCGCAGACCCTCGACAACCACCACGGCAAGGTCGTGCGGATCGAGAAGGACGGCTCGGTCCCGAAGGACAACCCCTTCGTGGGCCGCGCCGGCGCACTCCCCGAGACGTGGAGCTACGGTCACCGCAACATGCAGGGCGCGACGCTCTCGCCCGACGGCGTCGTGTGGACGCACGAACACGGCCCGCAGGGCGGCGACGAGATCAACCTGCCGCAGGCGGGCCGCAACTATGGCTGGCCTGTGGTCACCTTCGGCGAGAACTACGGCGGCGGCAGGATCGGCGAGGGGATCACGCAGCGCGCGGGCATGGAGCCGCCGCTGCACTACTGGGTTCCGTCCATCGCGCCCTCGGGCATGGCCTTCCTCACGAGCGACCGCTACGGCGCGGGGACGAAGGGCAATCTCTTCGTGGGCTCGCTCAAGTTCTCATACCTGGCGCGGCTGGAGCTCGCGAACGGCAAGGTCGTGCGCGAGCACAGATGGCTGGAAGGCGTGGGGCGCGTGCGCGACGTGCGGCAGGGGCCGGACGGCCTGCTGTATCTCGTGACCGACAGCAGGCAGGGTCGGCTGGTGCGCGTGAAGCCCTGAGAAGTCGCGAGGCGGGCATTCGGGGATTGACCGGCGCGCGCCGAGCGCTTAACTTTTGCGCGGGGAGCCCAAGCCGTATCGCTCTTGGATCGACCGGCTGAGGATACGACTGCGCAAAATTGGCGCAAAGGGGCAGTGGCGATGCGGTCCTTGTTTCGGCTCGCGGCGGCGCTCATGCTGGTTGCGATGGCTCAGATCGCGCAGGCGCAATATCCCTCGAAAGCGATTCGCATCGTCGTGCCGTTTCCGCCCGGCGGGTCGGCCGACGCGGCGGCGCGCGCACTGGCGCAGCAGATGTCGCTCGGGCTCGGCCAGCAGGTCCTGGTGGACAACCGGCCGGGCGCGGACGGCGTGATCGCGAGCGACCATGTGGCGAAGTCGGCCCCGGACGGCTACACCTTCCTGTTCGCCACATCGTCGGGCCTGAGTTTCGCGCCCTTCGCGCGCAAGTCGCTGCCCTACGACGTCCTGAACGACTTCACACCGGTGGGACGTATCGGAACCTTCGGCCTCTTCGTGTTCGTGCATGAGTCGGTCCCCGCGCGGACGCTCGCTGATCTCGTCGCGCTCGCGAAAGCGAAGCCGGGCGCCCTGAACTACGGCAGCGCGAACGCCACCAGCTTGCTCGCCACCATGCAGTTCAACAAGGCGTCCGGCCTCGACATGGCCCACGTCCCCTACAAGGGCGACGCCCAGCTCGTGACCGATCTCGTCGCGGGCCGGATCCAGCTGAGCTTCGCGGCCGGCGCCGTACTGCCGCACGCGAAGGACGGCAAGCTGCGCGTCCTCGCGACGCTACTGCCGGGTCGCAGTCCGCTCGTGCCCGAGGCGCCGACCTTCGCGGAAAGCGGGCTGCCCCGGGTGTCCGTGATGGCCTGGGCCGGCCTCTTCGGGCCGGCGAAATTGCCCCTGGAGGTTGTCGAGCGGGTCTCGCGCGAGCTTGCCGCGGCGCTCGGCCGTGCGGACCTGCGCGAGCAATTCGGCCGCCACGCGATCGACGTGACGACGTCCACGCCAGACGAGATGGGCCAAACCCTGCGGGAGCAGCTCGGCACCTGGCGCAATGCCGTCCAGGCCGCCGGCATCCAGCCGGACTGAGTGGAGGCGGTCGCAGTCGTGCGCCCCGACACGCCGGGCTCGGGGATGAGCGCCGCACTCATCGGCCGGGAGGCGGAGTCGCTGCGCCTGCGCGCGGCGCTCGCCGACGCCGCGGGCGGCGCCTGCCGCGTTGTCCTCGTCGCCGGCGATGCGGGCATCGGCAAGAGCGTGCTCGTGCGGCAGCTCGCGCCGTGGGCCCGGGCGTGCGGCGGGCGCTTCGTGCTTGGAAAGTTCGAGCAGCACAACGAGCGCGAAGCGGTGGCCATCCTTGACGCGCTCGGTACGCTCGGCGAACTTCTGCTCGATGCGGCCGACGCGGAGGAGCGCGACGAGTGGCGCGGTCGGCTCCTGCGCGTGCTCGGGGCCGAGGCGGGCCTCGCGCGCATACTTCCCGGGTTCGGCGCGTTGTTGTGCGACGTGCCTGACGCCCGGGCGGTCGATCCGTCGCACGTCGCCGCCCGGCTCGTCGGTCTGGTGATCGGCTTGCTGCGCGCCATCGCCTCGCCCGCGCACCCGCTCGTGTTTGCGCTCGACGACCTGCAGTGGAGCGGCTCGCTCGCCACGCGGCTGATCGACGCCGTGCTCGCCGCCGGGGACCTGCCGGGCCTGCTGCTGGTCGGTGCCGTGCGCGGCCACGCTGTCGCGGACGCGCACCCGATGGCCGGCGCGCTCGAGCGCTGGACCGCTGCGGGCAGCGGCGTCGAGACGATCGCGCTCGGGGGGCTGCCGCCCGAACAGGTGGCCCGGCTCGTTGCGCCGGTGCTTCGCATCGACGCGCGGTGTGCCTTGGCCGTCGCGCACGAGCTCGCACCGTTCGCAGCGGGCAACCCCTACGATTCGGCGGAAGCCGCGCAGGCCCTGCGCGGTCAGGACTTCGCCCCTGCGGTTCTGCGCGACGCGGCGGCGGTCCGGCGCTTCCTGGCCTCCACCACGGTCGACGGGATGGTGGCAGCGCGCCTCGCCATGCTGCCCCCGCCAGCGCGCGAGCTTCTGCAATCGCTCGCCTGCATCGGCACGCGCACCGCGCCGGATGTGGCGCGTGCCGCCGCCGGCCTGCCGCCGTCGGAATTCGACGCGATGCACGCAATGCTCGTCGCGGCCGGCTTCGTGCATACGGCAACGGAGGCGGGGACTGTGGCCGTGGTGCTGCGGCACGATCGCGTGCAGCGCGCCGCGTACGAGAGCATCCCGCCGCCTCGGCGGCCCGGCTTCCATCTCGCGCTGGCGCGGCGGCTGGCCGCGCGCGAGGACATGCAGGCGGTCGCGGCCGACCAGTACGTCGATGCGGCGCCGGCCGTCACGGACGCGGAAGAATGCCTGCGTGCGGCGCGGCTGCTGCGCATGGCCGCGGTCGCCGCGCGCCGCCTCGGCAACAGTCTCGCCGCGTGCCGCATGCTCGCTGCGGGCCTGCGCCTCGCGGGCGCCGCCCCCCAGGCGCGCGCGGAGCTCGCCCGCTGCGAAATCGAGTACCACCTCGCGCTGCAGGGTGTGGGCCGGCTGGAGGAGGCCGACGAGATGTACGCGCGCATCGAGCGTCGCGGCACGAATGCGCTCGCGCGCATCGATGCCGCCTGCGCGCAGGCCGACAGCCTCACCAACCGCGACCGCATGCACGAGGCGATCGCGCTTGGCCTCGATGTCCTTCGCGAGCTGGGCCTGTGCACGCCGCCGGACTTCGCGGCCGACGCCGGCTTTCCGGCTCGACTCGACGGCATGCGGCGCTGGATCGCCGGTTTCGACCTCGAGCGTGAGCGGGAGCGCGCCGAGGCCGCGGACCCGCGCGTAGTCGCCGCGGCCCGCATGATCGAGCGCCTCCTCATGGTCGCCGTGCTGAAGGACATTGATCTGCTGGCCTGGCTGATCTTCGAGAGCCAGCGGCTCTGGGAGGCCCACGGCCCCTGCGCGTCGCTGGCGGGCAGCCTCGGTCGCGCCGGCAGCGTCGCCATCGTCTTCAGCCGCGACTGGCAGACGGGCTACCGCGCGCTGCGCCAGGCGCTCGACCTGTGCGCAGCGCGCGGCTGGAGTGCCGAGGGCTCGCTGGTGCGCTACCTGTTCGTGCTGAGCGGCGTGCATTGGTTCGAGCCGCTCGAGCGGGCGGTCGCGGAGGCGGAACGGGCGCGCGAAGGCCTGCTGGCGGCGGGCGATCTTCGCAATGCGAGTTTCAGCCAGCGGCAGTCGGCCATCGGACTCCTCGAGTGCGGCCCCGACCTGCGGCGCTACGCCGCCGAAGTGGACGCCGCACTGACGCTTTCGGTGCGCGCCGGCAATGTGCAGGCCATCGCGCGCTGCGCCGCGGACCGCGCTCTGATCCGCGCCCTGACCGGCGAAGCCGGCCCTGCGGCGGCGCCGGCCGCACTGCGGCAGCCGCGGGACCCGGACGCGATCGCCTGGCTGAACCCCTACGAAGCGGCTCTGCGGGCCATCGCCTGCGCGATCTTCGGCGACGCGGCGGGGCTCTCGCGCCACGCGCCGATGCCCGACGAACGCCCGCCGCGCGGCCGGGGCTTCTATCCGCTCACCCTGTACCAGATGGCCTGGTCGCACTGGCTGGCGGGACTGGCGGCGGCCTGGGAGCTGCAGGACCCCGCACGTGGGCAGGACAGCGGCGCGGCCGCACTGGAGCGGCTGGATGCGTGCATCGAGTGGCTGCGCCAGCGCGCGGTCGACGCACCGCTGAACTTCCGGCACATGCACCGGCACCTGCGCGCCGAGCGTGCCTGGGCCGTCGGCGACCTGTCCGCCGCGGCGCGGGCGTTCGACGAGGCGCAGGCCGCGGTGGAGCTGACCACGCGCCCCTGGCACGAGGCGCTGATCACCGAGCGCTCGGCGCGCCTGCACCTGCGCGCGGGCTGGGCCCATTCCGGCGCGCAGCTGCTCGAAGATGCCTGCCGCCAGTACGCCGGCTGGGGGGCGGCGGCGAAAGTGGTACGGCTGCGGATCGCGAGCCACGGCGAGCTTGCCTCGGGGCGCGCGACGCGTGCCGAGCGGACGCCGCCCCCAGGCACGCCACCGCCCGTTGTCCTGTCCGCCGACATCGATGCGCTGGCCATCCTGCGCGCGGCGCAGATCTTCGGCGCGGAGCGCGCGGCGCCTCGCCTCGCCGCGCGCATCGAGGAGCTTCTATGCTGCATGGCCGGCGCCACCCGCGCCGTCCTGGCGCTGTGGGACGAGCCGCTGCGGGGCTGGGTTGACGGCGGTGACGTCCTGTTTGCCGCCGACCGCGTGCCGATGACGGCGTTGCGCTACGTGCGGCGAACGCGCGCGCCCCTGCGGGTGGACGACGCGCTGGCGGACGAGCGCTTTTCGCGCGAGCCCTGCCTGCGCGCGCACCGGCATTGCTCGATGCTGGTGCTCCCGCTGCCCGCCGGGGCCGAGCCGCGGGCCGTGCTGTACCTCGAACACGACGCCGTCCGCCATGCGTTCGGGACGCTTGCCCCCGAGGCGGTGACCACTCTGGCGGAACAGCTCGCGGTTTCGCTCGAGTCCGCGCGCCTGAACGCGCGCATGGAGCGCCAGGTGCGCGAGCAGACGGCGCTGCTGCGCCGGGCGCAGGCGCAGGAGCTCGACGATGCAAGGCGCGCGGGCATGGCGCAGATCGCGACGAACGTGCTGCACAACGTGGGCAACGTGCTCACGAGCGTGAACGTGTCGGCGCACGTTCTCGCCGATCGCGTGCGCGACTCACGCTCGGCACGCGTGGGCGATCTGTGCCGTCTGCTGGAAGCGGAACTGCCCGCGGGCGGCTTCTTCGCGCCCGGCGGCAAGGGCCGACTGCTGCCCAGCTACATGCGGCAGCTCGCTCAGGCCCTGCAGGAGGAGCGCGAAGGTCTGCTCGGCGAGCTCGCGGCGCTGGCGGGCCACGTGGAGCACATCCGCAACGTCGTTGCCATGCAGCAGTCCCACGCCGTGCGCGTGGCGGGCGGCGAGCGGCGGCCGCCGCCGGAACTCAAGGCTTGATCAGTCCCTTGCGCACGGCATAGCGCGTCAGGCTCGCGATGTCGCCGAGCTGCAGCCGCTCCATGATTCGCGCGCGATGCACGTCCACCGTCTTCGACGAGAGCCCGAGTTCGTACGCGATCTCCTTGGAGGCCTTGCCCTGCGCGATGAGCTTCAGGATCTCGACCTGCCGCTCGGTGAGCTCGTCGCTCGCCGTCGGCTCCGAGGGCTGCAGCAGGCGCTGCGCGATGGCCGGGCTGAAGTACGTGCCGGTCGCCATCACGCTGCGGATGGCCTGCTCCAGCTCGAAGGGCGGTGCGTCCTTCATCAGGTAGCCGCAGGCGCCGCTCGCGACGGCGCGCTTGACGAAGTCCACCGTGTCGTACATCGACAGCACGAGCATGCGAACGCCGGGGAAGCGCGCATGGATCTGCGTGATGGCGGTGATGCCGTCCATCACCGGCATCGAGATGTCGGTCATGACGACGTCGGGCTGGAGCGATTCGACGAGCTGCACGAGCTCCTGGCCGTTGCGGCCTTCGGCGATGACCTCGACGCCATCGACCATCTGCAGCAGCGCCTTGATGCCGGATCGCACGAGATCGTGATCGTCCGCCAGCACCACCCGCACGGCGCGCGGTTCGGTGGCCTTCATGTTCTCGTCCTCCTCTTCATTGTCTTGGGATCTCGCGCTACAGCACCGCGCGCAGGCAAACGCCCTGGCCGGGCCGCGTGCGGACCGTGAGGCGTCCTCCCGCGAGCTCGGTCCGCTCGATCATGCCGTAGAGGCCGACGTTGCGCTCGCTCGGCTGGCCGGTGAGCATTTCCTTCTTGTCGAATCCGACCCCGTCGTCGATCACCAGAAGGCCGATGCGGCCGTCGGGCAGGAATCGGAGGCGGATGGTGACGTGCGACGCCTTCGCATGGCGCAGCACGTTGTTCAGCGCCTCCTGCACCAGCCGCATGGCGACGGCGGCCGTCTCCGACGGCGGGCTCGGCTCCTCGCCGCGCGACGTCACGGAAAACGTGAGTCCCGCGGGCTCCGCGATTCGCTGCACCGCCGACTGCACGGCCGCGACGAGGCCGAGCAGGTCGAGCTGCGCCGGCCGCAGCGAGAACGACAGCGTTTTCAGCTGCTCGACCGCGGCATTGGCCATCTCCACCGCGGTGTCGTGGTACTTTCGCGCCGCATCGGCATCGCGCGCACGCTCGGCGGCGTGCAGGTGGATCACCACGCCGGTGAGCGTCTGGCCGAGCTGGTCGTGCAGTTCGCGCGAGATCAGCGAGCGTTCGCGTTCCTGCGCGGCCACCAGCCGCGACGAGAGTCGCTTGAGGCGCTTGTACGCCGAGTCGAGTTCGCGGTCGAGCCGCTCCTTCTCGGCGGCGCGCTGCCGGTCGCGCATCACGCGCTCGATGATCTGCGGCAGCGTCCCCATCTTGTCCTTGGTGACGTAATCCTTCGCGCCGCAACGCAGGACATGGACCGCCGCCTCCTCGCCGATGGCGCGCGTGACGACCACGAGCGGGACGGCGCTGCGCCGCGCGACGAGGATCTGCAGGGCCGCGTAGGGCGAGAAGCGCGGCATGTTGAAGTCGCACAGGATCGCGTCGAAATTGCCCTCGAGCGCCTCGGCGAAGCTCGTCGCGTCGTCCACGCGCGTGAGCTCGTAGGTGTGCGCGGGGTCGCCGCGCTCCAGGGCAAGGGACAGCAGCTCGACGTCGTCGGGGTTGTCCTCCACGCACAGGAGCCGGATCGTCGCGGGCTCGGGAGCAGAGCGGGGATCGGCCATGCCGTCGAGTTTAGTTTCAGCGGACTCCGCCGGGTTAAGCAAATCCCCGAAGGGCTTCGCCGCCAATGCCTATCATGCGCCGCGACGCGAATGGTCTGATTGCATCCACACCAGGAGCCGATCGTGAACCCCGCATTCGAACCGACCCGCCATCTCGACGACAACGCCGCGCCGCCCCAGGCCGGACCCATGCTGCGGCGCGCGGGGCGGTGGCTGCGCGCGCTGGCCGCGGTGGCGGCGCTCGCGGCGCTTGCCCTGGCGCTCGGCGCGGCCATGAGCGCGTCGCTGGCGGACGCCGAGGACGCCCTGGCGTGCGCGGCGCTGGCGCTGATCGCGCTGCACTTCAGCGGCAGGGCGCAGCGCCGGGTGATCGCGGAACACGGCGGCCTCGATGGCTCCACCGGCCTGTACAACCGCCGCGGCCTCGTCATTGCCGGGGACGAAGCCGTTGCGCGCGGCAAGGCGCGTCCGGCGTCCCTGGTGGTGCTCGACCTCAGCGACCTCGTCGAAGTGCCCGCCATCTACGGCCGGGAGATCGGCCACCGCGTGGTGAAGCGCGTCGTCGAGCGCGTCCAGGCCCTTGCCGGCCCCAACGGCCTCGCCGCCCGCACCGGAAAGGCCCAGTTCACCGTGATGCTGCCCGGAACGGACCTCGACAAGGCGGTCGAGCGCGTCCACCACGTGCTCGGCCGGCCCGGGCGCATCGAATTCGAGGCCGGCCATACCGAGATCATCCTCGTGCCCGTGGTTCAGGTCGAAGCGCTCGCGGCCGGGCAGGAATCCGTGGCCGACCTGCTGGGCAGGATGGAGCGCTTGGTCGCCTCGCATATTGCGCAGGAGCAGCGCCGCCGCGCCTGGCTCAAGCGCGAGCGCGAGCGGCATTCCCGGCCGTCGCCGCTGGGCGCCTGAGCACCCGGATTTCGCGGTTCACTAAGATGAGGGCTCCCACAAGGAGCCCTTTTCCGTGTTGCTCGACGATTCGCAATCCCAGCTCGTGCTGGTCGACTACCAGCGCAAGCTCATGCCCGCCATCCACGATGCGCAGGGCGTGCTCGCCAATGCGCTGCGCCTCGCGCGCGTGGCCCGCGCCCTCGAAGTGCCCGTGTTCACCACGGAAGAAAACCCGCAGGGCCTCGGCCCCACGGTCGAGGAACTTCGCCCCCACGCGGGCCGCATCGTCGCCAAGATGGACTTCAGCGGGGCCGACGTGCTGCTGCCCCACCTGCGTCCGGCCGCGAAATCGGGCGGCAATGCGCGCAGCCTGCCCAAGCACCTGCAGAAGCCGGCACAGCCCGCGGCCGAGCGCAACAGCATCGTGATCGCGGGTTGCGAGGCGCACGTCTGCATGATGCAGACGGCGTTGTCGCTGCTCGAGGACGAGTTCGAGGTCTGGGTCGTCACCGACGCGTGCAGCTCGCGCACCGAGCGCAACCGCGACGCCGCGTTCGACCGGCTCGCGGGCGCGGGCTGCGAACTGGTCACGACGGAGATGGTTGCCTTCGAATGGTTGGGAGGCGCGGACCATCCCCTGTTCAAGGACGTGCTGCAACTGGTGAAATAGAACAAGGAGATTCCCATGACGTTCGACGAATTCCAGCGCCGTTCCCTCGAGGACCGCGACGCCTTCTGGACTGAGCAATCCGCGCTCATCGACTGGCACGAGAAGCCGCGGCAGGTGTGCGACTTCAGCAAGCCGCCCTTCGCGAACTGGTTCGTGGGCGGAACGACCAACCTCTGCCACAACGCGGTCGACCGGCACCTCGCCACTCGCGGCGACCAGCGCGCGCTGATCTACGTCTCGACCGAAACCGACACCGAGCGGGTCTACACCTTCCGCGAACTCCATGCGGAGGTGCAGCGGACCGCGGCGATGCTGAAGTCGCTGGGCGTCGGCAAGGGCGACCGCGTCCTGCTCTACATGCCCATGATCCCCGAGGCCGCGTTCGCGATGCTGGCCTGCGCGCGCATCGGCGCGATCCATTCGGTGGTGTTCGGCGGCTTCGCGTCGGTGTCGCTGGCGACGCGCATCGAGGACGCCACGCCCAAGGTCATCTTCAGCGCCGACGCGGGCTCGCGCGCGGGCAAGGTCGTGCCCTACAAGCCGCTGCTCGACGAGGCGATCCGGCTGTCCGCGCACAAGCCCTCGGCCGTGGTCATGGTCGACCGCGGGCTGGCGCCGGCCGAGAAGGTCGCGGGCCGCGACCACGACTACGCCGCGCTGCGCACGAAGCAAATGGACGCGCAGGTGCCGTGCGAGTGGGTGGAGTCCACGCACCCGAGCTACATCCTCTACACGAGCGGCACGACGGGCCGGCCGAAGGGCGTGCAGCGCGACACGGGCGGCCAGGCCGTTGCGCTGGCCGCGAGCATGAAGCACATCTTCCTCGGCCAGCCGGGCGAGACCTATTTCTCCACCAGCGACATCGGCTGGGTCGTGGGGCACAGCTACATCGTCTACGGCCCGCTGATCGCCGGCATGGCCACGATCATGTACGAGGGCCTGCCCATCCGGCCCGACGCGGGCATCTGGTGGAGCCTGGTCGAGAAGTACAAGGTGACCTCGATGTTCAGCGCGCCGACGGCCGTGCGCGTGCTGAAGAAGCAGGACCCGGCCTTCCTCAAGAAGTACGACCTGTCGTCGCTTCGCGCCCTGTTCCTCGCGGGCGAGCCGCTCGACGAGCCGACGGCGCAGTGGATTTCCGAGGGCCTGGGCCGCCCCATCATCGACAACTACTGGCAGACCGAGACCGGCTGGCCCATGATCACGATCTGCAACGGCATCGAGCAGGCGCCGAGCAAGTTCGGCAGTCCCGGCAAGCCCGTCTACGGCTATGCGGTGAAGCTCTACGACGAGAACACCGGCGAGGAGCTGACCGGCTCGGGGCAGAAAGGCGTGGTGGGCATCGAAGGGCCGCTGCCGCCCGGCTGCATGCAGACGGTGTGGCGCGACGACGAGCGCTTCGTCAACACGTACTGGAAAAGCATCCCGAACCGACAGGTGTACAGCACCTTCGACTGGGGCATCCGCGACGCCGACGGCTACTTCTTCATCCTCGGCCGCACGGACGACGTGATCAACGTCGCCGGCCATCGGCTCGGCACGCGCGAGATCGAGGAGAGCATCTCGAGCCATCCCAACATCGCCGAAGTGGCGGTGGTGGGCGTTGCCGATGCGCTGAAGGGCCAGGTGGCGATGGCCTTCGCGGTCGCGAAGGACGCATCGATGCTCACCGACGAGGCCGCGAAGATGAAGCTCGAAGGCGAAGTGATGAAGGTTGTCGAGCAGCAGCTCGGCGCCGTGGCGCGCCCCTCGCGCGTGCGCTTCGTGACGGCGCTTCCGAAGACGCGCAGCGGCAAGATGCTGCGCCGCGCGATCCAGGCCGTGTGCGAGGGGCGCGACGCGGGCGACCTGACGACGATCGAGGATCCGTCCGCGCTGCAGCAGGTGAGGGACGCGGTCGCGCCTTAGGCGACCTCGCGCTCCGCACTCGCCTGCGCGTCTGCTTTGCTCCTGACCGGGCGGCAGCCGCGGACCGTATCCATCAGCCCCGGCACGTCCGCCGGCAACGCGTCCCCGCGCCACGCGACGTGGCCGTCGGGGCGCACGAGCACCAGCGCGCGCTCGTAGAGGCGGGCGATGCCGGCATCCGCGATGTCCACGACGCGCAGCGGCACGCCCCGTCCGGCGGCCGCATCCGACAGCGAATCCACTGTCTTCGCGGCGTCGAATCGCAGCAGCGTGAAGCCGTCGCCGAACAGGTCGAGCGTCGAGCGGCCGTCCGCGAGCCACGCATGCGGCGCGCGCGCGCCCGGCCACGAGGTCTGGACGTAGTGCATCGGTTCGTCGGGCGGCGGCTGCGTGCCGTCCGGCACGTTGATCGGCGAGTTCGCGTAGCGATACGCCATCGAGGTGCCCGCGATCTCCCACTCGGGCAGCAGCACTTCCTTGAACTTCGCGCCCACTTCGCGCCGCGTCGCCTCGCCTTCCGGCGTGTCGTCGAGGATGCGCGAGTAGTCGAGCTTGAGCAGCCACGGCCTGAAGAGTTCGGTGGCCGCGGTGACGAAGCGCTTTCCCACCGGGCGCCGCTCTGCATCGTAGGAGGCCAGCAGCTGTTCGCCGCCCCAGCCCCGCAGCACCGCCTCGAGTTTCCAGCCGAGGTCGAACACGTCGCCCAGACCCGTGTTCATGCCGAATCCGCCCGTGGGCGACATCGCATGCGCGGCGTCGCCGGCAAGAAAGATTCGGCCGTGGCGCAGCTGCGCCGCCACGACTTCCCGGCGCCGCCAGGGGGCGATCGCCTCGACCTCGTAAGGGATGTCCTTCGTGCCGAAGCAGCGCTCGACGATCGCACCGGTGTCGAGGTTCGGCAGGTCGAGCTTGTTCGCCGAGCCCGTGAGCGACAGGCGCCACTCCTCGCGGCCGTCCACCACGGTGAGGTTGCCCCACACGCCCTCGGTGCCGAACAGCATGTAGCGCTCGCCCGCGCCCATGCGGTGCTTCTCGTGCAGCTGCGGCGAACGCACCAGCAGGCTGACCGTGTAGTTGAGCACCGGCGTGCCGTCGAGCGCGATGCCCAGGGCGTTGCGAATGCCGCTGTCCACGCCGTCGCAGGCGACGAGGTATTTCGCGCGGATTTCCACGAGCCCGTCCGCGAGCGGCGCGGGGCCATGCTGCACCGTGGCGACCTTGTCGCCGGTGAAGTCGTTCTCGCGTTCCTGCTCGAGCAGCCGCACGTGCGCGACCACGCCGTCTTCCGCTTCCCAGAAGCGCTCCAGGCGGACGGGACGCAGGAACTCGACGTTGTCGAACTCGCGGGCGCGCGTTTCGAGCAGCGGATCGAACATCTTCTGCGGGCAGCGCTCGCGGTCCTGCGGCGAGAAGGGCGGCGCGCCGCGGCCGCCCAGCGGCTCGTAGGGTTCGCGCTCGAGTTCGTGGCCGGTCAGGCTCGTGCAGTAGACGATGTCCATGCGGTAGTCGCGCGGAAAGCCGGCGTTGTAGACGCGGTCGGCGATGCCCCAGCGGCGCGCGAACTCCATCGTGCGCCAGGTCAGGCCGGCCGCGCGCGGCAGGCGCGCCTCGCGCACCTGCTGGTCGATGATGGTGCAGCCGATGCCGCGCATGCCGAGGTCGATGGCCATGCCCAGGCCGACGGGGCCGGCGCCCACGATGAGGACGTTGGTGGTGAGAGTCTGTTGCATTGGGTGGGAACTTCAGCCGGCCTTCAGCCGGCCGTGACGACGTCGAGGTAGTTGGTGATGACGTGCCGCACGGCCGATTCCAGGTGCGACATCGGGCCGGGCTCGAAGAAGGGCGACTTCATCGCGAGCTGCAGCGAGGCGACCATCCCGGCATCCTCGCCCACGAGCTTGTGCAGGAAGGCCTTGTACACCTCGAGGTTCTTCGCGAACTCCGGGTCGTCGAAGGCGGCATGCGGGAACATCAGATAGATGTGCAGCTCGGTCGTCGTCGGCGACGTGGGCCACACGACCCAGTTGCGCAGGCTGTCCAGCCGCATCGAGAGGTTGACGTTCGGGAAGATGCCCGCGCGCGACGACGTGTCGTCGCTCATGCCCTCCAGCCACGGCAGCGTGGGGAACATCTGCTTGCCGCCGCTCGAATGCGGCCTGGCCTTCTGGTCGTACGCCCAGCCGCCGCGCGGCAGCAGGTCGCATTCGAACGAATCGCTCGTGCCGCCATAGCGCACCATCGAGCCGAAGGTGCCCTTGTGCAGGATCGGCACGTGGTACACGTCGACGAGGTTCTCGACGAGCAGCTTCCAGTTGCACGCGACCTCGATCACGAGCTTCTCGGCCAGGCGCGTCCGGCCGGTCTGGAACCACCAGAGCTTGTCGTCCTTCTCGTAGGGCGCGATGAATTCCTCGAAGGGCATCGCGGCGCGATTGAAGCTCACGAACACCCAGCCGCGCCAGGTGACGCACTGCATCGGCGGCATGCGGCTGCCCTGCATGTCGCACTCGCTGTGCTGCATGCGCGGCGCGACCTTGAGCTTGCCGCCGAGGTCGTAGCCCCAGGCGTGGTACGGGCAGCTGAAGCCCCGGGCGTTGCCGCGTCCTTCGGCCACCGCGACGCCGCGATGCAGGCACATGTTCACGAACGCGGCGACCTCGCCGCCGGGCTGGCGCACGACCGCGACCGGCTCGTCCACGACGCGCAGGGTGAGGTAGTCGCCGGGATTCGGGATCTCTTCCTCGCGCGCGACGCACAGCCAGGTGTCGAGGAAGATCTTCCGCTTCTCCACCGCGTGGATGTCGGCCGAGTGATAGAAGTCGCCGGGCAGATGCTTCGAGCGCGACAGCGGTTCGCGGGTCGAGGCGATCCTGTCGCGCAGGTCGAGGAAGTGGATGGGGACGGTCGCGTTCATCGTGGGTGAATGGAAAAAAAATTGGGGTTCGCCTCAATCGAGCTTGGCGCCCGACGCCTTGACCACCGTCGAATAGCGGTCGAGGTTGTGCTGCACGTTGCGCTGGTAGGCCTCGGAGGTGCTGCCGACCACTGCGCCGCCCATCGAATGGGTGACGCGTTCGGTGAGCGAGGGCGACTTGAGCACGGCCGCCACCGTGGCCTGCAGCTTCTCGATCACGTCGCGGGGCGTGCCGGCCGGCGCGAACACGCCGATCTCGGTGCTGTAGTCGTAGCCGGGCACCACTTCGGAGAGCGACGGCACGTCGGGCGATTGCGGCGCGCGTGTTCCGCCGCTCGACGCGAGCAGCTTCACGGTGCCGGCCTTCACGTGCGGCGCGATGGCCGACATCGAGGCGACGAGCACGTCGACGTCGCCGGCGAGGAAGCCCGCGATCGACTGGCCCGAGCCGCGATAGGGAATATGCACGACGTGCAGCCGCGCGGACTGCTTGAACGCCTCCATCGCGATGTGGTGCAGGCTGCCCACGCCGGCCGATCCGTAGCTCAGCTTGCCCGGGTTGCCGCGGGCGCGCGTCACCAGTTCGTTGATCGAATGGATGCCGGCGCTCGTCTTCACGGCGACGTACACCGGCATGCTCGCCATGAGCGTCACCGGCACGAGATCCTTCTTGGGGTCGAAGGACAGCTTGGGGATCAGGTAGGGCGTGATGACGTACTGCGTGTCCGTGACCAGCAGCGTGTGGCCGTCGGGCTGGGCGCGCGCGACCTGTTCGGCCGCGATGGTGCCGCCGCCGCCCGCGCGGTTGTCGACGACGACGGGCTGCTTGAACTCCGAGGCGAGCCGCTCCGACACGGCACGCGCGAGCGAATCGGTCGCCCCGCCGGCGGCGTACGCCACGACGAAGCGGATCGGCCGCTCGGGATAGGTGGCGTGAGCGGCGCCGAGCGCGCCCAGGCACAGAGCGATAGGAAGGCAGATTCGCAGCAGCAGACGCGTCGGCAGGCGCAGGGACATGAGAGGAACTCCTTGGAAAGGGACAGTGGCGAAATGCGCCGCGCCTCGAATGAACGTTCTGTTGTGTAGAACTTCATTCTGTGGAGCGGCACGTTGCGCTGTGAAGCACGATCCTTGCCAGGCGTGCCTTTCCATCGCCCTGCAGGCGTGGGATTCCAAGTTACGGCGGCGGGCCGCCGACGTAGGGGAGAGGTTTCCGGCTTAAGCCGGCGCGCGGGACGCGAGCGTCAAGTGGGCGACGACGCACGAAACCAGTGCGCTCCCCGCGATGCCGAGCAGCATGGGCACCGGCGCGCCGTTCGCGAACAGGCTGACCGTCCCCATGACCACGATGCCCACCGCGAAGTGCAGGGTGCCGGCGAGCGCCGACGCCGTGCCCGCGAGCGCGCCATGCCGGTCCATCGCCAGCACCATCGACGATGGAATCACGAGGCCCAGGAAGCCATAGCCGACGAACAGCGTTCCGAGCATGAGCCACATGTTGTCGGAGACGAGTGCATTGACCGCGAGGGCGCACAGCATGGCGGCCGCATAGACCGTGACGGCCACGCGCACCGTCGCCTTGAGTCCGAAGCGGCGTCCGAGTTTCGCGGTGAGCTGCGATGCGCCGATGAAGGACGCGGCATTGACGGCGAACGCGATGCTGTACTGCCGCGGCGTGAGGCCGTAGTGATTCACCAGCACGAAAGATGAGTTGGAGAGGTAGGCGAAGAAGCTCGAGACGCCGAAGCCGCCGATGAGCGCCAGGCCGAGGAAGTGCCGGTCCCGCAGCAGCAGGAGGTAGCCGCGTGCGGCCGCGCCGATGCTGCTGTCGGCGCGCTGCTCGGGCGAGCGCGTCTCGGGCAGGCTCTTCCACAACAGCCCCACGGCGAGCACGCCCGCCACCCCGACCGCCCAGAAGACGCTGCGCCAGCCGAAGCTGTCGATGAGGAAACTGCCCGACAGCGGCGCGAGGATCGGCGACACGCTGAACACGAGCATGAGCAGCGAGGTGAGCTTTGCGGCGTCGTTGCCCGTGTGCAGGTCGCGCACGACCGCGCGGGGAATGACCATGCCCGCGCAGGCGCCGAGCCCCTGGAAGAAGCGGAAGGCGATGAGCGTCTTCACGTCGGGCGCGAGCGCGCAGCCGATGCTGGCGAGGACGAAGAGCGAAAGCCCGAAGTAGAGCGGCCGCTTGCGGCCGAACATGTCGGAGAGCGGTCCGTAGACGATCTGTCCGCTGCCGAGCGCGACGAAGAACACGATGAGGCTCGCCTGCACCGCGCCGGGCGAGGCCGACAGCGTCGCGCCGATCGAGGGCAGCGCGGGCAGGTACATGTCGATGGCGAAGGGACCGACGGCGGAGAGCAGGCCCAGCACGAGGGCGTAGCCGAGGAAGGAAGAGGAACGCATCGGGGGCGATTGTCGCTTCGGCAGCGATACGCCGTATTCGATGGCACAATCGCGCCTGCAACCACCGCTCCTTCCAGCGCCAGTCGCATCCGCAATCGGTTCAGCCGTGACGCGGAAGGTTTTCCAACCAGCTTGAGCTCCCTGCAGGGGGGCGGAAAGTGCGAATTCATGAGTGAGACGACCAACGTCTACACCGCCGCCCGCGGCAACTCCTACCTCTTCGGCGGCAACGCGCCCTATGTCGAGGAGATGTACGAGAACTATCTCGCCAATCCCGGCAGCGTGCCCGACATGTGGCGCGAGTATTTCGACGCGCTTCAGCACGTACCTGCCGTCGACGGCAGCAACGCCAAGGACGTCCCGCACCTTCCCGTCGTCAACGCCTTTGCCGAGCGCGCGAAGCAGGGCGGCACCAAGGTCGTCGTGGCCGCCGGCGCGGACATGGAGCTCGCGCGCAAGCGCACGGCCATCCAGCAGCTCATCGCCGCCTACCGCAACGTCGGCTGCCGCTGGGCCGACCTCGACCCGCTCAAGCGCACCGAACGCGAGAACATTCCCGAGCTGGAGCCGTCGTTCTACGGCTTCACCGACGCCGACCAGGAAGCGCTGTTCAACACCAGCAACACCTTCTTCGGCAAGGAGACGATGTCGCTGCGCGAGCTGCAGAACGCGCTGCGCGAGACGTATTGCGGCACCATCGGCGCCGAGTACATGTACATCAGCGACCAGGGCAGGAAGCGCTGGTGGCAGCAGAAGCTCGAATCGATCCGCAGCAAGCCGATCTTCGATGCCGAAAAGAAGCGCCACATCCTCGACCGCGTGACCGCGGCCGAAGGCCTCGAGCGCTTCCTGCACACCAAGTACGTCGGCCAGAAGCGCTTCTCGCTCGAAGGCGGGGAGAGTTTCATCGCGTCGATGGACGAGTTGATCCAGCAGGCCGGCGCCCGGGGCGTGCAGGAAATCGTGATCGGCATGGCCCACCGCGGCCGCCTCAACGTGCTGGTCAACACGCTCGGCAAGATGCCCGGCGACCTGTTCGCCGAGTTCGAGCACACCGCGCCCGAGGACCTGCCGTCCGGCGACGTGAAGTATCACCAGGGCTTCAGCTCCGACGTGACCACGCCCGGCGGCCCGGTCCACCTCACGCTCGCCTTCAACCCCTCGCACCTCGAGATCGTGAACCCGGTCGTCGAAGGCTCCGTGCGCGCGCGCATGGACCGCCGCGCCGACCCGCAAGGCAAGCAGGTGCTGCCGGTGCAGGTCCACGGCGACGCCGCGTTCGCGGGGCAGGGCGTCGTGATGGAGACGCTGGCGCTGGCCGAGACGCGCGGCTACTTCACCGGCGGCACGGTCCACATCGTCATCAACAACCAGATCGGCTTCACCACCAGCGACCCGCGCGACGCGCGTTCCACGCTCTACTGCACCGACATCGTGAAGATGATCGAGGCGCCGGTGCTGCACGTGAACGGCGACGATCCCGAGGCCGTGGTGCTGGCGACCCAGCTCGCGCTCGAGTACCGCATGGAGTTCGCGAAGGACGTCGTCGTCGACATCGTGTGCTTCCGCAAGCTCGGCCACAACGAGCAGGACACGCCCTCGCTCACGCAGCCGCTCATGTACAAGAAGATCGCGGCCCACCCCGGCACGCGCCGCCTCTACGCCGACAAGCTCGCCGCCCAGAACATGGGCGAGACGCTGGGCGACGACATGGTCAAGGCCTATCGCGCCGCCATGGACGCGGGCAAGCACACGGTCGACCCGGTGTTGACCAACTTCAAGAGCAAGTACGCGGTCGACTGGACGCCCTTCCTCGGCAAGAAGTGGACCGACGCGGCCGACACCGCGATTCCGCTGGCCGAATGGAAGCGCCTGGCCGAGCGCATCACGACCGTGCCCGAGACGTTCACGGTGCATCCGCTCGTGAAGAACGTGCTCGAGGCGCGCGCGGCCATGGGCCGGGGCGACGCGAACGTCGACTGGGGCATGGGCGAGCACATGGCCTTCGCGTCGCTCGTGGCGAGCGGCTACGCGGTCCGCCTGTCCGGCGAGGATTGCGGCCGTGGCACCTTCACGCACCGCCACTCGGTGCTGCACGACCAGAACCGCGAGAAGTGGAGCGAAGGCTCGTACACGCCGCTGCAGCACGTGGCCGAGAACCAGGCGCCTTTCGTCGTGATCGACTCGATCCTGTCCGAGGAGGCCGTGCTCGGCTTCGAATACGGCTACGCGTCGAATGACCCGCACACGCTCGTGATCTGGGAGGCGCAGTTCGGCGACTTCGCCAACGGCGCGCAGGTCGTCATCGACCAGTTCATCGCCTCCGGCGAGGTGAAATGGGGCCGCGTCAACGGCATCACGCTCATGCTGCCGCACGGCTACGAGGGCCAGGGTCCGGAGCACAGCTCGGCGCGCCTCGAGCGCTTCATGCAGCTGTCGGCCGACACCAACATCCAGGTGTGCCAGCCGACGACGGCCAGCCAGATCTTCCACCTGCTTCGCCGCCAGATGATCCGGCCGCTGCGCAAGCCGCTGATCATCATGACGCCGAAGTCGCTGCTGCGTCACAAGGACGCGACCTCGCCGCTGTCCGAGTTCACCAAGGGCGCCTTCCAGACCGTCATCCCCGACCAGAAGGAACTCAAGGGCGACAAGGTCAAGCGCATCATCGTCTGCTCGGGCAAGGTGTATTACGACCTCGCGAACAAGCGGGAAGAGAAGGGTGCGGACGACGTCGCCATCCTGCGCGTGGAGCAGCTCTATCCGTTCCCGCACAAGGCCTTCGCCGCGGAGCTGAAGAAGTATCCGAACGCGAGCGACATCGTGTGGTGCCAGGACGAGCCGCAGAACCAGGGCGCATGGTTCTTCATCCAGCACAACATCCACGAGAACATGGCCGAGGGCCAGAAGCTCGGGTATGCGGGGCGCGCCGCGTCGGCGTCGCCGGCGGCGGGCTATTCCGACCTGCACAAGGAGCAGCAGAAGGCGCTGGTCGACGCGGCCTTCGCCAAGCTCAAGGGCTTCGTGCTGACGAAGTAAGGCGGCAGCGGGACGGACGGCCCGCGCGCGTGGGCACGTTCGCCCACGCGCTCACAAGAATCTCCAGGAACACATCAAATGGCTATCGTTGAAGTCAAGGTCCCGCAACTGTCCGAGTCCGTTGCGGAGGCCACCCTGCTCGCGTGGAAGAAGAAGGTCGGCGAACTCGTCGCGATCGACGAGATCCTGATCGACGTCGAGACCGACAAGGTCGTGCTCGAAGTGCCGGCGCCCGCGGGCGGCGTGCTGGCCGAGATCGTCGTCGGCGACGGCGGCACCGTCGTGGCGGGGCAGGTGCTCGCGAAGATCGACACCGAAGGCAAGGCCGCCGCGGCCGCGCCGGCGGCTGCCTCCGCATCCGCGCCGGCTGCGCCCGCTGCCTCGCCCGCGCAGTCGGGTGGCTCGAAAGGCGACATCGCCATGCCCGCCGCCGCGAAGATGATGGCGGACAACAATCTCGCTTCGGGCTCCGTGCCGGGCACCGGCCGCGACGGCCGCGTGACCAAGGGCGATGTGATCGGCGCGCTCGCGAGCGGCGCCAGGCCCGCGGTCGCGCCGCCGATGGCCGCGTCCGCCGCGCCGGCAGCCGCGCCGCGCCTCGCGCAGGTGGCCGCTCCCGTCGGCGCACCCGACCTCGGCGACCGCCCCGAGCAGCGCGTGCCCATGACGCGCCTGCGCGCGCGCATCGCCGAGCGCCTGCTGCAGTCGCAGTCGATGAACGCCATTCTCACCACGTTCAACGAAGTGAACATGGCTCCGGTGATGGAGATGCGCAAGCGCTTCCAGGACAAGTTCGAGAAGGAGCACGGCGTGAAGATCGGCTTCATGTCGTTCTTCGTGAAGGCCGCGGTCCACGCGCTCAAGAAGTACCCCGTGCTCAATGCCTCGGTCGACGGCAACGACATCGTCTACCACGGCTATTTCGACATCGGCATCGCCGTCGGTTCTCCGCGCGGCCTGGTCGTGCCGATCCTGCGCAACGCAGACCAGATGTCCTTCGCCGACATCGAGAAGAAGATCGCCGAGTTCGGCCAGAAGGCCAAGGACGGCAAGCTGGGCCTCGACGACCTCTCGGGCGGCACCTTCTCCATCTCCAACGGCGGCGTGTTCGGCTCGATGCTGTCGACGCCCATCATCAACCCGCCGCAGTCGGCGATCCTCGGCGTGCATGCGACGAAGGACCGCGCCGTGGTGGAGAACGGCCAGGTCGTGGTGCGGCCGATCAACTACCTCGCCATGAGCTACGACCACCGCATCATCGACGGCCGCGAAGCCGTGCTGGGGCTGGTGGCAATGAAGGAAGCGCTGGAAGATCCGGCCCGTCTCCTGTTCGATATCTGAGTTGAGAATGGAGCGGCTGAGGTTCATGTAGTACTTTTTAGCCACTCGGCAACGCGAGGACAGGCGACAGATTGAACTCGAATGGATCGCGCGTGCCGTTCAGGAGCCCGAGCGCGCCCAGGTTCAGTCGGACGGCCGCATCCGACTCTGGGTGCCCATCGCGGAGATGGAGGGGCGTTACCTGAGGGTGGTGCTACTCGAAGACGGGCAGACCGTCCACAATGCCTTTTTCGATCGGAGCTTCAGGAAATGAAAGTCAGGTACTTCCAGGAAACCGACACGCTTTACATCGAGTTCAAGAGCGCGACTGTCGCGGAGTCTCGTGACCTCGATGAAAACACCCTGCTGGAACTCGACGAGCAGGGGCACGTGGTGGCCATCACCATGGAGCACGCACGAGACCGAGCGGAAATCCCGGCGTTCTCGTACGAGCAGGTTAGGGCGGCCTAAGTCGGTAGAGGCATGGCGATGGAGCAGGTGGGCGCAGCCAAATGCGAGCAGGTTTTCCTGGAGAGCCTGTTGGCGAGCAACTACATGGCATTTCAGAAGGGAATGCTCTCGGTGGGGGCGCAGAGCATCCAGTGGTCGTCATTTAGCGATAGCAATCACTTGGTGAACAACTTCGTTGCCGGGGGAGGTAAACAGTTGCTCATCGGTATTGGCAAGTCGAGTCTCTTGGATAGAAGGCGAAAGCGTTCTCATGGAGACGACGAAATTTGGGCCCAAATCGAAGATGCCGCGTGCGAGGCCATGAGTTTTAAGGAGTGGGCAAGGAAGAACGAGAATCAGCCCGTCTTTAGAGAAGTGTTGGTGAGTTACTGTTCTCATTTGGAACGGTTTCTCAAGTCCGTTGGCGTGGTGTTCGACCTAGCTGGCTGCGGCAGTGCTCAAGAAAGCCTCAGACGTCAAATTTTTGTGCCGGGTCCCGAACTTCGTCGCAGTTCCGAACGGGTCGAAAGTGAATGGGGCAAACGACTTCCGCAGAATGAGAATCGAGCACAGCGCTTCTTTCAACAGTACTTGGCCCCCCGAAATCCTGACCCGGATACGTTTCCGCTTTCTCTCGTCGAAGAGTCTGCGTGGGCCACGTGTCATGCGACATTCAAGATCCGAAACGCCATTGTGCATTCGATGGCTCGACCCCACGAGCAAGTCGAACTGGGCGCGTCCACATTTCACCCCGGTTGGGACATCGAGCTGAAGGCAGACGACCTGCGTCTGGTTGCCGGTGCCTTTGCCTCGATCGCTTGGCCCTTCAGCCCGCTTTCAAGAATTCTTTGATCTGAAATTGATTCATGACAAATAAACAGTTTGACGTGGTGGTCGTGGGCGGCGGCCCGGGCGGCTACATTGCCGCGATCCGCGCGGCGCAGCTCGGCTTCAGCGCTGCCTGCATCGACGAGTGGAAGAACAAGGCGGGCGGCCCGGCGCCCGGCGGCACCTGCACGAACGTGGGCTGCATCCCGTCCAAGGCGCTGCTGCAGTCGTCCGAGAACTACGAGCATGCCTCGAAGCACTTCGCCGACCACGGCATCAACGTGACCGGGCTGTCGCTCGACGTCGCGAAGATGCTGGCCCGCAAGGACCAGGTGGTGAAGCAGAACAACGACGGCATCCTCTACCTGTTCAAGAAGAACAAGGTGGCGTTCTTCCACGGCCGCGGCTCCTTCGGCGGCAAGACCGACGCGGGCTACGAGATCAAGGTGGGCGACGAGACGCTGACGGCGAAGCACGTGATCGTGGCGACGGGCTCGAATGCGCGCGCGCTGCCGGGCACGCCCTTCGACGAACAGACCGTGTTGTCGAACGACGGTGCGCTGTCGGTGGCGAACGTGCCGAAGAAGCTGGGTCTCATCGGCTCCGGCGTCATCGGCCTGGAGATGGGCTCCGTGTGGCGCCGCCTCGGCGCGGAAGTGACGGTGCTCGAAGCGCTGCCCACCTTCCTCGGCGCCGTCGACGAGCAGATCGCGAAGGAAGCGCACAAGGCCTTCACGAAGCAGGGCCTGAAGATCGAGCTGGGCGTGAAGGTCGGCGAGATCAAGACCGGCAAATCGGGCGTGAGCGTGGCGTACACGAACGCGAAGGGCGAAGCCCAGAAGCTCGACGTCGACAAGCTGATCGTGTCGATCGGGCGCGTGCCCAACACCGTCGGCCTGAACGCCGATGCGGTCGGGCTGAAGCTCGACGAGCGCGGCGCCATCGTGGTCGACGACGAGTGCAGGACGAACCTGCCCAACGTGTGGGCGGTCGGGGACGTCGTGCGCGGCCCCATGCTCGCGCACAAGGCCGAGGAAGAGGGCGTTGCGGTGGCCGAGCGCATCGCGGGCCAGCACGGCCACGTCAACTTCAACACGATTCCGTGGGTGATCTACACGAGCCCCGAGATCGCGTGGGTCGGCCAGACCGAGCAGCAGTTGAAGGCCGCGAACGTGAAGTACAAGGCCGGCACCTTCCCCTTCATGGCGAACGGACGCGCGCGCGCGCTGGGCGACACGACGGGCATGGTGAAGTTCCTGGCGCATGCGGAGACGGACGAGATCCTTGGCGTCCATATCGTCGGGCCCATGGCGAGCGAGCTGATTTCCGAGGCGGTCGTGGCGATGGAGTTCCGTGCGTCGAGCGAGGACATCGCCCGCATCTGCCACGCGCATCCGTCACTGTCCGAAGCGACGAAGGAAGCCGCCCTGGCCGTCGACAAGCGCGCCCTGAATTTCTAGACCGTGTCAGTACGCGCGGTCTACGACGCCGAGCTCGCCGCGCGCGGCAACGAGAGCGACCCCGCCCAGCTTCGCGGGATCCGTGCGCTCGAGCGTTGCGCGCGCGAGTGGGGCGAGTTCAAGGAGCAGCGCTCCAACGTCTTCAAGAAGCTGCTGAACCGCCCCGCCATTCCGCGGGGCGTGTACATGTATGGCGGCGTCGGACGCGGCAAGAGCTTCCTCATGGACTGCTTTTTCCAGGCCGTGCCGATCCAGCGCAAGACGCGGCTGCATTTCCACGAGTTCATGCGCGAGGTGCACCGCGAGCTGGCCGAGCTGCAGGGCACGGTGAACCCGCTCGACGCGCTGGGCGCGCGCATGGCGAAGCGCTACCGCCTCATCTGCTTCGACGAGTTCCACGTCGCGGACATCACGGACGCGATGATCCTGCACCGCCTGCTCGATGCGCTGTTCGACAACGGCGTGGGCTTCGTCACCACCTCGAACTTCCTGCCGGACGACCTGTACCCCGACGGCCTGCATCGCGACCGCATCCTGCCCGCGATCTCGCTGCTGAAGGAGAAGCTGGAAGTGGTGAACGTCGACCACGGCGTCGACTACCGCCGCCGCACGATGCAGCAGCTGAAGCTGTACCACACGCCGCTGGGCGAAGAAGCCGACCGTGCGATGGACGAGGCGTTCACGCGCCTGGCCGAGACGCACGACGACGGGGAGACCGTGCTCCGGATCGAGCATCGGGAAATCCGCGCGCGGCGGAAGGCGGGCGGCGTGGTGTGGTTCGATTTCCGCACGCTATGCGGAGGGCCGCGCTCGCAGAACGACTATCTGGAGATCGCGACGCAGTTCCACACCGTGCTGCTGTCCGGCGTGCCCAGGATGTCGGTTCGCAATGCATCCGAGGCGCGGCGCTTCACCTGGCTCGTGGACGTGCTGTACGACCGGCGCGTGAAGCTGATCCTGTCGGCCGAAGTCGAGCCAGACGCGCTGTACACCGAGGGACCGCTCGCGCACGAGTTTCCGCGCACGGTGTCGCGGCTGAACGAGATGCAGTCGGCGGAGTTCCTGGCGCTGGCGCACCGGACGGTGGATACGCGGCTGACGTGAATCGGCGCTGGATGGCCAACTCGAGGTCACGATTCGTGATCTCGAGTTTGGGTGGCCACGGCGGGCGCCGTTCTCCGATCTATGCATTCACGGAGCTGGGCGTGGCCATGTGGTCTTCTGTCCTCGTACGATATCGGGGATGAAGTTCGTCCTTGTCGCCTTCGCTGCGGTTCATGCGGTGCTCGCCGTCGCCCAGCCCATTGACGCTCCTGCCGAACGTGCCCGCATCGCCCGCGAACGCACCGAGATCGCCGAGCGTTTCAAGGCCGAAGAAAAGGCCTGCTACGGCCGTTTCGGTGTCACCGACTGCATCGATGCCGCCAAGGCCCGGCGACGCACGACCCTCGCCGATCTGCGCCGGCAGGAGGTTGCGCTGAACGACGAAGAGCGCAAGGCCCGCACGGCCGAACGCCTGCGCGAGCTCGAGGCCAAGCGCGAGCGCGCGGAGAAGCCGCGCGACGCGGCCCCGCCGCGGCAGCCGCACGCGCCGCCCGAAGCGCGCCTGCGCGAACCGCGCGAGCCGCGCACGCCTTCCGCGCCGCCGCAACCCCGGCCGCGCGAGCCGCGCCATGCCGCATCCGCGCCCCGAGCGCCCACGGTGTCGCCGGCCGAAGCCGCGGACAACCGCAAGCGCTACGAACTCAGGCTTCAGGAAGCCGAGGCCCACCGCGAGCGCGCGCAGCGCCGCCTCGCGCAACGCAAGAAGCCCGCGGCTTCGGATCTGCCCCTGCCCGCGCGCTGAAGACAGGGGTCAGACCTGCGTCGCTTGCGAACGGCGCGTCCGGCCCCGACCATCTTCGCCATGTCCGCCCACTCCCTGCAAGACCTCGCCGCGCAGTTCTGCACATACACCGGCGTCGCCACGCCCCGGCTCGGCGCCGATGACGACGGCGTGATCGCTTTCTCGACCGTCATCGACGGCGTCGCCGTGACGGTGGCGAACGATCCTTTGCAGCGCGCGGGCGACATCCTGGTCTGCGTTTATTTCGGCGAGCTGCCCGCGGAACGCGAGGCGGATGTCATGCGCGGCCTGCTGCACGCCAACTTCCTCATGCAGGCGCCCGACGGCGCATCCTTCGGCGTCGACCCCGGCTCGCGCGAGGTCGTGCTCAAGTCGCTGCTTCCGATGGCCGAGATCACGGGCGAGTCGCTGCACGAAGGCATGCGCCGCGCGGTGGAGCTGGTGCGGCAGTGGCGCGCCGATCCCTTCCACGAGCCGGCCCGTGGCGAGGTCACTTCAGCGGACTACGCCTGACGCATGCAGCGGGGGCGGCGCGCCCTTCAGCGTGATGCGCTTCATGTCCTCACGGTCGCCCTCCCAGACGCAGGCATTTCGGCCTCCGAGGTCGAACACGATCCGGTCCGGACCGGCGTGGATCCCGACGATGTCGTTCGCGTCGGGATACCGGGGCACGTAGACGCCGGAACGATCCCAGCGCCCGCAGACAAGCGTGGCGCTTGCGCCCGTCGCGCGGTCGGTCCCGATCGCGCCCCATCCGAAATGCTGCGAGAAAAGGCAGTGGAATTCGAGGCCATCGACATCCCGGATCGGCCGGACCGGCTGGAGGCACAGCCCCTCCCCGCTGGGGGGCAGGCGATAGATGCGCCCATCGCCGAGCAGCAGGCGGAGCGAGTCCTCGTGCCGGTCCACCATCGCCCGGACCGGCGGCGCATTTCGCATCCGCCAGACCACGCCGGCATGTTCTCGCGGCTGGACCAGCGCGAGGTTGCCGTGCATATCGGCCAGCAGCAGGTTGTAGTCGCCCGCGGCGGCGATGTGGACCGGGCCCATGTCGCCGAGCTCGATGCGCTCGTCGCCGCGCGGCGAGGTGAGGCAGACGCCGTCGTTCGCCGTGACGGTTGCAGCCCAGTTGACGCCCACGGCCAGCTCCCGGACTTCGGAGGGGAACTCCAGCGCGCGAACGGTCAACGTCGAATCGCGCGCATCGTTGATCTCGCGCCGGAACGTCATGACCGTTCCGTCGTTCATGCGGGCGGCCACCAGCCTGCCTTCCGGGCGCCAGACGAAGTAATCGACGCCGTGGTGCCTGCGCGCCGGCTCCAGCCGGGCGAGATCGCGCAGGTCGGAGCGTCGCCAGGGCGTGCCCGATCCGTCGAACGCGATGGGTCGCAGCGCCGCGGGCCGGTTGGTCGCGCGCCGATGGGCCAGCGTGGCGCTGACGGTGGATGCGTCGAAGTCGAAGTGGTCGATGGTCCGTGCTCGCATGGCCTCGGCGGGACGAAACCGTTCGAGCGAGGCGTCGAGGTAGGCCACGGCATCGTCGGGCAGCCGCCTCGCGCCGGGCGGCTGCAGGACATCCCGAAAGGCCGAGCTCGTCCGCGTGAGCGCGGCCCGGTCGGCGTGGGAGAGAAAGCCGGCGGCGACGCGCACCGCGTCGCGATGGTCGGTGACGAGCTTGCGAAGGGGAAAGGGATCGGGGGAGAGGGGGTTGCGCATGCGCAGGGCGCGCGCAACGCGGGCGAGCGGCCCCGGGGAGGGTTTCACCCCCGGAACGTCGTCCGCCGACTTCACGTCGTCTTGGTCACTGCGCCGCTCCGCGGCCGACGCGCCGCACATCCAACGTCCCAGGCCCTGCATTCCCCACCTCCTGCCGAAGGTGCGATCTTGCGCGGACGCGGCGCCGAGCTCAACAGGCCAAGGTCTCGCCGCGCCGGCCCCCGGGACCTCTCAGGGCCTCAGCAGGTTCACGCGCGGCGGCGGTTCGGGCTCCAGCGGCTCCAGCTTCACGATGACCAGCGACAGGTTGTCGCCGCCGCCGCGCGCGCGGGAACGCGCCTTGTCGATGAGGAACTCGGTCGCCTCGCGGGGGGAGAGCGACGAGAGCACCGTGCCGAGCTCGCTCGGACTGAAGTAATGCCACACGCCATCGCTGCAGGCCATGAGCACGTCGCCGGGCCGCAGCTGATCGATGAAGTGCACTTCCATCGGCGGCTCTTCCTCTGCGCCCAGGCAGCCCATGAGGATGTTGGACTGCGGATGGACATTCGCCTCTTCCTCCGTGAGCTCGCCGCGGTTCACGAGCGTCTGCACGTACGAGTGGTCGAGCGTGCGCTTCACGAGCTTCGCGCCGTGGTAGTGGTAGATGCGCGAGTCGCCGGCGTGGATCCAGTGGCATTCGCCGTTGGGATTGATGAGGAAGGCCGCGAGCGTGCTGTGCGGCTCCTGCTCGGCCGAGATCGCGGTGAGCTTGATGACGAGGTGCGACTCCTGCACCACCTGCTTGAGCAGCGAGGGCGGGTCGTCGTGGTCGGGCGAATAGCGGTCGAACAGCTGCTTGGCGGTAAGCATGACCTGGTCCGACGCCTTGCGCCCGCCGCTGCGGCCGCCCATGCCGTCGGCCACGATGCCGAGCACGCAGCCGCTGATGCGCGGATGCGAGAGCAGGGCGATCTGGTCCTGCTGGTATTCGCGGTCACCCTTGTGGATGCCGGTCGAGGCGGTGAGGCGGTAGCCCTTGCTGGGAGTGGGGATGGCCATGGGTTCCGAAGCTCGCTCCCCGCGGAGCGCCTGCTC
Organism: Ramlibacter sp.; assembly: GCF_050250995.1. GTDB lineage: Bacteria > Pseudomonadota > Gammaproteobacteria > Burkholderiales > Burkholderiaceae_C > Ramlibacter. The sequence goes on from NZ_JBFWNP010000018.1 coordinate 63,552, forward strand.
GATTATTGATTGGCAAAGACGTATTATCGGCAACTGTTCCTTGCGCGCGACGTCCCCTTTCGTGAATTCCAATCTGCACTCCCCGGAACGCCATCTCATCGAGCTCCGGATGGAACACGCGGACCTCGATGCGCTGATCGACCGCACGGCCGACGAGCAGCCGGTCGACGAGCTCATGATGCGCCGGCTGAAGAAGCGGCGCCTGGCGCTGCGCGACAAGATCTCGCGCCTCGAGCTCGCGCTCGACCCCAAGGAACCCGCTTGATCCCATGGTGAGCGACGGCAGCGACGACGGGCGGCGCCTGGGAGAGCTCGCGCGCGAGGCCTACGCGCCCGGCGGCGTGCTGTCGCGCGCGGCCGACGCTTTCCGGCCGCGCACGGGCCAGACCGACATGGCGGTCGCGGTCGCCCGCACCATCGAGAATGGCGGCGCGCTCGTCGTGGAAGCGGGCACCGGCGTCGGCAAGACCTTCTCGTATCTCGTGCCCGCGTTGCTGAGCGGCGAGCGCGTGCTGCTCTCCACGGCTACCAAGACCCTGCAGGATCAGCTCTTCGGCCGCGACCTGCCCCGGCTGGCCGAGGCGCTCGGCCTGCCCGTTCGCATGGCGCTGCTCAAGGGACGCGGCAGCTACCTGTGCCTGCACCGGCTCGACCTCGCCCGGCAGGGGGCGACGCTGCCCGACCGCTTCGCGTTGCGCACGCTCGCGAAGCTCGAGCAGTGGGCACAGGTCACGCGCACCGGCGACCTCGCCGAGATGCCGGGGCTCGACGAGCGCTCGCCCGTCATCCCGCTGGTCACATCCACGCGCGAGAACTGCCTCGGCGCGCAATGCCCGAAGTTCCGCGCCTGCCATGTCAACAGCGCCCGCCGCGAGGCGCTCGCTGCGGACGTGGTCGTGGTGAACCACCACCTGTTCTTCGCCGATCTCGCCGTGCGCGAATCGGGCATGGCCGAACTCCTGCCCACCGTTCGCGTGGCCGTGTTCGACGAGGCGCACCAGCTCAACGAAACGGGTGTGCAGTTCCTGGGGCATCAACTCGGCACGGGGCAGGTCATCGATTTCGCGCGCGACCTGCTCGGCGCGGGCCTGCAGCTCGCGCGCGGCCTGTGCGACTGGCAACAGCTCGCCGGAGGCTGCGAGCGCGCGGCACGCGATCTGCGGCTCGCCGCGGGGCGCGGACCCGGCGCGGGCCGGCTGCGCTGGACCGACGAGGCGCCCGAAGGCGCGAATCCCGACACCTGGGTCGCGGCGCTCGATGCACTGCGCGTCGCATGCGAAGCCGCGGCGGAGGCGCTGGCGACCGTCGACGAGATCGCGCCCGACTTCGCGCGCCTGCACGAGCGCGCGGCGGCGCTGATCGAGCGCGCGGACGCCTTCGCGCGGGAGCCGCGCGAGGGCTCGGTGCGCTGGGTCGATGCCGGCACGCACCTGCGGCTGGTGGAATCGCCGCTCGACATCGCGCAGGCCGTGCAGACGAAGCTGCTGAAGTCGGGCAGCGAGGAGGCGCAGCAGCGCAGCTGGATATTCACCTCGGCCACGCTCGGCGACGATGCGCGCCTGTCCTGGTTCACCGAACCCTGCGGACTGGGCGAGGCCGAGGTGCTGCGCGTCGAAAGCCCCTTCGACTATCCGGCGCAGGCTGCGTTTTACGTGCCGCGCACGATGCCCAAGCCCAGCGATCCCGGACACAGCGCGGCCGTGGCCGCGCTCGCGGCAGACGCGGTGCGCACGCTCGGCGGCCGCACGATGGTGCTCACGACGACGCTGCGCGCGCTGCGCGCCATCGGCGAGTCGCTGCAGCGCTCGCTCGAAGGAACGGCGAACGTCGAGGTACTGGTGCAGGGCCAGGCACCCAAGCGGATGCTGATCGACCGCTTCCGCGAAGGCGCGACCGAAGGCCGCGCGGGCTGCGTGCTCGTGGCTTCGGCGTCGTTCTGGGAGGGCGTGGACGTGCCGGGCGATTCGCTGCAGCTCGTCATCATCGACAAGCTGCCCTTCCCGCCGCCGAACGATCCGCTGGTCGAGGCGCGCTCGCAGCGTCTCGAAGCGCAGGGGCGCAGCCCCTTCAACGACTACTTCGTGCCGGAAGCGGCCGTCGCGCTGAAGCAGGGCGCGGGCCGCCTGATCCGGCGCGAGTCGGACCGCGGCGTGCTGGTGGTTTGCGACACGCGGCTGGTCTCGATGGGTTATGGCCGGCGACTGCAGTCCGCGCTGCCGCCGATGCGGCGGCTGACGACGCCGACGGAGTTTCAGGAGGCGCTGGACGAACTCACCAGAAGCGCCACCACGGATTCGTCGCCGACCTGACGCCGCCGCCTCCGAGGTAGTCGCTGCGGGGGTAGTTCTTCTCGAGCACGCGGCGGGTGTCGTCGCGCAGCTGCGCCATGCCGAGCGCGTCGTAGGAACGCATCATGATGCCCAGCGCCTCTTCGATCGCGGGCACGTCGCGGTACTCGGCCACCGCGGACTGCGCGCGGCCGATGGCCGCCACGTAGGCGCCGCGGCTGAAATAGAAGCGGGCGACATGGACCTCGTATTGCGCCAGCGAATTGACGATGTACGTCATGCGCGCGCGCGCATCGGGGGTGTAGCGCGAATCCGGGAATCGCGTCACGAGTTCGCGGAACGACTCGAACGATTCCTTGGCCGCCTTCTGGTCGCGCTCGGCGAGGTCCTGCTTCGCGATGAAGGACAGGATGCCCAGGTTGTCGTTGAAGTTGACGATGCCCTTCAGGTACAGCGCATAGTCGAGCGCGGGGCTCGCCGGGTGCAGCTTCATGAAGCGGTCGAGCGTGGCGAGCGCCTGTGCCTGCTCGTTGGCCTTGTAGTGCGCGTAGGCCTTCTCGAGCTGTGCCTGCTGCGCGAGCGGCGTGCCGGCCGCGCGGCCCTCGAGCCGCTCGAACAGCGTGACGGCCTTGTCGAACGCGCCGGCGTTGAGTTCGTCCTTCGCTTCCGCGTAGATGCGGTTGGGGCTCATGCGGCCGGTGCGGTCCTCGTCGGGCGTGGAGCTGCAGCCCGCGAGCACGACAACGGCCAGGGCCATCGCCGCGACGGATAATTTGCCCCGAACGCCCGGGTTGCCATTCACTCGCGCCGTCACTCGAATCCTTCCAGCCACTCCCGATTGAGGGCCGAATCATTATATCGACCGACCCCTCGCACGCCGGCTCCGACGCCGACCTCCAGGACGCCGCCGAAGAAGGCCCGGAGCCCGGCGCCGAGGCCGAGACGCGTCCGTTTTCCGTCGCGGCGTCGCATCACGGCCAGCGGCTCGACCGCGCGCTGGCCGAACTCCTGCCCGAGTTCTCGCGCAGCTTCCTGCAGCAGCTGATCGAATCGGGCGCGGTGCGCTTCGGCGGCCGCGCCGTGACGAAGTCCGCGCACAAGGTGAGGGCCGGCGACGCCGGCGAAGTGGAGCTGCGGCCGACGCCGCAGAGCCAGGCCTTCAAGCCGGAGCAGCTGGCGCTCGACGTGGTTTACGAGGACGCGCACCTGCTCGTGATCGACAAGCCCGTCGGCCTGGTCGTGCATCCCGCGCCCGGCAACTGGAGCGGCACGCTGCTCAATGGCCTGCTCGCGCGCGACCCGGGCGCCGCGCTGCTGCCCCGCGCCGGCATCGTGCATCGCCTCGACAAGGACACGAGCGGGCTGATGGTCGTCGCGCGCACGCGGGCCGCGATGGACCGGCTGGTCGCGATGATCGCTGCGCGCGAGGTGTCGCGGCAGTACCTGGCGCTCGCGCATCGTCCGTGGCAGGGCCCGGCGGTGCGCCGCGTCGACGCGGCGGTGGGGCGCGATCCCCGCAACCGGCTGCGCATGGCGGTGGTCGACCTCGAGCGCCATTCGGGCAAGGCCGCGGCGACCACGCTGGCGCTGCTGCAGGACGCGGCGCATGGATGCTGGGTGAAGGCGACGCTGCACACCGGGCGCACGCACCAGATCCGCGTCCACATGGCGCACATCGGGCATCCCCTGGTGGCCGATGAGCTCTACGGTGGCGCGCGCGCGGCGGGAATGACGCGGCAGGCGCTGCACGCCTGCACGCTCGCCTTCGCGCATCCGGTGTCGGGCGAGGCCCTGCGGTTCCATGCGCCTCCGCCCGCGGACCTGCGGGCCGCGCTCGCCGCGTGGAGCCTGCGCTACAATGAAATCGAATGGCTGACCGGCCATGCCCACGGAGCCTGAACAGGCTCCCGCCGCCTTGTGAGAAGGTGGCCTCGCGCGTTTTCCCTCGAAGAACAAGACCATGAATACGGCGGATGCCAGGCGCATCCTCGAAACCGCGTTGATCTGTTCGCACCAGCCGCTGCCGGTGCGGGAATTGCGCGTTCTCTTCGACGGCGAGCTCGGCGCCGACACCGTGAAGTCGCTGCTGGAGGAGTTGCGCGACGAATGGACGCAACGGGGCGTGGAGCTCGTGTGCGTCGCGAGTGGCTGGCGCTTCCAGAGCCGCCCCGAGATGCGCGAGTACCTCGACCGCCTGCACCCCGAAAAGCCCCCGCGCTACAGCCGCGCCACCCTCGAGACGCTGGCGATCATCGCCTATCGCCAGCCCGTGACGCGCGGCGACATGGAAGACATCCGCGGCGTCACCATCAACAGCCAGCTGCTCAAGCAGCTGGAGGACCGCGGCTGGGTCGAGGTGATCGGCCACCGCGAAGCCGTGGGCCGTCCCGCGCTGTACGCCACTACGCGCCAGTTCCTCGACGATCTCGGCCTCGAATCCCTCGACCAGTTGCCCGATCCGGGCACGCCGGCGCAGACCGGCATGCTGGCCGCGCTTGGCGAAGGCGGCGACGGGGACGAACTGGATCTCGCGTCGGAGGCGCAGGAAGTCTCGCCGCGAGACGAGGCCGAATCGCCGCCGCCGGACCCGCAGCCTTCCGGCGAATCTCCCCCGCAGGGAACCGAGCAAGATCGACAACCGTCTGCGGCACCCGCGCCGACGGATGAGCCGCCCGCGGACGATTCCGCGGAGGAGACACGCCCATGAACACCCCGAAGACCGGCGGCGGCGACGCCCTGCCGTCCGATGCCACGAACGCCGAAGCCATGAACGCCGGAGCCGGCGCAAAAGCCGAAGCGGATACCGAGGCCAGTTCCGACGCAAACGAAAACGCAAAGGCCGACGCCGCCGCCGATGCCGATGCCGACGCCGATGCCGGCGCCGACGCGACCAAGGGACGCAAGAAGTCTCGCGCGGCCGCAGACGAAGCCGCCGGGAGTCCCGACGCAGATCGCGACGAGGACGATGAAGATGAGGACGACGAGGACGACGAGGACGACGACGAAGACGAGATCGACCGCGAGCAGCGCCGCGCGCGCCGCGAAGCCGCGAAGCAGCCGCCCGTCCCGGCGGTCGCGCCCGAGGAGCGATTCGCCGACGTGATCTCCGGGCGCTTCGACGCCGAGGAGGAGACCGCCGAAGCCGGGCCGTCCAAGCGCGTGCTCTCGCCGCAGGCCGACACGCCGAAGCTGCACAAGGTGCTCGCGCAGGCCGGGCTCGGCTCTCGCCTCGAGATGGAGCAGCTCATCATGGAGGGTCGCATCTCGGTCAACAACGAGCCGGCCCACATCGGCCAGCGGATCCAGTTCGGCGACCAGATCAAGCTCAACGGCAAGCCCATCCGCGTGCGCATCGCGCCGCCGCCGCCGCGAGTGATCGCCTATCACAAGCCGGTGGGCGAAGTCGTGACGCACGACGATCCGCAGAACCGTCCGACGGTGTTCCGCAAGCTGCCGAAGCTGCAGCAGGGCAAGTGGCAGTCGGTCGGCCGCCTCGACCTCAACACCGAGGGCCTGCTGCTGTTCACGAGCTCCGGCGAGCTCGCCAACAAGCTCATGCACCCGCGCTTCGGGCTCGAGCGCGAGTATGCGGTGCGCGTGCTGGGCGCGCTCACCGCCGAGGAGCGCCAGCGCCTGCTCGACGGCGTTGCGCTCGACGACGGAAGAGCGCAGTTCGGCGCGATCGAGGAAGGCGGCGGCGAGGGCTCCAATGTCTGGTACCGCGTGACGATCAGTGAGGGCCGCAACCGTGAGGTGCGGCGCCTGTTCGAGGCCGTGGGCCGGGCCGTGAGCCGGCTCATCCGCATCCGCTATGGCGCGATGGTGCTGCCGCGCGGCCTGAAGCGCGGCGCGTGGCACGAACTCGACGAGCAGGACATCCGCTCGCTGACGCACGCCGCCGGCATGCAGCAGCAGCGCCGCGAAGGGGAAGGCGAAGGCGCGGGCGGCGGGCGCAACAAGCGCCGGCGCGGCGGGCGTGGCGGCGACGGTCCCCGTCCGCAGGGCGGCCCCGAACGCGCCGTCGGTCGCCGCCAGGGCGGCACCGGCGGCGGCCCGCGCGGCCAATACGGACCCCGCGGCGGAAAGCGCCGCAACGAGGGCGGTGACCCTGGGGCCGGCCAGGGCGGCGGGCAGGGCGGCAACCAGCGCCGCGACCAGGCCGACCGGGGCGGCAGCTCGCAGCCCGATCCGATGAAGACCTCGGTCGGCTACATCGGCGCCGACAGCTTCAACCGTCATCGCCAGGGCCAGGGACCGGGCCAGGGTGGCCCCGGCGGCCGGCGCGGAGGCGGTCCGCGCCGATCCGGCGGCGGGCGCTGAACGCGTGCAAACGCTAGAATTCGAGGCTTTGCCGAAACTTTCCGCTTCCGGCGAAACCCTATAAATCAAGATCAGGAATAGTCACATGGCCATCGAACGCACCCTATCCATCATCAAGCCCGACGCCGTGGCCAAGAACGTCATCGGCCAGATCTATGCGCGCTTCGAAGCCGCCGGCCTGAAGATCGTGGCCGCCCGCATGGCGCACCTGTCGCGCGGCGAAGCCGAGCAGTTCTACGCCGTCCACAAGGAGCGCCCGTTCTTCAAGGACCTCGTCGACTTCATGATCTCCGGCCCCGTGATGATCCAGGCGCTCGAGGGCGAAGGCGCGATCATGAAGAACCGCGACCTGATGGGCGCGACCGATCCGAAGAAGGCCGCCGCGGGCACCATCCGCGCCGATTTCGCCGACAGCATCGATGCGAACGCGGTGCATGGTTCGGACGCGGCCGAGACCGCCCAGGCGGAAGTCGCCTTCTTCTTTCCCGGCATGAACGTGTATTCGCGCTGATCGCATCCCGGCATGACATGACGGCCAATCTGCTCGACTACGACCTCGACGGACTGGCCGCCTTTTGCGAGACGCTGGGCGAGAAGCGTTTCCGCGCGACCCAGCTCTTCCGCTGGATTCACCAGCGCGGCGTGCGCGACTTCGACGACATGTCGGACCTCGCGAAGTCCCTGCGCGAAAAGCTGAAGGGCGTCGCCCACGTGGCCGCGCCCGCTGTCCTTTCCCAGCACGAATCCGCCGACGGCACGATCAAGTGGCTGTTCGACGTGGGCGGCGGCGACGCGATCGAGGCGGTGTTCATTCCCGAGGATGACCGGGGAACCCTCTGCGTCTCTTCGCAGGCCGGCTGCGCCGTCGGCTGCCGCTTCTGCTCCACCGGCCACCAGGGCTTTTCGCGCAACCTCTCCACGGGCGAGATCGTGGGCCAGCTCTGGTTCGCCGAGCATTTCCTGCGCCGGCACCTGAAAACCGACGAGCGCGTCATCTCCAACGTGGTGATGATGGGCATGGGCGAGCCGCTGCAGAACTATTCGGCGCTCGTTCCGGCATTGAAGACGATGCTCGACGACCACGGCTATGGCCTGTCCCGCCGGCGGGTGACGGTGTCGACCTCGGGCATGGTGAACTTCATGGACCGGCTGGGCGAGGACTGCCCGGTGGCGCTTGCCGTGTCGCTGCACGCGCCCAACGATCCGCTGCGCGACGACCTGGTGCCGCTCAATCGCAAGCATCCGCTGGCCGAGCTCATGGCCGCCTGCAAGCGATACCTCCAGCACGCGCCGCGCGACTTCGTCACGTTCGAGTACTGCATGCTCGACGGCGTGAACGACGGTGCCGAACATGCGCGGCAGCTCGTGGAACTCGTGCGCTCGCACGACGTCTCGTGCAAATTCAACCTGATCCCGTTCAACCCGTTTCCGCAGTCGGGCCTGGTGCGTTCGCCGCAACAGCGCGTGGCGGCTTTCGCGAAAACGCTCAACGATGCTGGTATCGTCACCACCGTGCGCAAGACCCGCGGCGACGACATCGACGCGGCATGCGGCCAGCTGGCCGGCGAAGTGCAGGACCGCACGAAGGTCGGCGCGCGCATCGCCCGCCAGCGCACCGTGGTGACGAAGCCGGTGAAATTCCTCCCCGGCGTCCAGGAGACGACAGGATCATCATGACGAGGGCCGTTGCGTTGGCGCTGGGGGTGGCATCCACCGGCGCGCTTCTTCTCGGGCTGGGCGCCTGCGCCACGCAGCCTACGGCGGCGCCGTCGGCGGCCGACTCCATCGTCACGCCGTCCGACGAGCCCGAGAACCGCCGCCGCGCGCGCATCCGCCTCGCCCTCGCCGTGAGCTACTTCGAGGAAGGCAAGACCGAGATCGCGCTCGACGAGCTGAAGCAGGTGGTCGCGATCGACCCCAGCCTGCCCGATGCTTTCGTGCTGCGCGGCCTGATCTACATGCGCCTGAACGACATGCGGCAGGGCGAGGAGAGCTTCCGCCGCGCGCTGCAGCTCAATCCGCGCGACTCCAACGCACATCACAACCTGGGCTGGCTGCAGTGCCAGCAGGGCCGCTACGACGAATCGATCCGCGAGTTCGACCGGGCGATGACCAATCCGCTCTACGCCGACAAGGCCAAGACGCTGATGGCGATGGGCGTGTGCCAGGCGCGTGCCGGCCGCAACGCGGAGGCCGAGCGCAGTCTGGCGCGTTCGTACGAGCTCGACGCCGGCAACCCCGTCACCGGCTACAACCTCGCGCGCTTGCTCTATTCGCGCGGCGACTTCGAGCGCGCGCGCTTCTACATCCGCCGGCTCAACAACAGCGAACTCGCCAATTCCGAGACGCTGTGGCTCGGCATCCGGGTGGAGCGTCGCCTGAACGACACCGTGGCCATGCAGCAGCTGGGGGACCAGCTGCGCCGGCGTTATCCGCAGTCGCGGGAACGCGCATCCTTCGATCGGGGGGCATTCGATGAGTGAGCCGATGCCGGGCGCCGAGTCCGTGCCGCAACCGGAATCGCCGCAGCCGCGCGGGCCGTCGGCGGGACAGATGCTGCGCGAAGCGCGCGAGGCCGCCGGCCTGCACGTCGCGACGCTCGCGGTGGCGCTGAAGGTGCCGGTGCGCAAGCTCGAAGCGCTCGAGGAAGACCGCTACGACCAGTTGCCTGACTCGGTGTTCGTGCGCGCGCTCGCCTCCAGCGTCTGCCGCACGCTCAAGATCGATCCGCAGCCCGTCCTGGAGCGGCTGCCGCAGAATGCGACGCCGCGCCTGGCGCGCCACGAAGACGGCATCAACGCGCCGTTCCGTCCGGCCGGCAACGCGCCGCGGCCGGGTCCGGTGAATCACGTGTCGCGTCCGGTCCTGCTGGTCGTCGCGGCCCTGCTCATCGGCGCCATCGTCCTGATCTTCCTGCCGGCGCGCGACGATCTGCAGCAGGTCGCGTCGCGCATCGCCGACCCCGTGATGCCGCCGCAGACGACCGCAAGTGCCACCATCGCCCCGGCGGAGCCGGTGGTGCCCGTCCCGGGGGCAACGGAGGCGGTGGCGGCGGCCGCGACTGCTGCCGTGGTCGCGGCCTCGGCCGTTCTCGCGCCGGCGGCATCGGCCCTCGCAGCTGCGATGCCGTCGCGTGCGGCGACCGCGGCATCCGCCTTGCCTGCCGCCGCAGTCGCCTCCCGTCCCGCATCCGCACTCGTCGCCGCGGCGCCGGGAAGTGCCGCCAGCGCCGCCGCCGCGCCCGCTGCCGGCATCGTGGTCTTCCGTGCCCGGGGCCCGTCGTGGATCAAGGTCGCCGATGCCAAGGGCACGACCGTGCTCCAGAAATTGCTCGGTGCCGGCGAGAGCGCGGGTGCGACGGGCACCTTGCCCCTGAATGTCACCGTGGGCAGCGCCGGGATGACCGACGTCCAGGTGCGCGGCCAAACGTTCGAGCTCGCGCCCGTCACGCGCGACAACGTCGCCCGTTTTGAAGTGAAGTGAAGAAGTGAGCGACCCGATTTCTCCCTGCCTGCCCATCGAGACAGCGCAACCCAAACCCCGCCGCAGCCGCCAGGCCACGGTGAAGTGGGGCAGCCGCGTCGTCACCGTCGGGGGCGACGCGCCGGTGCGCGTGCAATCGATGACGAACACCGACACGAAGGACGCGATCGGCACCGCGATCCAGGTGAAGGAACTCGCCATCGCCGGCTCCGAGCTCGTGCGTATCACGGTCGACACGCCCGAGGCCGCGCAGCAGGTGCCCTACATCCGCGAGCAGCTCGACCGCATGGGTATCGACGTGCCCCTCATCGGCGACTTCCACTACAACGGCCACCGGCTGTTGACCGACTACCCGGCCTGCGCCGAGGCGCTGTCGAAATACCGCATCAATCCCGGCAACGTGGGCAAGGGCGACAAGCACGACCGGCAGTTCGCGCAGATGATCGAAGCCGCTCTGCGCTCCGACAAGCCGGTGCGCATCGGCGTCAACTGGGGCAGCCTCGACCAGGAGCTGCTCGCGTCGCTGATGGACGAGAACGCGCGGCGCGCCGCGCCCTGGGACGCGAAGCAGGTGATGTACGAGGCGCTCGTCACCTCGGCGATCGAATCGGGCAACCAGGCCGTCGCGCTCGGCATGCGGGCCGAACAGGTCATCCTGAGCTGCAAGGTGAGCGGCGTGCAGGACCTCATCGCGTGCTACCGCGAACTCGCGCGCCGCTGCGACTATCCGCTGCACCTCGGCCTTACCGAGGCGGGCATGGGCACGAAGGGCACGGTTGCCTCGTCGGTCGCGCTCGGCATCCTCCTGCAAGAAGGCATCGGCGACACGATCCGCGTCTCGCTCACGCCCCAGCCCGGCGAGGCGCGCACCCAGGAAGTCGTGGTGTCCGCGGAGATCCTGCAGGCGCTGGGCCTGCGCTCGTTCGTGCCGAGCGTTACCGCCTGCCCCGGCTGCGGCCGCACGACGAGCACCACCTTCCAGGAGCTCGCCAAGCAGATCGACGACCACCTGCGCACGAACATGCCGCAGTGGCGCGCGAAATACCCCGGCGTCGAGAAGCTCAAGGTCGCGGTGATGGGCTGCATCGTCAACGGACCCGGCGAGAGCAAGCACGCCGACATCGGCATCAGCCTGCCCGGCACCGGGGAGGCGCCGGCCGCGCCGGTCTTCATCGACGGCGAGAAGGCCATGACGCTGCGCGGCGAGAACATCGTGGCCGAGTTCCACCGGATCGTCGAAAACTACATCGAAAAGCGGTTCGGCCAAAGCGTGCCCGAGCACGCCTGAACCCGCATGGCCGACAAACTGAGTGCCGTCAAAGGCATGAACGACATCCTGCCGGCGTCCGTGCCGCGCAAGGAAACGCTCCCCCGCAACTCCACCTGGCTCTGGTTCGACGAGGTCGTGCGCCGCGTGATGGCGCGCTACGGCTACCAGTACATCGTGACGCCGGTGGTCGAACCCACGCAGCTTTTCGTGCGGGGACTCGGCGAGGTGACCGACATCGTCGAGAAGGAGATGTACTCCTTCGTCGACTCCATGAACGGCGACGCGCTGACGCTGCGACCCGAGGCCACGGCCGGCATCGTGCGCGCGGTCGTCGAGCACAACGCGCTGTACAACGGCCCGCTGCGCGTGTGGACCGCCGGTCCGATGTTCCGCCACGAGCGGCCGCAGAAGGGGCGCTACCGGCAATTCCATCAGCTCGACGTCGAGGCGCTCGGCTTCGCGGGGCCGGACGTGGACGTGGAGCTGATCCTGATGGGCCGCGCGCTGTGGCACGAGCTCGGGCTTGTCGCCGGCGAGCACTACCGGCTCGAGATCAACACGCTCGGCGAACCCGAGGAACGGCGCGCCCATCGTGCGGCGCTGATCGAGCACCTGCAGAAGCACGAAGACCAGCTCGACGCCGAGGCGAAGCAGCGCCTGCACACCAATCCGCTGCGCATCCTCGACACGAAGAACGCCGCGATGCAGCCGGTCGTGGAGGCCGCGCCGAAGCTGATCGACTTCCTCGGCGCGCCATCGCGCGCGCATTTCGATGCGGTGTGCAATGCGCTCGAAGCGGCGGGCCAGCCCTACCGCGTCAATCCGCGTCTCGTGCGCGGCATGGACTACTACAACCGCACGGTGTTCGAGTGGGTGACCGACCACCTCGGCTCGCAGGGCACGATCTGCGGCGGCGGCCGCTACGACGGGCTCATCGAGCAGATGGGCGGCAAGTCCGCGCCGGCCATCGGCTTCGGCCTGGGCATCGAGCGCCTGCTTCTCCTGCTCGAGCAGATCGGCCTGCACGGCCCCGACAACGCGCCAGCCGCTTACTGCGTGCTCGCGGCGGACGACGCACTGCCGAAAGCCATGCCGGTGATCGAGGAACTTCGCCGACAGGGCGTCGCGGTCGTCATGCACGCGAGCGGCGGCTCGATGAAAAGCCAGCTGAAGAAGGCCGATGCGAGCGGCGCGCGCTGGGCGCTGATCTTCGGCGCCGACGAACTCGCGCAGGGCGCGGTCACCCTCAAGCCCTTGCGCGAAGCAGGCGGCACCCAGCAGCAGCGACCGCTGGCCGACGTGGCCGGATGGGCTCGCGAACTACAATCCCCGGCTTGATATGGCGCGACACCTCGACCTCGAAGAACAGGAACAGCTTGATGACCTCAAGCATTTCTGGAAGAACTACGGCAATCTCATCACCTGGCTGCTGATCGTCGGCTTCGGTGCGGTCGCCGCCTGGAACGGCTGGCAGTACTGGCAGCGGACGCAGGCGCTGCAGGCCTCGGTGCTCTACGAAGAGGTCGAGAAGTCGGCGCGCGACGGCGACGCCGACCGCATCGAACGTGTGTTCGGCGACATGCGCGACAAGTTCGGCCGCACGACCTATGCGCAGCAGTCCGCGCTGCTGGCCGCGAAGACCCTCGCCGACAAGGGCAGGACAGAGCCGGCGAAAGCGGCGCTCACGTGGCTCGCCGAGAAGGGCAAGGACGAGGGCTACCAGGCCGTCGCGCGCCTGCGCCTCGCGGGCATGCTCGCCGACGCCAAGGCCTACGACGAGGCGATGAAGCACCTGAACGCCGGCATGCCCGCGCAGTTCGAAGCGCTCGCCGCCGACCGCCGCGGCGACATCCTGCAGTTGCAGGGCAAGAAGGCCGAAGCGAAGGCCGAATACACCAAGGCCTACCAGGCGATCGACGAACGCGCGGAGTACCGGCAGCTGATCGCGGTGAAGCTCACGGCGCTGGGGGTCGATCCGCAATCGCTCAAGCCCGCGTCGTCCGCCGCGACCGCGCCCGCCGCCTCCGGAGCCGCCAAGCCATGAAGTCATTCCGTGCCGACACGGCGCCGCGCATCGCGCGAATCGTTGCCGTCCTGAGCGTGGCCGGCGCACTGTCCGCGTGCTCCGCGCTGCAGAGCCTGCCGCTGCCCGCCTTCCTCGGCGGCGGCGTCGAGAAGCCCAAGCCCGCCGAGCTCACCGCCAACCCCGCCACCTTCGGCGTGCGGCAGGCGTGGACGGCGCGCATCGGCGAACCCTCGCTTCCGCTCGTGGTCGCGGTGCAGGGCACGACCGTCTACGTGGCCGGCGGCAGCGAGGTCGCGGCCATCGATGCAGTCACGGGCCGCGACGTCTGGCGCGCCAGCGCGGGCGCGCCGGTCGCGGCCGGCGTCGGCAGCGACGGCACGGTCACGGCTGTGGTCACGCGCGCAAACGACGTCGTCGCCTTCGGCCAGGGCAAGGAAATCTGGCGGCAGAAGCTCCCCGCGCAGTCGTTCACCGCGCCGTTCGTGGCCGGTGGCCGCGTCTTCGTCCACGCCGCCGACCGCTCGGTCACGGCCCTGGACGGCAAGACCGGCCGGCGCCTGTGGACGCAGCAGCGCCCCGGCGAGGCGCTGGTGCTGCGCCAGGCGGGCGTGATGCTCGCCGTGGGCGACACGCTGCTGGTGGGGCAGGGCGGCCGCCTGACGGGCCTGAACCCGCAGAACGGCACCATTCGCTGGGACGCGCCGATCGCGACGCCGCGCGGACTGAACGACGTCGAACGCCTGGTCGACCTCGTCGGCCGCGTGAGCCGCGAAGGCGACGTCGTCTGCGCCCGTGCGTTCCAGGCCGCCGTGGGCTGCGTGAACGCGACGCGCGGCAACGTGCTGTGGACGCAGAAGTCGTCGGGCGCCGAGGGCGTGCACGGCGACGCCACCCATGTGTTCGGCACCGAATCCGACGGCAAGGTCGTCGCCTGGCGCCGCGAGAGCGGCGAGCGCGCCTGGAACAGCGAACTGCTCGCGTATCGTGGCCTGAGCGCGCCGCTGGTGCTGGGGCGCTCGGTGGTGGTCGGCGACAGCTTCGGCTTCGTCCATCTGCTGTCGCGCGAGAACGGTGCGCTGCTCAATCGCCTGTCGACGGATGGCACCGCGATCGCGGCGGCGCCCGTGGTGGCCGGGAACACGCTCGTCGTCGTCACTCGGACCGGCAATATCTACGGGTTCGTCCCCCAATAACCTGGAATCCCTGCCATGAAACCCGTCATGGCGCTCGTCGGCCGACCCAACGTCGGCAAATCGACGCTTTTCAACCGCCTCACCAAGTCGCGCGACGCCATCGTGGCCGACTTCGCGGGGCTGACGCGCGATCGCCACTACGGGAACGCGAAGCAGGGGCGCTACGAGTTCATCGTCATCGACACCGGCGGCTTCGAGCCGGACGCGGAGTCGGGCATCTACAAGGAGATGGCGAAGCAGACGCAGCAGGCGGTGGCCGAAGCCGACGTGGTCGTCTTCGTGCTCGATGCGCGCGCCGGCGTCTCGGCGCAGGACCACGACATCGCGAAGTACCTGCGCAAGCTGGGCAAGCCGACCGTGCTCGCGGCCAACAAGGCCGAAGGCATGCTCGAAGGCCCGCAGCTCGCCGAGTTCTACGAGCTGGGCCTGGGCGAGGTCCACGCCGTTTCCGCGGCCCACGGGCAGGGCATCCGCAGCCTGGTCGAGGTCGCGTTCGAACCCCTGAACCTGCCCGAGGACGACAACGCCGCCGAAGCCCAGGAAACCGGCATCCTCAAGCTGGCCGTGGCCGGCCGGCCGAACGTCGGCAAGTCGACCCTCATCAACACCTGGCTGGGCGAGGAGCGGCTGGTCGCCTTCGACCTGCCCGGCACGACGCGCGACGCGATCTCGGTGCCCTTCGAGCGCAACGGCCAGAAGTTCGAGCTGATCGACACGGCCGGGCTGCGCCGCAAGGGCAAGGTGTTCGAGGCCATCGAGAAGTTCTCGGTGGTCAAGACGCTGCAGGCCATCGAGTCGGCCAACGTGGTCCTGTTGCTGCTCGATGCCACGCAGGGGGTGACCGACCAGGACGCGCACATCGCAGGCTACATCCTGGAAAGCGGCCGCGCGGTCGTGCTGGCGCTCAACAAGTGGGACGCCGCAGACGACTACCAGCGCGAGCAGCTGCGCCGCCAGATCGAGTCGCGCCTCGCCTTCCTGAAATTCGCCGACATGCACTTCATCTCGGCGAAGAAGCGCCAGGGCATCGGTCCGCTCTGGGGCTCGATCATCCAGGCCTATAAGTCGGCCATGGTCAAGATGACCACGCCGGTGCTCACGCGCCTGCTGCTCGAGGCGGTGCAGTTCCAGCAGCCCAAGCGCTCCGGGATGTTCCGCCCCAAGCTGCGCTATGCGCACCAGGGCGGGATGAATCCGCCGGTGATCGTGGTCCACGGCAACTCGCTGGAGCACGTGACCGATGCGTACAAGCGCTTCCTCGAGGGGCGCTTCCGCAAGGAATTCAAGCTCGTGGGCACGCCCCTGCGCATCGAGATGAAGACCTCGAAGAATCCGTACGCGGACAAGGAATGATCGAGCGGGGGCTTGATTCCGCCCGAAGGGTCTCCAGATAGGTAGCAACCCGGTCAGCCGGACTGTTTACGCTGCCTCCTGCTGTGGTAATGTGCAGCTTCCGACAACAACACTCGAACACGGAGAATATCGTGAGCAATAAAGGGCAGCTGCTGCAAGACCCGTTCCTCAACACCCTGCGCCGCGAGCACGTGCCGGTGTCCATCTACCTGGTCAACGGCATCAAGCTGCAGGGGCAGATCGAGTCTTTCGACCAGTACGTGGTGCTGCTGCGGAACACCGTGACGCAGATGGTCTACAAGCACGCGATCTCCACCATCGTGCCCGGCCGCGCGGTGAACTTCCAGCCCGCCGAGGGTGGCGAAGGCGGCGCCAGCTGATTCGCTCGCGCCGCAAGCCCCGCCGGGCATCCTCGCCGTTCGCGCAAGCTTCCGCGCAATCCGCTGCGCATTTGTCCGGCCTTCCGCTTTGACACCCACCTCCGAACGTCCCACCGCGCCCGCCATCCTGGTCGGCGTGGATCTGGGCCTCCCTCATTTCGATGCCGAGCTCGAGGAGCTCGGCCTGCTCGCGCAGACCGCCGGGCTCGAGCCCGTGGCGCGCGTCACGGCCAAGCGACGCGCGCCGGACGCCGCGCTGTTCGTCGGCAAGGGCAAGGCCGACGAGATCAAGGCCCTCGCCGACCAGTGCGGCGCCAGCGAGATCCTGTTCGACCAGGCCCTGAGCCCGGCGCAGCAGCGCAACCTCGAACGCCACATGGAGCGGCCGGTGAACGACCGCACCCTCCTGATCCTGGAGATCTTCGCCCAGCGCGCGCGCAGCCACGAGGGCAAGCTGCAGGTCGAGCTCGCCCGGCTGCAGTACCTGAGCACGCGGCTGGTGCGGCGCTGGTCGCACCTGGAGCGCCAGCGCGGCGGCATCGGCGCGCGGGGCGGCCCGGGCGAGACGCAGATCGAACTCGACCGCCGGATGATCGGCGAGGCGATCAAGCGCACGCGCGAGCGGCTGGTGAAGGTGAAGAAGCAGCGCAACACGCAGCGCCGCCAGCGCGAGCGCCGCGACACCTTCAACATTTCGCTGGTCGGCTACACCAACGCCGGCAAGTCGACGCTGTTCAACGCGCTGGTCAAGGCGCGCTCGTATGCCGCCGACCAGCTGTTCGCCACCCTCGACACCACCACGCGCGAGCTCTACCTCGGCGAGGCCGGCCGTTCCGTGGCGCTGTCCGACACGGTGGGCTTCATCCGCGACCTGCCGCACAGCCTGATCGATGCGTTCCAGGCGACGCTGCACGAGGCGGCAGAGGCCGACTTGCTGCTGCACGTGGTGGACGCGGCGAATCCGCACCATCCCGAGCAGATCGAGGAAGTGCAGCGGGTGCTCGAAGAGATCGGGGCCGCCGACGTCCCGCAGCTGCTGGTGTTCAACAAGATCGATGCGCTGCCCGAAGGCCAGCGCCCGCGCAGACTCGTGGATACCATGGAGGTCGGTGGCCGGCAGGCGCCGCGTGTTTTCACGAGCGCGCAGTCGGGCCGGGGCCTGGCGGAGCTGCGCGGAGAGATCGCGCGCGTGCTGGCCGAGAGCCGGGACGCACGGGCGCCGCAGGCCAGCGACGCCCGGTTCGACGAAACGCCTTCCTGATTAGGCACAATGCGGCGCAGACCGAAAGAGAAAACGAACGAATGAATCCGCAATCGCGCAGCCTGTCGCCGGGCGGCCTCTGGGGCCGCGTGCGAGGCATGTTCAACCTGAACGACCCCCGCTGGGGCCGCGGCGGCGACGACAAGTCCGAGGGCAACCGCCCCCCGGACAATCGTCCCGAGAACCGCCCCGAAAGCCGGCCCGAGAACCGCCCCGAGGGCGGCAACAGAGGGCCCAACCAGGGTCCGCCCGATCTCGACGAGCTCTGGCGCGACTTCAATCGCAAGCTCGGCGGCCTCTTCGGCGGGCGCAAGCGTGGCGGCGACGGCGGCGGCTTCGGCGGCGGCAACAACGGCAATGGTGGCGGCGGCGGCGGTTTCCAGCCCGACATGAAGAGCGCCGGCGTGGGCGCGGGCCTCATCGCCGGCGTGGTCGTGCTGATCTGGCTGGGCACCGGCTTCTTCATCGTGCAGGAAGGCCAGCAGGCCGTCATCACGCAGTTCGGCAAATACAAAAGCACGGTCGGCGCGGGCTTCAACTGGCGCCTGCCGTACCCGATCCAGCGCCACGAGCTCGTCTACGTGACGCAGATCCGCTCGGTCGACGTCGGGCGCGACGCGGTGATCCGCGCGACGGGCCTGAAGGAGTCGGCCATGCTGACCGAAGACGAGAACATCGTCGAGATCAAGTTCGCCGTGCAGTACCGCCTGAACGACGCGCGCGCCTGGCTTTTCGAGAGCAAGAACCCGGCCGAGGCCGTGGTGCAGGCGGCCGAGACCTCCGTGCGCGAAGTCGTCGGCAAGATGAAGATGGACTCCGCGCTCGCCGAGGAGCGCGACCAGATTGGCCCGCGCGTGCGCACGCTGATGCAGACCATCCTCGACCGCTACAAGGTCGGCGTCGAAGTCGTGGGCATCAACCTGCAGCAAGGCGGCGTGCGTCCGCCCGAGCAGGTCCAGGCCGCGTTCGACGACGTGCTGAAGGCCGGGCAGGAGCGCGAGCGCATCAAGAACGACGCGCAGGCCTATGCCAACGACGTGATCCCGCGCGCGAAGGGCGCCGCCGCGCGCCTGACGCAGGAAGCCGAAGGCTACAAGGCGCGAATCGTGGCGCAGGCGCAGGGCGATTCGCAGCGCTTCAAGTCGATCCTCACCGAGTACCAGCGCGCGCCGCAGGTGACGCGCGACCGCATGTACATCGACACCATGCAGCAGATCTACGGCGGCGTGACCAAAGTCATGATCGACTCGCGCCAGGGCGGCAACATGCTGTACCTGCCGCTCGACCGCATCATGCAGCAGGTGGCGGCCGGCGGCGCCGCGACGCCCGAGCCGGCGGCGGCGGGCACGGTGCCCGCAGCGCCTCCGGCGGCCGGATCGGCTGCCGATTCCCGCACCCGCGACAACGCGCGCAGCCGCGAACGCGAAACAAGATAAGCACGGCCATGAACAGGATCGGTTTCATCGTCTCCTCGCTGCTGGTGGTGCTCGCGCTGCTCAGCTCCATGCTCTTCGTGGTCGACCAGCGCCAGTTCGGCATCGTCTACGCGCTCGGCCAGATCAAGGAAGTCATCACCGAGCCGGGGCTGCACTTCAAGATGCCGCCGCCGTTCCAGAACGTGACCTACATCGACAAGCGCCTGCTCACGCTCGACAGCGCCGATACCGAGCCGATGCTCACGGCCGAGAAGCAGCGGGTCGTGATCGACTGGTACGTGCGCTGGCGCATCACCGAGCCGTCGCAGTACATCCGCAACGTCGGCCTCGACGAAGCCGCGGGCGCCAACCAGCTCAACCGCGTGGTGCGCAACGCGTTCCAGGAAGAGATCAACCGCCGCACCGTGAGCGAGCTCCTTTCGGTCAAGCGCGAGCAGCTCATGAACGACGTGAAGCGCGAAGTGCTCGAGGCCGTGAAGGGCGCCAAGCCCTGGGGCGTTGACATCATCGACGTGCGGATCACGCGCGCCGACTACGTGGATGCGATCACCGAGTCGGTCTACCGCCGCATGGAAGCCGAGCGCAAGCGCGTGGCGAACGAGCTTCGCTCGACCGGCGGCGCCGAAGGCGAACGCATCCGCGCCGACGCGGAGCGGCAGCGCGAAGTGACGGTGGCCGAGGCGTATCGCGAGGCGCAGAAGATCAAGGGCGAGGGCGACGCGCAGGCCGCGGCGCTCTACGCCGAGGCCTTCGGCCGCGATCCGCAGTTCGCGCAGTTCCACCGCAGCCTCGAGGCGTACAAGTCGAGTTTCGGCAAGCGAAGCGACGTCGTCGTGATCGATCCGCAGAGCTCGGACTTCTTCCGCGCGTTCCGCAACGGCGGCAGCGGCGGCGCCGGCGGGGCTGCTGCAGCGCCCGCGGCCGGCCGGCGGTAGTGGTCCCGCAGGCGCGGCAGGCCCGGAGCGAGGCCCCGATTGGACAGCGACACGCTCTGGGCCGCATTGGCCCTGATGCTGGTGCTCGAAGGGCTCTTCCCCTTCATTTCGCCCGGCGGGTGGCGGCGTACCTTCGAGAAAATCCTGTCCTTGCGCGATGGCCAGTTGCGATTCTTCGCGCTCGTCAACATCGTGCTGGGCCTTGCGGTGCTGGCCGTGCTGGCCTTGTAAGAGCAAAGTCTTGAATCGTTTGGGACAATGGCGGGATGAGTGATTCCCCGAAAGTGGGCTTCGTGAGCCTGGGCTGCCCCAAGGCGCTGACCGATTCCGAACTGATCCTGACCCAGCTTTCCGCCGAGGGCTACCGCACCTCGAAGACCTTCGAGGGCGCAGATCTCGTCATCGTCAACACCTGCGGCTTCATCGACGACGCGGTGAAGGAGAGCCTCGACACGATCGGCGAGGCGCTGGCGGCCAATGGCAAGGTGATCGTCACCGGCTGCCTGGGCGCGCGCGCCGGCGAGGACAGCGACAACCTCGTGCGCGAGATCCATCCGTCCGTGCTCGCCGTCACCGGCCCGCACGCGACCCAGGAGGTCATGGACGCGGTGCATGCGCACCTGCCGAAGCCGCACGATCCCTTCCTCGACCTCGTGCCGGCCGCGGGCATCAAGCTCACGCCGAAGCACTACGCCTATCTGAAGATCAGCGAGGGCTGCAACCACCGCTGCACCTTCTGCATCATCCCGTCGATGCGCGGCGACCTCGTGTCGCGGCCGGTGGGCGACGTGCTGAAGGAGGCGAGGGCGCTCTTCGAAAGCGGCGTCAAGGAGTTGCTGGTGGTGAGCCAGGACACGTCCGCCTACGGCGTGGACGTGAAGTACCGCACCGGCTTCTTCGACGGGCGCCCCGTGAAGACGCGCATGCTCGATCTCGTGGCCGCGCTCGGCGAGCTCGCGAAGCCGCACGGCGCGTGGGTGCGGCTGCACTATGTGTACCCGTATCCGCACGTCGACGAAGTGATTCCGCTCATGGCCGAAGGGCTCGTGCTGCCGTATCTCGACGTGCCGTTCCAGCACAGCCATCCCGACGTGCTGCGCCGCATGAAGCGGCCGGCGAGCGGCGAGCGCAACCTGGAGCGCATCGCGCGCTGGCGCGAGCTGTGCCCGCAGCTCGTCGTGCGCAGCACGTTCATCGCCGGATTTCCCGGGGAGACCGAGGAGGAGTTCCGGCACCTGCTCGATTTCCTGGGGGAAGCGCAGATCGACCGGGCCGGCTGCTTCGCCTATAGCCCCGTCGAGGGCGCGGCGGCGAACGCGCTGCCGGGCGCCGTGCCGGCGGAAGTGCGCGAAGAGCGCAGGGCGCGTTTCATGGCCGTGGCCGAGGCCGTGTCGGCCGAGCGATTGAAGCGCCGCATCGGCGCGGACATGCAGGTGCTGGTGGATTCGGCGCCTGCGTCCGGCCGCAAGGGCGGCGTGGGTCGTTCCTATGCGGATGCGCCGGAGATCGACGGCACCGTGAAGCTGCTCGCGCCTCAGAAGTTGAGCAAGCAGTTGAAGGTGGGCGAGTTCACGCGCGCGCGCATCGTCGACACGCAGGGGCACGACCTTGTTGCCGTGCCCGTTTGAGGCTAGTTCAGAAACAACAAAGCCGGCGAATTCGCATTCACCGGCTTTATGATCATCACGTTTTGTGGTGCCCAGGAGAGGACTCGAACCTCCACGATGTTACTCGCTAGTACCTGAAACTAGTGCGTCTACCAATTCCGCCACCTGGGCATTTCAGGAAAAGAAGGATTCTATATCAAAAACATCGAACGATCGCAGGGCGCAACGCTCGACGAATTCGAGGGCGTCATCCAGGGCCATCGCGATGGCCATGGCTATGTGGTCCGCGACAGCGGCGAGCCCGACATCTACCTGCCTCCCAACGAAATGCGCGCGGTGCTGCACCGCGACCGCGTCAAGGCGCGGGTGGTCCGCTACGACCGCAAGGGGCGGCCCGAAGGCCGTGTCGTCGAGATCGTCGAGCGCCCGCCGCAACCCATCATCGGCCGCCTGCTGCACGAAAGCGGCGTGTGGCTCGTCGCGCCCGAGGACAAGCGCTACGGCCAGGACGTCCTGATCCCGAAGGGCGCGATCGCGCTCGCGAAGCCGGGCCAGGTGGTCGTGGTCGAACTCACCGAACCGCCGAGCCTCTACGGGCAGCCGGTGGGCCGCGTGAAGGAAGTGCTCGGGGAAATCGACGACCCCGGCATGGAGATCGAGATCGCGGTGCGCAAGTACGGCGTGCCCCACGAGTTCTCGGACGCGGGCATAGCGCTCGCCCGCTCCCTGCCGGACAAGGTGCGGCCGCAGGACAAGAAGCATCGCGTGGACCTCACCGATGTGCCGCTCGTCACCATCGACGGCGAGGACGCGCGCGATTTCGACGATGCGGTCTACTGCGAGCCCGCGAAGGTGGGCCGCGGCAAGGGTTGGCGGCTGCTCGTCGCGATCGCCGACGTGAGCCACTACGTGCAGACCGGCAGCGCCATCGACGTCGATGCCTACGATCGCGCGACGAGCGTGTACTTCCCGCGCCGCGTGATTCCGATGCTGCCGGAGAAGCTGTCGAACGGGCTGTGTTCGCTGAACCCCGAGGTCGAGCGCCTGTGCATGGTGTGCGACATGCTGGTCACGGCCAACGGCGAGGTCCACGCCTACCAGTTCTATCCGGCGGTGATGTGGAGCCATGCGCGCCTCACGTACACCGAGGTCGCGGCCATCCTCGCGAACACGCGCGGCGCCGAGGCGGCGAGGCGCGAGGCCGTGGTTCCGCATCTGCTGAATCTCCACGACGTCTACCGCGCGCTGCTGAAGGCGCGCAACACACGCGGCGCCATCGACTTCGAGACGACCGAGACGCAGATCGTCTGCGACGAGAACGGCCGCATCGAGCAGATCGTGCCGCGCACGCGCAACGATGCGCACCGGCTGATCGAAGAGGCGATGCTTGCGGCGAACGTGTGCTCGGCCGACTTCATCCTGCAGTCGGGCCAGCCCGGCCTGTTCCGCGTCCACGAAGGGCCGACGCCGGAGAAGAAGGAGATCCTGCGCGGCTACCTGAAGGCCATGGCCGTGGGCATGACGATCAGCGATGACCCGAAGCCGGCGGAGTTCCAGAAGATCGCCGAGGCGGTGAAGGACCGGCCCGATGCGCAGCAGATCAGCACGATGCTGCTGCGCTCGATGCAGCAGGCGATCTACACGCCGTTCAACAGCGGGCACTTCGGACTCGCTTACGAGGGCTACACGCACTTCACGAGCCCGATCCGGCGCTATCCCGATCTGCTGGTGCATCGCGTGATCAAGGCCATTCTCGGCGGCGAGCGCTACCAGCTCCCCGCGCTGCCCACGCCGGGCGAGGCGCACGAGAAGCTGGCGCGCCGGCTGGCGGCGCGCGTCGCGCCGCCCAGCCAGAAGCTGAAGAAGCCGCCCGCGCCGCCGAGCCGCGAGCTGCAGGCGTGGGAGGCCGCGGGCCTGCATTGCAGCGCGAACGAGCGGCGCGCCGACGAGGCGAGCCGCGACGTCGAGGCCTGGCTCAAGTGCAAGTACATGCGCGACCACCTCGGCGAGGAGTACTCCGGCACGGTCAGCGCGGCCACGAGCTTCGGCATCTTCGTGACGCTCGACCAGATGTACGTCGAGGGACTCGTCCACATCACCGAACTCGGCGGCGAGTACTTCAAGTTCGACGAGGCGCGGCAGGAGCTGCGCGGCGAGCGCACGGGCATCCGCTACGCGATCGGCACGCGCCTGCGCGTGCAGGTGAGCCGCGTCGACCTCGACGGCCGCCGCATCGACTTCCGCCTGGTGCGCGATGGCGACGAGGAGCTGGCGCAGCGGGCGCTGAAGGACAAGGGTGGGGCGCCGTCCCCGCGCGAAAAGCGCGAAGGACGTGAAGGGCGCGAAGCCGGCGAGGACCGCGATGGCCGGACGCGGGCGTCGCGCAAGGGCGCCACGCGCAAGTCGGCGGGCGGCGCGCACGCGCGCTCGCCGATCCAGGAGCTCAAGTCCGCCGTGAAGAAGGCCGCGTCCAAGGCCAAGCCCAAGGGCCGCAAGCCGCGGCGCTGAACATCGAACGGACGTCGACGAACGTCGGGAGTGGAGCAGGAGATGGCAACGAATTCGAATGAAGGCCGCGTCGCGATCGTCACCGGGGGCGGCACCGGCATCGGGCGCGCCTGCGCGCTTGCGCTGCTCGGCGCGGGCTGGCGCGTGGCGGTGGCGGGGCGGCGCATCGAGCCCTTGCAGGAGACCGCGCGCGAAGGCGGCGAACGCGGGCTCGCGGTGGCGACGGACGTGACGGATCCGGCGTCGGTCGAGGCGCTGTTCGGCTCGACGGTGAAGCAGTTCGGCCGCGTCGACCTGCTCTTCAACAATGCCGGCCTGAGCATCACGCAGCCCACCGAGGATTTCTCGATCGAGGACTGGAAGCGCGTGGTCGACACGAACCTCAATGGCATGTTCTATTGCCTGCGCCAGGCCTTCCGTGTCATGAAATCGCAGAGTCCGATGGGCGGCCGGATCATCAACAACGGCTCGATCTCGGCGCATGCGCCGAGGCCGAATTCGATCGCCTACACCGCGACGAAGCACGCGGTGACCGGCCTCACGAAGACGGCGGCGCTCGACGGGCGCAAGTACGACATCGCCGTGGGGCAGATCGACATCGGCAACGCCGTCACCGAACTCGCCGCGCGCATGGCCACGGGCGTGCCGCAGGCCAATGGAGAGATTCGCGCCGAGCCGATGATCGACGTGTCCATCGTCGGCCAGTCGGTGCTCTACATGGCGAGCCTGCCGCTCGAGGCGAACGTGCTCTTCCACACGGTGAAGGCGACGAAGATGCCGTTCGAGGGGCGGGGCTGAGTCGGTGAGGGGCACGGCGAGGCACGGACCTCGTCGCTGTGCCCTTACCCCCGTGCAAGTCCCGCGAGCTTCGAGGCGGTGAGGGCGCGATCGGCGGGCCACGCGTCGGCCGCCTGCCCGTGCAGGTAAACCGCTGCGGAGGCTGCCTCGAACGGTTCCGCACCCGACGCCAGCCGTGCCGCGATCATCCCGGCAAGCACGTCGCCGGTCCCCGCCGTCGCAAGCTTCGCATTGCCGGTCGGGTTGATCGACGACGTGCCCCGCGGCCTCGCGATCACGCTGCCCGACCCTTTCAACACGACGACACAACCGAATCGCCGCGCCAGTTCGCGTGCGCTCGACAAGCGATCCGCCTGCACGTCTTTCGTCGTGCGTGCGAGCAAGCGCGCGGCTTCCAGCGGGTGTGGCGTCAGCACGGTCGGCGCGCCACGTCTGCCGCGTGATTCCAGAAGGGTCTGGAGCTGTGGGTCGTTCGTCACCGCATTCAGGGCGTCCGCATCGAGAACGAGCGAGCAAGCCGACGACAACACACGCGGAAGTACGCCCCGCACGGCATCGCCGCCGCCGCAACCGCACGCCACCGCGAGCGTCTCCAAGGCGAGCGCTTCCGACGCGCGAAGCATCAGTTCCGGCTGCGTGAGGTCGACGGCGAGGCTGCCGCCATCGAGCAGGGCGACGAACACGCGGCCGGCGCCGGCATGCAGCGCAGCGCTGGCGGCGAGCAGGGGCGCGCCCGTCATGCCGGCGGCACCGCCGAGGATCGCGACGTCGCCGTAGCTGCCCTTGTGCGAGGCGTGTTCGCGTGGACGCGACTGCGGTGCGGGCGCGAGGAACGCGCTTGCGTCGCCCTGCGGCAGGGCGACGTCGAGCGAATCGAACCACAGCTCGCCGCATGCATCGCGGCCACGGCCGGTGAAGAGGCCGGGCTTGAGCGCGAGCAGGCAGAGCGTCCAGCGCGCGGCCACCGACTCGCCCATGCCGGTGTCTGCGGAAAGTCCGGACGGAATATCGACGGCGAGGACGGGCGCGGCGCCTTCGTTCAGGCGCTTGGCCGCTGCGAGCAAATCGCCTTCGAGCGGACGCGCCGAGCCGATGCCCAGCAGGGCGTCGATGGCGAGGTCGCAACTCGCAGGTGCTTCCTTCGCGATGCGTACGCCGGCTTCACGCGCACGGGCGAACGAGGCCGCCGCGTCCGGTGGCAGCCTGTCTTCGCGGCCCGTGCAGGTGACGATGCAGTCCTTGCCCCATCGTTGCAGGTTCATCGCCGCCTCGAATCCGTCGCCCCCGTTATTGCCGGGGCCGCAGGCGATCCATATCGTGCGCGCATGCGGCGCGACGGCAAGGGCGAGGCGTGCCACGGCGCGGCCGGCGCGTTGCATGAGGGTGTGCGCTTCGAGCGTGGCGGCGGCGGCATGCTCGATGCGGCGCACGGCCACGACGTCGAAGAGTGGCTGGGACGGCCCGGGTTCGATGCGATGCATCGGTGGATTTTCGTCGGTTCGGGCGGTCGACCGGAAGGGCGCCTCGCGCGCCCCTCTCTCCAACGCCTTACCCGAGAACGCGTTCGATCCCCAGGCCCTCGATGTCGATGGCCGGCGCACGCCCCGCCATCAGGTCCGCCACCACGCGCGCGCTTCCGCACGACAACGCCCAGCCGCTCGATCCATGCCCCAGGTTCACCCACACGCCGCGCAGGTGCGTGGCGCCGAGCACGGGCGGGCCGTCGGGCAGCATCGGCCGCGCGCCTTTCCATTCGGTGACGGCCGCGCCGGTGTTGGCGAGCTGCGCCGCGCCGGGAAACCAGTCGTGCAAGACCTTGTAGAGGGTCTGGATCGCGCCGGGCCGCTTCTCGTCGGGCGAGCCGCCGATCTCCGCGCTGCCCGCGACGCGCACGCGGTTGCCCAGGCGCGAGATCGCGACCTTGTAGCGCTCGTCCATCAGGCCGCTGCGCGGCGCGTTCAGGGGCTCGCGGATCGGCGCGCTGATCGAGTAGCCATGCACCGCGACGAGGGGCAGCCGCAGGCCGGCGGGGCGAAGCAGCAGCGAAGAATCGACGCCGCCGCACACGACGACCGCCTGGAAGCGCAGGGACTGCCGCGCTCCGCCGTCCTCGCTCACGCGAAGGAGGGTCGGCTCGCCCGCGTCGAGGGGCGCGACGTCCGCATTGAAGCGGAAACTCGCGCCGAGCGACTGAGCCTGGTTCTTCATCAGCAGCGCGAACTGCCGGCAATTGCCGACCTCGTCGTCGGGCAGATGCACGGCGCCTTCGAATGCCGTATCGGGATTCAGCGCAGGCTCGACGACGCGCGCCTGCGCGGCATCGACCTCGCGGAACGACACGCCCGCATCGCGCAGGACCTGGAGGCCCGGCTGCACCATCTTGCGATCGCGCTCCGTGCGCAGCAGCACCATGAAGCCCGGGCTGCGGTCGTATTCCAGCTGCAGATGCTCCGTCAGCGCGTGCAGCCGCGTGCGGCTGTAGAACGCGAGGCGTTGCAGGCGCGCGCGATTCGCGAGGTAGGTTTCGAGGCTGCACGCGCGGCGCCACTTCCACATCCACGTGAGTTCGTTCGCGCCGAGCGGCATGGCCACGCGAACCGGCGCGTGCCGGCTGAACAGCGAGCCGAGGACCTTGCCCGGCATTCCCGGCGCGGCCCAGGGGGTCACGTAGCCGGGAGCAACGACGCCCGCATTGGCGAAGCTGGTTTCGAGCGCGACGGCGCCTCGGCGCTCGAAGACGGTGACCTCGTGTCCGTCGGCGGCGAGTTCGTAGGCCGTGGTCACGCCGACGATGCCGGCGCCCACGATGGCGATTTTCATTCGGGGTTCAGGACGGCTTCGGCCCGCTCGGCAAGGTTCAGGAGGTTGTCGTCGCGCAGCGCGCCGTGCCAGAGCATGAGGCCGACAGGCAGTTCGCCGGCTACGTGGCAGGGAATCGAGATCGCGCAGCCGTCGAGCATGTTCACCACGCTCGTGTTGCGCAGGAGCAGGGCATTGACGCGGAAGAATTCGTCGTCGCGCTCCGCGCCGGGCGCGACCGAGGCGATGGTCGGCGCGACGATGGGAACGGTGGGCGACAGAACGGCGTCGAAGCGGTCGAGCGCGGCGCCGACCTCGGCCGTCCATGCATCGCGCGCGAGCGAGAGGTCGAGATACTCGTAGGCCTTCATCGACGCGCCCTTCTCGATGCGGGTGCGAACGCGCGGGTCGTAGGCCTCGCCTTGCGACTCGATCAGCTTGCGATGCCAGGCATAGCTTTCCGCCGCCGCGAAGCCGCCGGTGGACTGGATCGAGCCCAGGTCCCGGATCTGCGCGAGCGGAATTTCGACGATGCTCGCGCCCGCGTCGCGAAAGATCCCGACCGCGCGCTCGAAGGCTCGCGAGACCGCGGCGTCCATGCCGTCGAGCATCTGCGTCCCCGCGATGGCGAGCCGATACGACGACAGCGGCCGGTCGTCGCGCTTCACCGTGCGCGCGGAGAGGATTTCGTGCGCCAGGATCGCATCGCGCACCGAGCGCGTCATCGCGCACACCGTGTCGAGCGTGGGCGAAAGCGGCAGCGCGCCGTCGAGCGGCACGAGCCGCGCCGTCGACTTGAAGCCGACGATGCCGCACAGCGCCGCCGGGATGCGGATCGAGCCGCCGGTGTCCGAGCCCAGGCCGACGAACGCGGCGCCGGCCGCGACCGAGACCGCCGCGCCCGACGACGAGCCGCCGGGGATGCGGGGCGTCGCCGCGTCCGCCGGATTGGCGGGCGTGCCGAAATGCGGGTTGACGCCCACGCCCGAGAACGCGAACTCGGTCATGTTCGTGCGGCCGACGATGGCCGCGCCCGCGGCCCGCAGGCGCGTCACGGCGGTCGCGTGCGCGCGTGCCGGCGGCGCATCCTTCAGCACCACGGAACCGGCGGACGTGACGTCGCCTTCCATGTCGAACAGGTCCTTGACTGCGTATTCCACCCGATGACGGGCACGATTCCACGCTGATGGCGGGCGCTGTTCCAGCCGATGGCGGGCGGCGTTCCATGCGATCGCGGGCAGCGTTCCATGCTGATGGCGGGCACGATTC
>NZ_JBFWNP010000019.1:0-81845 GCF_050250995.1 Ramlibacter sp.
ACGGGGGACATTCGCGGAAGGGGCCGCCCCTGTCCCGGTCCGGGGCGCGCCACCGCATTCAACGCCACAGCTTCAGAATCTGTGGAGAAGGGCGCGGGCTACCCTTCTGCCGCCCACACTCCTAGGCTGTGTTCCGACGCACTGGCAAGTGATGAGCTTGAAGCAAGTCGTAGCGATACCAATCACGGACGGTCCGCATGAGACGCCAGATGCATGTGCAGAGGGTGTTCCATTCGTCTCTGCCGAGGCCATTTCTTCTGGAAGGATCGACTTCAGCAAGATCTGGGGATTCATCTCCGAAGAAGATGACGCACGATTCAGCAAGGAGTATCGACCCCAGCGCGGGGACATCTTCATGGTGAAGTCCGGCGCGACCACCGGTGTCACGGCGATGCAGCAGGCGATCGAGGAGGGCTTCATCCTCGACGTGCTGCGCAACTACACCAGCTACGCCACGGCGCTGCGCCTGGGTACGCAGTTCAAAGAGGCCGACGACCGTCGCGTCGACAAGAAGGCGGCCGGCCGGGCGCTGGCCCGCTGGCTGAGCCTGCACCCGACGAACATCGGCCAGAAGGTGCAGCTGATCGTCGAGCACTTCCGTGCCAACGTGGCCCACCTGCTGGGCGGCCAGGCCAAGGCGATGATCGTGACGCCCTCGCGCGCGTCCGCGGTGAAGTACCACCTGGAGCTGCAGCGTTACTGCCAGGCCAACGGCTACAACAACGTGCATTCGATGGTGGCGTTCTCGGGAGACGTGACCAACCGCGACACGAAGGAAGACGGCTTCCCGGACGACCACGCCTTCAACGAGCAGAACCTGAACCCCAGGCTGAACGGGCGCGACATGCGCAAGGCCTTCGACACCCGGGACTACCGGGTGATGATCGTGGCCAACAAGTTCCAGACCGGCTTCGACCAGCCCAAGCTGGTGGCCATGTACCTGGACAAGAAGGTGTCGGGCGTGGAGGCGGTGCAGACCCTGTCGCGCCTGAACCGCACGATGGCCGGCAAGGACAAGACCTACGTGATCGACTTCGCCAACGAGGCCAAGGAGATCCTGGAGGCTTTCCGCACCTTCTACCGCGATGCCCAGGTGTCCGACGTGCAGGACACGAACATCGCTTACGACCTGAAGCAGAAGCTGGACGGGATGCTGCTGTACGAGACGGCCGAGGTGCGCAACTTCGCCGCCGCAGTGGTGGACCCGGGCGTGACGCACGAGCGCCTGTTCAGCCTGACGCAGGCGCCGACCGACCGCTTCAATGCGCAACTGAAGGCGCTGAACGAGGCGATCGACACCTGGGAGCTGGCCTGGCGCAAGGCGGACGAGGCGGGCTACGAGAAGGGCAAGACAGACGCCGACGCCCAGCGCGCCGAGCTGACCAAGCAGCGCGACGCGCTGATGATCTTCGGCGAGGGGCTGAGCAAGTTCGTCCGCACCTACGAGTACGTGGCGCAACTGGTGGACTTCGGCGATCCTGACCTGGAAGGCTTCGCCAGTTTCGCGCGGCTGCTGCGCAAGCGGCTGAAGGGGCTGACGGCCGAACAGGTGGACCTCAATGACCTGCGGCTGACCCACTTCAAGGTGAAGACCAAGGACCAGCTCGACGGAGTGAACAGCACCCGGGTGACCGCGAGCGAGGAACTGCGGATGCTGCACCCGATGACCGACAACGGCCTGCGCGAGGCCAAGGAACGCGAGAAGGCCTATCTGTCGGAGCTGGTCAAGCGGCTGAACGAGGCGCTGGGCAAGGAGATCAGCGACACCGACCAGGTGGCGCTGGCGGCGCACGTCACCGAGAAACTGCGCACCGACGCAGTGGTGATGGCCCAGGTGATGAACAACCCGAAGGATCAGGCGCTGAAGGCTGACCTACCTGGCGCGATGGTGCAGGCCATTGTCGGCGCGATGACGACGCACCACGCGCTGTCGACCAAGCTGCTGAGCGACGAGGCTGCGCGGGGGGTGTTCCTGGACGTGGTGTACGAGCTGCTGAAGCGGGGGCACGTGGATGGGATGTTCTCGCCTTCAGGCAGATAGACGCGGGTTTTCGGCTACGTTCTGCATCGGCTCGTCCGTATCAGGTGTAAGGCGTGCTTACAAGGCATTGCAGAGACGGCGGACGCCGTTTACCGTGAGCGGCATGAACGCGCCCATGAGAACCCTCCAGTTCGACGTGCAAGGCCTCGTGCGGGCGATCGCGCACAACCATTCGAACGATGTCTTCGCGCCCCGGCTCAAAGAGGACCAGTGGGCCCTACTCGGCGCCTACCTGCAGCCGCTGGCGCTCGCGCGCGGACAGAAGCTGATCGAGCAGAACGCAGAGGATCGCACCGTCTACTTCGTGGAGTCGGGCCAGCTCGCCGTGCATTTCGAGGACGAGAAGAAGCGCCTGCGCCTCGCGGTGGTCGACGCCGGCTCCGCGGTGGGCGAGGGCTCGTTCTTCACGCGCAACGTGCGCAGCGCCACCGTGCAGGCCGCGTCGGACTGCAGGATCTGGTCGCTCACGCCGATCCGCTTCACCGAGCTGACGAATCGCCAGCCCGCGCTCGCGCTGGAGATCGCGCTCGCGCTCGGCGCGCTGGTGTCGCGCCGTCTGGCCAACCGGCCGCGCCGTGTCGCGGTGACCTGAGCGCCAACTTTCTCACGACGCGCGCCGTTCGCGAAGCCGCGCGCACCGCTTGCGCAGTCGCGGCCTCTCGCCGCGCAAGCCGTCACTACACTGGATTCCGAACACCCAAGGAGCGCATCGTGAGCCTGCTGGACTGGTTGACGCCCTCGAAGAAGAAGTCTGCCGCGCGCGCGAACATGAATGCGAGCGATCATCCGCCGAGCTCCGGGCTGTCGCGGATCGACTCCACCCGGCCGTTCGAGGCGAAGCGGGGCATGAGCGCGAAGAATGCTCAAGGCGCCCGAAGCATGCGCAGTGCCGGGCAGGTACCGGGCCAGCCGGCGAGCCGCAAGCAGGAGCGCCTCGCGCGGCGCGAGTTGCTGTACGCGGTCGTGCGCGAGTGCATGGGCAACGCCGGCGTGCTCTCGGCGAGCTACAAGTTCAAGGTGCTGTCGCTGGACGCGCACGGCCTTCAGTTCCTGGTGATGGTGGACCTGGCAAGCGAGTTCGCGGGCGATGCGGCCCGCCTCTCGGAGATCGAGGTGACGATCGCCCAGGCCGCGAAAGCGCGCTACGACGTGCGGGTGACCGCGGTCTACTGGCGCAGCAACGAACACGTCGCGCTCGGCCACAGCGTCGAGGCGAAACCGCCGCAGGCGAGGGTTGCCGCGGCACCCCGGCGGTACGAGCCGCTGCTCGACGAAGAGGTCGCGGCCTTCAAGAAAGCGCTCGCGCATGGCGCCACGCCCACCGAGGCGCTGGGCGCGAATCGCCCCGTCGCGCGCGACCTTGAAGGCGCGATGAAGCAGGGGCCGCGCAGCTACACGCTGCTCACGGGCTTCGAGGACACGGAGCTGCCGGAGTCGGAGGCCCGCATGCCGGTGCTCTCGACATCCCAATACGGCGAGCTGCGTTAGGCGCTCCGGGCCGAACTAGGAACGCAGCAGCTTTTCCTCGGCCACCGCCAGCGTCTCGGGCCGGCCCGAGAGCACGAGCGTGTCGCCATCCTGCAGCAGCGGATCGGCCTGCGGGTCGGCCGGCCGCCCATGGGCGCGGCGCAGGCTCACCACGCGCACGCCGATCGCGTGCAGCGCGAAATGCGACAGCGACCGGCCGAGCGCCCCGGCGCCGAGGGGCAGCGTGACCGTCGTGAGCCGCTCCTGGTCGAGCTCGTCGGCGGTGTCGTCGTCGGCGCCGTGGAAGTAGCCGCGCAGCAGGTTGTAGCGCGCGTCGCGCTGGTCCTGCACGATGCGGATCACGCGGCGCATGGGCACGCCGACGAGCGCGAGGGCATGGCTCGCGAGCATGAGCGAACTCTCGAGCGTCTCGGGCACGACCTCGGTCGCGCCGGCGGCCTGCAGCTTCTCCAGCTCGCGGTCGTCCTGCGTGCGCACGATCACGGGCACCTGCGGCGCATGCGCGCGCGTGCTCGCAAGCACCTTCATCGCGCCGGGCACGTCGAGGTATGTCACCACCACGGCGCTCGCGCGCGCGAGCCCGGCAGCCATCAGCGCCTGCAGCCGCGCGGCGTCGCCGAAGACCACCGAGTCGCCCGCGGCCGCGGCCTGGCGCACGCGGTCGGGGTCGAGGTCGAGCGCCATGTAGGGAATGCCTTCCTGCTCCAGCATGCGCGCGAGGTTCTGCCCGCAGCGCCCGTAGCCGCAGATGATGACGTGCGCGTTGGCATTGATCGACTTGCGCGCGATCGTGGTCATCTGCAGCGACTGCATCATCCACTCGCTCGCCACGAGCTTCATGACGATGAAGTTGCTCCACTGGATGATGAGCGGCGTGGCGAGCATCGACAGCACCATGCTCGCGAGCACCGGGTGGATGAGCTCGGGCGGCACGAGGTTGCCGCGCTGCGCGAGCGTGAGCAGGATGAAGCCGAACTCGCCCGCCTGCGCGAGGTAGAGGCCGGTGCGCAGCGCCACGCCGGTCGTCGCGCCGAGCGCGCGCGCGAGCGCGGTCACCAGCGCGAGCTTGAAGAGCACGGGCGCCGTCACGAGCAGCAGCACCATGCCCCAGCGCTCGAACACCGGCCGCCAGTCGAGCAGCATGCCGATGGTGATGAAGAACAGGCCGAGCAGCACGTCGTGGAAGGGCCGGATGTCGGTCTCCACCTGGTGCTTGTATTCGGTCTCGGAAATGAGCATGCCGGCGATGAATGCGCCGAGCGCCAGCGACAGGCCCGCCAGCTCGGTGAGCCAGGCGAGCCCGAGCGTGACGAACAGCAGGTTGAGGATGAACAGCTCGTCGCTCTTGCGCCGCGCGACCAGCGTGAGCCACCAGCGCATCACGGCCTGCCCGCCGGTGAGCAGCAGCGTGATCAGCACGGTGGCCTTGAGCGCGGCGATTCCGAGCGCCGTCACGAGCTGCTCGGCCGGCGCGCCCAGCGCGGGAATCAGCACGAGCAGCGGCACGACGGCCAAGTCCTGGAACAGCAGCACGCCCATCACGCGCTTGCCGTGTTCGGACTCGAGTTCGAGGCGCTCGGACATCATCTTCACGACGATGGCCGTGCTGCTCATCGCGAGCGCGCCCGACAGCGCGAGCGCCGTCTGCCAGCCCATCTCCCAGTGCGCCGGCGCGAGCGCCGAAAGGATCAGCGTGCCGCCGGTCGCCAGCGCGATCGTCGAGACGACCTGGAACAGGCCGAGTCCGAACACGTGCTGGCGCATCGCGCGCAGCTTCGGCAGGTTGAACTCCAGCCCGATCACGAACATCAGGAACACCACGCCGAACTCGGCCAGGTGCTTCACCCACTCGGTGTCGCCGCCGAGCGCGAGCGCGTTGGGCCCGATCAACACGCCCGCGACGAGGTAGCCCAGCATTGGCGGCAGCTTGAGGAAGCGGAAGACCACCACGCCCAGCACGGCGGCGAGGAGGTACAGCAGCGTCAACTCGAGTGCGGACATTCCCTATGCTAGCTCGGCGCGATGGGAGGAGACGGAGGCGCTCGCTGCGCCGGGCGAAGGCGCTCGATAGAATCCGCGGGGATGGAGCCGCCCCGCGTCATGACCGCCGCCGACCGCGACCGCGCGCTGCGCCTGGCGCAGGAGACCTTCGACATCGAAGCCGCCGCGGTGCTGGGCCTCAAGGCGCGCACGGGCGAGGCCTTCGCGCAGGCCGTCGGGAAGCTGCTCGCCGTGCGCGGCCGCGTGGTCGTCATGGGCATGGGGAAGAGCGGACACATCGGCCGCAAGATCGCGGCCACGCTCGCCTCCACCGGCACGCCGGCGATGTTCGTGCATCCCGCCGAAGCGAGCCACGGCGACCTCGGCATGATCAAGCCCGTCGACCTCGTGCTTGCCATCTCCAACGGCGGCGAGAGCGACGAGATCATCGCGATCCTGCCCGTGCTCAAGCGCCAGGGCGTGACGGTCGTCGCGATGACGGGCAACGCCGCGTCTTCGCTCGCGCGGCACGCCGATATCGTGCTGGACAGCGGCGTCGAAAAGGAAGCGTGTCCGCTCCAGCTCGCCCCGACCGCCAGCACGACGGCCCAGCTGGCGCTGGGCGATGCGCTCGCCGTCGCGCTGCTGGATGCGCGGGGCTTTCGCACCGAGGACTTCGCGCGCTCCCATCCGGGCGGCGCGCTCGGGCGCAAGCTGCTCACGCACCTGTCGGACGTGATGCGCGCGGGCGACGCGGCGCCGCGCGTGGCCGCGGACGCGCCGTTCACGCAGTTGATGCGCGAGATGAGCGCCAAGGGCCTGGGCGCATCGGCGATCGTCGACGAGGCGGGGCGTCCCGTCGGCATCTTCACCGACGGCGACCTGCGGCGCCTCATCGAGCGGGGCGTCGATCTGCGGGCCGTGACCGCGCGCGAAGTGATGCATGCGTCGCCGAAGACGATTCGCGACGATGCGCTGGCCGCCGAAGCGGCCTCGCTGATGGAGCAGCACCGCATCACGAGCGTGCTGGTGGTCGACGCGCAAGGCCGTCTCTGCGGCGCCGTCAACACCAACGACCTGATGCGCGCGAAAGTCATCTAGAAATGGCCTCGCACGTCTTTTTCGCTTCACGTGGAGCGCTGCACGCCGAGGCGGCTGTCGCGCATCGGGACGGCCCGGCGGCATGACGGTGCCCGCGTTGACCTTCGCCCCCGAGGTCCTCCTTGCCGCGCAAGGCATACGCGTCGCGTTCTTCGACGTCGACGGCGTGCTCACCGACGGCGGCCTGCTCATGAGCGACGCCGGCGAGCAGGCCAAGCGCTTCAACATCCTCGACGGCCTCGGGCTGAAGCTGCTGCAGAAGGCCGGCATCACGCCGGTGGTCATTACCGGTCGCGATTCGCCGCCGCTGCGCGCGCGCATGGAGGCGCTCGGTGTCGCGCACGTCCACTACGGAACCGAGGACAAGCGGCCGGCCGCCGAGAAGTCGCTGGCCGAGCTTGGCTGCGACTGGTCGCGGGCCGCGGCCATGGGCGACGACTGGCCGGACCTGCCCGTGCTTGCCCGCTGCGCGTTTCCCGTGGCGCCGCCGAATGCGCATGCGGAAGTGAAGGCCGTCGCGCGCTACGTGACGCAGGCGGCGGGCGGCCACGGCGCGGCGCGCGAGTTCTGCGACGTGCTGCTGGTCGCATCGGGCCGCTACGCGCAGCTGCTGGAGGCTTACCGGTGAACGCGCCGGCGACCTCGGCCGCGATCGTGCGCGCCCGGCCCACCGGCTGGCAGCTCGTCGGACGCGCGTGGGACCAGCTGTCGATGTACATGCCCGTGATCCTCATGGGCGTGCTCGCGCTCGGCACGTACTGGCTCGCGCGCAACACGCCGGTGGCCGGCACGCCGCAGGCTGAGCGGCCGCTCACGCACGAACCCGACTACTACATGCGCGGCTTCTCGGTGAAGTCGTTCGACGCGGCCGGCCGCCTCAAGAGCGAGCTGCACGGCGAGGAGGCGCGGCACTACCCCGACACCGACACGCTCGAAGTCGACAAGCCGCGCATCCGCTCGTTCAATCCGCGCGGCGCGCTGACGGTTGCCACCGCCAATCGCGCGATTTCGAACGCCGACGGGTCGCAGGTGCAGTTGATCGGCAACGCGGTCGTCGTTCGCGAGGGAGCCGCCGATGCGCCGCGTCTGGAGATTCGCGGCGAGTTCCTGCACGCCTTCCTCGAGACCGAGCGCGTGACGTCGGACCGCCCCGTGGTGCTGCTGCGCGGCGACAGCCGGTTCAGCGCCGACAACCTTGCCTACGACAACCTCGAGCGCGTGCTGGAGCTGCGCGGCCGCGTGCAGGGCAGCTTCGCGCCTGCGCGCTGACCGGATGGACCGGCTCGCATTCGTCACGGGCGCATCGAGCGGCATCGGCCAGGCCCTCGCGCTGCGTTACCACCGGGCCGGATGGCGACTCGCCCTCGTCGCGCGCCGCACGGCCGAGATCGAGGCGTGGGCCGCGGCTCACGGACTGGCGAGGCAAACCTACGAGGTGCATGGCGCCGACGTCGCGGATACCGACAGCATCGTCGCTGCCGGCGCGGCCTGCATCGAACGGCAGGGACTGCCCGACGTCGTGATCGCGAACGCCGGCATCAGCGTCGGCGTGGACACGGGCGTGCGCGAGGACATCGACGACATCGCCAGGATCTTCGCGACCAACAACGTCGGTCTCGCGGCCACGTTCCATCCCTTCGTGCGCGGCATGCAGGCGCGGGGACGCGGCACGCTGGTCGGCATCGCGAGCGTCGCGGGGATCCGGGGGCTGCCCGGCCACGGCGCCTATTGCGCGAGCAAGGCGGCGGTCATCGGCTACTGCGAAAGCCTGCGCGTGGAGCTCGCGTCGTCGGGGGTGAAGGTGGTGACGATCAGCCCTGGCTACATCGACACGCCGCTCACGCGGCAGAACCGCTATCCGATGCCCTTCCTGATGAAGGCGGACGACTTCGCGGACCGCGCCTACCGCGTCATCGAGCGCGGTGCGAGCTATCGCGTGATCCCGTGGCAGATGGGCGTGGCGGCGAAGCTCCTGCGCGTGCTGCCCAACGCGGTCTTCGACCGTGCAGCGGCGCACCAGCCGCGCAAGCACCGTCGCGCACGCTGAAACGAAAACGCCCGGTGGGTTGCCCCACCAGGCGTTCACATGAAATTCCGAAGGCGAAAGAGCCTGCGATCAGTAGCCGCCACGGCCACCGCCGCCGCTGCCGCCACCACCGCGCGGGCCGCTGCCGTAGGGGCTGCGGAAACCGCCATCCTGGCCGCCGCGGCCACCGCCGCCGCCGCCACTGCGACCGCCGCCGCCGCCACCACCACCGTAGCCGCCACCACCGCCGCCGCCGTAGCCGCCGCCACCACCACCGCCGTAGCCGCCACCACCGCCGCCGCCGTAACCGCCGCCACCGCCACCGGTGCGGGGACGGTTTTCCATCGGACGGGCTTCATTGACGACCACGCTGCGGCCGCCCAGGGGCTGGCCGTTCATGCCGTTGATGGCAGCCTGTGCCTCGGCGTCGCTGCCCATTTCGACGAAGCCGAAGCCTTTGGAGCGGCCGGTCTCGCGCTCCATCATGACCTTGGCGCTGGTGACCTGGCCGAACTGGCCGAAGGCCTGTTCGAGGTCGCTGTCGCGCATCTGGTAAGGCAGGTTGCCGACGTACAGTTTATTGCCCATTCAAGGGACTCCTTCGATAACACATTGATTCAGCGGAGTCCTGGAAACGCATACAACCGAAAAATCGACGCGAAAAGACCTGTACACCGCACCCGCTCGCCGACGCATGCCGGCTTGCTTTTCCATTATGGAGCAGATATCGCCCGGCTTGGCAAGCGTCGAGGGCCTCACGGTGTTCAAGGAAACCCTGAAGCGCCGCTGTCCGCATAAGCCATTGGTTCACAAGAACGTATCGAACTGTTGTTCGGCGTGGACAGTCCTACCAGTTCACGTCCCGATCCGGCGTGGAGCCGATGCGGTGGACGGCGAGATCGGCGCCTTCGAATTCTTCTTCGGCACTCAGGCGCAGGCCCATCACCACACGCAGGACGCCGTAGACGACGAAGCCGCCCAGGAGCGCCCACGCGACGCCGAGCACGCTGCCGATCGCCTGCGCGCCCAGGCTCACGCCCCCCAGGCCGCCCAGCGCCTTGCTGCCGAAGATGCCGGCCGCGATGCCGCCCCAGAGACCGCAGAGGCCATGCAGGGGCCACACGCCGAGCACGTCGTCGATCTTCCAGCGGTTCTGCGTGAGCGTGAACATCACGACGAAGATCGCGCCCGCCACGCCGCCCACCACGAACGAGCCGAGTGGATGCATGAGGTCGGAGCCCGCGCACACCGCGACCAGCCCCGCGAGCGGCCCGTTGTGGACGAAGCCCGGGTCGTTGCGCCCCAGCGCGAGCGCGGCGAGCGTGCCGCCCGCCATCGCCATCAGCGAGTTCACGGCGACCAGACCCGAGATCTTGTCGATCGTCTGGGCGCTCATCACGTTGAAGCCGAACCATCCCACGGTGAGGATCCACGCACCGAGCGCCAGGAAGGGGATGCTCGAGGGCGGATGGGCCGACATCGCGCCGTCCTTGCGGTAGCGGTTGCTGCGCGCGCCCAGCAGCAGGACGGCTGGCAGCGCGAGCCAACCCCCGACGGCATGCACGACGATGGAGCCTGCGAAATCATGGAACTCTTCGCCGGTCGCCGCCTTGATCCAGGCCTGGATGCCGTAAGCCTGGTTCCAGGCGATGCCTTCGAAGACGGGATACACCCCGCCCACGATGACGGCGGTGGCGAGCAGCTGCGGCCAGAAGCGTGCGCGCTCGGCGATGCCGCCCGAGATGATGGCCGGCACGGCGGCGGCGAAGGTGAGGAGGAAGAAGAACTTCACGAGTTCGTAGCCATTCTTCGCGACGAGCTGCTCCGCACCGACCAGGAAGCTCGTGCCGTAGGCCACGCCGTAGCCGACGAGGAAATAAACGACGGTGGAGACCGAGAAGTCCACGAGGATCTTCACGAGCGCGTTCACCTGGTTCTTTTTGCGCACGGTGCCCAGCTCGAGGAAGGCGAAGCCCGAATGCATGGCGAGCACCATGATTGCGCCGAGCAGAATGAACAGCGTGTCGGAGCCCTGTTTTAGTGCTTCCATGAAACCCTCTGGTGGATGTGTTGCGGTGAATTGCCGGTTATTGGTGCGTTCTCAGCGATCACGCCCTCGAACGCACCAGCGACAAGCAAAAAGCGCGCCACGAAGGTGCGGCGCATCGGGCGATAGGGCGCGCCTCGACGGCGACGCTATACTTCCCGCACAGCGCCGATTTGCCTCGCTTGCGGGCGCTCAATAAATGCCGCTAAAGATGCTGGACGAACCCGGCCCGCTTTGGCGGCGCCGGGTTTTTCGTTTCTGCCGCCATGACCTTCATCGCCACGCCACGGTCCATGCAGTTCGACGCGCCGCTTGCGCTGCAAAGCGGCGCCTCGGTGCGCGACTACTCGCTTGCCTACGAAACCTACGGAACCTTGAACGCGGAGCGCAGCAACGCCGTGCTGATCTGCCATGCGCTCAATGCGTCGCACCATGTCGCGGGCGTGTACGAGGGCCAGGAGAAGTCCGAAGGCTGGTGGGACACCATGATCGGCCCCGGCAAGCCGGTGGACACCGACCGCTTCTTCGTGATCGGGGTGAACAACCTCGGTTCGTGCTTCGGCTCCACCGGGCCGATGCACGTGAATCCGGACACGGGCCGCGTGTGGGGCGCGGACTTCCCGGTCGTCACGGTCGAGGACTGGGTTCACGCGCAGGCGCTGCTGCTCGACGGCCTGGGCATCCCGACGCTGGCCGCGGTGATGGGCGGCAGCCTCGGCGGCATGCAGGCGCTTTCGTGGACGCTGCAGTATCCCCACCGCGTGCGCCATGCGGTGGTGGTAGCGAGCGCGCCGAACCTGAACGCGGAGAACATCGCCTTCAACGAAGTCGCACGCCGCGCGATCGTCACCGATCCCGACTTCCACGGCGGCCACTTCTACGAGCACGGCGTCGTGCCCAAGCGCGGCCTGCGCATCGCGCGAATGATCGGCCACATCACCTACCTGTCCGACGACGTGATGAACGAGAAGTTCGGCAGGCAGCTTCGGGAAGGCCTCGCGCTGAAGTACTCGACGCAGGACATCGAGTTCCAGATCGAGAGCTACCTGCGCCACCAGGCGGACAAGTTCAGCGAATACTTCGACGCCAACACCTACCTGCTCATCACCCGCGCGCTCGACTATTTCGATCCGGCGCGCGCGCACGGCGGGCGGCTCGCGAAGGCGCTCGCGGCGGCGACGGCCAAGTTCCTGCTGGTGAGCTTCACGACCGACTGGCGCTTCTCGCCCAAGCGCAGCCGCGAGATCGTGAAGGCGCTCCTCGACAACGGACGCGACGTGAGCTACGCCGAGATCGACGCGCCGCACGGGCACGACGCGTTCCTGCTGGAAGACCCGCGCTACATGGCGCTCGTGCGCTCTTACTTCGAGCGGATCGCGAAGGAGGCCGCCGAATGAGCGATACCGCCACGCTCGCCTCGATCGCGCGGCTCGTGCCCGAAGGCTCGCGCGTGCTCGACCTCGGCTGCGGCGACGGCGCGCTGCTCGACCTGCTGCAGCGCGAGCGCGGATGCACGGGCTACGGCGTCGAGATCTCGGACGCCAACCTGCACGCCTGCGTCAAGCGCGGCGTGAACGTCATCCAGCTGAACCTCGACGAGGGCCTGTCGATGTTCGAGGACGACGGTTTCGACGTCGTGCTGCAGATCGACACGCTGCAGCACCTGCGCAATGCCGAGACCATGCTGCGCGAGACCGCGCGGGTGGGCAAGCTGGGCATCGTCGCGTTCCCGAACTTCGCGCATTGGCCGAACCGGCTGTCGATCCTGCGCGGCCGCATGCCCGTGACGAAGCGGTTGCCCTACCAGTGGTACGACACGCCCAACATCCGCGTCGGCACGTTCAAGGACTTCGAGGTGCTTGCGACGCGCAACCGGCTCGCCATCCTCGATGCGTTCGGCCTGCAGGAGGGGCGCGAGCGGCGGGTGCTGCCCAACCTCATGGCGGGCACGGCGGTGTTCAAGTTCGAGAGGGGCTAGCATGCCGCGCTTCGCCGCCAACCTGTCGCTCATGTACCCCGAGCGCGAATTCCTCGACCGCTTCGAGGCCGCGGCGCGCGACGGCTTCGAGGCGGTGGAATTCCTCTTTCCCTACGAGTACGCGCCGAACGAACTCGCGGCGAGGCTGAGGGCCAACGGGCTGCAGCAGGTGCTGTTCAACGCGCCGCCGGGCGATGCGGCCGCGAACGAGCGCGGAATCGCCTGCCTGCCGGGGCGCGAGGACGAGTTCCGCCGCGGCATCGAGGAGGCGCTGCGCTACGCGGACGCCCTCGCGTGTCCGCGCATCCACGTCATGGCGGGGCTCATCCCATCGGGTGCGGAACGTCCGGCGTTGCGCGCCGCCTACCTCGACAACCTCCGCTGGGCGGCCGGCGTCGCGACCCGGCACGATGTCCAGCTGATGATCGAGCCGATCAACCGGCGCGACATCCCCGGCTATTTCCTGAACCGGCAGGACGATGCGCACGAGATCGTGCAGGCGTGCGGATCGCCCCACGTGAAAGTGCAGATGGACCTCTACCACTGCCAGATCGTCGAGGGCGACGTCGCGACGAAGATCCGGCAGTACCTGCCCACCGGCCGCGTCGGCCACTTCCAGATCGCCGGCGTTCCGCAGCGCCACGAGCCCGACCTCGGGGAACTGAACTATCCGTATCTCTTCGACGTGATCGACGAGGTGTCCGCGCAGTGCGGCTGGCAGGGCTGGGTCGGCTGCGAGTACCGACCGGCCGCGGGCACCTCCGCCGGGCTCGGATGGCTGCGGCGGCTTCGCGCCTGAAGCACGCTCAGCGGCGGCCGAGCTTCTTCAGCAACGCCATCGCCGCGGCCGGCGCACGCTCCTTCGCGCCGCTGATGAAGAAGGCGAAGACTTCGCGCTTCGGGCCTCCCGCCACCCAGGCCTCGCAGCCTTCGGCCCAGCGCGCGATGTCGCCCGGCGCGTAGCCCGTTGCGCGTTCGGGTTCGGTGCGCATCAAGCGCAGGTATGCCAAGTCCGAATCCGGGTCCGCGATGCTCGGGTACTTGTCGGTGTCCGCATGCACGGTTGCAACGCCATAGCGGCGCGCGAGGTCGAGGTACTCGCGGCACACGAAACTGTCGTGGCGTGCTTCCAGCACGTGGCGCAGGGGCCGCCCGTCGACTTCCTTCGGCAGAAGGCGAAACAGCGCCTCGATGTTCTGCCGAACGAAGGCCGTGCTTGGCATGAGCTGCCACAGGATCGGGCCGAGCTTGTCGCGCAACTCGGCCAGGCCGCTGCCGACGAAGCGCTCGATCGACTCCGCCGCCGTGGCGAGGTCGCGGCGGTGCGTGGTGAAACGGTTGGCCTTCACCGCGAACACGAAGCCCTCGGGCGTCTCGTCGCGCCACTTCGCGAACTGCGCGGGCTTGAAGGTGCTGTAGAACGTGCCGTTGATCTCGATGGCGGTGAGCTGCCGGCTCGCGTAGTGCAGCTCCTGCCTGTGCGGCAGGCCCTTCGGATAGAAGTTGTCGCGCCAGGGTTCGAAGGTCCAGCCCCCCACCCCGACGCGAATACGGCGGGACGCGCTATTCCCCATATGGATGCGTTCCAGGCTCATCCGCCCCATGCTAGCAGCGCCCGCGCGACCGGCGTACAGTGGCGGCTGCTCCTCCTGCCGTATTCCGGAGACCTCCATGAACGCACCCCTGCACCGCGAACTTCCCCCCACCGTCCTCGACAGCGCCAAGGCACTTGCCCAGGTCACCGCGCAGTGGGACGACGACATCGTCCGCCAGCTCACCGACTACATCGCCATTCCCGCGAAGTCGCCGAACTTCGATGCCGACTGGGCCTCGCACGGCTACCTCGAAACCGTGCTGCGCAACGCCGCGAGCTGGGTCGAGGCGCAGAAGGTCGAGGGCCTGAAGCTCGAAATCGTGCGCCTGCCCGGGCGCACGCCGGTCATCTTCTTCGACGTTCCCGCCACGCGCGCCGACAGCCGCCAGACGATCCTGATGTACGGCCACCTCGACAAGCAGCCCGAGTTCACGGGCTGGCGCAACGACCTCGGACCGTGGACGCCGAAGTACGAGGACGGCAAGCTCTTCGGCCGCGGCGGCGCGGACGACGGCTATGCCGTGTACGCGAGCATTGCGGCCGTGCAGGCGCTCAAGGCGCAGGGCAAGCCGCACGCGCGCATCGTGGGCCTCATCGAGACCTGCGAGGAGTCGGGCTCCTACGACCTGCTGCCCTACGTCGATGCGCTGCGTCCGCGCCTGGGCGACGTGGGCCTCGTGATCTGCCTGGACTCCGGTGCGGGCAACTACGACCAGCTGTGGCTCACGACCTCGCTGCGGGGGCTGGCCGGCGGCATGCTGAAAGTGCAGATCCTCACGGAGGGTGTTCATTCCGGCGACGCGTCCGGGCTCGTGCCGTCGAGCTTCCGCATCATGCGGCAGGTGCTCGACCGGCTGGAAGACAGCAAGACGGGCCGCCTCCTGCCCGCGAGCTTCCATTGCGAAGTGCCCGCCGAGCGCCTGGAGCAGGCCAAGGCCACGGCGGCCATCCTCGGCGACGAGGTCTACAAGCGATTCCCCTGGGCGCACTGGGATTGCAACGGCTCGACCGCGTTCGCGCTGCCCACCACGACCGATCCGGTGCAGGCGCTGCTCAATCGCACCTGGACGCCGACGCTCTCCGTGACGGGCGCCGACGGCTTCCCCGCGCTCGAGGACGCCGGCAACGTGCTGCGTCCCTACACCGCGTTCAAGCTCTCGCTCCGCCTGCCCCCGCTGGTCGACGGCGCGAAGGCGGTGGAGGAGCTCAAGACGCTGCTGGAGGACAACGCGCCCTACCAGGCCAAGGTGACATTCGAATCCCAGGGCGCCGCCACCGGCTGGAATGCCCCGCCCACCGACGCCTGGTTCGCCCGTGCGCTCGACGCCGCCTCGCAGGCCCACTTCGGCGCGCCGGTCGGCTACATCGGCCAGGGCGGCACGATTCCGTTGATGAGCATGCTGAGCCAGGGCTTCCCGACCGCGCAGATGATGGTCTGCGGCGTGCTGGGGCCCCGCAGCAATGCGCATGGACCC
Source organism: Ramlibacter sp. (assembly GCF_050250995.1). Classification (GTDB taxonomy): domain Bacteria; phylum Pseudomonadota; class Gammaproteobacteria; order Burkholderiales; family Burkholderiaceae_C; genus Ramlibacter. Next base: position 15,731 of record NZ_JBFWNP010000019.1, read on the forward strand.
AACGAGTTCCTGCACGTGCCCTACGCCAAGCGGCTGACCGCCGCCGTGGCGGAGGTCATGGCGCAAATGCCCTGAAGCCCCGGTCGGACCCATTGCGCCCGCCCGCGAGGGGCGCGATGATCGCGCCTCCATGACGGATCTCGCGCAGGAGTCGACGCTTTCCACCTTCACTGCCAGCGACGGCGACAACCTCGCCGTGCAGGACTGGCCGCTGGCCGAAGGCGCCGCGCTGCGCGGCGTCGTCATCGTCGTGCATGGCCTCGGCGAGCATGCGGGGCGCTACGACCACGTGGCGCGCCGACTGAACGGGTGGGGCTATGCCGTGCGCGGCTACGACCAGTACGGTCATGGCGAATCGGGCGGCGTGCGGGGCGCGCTGCCGGTGACCAGCCGCTTCCTGGACGACCTGGGCGACATCGTCGACAGCACGCGCGTGCGCATGGACCCGAAGACGCCGCTGCTTCTGCTGGGGCACAGCATGGGCGGATTGGTGGCTGCATCCTTCGTCGCGCAGCTGCGCCGGCCAATCGACGGCCTCATCCTCTCCTCACCCGCCCTGAACCCCGGCCTGAACGCATTCCAGCGCCTGCTGCTGGCGGTCATGCCCCGCTTCGCGCCGAACATGACCGTGGGCAACGGGCTCGATCCGGACCTGATCTCGCACGACCCGGCCGTGGTCGCGGCCTATCGCAACGATCCGCGCGTGCATGACCGCGTGTCGGGCCGGCTTGCGCGCTTCATCGCGGATGCGGGGCCGTGGGTCATTTCGCAGGCCCCGCAATGGCAGGTGCCCACCTTGCTCCTGTACGCGGGCCAGGACCACCTGGTCGATCCCGCGGGCAGCCGCGCGTTCGCCGCCGCTGCGCCGAAGGAACACGTCACCGCGCGGTGCTTCGACGACCTTTTCCACGAACTGTTCAACGAGGTCGAATCCGAGCCCGTGTTCGAGGCGCTCAGGCAGTGGCTGGACGCGCGTTTCTGAGCGCGAGCCAAACCAGCGCCAGGCCCGTGAGCGCGACCGGCAGCAGCGAGCCGTAGTTCAACCAGTCCCAGCCCTTCCCGGTGACGAGCACGCCCGAGGCGAACGAGGTGACGGCGAGCGTCGCGAGCACGAAGAAGTTGAGCGCGGCCTGCGCGCCGTCCTTTTCCTCGGGACGGTATGCCGACAGGGACATCGTGGTGCTGCCGGTGAAGAGCAGGTTCCAGCCGAGGCCGAGCAGGAACGACGCGATCAGGAACTGGTGCAGCTCGATCCCCGACAGCGCGATGGCGATGCAGGCAACGTAGACCGCCACGCCGACCGCCATGACCGGCATCGCGCCGAAGCGCTTGATGATGTGCCCCGTGAAGAAGCCGGGCGCGAACATGCCGATCACGTGCCACTGCAGCACGAAGGCCGCATCGGAGAACGGGAGACCGCATTGCTGCATGGCGATGGGCGTCGATGCCATCAGCAGGTTCATCACGCCGAAGCTCAGCGCGCCGGTCGACGCGGCAACGATGAAGGTCGGCTGCCGAATGATTTCGCGCAGCGGTCGGCCGCCGGCCTTCGGGCCCTGCGCGGGCGCGGGCGGGAACTCGATGAACGCGAGCAGCACCGCCGCGAGAACGGCCACCACGGCGAGGGCGAGATACGCGCCGGCGAAGGGCACGCTGAACATGTCGCGCGTGCGCGCCGCGAGGTTCGGCCCGACGACCGCGCCGAGCAATCCGCCCGCCATCACCAGCGACACGGCTTTCTCGCGCACGCCCGGCAAGGCGAGTTCGGCGGCCGCGAACCGATAGAGCTGTGCGTTGGCGTTGTAGTAGCCGGCGATCACGGTGGCGAGACACAGCAGCCAGAAGTGCCGCCCCGCAGCGGCGTAGGCGCACAGGAGCGCGGAGCCGAAGGCAACCGCCACGCCCCACTGGAAGGCGCGCTTGCGGCCGAACGCCGCCTGGGAGCGGGCCACGAAGCCGGTGGAGATGGCTCCGCCCACCACGTAGCCCATGACGGGCAGGGTTGCCATCCATCCATACGGCGCGATCGAGAGGCCCACGAGGCCGTTGATGGCGATGAAGACGACGTTGTTGGTGAGGAAAAGGCCCTGGCAGGCTGCAAGCAGCCAGAGGTTGCGGTTCATGCGACGAGTGTAAGCACAACCAGCGCGGCGAGCGGCGCGGTGTCCGCGCGCAGGATGCGCGGCCCGAGCGAATGGCGCTGGAATCCGGCCGCGTCGGCGCGTTCTTCCTCGACGGGGGCAAGGCCGCCTTCGGGTCCGCTCAGGACACACGCGGCATCGGCGCCAGGCGCGATCGCGTTCGGCGCGGGCGCGCCCGGCGACAGCAGCACGCGTGCGGGCGCGAGGCCGCCGCGCGCGATCCAGGCATCGAAGGTCGCCACGGGATGGATGGTCGGCACGCGGTTGCGCCCGCACTGCTCGCAGGCCGACACGGCGATCGACTGCCAGTGGGCCTGCTTCTTCAGCGCGCGTTCGCCGGAGAGTCGCAGCACGCTGTGCTGCGTCACCAGCGGCTGGATGCTCGCGGCCCCGAGTTCCGCGGCCTTTTCGACGAGCCAGTCCATGCGGTCGTTGGCGGGCATGCCGAGCGCAAGATGGACTTCGCGCGCCGCTTCCCGCTCGACGGCGCGGTGCGCGCCGACCTCGACCCGCACGTCGCTGCGGCCCATGTGCGAGACGGTCGCGTCGAATTCGCCGCCCCGGCCGTCGAAGAGCGTGAGGCCGTCGCCCGGTTGCATGCGCAGGACCTGCACGTGGCGGGCCGCGCCGGCGGGCAACTCGAGGAGGGCGCCGGTCGCGAGCGGCGTGGCGCAGTGGATGCGGGGCACGGCGGGCTCAGATCCGCCCGAAGGCGTAGCCGGTCGCGGCTTCGGCGCCTTCGATGCCATCCACCAGCCGCGCCAGCGGCGCGAGCTCGCGATAGCGCGAGGCCGTGGCACGGATGTAGCCGATGAAGCGCGGCGCGTCGGCCAGGTACTTCGGCTTGCCGTCGCGCAGCGTGAGCCGCGCGAAGATGCCGGCGACCTTGAGGTGGCGCTGCAGCCCCATCCATTCGACGGCGCGGTAGAACTCGCCGAAGTCGTCGCCCACCGGCAGGCCGGCCTGCTGAGCCTTCTTCCAGTAGCGGATCGTGATGTCGAGCACGAACTCCTCGTCCCACGACAGGAACGCGTCGCGCATCAGGCTGGCAATGTCGTAGGTGATCGGGCCGTGGACCGCGTCCTGGAAATCGAGGACGCCCAGGCGTGTTTCGCCGAGATTCGCCGCCGGGCCGCCTCGCGGGATCATCAGGTTGCGCGGCATGAAGTCGCGATGCACGTAGACCGCGGGCGACGCGAGGTTGTGCCGCACGATCAGTGCGAACTGCTCGTCGAGCGTGCGCCGCAGGTCGCCCTCGACGGGCACGCCCCGGTGCCGTGCGATATACCAGTCGGGGAAGAGCGAGAGCTCGCGCGCCAGCAGCGCCTCGTCGTACGGCGGCAACTCGCCGGGCTTCGAGGCGAGCTGCCACGCGATGAGCGCGTCGACCGCGCGCAGGTAGAGGTCGCGGTTGGCGTGCGCGTCGTCGCGGTCCACGACCTCGATCATCGTCTGCGTGCCCAGGTCGTCCAGCAGCATGAAACCGAGCGCCTCGTCCCACTCGAGGACGCGCGGCACGTTCAGCCCGGCATCGTCCATCATGCGCGCGACCTTCACGAAGGGGGCGCAGTTCTCCTTGTCGGGCGGGGCGTCCATGATGATTCGGGTGGACCCATCGCCATCCAGGCGGAGATAGCGCCGGAAGCTCGCGTCGGCCGACGCGAGCCGGACGGTGGACGGCTTGAGTCCGTGCTTCGCGGCGATGCCGTCGAGCCAGCGATGGAAGGCCGCTTCGCGCTGCGGATCGGCCCAGGAAACGGGCAAAGGTGGGGGGGCGGCTGCCTCGGTATCGCTCATGGATAATCGATTCTACAAATCACGATGCATTGCAAGAGACCCGAGCCCCCGGCTGCCCGCTTCGTCCTGACGCCGGTGGCGTTCGTCGCCGCCGCCCTGCTGCAGCCCGCGCTCGTCCGCGCGCAGGACATCCCGTCGCCCGCGCTGAAGCCGACGCCCATGTTGTCGGAGCAGATCCCCGCGGCGGCGCGGCCGCAGTTGCCCACGTTCGTGAGCGGCGATCGCATCCAGGGCCGCACCGACATGGAGACCATCGTCGAGGGCGGCGCCGAGATGCGGCGCGGCGACACGATCATCCGCGCCGACCGGCTCGAGTACTGGCAGCCCGATGATCTGGCCCGCGCGCGCGGCAACGTGCGCATCAACAAGCAGGGCAACATCTTCGAGGGCCCGCTGCTCGAACTGAAGGTCGATGCCTTCACCGGGTTCTTCAACGAGCCGCGCTACCAGTTCCTGCGCAACGGCGCGTATGGCGAAGCGGAGCGCGTCGACTTCATCGACGAGAAGCGCGCGATCATTCGCAACGCGACCTACACGACCTGCCGGCGCAATCCGGGGCCGGACTGGATGCCCGACTGGATCCTGCGCGCGGCGAGCATCCACCTCGACAACGAGGAAGAGGTCGGCCGCGCCACGGGCGCCGTGCTGAGCTTCAAGGGACTGCCGATCCTGCCGGTGCCCTCGATGAGCTTCCCGCTGACGGACAAGCGAAAGTCCGGCCTGCTGCCGCCCACCATCGGCCTGGACAACGTGAGCGGCCTCGAGCTGACGCTGCCTTACTACTGGAACATCGCCCCGAATCGCGACGCCACGCTCTACCCCACGCTGATGTCGAAGCGCGGGGTCGACCTGGCCGGCGAGTTCCGCTATCTCGAGCGCGACTACGCCGGCACGGCACGCGCGAACTACATGCCCGGCGACAGCCTGCGCGACCGCGACCGCTGGGGCCTCGCGCTGCGGCACGACGGCGCGTTCGGCCTGCCCGCGCTCGGGCCGGTGGGCGTGAGCCTCAACGTCAACCGCGTGAGCGACGACAACTACTGGCGCGATTTCTCGCGGACCAGCGCCTCGCTCACGCAGCGCCTGCTCGCGGGCGACGGCATCATGGCCTGGTCGCGCGGGCCGCTGTCGCTCACGGCGCGCGTGCTGAAGTGGCAGACGCTGCAGGACCCGGCATCGATCATCGTGCCGCCCTACGACCGCGCGCCGCAACTCGTCGCGCGCTACGCGAATACCGAGCTGCCCGGCGGCATCGACGCGTACGCCGAGGCCGACCACACGCGCTTCGTGTCCGACCGCCTGCTGACGCAGCAGCCCAATGCGCGGCGCAGCTTCAGCCAGTTGCAGATCAGCCGGCCCTGGCAGTCGCCCGCCGCCTTCGTGATCCCGAAGTTGCAGCTGCATGCGACGAGCTACGATTTCGACGCGCCCATCGCCACGGGCTCGCGCAGCGCGAACCGCACGGTGCCGACGTTCAGCATCGACAGCGGCCTGGTCTTCGAGCGCGACACGCAGCTGTTCGGCCGCGCCTTCCGCCAGACGCTGGAGCCGCGCGCCTTCTACGTCTACACGCCGTTCCGTGCGCAGAACCATCTGCCCAACTACGACTCGGCGCGCAACGACTACAACTTCGCGACGATCTGGACGGAGAACGCCTTCGGAGGCCACGACCGCATCTCCGACAACAACCTGCTGACGCTCGGCGCCACGAGCCGCCTGCTCGATCCCGACACGGGCGCCGAGGCCGCGCGCTTCGGCGTCGCGCAGCGCCTGCGCTTCGAGGACCAGCGCGTCACGCTGCCGGGGGAGCCGACGGTGAGCGAGCGCCTGTCCGACCTGCTGTTCGGCGCGTCGGTCTCGCTGTTCCCGAAATGGACCGTCGACGGCACGGTGCAGTACAACCCGAAGACGGGCCGCTCGGTCCGCTCCACGCTCGGCGGCCGTTACAACCCCGGCAACTACCGGGTGGTGAGTGCCGCCTACCGCCTGCAAAGGGGCCTGAGCGAACAGATCGACGTCGGCTGGCAGTGGCCGCTGAACGACCTCTGGGGCGACCGGGACGAGAACCTCGCGCGCGGCATGGGCCTGGGCGAGGGCCGCTGGTACAGCGTGGGGCGGCTCAACTTCAGCCTGAAGGACCGCCGCGTGGTGGATACGGTGGTCGGGCTGGAATACGATGGCGGCTGCTGGGTCGGCCGGGTGGTGCTGGAGCGGCTGCAGAGCAGCACGTCCAGCTCCAACAAGCGGATCCTGTTCCAGCTCGAGTTCGTGGGGTTCACGCGCCTGGGCTCGAACGCGCTGCAGACGCTCAAGGAAAATATCCCCCGCTACCAGTTCCTGCGCGAGCAGGTCACCACGCCCAGCCGCTTCGGCAACTACGACTGACGACAGACAGACACACGCCATGAAAGCCCTTCCCCTGGCCCTCGCGCTCGCCTTCGGCGCGCAGCTCGCCGCGATCCCCGCGCCGGCCGCCGCCCAGGGGCTGCGCTCCGCGCCGCAGCTCGGGACCAGCCGGCCCGCGTTCCGCGCGAGCGACGATTCGCCCCGCGCGGCCGACTACATCGTGGCCGTCGTCAACTCCGAGCCGATCACCAACAACGAGGTGCGCGCACGCATGCTGCGCTTCGAGCAGCAGCTCGCCCAGCAGGGCTCGCCCATGCCGCCGCGCGCGGAACTCGCGCGTCAGGTGCTCGAGCGCCTGATCTCCGAGAAGGCGCAGCTGCAGCTCGCACGCGAATCGGGCGTGCGCGCCGACGAGGCCATGGTCGACCTGGCCGAGCTCAACGTGGCGCGGCAAAATCAGATCGACGTGCCCGAGCTCCGCCGGCGCCTGCGCGCCGACGGCATGGACGCTGCCAAGTTCCGCGAAGACCTGCGCAACCAGATCCTGCTGCAGCGGCTGCGCGAGCGCGACCTCGATGCGCGCGTGCGCGTGAGCGAGGCGGACATCGACCAGTTCCTGCGCGAGCAGCAAGGCGGCGGCGACCTGTCGAATGTCGAGCTCAACCTCGCGCACATCCTCGTGGCCGTGCCCGAGAACGCCACCGAGGCGCAGATCGCGCCGCTGCGCGCACGCGCGGCGCAGCTGCAGGCGCGCGCGAAGGCGGGCGAGGACTTCGTCAAGCTCGCGCGCGAGAATTCGCAGGCGCCCGGCGCGGCGGCCAATGGCGGCGTCGTAGGCGTGCGCACCGCCGACCGTTACCCGCCGCTCTTCGTCGAGGCGACGGCGAACCTGCGCCCGGGCGACGTGAGCGAGGTCGTGCGGTCCGCCGCCGGCTTCCACGTCGTGAAGGTGCTCGAGAAGCGGCAAGGCGGCGTGCCCGGCGTGAACGTCACGCAGAGCCATGCGCGCCACATCCTGCTGCGCCCCGCATCCGACCTCACCGAAGCGCAGGCGAAAGCGCGCCTGGCCGACTACAAGAAACGCATCGAGGCGGGCCAGGCCGACTTCGCCGAGCTCGCGAAGCAGTTCTCGCAGGACGCCAGCGCTCGCAACGGCGGCGATCTGGGCTGGGCGGGTCCGGGCCTGTTCGTGCCCGAATTCGAGGACACGATCAATTCCCTCGCGCCCGGGCAAATCGCCGAGCCGCTCGTGTCGCGCTTCGGCGTCCACCTCATCCAGCTGCTCGAGCGCCGCCAGCACACGCTCAGCCAGCGCGAGCAGCGCGATATCGCGCGCAATCTCGTGCGCGAGAAAAAGCTCGACGAGGCCTATGCGACGTGGGCGCAGGACGTGCGCGGCCGCGCCTACGTGGAGATGCGCGAGCCGCCGCAGTGACGTGAGACACGTCCCGAAGAAGCGCTTCGGTCAGCATTTCCTGTCCGACGCGTCGATCATCCACCAGATCGTTCGCGAGATCGACCCGAAGCCGGGCCAGCCCATGGTCGAGATCGGCCCGGGCCTCGCGGCGCTCACGCAGCCGCTCGTGGAGCGTGTGGGCCGTCTCATGGTCATCGAACTCGACCGCGACCTCGCGGCGCGGCTGCGCCAGCATCCGCAGCTTGACGTGATCGAGAGCGACGTACTCAAGGTCGACTTCCGCGCGCTGGCGGCGGGGCGCAAGCTGCGCGTGGTGGGCAACCTGCCCTACAACATCTCCTCGCCGATCCTCTTTCACCTGCTCGACTTCGTCGATGCGGTGGAGGACCAGCACTTCATGCTGCAAAAGGAAGTGGTCGACCGCATGGTGGCCGCGCCCTCGACGAGCGACTACGGGCGGCTGTCGGTGATGCTCCAGTGGCGCTACGCGATGGAGGACGTGCTGTTCGTGCCGCCCGAGTCGTTCGATCCGCCGCCGCGGGTCGACAGCGCCGTCGTCCGCATGGTGCCCCTGGCGCAGCCGCCGTCGCTCGACGCGAAGCTGCTGTCCGAGCTCGTGCAGGTCGCCTTCAGCCAGCGCCGCAAGCTGCTGCGGCATTCGCTGGGCAAGTGGCTGGAGCAGAAGCGATTCGCCGGTGATTTCGACGTACAGCGCCGTGCCGAGGAAGTGCCGGTACACGAGTACGTCAGCCTTTCGCAGGCGGTCGCGCCGATCCCGACGCCGCCATCCGCGCGATGAAAAAAGCCCGTCGCAAGGACGGGCTTCTCATCGTTCGGACGACGGGACGGATCAGGCTGCCGTGAGCCAGTATCCCGAGTTGAACGGGCTGCTCATGCGCAGCGCCTGGGGCGTCACGTCGAGCAGCTTGTCGGTCGGCAATTTCTCGCCTTCCGCCGGGGGGACGGCAATGCTGGGGGCAGCAACGCCTTGAGCCTCGTTCGCCCGTTCCGCTTGGCTGTTTTGCGCGGAACGGGCTACCGAAAAGAATAGAAGCAGCGGAACGGTACCTTGCGGTCCGCCCAGAAGTCCGCGGTGTCCCGGAAGATGTCGAGCAGCTGCTCGCGCGCTTCCTTGTCGAACTTGCCGTTGGCCGGAATGTGTTCCAGCACCACGATGAAGCCCGGCTGCGGCCCCGACTTGTGCAGCGGGTCGGTCATGCAGTCGTACAGCGCGTCGAAGTTCTTGCCGAAGTGGGCGGGCAGCATGAATTGCTGCGCGATCAGGTCGAGCACGTCCTGCTTGCTCTGCGCGGTGGCGAGGTTGGCGTACAGGAAATGGTGGCCGAGGGCCGTGGCCGTTTCCTGCAGGTCCTGCACGCGAAAGGCGCGGATCGACTGCACGATATTGCCGCGCACGCCTTTCAGCTGCGTTTCGCTGAGGTCCTTACGAAGTGGCGTATCCATCTCCGTGTCTTTCTCTGTAGTCAAAAAAACATCCCGGCTCATTTTTCGGGTTTCTCCACGATCTTGCGAAAACTGGCGTAGTGGTCGGCCGTGTACCAGCAGGCGTGCGGTACTTTCTGCGGCCCTCCACACACGATGCGCCGGGCCCCCCGGTCGCGCGATCCTGGTGTCTTCACGGTGTATTCGCGGTAATAGCCGCGCTTCTCGCGCGGCAACAGCCGCTCGCGATTGCCGAACACCGTGCCGTCCTTCTCGAAAGGGAACGGGCCGCCCGCGCGGATGCGTTCGTAGGTCTCCCGGCCCTGGCGGGGCAGCTCGGCCAGCGTGATCGTGGCCGGGGCGGCGCCAGGGTCCGGCGACACCCTGGCATGCACCAGGGTGGGGCTCGGAATCGCGAAAACCAAGATGCTAGTAAGCGCAAACTTGACCGCCGCAATGCGGGCCATATGGACCTTCTGAGTGACCTCTTTTCGAAAGAACATCTCCGGGTAAACCCGGAAATTCACGCCGGCTAGTGTGCAGCATGTGCCACCAAAACGCAAGCGGCTGCCCACTTTTTGGGCAGCCGCGCTGGGGGCTTTGTGAGCCGAACGAACTAATGCGAGTTAGTGCCTGCTCTCTATTAAACCTTTATCGTCCGGCGTTGGCGTCCGCGACGGTCAGCGCCGTCATGTTCACGATCCGGCGCACCGTGGCACTCGCTGTCAGGATGTGGACCGGCTTCGCGGCCCCCAGCAGGACCGGGCCGATGGCGATGTTGCCGCCGGCCGCCGTCTTCAGCAGGTTGTAGGAAATATTGGCAGCGTCGATGTTCGGCAGGACCAGCAGATTGGCGTCCCCGGTCATCGAGCTGCCCGGCATGATCAGCTTGCGTGCATTGCCGTCGAGCGCCACATCGCCGTGCATTTCGCCGTCGACTTCGAGCCAGGGCGCCTGCCGCTGAAGCAGCCCGAGGGTCTGGCGCATCTTCACGGCGCTCGGCTGGTTGCTCGATCCGAAGTTGGAGTGGCTGAGCAGCGCCGCCTTCGGCTTCAGGCCGAAGCGCATCATTTCCTCGGCCGCCATGATCGTGATCTCGGTCAGCTGCTCCGCGCTCGGGTCGTAGTTGACGTGCGTGTCGACCAGGAACACCTGCCGGTTCGGCAGCATCAGCCCGTTCATGCAGGCATAGGTATTGACGCCCTCGCGCTTGCCGATCACCTGGTCGATGTAGTGCAGGTGGATCGCCGTCGTGCCCCAGGTGCCGCAGATCATGCCGTCCACCTCGCCCTTGTGCAGCAGCATCGCGCCGATGAGCGTGAGGCGCCGGCGCATCTCGATCTTGGCCATCTGGGCCGTGACGCCCTTGCGCTCGGCCATGCGGTGGTAGGTCTGCCAGAAGTCGCGATAGCGCTCGTCCTGCTCGACGTTCACCACATCGTAGTCGCGCCCCTCCGCCAGGCGCAGGCCGAACTTCTCGATGCGCTGGGCGATCACGGCCGGGCGTCCGATGATGGTGGGCCGGGCGACGGATTCGTCCACCACGATCTGCGCGGCGCGCAGCACGCGCTCTTCCTCGCCTTCGCAGTACGCGACCCGCTTCTTCGTGGCGACTTTCGCGGCCATGAAGATCGGCTTCATCGTCGTGCCCGATGCGTACACGAAGGTCTGGAGCTTGTCGCGGTACGCATCCATATCGGCGATGGGCCGCAGCGCCACGCCGCTTTCCGCCGCCGCCTTGGCCACCGCGGGCGCGATCTTCATCATCAGGCGCGGATCGAACGGCTTCGGAATGAGGTACTCGGGGCCGAAGGCGAGCTGCTGCCCCGCGTACGCGGCGGCGACGACCTCGCTCTGCTCGGCCTGCGCGAGTTCGGCGATGGCGTGGACGGCCGCGATCTCCATCTCCACCGTGATCGTCGTCGCGCCGCAGTCGAGCGCGCCGCGGAAGATGTAGGGGAAGCACAGGACGTTGTTCACCTGGTTCGGATAGTCCGTGCGGCCGGTCGCCATGATGCAGTCGGCGCGCGCGGCCTTCGCATCCTCCGGCGCGATCTCCGGATTCGGGTTCGCGAGCGCGAGGATGAGCGGACTCGCCGCCATCTTCTTCACCATCTCGGGCTTGAGCACGCCGCCGGCCGACAGGCCGAGGAACACGTCGGCATCGGCGATCGCCTCGGACAGCGTGCGCTGCGAGGTCGGCTGCGCGAACTGGATCTTGTCCTCGTCCATCAGCTCGGTGCGTCCCTCGTAGACCAGGCCGGCGAGGTCGGTGACCCAGATGTTCTTGCGGGGAATGCCCAGTTTCACCAGCAGGCCCAGGCAGGCGAGCGCGGCGGCGCCGGCGCCTGAGGTCACGAGCTTCACCTCCGACAGCGACTTGCCGACCACCTTGAGCCCGTTGAGGATGGCCGCGCCGACCACGATGGCCGTGCCGTGCTGGTCGTCGTGGAAGACCGGGATCTTCATGCGCTCGCGCAGCTTGCGCTCCACGTAGAAGCAGTCCGGCGCCTTGATGTCCTCGAGGTTGATGCCGCCGAAGGTGGGCTCGAGCGCCGCGATGACGTCGACGAGCTTGTCGAGGTTCTCCTTCTCCGCGATCTCGATGTCGAAGACGTCGATGCCGGCGAACTTCTTGAACAGGACGCCCTTGCCTTCCATCACCGGCTTGGCTGCGAGCGGCCCGATGTCGCCCAGCCCGAGCACGGCCGTGCCGTTGGTGATGACGGCGACCAGGTTCCCGCGCGCCGTGTACTTGAAGGCGTTGACCGGGTCCTTGACGATTTCCTCGCACGGCGCCGCGACGCCCGGCGAATACGCCAGCGCGAGGTCGTGCTGATTGAGCAACTGCTTGGTGGCCGCGATGGCGACCTTGCCCGGCGTGGGGTACTGGTGGTATTCCAGCGCGGCCTGGCGCAGCTCCGCGCGTTTTTCTTCCGTGTTCACCATGGGCATGTGTCGAAGTCTCCTGGGCCCGGTTATGCCATGCCGGCGGGCCGTTGTCCGGCGAAAAGGTCCGCGATTGTAGAGCCGGTTTCGGGAAAACCCTAGTACGAGGATGTGCGTATGAGCGCAGCGTGCATTGAGCGGAACGCGGCACCCTCGCGATTCGACATCATGCGGCTTGTGCATGGGGCGGGCCCGATACGGCATTGGACCGCGACCCCGCGGCCGCACTACAGTGCGCTCGCCAGAGGAGAACGACATGGACGCATCCACCGAAACCGCACGGGGCGAGCGCATCGCGGCGGTACTCGCGCTCGCCGCGGCGCGGCTGCCCACCGACGAGCGACTGCGCATCGAGCCTTTCGCGCGCGACTACTTCCATCAGCTCGACGCGCGCGACCTCGCCGAGCGCACGGCCGAGGACCTGCTGGGCGCGCTGCTGTCGCACTGGCAGCTCGGCGCGGTGCGAGCGCCCGGCGTGCCGAAAGTGCGGGTGTTCAGCCCCTCCCTCGGCGAGGACGGCTGGGGCTCGCGCCACACCGTCGTGCACATCGTCAACGACGACATGCCCTTCCTGGTCGACTCGGTCACGATGGAGATCAACCGGCAGGGTCTTACGCTGCACCTCATCGTGCATCCGATCTATGCGGTCGAGCGCGATGGCCAGGGCCGGATGCAGGCGATTCACTCGCGCGAGGACGCGCCGCAGGCCCCGCGCGAATCGTGGATGTCGATCGAGGTCGACCGCATCGTCGAGCCCGAGGTCCGCGCCCGGCTCGCCGCGGGCCTCGAGCACGTGCTGGCCGACGTGCGCGCTTCCGTCGCCGACTGGAAGGCGATGCTCGCGCAACTGGAGGCCGCGACCGTGGCGCTGGACCACGTGCCGGCGTCCGTGCCGCCGGCGGCGATCGCGGAGGCCCGGCACTTCCTTCGATGGCTGGCCGACGATCACTTCACCCTGCTCGGCTACCGGCAGCAGGACCTCGTCGAGGTCGATGGCCAGACGGCCCTGCGCACCGTTGCCGGCACGGGCCTGGGCCTGCTGCGCGAGCGGGCGGACACGATGTCGGCGAGCTTCGCCGCGCTGCCCGCGTCCGCGCGGGAGCTCGCGCGCGCGCCGCTGCCCCTGCTCGTGGTCACCAAGGCCAACACGCGCTCGACCGTCCACCGCGACGGCTACACCGACTACATCGGCGTGAAGCGCTACGACGCGAACGGCACCGTGGTCGGCGAGCACCGTTTCATCGGCCTCTTCACGTCGAGCGCGTATTCGTCGCGGGTGGCCGAGACGCCGTTGCTGCGCGGCAAGGTCGAAGCCATCGCGCGCCGCGCCGGACTGCCGCCCGGCGGCCATCTCGCCAAGGCGCTGCAGCACATCCTGGAGACCTATCCGCGCGACGACCTGTTCCAGATCCCCGACGACGAGCTGTACGACACGGCGCTGGGGATCCTCGCGCTCGGCGAAAGGCAGCGGCTGCGCCTGTTCACCTGGAACGACCCGTTCGGCCGCTTCGTGTCGTGCCTGGTGTTCGTCCCGCGCGAGGCGTTTTCCACCGAGCTGCGCATCAAGTTCCGCAACATTCTTCTGCAGGCGTTCAACGGCACGGGAGCGGACTTCGACGTGCTGCTCTCGGGCACGGCGCTCGCGCGCATCCACTTCACGATCCGCACCACCACAGGCCAGATTCCCGCGGTCGATCGCAACGAACTCGAGCGAAAGCTCGCGGCCGCCGCGCGCCGCTGGGACGACGAGTTGCGCGATGCGCTGGTCGAGGCCGAAGGCGAAGCCCGCGGCCTCGCGCTGTACCGCCGCTGGGGCGCGGGCTTTCCGGCGGCCTATCGCGAAGGCGTGTCGGCGCGCGCGGCGGTGCCGGACGTGCGAAAGATCGAGTCGCTCACGCCCGAGAACCCGCTCGCGCTGTCGCTGTACTGGCCGCTCGGCGCGCCCGCGGGCTCGCTGGGGCTGAAGGTGTATCGGCTCGGCCGGCCCGTGATCCTGTCGGACAGCCTGCCCATGCTCGAACACATGGGCGTGCGCGTGCTCTCGGAGGCGAACCACCGCATCGCCGGCGAGAACGGCCGCAGCGTGTCGTTCCACGATTTCGAGCTGCAGGCGCGGCCCGACGAAAGCGCGGAGCCCGAGACGCTCGCGCGCCTGTTCGAGGACGCGTTCGCGCGCGTCTTCCGCGGCGAAGTCGAGAGCGACAGCTTCAACCGCCTCGTGCTGCTCGCCGCCCTCTCGGCCGAGGAGATCGTGCTGCTGCGCGCGTACACGAAGTACCTGAAGCAGATCGGCTTCGCGCAGTCGCTCTCCACCATTTCCAACACGCTCGCGGCGCACCCGCGCATCGCGCGCATGCTCGTGGCGCTGTTCCGGCTGCGCTTCGATCCGACCGCGCACGACGAGGCCGGCGAGCGGGCGCAGGTCAACGCGATCGAGGCCGCGCTCGAAAAGGTGAGCAACCTCAACGAAGACCTCGTGCTGCGCCAGCTGCTCGCGCTGGTGCAGGCGACCTTGCGCACGAACTTCTGGCGCACGGGCGTCGGCCACAGCGGGGCGCCCGGGCCGCGCCGCGCCTTCCTCAGCTTCAAGCTCGACTCGGCGCAGGTGCCGGGGCTGCCGCAGCCGCGGCCGCTCTACGAGATCTTCGTCCACTCGCCGCGCTTCGAAGGCATCCACCTGCGCGGCGGCAAGGTCGCGCGCGGGGGGCTGCGCTGGTCGGACCGGCCCGACGACTTCCGCACCGAGGTGCTGGGGCTCGTGAAGGCGCAGATGGTGAAGAACACGGTGATCGTGCCGGTCGGCTCCAAGGGCGGCTTCGTGCTGAAGAAGGCGCCGCCCGCGAGCGACCGCGAGGCGTTCATGAAGGAGGGCGTGGCCTGCTACCAGGACTACCTGCGCGGCCTGCTCGACCTGACCGACAACCTCGTGGGCGGCAAGACCGTGCCGCCGCCGCAGGTGGTGCGCAAGGACGGCGACGATCCCTACCTCGTCGTCGCCGCCGACAAGGGCACGGCGAGCTTTTCGGACTTCGCCAATGCGGTCAGCGCCGAATACGGCCACTGGCTCGGCGATGCGTTCGCCTCGGGCGGCAGCGTCGGCTACGACCACAAGGCGATGGGCATCACCGCGCGCGGCGCGTGGGAGAGCGTCAAGCGCCACTTCCGCGAGCTCGGCATCGACACGCAGAGCACGGACTTCACCGTCGTGGGCATTGGCGACATGTCGGGCGACGTGTTCGGCAACGGCATGCTGCTGTCGCCGCACATCCGCTTGGTGGCCGCGTTCGATCACCGGCACGTCTTCATCGATCCCGAGCCCGATGCCGCGAGCTCGTTCGAGGAACGCAAGCGCCTCTTCGCCCTGCCACGATCGTCCTGGGCCGACTACGACATGCAGCGCGTCTCGGCGGGCGGCGGCGTCTGGGCGCGCTCGGAGAAATCGGTGCCGCTGTCGCCGCAGGCGCGCACGGCGCTCGGGATCGCTGCGGAGAGCCTCACGCCCGCCGAACTGGTCACGGCGATCCTGAAGGCGCCGGTGGACCTGCTCTACAACGGGGGCATCGGCACGTACGTGAAGGCGTCCGACGAATCGCATGCGGACGTGGGCGACCGCGCGAACGACGCCGTGCGAATCGACGGCCGCGACTTGCGCGTGAAGGTCGTCGGCGAGGGCGGCAACCTCGGCTTCACGCAGCTGGGCCGCGTGGAGGCGGCGCTGGCCGGCGTGCGCCTGAACACCGATGCCATCGACAACTCGGCGGGCGTCGATACGTCCGACCATGAAGTCAACATCAAGATCCTCCTGGGGATCGCCATCGCCGACGGCGAGATGACGGAAAAGCAGCGCCTCGCGCTGCTGCCGCAGATGACCGACGACGTCGCGGCGCTGGTGCTGCGCGACAACTATTTCCAGACGCAGGCCTTGTCGGTCGGCAAGCGCCTCGCCGCGAAGCAGCTCGACGAGCAGGCGCGCTTCATGCGCTTCCTCGAGAAGCAGGGGCAATTGAACCGCGCGATCGAATACCTGCCCGCGGACGAGGAGATCGCGGAGCGCCGCGCCAAGGGCCAGGGCCTGACCTCGCCCGAGCAGGCCGTGCTGCTCGCGTACGGCAAGATGTGGCTGAACGAAGAGCTCATCGCCTCCGACCTCGTGGAGGACCCCTGGGTCGCGACGGCGCTCGAGCGCTATTTCCCCAAGGTCCTGAAGGAGCGGTTCGCGGCCTACATTCCGCGGCATCCCCTCAAGCGCGAGATCATCGCCACGCACGTGCTCAACAGCATGGTCAACCGCGTGGGCCCGACTTTCGTGCACCGGCTCTCCGAGATCACCGGTGCGACCGCGCCGCAGATCGTGCGCGCCTACCTCGCGACGCGCGAGGTCTTCGGTCTCGTGTTCATGTGGCAGGAGATCGAGGCACTCGACAACGTCGTGCCCGATGCATTGCAGGCGGAAATGGTGATCGAGCTGCGCGGCCTGGTGGGACGGGCGACGACGTGGTTCCTGCGATCGCGCCGGCTGAACGAGCCGACCGAGCAGCAGGTCAGGCGCTTCACGCCGGCCGTGCAGGCCTTGCGCGAAGGCCTGGAGAGGCAGGATAGCGTGTCGCCCCGCGCCGCCTCATGGATCGAAGCGGGTGTGCCGAGCGAACTGGCGCGGCACGTGGACATCGCGGGCGTGCTGTTCAACGCGCTCGACATCGCAGAGATCGCGGACAGCACGCAGCGACCCCTGGGCGCGACGGCGCTGGTGCACGCGGGTGTCGGCCAGCGCCTGGGCCTCGACCGGCTGCGCCAGCAGATCGACATGCTGCCGGCCGATGGTTACTGGGCGACGCTTGCGAAGCTCGCGCTCGGCGACGACCTCGCGGACCTTCAGCGATCCATCGCGCTCGAGGCCGTGAGCCACCATGAAGGAGAGGCGGCAGCCGTGCTGGATGGTTGGGAGCACGACAACCGGCAGGCGCTCGAACGGGCGCAACGGCTGCTGGCCGAAACCGCCGAAGCCGGCGGCGGCGATCTTGCGATGCTGTCGGTGGCGCTGCGGGAACTGCGCAACCTGGGGTAAGGAGCGGGGGTGAAAAGCGCGGGGCGGTCGCGAGAAGGGCGCTGCCTGTGCCGAAGGGCGTTGCCTTTCTTTTCCTTACCCGCCCTTTGAATCTCTGGCGCCTTCGGGGGCGCCCGACGATCCGCCGCCGCCACGATGGCTGGTGCGCTGGCGTTCCTGTGTCTGCAGCTTGGCGAGCGCCGATGCCGCGCCCTCGCCGGACGTGGGTTCGGGGGCCGTGCGGTCGATGCCGCGCGTGTCGCCGGCATTCGGGGCTGGGTGTTCCGGGGGAGCCTGAGTCTGCATGTTCTGAACGTCTTGCACCGGGTCGTCGTCGTCGCTCGGCGCTGTTGGTTCGGGAATATTGATCACGGATGAGCAGCCAAAATGTAGGAAGGCCGTCCAGCCGACGGTAGGACGAGCCTTGCGGCCCCGCTTCTCCGCACATTAGATGTTAATCGCTGCCGGGTCTGTAGGACACGCGCCTACGGAGACCAAGGTCTGATCCCACAGGGGCGTATCATGGCCGCGCCGCTTCCCGGCCGAGGAGAGACCATGGCGCTGATGGATTTCATCAAGAAGCAGTTCATCGACATCATCCAGTGGACCGAGGCGGACAACGACACGCTCGCCTGGCGGTTCCCGATGCGGGACATGGAAATCCAGTACGGCGCGTCGCTCACGGTGCGCGAGTCGCAGATGGCGGTGTTCGTGAACGAGGGCAAGATCGCGGACGTCTTCGGCCCCGGCATGTACAAGCTGACGACGCAGACGATCCCCGTCCTCACCTACCTGAAGAACTGGGACAAGCTGTTCGAGTCGCCCTTCAAGAGCGACGTGTACTTCTTCAGCACCCGCCAGCAGCTCGACCAGCGCTGGGGCACGCCGCAGCCCATCACGATCCGCGACAAGGACTTCGGCGCCGTGCGTCTGCGCGCCTTCGGCAACTACGCCTTCCACATCGCGGATCCGAAGCTGTTCCACCAGCAGATCTCGGGCACGCGCGAGGCCTACAAGGCGAGCGAACTCGACGGCCAGTTGCGCGGCATGATCCTGCAGCACATCTCGGATGCCATCGCCGAGAGCGGCATCCCCTTCCTCGACCTCGCGACGAACCAGATCGAGTTCGCCAACGCGTTGCGCAAGGAAATGGAGCCGGCCTTCGCGGCGATCGGGCTCGCGCTCGACGGCATGACGGTGCAGAACCTTTCGCTGCCCGAGGAGCTCCAGAAAATCCTGGACCAGCGCATCGGCATGGGCATGGTCGGCAACGACATGGGCAAGTTCATCCAGTACCAGACGGGGCAGGCGATTCCCGAGATGGCGAAGGGCGCCGCGAGCGGCGGCGGCGGCGTCGTGGGCGATGCAATGGGCCTCGGCGCGGGCGTGGCGCTCGGGCAGGTGCTGGCGCAGAACCTGCAGCAGGGTTTGCAGCAGCGGCCGACGGCGGCGGAAGCCGCACCTGCCGCGCCCACCGTGCGTGCCGAAGACGTCATGGCCACGCTCGAAAAGCTGGGTGAGTTGAAGACCAAGGGCATCCTCACCCAGGAAGAGTTCGACGCCAAGAAGGCGGAACTCCTGAAGAAATTGTGAGCCCCCACGCTCCCCACTCCGTGTGGTCGCTGCCCCCCAAGGGGGCGGGTCCGCCTTGGGGCGGCCCTGCGGCGGACCGGACTTGACCGAACGCGCCTATCGCGCCGCCTGCCCCGGCTGCGGAGCGCCGGTCGAGTTCCGCGGTGCGCAGTCGGCCTACGCCGTCTGCAGCTATTGCCAGAGCACCGTGGTGCGGCAGGGCGACACCCTCTCGCGCATCGGCAAGATGGCGGAGCTGTTCGAGGATCACAGCCCGCTGCAGCTGCAGGCCCGGGGCAGCATCGACTCGCGCGCCTTCACGCTCGTGGGGCGGCTGCAATACAAGAGCGGCAGCGGCAACTGGACGGAGTGGGTCGCCCTGTTCGACGACGGCTCGACCGCGCTGCTGGCCGAGGACAACGGCGCCTACGTGTTCGCGCGCCAGGGCAGCGTCAGGCGCGCGCTGCCCGAGGCTTCGCAGTTCCGCATCGGCGCGACCACCGCGGTCGAGGGCAAGTCCTTCCAGGTGACGCTGAACGAGGAGACCTCGCTGGTCTCCGCGCAGGGCGAGCTGCCCCGCCTGCCGCCGCTGAACCAGTCGTTCCCGATGGTGGAGCTGCGCAGCGCCGACGCCGAAGTGCTGTCCATCGACTTCGGCGCGCAACCGCCGCAGGTCACGCGCGGCCGCGCCGTGACGCTCGACGAACTGCGCATGTCGGGGCTGAAGGAGGAGAGCGCGAAGGAGGAGACGGGCCGTCAGTTCGCCTGCCCCAACTGCGGCGCGCCGGTGGCGCCGAAGCTCTCCCTGAGCCGCAGCATCGTCTGCGCCTCCTGCAATTCGGTCATCGACCTGCGGCAAGGCATCGGCGGTGAACTGGCGCACGCGGAGCAGCATGAGCCGGTGCGGCCGCTCATCGCGCTGGGCAGCACGGGGCAGCTGCAGGGCGCCCAATGGCAGGTGGTCGGCTACCAGCACCGCATGGGCTGGGAGCCGGGCGAGGACGACGAGCGTTTCGGCTGGGACGAGTACCTGCTCTACAACCGCAAGCGCGGCTTCATCTTCCTCGTGGACGCCACCGACGGCTGGAGCGTGGTGAAGCCGACGACGGGTGCGCCGAAACTGTCCGACTCGGCGCAGGAGGCGACGTACCTCGGCAAGACGTACACGCTGCAGTACGGCTACCACGCCGAAACGAATTACGTGTCCGGCGAGTTCTACTGGCCGGTGGAACGCGGGCAAAAATCCTTCAACCGCGACTTCGCGAGCGGCAACGCCTTGCTGTCGATGGAGGAGACGCCGCGCGAGCAGACGTGGTCGGCGGGGAGCAAGATCGCGAGCGAGGCCGTGGCGAAGGCCTTCGGGCTCGAGGACAAGCGGGACCTGCTCAAGCGCGGCGACGCGGGGCCGGTCACGGCCGCCGGCAATGGCGTCGGATGCGGATGCGCGACGATCCTGATCATCCTCTTCGTCGTCCTCGTGCTGGTGGTGCTGGTCAAATCGTGCGAGGACGACAGCCGCACGGGCGGCGGCGTCTATCGCGGGTCGACGGGTGGATTTTCGAGTGGCGGCAGCCACAAGTAGAAGGAGAGCGAGATGGGAATCGAGTGGCTGAGACCGGGGGCCTTCTTCGGCTCCATCCTGTACGCGCTGATCGGCGTGGCCATCTTCTGGCTGTGCTTCGTCATCATCGACAAGCTCACGCCCTACGACCTGTGGGGCGAGATCGTGGAGAAGCAGAACGTGGCGCTTTCCATCGTGGTGGGCGCGATGTCGCTGGGCATCTCGATCATCGTGGCGGCGGCCGTGCATGGCTAGAAAATGTTGACCCCCACGCTCCCCCACTTCGTGTGGGTCGCTGCCCCCCGAGGGGGCCCAGCCGCCTTGGGGCGGCCCGGCGGCGGCTGAGAATGTCCACCGGCGTGCTGCGTGCGCAGCCGCGCCCCCTCGAGGTGGCGCTGCTCGCGTCCGTCTTCGTGGTGGCGGCGTGCGGGCTCGTGTACGAGCTCGCCGCGGGCGCGCTCGCGTCGTACGTGCTCGGCGACTCGGTGCTGCAGTTCTCCACGGTGATCGGCACCTACCTGTTCGCGATGGGCGTGGGCAGCTGGCTCTCGCGCTTCTTCGAGCGCCAGCTGCCCGCGCACTTCCTGCGCATCGAACTGCTGGTCGCGCTCATCGGCGGCGGCATGCCGGCGCTGCTGTACGTGGTGAACGCCTGGCAGCCGGCCGCGTTTCGCGGGCTGCTCTACGGCCTGGTGCTGCTGGTGGGCACGCTCGTGGGGCTGGAGATTCCGCTCGTGATGCGCATCCTGAAGCGCAATATCGCGCTGCGCGAGCTGGTCTCGCAGGTGCTGACCTTCGACTATCTCGGCGCGCTCGCCGTCTCCATCGCGTTCCCGCTGCTGCTGGTGCCGCAGCTCGGCCTGATCCGCACGGGCCTCGTGTTCGGCTTGCTGAACGCGGCCATCGCGCTGTGGGCGCTGTGGCTGTTCCGGCACGAACTGCGGCGCGCCGTCGCGCACCTCGCGGCGTGCCTGATCACGCTGGCCGTGCTGGCGCTGGCGCTGGCACAGGCCGACCGCATCACGAGCTTCGCCGAGGACCGCTTCTACCAAGACCCCATCCTGCTCACCGAGACCTCGCCCTGGCAGCGCATCGTCGTCACGCAGGGGCGCACGGGCGTGCGCCTCTACCTCAACGGCAACCTGCAGTTCGCGCAGAGCGACGAGTACCGCTATCACGAGGCCCTGGTGCATCCCGCGATGAGCGCGCACGGCGCGCCGCGCAAGGTGGCGGTGCTCGGCGGCGGCGACGGCATGGCGGTGCGCGAGGTGCTGCGCCATCCGCAGGTCGAGAGCGTAACGCTGGTGGAGCTCGATCCGCACATGACGCGCCTGTTCTCCTCGCATCCGGCCCTGGCGCGCCTCAATGAAGGCGCCCTCGCCTCGCCGAAGGTGCGGATCGTCCATGCCGATGCGTTCAAATGGCTGGAGGAAGGCACGGAGACCTTCGACGTCGTCGTTGTCGACTTCCCGGACCCGACGAACTTCTCGATCGGGAAGCTTTACACCAACTCCTTCTATGCGCTGCTCGACCGGCGGCTCGCGGCCGGCGGCTACGCGGTGATCCAGACGACGTCGCCGCTGATCGCGCGCGAGAGTTTCTGGACGGTCGCGACGACCGTCGAATCGGTGGGGCTTCGCACCGCGCCGTATCACGCCCACGTGCCGAGCTTCGGCGAGTGGGGCTTCATCGTCGCGAGCCGCCGGCCGTTTCGCATGCCGCCGCAACTGCCGGGCGGCCTTCGCTTTCTCGACGCCGCGCAGCTTGCGTCACTCTTCGAGTTCCCCCGCGACATGGCCCGCGTGCCCGCGGAGGTGAACCGGCTCTCCAACCCCGTGCTCGTGACGACCTACGAGCGGGAATGGGGCAAGGTCCATCCTTGAGGCGGCGCACTTTTGTTGCCGCCGCCGCGTCCGCCGCGCTCGCGGGTTGCGAACGCGATGCGACCGTGCAGGTGCAGGGCGGCTTCACCTCCGCATCGCACGAGCTCGGCCATCTGCTGCGCGACACGCGCGAATGGCCCGCCCCGCACACGAGCCGGCGCACGCAGGTGATCGTGGCCGGAGCCGGCATCGCGGGGCTGGCCGCGGCGCGCGCCTTGAGGCAACGCGGCATCGAAGACTTCGCCGTGCTCGATCTCGAGGCCGAGCCGGGCGGCAACAGCCGCGCGGGCGAGATCGACGGCATCGCCTGTCCGCTCGGTGCGCACTACCTGCCGCTGCCGGGCGACGACGCGCCCGAGTTGCAGGCGCTGCTCGAAGAACTCGGCCTGCGGCGCCGGGTCGGCGGCCACTGGCGCTACGACGAGCGCCACCTCGTGCATGCGCCGCAGGAGCGGCTGTGGTTTCGCGGACAGTGGCAGGAGGGCCTGCTGCCGGTGCAGGACGTGCCGGCGTCGACGCTCGAGGCCTATCGCGCATTCGGCCGGCGCATCGAATCGCTGCGTCGCGGCGCGCGCTTCGCGATTCCGATGGCCTTGCGGCCCGACGCGCGCCGCCATCCCGAACTCGATGCGCTGACCTTCGCGGCCTGGCTCGCGCGCGAGCGCTTCGACGACGAGTTGCTGCGCGGTTATCTGGACTACTGCTGCCGCGACGACTACGGCGCGGGAATCGATACGGTCTCGGCCTGGGCCGGCGTGCATTACTTCGCCGCGCGCCACGGCTTCCATGCCCCCGGCAGCGGAGATGTGGACAGCGCGCCGCCGCTCACCTGGCCGCAAGGCAACGCCCATCTGTCACGGGCGCTCGCCGCGCCGCTGGAGGACCGCTTTCGCGGCGGACGGCTCGTGACGCGGATCCAGGAGGCGCCCCACGGCGTCGAGCTCGATGCGTACAACGCGGCGACGCGTGCGGTCGAGCGCTGGCAGGCCGTGCACTGCATCGTGGCGCTGCCGGTGTTCGTCGCGGCGCGCGTGCTGGCGACGCCGTTCGACTTCGTGCAGCGCAAGCTCGCGGGCACGCGCTGGGCGCCGTGGCTGGTGGCGAATCTTCATCTGAAGACGGCGCTGGCGCAGAAGGAGGGCGCCGCGCCCGCCTGGGACAACGTGATCCACGGCGCGCGCAGCCTGGGGTACGTCGATGCGACGCACCAGTCGATGAACCCCGCGCGCGAGGCAACGGTGCTCACCTGGTACCTTGCGCCCGGCGAGGCCGCGCGCAAGGCCGTTCTGGCGCGGCCCTGGAGCGAGTGGCGCGACGAGATCGTGACGGAGCTGTCGACGCCCCACCCGGATCTGCGTCGCCAGTTGACGCGCATCGACGTCACGCGCTACGGCCACGCCATGGCGATCCCGACACCGGGGACGCTGGCGCTGGCCGGTGCGCCGCCGCGCACGGCGCGGCTCTCGTTCGCGCATGGCGACTGGGCGAGCTATTCGATCTTCGAGGAGGCTTTCACGCTCGGCCACCATGCGGGGCGATCCGCCTGAGGCCGCGGGGGCGCCCTACTCGCGCATCAACGCCTCGATCTCGTCCGCGGCCACCGGGACGCCGCGCGACATCAGCTCGCAGCCCGCCTCGGTCACCAGCGCATCGTCCTCGATGCGGATGCCGATGTGGTGGAAGCGCTCGGGCACGCCCGGCCCCGGGCGCACGTAGAGGCCCGGTTCGAGCGTGAGCACCATGCCCGGGCGCAGCACGCGGCTGGGCCGCCGCTTCACGATCTCGCCCGAGAGCGGGTCCTTGCGCTCGGTCACGTCGTTCAGCTGCGCGGGCTCGAGGTAGCTGCCGCAATCGTGGACATCCATGCCGAGCCAGTGGCTCGTGCGGTGCATGTAGAACGGGAAGTAGGCGCGGCTTTCGATCGCGTCGTCGACCGTGCCGACCTTGTCGCGGTCGAGCAGCCCCGTGTCGAGCATGCCCTGCACGAGCACGCGCACCGCCGCATCGTGCGGATCGTCGAAGCGCGCGCCGGGCTTCGTCGCGGCCACCGACGCTTCCTGCGAGGCATGCACGATGTCGTAGAGCTCGCGCTGCGCGGGCGTGAATCGGCCGTCGGCGGGAAAAGTGCGCGTGATGTCGCTTGCGTAGCCGTCGAGCTCGCAGCCGGCGTCGATCAGCACGAGTTCGCCGGCTTTCACCGGCGCGGCATCGGCGGCGTAGTGGAGCACGCACGCGTTCGCCCCCGCCGCGACGATGGAGGCGTAGGCGGGATACTGCGATCCGCCCATGCGGAACTCGTGCAGCAGTTCGGCGTCGAGGTGGTATTCGCGCAGGTCGCGGCCTTCGCGCAGCGCGCGCGCCGACGCCTGCATGGCGCGCGCGTGCGCGCGAGCACTGATGGCGCCCGCGCGCCGCATGATGTCCTGCTCGTGCGGGTCCTTCACGAGCCGCATCTCGTCCAGCACCATGCACAGGTCGCGCTGCTGCTCCGGGCACAGCGCGCCGAAGCGGGAACGCGCTCGCACCTTGTCGAGCCAGCCTGCGACGCGCGCCTCGATGCCGTCGTGAACGGCGAACGGAAACCACACGATGTCGCGGTTCTCCAGCATGCGCGGCAGACGGGTTTCGAGTTCCGTGGCGGCGTGGGCGGCGTCGATTCCGAGCGCGCCTGTCGCGGCCTCGGGGCCGAGCCGGTAGCCCGTCCAGATTTCGTGCTCGATCTCCTTGGGCTGGCAAAAGAGCGTGCTCTTGCCATCGCTGGCGATGACGAGCCAGGCATTCGGCTCCTTGAAGCCGGTGAGGTAGTAGAAGTAGCTGTCGTGCCGGTAGAGGTAATCGCTGTCGCGGTTGCGCGGACGCTCCGGCGCGGTGGGGACGAGCGCGATGCCGTCGGGGCCGAGCTGGGCCGCGACCTGCGCGCGGCGCTGCATGTAGACGGAGGGGGTCACGACGGAATTCATTGCAAGGATTGTCGGCTGTTCAACGCCGCCAGCCGCTGCGGCGTGCCGACGTCGGTCCACTCGCCCTCGTACAGCTCGCCGGTGACCTGTCCGTCCGCCATCGCCGCGCGCAGCAGAGGCGCGAGCGCGGCCTTGATGCCTGCGGGGTTGCCGTGCGGAATCGAGGCGAAAAGCGACTGCCGATACAGCCCGATCGTCGAATAGGTGAACTGCTCGTCCGCACGGCTGAGCACCTGCGCGTTGGCGGCCAGGCCGAAGTCGCCCTTCGGGTTGTGATCCGGGTTGCGGACGAGGTAGAGATGCGCGAGCTTGCCGCTGCGCTCGAAGCGTCGCAGCGCGTCTGCGGAAAATTCGAAGCCAGGCACGAACACGTCGCCGGCCACGACCCAGAAGCACTCCGCGAGCAGCGGCAGCGCGCGCGCGATTCCGCCCGCGGTCTCCAGCGCGCCGCCGAAGTCGCGGCCTTCGTGCGAATAGCGCAGTGCCGCGCCGGCGTGCGTGGCGCCGAATCGGGCTTCGATCTGCTCGCCGAGCCAGGCCGTGTTGATCGCGATGGAGTCGATGCCCGAGCGCGCGAGCGCGTCGAGGTGGTACTGCATGAGCGGACGGCCGCGCACTTCCAGCAACGGCTTCGGAGAGGTGTCGGTCAGCGGCCGCATCCGCTCGCCCCGCCCCGCCGCGAGGACCATCGCACGCGCGTTCATTCGAAAACCTCCGTGCTGCGCCCTGCGGTGCGAACGCCTTCGGGCGGCCGTGCGGCGTTCATGCTTCATCCCCCCGGTCCAGCGAGCGCTGCTCCGTCCACTGCGGCTGGAAGCGGTTCACCAGCGCATACATCAGCCCGCGCGCCTTGGCGGAATGGTCCGCGCCGAAGTTGCACACGTAGACGTCGCAGGTCACGGCTTTCTGCTCGGGCCAGGTGTGCAGGCAGACGTGCGACTCCGCGAGCAGCACGGTTGCCGTCACGCCGCCCGGCGCATCGCCGGTGCCGGGAAACGCGTGGAAGAGTTCGTCCACCACCTGCAGGCCCACCGCCTCCACCGCCTCGCGGCACCAGCGGCCGAGCTTCTGCGCATCGGTGAGCCAGGACGCGTCGCAGCGGCACTGGTAGCAGTCGGCGGTGAGGTGCAGGCCCTTCATGGCCCGACTGTAGTGCAGGGCCGCTCGGCGCAGCGGCGGCGCCCCGGCGGGGTGACCCTTTAAAATCCGGGGTTTCCCCCGACTCAATCCCCCGGAGCTGCCTTCTGATGGCCAACGAATCACTGATGGCGAACGCGATCCGCGCGCTTGCCATGGACGCCGTGCAACAAGCGAACTCGGGCCACCCGGGCGCGCCCATGGGCATGGCCGACATCGCGGTGGCCCTGTGGC
The DNA here is from genome assembly GCF_050250995.1 of Ramlibacter sp. Classification (GTDB taxonomy): domain Bacteria; phylum Pseudomonadota; class Gammaproteobacteria; order Burkholderiales; family Burkholderiaceae_C; genus Ramlibacter. The sequence continues at coordinate 42,215 of NZ_JBFWNP010000019.1, forward strand.
ACCGGCACCTGAAGCACAGCCCCGCCAATCCGCAGTGGGCCGACCGCGACCGCTTCGTGCTGTCCAACGGCCACGCGTCGATGCTGCTCTACTCGCTGCTGCACCTCACCGGCTACGACCTGCCCATCGGCGAGCTGAAGGGCTTCCGGCAGATGCATAGCAAGACGCCGGGCCACCCCGAGGTCGACGTCACCCCCGGCATCGAAACCACGACCGGCCCGCTCGGCCAGGGCGTCACCAACGCCGTCGGCATGGCGCTCGCCGAAAAGCTGCTCGCCGCCGAATTCAATCGCGACGGCCATGCCGTCGTGGACCACCACACCTACGTGTTCCTCGGCGACGGCTGCCTGATGGAAGGCATCAGCCACGAGGCCTGCGCGCTCGCGGGCGCGTGGAAGCTCAACAAGCTCGTCGCGATCTACGACGACAACGGCATCTCCATCGACGGCCAGGTCACGCCCTGGTTCATCGACGACACGGCGGCGCGCTTTCGCGCCTACGGCTGGAACGTGATCGGCCCCGTCGACGGGCACGACGTCGAAGCGGTCGGCCGCGCCATCGCCGACGCGAAGGGCAGCGCCGAGCGGCCGACGCTCATCGTGGCGAAGACGCACATCGGCAAAGGCTCGCCCAACCGCGCCAACACCGCCAAGGCGCACGGCGAGCCGCTCGGCGCCGACGAGATCGCGCTCACCCGCACCGCGCTCAAGTGGGAGCACACGCCGTTCGAGCTGCCGCAGGCGGTGTACGACGAATGGAATGCGCGCGCGAAGGGCCGCGCGGCCGAGCAGGCCTGGGATGCGCGATTCGCCGCGTATCGCGCGGCTCACCCTGATCTCGCCGCCGAATTCGAGCGTCGCATGAAGGGCGAACTGCCCAAGGGCTTCACGCAGGTCGCAGTGGACGCGACCATCGGCGCGCACGCCAAGGCGGAGACGGTCGCTTCGCGCAAGGCGTCGCAGATCGCGCTCGAGGCCTTCACCGCCGCGATGCCCGAATTGCTGGGCGGCTCCGCCGACCTCACCGGCTCGAACCTCACGAACACCAAGAGCACCGCGCCGCTGCGCTTCGACCAGGCGGGCGACCCCGTGCGCGGCGAGGACGGCACGATCGGCCGCCACATCAACTACGGCGTGCGCGAGTTCGGCATGGCGGCCATCATGAACGGCATTGCCCTGCATGGCGGCTTCATTCCCTACGGCGGCACCTTCCTCACGTTCAGCGACTACAGCCGCAACGCGATCCGCATGGCGGCGCTGATGAAGCGGCGCGTGATCCACGTGTTCACGCACGACTCCATCGGCCTGGGCGAAGACGGCCCGACGCACCAGTCGGTCGAGCATGCCGCGAGCCTGCGGATGATCCCCGGCCTCGACGTGTGGCGCTCGGCCGATACGGCCGAAACGGCGGTCGCCTGGACCGTCGCGCTGCAGAACAGGAACCGGCCGACGGCGCTGCTGCTGTCGCGCCAGAACCTGCCGTATGCGCCCAAGCTCGCGCTCGACGAGATCACCCGCGGCGCCTATGTGCTCGCGGACCCTCAGGAGGTCGGCATCGCGCGCCGCCCGCAGGCCGCGATCATCGCGACCGGCTCCGAAGTGCAGCTCGCGCTGAAGGCGCAGGAGCTGCTCGCGCAGTCGGGCATCGCGACGCGGGTCGTCTCGATGCCGAGCACGACGACCTTCGACCGCCAGGACGCCGACTACAAGCAGGACGTGCTGCCGCCCGGCCTGCCGCGCATCGCCGTCGAGGCGGGCGTCACGGATTTCTGGTGGAAATACGGCTGCGCGGCGGTGGTGGGCATCGACTCCTACGGCGAGTCCGCGCCCGCCAATGTGCTGTTCAAGCATTTCGGTTTCACGCCCGAGAACGTGGCGGACACGGTTCGCGCCGTCCTCGCGCGCAAGGTTTGATTTTTCAGGAGTAGACGAACATGACGATCAGAGTGGGCATCAACGGCTTCGGCCGCATCGGCCGCAACGTGCTGCGTTCCGCGGTCGCGAATTTCAACGACATCGAGATCGTGGGCATCAACGACCTGCTCGAGCCCGACTACCTCGCGTACATGCTGCAGTACGACTCGGTGCATGGCCGCTTCAAGGGCACGATCGCGGTCGAGGGCACGACGCTCGTCGTGAACGGCAAGAAGATCCGCCTGACCGCCGAGAAGGACCCCGGCGCGCTGAAGTGGGGCGACGTCGGCGCCGACGTGGTGATCGAATCCACGGGCATCTTCCTGTCGAAGGACGGCGCGCAGAAGCACCTGGACGCCGGCGCGAAGAAGGTGATCATGTCGGCCCCGTCGAAGGACGACACGCCGATGTTCGTCTTCGGCGTGAACGACAAGAAGTACGACGGCCAGAAGATCATCTCCAACGCCTCCTGCACGACCAACTGCCTGGCGCCGCTCGCGAAGGTGATGAATGACAAGTGGGGCATCAAGCGCGGCCTGATGACCACCGTGCATGCCGCCACGGCGACGCAGAAGACGGTGGACGGCCCGTCCAACAAGGACTGGCGCGGCGGCCGCGGCATCCTCGAGAACATCATCCCGTCGTCGACGGGCGCGGCCAAGGCCGTGGGCGTCGTGATCCCCGAGCTGAACAAGAAGCTGACCGGCATGTCGTTCCGCGTGCCGACTTCGGACGTGTCGGTGGTCGACCTCACGTGCGAGCTGAACAATGCGGCGAGCTTCGCCGACATCTGCGCCGAAATGAAGTCGCAGAGCGAAGGCGCCCTGAAGGGCATCCTGGGCTACACCGAGGACAAGGTGGTCGCCACCGACTTCATCGGCGACACGCGCACCTCGATCTTCGACGCCGACGCGAGCATCCAGCTCGACCCGACCTTCGTCAAGCTCGTGTCCTGGTACGACAACGAGTGGGGCTACTCGAACAAGTGCCTGGAGATGGTGCGGGTGGTGGCGAAGTAGACGGCCGCTCGCGGAGTCCAAAAAAAGCGCCGCAGGGCGCTTTTTTTTGGCCGTGTTGGCGAAGGACTGCAGATGCGGTGCGAAGCGGTTACAGATGCCATGCGTCGGCGGCCGGCCAGTGCTTGACGCGCAAGTGGATTTCCCTGCGGTCAGGATCATGTCGCGGCAGCCCCGGAAAGCTGCTCTCGGGGTAGCCGTGTCGAGCCGCCAATTATTGACTTTTATCCCAATCATGATAATTTATCGGAATTGCAATAAAAAGGGATAATTAAGTTGATTTCCTTTCCGCGCACAGCTCTTGCTGAACAGCTGGTTCAAGCGCTGCAAGGCCGTGCGTTCCTCGGCGACGTCCACAACGGATTGTTCCTCGCTGCCCCGCGCCGCACCGGCAAGAGCACCTTCCTGCGGAGCGACCTGCAGCCCACCCTGGAGTCCGCGGGCGTCACCGTGGTGTACGTGGACCTTTGGGCCGATCCGCGGCGCGATCCGGGTGCTCTGATCGCCGAGGCCATCGGCGGCTCGCTCGACCTTCACCTCGGCGCCGTGGCGCGCGCGGCGCGACGCACCGGTCTCAAGAGCGTGAAGCTGGCCGGGACGGTGGAGATCGATACCAGCCGCATCGGCCATGTCGATGGCCTGACGCTCGTCGATGCACTGCGAGCGCTGCACGAACGCGCCGGCAAACCGGTGGCACTGATCGTCGACGAAGCCCAGCACGCGCTCACCAGCGAGGCAGGCGAAGCGGCAATGACGGCTTTGAAGTCCGCGCGCGACCAATTGAACAAGCCCGGACAAATCAACCTGATGCTGGTCATGTCGGGCTCCGACCGCGACAAGCTGTTGCGTCTTGTCGTAAGCGCCAGCGCACCCTTCTATGGCTCGCAAATCCAGCCGCTGCCGCCGCTGGACGCAGACTTCATCGCGCACGTTGCCGACCTCGTAGAGGCGCAGCGGCCGGACCTGCGCCCCGTCGACCGGCCCGCGCTAAATAGCGCATTTGCCGTCTTCAATCACCGACCGCAGTTTTTCATGGCCGGCCTCGGCGCGGTGCTGAGCCCGTTGGCGGCCTTGACCGGCCGTTTTGAACCGGCCTTGCTCGAAGCCGCACAGGATCGTCTTCGCGAGGACGAGTCGCAGATGGAGTCGGAATTCCTTGGCCTGAAGCCGACGGAGCAGGCGGTCCTGTGGCGCATGCTGGAACAGGGGCCACGCTTTCGTCCCTACGATTCGGAGGCGCTGCGTTTCTACCGCGACAAGACCGGGCACCCCGTCAACGCCACGCAAGCCCAGCGCGCGCTCGAATCATTGCGCCAGCGCATGCCGGCGCTGGTCTGGAAATCCGCGAGAGGCGAGTACTCCGTTGAAGACGCGGCGATGTATCGCTGGTACGAAGCGCGCCGCGGCGCGAACCTGTGGCCACCCCTGCCACCGCAAGGGCAACTCCCACTCGAAGACGACTGACTACGGCGCGTCCCGTCGCCCACCCGGATGCAGCGCGAACCGCGCCGGCTCCCGGCCATGCACCGGCGCCGTGTCGGGGAACGGCCAACCGCCGAACTGCGTGCGGCGGTAATCCTGCATCGCCTGGTGGATCTCGGCCTGCGTGTTCATGACGAACGGGCCGTACTGCGCCACGGGCTCGGCGATGGGCCGGCCCTGCAGCAGCAGGAACTCGGCCACTTCACCCTCGGCGGACAACTCGACCGCAACGTCGGCGAGCAAGGAAATCGCCACCGGCGCTTCGACGCGCTGCCCCGCCACGACGGCAGTCCCGCCCTTGAAGAAATACAAGGTGCGACGCGTGCCTTCGCCTCCTGCCGCAGGCAAGGTCCATCGGGCGCCGGCCGCAAGGCGAACCGTCCAGATCGCGACGTCGGCCTCCGCGCGCGCGGCCCACGAATCCGGCGGCGGCGCGGGCGCGCGCGTGTCGCCGAGCGCGCCGGCAATGACCGCGACTTCGACGCCATCCTCGGTCACGCGAGGAATCGCCTCGTTCCAGAACATCGTGAAGTGCGGCTTCGCCATCTTGTTCGCCGCCGGCAGGTTCAGCCAGATCTGGAACAGCTCCAGCGGATTCTCTTCCTCCTGCTTCAGCAGGGGAAACATCTCGGAATGCACGATGCCGCTGCCGGCCGTCACCCACTGCACGTCGCCACCGCCGAAGCGCGCGGTGGCGCCCAGCGAGTCGGAGTGATCGATCAGGCCGCGCCGCACGATGGTGACCGTCTCGAAGCCGCGATGCGGATGCGCGGGAAAGCCCGGCACCGTCTCGCCGTGGTACATCGAGAAGCCGTCCTTGCGGCTGAAGTCCGAGCCCATTTCGCGGCCCGCCAGCGACACCGCGGGCGCCATGTCGGCGTTGCCGCGCGGGTAGTGGTCGTCGTGGTAGGCGCAGAAGAGGAAGGGGTCCGCGGTCTCCCAGGGGAAACCGAGCGGACGGATGCCGAGGACGGGAGAAGTGGCCATGGCTTCAGATGCGGGCGCGGCCCGCGCTTTCAACTTTCAATGGTGATGGCCGCCCGCGCCGTGGACGTGGCGGTGCTGGATCTCCTCGGCCGTGGCCGCGCGCAGGTCGACCACCTTCAGCGTGAACACCAGGCGCTTGCCGGCGAGCGGATGGTTGCCGTCGAGGTGGACCTCGGGTCCCTTGATCTTCATCACGTGGAAGACGTGCGGGTCGCCCGCATCGGTGCGGCCCTCGAGTTGTCCGCCGACCTTCACGCCGGGCGGGAATTCGCTCTTGGGGATCACGCGCACCAGCGACTCGTCGCGCGTGCCGAAGGCGTCCTCGGGCTGCAGGTCGAGCACGACCTGATGGCCCTTCTCCTGGCCGTCGAGCGCGGCCTCGATCTTCGGCAGCGTGTTGTCGTAGCCGCCATGGAGGTAGACCATGGGTTCGCGGCTGGCTTCGATGAGCTTGCCGGTGGGCTCGGCCACCTTGTACTGCAGGCTGACGACGGTGTCTTTCTCGATCTTCATCGCTCGATTGTGCCCTGCGGCGCGGGCAACAGGCGGCAGGCCGCCGCGGCAACGGCCAGGAAGCCGGCGATGGCGATGAGCACGGCGAAATATGCCTCGACGCCGGCGGCCAGCGCGGCCGTGGCGATGGCGCCCGTGAGCCACTGCATCAGCGCGACGCCGAGGAACATAGACATCGTGAACACGGCCATCGCGCGGCCGGTCATCTCGGCCGGGTAGGCATTGCGCACGTCGGCGTACTGCAGGACGATGAAGCCGGACAGCACGCCGACCGCAAGCCCCAGCGCGACGTCGAGCCAGGCCGAGGTGCTGAACGCCATCGTCGCGAACACCACCGCACAGGCCACGGTGAAGCCGGTGATCCACACGCGGCGGCGCTTCGGGCCGGGGTCGAGCCGCCCGAAGAGCGGCGGCCCCGCCATGCCGACGACGGAGACGAACAACGCGACGTTGCCGGTCTGCACGAGCGTGAACTCGTGCCGGTCGATCAGGAGCGGGCCCAGCCAGAGGCCGCGCAGCGACAGGAAAGCCGCGTAGGTGAACAGTCCGAGCAGCAGGATGCCGGCGGTGTGCGGCAGACGGAACAGCACGCCATAGCCGCCGAGCGCTTCGCGCAGGCGCATGCGCTTGCCGCCCGCGTGCTCGCCCGACTCGCGCACGAGCACGAAGATCGCGAGCCAGGCGAAGGCGGCGCATGCAGCGAGCGCCAGATAGCCCGCGCGCCACGAAGTGCGCTCGACCAGCCACGCGAGGGGCGTGCCCGTGAGCAGGAGGCCGACCGAGCCGATGCCGAGCGCCAGCCCCGACACCGACGCGAAGCGCTCCGGCTCGAAGCGCCGCGCGATGAAGACCGTGCAGACGAGGAAGGCCGGCGCGCAGCCGATGCCGATCAGGGCCTGCCCGACCACCAGCGTGCCGAAGCCGCCCGCATTCGCGCACACCAGCGCCCCGGCCATGGCCGAGGGGAAGGCGACCAGCACCGTGCGCCGCACGCCGTGCATGTCGATGGCGATGCCCATCACGAACTGCAGCAGGGCGAAGGAGAAATGGAACGCGCCGGCATAGATGCCGAGCGCGGCGGGCGACAGGCCGAACTCGCGCGCGAGCGGCGGCGCGAGGATGGCGGCGATGGTGCGAAACGCCTGGCTGAGGGCGAACGCGCTCATGAGCGCACCCAGCATCACGACGCGCGAGGGGGCGAGGGAAGGCATGCCCAGGCAACTGTAACGGCAGCGCCATGTCCGGCTTTACACAAGGTCAACCCCGGCTTCGCAAGCGATTGCAGTCTTTACCTTAAGTTCGACGCACGAACTTCCAACCGAGCGTTCAAAGACCCATGAGCCGTACCGTCTTGCCCCGCTTCCTCGCGCGACTGGGATTCGCGCTCGCCTTCGCGATGGGCGCCGCCGCCGCTCCGGCGCAGGAGGCCGACCCGCCCGGCCGCGTGGCCGCGGTGACCGAGCGCAGCGGCTCGGTCGTGTTCGCGCCGGCCGGCGACACCGAGTGGGTCGAGCTGCCGGTCAACCGTCCGCTGACCCAGGCCGACCGCCTGTGGACCGACGACGGCGCGCGCGCCGAGGTGCACCTCGGCACGGCCACGTTGCACGTGGACGACCTCAGCCACCTCGGCTTCGTCGTGCTCGACGACAGCCAGTCGCACATCAGCCTGACGCAAGGCACGGTCAACGCCCGCGTGCGCGAACTGCGCGCCGACGAGAACTTCCGGATCGAAACGCCCAACGTGACCGTGCAGGCGGCGGCCGCGGGCGATTTCCGCATCGATGCCGATCCCGATGCGGGCACCACGCGCGTGACGGTGCGCAGCGGCAACGTATTCGTCTCCGGCGAAGGCGGCCGCACACTGACGCTGAATGCGGGACAGCAGCAGACCTTCGCGGCGCGCGATCTCGGCCGCGTCGAGTCGACGCGGCAGGCGCGCGACGCGTTCGATGCCTACGCGTCGGAGCGCAATGAGCGCGAGGACCGGTCCATCGCGGCGCGCCATGTGCCGCGCGAAGTCGTCGGCTATCAGCAGCTCGACCCCTACGGCACCTGGAGCCAGGATGCGGCCCATGGCTCCGTCTGGTATCCGGCGAACGTGGCGGCCGACTGGGCGCCGTACCGCGACGGCCGCTGGGAATGGGTGCCGCCCTGGGGCTGGACCTGGATCGACGCGGCGCCGTGGGGCTTCGCGCCCTCGCACTATGGCCGCTGGGCACGCATCGGCCCGCGCTGGGCGTGGGTGCCGGGCGATCTCGTGCGGCCCGTGTATGCGCCCGCAGTCGTCGCGTTCGTCGGCGGCAACGGTTCGGCCAGCTTCTCGTTCAGCATCGGCTCGAGCCCCGGCATCGCGTGGTATCCGCTCGCGCCCGGCGAGTACTGGCAACCCTACTACCGCACGAGCGCGGTGTACGTGCGCAACTTCAACCGGCACATCCATGACGTGCCCGGCGCGTGGGCCACGCACTGGCATCGGCGACATGGTCACGGCGTGACTGCGGTGCGCGTCGACGATTTCAACCGCGGCCGCGGGCTGCGGGGAAACTGGCACCGGCTCGATTCGAACGTGATCGCCCGGGCGCCGCTTCTCACGGGCTTCGCGCGGCCGGACGATCGGGGTCGGGTCCGTGTCGACCGTGAAGCCCCGCGCCTGCGCCATCTGCCGCGCGAAGGCGCGGCGGTCGGCGGCATGCCGGCGTGGAACCTGAACGGGCGCAACGACCCTCGCACGGCGCCGGCCGTGGGCGGCGGGGCGACCGCGCAGCCGCGCGATGCACGCGATGTGCGCGATGCGCGCGTGGGGCGCCGGGACCACGAAGGGCGCGACGGGCGCGATGGACGTAACGGCGGGGAACGCCAGCGCGACGCCGACCGCGTGCAGCGCGAACAGCGCGAAGCGCAGGTGCAGCAGCGCGAGGCCCGGGAGCGCCAGCGCAGCCAGCAGGAAGCGCAACAGCGGGAAGCGTGGATGCGCCAGCGCGAACAGCAGCAAGTCGAGCAGCGCGAACAGTGGCAGCGCCAGCGCGAGCAGCAGGTCCGGCAACGCGAGCAGCGAGAGCAGCAGCGTGAACAGTCGCGTTCGCAACGCGCGCAGCAGCCGGCGCAGGTCGCCGTGCCACAGCGCCAGGTTGCGCCGGCCGCGGTCGAGCGGGAGCCGCAGATGGGAGGCGGTGGCGGCAGCGGCTGGCGCGGACCGCGTGGCGGCGATTCCGGACAGCGCGGCGACGGCAGCTGATCCGAAACCGGGAAGCTGTCACTCCCTCTCCCGCTTGCGGGAGAGAGGGAGGGACGACCGTCAATCCGCGTCGTGGACCTTGTGCTGCGACATCAGGTTCTGCTGCACCGTCGGCGGCACGGGTTCGTAGTGGCTGAAGGCCAGGGTGTAGCGTCCCTGCCCGCCCGTCAATGAATTCAGGCGCGACTGGTAACTCGACAACTCCGACAACGGCGCCTGCGCGAGCACCGTCAACGCTCCGTCATTAGCGGCGCGCGTGCCGCTCACCTGTCCGCGCCGCGATGCGAGGTCGCCCGTGATGTCGCCCATGTTGTGTTCCGGCGCCGCGATCTCGACGTCCACGATCGGCTCCAGCACGCAGGGCCGCGCGCTCTGCACCGCGGCCATCAGCGCCCTCTTGCCCGCCTGCACGAACGCGATCTCCTTGCTGTCGACGGTGTGGTGCTTGCCGTCGTACACGACGACTTTCAGGTCCACCACCGGATAGCCCGCGATCACGCCTTGCTCCATCGCGAGGCGGATGCCCTTCTCCACCGCCGGCATGAAATTGTGCGGGATCGCGCCGCCCTTCACCTCGTCGACGAATTGAAAGCCGCCGCCGCGCGGCAGGGGCTCCACGCGCAGGAACACTTCGCCGAACTGGCCCGCGCCGCCGCTCTGCTTCTTGTGACGGTGATGGCCTTCGGCGGGCGACAGGATCGTCTCGCGGTAGGCGATGCGCGGCGGCCGCGTCTCCACCTGGCAGTTGTGGACTTCGGTCAGGCGCTCCAGCAGCGTGCGCGTGTGCAGCTCGCCCAGGCCGTACACCACGGTCTCGTTCGTGGTCGCCACGTGCTCGACCTTCAGGCAAGGATCCTCGCTCACGAGCTTCTGCAGGATGTCGTGCAGCCGCTGCTCGTCGCCGCGCCGCTTGGGCAGGATCGCCATGCCATGCACGGGCACCGGAAACTCCAGCGGCTTCAGGTGGATGTGCGAGTCCTCCGCGGCGTCGTGCAGCACGGCGTCGAAATGCAGCTCCTCCACCTTCGCGATCGCGCACAGGTCGCCCGGCACGGCTTTCGGCACTTCCTTCAGCTCCTTGCCCTGCAGCATGAACAGGTGGCCCACCTTGAACGGCCGGCGGCCGTCGCCCACGTAGAGCTGGCTGTCGCGCGTGATGGTGCCCTGGTGGACGCGCAGCACGCCCATCTTGCCGACATAGGGGTCTTGCGTGATCTTGAAGACGTGCGCGAGCACGTGCTTGCCCGAGTCGACCTGGGCCTGGATCGGTCTGGCGCCGTCGCCCTCGCCTTCGAGGAACGCGGGCGGATTGCTCTCGGTTGGATCGGGCAGCAGCTTCTCGATGATCTGCAGCAGCTCCGCGACGCCCGCGCCGGTGCGCGCGGAGACGAAGCACACCGGGATGAGGTGGCCTTCGCGCAGCGCCTGCTCCAGCGGCGCGTGCAGTTCGGCGGGGTCGACGTCGCCTTCGTTCAGGTAGCGCTCGACGAAGGCGGCATCGACCTCGACCACCTGCTCGACCAGCTTGCGGTGCGCCTCCTCGACCGAGGAGAAGTCGGGCGCGGGTCCGTCCTTGCCGAGGTTGTAGAAACAGTCGACGACCGCCGAGCCGCCGTTGGCGGGCAGGTTCACCGGCAGGCATTCGCGGCCGAAGGTCGCCTGGATCTGCTCCAGCAATGCAGGCAGGTCCACGCCCTGCGCGTCGATCCGGTTGACGACGATGATGCGGTCCCGCTCGCGCTGCGCGGCCCACTCCATCATGCGCACGGCCATCGGCTCGATGCCGGTGGCGGCGTTGAGGACGACGGCGGCCGTCTCCACCGCTTCGAGCGCGGGCAGCGACTGGCCGAGGAAGTCGGACGCGCCGGGCGTGTCGATCACGTGGCTCGTGATGCCCTCGTGCGTGAAGTGGACGAGCGAGGAGTTGAGCGAGCGCAGCGCGCGTTTCTCGAGCGGATCCCAGTCGCTGACCGTGGAGCCGCGCTCCACGCTGCCGGGCGCGCCGATCGCGCCGGCTTTCGCCAGCAGCGCCTCGACGAGGCTCGTCTTGCCCGCGGCCGCGGGGCCGACGAAGGCAATGGTGCGCCGAGACGCAATGTCGCGATGTGTAGCCAAGACGTTCCTCCCAGCAGATCTCTGACCGCCCCAATATAAGGTGATCCTTGGCGCGCGGCAATTCGCGCATGTGCCCGGTCCCGGGCAATCTCGATGCTCGACCGTAGGTCCGAAGTGTGATTGCACGCCTCCGGTCACCCCACGCCGCCCGGCTTTTGTCGTAGGCTGGTGGACATGACCCCCACGCTTGTCACTTCGTGTACTGCGCTGCCCCCCGAGGGGGCTTCAGCCTCCTTGAGGCGGCTCGGCGGAGGCTGAATGTCCAGCAACGTACATCCGGCGCTCGCCGCGCTGCGCCAGTCGGGCGCCTCCAAGGTCAAGGTGGCCGCCGCCGACATCGACGGCATCCTGCGCGGCAAGTATTTGCACCGCGACAAGTTCGAGGGCGCGGCCGAGTCGGGCTTCGGCTTCTGCGACGTCGTGTTCGGCTGGGACAGCAGCGACGTCACCTACGACAACACGCAGGTCACCGGCTGGCAGCACGGTTTTCCGGATGCGCTGGCGCGGATCGACCTCGACACCCTGCGCCGCGTGCCGTGGGACGGCAACGTGCCGTTTTTCCTCGGCGAATTCGTCAACGCCGACGGCACGCCCTATGCGGTGTGTCCGCGCCAGACGCTGCGGCGCGTGCTCGCGCGCGCCGAGCGCATGGGCCTGAAGGTGATGTGCGGCTTCGAATTCGAATGGTTCAATTTCCGCGAGACACCGCAGAGCTGGGCCGCGAAACAGGGCGTGGCGCCGGAGCCGATCACGCCGGGCATGTTCGGCTATTCGCTCCTTCGCGCGAATGCCCACCGCGAGTATTTCAATGCCTTGATGGACGAGATGCTCGCGTTCGGCGTGCCCATCGAGGGGCTGCACACCGAAACGGGGCCGGGCGTCTATGAAGTCGCGATCGCGTTCTCGGAAGCGCTGGAGCAGGCCGACCGCGCCATCCTTTTCAAGGCTGGCGCCAAGGAAATCGGCGCGCGCTTCGGCATCATGCCGAGCTTCATGGCGAAGTGGAGCGCGCAGTATCCGGGCTGCAGCGGCCACATCCACCAGAGCCTGTCGGACGGCGAGAAGAACCTGTTCCACGACGCGGATGGACGCGGCAGGATGAGCAAGCTCTTCGAGAGTTATCTCGCGGGCCAGGTCGCCTACCTCATGGAATTCGCGCCGATGTTCTGGCCGACCATCAACAGCTACAAGCGCCTCGTCGACGGCTTCTGGGCGCCGGTCAAGCCGACCTGGGGTTTCGACAATCGCACCGCGAGCTTCCGCGTGCTGGCCGGCAGTCCGAAGAGCACGCGGCTGGAGACGCGGTGCCCCGGCGCGGACGTGAATCCCTACCTGGCGATGGCCGCCGTGGTCGCGGCGGGCCTGCAAGGCGTCGAGCAGCAGCTCGAACTGAAGCAAGCCCCGGTGACGGGCACAAACGAGGGCTCGGACGACATCCCCCGCGCGCCGCGCACGCTCATCGAGACCACGCGGAACTTCCGTCGCTCGGACACCGCGCGCGACTGGTTCGGCGATGCCTTCGTCGATCACTTCGCCGCGACGCGCGACTGGGAGTGGCGTCAGTGGCTCGACGCCGTGACCGACTGGGAAATGAAGCGCTATTTCGAAATCATCTGATTCACCTGGAGCGCACCGGCCCATGAGCCTCAACAGTTTCTCGTTTCCCACGGCCATCCGTTTCGGCGCCGGCGCACGCAAGGAAGTGGCCGCGCATCTCGTGCAGCACGGCTTCAAGCGGCCCTTGCTCGTGACCGACCGGGCGCTCGCCGAGCTGCCCGTGCTCGACGAGTTCAAGTCGCACCTGGGCGCGCTCGATGTGGCCGTGTTCTCCGGCGTGCAGGGCAACCCGACCGCCAGCCAGGTGATGCAAGGGGCGGCGATGTTCAAGGCGCATGCGGCCGACTGCGTGATCGGCTTCGGCGGCGGCGCGGCGCTCGACGTGGCGAAGGTGGTGGGCCTGGCGGCGACGCACGAGGGCGACATCATCGAATACGCGTGGGATCATCCGAAGGCGCGCGCGATCGAGGGGGACCTGCCGTACTTCATCGCGCTGCCCACGACGGCCGGCACCGGCTCGGAGGTGGGCCGCTCCTCGGTCATCAGCGAGGACGACACGCACCTCAAGCGCGTGATCTTCAGTCCGAAGGTGCTGGCCCGGATCGTGTTCGCCGACCCCGAGCTGACCTTCGCGCTGCCGCCGCACGTGACCGCCGCGACCGGCATGGACGCGCTCACGCACAACATCGAGAGCTACCTCTCGCCCGCGTACCACCCGCTGTGCGACGGCATCGCCCTGGAGGGCGCGCGGATCGCGGCACGCGCCCTCGTGCGCGCGGTCGCGGAGCCCACCAACCTCCAGGCGCGCAGCGACATGATGATGGCGTCGATGATGGGCGCCATCGCATTCCAGAAGGACCTGGGCGCGGTGCATTCGTGCGCGCACGCGCTGGGGGCCGTGTGCAACCTGCACCACGGCCTGGCGAATGCGCTGATGATCGACACGGTGCTGGCGTGGAACCACGAGTCCGAGCCCGAGAAGTTCGACGAGCTCGCGCAGGCCTGCAAGGTGCCCGAAGGCGGCCGCGGCCTCGCCGCATGGCTGCGCGCGCTGCGCGAGCGCGTCGGCATCCGCGGCACGCTCGCCACGCACGGCGTGACGCCGCAGCAGATCGACAAGCTCGCCGACATCGCCTGGGCCGACATCTGCCACAAGACGAATCCGCGCGAATGCACGCGCGCCGACTTCGTGCGCTTCTTCGAAGGCGCGATGTGAGCGGCGCCCGCCTCCCGGTCGACAATCCCGCCACGGGCGAGCGCATCGCCGAGCTCGAATGCGACGACGCGCCGTCGCTCGCCATGAAGGTGGAGCGCGCCCGCGCCGCGCAGCAGCCGTGGGCCGCCACGCCGCTTGCGGAGCGCAAGGCCTGCATCGTGCGGTTTCGCGATGCGGTGGTGCGCGAGCTGGAGCCGCTCGCGCGGACCATGACGCGCGAGACCGGCAAGCCGATTCGCATGTCGCGCAACGAATTGAACGGCCTCTTGCCGCGGCTCGACTTCTTCCTCGACGAAGTCGACCGCGTCATCGCCGACGAGACCGTGTGGCAGCAGGACGGCATGACCGAGCGCATCGAGCACCGGCCGCTCGGGCTCGTGGCCAACGTCTCGGCCTGGAACTACCCGTGGTTCGTCGGCTGCAACGTGCTCGTGCCCGCGCTGCTCGCGGGCAACTGCATCCTCTACAAGCCGTCGGAGTTCTCCAGCATGACGGGCCTCGACATCGCGCGCCTGCTGCACGAGTCGGGCGTGTCGCGCAACGTGCTGATCCCCGTCATCGGCGCGGGCTCCATCGGCGCGCACCTGGTCGACCAGCCGGTGGACGGCGTGTTCTTCACCGGCTCGCATGCGACCGGCGTGCGCATCGCGCAGGCGCTCTCGGGCCGCTTCGTGAAGCTGCAGCTGGAGCTCGGCGGCAAGGACCCCACGTATGTGTGCGACGACGCGGACGCGAAGACCGCCGCCGAATCGCTGGCGGATGGGGCGATGTACAACACGGGCCAGAGCTGCTGCTCGGTGGAGCGCATCTACGTCCATGAAAAGATCCACGATGCCTTCGTCGCGCACTTCGTCGCCACGGTGAAGGGCTTCGGGATCGGCGACCCGATGGCGGAGGACACGTACATCGGCGCGCTCACGCGCGGTGCGCAGCTCGCGGTGCTCGAGTCGCAAGTGAACGACGCGCGCGCGAAGGGCGCGACGCTGCACACCGGCGGCCTGCGCATGGGCACGCCCGGCAACTGGTTCGCGCCTACGGTGCTGAGCGAGTGCAATCACACGATGACGCTGATGCGTGAGGAAAGCTTCGGCCCGGTCATCGGCATCCAGCGCGTGTCGGGCGACGAGGAAGCCGTGCGCCTGATGAACGACACGCGCTACGGCCTGACGGCGGGTGTCTACACGCCCGATCGCGCGCGCGCGGAGGCACTGCTTGCGCGCGTGAATGCCGGCAGCGTCTACTGGAACTGCTGCGACCGCGTGAGCCCGCGCCTGCCCTGGAGCGGCGTGGGCGACAGCGGCGTGGGTCTCACGCTGTCGAAGTACGGCATCCAGACGTTCACGCGGCCCCGCGCCTGGCATTTGAAGCAGGCGTAACGCGCGTCATTCCCGCGAAGGCGGGAATCCAGGGGCTTCCCCCCGCCCTCCCTTTCGAAAGCCCGGGATCCCCGCCTCCGCGGGGACGACGGCTCGTCATGGCACGCCCTTTGCATCACAACTTGAATACAAGTTTGGATGCTCAGAAATGGTGCCACCCGATACCCTTGCGCCCGAGGCCTGGATCACCCGGCCCGAGCGGCCCGTTGCCGGGGCCGATGCGGGGGCGCTGGCCGGGCTGAGCTTCGCGGCGAAGGACAACATCGACGTTGGCGGACTGCCCACCACGGCGGCATGCCCGGAGTTCGAATACGAGGCCTCGCGCCATGCCGCCGTGGTGCAGCGCTTGCTCGATGCTGGTGCGAGGTGCGTCGGCAAGACGAACCTCGACCAGTTCGCCTGCGGCCTGAACGGCACGCGTTCGCCCTATGGCGCCGTGCCCAACGCCTTCGATGCGCGCTACGTCTCGGGCGGCTCCAGTTCGGGCTCGGCCTACGTCGTCGCGACGGGCCAGGTGGACTTCGCGCTGGGCACCGATACCGCGGGCTCCGGGCGTGTGCCCGCGGGCCTGAACAACATCGTGGGCCTCAAGCCGTCGAAGGGCCTGATCAGCACGCGCGGCGTCGTGCCGGCGGCGCAGAGCGTGGACTGCGTCTCGATCTTCGCGCGCACGGTCGCGACCGCGGTGCGCGTGCTGCGGCAGGCCATCGCGCACGACCCGCGCGATCCGTACTCGCGCAAGCTGGAACTGAAGGAGACGCCGCTGCCGGCGGCCTTCCGGTTCGGCATCCCCGACGAACTCGAGTTCCATGGCGATGCGCTCGCGCAGGCCGCGTTCGCCGATGCGCAAAGGCGCCTTCGCGAACTCGGCGGCATATCCGTGAGGATTCCCTTCGCCCCGCTCGCCCAGGCCGCCTCGCTGCTCTACGAGAGCGCCCTCGTCGCGGAGCGCTATTCGGCGATCCGCCACTTCTTCGATTCGCATGCAGACGCCGTCATCGAGCCCGTGCGCGGCATCGTCGCCGCGGGCTGCGCTTACAGCGCCGCCGAGGTCTTCGAGGCGCAGGCCCGGGTGCGCGAACTCGCGCAGCGCGTCGCGCCCATGTGGGAGTCGATCGACGTCCTTGTCGTACCCACCGCGCCGACGCACTACACCATCGAGCGCATGCGGGCCGAGCCGGTGTCGCTCAATCGCCACCTCGGTGCGTACACCAACTTCGTCAACCTGCTCGACTACGCGGCGCTCGCCGTACCGAGCAGCCTGCGGCCCGACGGCCTGCCCTTCGGCATCACGCTCATCGGCCCCTGCGCCAGCGACCTGCAACTCGCCGAACTCGGCCAGCGTTATCACCACGCGACAGGGCTAGCGCAGGGCGCGACGGGCGAGCCGCTGCCGGCGCCGCAGACGATCCTCGCCTCCAGGGAACACGCCACCGTCACGGTGGCCGTCGTGGGCGCGCACCTGTCCGGCATGCCGCTCAATGCACAGCTCACGGAGCGCGGCGTATGCTTGATCGGACCCGCGCGGACGTCGGCCGACTACCGCCTCTATGCACTGCCCGGCACGACGCCGCCCAAGCCGGGCCTGCAGCGCGTGCGTCGCGGCGAAGGACGTGCCATCGCGCTCGAACTGTGGGACATGCCGCTCGCGCACTACGGCTCCTTCGTGAGCCTCGTGCCGCAGCCCTTGTCCATCGGCACGCTCACCCTCGACGACGGCCGGCACGTGCAGGGCTTCCTGTGCGAAGCCGAGTCCGTGCGCGACGCGCTCGACATCACGCACTTCGGCGGCTGGCGCGCCTACATGGCGTCGCTTGCCGACCCCGCCGCATCCCATCCATGACGAACCTGGAGCACCCCATGAAGACCCGTCCCACGTCCCCGAAACGACGCGCGATTCTCAAGGCCGCAACGCTCGCGCCGGTCGCGGCCTCCGCGCTCTCCGCCGGCGAAGCGCTGGCGCAGGACCGCAGGGACACGCTGATCATGGCCAACGAGTTCGGGCCGAACATGCTCGACATCCACGGCCTCGGCGCGAACCGCCCGAGCTACGGCGTGGCCTGGAACGTGTACGACCGCCTCATGACCTACGGCCGCAAGAAGCTGCCCGACGGCTCGATGATGTACGACTACGCGAAGCTCGAGCCCGAGCTCGCCGAGCGCTGGAAGATGGACGCGGACGGCATGGGCGTCACCTTCTACCTTCGCAAGGGCGCGAAGTTCCACGACGGCACGCCCGTCACCGCGAACGACGTGAAGTGGAGCTTCGACCGCGCGCTCGCGATGGGCGGCTTCCCGACCTTCCAGATGAAGGCCGGCTCGCTGGAAGAGCCCACGCAGTTCAAGGTGATCGACGCGAACACCTTCCACGTCAAGTTCATTCGCAAGGACAAGCTTTCGATGCCCGACATGGCGGTGCCGGTCGCGTCGATCTACAACGCGACGCTGGCGAAGAAGAACGCGAGCGAGAAGGACCCCTGGGCCGCCGAGTGGCTCAAGACCAACGCCGCGGGCGGCGGAGCGTACAAGGTCGCGAGCTTCAAGCCCGGGCAGGAGCTCGTGCTGGAGCGATTCGACGACTGGAAGAGCGGGCCGCTGCCGAAGATCCGGCGCATCATCCAGCGCGACGTGCCCTCGGCCGGCAACCGGCGCGCGCTGCTGAAGCGCGGCGACATCGACATGACGTACTCGCTGCCGCCCAAGGACTTCGCCGACTTCGCGGGCGACAAGGGCAAGGTCAAGGTCATGAGCCTGCCGATCGAGAACGCGCTGTTCTACCTCGGCATGAACACGGCGAAGCCGCCTTTCAACAACGTGAAGGTGCGCCAGGCGGTCGCATATGCGCTCCCCTACGACAAGATCTTCGACGCGGCCTTCTACGGCCGCGGCATCAAGATGAGCGGGGCGAGCAACGACCCCAAGGCGCCCGCCTGGCCGCAGCCGCACGGCTACAGGACCGATCTGGCGAAGGCGAAGGCGCTGATGGCCGAATCGGGCGTGGGCGCGATCGAGACCTCGCTGTCCTACGACCTCGGCTCGGCGACCGTGGGCGAGCCCACCGCCATCCTCGTGCAGGAAGCGCTCGCGCAGATCGGCATCAAGACGAGCATCAACAAGATCCCCGGCGCCAACTGGCGCGCGGCGCTGCTGAAGAAGGACATGCCGATGGTCCTCAACCGCTTCGGCGGCTGGCTGAACTACCCGGAATACTTCTTCTTCTGGTGCTATCACGGCCAGGACGCGGTGTTCAACACCATGAGCTACAAGAACCCGCTCATGGACAAGCTGATCACGAACGCGCGCTTCGCCGAGAGCAAGCCGCTGTACGACGGCATGGTGAAGGACATGATCAAGCTCGCGCACGAGGAAGTGCCGCGCATCCCCCTCGTGCAGCCGATGATGGACGTCGCGATGCAGCCGAACATCAGCGGCTACACGTACTGGTTCCACCTGGAACCGGACTATCGCCAGCTGGTCAAGGCGTAAAGGCGGCGCAGCCATGGCGATGCTCATCGCGAAGCGCCTGCTGGGCGCGCTGCCGAACCTCTTCGGCATCGTGCTCATCACCTTCCTGCTCACGCGCGCGCTGCCGGGCGACCCCGCCGCGTTCTTCGCGGGGCCCGCGGGCACGCAGGAAGCGGTGGAGCAGGTGCGCGAAAAGCTCGGGCTCAACCGCACGCTGCCCGAGCAGTTCTGGATCTACGTCCGGGACCTCGCGCGGGGGGACTTCGGGCAGGCGCTGTCGACCGGCCAGCCGGTCCGCCAGGAGCTGCTCGCGCGCCTGCCGGCGTCGCTCGAACTCGTGCTCGCCTCGCTGCTGTTCGCGGTGAGCATCGCGATTCCGCTGGGCATCCTCGCGGCGCGGCATCCGGATTCGTGGATCGACCATGCATGCCGGCTCGTGACGACGGCGGGCGTGTCCCTGCCCACGTTCTTCACGGGACTGCTGCTCACCTACGTGCTGTATTTCCTGCTCGGCTGGGCGCTGTCGCCCATCGGGCGGCTCGATCCCTATCTCACCGCGCCGCCGACGGTCACGGGGTTCTACACCGTCGACAGCCTGCTCGCGGGCGACGCGAAGCTGTTCGTCGCGAGCGCGAAGCAGATGATCCTGCCCGTGCTCACGCTGGGCATCTTCGTGCTGGCGCCCATCGCGCGGATGACGCGCGCCTCGATGCTGTCCGTCCTGTCGGCCGATTTCATCCGCACCGCGCGCGCCTCGGGCCTGTCGACGCCGACGGTGCTCGTGCGCTATGCGCTGCGCAACGCGCTGCTGCCGGTCGTCACGACGATGGGCATGGTGTTCTCGTTCCTCCTGGGCATGAGCGTGATCGTCGAAAAGGTGTTCGCCTGGCCCGGCGTCGGCTCCTTCGCGCTCGAGGCGCTGGTGGCGAGCGACTACGCGCCGGTGCAGGGCTTCGTGCTTACGATGGCGGTCCTGTACACGATGCTGAACCTCGTGATCGACCTGCTGTATGTGGTGATCGATCCGCGCGTGAGGCTGGCGTCATGAAGACCGAGACGAACTCGCTCCCTCCCCCACTGGGGGAGGGCGGGGGTGGGGGCACGGCACGCGATGCCCCCGCCCCGACCCTCCCCCCGCGGGGGAGGGAGAAAACCTTCTGGACGCACGCGAAGTACGTCCTCTCGGATAACCCGTTCACGCTGGTTGCCGCCACGCTGTTCGCCCTCTTCGTCCTGCTGGCCATCGTCGGCCCTTGGATCGCGCCCTACGACGCGCTGGCGACGAACGTCGGCCCCTCGCTCTCGCCGCCTTCGGCGAAGCACTGGTTCGGCACCGATTCGCTCGGCCGCGACATTCTTTCGCGCGTCATCGTCGCCACGCGCATCGACTTCGTCATCGCCATCGCGGCCGTGGGCGCGTCCTTCGTCGTCGGCGGCCTGCTCGGCGCGTGCGCGGGCTACTTCGGCGGCTGGCTGGAGCGCATCGTGATGCGCGGCTGCGACATGGTCATGAGCTTTCCGCTCTTCGTGCTCGCGATGGGCATCGTCGCGGCGCTCGGCAACTCGGTCGCGAACATCATCCTCGCGACGGCGGTGGTGAATCTGCCCTTCTACATCCGCGTGGCGCGCACCGAGGTCAACGTGCGGCGCGAAGCCGGCTTCATCGAAGCGGCGCGCCTCGCGGGCAACGGCGACGCGCGCATCCTGCTTGCGCACCTGGTGCCCAACGCCATGCCGCCGATGATGGTGCAGGTGTCGCTCAACATGGGCTGGGCCATCCTGAATGCGGCCGGCCTGTCGTTCATCGGCCTCGGCGTGAGCCCGCCGGCCGCGGAGTGGGGGATCATGGTCGCGGAGGGCGCCACCTACATCATCTCCGGCGAATGGTGGGTCGCGCTGTTCCCGGGCTCCGTGCTGATGCTCGCGGTGTTCACGTTCAACCTGCTGGGCGACGGCCTGCGCGACCTGATCGATCCGCGGAGGCGCACATGACGCCGTCGACGCCATCCACCCCGCTCCCCCTGCTTTCCGTCGAGAACCTCTCGCTTCAGTTCCGCACGCGCGGCGGCACCGTCCACGCCCTGCAGGACGTGTCGCTCGCCATCGCCAAGGGCGAGACGGTCGGCCTCGTCGGCGAATCCGGCTCCGGCAAGAGCGTGCTGTCGTATGCGCTGCTCGGCCTGTCCGACGCGGCCGCGCGCATCACGGCGGGCAGCGCGCACTTCGACGGCATGGACCTGATTGCGGCGAAAGAGGCCGACCTGCAGGCGATCCGCGGCCGCGAAGTGTCGATGATCTTCCAGAACCCGAAGGTGGCGCTGAATCCGATCCGCAAGATCGGCCACCAGCTCGAGGACGTGCTGCTGCGGCACAGCACCGCGCTGCGCTCGGAGGTGAAGGCGCGCGCGATCCAGTGCCTGGCGGAGATGAAGATCCCCGACCCGGAGCGGCGCTATCACGCGTACCCGTTCGAGCTGTCGGGCGGCCTGTGCCAGCGGGTGATGATCGCGCTGGCGCTCGCCTGCGGGCCGAAGCTGCTGATCGCGGACGAGCCCACGACGGGGCTGGACGTGACGACGCAGGCGGCGATCATGGCGCTCATTCGCGAGAAGGCGCGCGAAGGCGGCATGGCCACGCTGCTGATCACGCACGACCTCGGCCTCGCGCGCGGCGAGTGCGACCGCATCGTGGTGATGCATGCGGGGCACGTCGTCGAATCCGCGCCGACCGAGGCGCTGTTCACGCGGCCGCGGCATCCGTACACGCGGCAGCTGATCGGCGCCACGCCCGTGGGGCGGGCGTCGCTGGAGGAACTCGTCTCCATCGGCGGGAGTCTTCCCGATCTGCGGCGCGAGGATCTGCCGGCGTGCCGGTTCGCGCAGCGGTGCGGGCAGCGGGCGGATGTCTGTTCGGCCGCGCTGCCGCAGCACGTCGATGGCGAGCATGCGGTGCGCTGCCATCTCCCTGCGCACGCCGGAGCGTTCGCATGACCGCCGCCCTCCTCGAAGTGATGGACCTCGCCAAGCGCTTCCCCGTGAAGACGCCGCAGGGCATGGGCCAGCTGCACGCGGTCGACGGCGTGAGCTTCCGCATCGATGCCGGCGAGACGGTCGGCCTCGTGGGCGAATCGGGCTGCGGCAAGTCGACGCTCGTGCGCCTGCTCACGCGCACGCTTGCCCTGTCCGACGGGCAGATCCGTTTCCTCGGCGCGGACCTCGGCCTGGTCGACCCGCGCGACATGCCGCAGCACAAGTCGCGGTGCGACGTGCAGATGGTGTTCCAGGACCCGCACGACAGCCTGAACCCGCGCTACACCGCCTTCGACACCATCGCGGAGCCCCTGCGCCTGCTCGCCGGCATCCGCGACGCGAACGAATTGCGAACGCGCGTGGAAGAGATCGCGCGTCTCACGGGCCTGCCGCACGAGCTGCTGCCGAGGTTCCCGCACCAGCTCTCCGGCGGCCAGAAAGCGCGCGTGGGCATCGCGCGCGCGGCCGTGCTGCGCCCGCGCCTGCTCGTGCTCGACGAGCCGACCGCCGCGCTCGACGTGTCGGTGCAGGTCGTGATCCTGCAGCTGCTCGCGAATCTCAAGCGCGAACTCGGCATGAGCTTCCTCTTCGTGTCGCACGACCTCAACGTCGTGCGCCTGCTCTGCGACCGCGTGCTGGTGATGTACCTCGGGCGGGTGGTCGAGAGCGGCCCCGCGCAGGAGGTGTTCGCGAATCCGCGTCACCCCTACACCCGCGCGCTGATCGCGTCGATTCCGGGGTCGGGGCGCGCCGCCGCCGACCACCTGCTCGCCGGCGAGCCGCAGAGCCCCATCCGCATGGCGCACCGGCCCGCGCCGACGCGCTGCCACTTCCACGGCCGCTGCCCGCACGGCACGGCGACGTGCGAGCAGTCGCTGCCCGCGCTGCGCGGGGTCTCGCCGGCGCGCGAGGCGGCCTGCCACTTCACCGACACCCTGCCGGAGTTCTGAGCCATGGACGAAGCCGAAGTTCTCCAGTACGTCCAGTCGTCGGCGCGCGCGCTGGGGCTGTCATTCGACGAGGCGCGCGCGCAGGCCGTGGCGCTGCACTTCGGCCGCACCGTCGCCATCGCGCGGGTGCTCGAGACGGCGCCGCTCGCGCCGCACGACGAGATCGCGGAGATCTACCGCCCCGCGCCCTTCCCCCCGGAGGACGAGGCATGAAGTCGATCGATCTCCTGCAGGCGATCGCGCGCGGCGACACGAGCGCGCGCGAAGTCTGCGACGCCGCCATCGCCCGCATCGAAACCACCGACGCGCGCGTCAACGCGTTCACCGAGCGTACCTTTTCCCGCGCCCGCGCCGAGGCCGACGCCGTCGACGCCCGGCATGCGCGCCGCGAGCCGCTGCCGCCGCTCGCGGGCCTGCCCTACGCGGTGAAGAACCTCTTCGACATCGAATGCGTCACCACGCTCGCGGGCTCGAAGATCAACCGCGAACTGCCGGCCGCCGTTGCCGACGCCGTGCTCGTGCAGCGCCTGAAGGCGTCGGGTGCGGTGCTTCTCGGCGCGCTCAACATGGACGAATACGCCTACGGCTTCACCACCGAGAACACGCACTACGGCCCCACGCGCAATCCGCATGACCTCGCGCGCATCGCGGGCGGCTCCTCCGGCGGCTCGGGCGCGGCGGTCGCCGCGGGGCAGGTGCCGCTCACGCTGGGCTCGGATACCAACGGCTCGATCCGCGTGCCCTCGTCGCTGTGCGGAACCTGGGGCCTGAAGCCGACCTTCGGACGACTCTCCCGGCGCGGCACCTTTCCCTTCGTCCACAGCCTCGACCACCTCGGACCGCTCGGCGACAGCGTGGAAGCGCTCGCGCTCGCCTACGACGCCATGCAGGGCGCGGACCCGCTCGATCCCGGCTGCCAGGCGCTGCGCGTGCAGGCCGCGACGCCCGCCCTCGCGCGCGGCGTCGACGGTTTACGCATCGGCGTCCTCGGCGGGTACTTCCACGACAACGCATCGGCGCCTGCGCGTGCCGTCGCCGCGCTCGCGGGGAAGACGCTGGGCGCGATCGGCGACGTGACCTGGCCCGATGCCGGCCTCGCGCGCGCCGCCGCTTTCCTCATCACCGCGAGCGAGGGCGGCAGCCTGCACCTCGACAACCTCCGCGAACGCCCGCAGGACTTCGAGCCGCTTTCGGTCGACCGCTTCCTCTCCGGCGTGCTGCAACCGGCCGACTGGTACCTGAAGGCGCAGCGCTTCCGCCGCATCTACCGAGACAGAGTCAACACGCTCTTTTCGCAGTGGGACGTTCTGATCGCGCCCGCCACGCCGGTGAGCGCGCCGGAGATCGGCACGGACTGGCTCGACGTCGGCGGCGTGAGGCAGCCGAGCCGTCCCGCGGTGGGCCTGCTCACGCAGCCGATCTCGTTCGCAGGCTGCCCCGTCGCCGCCGCACCGATGTGGCCCGAAGGCACGGGCGGCATGCCCATCGGCGTGCAGCTCATCGCCGCACCGTGGCGCGAAGACCTCTGCCTGCGCGCGGCGATGGTGCTCCAGCAGTCCGGCATCGCGCACCTGAAAGGGATGGTTGCGTGATGGAGATCAATCGTCCCGAAGTCCTCGCCGAAGTCGTGCGCGCGTTCGACCGCTACGAACGTGCGCTCGTCGGCAACGATGTCGCGGTGCTCGACGAGCTGTTCTGGAACAGCCCGCACACCCTGCGCTACGGGGTGGGCGAGAACCTCTACGGCTGGTCCGCCATCGCGGACTTCCGCGCGGCGCGCCCCGCGCAGGGCCTGGCACGCGACGTGCTGCGCACGGTCATCACGACCTACGGAACGGACTTCGCCACGGCCAACATCGAATTTCGCCGCGAGGGCAGCACGAAGACCGGCCGCCAGAGCCAGACCTGGATGCGCACGTCCGAGGGCTGGCGCGTCGTCGCCGCGCACGTGAGCCTGATGAGCGCGTGAACACCGATCAACCAACCGGAGAGAGAAGCATGACGAAGAACCTCAACCGCCGCGACTCGCTCAAGTCGCTCGCCGCCCTGGGCGCCGCCGGCTTCGGCCCGTTCGCCTTCGCCCAGGCGCGCCCCATCACCATCGGCGTCATCTACGTCGGCCCGCGCGACGACTACGGCTACAACCAGGCGCAGGCCGAGGCGGCCGCGCAGGTGAAGAAGATGGCCGGCGTGAAGGTCGTCGAGGAAGAGAACGTGGCCGAGACCGCGGCCGTGCAGAAGTCGATGCAGGGCATGATCTCCCAGGACGGCGCGTCGCTGATCTTTCCCACCTCCTTCGGGTACTTCGATCCGCACATGCTGGCGGTCGCGGCGAAGAACCCCAACGTCCGCTTCGCGCATTGCGGCGGCCTGTGGACCGAGGGCAAGCATCCGAAGAACACCGCGAGCTTCTTCGGCTATATCGACGAGGCGCAGTACATCAACGGCGTCGTGGCCGGCCACATGACGAAGAGCAACAAGCTCGGCTTCATCGCGGCCAAGCCCATCCCGCAGGTGCTGCGCAACATCAACGCGTTCACGATGGGCGCGCGCTCGGTCAAGCCCGGCATCACGACGCAGGTGATCTTCACCGGCGACTGGTCGATGCCCGTGAAGGAAGCGGAGGCGACGAACAGCCTCGCCGACCAGGGCGTGGACGTGTTCACGATGCACGTGGACGGCCCGAAGGTGATCGTCGAGACCGCGGCCAAGCGCGGCAAGATGGTGTGCGGCTACCACGCGTCGCAGGCGAAGCTCGCGCCGCAGGCCTACCTCACGGGGGCGGAGTGGAACTGGCTCACCGCGTACACGCAGTTCATCGACGCGGCGCGCAGCGGCAAGCCGCATCCCAACTTCGTGCGCGGCGGCCTGAAGGACGGCTTCGTCAAGATGTCGCCCTACGGCGCCACCGTCAACGACGCCGCCAAGAAGCGGGCCGACGCCGTGAAGGCCGAGATGATGGCCGGCAAGTTCGACATCTTCAAGGGCGCGCTCAAGGACAACAAGGGCAACGTCGTCATCGCCGCTGGCAAGACGCTGAAGCAGACCGACCTCGAGCTCGAGAAGATGAACTGGCTCGTCGAGGGCGTGATCGGCAGCGCGAGCTGATACCGGACGTCGAGTCCCGTGCGCCACGTCGCCCTGCCCGTCGCCGCCGTCCTGGCAGCGCTTGCGCTGTTCGGCATCTTCGTCTCGTTCGCGGGCGTGAACGCCGTCGACGTGTGGGTGATCCTGTTCAAGGGCGCGTTCGGCGATGCGTATTCGTGGCAGAACACGCTGCAGCGCGCGGCGCCGCTCATGCTGACGGCCCTGTGCGTCGCGATTCCGGCGCGCGCGGGCCTGGTCGTGATCGGCGGCGAGGGCGCGCTGGTGCTGGGGGGCCTCGCTTGCGCGGCGCTTGCGCACGCGTTGCCGCCGGCCTCGGGGTGGTTCGGGACCTTGCTCGCGTGCGCCGCGGGCGCGGCGATGGGCGGCCTCTGGATCGCGCTTGCGGGCTGGCTGCGGCAGTGGCGCGGGGTGAACGAGACCATCAGCAGCCTCCTGCTCGCCTACGTCGCCATCGGCCTGTTCAAGCATCTCGTGGAAGGCCCGCTGCGCGACCCGGCGAGCCTGAACAAACCGTCGACGCACGCGGTGGCCGAGGCGATGCGCATCGGCGGCATGGCGGGCACCGAGGTTCACTGGGGACTCGCGCTGGGCGTGCTCGCCTGCATCGCCGCGGCGGTGTGGCTGCGCTGGACGCCTTCGGGCTTCTCGGTTCGCGTGGTGGGCGGCAACCTGCGCGCGGCGCGGCTCGTGGGCCTGCCGGCCACGCGCTGGATCCTCGTCGCCTGCGCGCTCGGCGGCGCGGGCGCGGGCCTGGCCGG
Organism: Ramlibacter sp.; assembly: GCF_050250995.1. GTDB lineage: Bacteria > Pseudomonadota > Gammaproteobacteria > Burkholderiales > Burkholderiaceae_C > Ramlibacter. Next base: position 68,935 of record NZ_JBFWNP010000019.1, read on the forward strand.
CGCGGTCGAGGTCGTCGCGGTCCACACCAGCGCGAACGCGTCGCTCATCGCGGGTTATGGCTACGCCGGCATCCTCGTCTCGTTCATGGCGAGGCACCATCCGCTCGGCGTCATCCCGGTCGCCATCCTCTTCGGCGGCTTCGGCGCGGCCGGCAGCCTGCTGCAGCGTCGCCTCGGCCTGCCCGATGCGTCCGTCCTGCTCCTGCAGGGCATGGCCTTCGTCCTGATCCTCGCGAGCGAGGCGCTGCGCGACACCGACTGGCGCGCCTTCTGGACGAAGGTGATCGGCATCGCGCCGCCGCTGCCACCTGCGGCGCCGGCGATGGAGGACAAGCCCGCATGAGCCGCCGGGCCGCCCCAAGGCGCATAGCCCCGCAGCGCGCAGCGCGGAGGGAAGCCGAATGACCGCGGATGCAATTCTCACGCTCGTGGTGGCGATCCTCGGCGGCGCGCTGCGCGTCGGCGCGCCCTTCCTCTTCGTCTCGCTCGGCGAATGCCTGACCGAAAAGGCGGGCCGCATCAACCTCGGGCTCGAGGGCGTGCTCGTGCTGTCGGCGATGGCCGCGTTCGGCGGCGCGTACCTGAGCGGCTCGGCGTGGGTCGGCGTGCTCGTGGCGATGGGTGCGGGCGCGGCGCTGGCCACGCTGCATGGCGTGCTGTGCTCGCTGCCGCGCGTCAACGACGTGGCGACCGGCATCGCGCTCATGCTGCTCGGCATGGGGCTCGCGTTCTATCTCGGCAAGCCGCTGATCCAGCCGCAGGCGCCGCAACTGCCTCCCATCGAACTCGGTGCGTGGTCGTCTTCCTCGGCTATCCAGGCCGCGTTGCGGATCAACCCGCTCGTGCCGCTCGGCGCGGCGCTCGCGGCCGCCCTGTGGTGGGCGTTCGCGAATACGCGCCACGGCCTGCTCGTGCGCATGGCCGGCGACTCGGCGAATGCGACGCGCGCGTTGGGCTATTCGGTCGGCGGCATCCGCATCGCGGCCACGGCGGCGGGCGGCATGATCGCCGGCCTGGGCGGCGCCTGCCTCACGCTGTTCTACCCCGGCAGCTGGAACGAAGGCATCTCGAGCGGCCAGGGGCTCATCGCCGTGGCGCTCGTCATCTTCGCGCGCTGGAATCCGCTGCGCTGCGTGGTGGCCGCGCTGCTGTTCGGCGGCGCGGGCGCCATCGGCCCGGCGCTGCAATCCATCGGCATCGGCTGGGGCTACCACCTCTTCAACATCGTGCCCTACGTGCTCACGCTGGTGATCCTCGTCCTCAGCTGCCGCCCCGGGCAACTGGCCGCGGGCAGTCCGGGCGAACTCTCCGCAAGGTGAACGACATGGAACGTTTCGTCCACGCGAATCCCTACCTCTGGCCGTACAACGGCGACATGACGTCCGCGAACACGGCGCTGCTCGTGATCGACATGCAGACCGACTTCTGTGGCCACGGCGGCTACGTCGACACGATGGGCTACGACATCTCGCTCACGCGCGCGCCCATCGAGCCGCTGAAGCGCCTGATGGCGGCGATGCGCGCGAAGGGTTACGCCGTCATGCACACGCGCGAAGGGCATCGCCCCGACCTGTCGGACCTGCCCGCCAACAAGCGCTGGCGCTCGCGGCAGATCGGCAAGGGCGGGGTGGGCATTGGCGACGATGGACCGTGCGGGCGCATTCTCGTGCGCGGCGAGCCGGGCTGGCAGATCATCCCGGAGCTCGCGCCGCTCGACGGCGAGGTGGTGATCGACAAGCCGGGCAAGGGCAGCTTCTGCGCGACCGACCTGGAGCTGGTGCTGCGCACGCGCGGCATCGCGAACCTCATCCTCGCCGGCATCACCACCGACGTGTGCGTGCATACGACGATGCGCGAGGCCAACGACCGCGGCTTCGAATGCCTGCTGCTGTCGGACTGCACCGCCGCGACGGACCGGGGCAACCACGAGGCGGCGCTGAAGATGATCACGATGCAGCATGGCGTGTTCGGCGCGCACGCGAACTCGGGCGCGCTGCTCGAGGCGATCTGACATGCTCGCCGATCAGGGGTCGCTCCCTCTTCCTCTTCCTCTCCCGCTCGCGGTAGAGGGACGGGGCGAGGGTCGCGCGATGGCGCTGGAGACCTACGAGCTCACCAAGCGCTTCGGCGCCTTCACCGCGCTCGACCGCGTGAGCCTGAAGGTCGCGCCGGGCACGGTGCATGCGCTGCTCGGCGAGAACGGCGCGGGTAAGAGCACGCTCGTCAAGTGCATCGCGGGATTCCATCGCGCCGAAGAGGGCGCCGTCATGGTCGACGGACGCGAGCACGACATTGCGAACCCCGTCGTTGCGCGCACGCTCGGCATCGGCATGGTCTACCAGCACTTCACGCTCGCGCCGGGCATGACGGTCGCCGAGAACCTGCTGCTGGCCGGCGGCGCGACGCCGCTCGTGATCGACTGGAAGGCCAAACGCGCGGCACTGGAGCAGTTCCTGGCAGGCACGCCCTTTCGCCTCGACCTCGATGCGCGGCCCGCCGAGCTCGCGGCCGGCGAGAAGCAGAAGCTGGAACTGCTCAAGCAGCTGTACCTGAGGCCGCGCCTGCTGATCCTCGACGAGCCGACCTCGGTGCTCACGCCGCAGGAGGCCGACGAGGTGCTCGGCCATGTGCGCGAGTTCGCGCGCGAGGGCCTGTGTACCGTCCTCATCATCACGCACAAGTTCCGCGAGGTGATGGCCTATGCGGACGACGTCACGGTGCTGCGGCGCGGCAAGGCCGTGCAACAGGTGTCCGTGGCGCAGACGACCCCGGCGCAGCTGGCGACGCACATGGTGGGCGAGGCGGCGTCGGCCGCGTCGCATGCTACGCAAGCGACGGTTGCGACGGTCGCAACTCGTGCGACATCGAACCGCGACGCGAACCCGACGCTGCAGGTCCGCGGCCTCGACGTCATGGGCGACCGCGGCGCGATGGCGGTGCGCGGTGTCGACCTCGACGTGTACCCCGGCGAGATCCTGGGCGTGGCCGGCGTGTCCGGCAACGGCCAGCGCGAGATGGTCGAGGCGCTCGTCGGCCAGCGCGCGCGCTCGCGCGGCGAGGTGCAGGTGTCGAAGCAGCCCTATGCCGCCACGCGCGAGGAAAACCACCGGCTGAAAGTCCGCAGCCTGCCCGAGGAGCCGCTTCGCAACGCGTGCGTGGGCGAACTGAGCGTGGCCGAGAACATGGCCTTGCGCGACTTCGATCGCGCGCCGCTCGCGGTCGGCGGCGTACTGCGCTTCCGCGCGTGGCGCGAGCGCGCCCGCGAATGGATCGGCTCCTACGGCATCAAGACGCGCGGCGAAGGCGCGCCCATCGCCAGCCTCTCGGGCGGCAACGTGCAGCGCGCGGTCCTCGCGCGCGAGCTCGCGGGCGAGATCGACCTGCTCGTCGCGGCCAATCCCGTGTTCGGCCTGGACTTCGCGGCGGTCGAGGAAATCCATGCGCGCATCCGCGCCGTGCGCGACCGCGGCGGCGCGGTGCTGCTGATCGGCGAAGACCTCGACGAGCTGCTCGGCCTGGCCGACCGCATCGTCGTCATGAGCGAAGGCCGCATCGTCTTCGAGACGCAGGCCGGCGGGGCGGACCGCGCCGTGCTGGGCGCGCACATGGGCGGCGGCCACCACTGAACCCTTCGAAATCCATGCAGATCGCAGCCCAGCCCTTCCCTTACGAGTTCGAACTCGCCACCACCGCGCTCGTCATCATCGACATGCAGCGCGACTTCCTGGAGCCCGGCGGATTCGGCGAGTCGCTGGGCAACGACGTCGGGCTGCTGCGCAAGATCATCCCGGCATGCCGCGAGGTGCTGCAGTCGTGGCGCGAGCGAGGGGGGCTCGTCGTCCATACGCGCGAGTCGCATCGCGCGGACCTGTCCGACTGCCCGCCGGCCAAGCGCGAACGCGGCAGCCCGCGCCTGCGCATCGGCGACGTGGGGCCGATGGGCCGCATCCTCGTCGCGGGCGAGCCCGGCAACGCGATCATCCCCGAGCTCGCGCCCGCGCCGGGCGAGATCGAGATCGACAAGCCCGGCAAGGGCGCGTTCCACGCGACGCCGCTGCAAGACCTGCTGCAGGCGCGGGGCATCACCCATCTCGTCTTCATGGGCGTGACGACCGAAGTGTGCGTGCAGACGAGCATGCGCGAGGCCAACGATCGCGGCTACGACTGCCTGCTGCTCGAAGACTGCACCGAGAGTTATTTCCCGCGTTTCAAGGCGTCCACCGTGGAAATGATTCACGCGCAGGGCGGCATCGTGGGCTGGGTCGCGTCGAGCGCCGACTTCCTGCGTGCGCGCTGATAGAGTCGCTGCGTGCCCTCCACCCTTGTCCGTCCGTCCCGGCGCCCCGCGGCGACCGCGCACCGCTCGCGCGCGGACGAGGTGTACGAGCAGCTCAAGCGCGACGTGGCCGAGTTCAACCTCGTGCCCGGCGACCGCTTCACCGAAAACGAGATCGGCGAGCGCCTGGGCGTCTCTCGCACGCCTGTGCGCCAGGCCTTGTTCCGGCTGCAGCAGGAGGGCTACGTCGAGGTGCTGTTCCGCAGCGGCTGGCGCGTGCTGCCCTTCGACTTCGACCAGTTCGAGCAGCTCTACGACCTGCGCATGGTGCTGGAGACGACGGCCGCGCAGCGCATCTGCGCCGACGACGTGCGGGTGGACCGGGCGCTGCTCGACCAGCTCGTCGCGATCTGGCTCGTGCCGGCGGCGGCGCGCAGCACGGACCCCGTGCAGGTCGCCCAATGGGACGAGGCCTTCCACTGCTCGCTGGTCGCCGCGGCCGGCAATGCCGAGATGGCGCGCGTGCATCGCGACGTGACCGAGCGCATCCGCATCATCCGCCGGCTCGATTTCACGAAGCAGGCGCGCATCGCCGCCACCTACGACGAGCACGCGAAGATCCTGCGCGCCATCCAGCACAAGCGCGGCGACCAGGCCGCGATGCTGCTGCGCGCGCACATCGAGACGAGCCAGGCCGAGGTGCGCAAGATCACGCTGCACCAGGTGCATGTGGCGAGGACGGCGGGGCTGGGGAGGTAGCCCGCCTTCCCAGTCGCGCGCTATTCCTTCGCCAGGTGCTTCCCCAGCACCCCCGCCAGCTCGAACATCGTGACGCTCGGCTTGCCGAACACCTTGCGCAGTTTCGCGTCGCCGTTGATCGTGCGCTTGTCCTTCGCGTCCTGCAGACCGTGGGCCTTGATGTAGTCCCAGATCTTCTTCGTGGCTTCGGTGCGCGCGACCGGCTCGGCGCCGATCACCGCGGCCAGGTCCTCGCTCGGCTTCAGGCCCGGGCCGCTCTTGCGGTTCACGGTCTTTTCGGCGGGGGTTTTCTTCGCGGGCGCCTTCTTCGCTGCGGCCTTCGCGGCGGCCTTCGCGGGCGCCTTCGTCGCCGATTTCGCAGCTGACTTCGCACCGGCTTTCGCCGGCGCCGCCTTCGCGGGCGCGCCCTTGCGCGGCGGAAACTTCGACGCGCGCGGCTCGAACTCGAAGTTCACCTTGCCCGCCTCCGCATCCCACGCCAGGAACGCCTTGAACGGCCGGCGCGTGCGCATCGACACGAACTTGTCGAGCAGGTCCGTCTTGCCGGTGGCCAGGAGCTTCTCCATCTGCGCGCGTTCCACCGGCTGCTGCAGGATGATCTTGCCGCTCTTGAAGTCGCAGGTCGGCGTCGGGTGTTGCGCCGTCGGCACGGAGTTCTCGCACACGTAGTTCGCGCCGAACTCGAACACGCGGCCGCCGCACTTCGGGCACTTGCCCAGCGGCTGCTGGGCGCTGAAGTCGACGATCTCGCCCGTCTCGGACGGGTCGGCCTCGTTGCCGAAGTCGAACTCCAGCTTCCAGTTCTTCTCTTCCTCGTCGAACTTCAGCGCGAGCTCCGCGGCGAACGGCCAGCCGGCCTTCGAGCGGAAGCCCTGCAGCGGGCCGATCCGCTTGTCGCGCAGGAAGGTCTCGACCTCGTCGAGCTCGAACGCGCGGCCCGCGGGGATCTTGGTGAACGAGAAGCCGCAAGCCTCGGCGCCAGGCTTGCCCACGCAGTTGTAGCGGCGGTAGGTCTCCTGCACGATGCCGCCGCAGTTCGGGCACGGCGTCTTCAGCGTGGCGTAGTCGCCGGGCACCGTGTCGCGGTCGTACTCCTTGGCCTTCTTCACGATGTGCTTGGCCATCTCGGCGATCTCGCGCATGAAGGCGTCGCGCGACAGCTTGCCGTGCTCCATCTGCGCGAGCTTGTACTCCCACTCGCCGGTCAGCTCCGGCTTGGTGAGTTCCTCCACGCCCAGGCCCCGCAGCAGCGTCATGAGCTGGAACGCCTTCGCCGTCGGGATCAGCTCGCGGCCGTCGCGCAGCATGTACTTCTCGTTGATGAGTCCTTCGATCGTCGCCGCGCGCGTGGCCGGCGTACCCAGGCCCTTCTCGTTCATCGCTTCGCGCAGCTCGTCGTCTTCGACGAACTTGCCGGCGCCTTCCATCGCGCCGAGCAGCGTCGCTTCGCTGTAGCGCGCGGGCGGACGGGTCTTCAGCGCCTTCGGGTCCACGCTTTCGATGCGCGCCATCTCGCCCGGCTTCACGGCCACGAGCATCTTGCCGTTCTCGTCGCCTTCCTCGTCGGCCTCCTTGCCGAAGATCGCCAGCCAGCCGGGGTTCACGAGGACTTTGCCCTCGCTCTTGAAGCTGTGCCCCACCGCCTGGCTGATGCGCGTGGTCACCATGTACTCGGCGCTCGGGAAGAACACCGCCATGAAGCGGCGCACGACCAGGTCGTACAGCTTCTGCTCGGCGTCGGACAGTCCGCTGGGCGCCTCCAGCGTGGGAATGATGGCGAAGTGGTCGCTGACCTTGCTGTCGTCGAACACGCGCTTGGTCGGCTTGACGTAGTTGTTGTCGAGCGCCTGCTGCGCGAAGGGCGCGAGGTGCCGCATGCCGCTCGCGGCCAGCATGCCCATCGCGTCCTTCGCGACCTTGAGGTAGTCGTTGGGCAGGTAGCGCGAATCGGTTCGCGGATAGGTGAGTGCCTTGTGCCGCTCGTACAGGCTCTGCGCCAGCGCAAGCGTGGTCTTGGCCGAATAGCCGAAGCGGCCGTTGGCCTCGCGCTGCAGCGAGGTCAGGTCGAAGAGCAGCGGCGAAGCCTGGGTGGTCGGCTTCGACTCCTCGGTGACGGTCGCCGCCTTGCCGCGCACGGCCTCGGCGATGTCGTGCGCTTCCTTCGCGCTCCACAGGCGGTCGGCCCGCCGCTCCGCGTCCTCTTCGTTCTTCTTCCACTTCGGGTCGAACCACTTGCCCGCGTACGTCCCGCCCTCGACCAGGAAGCTCGCATGCACCTCCCAGTAGTCGCGGCTCACGAACTTGCGGATCTGCTCCTCGCGCTCGACCACGATGGCGAGCGTGGGCGTCTGCACGCGGCCGACGGTCGTGAGGAAGAAGCCGCCGTCGCGCGAATTGAACGCCGTCATCGCGCGCGTGCCGTTGATGCCCACCAGCCAGTCGGCCTCGGAGCGCGAGCGCGCGGCGTGCGCGAGGCCCTCCATCTGCTTGTCGCTGCGCAGGGCGGCGAAGCCGTCGCGGATGGCCTGCGGCGTCATCGACTGCAGCCACAGGCGGCGCACCGGCTTGCCCAGCGTCGCGTCCTCGCCCTTGGCCGCGGTCTTCTTCTCGGTCGCCGCGTACTGCTCGATGAGGCGGAAGATGAGTTCGCCCTCCCGCCCGGCGTCGCAGGCGTTCACCAGCTCGGTCACGTCCTTGCGCTTCGCGAGCTTCACCACCGCGTTCAGCCGCGACTTCGTCTTGTCGACCGGCTTCAGGTCGAAGTACGGCGGCAGCACCGGCAGGTGGGCGAAGCTCCACTTGCCGCGCTTGACGTCGAATTCCTCGGGCGCGTGGATCTCCACGAGGTGGCCGACGGCGCTCGTCACCACGTATTTCTCGTTCTCGAAATGCTCGTCGTGCTTGTCGAACTTCCCCGCGACGGGCGTCAGGGCGCGGACGATGTCCTGCGCCACGGAAGGTTTCTCGGCAATCACCAATGTCTTGGCCATGGTTTCCAGTCTCTACAATCCACCCTTTGCGCGCGCGTACGCATATACGCGCACACGCGCGCGCACGTGTACGAGTTCAAATTAACAGAAGTTTCCGATGGCCAGAAGAATCCAGGTTCGCAAGTCGGGCGTCCACGGCAAGGGGGTGTTCGCGATCGCCCCCATCGCCGAGGGCGAGAAGATCATCGAATACACCGGGGAACTCATCTCCTGGAAGGAGGCTCAGCGCCGCCATCCGCACGACGAGAACGACCCCAACCACACCTTCTACTTCAGCCTGGACAACGGCAAGGTGCTGGACGCCCTGTACGGCGGCAACGCCTCCCGCTGGATCAACCATGCCTGCGACCCCAACTGCGAGGCCGACGAGGAAGAGGGCCGCGTCTGGATCAAGGCGCTGCGCAACATCCGCCCGGGCGAGGAGCTCAACTACGACTACGGGCTCATCATCGACGAGCCCTACACGAAGAAGCTGAAGGCCGAGTACCCCTGCTGGTGCGGGGCCAAGACCTGCCGCGGCACGCTGCTCGCGCCCAAGCGCGGCCGCTGACCGCCATGGCGCTGTCCGCCCCCGCCGATCCCGCGCTCGCGGGCTTCGCCGTCGAGGTGCTGGACGAGGTCGACTCGACCAACACCGAGCTGATGCGCCGCGCGCGCGCCGGCCGCTTCGAGCCCGTGCTGCTCGCCGCGCGCCGGCAGACGGCCGGGCGCGGGCGCCTGGGGCGGCAGTGGGCGAGCGCGCAGGGCGATTCGCTGACGTTCTCGATCGGGCGGGTTCTCGCCCCGGCGGACTGGTCGGGCCTGTCGCTGGCCGTGGGCGTGAGCCTGGCCGAAAACCTGCATCCACGCGTGCGGCTGAAATGGCCCAACGACCTGTGGGTGGACGACCGCAAGCTCGGCGGCATCCTGATCGAGACGGCGACTTTCGGCAAGGCCGAGGGCGGCGGCCGCTATGCCGTCGTGGGCGTGGGCCTCAACATCGCCCCGCGCGACGCCACGGGCCTCTCCACGCCGCCCGCCGCCCTCGTGGAACTGCAGCCGGCGTGGGACGCGAGCGAGACGCTGCGGCGCGTTGCCGGGCCGCTGGCCGAAACGCTGGCCGCGTTCGAGGCGTCGGGCTTCGCACCCTTTCGCTCGCGGTTCCAGGCCCGGGACGCGCTGCACGAGCGCCGCGTGACGCTGAGCGACGGCACCGAAGGCACGGCCCGGGGCGTGGGCGAAGACGGCGCGCTGCTCGTGCATACTGCCTCCGGCATGCATGCCGTCAACAGCGCCGAAGTCAGCGTCCGGCCCGCGCGGGGCTTCCCGCTGGATACGTGAGCGCCGTGCTGCGCCTGCTCGTCCTGCTCCTGCTGCTCGCCAACGGCGGCTACTACGCCTGGTCGCACGGCTATCTGCTCTCGTGGGGGGTCGGGCCGATGCAGCAGTCCGAGCCGCACCGCATCGCGCAGCAGCTGCGCCCCGAGGCCGTGCGCATCCTGCGCAGCGAGGAAGTGCGCCGCCTCGAAGCCGCCGCGGCCGCGACGGCCCGCCCGCCCGAGTGCCTCGCCGCGGGTCCGCTCGACGACGCGACGGTGAGCGCGCTGCGGCCCGTGCTGGAGAGCTGGCCGGCGGGCTCCTGGAACCTCGAGCCCGCGACGGAGCCGGCCCGCTGGATCGTCTACATGGGCAAGTACCTCACGCTCGATCACGTCAACCGCAAGAAGGCCGAGTTGCGCCAGCTCGGCATCTCCTACGAAAACCTCGCGAACCCGGGTCTCGAGCCCGGCCTCTCGCTCGGCGGTTTCCCGACCGAGGCCGAGGCCGGGCGCCATCTCGAGAACCTCGCGCAACGCGGCGTGCGCACCGCGCGCGTGGCGCAGGAGCGCGCCGAGCAGCGCGGCCAGCGTCTCGCCCTGCCGGCGGTCGACGATGCGCTGCGGCCGCGCGTGGAAGAGATCCGCGGCATGCTGGGCGGCCGGCCGCTGCGCGCCTGCCGCTGAAATCCCGACGTACCCAAGGAGACCGCCATGAGCCTGAAGCTGTATTTCGCCCCCGGGGCCTGTTCGTTCGTTCCGCACACCCTGCTCGAAGCCACCGGCGCGCCTTATGAGCCGACGATGGTGAAGATCCACAAGCAGGAAAACGAGTCCGAGGCATTCCGCGCGATCAACCCGCGCGCGCAGGTGCCGGTGCTGGTGGATGGCGACACGCCCATCACGCAGATCCTCGCGATCGTCCAGCACATCGACGCGCTGTTTCCCGAGCAGAAATTCCTGCCGCCGCCGGGGATCGCGCGGACCAAGGTGCTCGAGACCCTCGCGTGGATGAACAACACGGCGCACCCGACCTTCACGCACGTCTTCATGCCGCACAAGTTCGCGGCCACGCCCGAGACGCAGGCCGAACTGAAGACGTTCAACGCGAACGTCTACCGCGGGCTGCTCGGCGACCTCGATGCGATGGCCCGCAAGGCCGCGAGCGAGGGCCGCGAGTGGCTGGGCGGCGCGAACTTCGGCCCGGTGGATGCCTATGCGCTCACGCTCGCGCGCTGGGGCGGCTTCGCCGGCATCGACCCGGCGAGCAACCCGGCGCTGTGGGCGCACGTGCAGAAGGTGGCCGCGCATCCGCCGGTGGCGCGCGCGATCGAGCGCGAGCGGCTGCAATTGAACGTGTACAAGCCCGGTTGAATCCTTACCTCTCTCCCACGGGGGGAGGGAGATGAAAGCGCACCGTCACGCGCGTGCCCGGCGGCGACTGGCCGGGCCGCGCATCCTCCAGCGTCACCTGCGCGCCGTGCTGCCGCGCGATCTCCAGCACGATGGGCAGGCCGAGGCCGGAGCCGTCGACGTTGGTGCCGAGCGCGCGATAGAACGGCTGGAACACGAGCTCGCGCTCGGCCTCGGGGATGCCCGGGCCGGAATCCTCTACCTGCAGCACCGGCCCGTCTTCGGCCAGCACGCGGGCGGTGACCACGGCCGGTCGTTCGTCGGTCGACGGGGCATAGTTGATCGCGTTGTCCAGCAGGTTGCCGATCATCTCCTTCAGCAGCGTCGCATTGCCCGGCACCTGCACGCCGGGCGCACCGGGCTGCGCGCCGTCGTAGCCGAGGTCGATGCGCCGGTCCATCGCGCGGGGCAGCGAATCCTGGATCGCTTCGCGCGTGATCGCGGCCAGGTCGCAGGGCTGGCGGGCCGTGGCCTTGTCGCTGCTTTCGGCGCGCGCGAGCGACAGCAGCTGGTTGACCGTGTGCGTGGCCCGCATGCTCGCGCGTCCGATCTGCTTGAGCGACAGCTTGAGTTCCTCGGCGTTGAACTGCTCGCGCTGCGCCAGGTCGGCCTGCATGCGCAGGCCGGCGAGCGGCGTCTTGAGCTGGTGCGCCGCGTCCGCGAGGAAGCGCTTCTGCTGCGCGATCGATTCCTTCAGGCGCGTGAGCAGGTCGTTCACCGAGGACACGAGCGGCGCGACCTCGAGCGGCACCACCTTGTCGTCGAGGGGGCTCAGGTCGTCGGGCTTGCGCTGGCGGATGCGTTCCTCGAGCTGCGACAGCGGCTGGATGCCGCGCACGAGCGCGAGCCACACGAGCAGCACCGCGAGCGGCAGGATCACGAGCTGCGGCAGCATCACGCCCTTGATGATCTCGGTGGCGAGCACGGAGCGCTTCTCGCGCGTCTCGGCCACCTGCACGAGCACGGTCTGCGGGCCCTTGGGCACCTGCACGCGCACCCAGGTGTAGGCCACGCGCAGGTCGTGGCCGCGCATCTCCGCGTCGCGCAGGCGCACCTCGCCGACCTGCGGCGCCTCCTCCTCCGGGGGCAGCGGAAAATCGCGCTCGCCCGAAAGGAAATCGCCAGCGGGACCGAGCACCTGGTAGTACACGAGGTCGGAATCGTCGGCGCGGAGGATCTCGCGCGCGGGCTGCGGCAGGTTGAAGCTCGCCCGCCCGTTGTGGACGGCGACGAGCTGCGCGAGCGCCTGCACGTTGTATTCGAGCGCGCGGTCGAAAGGCTTGGCGGCGATGCTCTGGGCCACGAGCCATGTGAGCGCGAGGCTCACGGGCCACAGCAGCAGCAGCGGCGTGAGCATCCAGTCGAGGATCTCGCCGAAGAGCGAGCGCTGCTCGCGCTGGAAGATCTTCATGCGTCCGAGCGCCGCAGGGCCGCCCCAAGGCGCGAGCGCCCCCTCGGGGGGCAGCGAACCTCGCGAAGCGGGGAGCGTGGGGGCATATTTTCTACGGGATCTTTTCCAGGCAGTAGCCGAGCCCACGCACCGTCGCGATGCGGATCGGCCCCTTCTCGATCTTCTTGCGCAGGCGGTGGATGTACACCTCGATCGCGTTGTTGCTCACCTCCTCGCCCCACTCGCACAGCCGCTCGACGAGCTGGTCCTTGCTCACCAGCCGGCCGGCCCGCTGCAGCAGAACTTCGAGCAGGCCGAGCTCGCGGGCGGAGAGCTCCACCATCTTGCCGTCGATGGTCGCCACCCGTCCCGCCTGGTCGTAGACCAGCGGGCCGTGCTTGATCGTGCTGGTGGCGCCGCCCATGCCGCGCCGGGTGAGCGCGCGCACGCGGGCTTCGAGTTCCTGCAGCGAAAACGGCTTGGCCATGTAATCGTCGGCGCCGTAGTCGAGCCCCTTCACGCGCTCCTCCACGCTGTCGGCGGCGGTGAGGATCAGCACGGGCATCGAGGAGCCGCGGCTGCGCAGCTTGCGCAGCACCTCGAGGCCGTGCATCTTCGGCAGGCCGAGGTCGAGGATCAGCAGGTCGAACTCGTTGTTGGTTGCGTATTCCACCCGATGACGGGCACGATTCCACGCTGATGGCGGGCGCTGTTCCAGCCGATGGCGGGCGGCGTTCCATGCGATCGCGGGCAGCGTTCCATGCTGATGGCGGGCACGATTCCATCGT
>NZ_JBFWNP010000020.1:0-80294 GCF_050250995.1 Ramlibacter sp.
CACCCGACCGCGAGAAGGTCGCCGACCACGGATGCGACCACGTGCCCAGGCCCGTGACGAGCGAAGCACCGCTGCGATAGCGGCGCGTGAAGGTCAGCGAATGCGCGCCCTCGTCCACCCAGTCCACTTCGGTCTCGACCGCTTCGCCGGATGCCGGCTGGATGGCGGCGTGTGCCGCGACGACTGCCACTGCCAGAACTGTCCCGGACAACCACCGAAGGACCGATCGATCGACGCGGGCCCTCACGGCGTCGCCTCATCGCAAACGACGCATTGCTCGACCTCGATCACCTTCGTCGCCGGAAGGCTGCACGTGCTGCACGTCCCGGTGAGCGTGTCGCTGCCCGCGAACTGCGCAGGCGGAACGTAGACGAAGCTGAATCGTCCGGCGGCGTCGGTAAGGCCACTGGCCACGCCGCCCTGCGTCATCTGGATGCTGACCGTCTCGCCCGCGAGGGCCGCACCGCCCTGGGTCACCGTGGCCGTCTGCAGCAGCGCCGGTCCGGCGGGCAGCGCACGGGTCCGGCTCTCTCCGCTCAGCTCGATCACCGCCTTCGGCGCGCACGTCACGCTGAAGCCGCTTTGACCATAGTCGAGCCATTGCTCGCCGATCTTCGCCTGCACGCGGTGCGCACGCCCGTCCGCGAGCTGCGGCGGCAGCGGCAGGTTGAACGCATGGAAGCCATTGCCCTTGCCGGCATTCAGCAGATCCTGGCGGAACAGGCCCGCCTCGACATTCGTCAGGAATTCGCCATCCGCCAGCAGGGTCACGATCATGGGCGTCGTCGGCTGGTACGAATTCCACGCCCAGCCCGAGATGCCGTTGCAGCTCACCGCATCGAGATTGCCCTGGTAGAAGATCAGCGGATAGCCGTTGCCGCGCTGCCGGTAGAAATATCCGCTCGCGCCGCCGATCTCGATGTCGCAGACCCACGGCGGACCGGAGTCCATGCGCGTGATCCTGCGATAGGTTTCTCCCGGGTATTGAACGAATGCGAAGCCCTGGAAAAAGGCTTCGCACGCGCCGGCGAACGAGAGCCCCGTGCCCACGGGCGACCACGACTGCCCGAGTATCGAGACCTTCCACTGCAAGGGCTCGACAGCTCCGGCATTGAAACTCGAAAACGCCGCGAGCACGGCGGCGGCGATGGTGGCTCGCATCTTTCCTCCCAGCTGAACTGGGCGGAATCTAGGGCAGCGCTATCGCGGGATCAACGAGACGGAAGTCTCGGCCCAAAGGTCAGGGAATCACGCAGCCGCGCGCCGCTGCGCGATCTCGAGCAAGCCGTCGAAGATCAGCTGCTCGACGAGTTCGAATTCGCCGCCGAACAGGTGCGGCGCCATCTTCCAGCCCGCGCCGCCGGTCATGAAGCACACGGGCTCGACGCCGCTCGCCTGGCGGACATGCTGCACCATGCGCTGGATCGCCCCCGCGATGGCGAAAGTGCCGCCACTGGTGAGCGCGTCGCTCGTGTTGGTGGGGAACTCGCGCACCTCGCCGGTGGGCACGTGCAGGCCCGCCGTGCCCGACTCGAGCGCCTTGAGCATGATGCCGTGGCCGGGAAGGATGAAGCCGCCCATGAAATGGCCCGACGCGTCGACGGCTTCGACCGTGACCGCGGTGCCGATCATCGCGAGCACGAAGGGCCGCGGCTCGCCGCGCGCGAGGACCCGGTGCCGCGCACCGATCATGGCGACCCAGCGATCCGCGCCGAGCCGCGTCGGATGGTCGTAGCCGTTCGTGAGGCCCGCTTCCGCGGCGGTCGACACGACCCAGTGGTGCGAGAAGTTCCACAGCTCGTCCATCTGCTCCTCGGCGCGGCGCTTCATGGCGTCGCCCGCCACGCAGCAGCCGAGCATGTGCGACGGCGCGGGCAGCGACTGCCATGGGCCTTCGGAGAGCTTGTCGACGTTTTCCAGGAACTCGGCCCCTTGCGCGAGCGAGCGCGCGCCGGATCGGGCGCTCTCGAACAGGGACCACTTCAGGCGGGTGTTGCCGATGTCGATGGCGAGGAAGGGCATGGACCGCTTTTTACCGCATTACCGTGAGGGCGAGCTGGCGGCCTAGATGGCTCCGATCCAGCAGGCGCGCTGTATCGCCGCCATCTTGTTGTCCACGCGCAGCTTGCTCATCGCATTGGCGAGGTGGTAGTTGACCGTGCGCTCGGTGCAGCGCAGCCGCAGCGCGCTCTCCTTCGCGGTGAGGCCTTCGAACGCGAGCACCAGGCATTCGCGTTCGCGCGGGCTGAGCGTCGAGCGGGCGTGCGAGATGGATCGCTTCACGAGCGGCCAGATATTCAGCGCCGACCACACGAGCGATGCGGCCTCCGCACGATCCGTGAGTTCGCGCGGACTGAACATGAAGCACTCGAACGCGCGGCCGGCGGGCAGCGAGAACTCCACGCGCACGACCGTCTGGAAGCCGTGGGCCATCCACAGCATCCGCCAGCGACTCGCGCCGAGATGATCGGATTTGGCAATGTATTGCCAGGCCACCAGCGGCGCATCGGAGTCGCGCCACGGCGCGCCGAAGTCGCGGCTTTGCGCGAGCGCGAGGGCGGCATCGGCCATCACGGGCGGATGCACCGCCACCACCAGCCGGTCTTCGGCCGTACCGAATGGATCGGGGCCCAGCACCGCTACGGCTTCGACGGAAAATTCGCGCAGCGCGGACAACCAGTCGCTGAGGATGCCGTCCAAGCCCACACTGTCAAAGTTAACAGGTAACTGCATCGACGGGTCTCGAAAGAACCGGGACAATAGCACGGTCCTTCCGCATCGAAACGTTTCACGCTCTCGTGCCCCAAAGCGCCCGCGAACATCGTCTTGCCATCCCGGCCCACTCGCCCGAAGTTCCTTCCGCATGGCATCGCGTGACGCAATGGCTCAAGGAGGAAGTGGTCACGGCGCCGCTCGTGCCCGTGCTGCATCCCTCGCCGCTGCGCATGAAGGGACTCGGTTTCTTCACGCTCGTCGGCCATCCGCTCTTCTGGTTCGTGTGGGGCGTGTGGCTGCCCCAGCCCTATGAGAACCTCGGGCTGCGTCTGTTCACCGCCTCGCTGGGCCTGCTGCTCGTGAGCGACATCGTGAGCCGCGATCCTTCGAGCCGGCTCGCGGGCCGCGTGTTCAGCGCGGTGTTCTGGTTCGAGCTGCCGTTTCTCTTCTCGTGGATGTTCTACTGCAACGGCGGCAACGGCGTCTGGCTCGCGAGCGTGTGCGCGATGGTGCTCATCTACTACTTCGCGACCGACTGGCGCATCGCCACCGTGGGCCTCGCGCTCGGCGCTCTCGCCGCGCGCATCGCGTTCGAGCTGGTGGGGCCCGACGTTCCCCCGATGCCGCGCGAACTCATGCTCACCGACATGATGATGATCGCGTTCTCGGTGTGCATGGGCATGCTGCTGGGGCTCTCGTCGGCCAACCTGCGCCGCGAGAACCTCGCGCAGATCCTCACCACCGTCGGCATCATGGCGCACGAACTGCGCACGCCGCTCGCCACCATGGCGCTCGTGGGCGACGCGATGCGCGGCACGGCGAACGATTGCCCGGCCGAGGCGGCAGGTCGCCTGCAGCAGCTCGCGGCCCGGCTGCATACCCTCGTGCGAAACATGAACCGGCAGATCGACATGCAGATCGCGAACGCGCGCCTGCTGCGCCTGCCGCGCAGCACCGACACCATCTCCGCGGCCGCGCTCGTGCAGCAGTCGATCAGCCAGTATCCGTTTCGCAGCACGCGGGAGCGCGCGGCCGTCCACCTGCGCATCAACGGCGACTTCAGCTTCCGCGGCTCGCAGGGCCTCTTCCTGCAGGTGATCGACAACCTGCTGAAGAACGCGCTGCGCTCGCTGGCCGCCGGCGGCAGCGCGAGCCAGCCGGGCGACGTGCTGGTCGAGGTGGGCGTGAACGGCGCGCAGGGCACGCTCGTCGTGGCCGACCGCGGCGTCGGCATCGACCCCGCCCTGCAGCCGCGTATCTTCGAGCCCTTCTTCTCCACCGACCACGGCACCGGACACGGCCTGGGCCTCGCGTTCTGCCGACGTGTCGTGCAGTCCGCGGGCGGAAGCATCCGCGTGCGGTCGGAGCCCGCGCAAGGCGCCACCTTCACCATCGAATTGCCTCTGCGCACCCGAGGAGCCGAATGAGTTTCCCCCTGTTTCATCGTCCCGGGACGATCGTCTTCCTCGACGACGACCCGGACTACCTGGAGATGCTCGCGCTGGTGTTGCCGCGCCAGTGGCACCTGCGCCTCTTCATGCGCCCTTCCGAATGCATCGCCTACCTGCAGCAGGAGCCGCCCTTCTGGGAGGCGGATGCCTGGAACCAGCAGCAGATCATCGAGCGCTGGCGCGAGGGCAAGCCGCTCATTCCCCAGGTGCTCGGCTACTGGGCGAAGTACACCGAGCGCTATGCGCTGACCCGCGTCTGCGTCTTCGACTATTCGATGCCGGGCATGGACGGCCTGCAGGCGCTCGCCGAACTCACCGACTGGCCGGGCTCGCGCGTGCTGCTCACCGGGCAGGCCGACGAGCAGGTGGCCGTGCGCGCCTTCAACCGCGGCCTCATCGACCAGTTCATCGCAAAGCAGTCGCCCGACATCTCCCGGCGGCTGATCGAGGCCGTGGAGCTCCTGCTCGCGACGCCGCACGCGCGCCACGCTCAGACCTGGCGCGTCACGCTCGGCGCCGAGCACAACACGCTGCTGCGCAATCCCGACATCGCGCGCGACCTGTCCGATTTCGTGAAGCGGCACTGGGTCGAGCACGTCGCGATCGGCGATCCCTTCGGCGTCCTCGGCATGGACAGCCAGGGCAACGTCGGCTGGCTGCAACTCGAAACGCGCGACGGCCTGCGTGCGCTCGCGGAACTCGCCGAGCTCGAGGGCGTGCCGCGCGCCGGCATCGACGACATCCGGGCGGGGCGCAAGCTCGCGAACTTCGAATTGCGCCAGGCCCTCGGCGGCGGGGAGGTGCGGCTCGAACCCGCCACGCCGATCGGCGGCAGCGGCGAATTGTTCGGGGCGCTTTTTCCGGTGGCGTCGAGCCAGGGGCCCGATCCGAACAACAGTTACGCGCGCTGGCTCGCACGGCAGGAAAAGCGGCAGGTCCAGGGTTGAACCCCTGTCAGATCTGACAGGGTTTCGAAAGATCGCGGCGAGCGTGGCGATCCGTGGGCGCGCGGCCGCCGGTCAGCTCAGCTTGCCGTGGCAGAGCTTGTACTTCTTGCCGCTGCCGCAAGGACAGGGGTCGTTGCGTCCGACCCGCGGCATGTCGCCGGCGGCCTGCGACGCCTGCCGCGCCGTCGTCGCGTCGAGCGTGCTCTCGCTCTCCCCGGTCTCCGTCGGCGCGGTGTAGGTGACGTTGGCGATGCGCTCGGCGCGGTCCTCGATCTCCTCGGCCGCCTGCTCGAGTTGTTCGCCGGACTGCACCTTCACGGTCATCAGGACCTTCGTCACTTCGTTCTTGACCGCATCCAGCATCTGGCCGAAGAGCTCGAAAGCTTCGCGCTTGTACTCCTGCTTGGGCTGCTTCTGCGCGTAGCCGCGCAAGTGGATGCCCTGGCGCAGGTAGTCGAGCGCGGCGAGGTGCTCGCGCCAATGCGTGTCGATGCTTTGCAGCAGCACGATGCGTTCGAACTGCGTGAAGTTCTCGGGTCCGATCTGCTGCACCTTGGCATCGAAAGCGGCATTGCCGGCGGCGACGACCTTCTCGACGATATCCTCGTCGGTGAGCGAGTCGGACGCCTCGGCCAGCTGGCGCAGGTCGAGCACGATGCCCCAGTCGTCGGCCAGCGCCTTCTCGAGCGCGGGGAGGTCCCACTGCTCCTCGACCGACTCCGGTGGCACGTACTGGTGTGCGAGGTCGGTGAAGCAGCCTTCGCGCAGGCCGGCGATGGCGGAGGCGAGATCCTTCGCGTCGAGGATGTCGTTGCGCTGCTGGTAGATGACCTTGCGCTGGTCGTTGGAAACGTCGTCGTATTCGAGCAGCTGCTTGCGGACGTCGAAGTTGCGGCCCTCGACCTTGCGCTGCGCGCTTTCGATGCTGCGCGTCACGATCCCAGCCTCGATGGCTTCGCCGTCGGGCATCTTCAGGCGGTCCATGATCGCGCGTACCCGGTCGCCCGCGAAGATGCGCATCAGCGGATCGTCGAGCGACAGGTAAAAGCGCGACGAGCCCGGGTCGCCCTGGCGGCCGGAGCGGCCGCGCAGCTGGTTGTCGATGCGGCGCGACTCGTGACGCTCGGTCGCGATGATGCGCAGTCCGCCCAGCGCCACGATCGCCTCGTGGTCCTTCTGCCACTGCGCACGAAGGTCGGCGATGCGACGCTGCTTCTCCGCCTCGTCGAGCGACTCATCCGCCTCGACCGCCGCGATCGCCTTCTCGACGTTGCCGCCGAGCACGATGTCGGTGCCGCGGCCGGCCATGTTGGTGGCGATGGTGATCATCTTCGCGCGGCCGGCCTGCGCCACGATGTCGGCTTCGCTCGCGTGCTGCTTCGCGTTGAGGACCTGGTGCGGCAGGTTCTCCTTCTGCAGGAGCTGCGAGATGAGTTCGGAGTTTTCGATGGAGGTCGTGCCCACGAGGACCGGCTGGCCGCGGTCGTAGCACTCGTGGATGTCCTTGATCGCGGCCTCGTACTTCTCGCGTGTGGTCTTGTAGACGCGGTCGAGCTGATCATCGCGGTGGCTCTGCCGGTTCGGCGGGACCACGACGGTCTCGAGTCCGTAGATTTCCTGGAATTCGTACGCCTCGGTGTCGGCCGTGCCCGTCATGCCCGAGAGCTTGCCGTACAGGCGGAAATAGTTCTGGAACGTGATCGACGCGAGCGTCTGGTTCTCGGGCTGGATCGCAACGCCTTCCTTGGCCTCCACGGCCTGGTGCAGGCCGTCGCTCCAGCGGCGGCCCGTCATCAGGCGACCGGTGAACTCGTCGACGATGACGATCTCGCCGTCCTGCACCACGTAGTGCTGGTCGCGGTGGTAGAGGTGATTCGCGCGCAGTGCCGAGTTGAGGTGGTGCAGCAGCGAGATGTTGGCGGGGTCGTAGAGCGAGGCGCCCTCGGGGATCAGGCCGAGGTTGAAGAGGATCCGCTCCGCGTTTTCGTGGCCCTGCTCGGTGAGGAAGGCCTGGTGCGTCTTCTCGTCGATCGTGAAGTCGCCGGGCTTCGTCACGCCCTCGCCCGTGCGCGGATCGGCCTCGCCCTCCTGCTTCGTGAGCAGCGGCACGACGCGGTTGAGCGCGACGTACAGGTCGGTGTGGTCGTCGGCCTGGCCGCTGATGATGAGCGGCGTGCGCGCCTCGTCGATCAGGATCGAGTCGACCTCGTCGACGATCGCGTAATTGAGCTTGCGCTGCACGCGGTCCGCCGGCTCGTAGACCATGTTGTCGCGCAGGTAGTCGAAGCCGTATTCGTTGTTCGTGCCGTACGTCACGTCGGCGCGGTACGCCGCCTGCTTCTCCTCGCGCGGCATCTGCGGCAGGTTCACGCCGACCGTGAGGCCGAGGAAGTTGTAGATGCGGCCCATCCACTGCGCATCGCGATTGGCGAGATAGTCGTTCACCGTGACGAGGTGGACGCCATTGCCGGTCAGCGCATTCAGGTAGACCGGCAGCGTGGCGGTGAGCGTCTTGCCCTCGCCCGTGCGCATCTCGGCGATCTTGCCCTGGTGCAGCGCGATGCCGCCCATGAGCTGCACGTCGAAGTGGCGCATCTTCATGACGCGCTTGGAGGCCTCGCGCACCACGGCGAAGGCCTCGGGCAGCAGCGCGTCGAGCGTCTCGCCGCCGGCGACGCGCTGGCGGAATTCGTCCGTCTTGGCCTTCAGCTCGGCATCGCTCAGCTTCTCGAGGGACGGCTCCAGCTTGTTGATGTCCTGCACGGTACGCCGGTACTGCTTGAGCAGGCGGTCGTTGCGGGAGCCGAAGATCTTGGTGAGGATGTTGTTCGCCATGCAAGCGTGCCGACTCGCCGCGAGGGCCGCGGGTCGGCGCTGTCCTTTAATTGTTCGCCATCGAGATGCGGGCGCGGGCGGCCGTTTGCAACGGCCGGTTCACCTGCAAAACGAGGGATTTTACCTGCGCACCAGCTGGGCTGGGGGGCCTGGCTGCGCGGCTGCCAGGAACCTCTGGGGGTCCTGCGGCACACCCTGGACCAACACCTCGAAGTGCAGATGGGGACCGGTGGAGCGCCCGGTCGAGCCCACGTCGCCGATATGCTGGCCGCGCCGGACGATGTCGCCTTTGTTCACGAGCAGGCGCGAAGCATGCGCATAGCGCGTCACGAGGTCGTTGCCGTGGTCGATCTCGACCATGTTCCCGTACGCGAAATGGTATTCGGAAGTCACGACCACGCCGCCGGCGGCTGCCTGGATCGGGGTGCCGGGGTCCGCCTGGAAATCGAGCCCGGTGTGCAGCGCCGAGCGGCCATTGAACGGGTCGATGCGCCAGCCGAACGAGGAGCCGAGATGCCCTGCCTTCACCGGCTGCTGCGTGGGGATCATCATCTTCTTGATCCGCTGATCGAAGAGGCGCGACTCCATCACCGTGAGCAGGTCGGACTTGGTGCCGGACAGGCGCTCGAGGTCCGCGAGCGTGGCCTGCAGCTCTTCCATGGTCAGCGAGCGGCCCTCGACGAGCATGCCCCCGCGGCCGGCGTTGACCTTGATGTCGTTCGGGTTGACGCCGGCGAGGCCCGAGACGCGCTCGCCGAGCGCTTCGAGCTGCACCAGCTTGGCCTGCATCTCGCCGACCCGGCGCGCCATGGCGTCGAGGTTCTCGCGCATGAAGCGGTCGCGTTGCTCGAATTCGTCTTTCACCACCAGCCTCACGAGGGTGCCGACGACCGGCCAGCCTTCGCGAGCGCCCTTGAGGAAGACCCAGTGATAGAGGCTCGCCGCCAGCAGCATCAGCGCCAGAGAAAGCCCGAAGAAGGCCAGGACCAGCCGCGTTCCGCTGAGGTGGATCGCGCGGCTCCTGGCGAGCCAGGCATCCGTGATAATGAAATGCACCCTTGGTGTCCCTCGTTCTTTCGCCCTTGACTCCCCACCGACGCAACCAACCGGTCAGCCTGCGCGATGCCGCGGAGGCCGCCCCGACGCTCGCGCGGCTCGTGCAACTGGCACGCGAATCCGCGGATCGGCTCGAAGCGGTGAAGGCCGTGATCCCCGTGGCGCTGCGTTCCGCCGTACGACCCGGCCCGATCGACGGTGCGACCTGGTGCCTGCTCGTGGAAAACAACGCCGCCGCCGCGAAGCTGCGGCAGGTGCTTCCAGCCATGCAGCGCTTGCTCGCTCAGCGGGCATGCGAGGTTAACTCAATTAGGCTGAAGGTTGAAAGAGGTGGAAAGTAGTCTTTACCACCCGCTCGTCCGGTGACGAGGGTCGAACATGGAAATCGAGATGGGGTGGTGCCGGTTATCTGATTCGAACAGATGACCTACCGCTTACAAGGCGGGTGCTCTACCGGGCTGAGCTAAACCGGCGATTCCGGAACGCGATTAGATCACTTGATGCGCTTGAGCGCCGGCCGCGGACCGCCGCCCGGCGGCTTCGGCGGCTCGGTCTCGGGGGGCGTGCCGCCGCCTTCGGGCACGAGCTGGACGACCTTGCCTTCGGGCTCGACCCCGCCCGCCGCCGGCACGCTGGAAAGCGGCGACGGCCGGGGCGCGGCTTCGTCGGGGCCGCCGGGGACGGGCACGGGGAACGCCATGCCCTGGCCGTTCTCGCGCGCATAGATCGCGATGACGCGGTTGACCGGCACCATGATCTCGCGGGCGGTCCCCGCGAAGCGCGCCTTGAACTCGATGAACTCGTTGCCCAGCTTGAGCGAACTGGTCGCGTCGAAGCTGATGTTCAGCACGATCTCGCCGTTCTTCACGTACTCGCGCGGCACCTGCACGCTGTCGTCGACCAGCACCGCCACGTACGGCGTGAAGCCGTTGTCGGTACACCAGTCGTACAGCGCCCGGATCAGGTAGGGGCGGGTGGACGTGGACTCCAGCGCGTTCATGGAAGCAGCTCAGTCGAGGAGCGTAGGGGTCACAGTCATTTGCGCATCACCTTCTCGGACGGCGTGAGCGCCTCGATGTACGCGGGGCGCGAGAAGATGCGCTCGGCGTACTTCAGCAGCGGCGCCGCGTTTTTCGACAGCTCGATGCCGTAGTAGTCCAGACGCCACAGCAGGGGCGCGATGGCGACGTCGAGCATCGAGAAATTGTCGCCCAGCATGTACTTGTTCTTGAGGAACACCGGGGCGAGCTGCGTGAGGCGGTCGCGGATGTGGTTGCGCGCCTTTTCGAGCAGCTTCTCGTTGGACTTCGCGGCGCGCGACTCGAGCGTGCTCACGTGAACGAACAGTTCCTTCTCGAAATTGAGCAGGAACAGGCGCACGCGCGCGCGGTCGACCGGGTCGCCGGGCATCAGCTGCGGATGGGGGAAGCGCTCGTCGATGTACTCGTTGATGATGTTCGACTCGTACAGGATCAGGTCGCGCTCGACCAGGATCGGCACCTGCCCGTAGGGGTTCATCACGTTGATGTCCTCGGGCTTGTTGTACAGGTCGACGTCGCGGATCTCGAAGTCCATGCCCTTTTCGAACAGGACAAAACGGCAGCGGTGGGAGAAGGGGCAGGTGGTTCCCGAGTACAGCACCATCATGGCGGAGCTCCGTTTCTAAAAGGGGAAGGACACGGGAGCGTCGCGCCACCGTGTCCCTGAATGAAGGCAGATGCGGGTTACTTGACGTTCTTCCAGAAGGCGGCGTTCAGGCGCCACGCAATCACTGTGAAGATGCCGAGAAACAATAGAACCCAGACGCCCACGCGCACGCGCGTGTTCTGCGTCGGCTCGCCCATCCATTGCAGAAAGCCGACGAGGTCGCCGACCGCGGCGTCGTACTGCTGCGGGGTCATGGCGCCGGCGCTGACCTGCTTCCAGCCCTGGAAGACCTTGACGTCGAGCCCGTGCGACTTGACGGTGCCGAATACCGGCTCGCGCTCGCCCTGCAGTTCCCACAGCGCATGCGGCATGCCGACGTTCGGGAACGCGAGGTTGTTCCAGCCCGTGGGCTTCTCGTCGTCGCGGTAGTACGTGCGCAGGTAGGTGTAGAGGTAGTCGGCGCCGGTGCCGCCGTGGCCGGAACGCGAACGGGCGATCAGGGTGAGGTCGGGCGGGTTGGCGCCGAACCATTCCTTCGCATCCTTCGGGTCGATCGCGGCCTTCATAGTGTCGCCGACCTTCGCGTCGCCGAACAGCAGGTTGTCCTTGATCTGCTGCTCCGACAGGCCGATGTCGGTCAGGCGGTTGTAGCGCATGAACGCGGCCGAGTGGCAGTTCAGGCAGTAGTTGGCGAACAGCTTCGCGCCGTTCTGCAGCGCGGGCAGGTCGTTGGTCTTGTTGGGCGCCTTGTCCCAGGCGATGCTGTCGCCGCCGGCCGCATGCGCGCCGGCGATGCCGAATGCGGCCACGAGGATCAGGAGAAGTTTTTTCATGGGTGCCGTCCTCCGCTCAATGCGCCGCGAAGGTGATGCGATCGGGCACGGGCTTGAATTCGCCCATGCGGCTCCACCACGGCATCAGCAGGAAGAAACCGAAATAGAAGACCGTGCCGACCTGCGCGACGATCGTCCCGAGGTCCGACGGCGGCTGGATGCCCAGGTAGCCGAGGATGACGAAGAACACGACGAAGACGCCGTACACCGCCTTGTGCCAGCCCGGACGGTACCGGATCGACTTGGCGGGGCTGCGGTCGAGCCACGGCAGGAAGAACAGGATGATGACCGCGGCTCCCATGACGACGACACCCCAGAACTTGGCGTCGAACACCTTCAGCAGGCCGATCGCGACGACGGCAGCCACCACGATGGCGATCTTCAGGAAGCCGGGCAGCTTGCCCTTGACCAGGGCCACCAGGGCGGCGAGTCCCACGAGCACGCAGAACACGTTGACCATCACGTCGGTGGTGGCGCGCAGCATCGAGTAGTAGGGCGTGAAGTACCACACCGGGGCGATGTGCGCGGGCGTCTTCAGCGAGTCGGCCGGGATGAAGTTGTTGTACTCGAGGAAGTAGCCCCCGAATTCCGGCGCGAAGAAGATGATCGCGGTGAACACCATCAGGAACACCGAGACGCCCAGGATGTCGTGGACCGAGTAGTACGGATGGAACGGAATGCCGTCGAGCGGCTTGCCGTTGGCGTCCTTCGGGGCGTTGGGGCCCTTGATCTCGACACCGTCCGGGTTGTTCGAACCCACATCGTGCAGCGCCAGGATGTGCGCGGCGACGAGGCCGAGCAGCACCAGCGGGATGGCGATGACGTGGAAGCTGAAGAAGCGGTTGAGCGTGGCATCGCTCACGACGTAGTCGCCGCGGATCAGCAGCGCGAGGTCGGGGCCGATGAAAGGCACCGCCGCGAACAGGTTCACGATCACCTGCGCGCCCCAGTAGGACATCTGTCCCCACGGGAGGAGGTAGCCGAAGAAGGCTTCGGCCATCAGCATCAGGAAGATCAGGCAGCCGAACACCCAGACGAGTTCGCGCGGCTTGCGGTAGCTGCCGTAGATGAGGCCGCGGTACATGTGCAGGTACACCACCACGAAGAACGCCGAGGCGCCGGTGGAGTGCATGTAGCGGATCAGCCAGCCCCAGGGGACGTCGCGCATGATGTACTCGACCGAGCCGAACGCGAGCGCCGCGTCCGGCTTGTAGTGCATCACGAGGAAGATGCCCGTGACGATCTGGATGACGAGCACCAGCATCGCCAGCGAACCGAAGAAGTACCAGAAGTTGAAGTTCTTCGGCGCGTAGTACTCCGACATGTGGTCGCGGTAGGCCGCGAACGCCGTCGGAAAGCGGTTGTCGAACCAGTTGGTCAGCTTGGCGCTGTAGCTGGCGTTGGGGGAGATTTCCTTGAATTCGGCCATTTCCGCCTCACGCCTTCTTGTCTTCGCCGATCAGCAGGCGGGTGTCGGACAGGTACATGTGCGGGGGAACTTCGAGGTTGTCCGGCGCCGGCTTGTTGGCGAACACGCGGCCGGCGAGGTCGAAGGTGGAACCGTGGCACGGGCACAGGAAGCCGCCTTGCCAGTCGTCCGGCAGCGAGGGCTGGGGGCCGGCCTGCAGCTTGTCGCTGGGCGAGCAGCCGAGGTGCGAGCAGATGCCGACGGCCACGAAGACGTCGGGCTTGATCGAACGGGCCTGGTTCTTCGCGTAGTCGGGCGTCGGGAAAGCCGTGCGGACGGACTTGGGATCGGCCAGCTGCGACTCGTGCTTGCCGAGCGAGGCGAGCTGCTCGGGCGTGCGCTTCATGATCCACACCGGCTTGCCGCGCCACTCAACCGTGAGCTTCTCGCCGGGGCGCAGCGCGGAAATGTCGACCTCGACCGGCGCGCCGGCCGCTTTGGCCCGCTCCGATGGCTGGAAGCTGGAGACGAAGGGCACGGCGGTGAAGCCGGCACCCACGACACCGGCACAGGTGGACGCGATCAGCCACGTCCGCTTGCTGGCATCCTCGGGGGTGTTGCTCATGGGATCCTCGAAGGGGAAAGCAGAATTGGGGTCAACCCGCGATTGTAGCGGAGCGGTTGTGGGCAATTCCACGCGGCGCCGCGTCCCGCGCGCGCGTGACGAGCGAGCGCGCGACCCGCACCGCCTCGACGAGGCTCGCCGCGTCGGCCCGGCCCGTCCCGGCGATGTCGAACGCCGTCCCGTGGTCGGGGCTGGTGCGCACCAGCGGCAGCCCCAGGGTCACGTTCACGCCCTTTTCCACACCGAGGTACTTCACCGGGATCAGTCCCTGGTCGTGGTACATGGCGACGACGACGTCGAACTCGCCGCGACGGGCGCGCATGAAGACGGTGTCGGGCGCGAAGGGGCCGTGCGCGTCGATGCCCTCGGCACGCGCCAGCGCGACGGCCGGGGCGATCGTCTCGATCTCCTCGCGGCCGAAGAGGCCGCCCTCGCCCGCGTGCGGATTCAGGCCCGCCACCGCGATGCGCGGCATGCGCCCGAGCGGCGGCGCCAGCGAGGCGTGCGCGATGCGCAGGGTCTCGAGCACGGCGGGAACGGTCACGGCGTCGATGGCCGCGCGCAGCGCCATGTGGATGCTCACGAGCACGGTGCGCAGTTCGTCGTTGGCCAGCATCATGCGCACGGGCACGTCGGCGACGGCCCTGCCCAGGTGCGACGCCGATTCGGCCTGCAGGAGTTCGGTGTGGCCGGGGTAGGCGAATCCGGCCGCGGAAAGCGCCTCCTTGTGCAGGGGCGCCGTGACGAGTGCCGCGATCTCGCCACGCAGCGCGGCGCGCGCGGCCCAAACGACGCACTCCGCGGCCATGCGCCCAGCCGCGGCATCGATTCGGCCGGGTGCGGGCGGCGGCGCGGCGGCGGCGACCTGCATCACGGGAATGCAGTTCGGCGGCGCGTCGAAAGCCTGTGCCGGATGTTCGACAAGTGCGACCGGAAGTGCCGTGCGCCCTTGCGCCACCCACTGCGCCGCGCGCCGCATGCAGGCGACGTCGCCCGCGACGAATGCGCCGCGCAGCAGCGCGGGCTGCTCGCGGAACGCCTTCGCGACGATCTCCGGGCCGATGCCGGCCGGGTCGCCCATCGTGATCGCCAGGGGCGGGCTCATGCCGGATTGTCGATATCGATGAAACGGTGCTCGATGCCGTGCCGCCTCGCCGCCTCGGCGGCGACGGCCGGCGCGCCATAGCGTTCCGTGGCGTGGTGGCCGCAGGCGAGGAAGCTCACCCCGCTTTCGCGCGCGTAGTGGGCCTGCGGCTCGGAAATCTCGCCCGTGAGGAAGGCCTGCGCGCCCGCGGCGATGGCGGCTTCGAAATAGCCCTGCGCCCCGCCCGTACACCAGGCGATGCGCGACACGGGACCGCGCGCGCCGTCCACGCATGTGACGGTGCGGCCGAGCGACTGCTCCACGTGGCGGGCGAGGTCGCCCGCGCCGGCAAATGCGCCGCCATCGGCGCGGCCACCGAGGAAGCCGAGGTCCTGCTCGCCGAAGCGCGACGCCGCGCGCAGGCCCAGTTTCGCGCCCAGTTGCGCGTTGTTGCCCAGTTCGGGGTGCGCATCGAGCGGCAGGTGGTAGGCGAAGAGGCTGACGTCGTGCGCGAGCAAGGCGGCGAGCCTTTTCTTCATCCAGCCCGTGACGCGCCCGTCCTGGCCTCGCCAGAAAAGCCCGTGGTGGACGAAGATCGCATCGGCGTGCGCGGCGATCGCCGCCTCGATGAGCGCCAGGCTTGCGGTGACCCCCGAGACGATGCGGCGGACCTCGCCCCGCCCTTCCACCTGCAGCCCGTTGGGCCCGTAGTCCCTGAAGCGCCCGGGCTCCAGCAGTTCGTCGAAAGTGCGCAGCAGCGCGTCGCGGTCGGCCATGGCGCCGATTCTCCTACGTTCGTCTGTATCGCAACCCCATTGCGCCGGCACAGTATTGATGCACGACGACGGAGATCCGATGAGCGTGCTCGAACTGGTGATCTGGAGCATGGCGATGGGCGCCATGGGCGCCGTCGTGCTCTTCGGCGCCGTCGAAGCCGCCGTCAACCGCAGCCGCGCGAGCGCCCAGGCCCTGGCGTATCACCTGCTCACGCTGCTGTTCGTCTTCTTCATGAGCGGCCTGCCGGGCCAGATCTGGCCCGCGCTCGACCCCCACCTCCTGCGGATCGTGCAGGTCGTCATCGGCCCCGCCTGCAATGCCATGGGCGACTTCTGGGTTCGCGGCTGGCTGCAGGCCCGGCAGCGCGACGGCGTCATGGCCAGCGGCCTGCGGGCCGGCGCCTTCGTCACGCCGCTGGCCGGCGTCGCCTGCCTCGCACTGCCCTGGGACCACCAGTTGCCCGCTTCCGCCGCCGTCTGCCTGCTCAATGGCGCCATGCTGCTGTGGCTCACCGTCCGCGCGCACCTGCTCGGCGACCGCCTCGCCCTCGGCATGGCCGCCGGCGGCGCACTGGCGCTCCCCGCGATCGCCGGCCTCTACGGCCAGGCGAGCGGCGTGTGGGAACTCGGCACATTCAGCCAGGGGGTCGTGGCCTTCTGCGCCGTCGTCTTCACCGGAAGCGTCGGGCTGATGGTGTGGTTGCGCAGCCGCCAGGACAGCGCCGTGCGCGCGGGGCGCAGCGCGCTGGCGCAGCTCGACCCGCTCACGCAGTTGTTCAGCGCGTTCGCCCTCGTCCAGAAGCTCGTCCGGGCGCAGCGCCGCCGCCGCAGCACGGGACGCGACGGCGCGGTGGTGGCCATCATCGTCTTCGACACCGAGAACCTCGCCGCGCAGGTGGGCGCCAGCGGCCTCAACGAACTCTTCGTCGCCATGGGCCACCGCATCCAGTCCGAGGTGGGCGTGGTCAACCCGGTCGGGCGCTACTGGGAGCGCTGCTTCATCGTGCTCGTCGAGACCATCCCCACCCCCGCCCACCTGCGCACGCTGGGCCTGCGCATCGCCAGCGCCCTGCGTCGGCCGCTCGACGTGTCGGGCGCGAACCGCACGCGTATCCGGCTGCAGCCGGACGTCGGCGTCGGCATCGTCCATCTCACGCCCGGCAGCACGGCGGTCGAGGACATCCTGCACGACGCGCAGCGCCTCGCCGAATTCGCGCGCGGCATCCGCTCCCGGGCGGCGGTGCTCGACCCCCACACCGAGACGCCCGTGCCGGTCGAAGATGCCGACTTCGGCGGCCGCACGCCCCCCCGGCCCGCCGCGCCGCTGGTGCCGACCCGCGCCTGACCGCCCGCCGCCCTGCGCGTGCGCGCGAGGTCTACACTCGCGGCATGAAGCGCTACTGGCTCGTTTTCTCGCAGGCGGTCACCGTGCTGCTGGCCGCCTATTTCGTGGTCGTCACGCTCAAGCCCGAGTGGGTTCGGCAGCGCGCCGTGTCGACCGGCACCACCGGCGTGTCGCTGGTGGAGGCGCCCGCGCCCGCCGCCCCCGGGTACGTGCCCGCGGGCAGCCTGCGACAGGCCGCGCAGCGCGCCTCGGCCGCGGTCGTCAGCATCAACACCAGCAAGGGGCCGAGCCGCCAGCACCCGTATGCCAACGACCCCTGGTTCAAGTTCTTCTTCGGCGACCAGGCCAACAACCATCCGCAAGCGGGCCTGGGCAGCGGCGTCATCATCAGCGCCGAAGGCTACATCCTGACCAACAACCACGTGGTCGAAGGCGCGTCGGAAATCGAAGTCGTCCTCAACGACAGCCGGCGCACGCAGGCCAAGGTGATCGGCACCGACCCGGAGACCGACCTCGCCATCCTGCGCGTGTCGCTCGACCGCCTGCCCGCCATCACGCTGGGCAATTCCGACGCGCTGCAGGTCGGCGACCAGGTGCTCGCCATCGGCAACCCGTTCGGCGTGGGCCAGACCGTGACCTCCGGCATCGTGAGCGCGGTGGGGCGCAACCAGCTGGGCATCAACACCTTCGAGAATTTCATCCAGACCGACGCGGCCATCAACCCCGGCAACTCGGGCGGCGCGCTGGTCGACGTCAACGGCCACCTGATGGGCATCAACACGGCGATCTATTCGCGCTCCGGCGGCAGCATGGGCATCGGTTTCGCGATTCCCGTGTCGACCGCCAAGCAGGTGCTCGAGGGCATCGTGAAGGAGGGCGTGGTCACGCGGGGCTGGATCGGCGTGGAGCCGGCGGAGCTGTCCCCCGAGCTCATGGAGACCTTCGGCGTGAAGACGCGCAAGGGCGTGCTCATCACCGGCGTGCTGCAGAACGGGCCGGCAGCGCAGGCCGGCATCCGGCCGGGCGACGTGATCGTGGAAGTGGCCGGGAAACCGGTGAGCACGGTGTCCGAACTCCTCAGCGGCGTGGCCGGACTGAAGCCCGGCGTGCCGGCGAAGTTCCGCCTGCAGCGCCGCGACGACGGTGTCGACGTCGACGTGACGCCGGGCAAGCGGCCGAAACCCCGCTCGCTGGCGCAACAACAGCAACCGCAGCAGCCTCAGTATCCGCAGGTGCCGCAGCTTCCGCGTTGATCCCGCGCCCGGCTCAGGGCTTCGCGGCTTCTTCCGGCGGCTTCTCGGCCTCTTCGGGCGCCTTGGTGTGCTTGATGAAGATCTGCGCAGCCCAGATGCCGATCTCGTACAGGATGCACATCGGCACCGCGAGCGCGAGCTGCGACACCACGTCCGGCGGCGTGATGATCGCCGCGATGATGAACGCCAGGACGATGAAATAGCCGCGGAACTCCTTGAGCTTCTCCACCGGCACGATGCCCATGCGCGCGAGCACGATCACGACGATCGGCACTTCGAAGGCGGCGCCGAACGCCAGGAACATCGTCATCACGAAACTGAGATAGGCCTCGATGTCCGGCGCGGCCGTGATGCTCTTCGGCGCGAAGCTCTGGATGAACGAGAACACCTGCCCGAACACGAAAAAATAGCAGAAGCCGACGCCGAGGAAAAAGAGGATGGTGCTCGAGATCACCAGCGGCATCACGAGCTTCTTCTCGTGCGAATAGAGTCCCGGCGCGACGAAGGCCCACACCTGGTAGAGGACGACCGGCAGCGCGATGAGGAAGGCCGCCATCAGCAGGATCTTCAGCGGCACGATGAAGGGCGAGATGACCGACGTGGCGATCAGGGTGGCGCCCTTGGGCAGGTGAGCGATCAGCGGCGCGGCGAGGATGTCGTAGAGCGCGGCCGGTCCTGGCCACACGGCCAGCACGGCCGCGACAACGCCGACGGCGAGCAGTGCGCGGATGAGCCGGTCGCGCAGTTCGACGAGGTGAGCGACGAAGGGCTGCTCGGTGCCGGCGAGCTCGTCTTCCTTGGTGGGATCGGACATCAGTTGAACTTGTGCGGCCGGTACTTCGCGACGCGCGCCGCGCCCGAGAGCGCCTTGCTGCGAACGCCCGCGCGCGCCTTGTACCAGTGCGGCACGGCGCCCTGCTTCTGGCGCCACTTCTTCTTCGGGTGCTTGTACTCGGGGAACGACGGCGGCTCGGGCAGGGCCGTGTGCGCGGTCGTCGTCGCATCGGCCCAGTCCTTCTCGAAGTCGCTCGCGGCGGTGTGCATCGATCCCTCGACGTCGCGCGCCGCGGTCTCGACCGTCTCCTTCATCTTGCGGAGTTCGTCGAGGTCCATGGAGCGATTGACCTCGGCCTTGACGTCGGCGACGTAGCGCTGGGCCTTGCCCAGCAGCGTGCCGATCGTCCGCGCGACGCGCGGCAGTTTTTCCGGCCCGATGACGATGAGGGCCACGGCGCCGATGAGCGCCATCTTCGAGAGACCGAGGTCGATCACGGGATCGGTGCCGGGTGCGTCAGGACTTGTTCTTCGCCTCGACGTCGATGGTGGTCCGTTCGGCTTGCGGAGGAACCGCGCCGGTCACCTGGCCCGCGGGCGGCACGGGGGCATCGGCCGTGGTGGTGGACCCGTCCTTCATGCCGTCCTTGAAGCCCTTCACGGCGCCGCCGAGGTCGGAGCCCATGTTCTTCAGCTTCTTGGTGCCGAAGATCAGCACGACCACCAGCAAAACGATGAGCCAGTGCCAAATCGAAAACGAACCCATTGCGAGACTCCTGTACAGACTGGTGGGATTCTACGGGTTGGCCGAAGTTCATCCGCAGCGGCCGGGCTTGTTCGCGGGCCTGCCCCTAGCCCTTTTTCCAGGGGCGCGGGCCGCCGATCACGTGAACGTGCAGGTGCTGCACTTCCTGCATGCCATCGCCGCCGGTATTGACGATCACGCGGAAACCGCCCTCGGGATACGGCCTGCACCCCTCCTGCCGCGCCAGTTTCGGAATCAGCGTCATCAGCTTGCCGAGCATGGGGCCATGCGCATCCTCGACGTGCGCCATCGAGGTGACGTGCTCTTTCGGGATCAGCAGGAAGTGGACCGGCGCCCAGGGCTGGATGTCGTGGAACGCGAGGATGTCATCGTCCTCGTAGACCTTCCTCGAAGGGATTTTCCCCTCGACGATCTTGCAGAAGATGCAGTTCGGGTCGTGGCTCATGCCGGTGCCTGGTGATTGTTGAAGCGCATCCAGCCGCGGATGTAGCGGTAGAGATACCACAGGCCGATGACCGTCCACGCCACCATTCCGGGCAGCAGGAAGAAGATCCAGAGCCAGCTGGTCAGCAGGAACCACAGGACGGCCCACCAGAAGGTGGAAATCATGTAGTTGTGGTGGGTGACGTAGAGCGGATCGTGCTCGTCCGGCCGTTTCACGTAGTTGACGATCAGCGCGATGACCGAGAGCGTGAGGAAGGTGAACGGCGCAAGCGTGTGCAGGCCGTACAGCACGTGCATGATCGTGCGGTCGCCCTGGTTCTTGACGGTGATGACGTCGGAATCGTTCATGAGCCTGCTTCTCCTTCGCGCCTGCGCGCCTTGCGCAATGCCTTTTCGTCGAGTCCGCCGAGCCCCTCGCGGCGTTCGAGTTCGCGGATCACATCGGCCGGCGCAAGGCCGTGGTGCGCGAGCGCGATCATGCAATGGAACCAGAGATCGGCGACCTCGCTCACGATCTTGGGCGGGTCGTTGTCCTTGGCGGCCATGACGACCTCGGTCGCTTCCTCGCCGATCTTCTTGAGGAACGCGTCGGGACCCTTGTCCAGCAGGCGGGCGACGTAGCTCGTCTGCGGATCGCCGCCGTTCGCCGGTTTGCGGCTCTCGATCACGGCGGCGAGGCGCGCGAGGGAATCGTTGCTCGTCATGGCACTCACTTGTAGATGGCCTGCGGGTCTTTCAAGACCGGATCGACTTCCTGCCAGCGACCGTCCTTCAGAAGATGGAAAAAACAGCTGTGACGGCCGGTGTGGCAGGCAATGGAGGGATCATGCCCGAGCTGCGTGACCTTGAGCAGCACCACGTCGTTGTCGCAGTCGAGGCGCACCTCGTGGACCTGCTGCACGTGGCCCGACTCCTCGCCCTTGAACCACAGGTTGCCGCGCGAGCGGCTGAAGTACACCGCGCGGCCAAGTTCGGCCGTCCTGCGCAACGCCTCGCGGTCCATCCACGCGAACATCAGCACGTCGCCGGTCGAAGCCTCCTGGGCAATCGCCGGAACGAGCCCCTGTGAATCCCAGCGCACTTGATCGAGCCAATCCATGGCCGTATTGTCGCCTCCCGAACCGGCGGCGGCGGGCGCCCTGGAAGGCGCCTTCAAAGCCGGACGGGGATCCCGCGGGCGGCCATGCGTTCCTTCGCCTGATGCACCGTGTATTCGCCGTAATGGAAGATGCTGGCCGCCAGGACCGCATCCGCCCCGCCCTGCTGCACGCCGTCGGCCAGGTGGTCGAGGTTGCCGACGCCGCCGGAGGCGATCACGGGAACGGGCACCGCATCGCTCACGGCCCGGGTGAGTTCGAGGTCGAAGCCCGCTTTGGTGCCATCGCGGTCCATGCTGGTGAGCAGGATCTCGCCGGCGCCGCGTCTCGCCATGTCGGAGGCCCATTGCACGGCGTCGAGGCCCGTGTTGCGCCGCCCGCCATGGCTGTAGACATCCCAGCCGGGGCCGCGCGTGGCGGCTTCTTCCGCACTGCGCCGCTTGGCGTCGATGGCGACGACGATGCACTGCGCGCCGTATTTCGCCGATGCGGCCTCGATGACCTCCGGGTTCGCGATGGCGGCCGAATTGAAGCTGGTCTTGTCGGCGCCCGCATTGAGCAGCCGGCGCACGTCATCCACCGTGCGCACCCCGCCGCCCACGGTAAGGGGGATGAACACCTGCGACGCCACCGCCTCGATGATGTGCAGGATGAGGTCGCGCCCGTCGCTGGTGGCCGTGATGTCGAGGAAGGTCAGTTCGTCGGCGCCCTGCTCGTTGT
Source organism: Ramlibacter sp. (assembly GCF_050250995.1). GTDB lineage: Bacteria > Pseudomonadota > Gammaproteobacteria > Burkholderiales > Burkholderiaceae_C > Ramlibacter. Next base: position 21,777 of record NZ_JBFWNP010000020.1, read on the forward strand.
AGCGCGCGGCGATCTCCACCGGGTCGCCGGCATCGCGCAGTTCGAGAAAGTTGACGCCCTTGACGACCCGGCCTCCGGTGACGTCGAGGCAGGGGATGATGCGTTTGGCGAGCATGAGCGTATTGTCGTCGTCCCCGCGAAGGCGGGGACCCAGGGCTCCCGAGGGGCCTTCGCGGGAATGACGGTCAGGAACCCAGTTCGTCGGCCAGTTCCTGCGCCTTGACGAAATCGAGGTCGCCGGAATAGATTGCGCGCCCGCAGATCACGCCCTCGATGCCCTCGTCCTCCACCGCGCACAGATTGCGGATGTCCTCGAGGTTCGAAAGCCCGCCCGAGGCAACGACGGGAATGGACAGCGCCTGCGCGAGCTTCACCGTCGCTTCGATGTTGATGCCCGAGAGCATGCCGTCGCGGCCGATGTCGGTGTAGACGATGGCGTCGACGCCGTAGTCTTCGAACTTGCGCGCCAGGTCGACCACCTCGTGGCCCGTGAGCTTGCTCCAGCCGTCGGTGGCGACCTTGCCGTCCCGGGCGTCGAGGCCCACGATCACGTGCCCGCCGAAGGCGCTGCAGGCGTCCTTGAGGAAGCCGGGGTTCTTCACGGCGGCCGTCCCGATGATCACGTAGCGCAGGCCGGCGTCGATGTAGCGCTCGATCGTGTCCAGGTCGCGGATGCCGCCGCCCAGCTGCACCGGGATGTCGCTGCCCACGGCCTTCAGGATCGACTTGATGGCGACCATGTTCTGCGGCTTGCCGGCGAAGGCGCCGTTGAGGTCCACGAGGTGCAGCCGGCGCGCGCCGCGCGCGAGCCATTGGCGCGCCATGGCCGCCGGGTCCTCGCTGAAGGTGGTGGCCTGGTCCATGTCGCCCTGTTTCAGGCGGACGCAATGGCCGTCTTTCAGGTCTATCGCGGGAATGAGGAGCATCGGGGGCTTGCGCGGCGTCAGGAAGTGGCGAAGAGACTCAGGGATTCCAGGTCAGGAAGTTGCGGTAGAGGGCGAGTCCCTGGTCGGCGCTTTTCTCGGGATGGAACTGGGTCGCAAAAATATTATCGCGAGCCACGGCCGCGGTAAAGCGGCCCCCGTAATCCGCCTCCCCCGCGCTGTGGCGCGAATCGGACGGCCGGGCGTAGAAACTGTGGACGAAATAGAAATAGCTGCCGTCCGGGACGCCCTGCCACAGGGCATGGGGCTGCGTCTGCCAGACGCGGTTCCAGCCCATCTGGGGCACCTTGAAGCGGCTGCCATCGGCCTGCAGGCGGCCCGCCAGGTCGAATTTGCGGACCTCCCCGTGGATCAGGCCCAGGCCTTCGGTGGGCCCCTCGTCGCTGCGATCGAGCAGCATCTGCATGCCGACGCACACGCCGAAGAGGGGTTTGGCGGCCGCGGCCTCCAGCACGGACTCGAGCAGGCCCGAGTCGCGAAGCTCGCGCATGCAGTCCGGCATGGCGCCCTGCCCCGGCAGGACGACCCGCTCGGCTGCGCGCACGTCCTCCGGGCGCGAAGTGATAACCGCCTGCAGGCCGCTGTCGCGCGCGACGTGCATGACCGCCTGCGACACGGAGCGCAGGTTGCCCATGCCGTAATCGACGACTGCGACGGTTCTCATGCGTTGGACGGGTGGCGTTCCGGGCGCGCAGGCGTCAGAGACTGCCCTTGGTGGACGGGATCGTGCCGGCCGAACGCGGGTCGAGCTCCAGCGCCGAGCGCAGCGCGCGGGCGAAGGCCTTGAACACGGTCTCGCACTGGTGGTGCGCGTTCTCGCCGCGAAGGTTGTCGATGTGCAGCGTGACGAACGCGTGGTTGACGAAGCCCTGGAAGAACTCGTGCGCAAGCTGCGTGTCGAAGGTGCCGATCATCCCGCTCTTGAAGGGGACGTTCAGCACGAGGCCCGGGCGGCCGGAGAAGTCGATGACCACGCGCGACAGCGCCTCGTCGAGCGGAACGTAGGCATGGCCGTAGCGGCGGATGCCCTTCTTGTCGCCCACCGCCTTGTTGACCGCCTGGCCGAGGGTGATGCCGACGTCCTCCACCGTGTGGTGGCCGTCGATGTGGAGGTCGCCCTTCGCCTCGATGGCGAGGTCGATCAGGCCGTGGCGCGCGATCTGGTCCAGCATGTGGTCGAAGAAGCCGATGCCGGTGGACAGGCTCGCCCGGCCCGTGCCGTCGAGTCCGACGCGCACGGTGATCTGCGTCTCGGCGGTATTGCGCGTGACTTCGGCGGTGCGGTTTGCGGGAGGGCTGGAATCGACGGTCATAAGGAGGCTCGCAGGGCCGAGATCAGCTGCGTGTTCTCGTCGGGCGTCCCGACGGTCAGGCGCAGGCAACCGGCCAGCAAAGGATGCATTCTAGAAACGTTCTTGACCAGCACCCCGCGGGACTTGAGTCCTTCGAAGGCAGCGGCCGGATCCGGCACGCGCACGAGGATCATGTTGGCTTCGCTGGGGAAGGATTTGACGCCGGGCATGTCGGCAAGCGCCTGCTGCAGCCGCTCGCGCTCCGAGCGGATCTCGCGGGCCTGCGCGGCGAACACGTCCTCGTACTCCAGCGCGAAGAGCGCGGCCTCGGCATTGAGGACGCTGATGTTGTAGGGCGGACGCACCTTGTCGACCTCGGCGATCAGCGCCTTCGGCGCGATCATGTAGCCGATGCGGACGCCGGCCAGGCCGAACTTGCTCATCGTGCGCATCAGCAGCACGTGATCGTGGCGCGCGACGCGGTCTAGATAACTGCGGCTGGCGAAGGGCTGGTAGGCCTCGTCGATGACGACGAACCCCGGCGCGGCCTCCACGATCTTCTCGATGGTCGCATCGCTCCAGAGATTGGCCGTGGGGTTGTTCGGGTACGCGAGATAGACGATCGAGGGACGATGCTGCTCGATGGCGGCCAGCATCGCCTTCTCGTCGAGCTCGAAGTCCGGCGTGAGGTCCACGCCGTGGAATTTCAGGCCCTGCAGCTGCGCGCTCATCGCGTACATCACGAAGCCGGGCAGCGGCGCAAGGATCGATGCGCCCGGCACGTCGCACGCCACCGCCAGCAGCGAGATGAGCTCGTCGGAGCCGTTGCCGAGCATGAGGTCGAAGCCGGCCGGCATCCTGGCGTGCTTCGCCAGCGCGGCCCGCAGCTCGTCGATGCGCGCGCCGGGGTAGCGATTGAGCGCGACGTCGGCCAGCCGCTCGCCGAGCGCGCGGCGCAGCTCGGGCGGCAGGCGGTGCGGATTCTCCATCGCATCGAGCTTGACGAGCCCGCGCGAGTCCTGGATGGCGTAGGCGTGCATGGACTGCACGTCCTGGCGGATCAGCGCTGCGGTGTTGCGGGTTCGGGTCATGGCATCGGGCTTTCAGCGCTCGTATCGCATCTCGGCGGCGCGCGCATGCGCCTGCAGGCCCTCGCCGTAGGCGAGTTCGGCGGCGATGGGGCCGAGCTTCGCCGCGCCCGCTTCGCTCACCTCGATGAGGCTGCTGCGCTTCTGGAAGTCGTAGACCCCCAGCGGGCTGGAGAAACGCGCCGTCGTGCTGGTGGGCAGCACGTGGTTCGGCCCGGCGCAGTAGTCGCCGAGCGATTCGCTGGTGAAGCCGCCGAGGAAGATCGCGCCGGCATGCCGCAGCAGCGGCTCCCACCGGTGCGGTTCCCGGCTCGCGATCTCCAGGTGCTCCGGCGCGACGCGGTTGCTGATCTCGCAGGCCTCGTCCATCGAGCGCGTGTGGATCAGCGCGCCGCGTCCGGAAAGCGACTTCGCGATGATCCCCGCGCGCGGCATCTCCGGCAGCAGCCGGTCGATGGCGCGCTGGACCTCGTCGATGTACTTCGCATCGGGGCACAGCAGGATGCTCTGCGCGAGTTCGTCGTGCTCGGCCTGCGAGAACAGATCCATCGCGACCCAGTCCGCCGGTGTGCTGCCGTCGGCGAGCACGAGGATTTCGCTCGGACCCGCGATCATGTCGATGCCGACCTGGCCGAACACGCGCCGCTTGGCGCTCGCGACGTAGGCGTTGCCGGGGCCGGTGATCTTGTCGACGCGCGGGATCGACGCCGTGCCGTACGCGAGCGCGCCCACGGCCTGCGCGCCGCCCACGGCGAAGATGCGCGAGACGCCGGCCACGTGCGCCGCCGCCAGCACGAGCGCATTGCGCTCGCCGCGCGGCATGGGCACGACCATGACGATCTCGCCCACGCCTGCGACGTGCGCGGGAATCGCGTTCATCAGCACCGACGACGGATACGCCGCCTTGCCGCCCGGCACGTAGATGCCCACGCGGTCGATCGGCGTGACCTTCTGCCCGAGCAGCGTGCCGTCTTCGTCGCGGTACTGCCAGCTTTCGCCCGAGGCCCGCTTCTGCGCTTCGTGATAGCGGCGCACGCGCTGGGCCGCCGACTCCAGCGCATCGCGCTGCTTCGCCGGCAGGCCGTCGAACGCCGACTTCAGCTCGGACGCGGAGAGTTCCAGTTCGCGCAGCGAGTTCGCACCCACCGCGTCGAAGCGGTTCGTGTACTCGAGCACGGCGGCGTCGCCGCGCGAACGCACGTCCGCGAGGATGCGCTCGACCGCCTGCTCCACGCCCGCATCGGTCTCCGCCGACCAGTGCAGCCGCTGCATGAACGCGGCGTCGAAGCCGGCGTCTGCTGTGGACAGGCGCAAGGGGCGGGCAGGATCGGCCATGTCAATTCAGTGCAGGGGCGGGGACAACACTCTTCGAGAAGATGTCGATAAGGCGGCGGATGGGTTCGCGCTTGAGCTTCAGCGCGGCCTGGTTCACGACCAGGCGCGAGCTGATTTCCATGATGCGTTCGACCTCGACGAGGTTGTTCGCACGCAGCGTCCCGCCCGTGGACACGAGGTCGACGATGGCGTCGGCCAGGCCGGTCAGCGGGGCGAGCTCCATGCTGCCATAGAGCTTGATCAGGTCGACGTGGACGCCCTTGGCCGCGAAGAAATCGCGTGCGATCGCCGTGTACTTCGTCGCGACGCGCAGCCGCGCGCCCTGGCGCACCGCATTGGCGTAGTCGAAATCCGAGCGGACCGCCACGCTCACGCGGCACTTCGCGATCTGCAGGTCGAGGGGCTGGTAGAGGCCCTCGCCGCCATGCTCGATCAAGGTGTCCTTGCCCGTCACGCCGAGGTCGGCGCCGCCGTATTGCACGTACGTGGGCACGTCGGTCGCGCGAACGACCACGACGCGCAGGCCGGGCTCGCTCGTGGCGAGGATCAGCTTGCGAGACTTCTCAGGATCGTCGAGCACCTCGATGCCCGCGCGCGCGAGCAGCGGCGCGGTCTCCTCGAAAATGCGGCCCTTGGACAGGGCGAGCGTGACTGTCATCCCCGAATTTTACGCAAGCCCCCGGGGAGGCTTGCGCGGGGGGTCATTTGATCCGTTCGATGTCGGCGCCGAGACCGGTGAGTTTCTCTTCCATGCGCTCGTAGCCGCGGTCCAGGTGGTAGATGCGGTCGACCATGGTTTCGCCATCGGCGACCAGTCCGGCGATGACCAGGCTGGCGGACGCGCGCAGGTCGGTCGCCATCACGATCGCGCCGGACATCTTCTCGACGCCCTGCATGACCGCGAACTTGCCGTCGACGTGGATGTTCGCCCCCAGGCGCACGAGTTCGTTCACGTGCATGAAGCGGTTCTCGAAGATCGTCTCGGTGATCTTGGCGGAGCCTTCCGAGATGCAGTTGAGCGCCATGAACTGCGCCTGCATGTCGGTGGGGAAGCCGGGATATTCCGTGGTGCGGAAGCTTTGCGCCTGCAGCCGCCCGTGGGATTCGATGCGGATGCCTTCTTCCACCTGCGTCACCTTGGCGCCCGCCGCGCGCAGCAGGTCGATGACGATTTCGAGGTGGTCCGCGCGGCCATGCCGCAGCAGCGCTTCGCCGCCCGTGGCCGCCACGGCGCACAGGAACGTGCCGCACTCGATGCGGTCGGCGACCACGCGATGCGTGCAGCCATGCAGCTTGTCGACGCCCTGGATCCGGATTTTCGAGGTGCCGTGGCCCTCGATCTTCGCGCCCATCGCGATCAGCATTTCGGCGAGGTCGACGATCTCCGGCTCCATCGCCGCGTTCTCGAGGATGGTTTCGCCCTCGGCCAGCGTCGCGGCCATCAAGAAATTCTCGGTGCCCGTCACGGTCACCATGTCGGTGGTGATGCTCGCGCCCTTGAGCCGTTCGCGGCCCTTGGGCACCTTGGCGATCATGTAGCCATGTTCGACCACGATCTCCGCGCCCATGCGCTGCAAGCCCTTGATGTGCTGGTCGACCGGCCGCGAACCGATCGCGCAGCCGCCCGGCAGCGACACCGTCGCCTCGCCGAAGCGCGCGAGCAGCGGCCCGAGCGTCAGCACCGAAGCGCGCATGGTCTTCACCATCTCGTAGGGCGCCTCGGGGAAACTCAGCTTGCTCGAGTCCATGCGCACGGTGTCGCCATCGACATCGGCGGTGACGACCATGTTGCGGATCAGCTTGAGCATCGTCGCCACGTCCTGCAGGCGCGGCACGTTCTGCAGCGTCACGGGCTCGGCGGTGAGCAGGGCCGCGCAGAGTTCGGGCAGGGCGGCGTTTTTCGCGCCGGAAATCCGGACCTCGCCGCGGAGCTCGCGGCCCCCGCGGATCAGAAGCTTGTCCATGGCAGTGTCAGTTGGTGGATTGCGCCGCCCATTCGGACGGCGTGAATGTCTTCATGGACAAGGCGTGAACCTCGTCCGTCTGCATTCTCGCACCGAGCGTCGCGTAAACACGCTGATGCCGCTGGATCGGACGCTTTCCGGCGAAGTCCTCCGACACGATCACCGCTTCCCAGTGCCGTCCGTCGCCCTTCACCTCCAGGTGTTCGCACACGAGGCCCATGCGAATGATGTCGCGCAGCTCATCAGCAGTCATGTCGATTCCATGGTCACGATCTGATCTTGTAGCCGATTCTGAGCAGATGCACGGCGATCGCGCTCACGATGGCCATCGCGCCGCCCACGATCGCGAGGCTCAGCCATGGCGAGACGTCGCTCACGCCGAAGAATCCGTAGCGAAAGCCGTCGATCATGTAGAAGAACGGGTTGAGGTGGCTGACCTGCTGCCAGAACGCCGGCAGGGAGTGGATGGAATAGAAGACGCCCGAAAGGAACGTCATCGGCATGATGATGAAGTTCTGGAACGCCGCCATCTGGTCGAACTTCTCGGCCCACAGGCCCGCGATGACACCGAGCGCGCCGAGCATGCCCGAGCCCAGCACCGCGAACACGAGGATCCACGCCGGGGCCGCGAAATGGATGTTCGTGAACCCCGCCGTGACGAGGAAGACCCCGAGTCCCACGCACAGCCCGCGCGCGACCGAAGAGCCCACGTAGGCGACGAACCAGCTCCAGTGCGACAGGGGCGTGAGCAGCACGAAGACGAGGCTGCCCATGATCTTGCTCTGGATGAGCGACGAGGAGCTGTTGGCGAACGAGTTCTGCAGCACGCTCATCATCACGAGCCCGGGCACGAGGAAGGCCGTGTACTCGATGCGGCCGTACACCTTCACGTGGTCCTGGAGGACATGGCCGAAGATGAGCAGGTAGAGCAGCGCGGTGAGCACGGGCGCGGCAACGGTCTGGAAGCCGACCTTCCAGAACCGCAGGGTTTCCTTGTAGAGAAGCGTCTGCCAGCCGGTCATTCGGCTTCCCTCCGTGCTACGCGCTGCGGGGCCATGAGCCTTGGGGCGGCGCGGCGGCTCATGCAGCGACCCCTTTCTCCTCCGCCATCACGTCGAGGAACACGTCCTCGAGATCGGCCTTGCGGATCTCCACGTCCTCCACGCGAAGGCCCGCCTGCCGGATGACGGCGAGGTGCCGCTCGATCTCGTGCGCATCGTGCGCGGGCAACTGCACGATGCGGCCCGTGACGCGCGCCTTGCCCTCGAATTCCGCGGGAAGTGCGCCGTCGATCTTGAAGCGCAGCACGTTCGACGACGCGGCCTTCAGCAGCTCGCTCGTGCGCTCCAGCGCGACGACGCGGCCCTGCTTGAGCATGGCGATGCGGCCGCACAGCGCCTCGGCCTCCTCGAGGTAGTGCGTGGTGAGCAAGACGGTGTGTCCCTGCTTGTTGAGGCGGGCGATGAACTGCCACAGCGTCTGGCGCAACTCGACGTCGACGCCCGCGGTCGGCTCGTCGAGCACGATCACCGGCGGCCGGTGCACGAGGGCCTGCGCGACCAGCACGCGGCGCTTCATGCCCCCCGAGAGCTGCCGCATGTTGGAGCCGGCCTTGTCGGCCAGGCCCAGGCTTTCGAGCAACTCGTCGATCCAGGCGCCGTTGTCGCGGACGCCGAAGTAGCCCGACTGGATGCGCAGCGCCTCGCGCACGGTGAAGAAGGGGTCGAACACCAGCTCCTGCGGGACCACGCCCAGCTGGCGGCGCGCCTGCGCGTAGTCCGCCTGCACGTCGTGACCGCGGACCGTGACACTGCCGGAGGTGGCGCGCACGAGCCCGGCCAGGATGCTGATGAGGGTGGTCTTGCCGGCGCCGTTGGGGCCGAGGAGTCCGAAGAACTCGCCTTCCTCGATAGCGAAACTCACGCCGTCGAGCGCCTGGAAGCTCGCCCGGCCCGTGGCATAGGTCTTGGAGACGGCGGAGAACGTAATGGCGGCGGGCTTGGGCATGGGAGCCCGTGATTCTAGTCAGCCGCCCTCTTCGCGCCCGGAAGCCCGGACAATGGCACTACGCCGCGTGCGGCAGCAGTTCGGCCACGCCGTACAGGGTGGCCAGCTCGCGCAGCAGCGGCGGCATGTGGCCGACCGAGAACACCTTGCCGAGCGCCAGCGCCTCGCGGCGGCAATCGAGCAGCACGGCCAGCGCGGACGAATCGAAAACCCGCAGGGCCGACGCGTCCGCGACCGCCCGGTCGCCGGGAATCGCGCGCAGCGCCTGCGCGAGCATGCGGCCGCAGGCGGCGGCATCGTCGTGCGTCAGGCGCTCCGGCAGCACGAGCATGGCGCTGCGTCAGCCCTTGCGGGCCGCGTTGGACCTGTTGCGCTCCGCGAGCGTCGCGATGAGGCCGTCGACGCCCTTGGCGGTGATCTCCTGAGCGAACTGGCTGCGGTAGGTCTCGACCAGCCACACGCCCAGCACGTTCAGGTTGTAGATCTTCCAGCCCGCTCCCTGACCCGGCGTCTTCTCGAGCCGGTAATCGAGCTGGATCGGCTCGCCGCGGCCGCGAACCTCGCTGCGCACCACGACCTCGGTGTCCGTCGGCGAAGCGCGCAGCGGCTTCAGGCTGACGGTCTGGTCGTCGATCTGCGCGAGCGCACCCGAATACGTGCGGACCAGCAGGGTCTTGAACTCGTCCTGCAGGCGCTTTTGCTGCTCCGGCGTCGCCTGGCGCCAGGCCGGGCCGACGGCCGCGGCGGTCATGCGCTGGAAGTTCACGTTCGGCATGATCTTGCCGTCGACCAGCGTCATGATCTTGGCCACGTCGCCCTGCTTGAGGGTCGCGTCGGCGCGAATGGTCGAAAGAACCTCGTCGGACAGGCGCTTGATCAAGGCGTCCGGCGCCTCGTCGGCGGCATGGGCGAGCGGCGCGAGCGCCAGGAGGGAAGCGGAGAGCACCGCGGCGAACCACTGCCCGAGAACACGTCTTTTCATCATCTGATTACCTTTCAAGGGCGGACGAACCGCCGTGCCGGGTTGGAATGCTTCACCCGCCCGGCAGTTCCGCCCCGGCATGCCTTGCGGGGAAACAGCGTGCAACTTCGCCCTCAGGGCCTGGCCGGCGCGGCCCGCGGGCTGCCGGCCGGCGCTTCGTCCAGCTTCGGCGTCTGGCCCGCGTCCCGGTCGCGATCGCGCTCGCCGTCGCTCGTGATCTCGGCGCGCCGCCTCTGCAGGTATGCATCGCGCGTGAAGGTGTATCGGTCGAGCGCGGCGTTCTCGAGCACGTCCCCCACCATCAGCAGGTTGGCCCGCTTGTCGATCAGGCGCAGCGCGTAGAAGGCATTGCGGCTCGAGTCGGGGTTGACGTCGTGAAACGGGTCGAAGCGGCGGTCGACCGGCATGGCCAGCGTGTCGCGCACGGTCGACGGCCCCAGCAACGGCAGCATGAGGAACGGGCCCGCGGGAACGCCCCAGCGGCCGAGGGTCTGGCCGAAGTCTTCCTTGTGCCGCTCGATGTTGAACTCGCTGGCGAGATCGAACAGGCCGCCCATCCCGAAGAAGGTATTCACATGCACGCGCATGGCGCTCTCGAACGCGTTGCCGATCTTCAGCTGCAGCAGGCTGTTGACCGCCGACCAGACGTCGCCGATGTTGCCGAAGAAGTTGGACACGCCGGTACGCACGAGCCCGGGGACCGCCTGCCGGTAGGCCGTGGCCACCGGCTTGAGCAGTGCGCGGTCGACGCCCTCGTTGAACTCCATCACACCGCGGTTGAACGGCTCGAACGGATCGCGCGACACGCGCTGCTCCGGCGTGGCGCAGCCCGAAAGGGCCAGCACCGCGCCGGCAAGAAATACCGCCACTGTCGCCCGCGCGACGCGCCCGAAAGGCCCGAAGGGCCCGAATCCTTGCATCTTCATTTCTTTGCTGCCGCTCCCGCCGCCGGACCGCCCTCGGCGGCCTTGTTGTAGAGGAACTGGCCGATCAGATTTTCCAGCACCACCGCGGACTGTGTCGAGGTAATGGTATCGCCTCCTGCCAGATTTTTCTCGCCGGCGCCCGCCTCCACCCCGATGTATTGCTCACCAAGCAGGCCGCTCGTGAGGATCTTGAGCGAGCTGTCCTTCGGGAAGCGGTAGCGGCTCTCGAGGGCGAGCGCGACGGCCGCCTGGTAGGACTTGTCGTCGAAGGTGATCGACTCCACCCGCCCCACGACCACGCCCGCGCTCTTGACCGCCGCGCGCGGCTTGAGCCCGCCGATGTTGTCGAACTTCGCGATCACGCGATACGTCTGCTGGAAATTGAGCGACAGCAGGTTGGCCGCCTGCAGCGCGAGGAACACGATCGCCGCGCCCCCGATGAGGACGAAGAGGCCCACCCACACGTCTTTGCCGGATCGTTCCATGGCGAAATCCTTGGTCTCTTTCTATCTTTCTAGATACTGAACATCATCGCGGTGAGCACGAAATCGAGCGCGAGCACCGCCAGCGACGCCATCACCACGGTGCGCGTCGTGGCGCGCGACACGCCTTCGGGCGTCGCCTGCGCGCCGTAGCCTTGCAGCAACGCGACGAAGGTCACGGTGACGCCGAAGACCAAGCTCTTGACCACGCCATTGCCCACGTCGCTGAACACGCCGACGCCGCCCTGCATCTGGCTCCAGAAGGCGCCGGGGTCCACGCCGATCAGCACGACGCCCACGACCCAGCCGCCGAGGATGCCGACGGCGCTGAACACCGCGGCCAGCAGGGGCATGGCGATCACGCCCGCCCAGAAACGGGGCGCGAGAATGCGCCGCACCGGGTCGACGGCCATCATCTCCATCGCGGAGATCTGCTCGCCCGCCTTCATGAGGCCGATCTCGGCCGTGAGCGACGTGCCCGCGCGGCCGGCGAAGAGCAGGGCCGTGACGACGGGTCCGAGTTCGCGCACGAGGCTGAGCGCAACGAGCAGGCCGAGCGCCTCGGACGAGCCGTATCGCTGCAGGGTGTAGTAGCCCTGCAGGCCCAGCACGAAGCCGACGAAGAGGCCCGACACCGTGATGATGGCGAGCGAATAATTGCCGAGGAAATGGATCTGGTCGCGCACCAGGCCGAAGCGGCGCATGCTGGCGCCGAACAGCGCGACCAGCCGCAGGAAGAGGCGTGCCGAATAGCCGATGTCCGCGAGCTTGCGGCGCGTGGCGAATCCGACGTCGGCGGGGCGGTACCAGCTCATAGCGGCCTCGTCATTTCAATCCCGCGCTGAAATCGTCGGCGACGGAGGGGCCGGGGTAGTGGAAGCGCACCGGGCCTTCGGCCTTCGCATGCACGAACTGGTGGACGAGCGGATCGGCCGAAGCGCGAACTTCCTCGGGCGTGCCCTGTGCCGCGATCTTTCCGTTGGCGAGGATGATGACCTGGTCGGCGATCGCGAAGGTGTCGACGAGATCGTGCGAGACGACGATGCTCGTGATCCCCAGCGTGTCGTTCAGGCGGCGGATCAATTGCGCCGCGGTGCCGAGGGAAATCGGGTCGAGGCCGGCGAAGGGCTCGTCGTACATCACGAGTTCGGGGTCGAGGGCGATGGCGCGCGCGAGCGCCACGCGGCGCGCCATTCCGCCCGAGATTTCGCTGGGCATCAGGTCGCGCGCGCCGCGCAGGCCCACGGCATTGAGCTTCATCAGCACGATGTCGCGCACCAGCGTCTCGGGCAGCGGCGTATGTTCGCGCAAGGGGAACGCGACGTTGTCGAACACGCTCATGTCGGTGAAAAGCGCACCGAACTGGAACAGCATGCCCATGCGCCGGCGCAGTGCGTACATCGTTTCTGCGTTCGCCCCGGCGATGTCCTGGCCGTCGAACAGCAGCTCGCCGCGCTGCGGCTTCACCTGCCCGCCGATCAGGCGCAGAACCGTGGTCTTGCCCCCGCCGGACGCGCCCATGAGCGCCGTCACCTTGCCTTTCGGCACGGTGAAGCTCAGGTCGTCGAGGATGCGGCGCGGTCCGTAGCCGAAACTCAGGTTGCGGCATTCGACCAATGCACCGGGGCCGGGGAGGTCGGTCATCGGGCGTGGGGCAAAGGTTCGGATGATACGGGCCTTTGAATCGCCACGCGGCCGGGGCGAGCCGCCCGGCGCGGTCACCTGGGTCCGAGGCCGCCGCTCACCGCGGGAGGTCGCTGAATCCCATCAGGAACTCGTCCACGGACCGAGCCGCCTGCCGGCCTTCGCGGATCGCCCACACCACCAGCGACTGGCCCCGGCGCATGTCGCCGGCGGCGAACACCTTCTCGACGTTCGTCGCATAGCCGCCCGTGAAGTCGGTCGTCGCCTTCGCGTTGCCGCGCGCGTCCTTCTGCACGCCGAAGCCTTCGAGGATCGACTGCACCGGGCTCACGAAGCCCATGGCCAGGAGCACGAGGTCGGCCTCGTACTTCTTCTCGGTGCCGGGGACCTCGTTGAACTTGCCGTCCTTGAATTCGACCTGCACGGTGGTGAGGCCGGTAACCTTGCCGTTCGCGCCGGTGAACTCCTTGGTGGCGATGGCGAACTCGCGCTCGCAACCTTCCTCGTGCGAGGACGAGGTGCGCAGCTTGTACGGCCAGTACGGCCAGGTCAGCTCCTTGTTCTCGTGCTCGGGCGGCATGGGCATCAGCTCGAACTGGATCACGCTCTTCGCGCCGTGGCGGTTGCTCGTGCCCACGCAGTCGCTGCCGGTGTCGCCGCCGCCGATCACGATGACGTTCTTGCCGTCGGCGCGCAGTTGGTTCTTGACCTTGTCGCCCGCATTCACCTTGTTCTGCTGCGGCAGGAACTCCATCGCGAAGTGGACGCCGTCGAGTTCGCGCCCCGGCACCGGCAGGTCGCGCGATTGCTCGGCGCCGCCGGTCAGCAGCACGGCGTCGAAGTCCTTCTGCAGCTGTTCGGGCGAGATCGTTTCCTTCGCCCAGTTGGTGACCTTCGAGTCGCCAGGCAGCTTGCCGATCATCACGCCCGTACGGACGGTGACGCCTTCGGCCTTCATCTGCTCCACCCGCCGGTCGATGTGCGACTTCTCCATCTTGAAGTCGGGGATGCCGTAGCGCAGCAGGCCGCCCACGCGGTCGTTCTTCTCGAACAGCGTGACGTCGTGACCGGCGCGCGCGAGCTGCTGCGCGGCGGCCATGCCGGCCGGGCCGGAGCCGACCACGGCGACCTTCTTGCCGGTCTTGATGCGCGCGACGCGCGGCGTCACCCAGCCGTTTTCCCACGCGCGGTCGATGATCGCGTGCTCCAGCGACTTGATGCCCACCGGCTCGTCGTTCACGTTGAGCGTACACGCGGCCTCGCACGGCGCGGGGCAGATGCGGCCGGTGAACTCCGGGAAGTTGTTCGTCGAGTCGAGCACCGCCCACGCATTGCGCCAGTCCTGGCGGTACACGAGGTCGTTGAAGTCCGGAATGATGTTGTTGACCGGGCAGCCGCTGTTGCAGAAGGGCGTGCCGCAGTCCATGCAGCGCGCGCCCTGCACCTTGGCCTCGTCGTTCGTGAGGCCGATCACGAACTCCTTGTAGTGCTTCACGCGCTCGGGCACCGGGCGATAGCCCTCCTCGATGCGCTCGTATTCCAGGAAGCCGGTGACTTTTCCCATGATCTTTCTTCCGTCTCTTATTTGGCGGGCGCGGGTTCGGGCATCGCGACGTGCGCGTTCGTGCCGGCGCTCGCGAGCTCCACCTCGCGCTCGTACATCTCGGCGAGCGCGCGCTTGTACTCGTTGGGGAACACCTTGACGAACTTCGCGCGAGCCGTCGCCCACTGGTCGAGCAGGTCCCGCGCGCGGCGGCTGCCGGTCCACCGATGGTGGTCCTCCAGCAGCTTGCGCAGCTGCGCCTCGTCGGTCTGGTCGCGGTGCATCAGGGTCTTGCCGCCCGTGGCCTTCTGGTCGGCCGTGCTCGTCACGCGCTCCAGCGAGACCATGGCCGTGTTGCAGCGGCTGGCGAACTGGCCGTCCTCGTCGTACACATAGGCCACGCCGCCCGACATGCCCGCCGCGAAGTTGCGGCCGGTCTTGCCGAGCACGACCACCGTGCCGCCCGTCATGTATTCGCAGCCGTGGTCGCCGGTGCCCTCGACGACCGCCGTCGCGCCGGACAGGCGCACCGCGAATCGCTCGCCGGCCACGCCGCTGTAGAACGCCTCGCCGGACGTCGCGCCGTACAAGGCCGTGTTGCCGATGATGATGTTCTCGGTCGCGACGCCGCGGAAGTCGATGCTGGGGCGCACGACGACACGGCCGCCGGACAGGCCCTTGCCGGTGTAGTCGTTCGCGTCGCCGATCAGGTACAGCGTGACGCCGCGCGTGAGGAACGCGCCGAACGATTGTCCGCCCGTGCCTTCGAGCTGGATGTGGATCGTGTTGTCGGGCAGGCCTTCGGGATGCGCCTTCGTGATCTCGCCCGAGAGCATCGCGCCCACCGAACGGTTGACGTTGCGCGTGACTTCGATGAACTGCACGCGCTCGCCGCGTTCGATGGCGGGGCGGGACTTCTCGATCAGGATGCGGTCGAGGCTCTTTTCCAGCCGGTGGTCCTGCGACTCGGTGTGGTAGCGCGGCACGTCGGCCGGCACCTGCGGCTGCGCGAGCAGGCGGCTGAAGTCGAGGCCGCGCGCCTTCCAGTGCGCGATGCCCTTCTTCATGTCCAGCAGGTCCGCCCGGCCGATCAGGTCGTCGAACTTGCGGATGCCCAGCTGCGCCATGATCTGCCGCACTTCCTCGGCGACGAAGAAGAAGAAGTTGACGACGTGCTCGGGCTTGCCCGCGAACTTCTTGCGCAGCACAGGGTCCTGCGTGGCGACGCCGACCGGGCAGGTGTTGAGGTGGCACTTGCGCATCATGATGCAGCCCTCGACCACCAGCGGCGCGGTCGCGAAGCCGAACTCGTCGGCGCCCAGCAGCGCGCCGATGGCGACGTCGCGGCCGGTCTTCATCTGGCCGTCGGCCTGCACGCGGATGCGGCTGCGCAGGCGGTTCAGCACCAGCGTCTGCTGCGTCTCCGCCAGGCCGATTTCCCAGGGCGATCCTGCATGCTTGATCGACGACCAGGGGGACGCGCCCGTGCCTCCGTCGTGGCCCGCGATCACCACGTGGTCGGCCTTGCACTTCGCGACGCCCGCCGCGATCGTGCCGACGCCGACCTCGGACACCAGCTTCACGCTGATGCTCGAATGCGTCGCGACGTTCTTCAGGTCGTGGATCAGCTGCGCGAGGTCTTCGATGGAGTAGATGTCGTGGTGCGGCGGCGGCGAGATCAGGCCCACGCCGGGCACCGAGTAGCGCAGCTTGCCGATGTACTTCGACACCTTGCCGCCGGGAAGCTGGCCGCCCTCGCCGGGCTTCGCGCCCTGCGCCATCTTGATCTGGATCTGGTCGGCCGACGCGAGGTATTCCGCCGTGACGCCGAAGCGGCCCGACGCGACCTGCTTGATGCGCGAGCGCAGCGAGTCGCCTTCCTTCAGCGGGATGTCGACTTCGACGACGTCCTTGCCGATGATCTGCGCCATGGTCTGGCCCGCGCTGATCGGAATGCCCTTGAGCTCCTGGCGATAGCGTGCCGGGTCCTCGCCGCCTTCTCCGGTGTTGCTCTTGCCGCCGATGCGGTTCATGGCGACTGCGAGCGTGGCGTGCGCCTCGGTCGAGATCGAGCCGAGCGACATCGCGCCGGTCGCGAAGCGCTTGACGATCTCCTTCGCGGGCTCCACTTCGTCGACGGGGATCGCCTTCGACGGATCGACCTTGAACTCGAACAGGCCGCGCAGCGTCATGTGGCGGCGGCTCTGGTCGTTGATGAGCTGCGCGTATTCCTTGTAGGTGTTCCAGTTGTTCGCGCGCGCGCTGTGCTGCAGCTTCGCGATGGCGTCGGGCGTCCACATGTGCTCTTCGCCTCGCGTGCGCCAGGCGTACTCGCCGCCGGCGTCGAGCATGCCCGCGAGCACGGGGTCGTCGCCGAAGGCGCCTCGGTGCATGCGGATCGCTTCCTCGGCGATCTCGAAGACGCCGATGCCCTCGACGCGGCTCGAGGTGCCGGTGAAGTACTTCTCGATCGTGTCGCCGTTCAGGCCGATGGCCTCGAACAGCTGCGCGCCGCAGTAGGACATGTACGTCGACACGCCCATCTTCGACATGATCTTGGAGAGACCCTTGCCGATCGCCTTGATGTAGTTGTAGATCGCCTTCTCGGCGTTCAGGTCGCCCGGCAGATCCTTGTGGATGGAAACGAGCGTCTCCATCGCGAGGTAGGGATGCACGGCTTCCGCGCCGTAGCCCGCGAGCACGCCGAAGTGATGGACCTCGCGCGCGGAGCCGGTCTCGACCACGAGGCCCGCGGTCGTGCGCAGGCCCTCGCGCACCAGATGCTGGTGGATCGACGACAGCGCGAGCAGCGCCGGGATCGCGACCTTATCCGGGCCAACGGCGCGGTCGCTGATGATCAGGATGTTCTTCCCGGACTTGAGCGCATCGACGGCCTCGGCATTCAGCGACGCGAGCTGCGCCTCGACGCCTTCGCTGCCCCACGCGAGCGGATAGGTGATGTCGAGCGTGTAGCTGCGGAACTTGCCGTGCGTGTGCTTCTCGATCTCGCGCAGCTTCTGGATGTCGGCGAAGTCCAGGATCGGCTGGCTCACCTCCAGCCGCATCGGCGGATTCACCTGGTTGATGTCCAGCAGGTTGGGCTTCGGTCCGATGAAGGACACGAGCGACATGACGATGGCTTCGCGGATCGGATCGATCGGCGGGTTCGTCACCTGCGCGAACAGCTGCTTGAAGTAGTTGTAGAGCGGCTTGTTCTTGTCCGACAGCACGGCGAGCGGGCTGTCGTTGCCCATCGAGCCGATGCCCTCTTCGCCCGCCTGCGCCATGGGCGACATCAGGAACTTGATGTCTTCCTGCGTGTAGCCGAAGGCCTGCTGGCGGTCGAGCAGCTCGACGTCGCTGCTCGGCGCGTCGCCCGAGGTGTCGGACAGGTCATCGAGCTTGATGCGCAGGTTCTCGATCCACTGCTTGTAGGGCTTCGAGTTCGCGAGCGAGGCCTTGACCTCCTCGTCGTCGATCATGCGGCCCTGCTCGAGGTCGATCAGGAACATCTTGCCGGGCTGCAGGCGCCACTTGCGCACGATCTTGTTCTCGGGCACCGGCAGCACGCCGGACTCGGAACCCATGATGACGAGGTCGTCGTCGGTCACGCAATAGCGCGACGGACGCAGGCCGTTGCGGTCGAGCGTCGCGCCGATCTGGCGGCCGTCGGTGAAGACGATGGAGGCCGGGCCGTCCCAGGGCTCGAGCATCGAGGCGTGGTATTCGTAGAAGGCCTTGCGGCGCTCGTCCATGAGCGTGTGCTGTTCCCACGGCTCGGGGATCATCATCATCACGGCCTGCGCGAGCGGGTAGCCCGCCATCGTCAGCAGTTCGAGGCAGTTGTCGAAGGTCGCCGTGTCCGACTGGTCGGGGAAGGAGATCGGATAGAGCTTTTTCAGGTCGGCCGCGAGCACGGGCGAGGACATGACGCCTTCGCGGGCGCGCATCCAGTTGTAGTTGCCCTTGACCGTGTTGATCTCGCCGTTGTGCGCGACGTAGCGGTACGGGTGCGCGAGCGGCCACTCGGGGAAGGTGTTGGTCGAGAAACGCTGATGCACGAGGCCGAGCGCCGAGACGCAGCGCGAATCGCGCAGGTCGTTGTAATAGACGCCGACCTGGTCGGCCAGCAGCAGGCCCTTGTAGATGACGGTGCGGCTGGAGAAGCTGGGGACGTAGTATTCCTTCGAATACTTCAGCTTGAGCTTCTGGATGGCGGCGCTCGCCGTCTTGCGGATCACGTACAGCTTGCGCTCCAGCGCCTCCTGCACGATCACGTCCGTTCCGCGGCCGACGAACACCTGGCGGATGATCGGCTCCTTCTTGCGAACCGCGGGCGACATCGGCATGGCAGTGTCGACCGGCACGTCGCGCCAGCCGAGCAGCACCTGGCCTTCGGCCTTGATCGCACGCTCCATTTCCTGCTCGCAGGCCAGGCGCGAGGCATGCTCCTTCGGCAGGAAGATCATGCCGACGCCGTACTCGCCCACGGGCGGAAGTTCGACGCCTTGCTTGGCCATCTCGTCGCGGTAGAGCGCGTCGGGCAGCTGGATGAGGATGCCGGCGCCGTCGCCCATCAATTTGTCCGCGCCGACGGCGCCGCGGTGATCCAGGTTCTCGAGGATCTTCAGCGCCTGCTGGACGATGTTGTGGCTTTTCTCGCCCTTGATGTGCGCCACGAAGCCCACGCCGCACGCATCGTGCTCATGGCCGGCCTGATACAGGCCCTGTTCTTGCAAATGAGAAATTTCGGCAGCCGTCGTCATGGCACCCTCCTTCTGATCCGGGGAAACCCGAGGATAGTTCACCGCCTCCCGCTTGCCAAGAAAATTAATTGGGGTCAGATCCCAATTAATTTCCCCCTCTCGTCATCTCGCCAAAAAATGGGGACAGATCATTTCTCAAGCGTTGGGCGCCCGACTTTCCCCTTCGCGAGCCGGCGCGACGTACGCCTTTGCAGTTCCGCGACGTAATCCGGTTCGCCAAGCGCCCAGCCGCTCAATGTCGAGGTTGTGAGTACACGCTGCTGGTCGATGCCAACGCCTGCATTGACCAGGTCGCGATAGGCGGCCTCCCGGGCAAAGGGCGTGTTGCCCAATTCCCAGTAAAGAGGATGAGGTGTGACGACTCGATCCGCTGTCTTTCCGATGTAGAAGCCGTGGCTGGACCACCGGTAGTCCGCCGGGTCGTCGACCATACCGGCGCGCACCGGGTTCAGGTCGATGTAGACCATGCACGCGAGGAGATAGCGCTCGGCCTGGATCAGCGTCGACCTATAACGTCCTTCCCAGAGCGTTCCGGTGCGCGCCTGGCGCTGGTTGAAGTAGCGGACGTAACGGCGGCCCAGGGCTTGCATCATCTGGGGAACACCTTCGGCGGTCTCCGGTGTTGCGAGCACATGGAAGTGATTGCTCATCAACACATAGGAATGCACGGCCACCTTCTGCTCGCGTGCGTATTCGTCGAGCATGCCGAGCAGCGCCTCATAGTCGGCGGTACCCGAGAAGATCGGCTGGCGGTTGTTGCCGCGCTGGATGATGTGGTGCGCGTAGCCCGGGACGGTCAAGCGCGGGAGACGGGCCATCGGCCGATCATAAATTGGAATCTGACCCCAATTAATTTTCCAGTTTGAAGCGCGTGGCGGCGAGGTCGGAGAGGCCGAACTCCGCGAGCAGGGCGAGCAGGCGGTCGGCCGAGGCACGCTTACGCTGGCCGGTGCGACGGGCAATGATGAGCTCGTTCTTCATGCTGTGCTCCCAGCCGACCAGCTCGGTGACCGTTACCTGGTAGCCCATGGCCTCGAGATAGAGGCAGCGCAGCACGTTCGTGACCTGGCTGCCGAGCTCCCGCGTATGCAAGGGATGCCGCCAGAGTTCCGCCAGGGGCGTGCGCGCGAGGGCCAGCGCCTTGTTCTGCCGCAGGCAGGCCGCGATTTCGGCCTGGCAGCAGGGCACGAGCACCATGAATCGCGCGTTCTTGCGCAGCCCGAAGGCGATGGCATCGTCCGTCGCGGTGTCGCAGGCATGGAGCGCGGTCACGACGTCGATGGTCGCGGGCAGTTCCGCGGCCTCCACCGAGTCCGCCGCGCTCACGTGCAGGAAGGACATCCGCTCGAAGCCCAGCCGCCGCGCGAGTTCGCGGGAGCGCTCGACGAGCTCGACCCGAGTCTCGATTCCGTAGATGTGCCCGCGGCCGAGCGGCCGGAAGTAGAGGTCGTACAGGAGGAAGCCGAGGTACGACTTGCCCGCCCCGTGATCCGCGAGCGTCGGCCCCGCCTCCGACTCCGGCAGCTCCAGCAGCAGCCGCTCGATGAACTGGTGGAGGTGATGGACCTGCTTCAGCTTGCGCCGCGAGTCCTGGTTGATGCGCCCGTCGCGCGTGAGGATGTGCAGTTCCTTCAGCAACTCGAGCGATTGCCCGGGCCGCAGGTCGAGATCGGGCGGGGCCACGGCCTTCACGCCGATCGCCCCACGCCAAGCGCCGCCCAGCCCGCGTCGCCCAGCCGCTCGAGCGTCTCGATGTTGCGCTCGTAGATCGCCGCCGCATCCGGGAATGCTTCGACGGCGCGGTCGATGCTCTCCTCGCGCAGGAGGTGCAGCATCGGATAGGGCGACCGGTTCGTGCGATTCGCCGCATCCCCGGGCTCGCTGCCCGCGAATTCGAAGCGAGGATGAAAACTTGCGAGCTGCAGCACGCCTTCGTAGCCGCGCTTGCGCAGCATCCGCTCGCCGCGCTTCACGGCCCCATCGAACTCCAGGAAGTCGTCCAGCGCGCCCGGCACGACGAGCAGCGTCGTGTCGCGCACCGACGCGGCGAGTGCGACGAGCGCCGCAGCCTCCGTCTCGAGTTCGCGCAACGCTTCCTCGGCGTCCGAGGCCCCGCTGACCGCCAGGTGCACCTGCCCCTTCGCATAAACCGCCTTCGCGAAGGGACACAGGTTGAGGCCGATGACCGCGCGCTCCAGCCAGGCGCGCGTGTCGCGCTCGACCGCACACGCGGCGTCTTCCATGACGGTCAGACGAACTTGCTGGGTTGCCCGACGATGCGCTTGGCGAGTTCGTCGAGCAGTGCGGTCGTGATCTTCGCGGCGGGCCAGGGAACGTTTTGCACCTCGAAGCCGTCCGTGTTCACCAGGCGGAAGTTCAGCATCCCCTTCTCGTGGTCGGCGGACACCGTGACGTTGCCCCGCGTCTCGGTCTGATATTCGTACCTGATCGCCAGCAGCGTGTTCTTCTCGGGGTGCCGCGATTCCTTGCGCTCGTGCTTCACCATGCCGAGCGCGATGCGCGACTCCACGCGCTGCTGGTCCGGCGGGAAATTGACGGTGACGAGGCCGCCGACCGCCCGCCCCATCTGCGGGATGGCCTGCCAGCCCATGCCCAGGTAGTCGAACACCTCGCGGTCGCGCAACTGCTTGCGGCGGAAATCGGTGCGGAAGTCGCGCAGCTTCATCGCGGGCCAGGGCGTCTTGCCGTCGAGCGTGAACGGGGCGGACGGCGGCTCGATCACGTTGAGCTGCCGCGCGAGGTCCTGCAGATAGGCCAGCACCTGGCGGCAGGCCAGCTCGACGTGCTGAATGTTGTCCTCGAGCAGGACGTCCTGCTGCGAACGCTGGCTCTGGAGCGCGTTCGCCTGCGATTTCAGCTGGTTGAGGAAGCTCATGGCGTGGCCGGCCCGTGCCAGAAGTGCGATGCGTGAGGGCGTCTCATGACCCGATTCTAGAACCGGAGTCGATGATTCGCGTGCCCGTGAGTCGTTCGTGCTCCCGGGCCGCGAAGCGGTCGGTCATGCCGGCGATGTAGTCGGCCACCGCGCGCACCGAATCCGCGCGCGCTGCGAAATCCGGCTGCATCTGCGACGGCTGCGTGCGGTAGGCGTCGAACAGCTCCCGCACCACGCGGCGCGCCTGATGCGTCGTTCCCTGCACCTGCGGATGGCGGTAGAGGTTGCGGAAGAGAAAGGTCTTGAGCGAGCCCGAATGCTGCCGCATTCCCTCGCTGAACTTCAGCAACGGCGGCGCGGCGCGCGCCGCATCGGCATCGGCGGGCCTCGCCGCCTCCAGCGCCGCCCGCGTCGCATCGATCACGTCGTACACCTGCGCGCTCAGCATGCGGCGAGTCGCCTCGTAGAGCAGCCGCCGGCCGCCGAGCGCGGGAAACTCCGCCTCGGTCTCGGCGCAAAAGCAGTCGAACAGCGGCACCTCGCGCACCTGTTGCAGGGTGATCAGCCCCGAGCGGACGCCATCGTCGATGTCGTGGGCGTTGTACGCCACCTCGTCGGCGAGGTTGCACAACTGCGCCTCCAGCGACGGTTGCGTCCGATCCAGGAAACGCCGCCCCACCCCGCCCGGCTCCTGCGCTTCCAGCCGCACGGCATTCGCGCGCGAACAGTGCTTGAGGATGCCCTCGCGCGTCTCGAAGCACAGGTTCAGCCCATCGAAGCGCGGGTAGCGTTCCTCCAGCGCATCGACCACGCGCAGGCTCTGCAGGTTGTGTTCGAAGCCGCCGTGCTCGCGCATGCATTCGTCGAGCGCATCCTGTCCCGCGTGCCCGAAGGGCGTGTGCCCGAGGTCGTGCGCGAGGGCGATGGCCTCGACGAGGTCTTCGTTCAGGCCGAGCGGCCGCGCGATCGAGCGCCCGAGCTGCGCGACCTCGAGCGAGTGCGTGAGCCGCGTGCGAAACAGGTCGCCCTCGTGGTTGAGGAACACCTGGGTCTTGTAGACGAGCCGGCGAAACGCCGTCGAATGGACGATGCGGTCACGGTCGCGCTGGAACTCCGTGCGCGTGGGCGCGGCGGGTTCGTCGAATCTGCGTCCGCGCGTGCGCGCCGGGTCGCATGCGTAGGGCGCGAGCGGCATTGCGTCAGCCGCAGGTCGCGGCCAGCACGTCGCGCACGAGGGCGTCCGGCGCGCCGCGCACGCTGGCGTGTCCCGGCGCATCGATCACGACGAACTTGATCTCGCCGGCTTCCGCCTTCTTGTCGACGCGCATCAGTTCGATGTAGCGGTCCGGCCCGAGCGCCGGGCCGCGCACCGGCAATCCCGCGCGCTCGATCAGGCGGGTCAGGCGCGTCGCGAAGGCGCGGTCGACGGTGCCGAGGCGCTGCGACAGTTCGATAGACATCACCATGCCGCAGCCGACGGCCTCGCCATGAAGCCACTCGCCGTAACCCAGGCCCGCTTCGATGGCGTGGCCGAAGGTGTGGCCGAAGTTGAGGATGGCGCGCAGGCCCGCTTCGCGCTCGTCCTGGCCCACCACGTGCGCCTTGATCTCGCAGCTGCGCCTGACCGCATGCGCCAGGGCCGCGGTGTCGCGCCGCATCAGCGCTTCGACGTTCGCCTCGATCCAGTCGAGGAATGCCATGTCGGCGATGGGTCCGTACTTGATCACTTCCGCCAGGCCCGCGCTGAACTCGCGCGGAGGCAGCGTATGCAGCGTGTCGAGGTCGCACACAACCTGCAGCGGCTGGTAGAACGCGCCGATCATGTTCTTGCCCAGCGGATGGTTGATGGCCGTCTTGCCGCCCACCGACGAATCCACCTGCGCGAGCAGCGTCGTTGGCACCTGGACGAAGGGGACGCCTCGCATGTAGCTCGCCGCCGCGAAGCCGGCCATGTCGCCGACCACGCCGCCGCCGAGCGCGAAGATCACGGTCTTGCGGTCGCAGGCGTTGGCGAGCAGCGCATCGAAGATCGCGTTGAGCGTCTCCCAGTTCTTGTGTGCCTCGCCATCGGGCAGCACGACTTCATGCACTTTCGCGTAGCGGGCGCCGATGGCGTCGCGCAGTCGTTGCGCATAGAGCGGCTTCACCGTCGTGTTGGTGACGATCAGCGCCGCGCCCGCCTTGGGAAGGCCCGCGAAGATGTCGGGCGAGCCGAGCAGGCCCGAGCCGATCTGGATGGAATAGCTTCGATCGCCGAGATCGATGGAGACGTCTGCGCGCGGGGACATCCAGCGAGTTTAAGCGCGCGGCGGCAGCACCCCGGCGAGTTCGAGCTGCATGAGGATCATGTTGACGAGCGTGGGCACGGAGGGCCGGCCGGTGTCGATCACGAAGTGCGCGGCCTCGCGGTAGAGCGGGTCGCGCTCGGCGAACAGCTCGCGCAGCTTCGCGTGCGGGTCCGCGACCTGCAGCAGCGGCCGCACGGTGTCGTGGCGCAGCCGCCGCCAGACTTCGTCCGCGGTGGAGCGCAGGTAGACGACCTGCGCCTTGTCGTGCAGGCGCCGCCGATTCGCCTCGCGCAGGACGGTCCCCCCGCCGGTGGCGATCACCGCGCTCTCGCCGTCGGTGAGGGCCTCGATGGCGGCCTGCTCTTCGTCGCGAAAGGCGGCCTCGCCGTGCTCTGCGAAGTAGTCGCGGATCGTGCAGCCGATACGCTGCTCGATGACGGCATCCGAATCGTGGAAGGGCAGCGCCAGGCGGCGGGCGAGTTGACGGCCGACAGTGGACTTGCCACTGCCGGGCATGCCGACGAGAGCCAGGATCACATCGTCAGTTGGCGCTGTTACAGGCGCCCGTGCCATACGGCGGCGTGCGGAATGCACCGTTGGGAAGGTCGTCGGCCACCGCGTCGGTCACGAAGGTCCGCTCGGCATTGCCCTGAGAGCCGGCGACGTTCGCCGTCGCGCGGATCTTGTAGGCCAGCCAGGTGGCGAAGACCTGCGCATACTGGACCTGGATGTCGAGCACGCCGGTGGCATCGGTGGTCGTCTTCGTGGGATCGACGTAGCTGATGATGAGGTCGCTTCGGCGCGGCTCGAGCGTGGGCTGGCCATTGCTGTCGACGGATCCGTTGAGGTTCTCGGAAGGATCGACGTTGCCGTTGCGGTTGAGGTCTTCGTTGATGCAAAAGACGCGCGTGGTCGTGGGCGTCGTCGACGACGAGGGATAGTAGGCGGAGGCATCCGTCGGCACCGCGACGGTGTAGGCGTCGAGGAATGCGCCCTTGCCGTAGTGCGTGAGGTCCACCGAGATGTCGACCGCGGCATTCGGCACCGCGCGTCCGGCGGAGTCGGCCACGGTGACCGAGAACTTCTTGATGTAGGTCTGCCCGCTCTTGACCAGCAGGTTGTCGTCGCCGACCGACACCGCGAGGGCCGTGCCCGCCACCGTCAGCGACGTGGTTACCGAGTTCGGGCAATCGGTCGCATTGGCGAAGTCGTTGGCCGAGTAGCAGGCCCGCACCGTCACGCCGTTCGTGGGGCTCGAGTTCTGGCCCGCGATGTACTGCGTCGTCACCGTGCCGCTCGCATCCGTGAATAGGGTCTGCGTGCCGCTCGCGAGACTCGCGCCCACGGCGGCGATGCCGGTCGTCGCATCGACGAAGCGCACGCGCACGTTGGTGATCGGCTTGTTGGTCGGGTCGATGAACAGGAAGCGGATGAGCGACTTGTTCGTCGAGGAGTTGGGCGCGTTCACCGACAGCACGTTGGGCGAGCTCGAGAGCGAGGGCGCGGAGCCCGCGGGAATGGTGGCGGCCGGGACCGACGTGCTGAACACCTGCACCTGGTAGTCGGTCGAGTTCGTCCCGTTTCCGGAAGCCGAGATCGTGTAGATCGCCGCGGTGGTGGGCGCCGCGAACGAGCGCGTGCCGCGGCCGGCGATGTCGGTCGTGATGACGGTGCCCGCCAGCGCCGGGATGGTGCCGCCGAGCCGGATGGGGATGTTCGGGATCGGGTTGTTCGACGAGTCGACGAGGGAAGCCGTCAGCACGACGGCTTCGCCCGGGGCGGGCGCGCTGGGCACGGCCTGGAGCGTGAGCTTGCTGCCGGCCACGCGCACCACGGACTGCTTCGTGATGCCGTTGACGGTCACCGCCAGGGTGATGTCGCGGTCCGACTTGTCGCTGCCGATCTGCAGTTCGCCGCGATAGGCGCCGGTCGCATCGGTCTTGTTGTCGGTTGCGAGCGAGGTGAACACGCCGTTGCTGTTCGCGGCCACCGCGACGGTGGCGCCGGCCACGACGTTGCGGTTGGTGTCGACCGCCTGCACCGTCAGCGTC
Organism: Ramlibacter sp.; assembly: GCF_050250995.1. GTDB lineage: Bacteria > Pseudomonadota > Gammaproteobacteria > Burkholderiales > Burkholderiaceae_C > Ramlibacter. Next base: position 47,985 of record NZ_JBFWNP010000020.1, read on the forward strand.
GCCTTGTCGGAGCCGCTGTTGTTGATCGTCGTCTTGTCGGTGAACATCGCGAAGTCGGTCACGCTCGCGGTTGCCGTTCCCTGCGCCGGGATGCTGCTCGACCCCTGGGTGCCGCTCGTCGTCCCGGCGCTGCCGCCGCCGCCGCCGCAGGCCGCCAGTCCCAGTGCGAGCAGCACGCCCGCCAGCAGTTTGATCGATCGGATCATCTCGTTCGGTTCCTTCCTAGTTTCTGTGCGATCAGCGCGCGGCCGCGCGGTCCGCGATCATCTTCGGCGTGATGAACACCAGCATTTCCTGCTTGTTCGTGTTGCGCTGGCGGCTCTTGAAAAGATTGCCCACGCCCGGCAGTTCGCCCAGCAGCGGGACGCGCGCCTCGCTCTCGGTCTCGGTCAGCTCGAAGATGCCGCCGATCACGACGGTGCCGCCGTTCTCCACCAGCACCTGCGTGCGGATGTGTTTCGTGTTGATCGCGATGCCGGCGGCCGTGGTCTCGCCGCGGCTGTCCTTCGTGATGTCGAGGTCGAGGATGATGTTGCCCTCGGGCGTGATCTGCGGCGTCACTTCGAGCTTCAGGGTCGCCCGGCGGAAAGCCACCGATGTCGCGCCGCTCGAGGTGGCCTGCTGGTAGGGAAACTCCGTTCCCTGCTCGATGAGTGCCTTCTGCTGGTCCGCCGTCACGATGCGCGGGCTCGACACGAGCTTGCCCTTGCCGTCGGCTTCGAGCGCGGACAGCTCGAGGTTCAGGAAGCGGTTGGCCGCGGCGCTGAAGAGCGAGATGGCGAAGTTCGCCGCCGGATAGCCGCCCTGACCCGTCGCGGGCATGTTGACGAAGTTCGTGTTGATCGTGTTCAGCACGTTCGCCGCTTCCTGCGTCTGGGAAGCCACCGCGTCGTAGGTGCCGCCGATCGTGACGCGGTTGGTGCCGCCGATGCCGTAGCCGGCGTCGCCGCCCCGCACGCCGCGAAGGTCGCTGCCGCCCAGCCGAACGCCCAGCGACTTGCCGAACGTGTCGGAGGCCTCCACGATGCGCGCTTCGATCAGGACCTGGCGCACGGCGACGTCGAGCTTGGCGATGAGGGCCTGGACCTGCTCCAGCTTTTCGCCGACATCGGTCACGAAGATCTGGTTGGTGCGCGACTCGGCGAGCACGCTGCCGCGCACGCTCAGGATGCGGGCCGCGCCGGTGCCGCGCGTGAGCTGCGCGGCGAGGTCGGCGGCCTTCGTGTAATTGAGCTGGAACGACTGCGTGCGCAGTTGTTCGAGGCTCTGGATCGCGGCACGGGATTCGAGCTCGAGCTTTTCCTTCGCGGCGATTTCATCCTTGGGCGCGATCCACAGCACGTTGCCCGACTTGCGCATGCCCAGGCCCTTGGCCTGCAGAATTATGTCGAGCGCCTGGTCCCAGGGGACATCCTTCAGGCGCAGCGTCACGTTGCCGGTCACCGAGTCGGACGTCACCACGTTGAAGTTGGTGAAATCGGCGATCACCTGCAGGAGTGCGCGCACCTCGATGTTCTGGAACGAGAGCGACAGCTTCTCGCCGGTGTAGCCCGGACCCTGCGACAGCTTGTTGGGATCGAGCCGCTGCGGCCGAACCTCGACGACGAACTGGTTCTCGCTCTGGTAGGCGCTGTGCTCCCAGGTGCCGCGCGGATCGATCGCGATACGCACGCGGTCGCCGACCTGCGTGGTCGTCACGGTCTGGATCGGCGTGCCGAAGTCCGACACGTCGAGCCGGCGGCGCAGGCCTTCGGGCAGCGTCGTCTTCATGAACTCGACGACGAGACCCTGGCCCTGCTGGCGGATGTCGACGCCCACCTGGTTGTTCGCGAGGTCGACCACCACCCGGCCGGCGCCGTCGGCGCCGCGGCGAAAGTCGAGGTCGCGCAGCGGCTGCGTGTCGCGCCCGCGCGCTTCGGCAAATGCCTGCGGCGCCGTCTGCTGCGCCGTGGCGGCGGCCCCGCCGTCGAGGACCAGGAGCAGCGACTTGCCCTGCAGTTGAGCGCGATAGTTCGACGCGGACTTGAGGTTCAGCACGATGCGCGTGCGGTCGCCGGCCTGCACCACGTTGACCGAGCGCACGTTGCCGAGATTGACGTCGACGGCGGAGCGGCCGAGCCCGTTGGTCGCGCCGGGCACGTCGATGGCGATGCGCGCCGGCGCCTGCACGACGAAGCCCGATGGCACCGCCGCGAGCGGCTGGGAGAAATCGACACGGATCACTTCGGCGCCGCCTTGCAGCGAGCCCGTCACGGATTCGACAACGGCCTGCGCGCGCGCAGGCAGCGCCGCGAACGCCGCGCCGAGCAGGAGCGCGAAAGCGGCCAACGCCCGCCAAGGAATGTGCTTGTACTTGTTCATCTGGACCTCTCTTGGAGCTGGAGCGTCGCCTTGCGCTCGATCCACTCGCCGGTGGCATCCTGCACGAGCTCGCGCAGTTCGACCTCCGTCTCTCCTACCTTGGTGATGCGGCCGAAGTTCTGGCCGATGTATTCGCCGGGGCGCACCTGGTACAGGTGCTTGTCGACCTGCAGGAGCGCGACCGGCTGGCCCTGGCGCACGAGGCTGCCGACCATCGACATGCTGTCGAGGGGGAAGCTCTCGAGCGGCTGCTTGCGGCGGTTCTGCTCGGGCGCGATGAGGGCGGCGCTCGTGCTGCTCTGCGTCGTGTCTTTCTTCAACGCCTGGGCGAGCTTCTGCGTGCTGAACGGATCGACCGCCGCCTCCTGCGTATAGGCTTGCGGCGTGTACTTCTTCGGCTCCGGAATCGGCTGGACCTTGGGCCGCGTCTGCGACCGCTGATCGTTCATCCACTGCTGCAGTTCGTCGTGGCTCTCCGAGCCGCAGCCGGCGAGCGCCGACACGAGCAGCGACGCCGCCAGGGCGGCGCGCAGGAGGGAGGCGAGGCCGAGCGTCATTTCTTCGCCGGCGCCGCCGCCTTGCGCTGCGCGGCGACCTCGTCGGTGTCGAGGTAGCGGAAGGTCTTCGCGGTTGCTTCGAGCGCGAGCACGCCTTCCCTGCCGCCCGAGGCAATGGCCACGTTGTTGAGCGTCACGATCCGCGAAAGTTGCGCGATGTCGGACGCGAACGAGCCGATGTCATGGAAGCGGCCGGTGACGCGGATCGCGATCGGGAGTTCGGCGTAATACTCCTTCACGCTGACCTGGCCGGGCCGGAACAGGTCGAACTGCAGGCTGCGCCCGAGCCCGGCCTGGTTGATGTCGGAAAGCAGGGCATCCATCTCCGCCTTGCTGGGCAACTGCTTCTCGAGCTGGGTCACGTACTGCTGCACCTGCTCGCGCTGCTTGCGCAACGCGTCGAGGTTGATCGCCTGCGCGAGCTTCTTCTTGTAGTCCTCGCGCAAGGTCGCTTCCTTCGCGGTCTCCCTCTCGAGCTCGTCGGCCGAGTTGCTGATCCAGAAGAACCACAGGCCGACGACGATCGCGACCGCGACCGCGGCATTGAGCGCGAGCCGCGGCACGAGCGGCCATGACGCGGGATCGTTGGGATCGAGGCCGCGGAACTGCGACTGGACTTTCTCGCCGAACGCGGCGAAATCGACTTTGGGCAGGGAGACGGTGGCCATGGGTCAGGCTCTCATTTCTTCGCGGAGGCCGGGGCCGCGAAGCCCGGGCCGGGCGCGGCGCCCGTCCTCGCGCTCTCGGGCGCCGAGGCGCCGCTCGCGGCCTTCTGGGCCTCGCTCGCACGCAACAGGCGCACGCGGATGGTGAAGTTGGAGATGCGGCGTGCATCGCGGCCGCCGAGGTTGGTGTTGGCCGCAACGATCTCCACGAGCTCGGGCCGGGTGAGCCACGCGCTGCCGTTGCCCAGGTTGCGCAGCAGCTCCGAGACTCGCTCGTTCGACTGGGCCTGCCCGGTCAGGGTCACGGCCTGGTTCTCCTGGCGCAGCGCGGTGAAGTAGATGCCCTCGGGCAGCAGGCGCACGAGCTCGTTGACCAGATGCACGGGCAGGTTGCGGTCGGCCTGCAGATCCTCCACCGCCTGCTGGCGGGCCCGCAGCGCCGCGATCTCGTTTTGCAGCGTCGCGATGTCCTTGATCTGCCCCTCCAGGCGCTTGATCTCGTTGGTCAGGATCGTGTTGCGGCTCTGCTGGCCGGAAATCTGGGCCTGGTACCAGAGGAAGACCATCCCCGCGATGACGCCGCCCAGCAGGGCCGAGATGCCCAGCGAGACGAAGAAGCCTTCCCTGCGTCGCTTTCGCGCCGCTTCCCGGTGGGGCAGCAGGTTGATCAGGATCACTGCATGAACCTCCGCATGGCGAGCCCGCAGGAGGTGAGGTACGAGGGCGCGTCGCGCCGCACCTTCGTCTCGCGCACCGACTCGCCGATCTTCATGCCGTGAAACGGATTGACCAGGTTGCAGGGAAAGGAGGTCTGGGCGGTGTTCGCGTCCGCCAGGCCCGGCAGCGCGGCCGATCCGCCGGCGACCATGATGTAGTCGACGCGGTTGTGCGGCGTGCTGGTGAAGAAGAACTGCAGGGCGCGCGCGATCTCCTGCGCCATGCTGTCGACGAAGGGCCGCAGCACGCCGCCCTCGTAATCCTCGGGCAGGTCGCCGTTGCGCTTCTTGGTCTCGGCCTCTTCCTGGGAAAAGCCGTACTGCCGCACGATCAGTTGCGTGAGCTGCGCGCCGCCGAAGGCCTGGTCGCGGTCGTAGAGCACTTCCTCGTTGCGCAGCACCTGCATGCTGGTGTTGAACGCGCCCACTTCGAACAGCGCCACGAGCATGTCGCGGCCCTCTTCCGGCAGCTCGGCGATGAGCCGGCTGGCGGCCAGGCGCGAGGCATACGACTCCACGTCCACGATCACGGGCCGCAGGCCGGCCGCCTCGGCCAGGCCCTGGCGGTCCTGCACCTTTTCCTTGCGCGACGCGGCGATCAGCACCTCGACGTCGCCGGCCGAGGACGTGCTGGGTCCGATCACGCAGAAGTCGAGGCTCACCTCGTCGAGCGAGAACGGGATGTACTGGTTCGCCTCGGTTTCGACCTGCACCTCGAGCTCCTGCTCGCTCATGCCGCCGGGCAGGATGATCTTCTTCGTGATGACGGCCGACGCGGGCAGCGCCATCGCGACGTTGCGCGTGCGCGTGCCGCTTTTCTTGACCACGCGGCGCATGGCTTCGGCCACTTCGTCGAACTTCTCGACGTTGCCATCGGTGATCCAGCCGCGCTCGAGCGGCTCGATCGCACAGCGTTCGAGAATGAGTCCGCCGTCTTTGCCACGCCCCAGTTCCACGAGTTTCACGCTCGACGAACTGATGTCCAGCCCCAGCAATGGCGCCGGCTGACGGCTGAACAAAGAGCCGAAAAAGGCCAATCGAGTCTCCTGCACGCTTCGTTTCGAGGCGTAACAAACTTAAGAATCCACTTGAATGCTAGCAGTAACATCCTTGTCGCACAAAGGATTTTGCCTCATCGGTCCTCGTGCGCCGTTGCCAAAAACCGACGCTGCAGAGCCTCTGCAAGCCGGACAGCGGAACCGACGACTCTGCGGGCAGGTCTCACCCCGTCCATTTCTATAATGGTCCTCGACCGGGCGACTGCCCTGGAGCCCCATGCCTTCTGAACCGAATTCCGGCGTCCCCCGCGTCTCCGCGCCGCGCCCTTCCTGGCAACGCTGGCTGCTGTACTTCGTGCTGTGGACCGGCGGGCTCACGCTCGCCATGCTCGCGTCCATCGTCACGGTGGCCGGCGTGGCGCTCGCGGTCGCGTACCCGAACCTCCCGGACGTCTCCGACCTCCTCGACTACCGGCCCAAGCTGCCGCTGCGCGTCTACTCGCGCGACGGCGTCCTGATCGGCGAGTTCGGCGAAGAGCGGCGCAACCTCACCCCCATCGGCCAGATTCCGAAGGTGATGAAGGAGGCGGTGCTGGCGATCGAGGATTCGCGCTTCTATTCGCACGGCGGCGTCGACTATCGCGGCCTGCTGCGAGCCGGCCTCGCGAACCTCGGGCGCGCCAAGAGCCAGGGCGCCTCGACCATCACGATGCAGGTCGCGCGCAACGTCTACCTCTCCACCGAGAAGACGTTCACCCGAAAGCTCTACGAGGTCCTGCTCACGTTCAAGCTGGAACACCTGCTCTCGAAGGACCAGATCCTCGAGATCTACATGAACCAGATCTTCCTGGGCAACCGCGCCTACGGCTTCGCGGCCGCGTCGGAGGCCTATTTCGGCAAGCCGATGAAGGAGCTCACCATCGCCGAGGCTGCGATGCTCGCGGGGCTGCCCAAGGCGCCGTCGGCCTACAACCCCATCACCAATCCGCAGCGCGCGCGGGCGCGCCAGCTCTACATCATCGAGCGGATGGAGGACGTCGGCTACATCACCGCCGCCGAAGCCGAGACCGCGAAGAAGCAGGAGCTGAAGGTGCGCCACGGCCTGCCGCAGCTCGGCATCCATGCCGAGTACGTGGCCGAGACGGTGCGGCAGCTCGTGTTCGCCCAGTACGGCGACGAGACCTACACGCGCGGGCTGAACGTGTACACGACCCTGGTCGCCAAGGAACAGGAAGCGGCGTACCGCGCCCTGCGCAAGGGCATCATGGACTACGAGAAGCGGCAGATCTACCGCGGCCCCGAGGAGTTCGTGGAGCTGCCTGCCCAGGACGGCGCGGAGCTCGACGACGCGGTGGACGACGCGCTCTCGGACCATCCCGACAACGGCGACGTGATGGCGGCCGTGGTCCTCGAAGCGGGACCGAAGAAGATCCTCGCGGTGCGCCAGAGCGGCGAGCGCTTCGAGATCGTGGGCGAGGGTTTGCGCCCGGCCCAGTCCGGCCTCTCGGACAAGGCGCCGCCCAAGATCAAGATCCGCCGCGGCGCGGTGGTCCGCGTCATGAAGACGCCGAAGGACACCTGGGAAATCACGCAGCTGCCCGAAGTCGAGGGCGCGTTCGTCGCGCTCGATCCGCGCGACGGCGCGATTCACGCCATGGTGGGCGGCTTCGACTTCAACAAGAACAAGTTCAACCACGTCACGCAGGCGTGGCGGCAGCCGGGCTCTTCGTTCAAGCCCTTCATCTATTCGGCCGCGCTCGAGAAGGGCTTCACGCCCACCACGGTCGTGAACGACGGCCCGCTCTTCTTCGACGCCGGCGTCACCGGCGGGCAGCCCTGGGAGCCGAAGAACTACGACGGCAAGTTCGAAGGGCCGATGCCGCTGCACACGGCGCTGGCGAAGTCCAAGAACATGGTGTCGATCCGCATCCTGCAGGCCGTGGGCACGCAGAACGCGCAGGACTGGATCGGCCGCTTCGGCTTCGAGCCCGAGAAGCATCCGCCCTACCTCACCATGGCGCTGGGCGCGGGCTCCGTCACGCCGATGCAGATGGCGACCGCCTATTCGGTGTTCGCCAACGGCGGCTACCGCGTGAACCCCTGGCTGGTGACGAAGATCGTCGACCAGAAGGGCAAGACCGTCGTCGAGAGCCAGCCGCCGCTGCCCAACGAATCGGTGCGCGCGATCGACGCGCGCAACGCCTTCGTCATGAGCCGGCTGCTGCAGGAGATCGCGCGCTCCGGCACGGCGGCGCGTGCGCAGGCAACCCTGAAGCGCGCCGACATCTACGGGAAGACGGGGACCACCAACGATGCCATCGACACCTGGTTCGCGGGCTACCACCCGACCCTGACCGCCATCGTGTGGATGGGGTACGACCAGCCCAAGTCGCTCGGCGATCGCGAAACCGGCGGCGGCCTCAGCCTGCCGGTGTGGATCGCGTTCATGGAGACGGCGCTCAAGGGCGTTCCGGTCATGGAGCCGACCCCGCCCGCAGGCGTGACCAACGTCGGCGGCGAGTGGTATTACGAGGAATATGCGCGCGGCGCCGGCGTCGGCAGCCTCGGCATGGGCGGCGGCGAGAGCGCCGGAATGAATGGAAGCAGCGGACCCGTGCCGCCCGCGGTGCGCGGCGGCCCCGTGGGCGACCCGTCGTTGGGGCCGGCGGGCGACCGCAGCATCTCGGCGACCGAGCCGCCGCGCGCGACGTCGCCGGAAGAGCGGCGCAGCATCCTCGATATCTTCCGCAACTGAGCTTCGTCCATCCCCGCGAAGGCGGGGATGGCGTCTATTCGAAAGCCAGGGGCTCCCCCGCCTGCTCGCTCGCGTACCGGCTCAGGTGCGCGAAGAACTCTCCCTGCCCCTTCGTGTCCATCCACCGCTGCCCGTCGAAGCGGTAGTGGAAGCCGCCCGCACGCGCGGCCATCCACACCTCCTGCAGCGGCTTCTGCAGGTTGACGATGATCTGGCTGCGGTCGGCGAAGGTGAGCGTCACCATGCCGCCCACGCGCTGGTTGTCGATGTCGGCATCGGTCCGCTCGTTCAGGCGATCGCAGCACGCCTCCACGCGCGCGAGCAGCGCCTCGGCTTCATTCATGTATTCGAGATCGGTCATTACAATTCACGCGATGCCGCGTGCCTGTTCAATTCTAGTCATCGCCCTCGTACTGGGCGGCTGCGGCCAGAAAGGCGCGCTCGTCCACCCGAGCGGCCCCGCCGCGGCCCAGCGCGCCACTTTGCCCGAAACCCTCACGCCCGCTTCGATGCTGCCCGGCAGCCCCGCCTCGGCGCCGCCGACCGGCACGGCCTCGCCCGTGCGCACTCCATGAACACTCTGCCCGGCCATCCCCACTTCGCGTATCGCGGCGACGTGCTGCACGTCGAGGACGTCGCGCTGGATGCGCTCGCACGCGAATACGGCACGCCGCTCTTCGTGTATTCGAAGGCGTCCATGCTCGAGGCGCTCGGCGCCTACCAGCGCGGCTTCGCCGGCCGCAAGTCGAAGATCCACTATGCGATGAAGGCGAACTCGTCGCTCGCCATCCTGCAGGTGTTCGCGCGCGCGGGCTGCGGCTTCGACATCGTGTCGGGCGGCGAACTCGAACGCGCGCTCGCAGCCGGCGCGAAGGGCGAGGACATCATCTTCTCCGGCGTCGGCAAGTCGCGCGCCGAAATGCGCCGCGCGCTCGACGCGGGCATCGCCTGCTTCAACGTCGAGAGCGAGGCCGAGCTCGAGGTCCTGAGCGAAGTGGCCGTGGCCGCCGGCAAGACGGCCCCGGTGAGCCTGCGCGTGAATCCGAACGTCGACCCCCAGACGCACCCCTACATCTCGACCGGCCTGAAGGGCAACAAGTTCGGCGTCGCGCACGAGCGCGCGCTGCAGACCTATCGCCGCGCGGCCGAATTGCCGGGCCTGCACGTGGTCGGCATCGACTTCCACATCGGCTCGCAGATCACCACGCAAGGGCCTTATATCGATGCCGTCGACAAGGTGCTCGACCTGGTCGAGGCGGTCGAGAAGGCGGGCATCCCGCTGCACCACATCGATTTCGGCGGCGGCCTCGGCATCACCTACAACGGCGAGCAGCCGCCAGCGGCCGATGCGTTGTGGGCCGAACTGCTGATGCGCATCGACCAGCGGGGCTTCGGCGACCGCACGCTGATGATCGAGCCCGGCCGCTCGCTCGTCGGCAATGCGGGCGTGTGCGTGAGCGAGGTGCTCTACCTGAAGCCCGGCGAGCAGAAGAATTTCTGCATCGTCGATGCGGCGATGAACGACCTGCCGCGTCCCGCGATGTACCAGGCTTTCCATGCGGTCGTGCCCGTGGCGCGCCACGACGCCGACCCCCACACCTACGACGTGGTGGGTCCGGTGTGCGAAAGCGGCGACTGGATCGGCCACGGCCGTCCGCTGAACGTGCGGCCCGGCGACCACGTGGCCGTGATGTCTGCCGGCGCGTACTGCATGAGCATGGCGAGCAACTACAACACGCGCGGGCGCGCCGCGGAAGTGCTGGTCGACGGCTCGCAGGTTCACCTGATCCGCGAGCGGGAAACCGCGGCCGACCAGATGCTCAAGGAGCGGCGGCTGCCTTGAGCCGCTTCTGGCGCTCGCCGCGCAGGCGGTGGACGATCCGCCAGCCGAGCAGCGCCCCCAGGATCGCCGCGTACACCGCGACCTCCGCGAAGTCGTTCTTGCCCGCGCGCATCCAGAAGAAGTGGAGGATGGCGAGGGCCGCCACGGCGTACACGAGCCGATGCAGCAGTTGCCACCGCTTCGCGCCGAGCGCTTTCACCGCGCGGTTGAACGAGGTCGCGGCCAGCGGCGTGAGCAGCAGGAACGCCGCGAAGCCGACAAGGATGAAGGGCCGCTTGACGATGTCCCTGCCGATTTCCGCGAGGTCGAACCCCATGTCGAACCCGCCGTAGCAAAGCAGGTGGACCACGACGTAGAAGTACATGAAGAGGCCGAGCATCCGACGAATGCGCTGCAGCGTCGGCGTGCCGGTCATCACCCGCAGCGGCGTGATGGCGAGCGTGAGGCACAGGAAGCGCAACGCCCAGTCGCCGGTGGAGCGGATCAGCGACTCGGCCGGGTTCGCGCCGAGGTTGTTCGTGAACGCACCGTACGCCAGCCACGCGAACGGCAGCAGCGACAGCACGAACACGAGGGGCTTGGCCGCCGGGTGCAGCAGCGCGCGGCCGAAATTCATCAATAGAATTTCTTCAGGTCCATGCCCGCGTACAACTGGCCGACCTGCGGCTCGTAGCCGTTGAACATCAGCGTCTTGCGCTTCTTGGCGAAGAGCCCGTCCTCGCCGATGCGGCGCTCCGTCGCCTGCGACCAGCGCGGATGGTCCACGTTCGGATTGACGTTGGAATAGAAGCCGTACTCCTGCGGCGCCGACTTGTTCCAGGAGATGCGCGGCTCCTTGTCGGTGAAGCGGATCTTCACGAGCGACTTGCCGCTCTTGAAGCCATACTTCCACGGCACCACGAGGCGCACGGGTGCGCCGTTCTGGTTGGGCAGCACCTCGCCGTACATGCCGAACGTGAGCAGCGTGAGCGGGTTCATGGCCTCGTCGAGGCGCAGGCCCTCGACGTACGGCCACTCGAGCACGCGCGAGCCGACGTAGGGCATGGTCGCCTTGTCGGCGAGCGTGATGAACTCGACGTACTTCGCGCTGCCGAGCGGCTCGACCTTCTCGATCAGCTTCGACATCGAGTAGCCCACCCACGGAATCACCATCGACCAGCCCTCGACGCAGCGCAGCCTGTAGATGCGCTCCTCCTGCGCCGACAGCTTCACGAGGTCCTCGAGCGTGTACTTCGCGGGCTTCTTCACGAGGCCGTCGACCTCGACCGTCCACGGGCGCGTCTTCAGCGTGTGCGCGTTCTTCGCCGGATCGTCCTTGTCGGTGCCGAATTCGTAGAAGTTGTTGTAGGTGGTCGCGTCCTTGTAGTCGGTGACCTTCTCCATCGTGGCGGCGCCGGCCACGCCGCTCTTCGCGCCGGGCAGCGCAGCCAGCTTGTTCGGGCGCTGCACGGCCTGCGCGAGCGCCTCGCGGCCGACCCAGGCCGCCAGCGCGCCCCCGGCCGCGCCGCCGGCCATGAGCTTGAGCAGGGATCGCCGCTGCTCGTACACCGCCCGAGGCGTGATCTCGCTGGCGATGGGATGCTGGAAGCCGTCGCGGCCGGTTCGGATCAACATGGAGCTCTCCTTGCGTTCTCGCCCCATTCTCACAAAAAAGAAGGGCGCCCGTGGGGCGCCCTCGTTCGCGGCCGTGCCGGAATGCTCAGCGAAGGCCGGCGATGTAGTCGGCCACCGCGCGGATTTCGCGGTCGTTGAGCTTGCTGGCGATCTGCGTCATCTGCGGACTGTTCTTGCGCGCGCCGTCGCGGAAGGCGACCAGCTGCGAGGCGGTGTAGTCGGCATGCTGGCCCGACACGCGCGGATACTGCGCGGGAATGCCGGCGCCGTTGGGGCTGTGGCAGCCGGAGCAGGCGGCGATCTGGCGGTTCTGGATGCCGCCGCGGTAGATGCGCTCGCCGAGCGCCACGAGCTCCTTGTCCTTCGCGAAGCCGGGCTTGGCCTTCTTCGAGCCGACATAGGCGGCGATGTTCTTCATGTCCACGTCGCTCAGCTGGGCGGCGAAGCCCTGCATGATGGGGCTGGGGCGCTTGCCGCTCTTGAACTCCTGCAGCTGCTTGACGATGTAGGCCGGGTGCTGCTGCGAAAGCTTGGGGTTGGCCGGCGTGCCCGAATTGCCCTCGGCGCCGTGGCACGCCGCGCACACCGCGTCGTACTTCGCGCCGCCCGCGGCCGCATCCGGCTTGACGTTCGCGGCCGTCGCCATGGCGGCGGCGGGTGCGGTGGGCGACTGGGTCGGCGCGCCGCTCGCGGACGGCGAATGCGTGGCGGGCGCGGCCTGCGCACTCGGCGCGGAAGCGGACTGCGCGGCAGCCGGGGCCGCCGGCTGCTGGGCCTGAAGGGAGAGCGCGGAGACGGCCAGCGCGGCGGCCAACAGGAGGCGGGTGGGGACCATCATGGCGGAAAATTCTCGGGTTCGTAGGCGCACAACCTCGGGATTCTACAATGGCCCATCTTTGTCACCGCCTCCATGACCTCTCCCACCTCGCCTGCGGCGGCGGCACTCGGCTGGCTGCACACCGCCCGCTTCCTCACCACCGCCCCCCGACTCGAGCACCTGCCGGTGCACGACATCCCCGAAATCGCTTTCGTCGGCCGCTCCAACGCGGGCAAGTCGACCTGCATCAACACGCTCACGCAGCAAAAGCGGCTCGCCTTCGCCTCCAAGACGCCCGGCCGGACGCAGGCCATCAATCTTTTCGAACTCGGCAAGCAGGGGATCGTCGACGCGGTGCTCGCCGACCTTCCCGGCTACGGCTATGCGAAAGTGCCGCGCGAAGACAAGATCCGCTGGCAGCAGGTGATGGCGAACTACCTCGTGTCGCGCCCCAACCTGCGCGGCGTGGTGATGTTGTGCGACCCGCGCCACGGCCTCACCGAGCTCGACGACATCCTGCTGGAGGTCATCCGCCCGCGGGTCGAGGAAGGGCTGAAATTCCTGGTGCTGCTGACCAAGGCCGACAAGCTCACGCGCTCGGAGCAGGCCAAGGCGCTGTCGATCGCGAAGCTGCAGACGGCGGGCGGCGAAGTGCGGATGTTCTCCGCGCTGAAGCGCCAGGGCATCGAGGAAACGGCGCTCACGCTGTGGCAGTGGACGCACCCGGACGAAGCGACTCAGTAAACGGAGGCTTCCCCCGGCGGGCGCGTCTTGAAGCGCTTGTGGACCCACCAGTACTGCTCGGGCATTTCGTCGATCCAGCCCTGCAGTCGCCGGTTCATCTCGGCCGTGTCCGCGGTCGCATCGTCCGTCGGGAAGTCCGTCCAGGCCGGATGGACGCGGACTTCGTAGCCGTCGCGCGTGAGGCGGGAGACCACCGGCACGACCGTGGCGCGTCCCAGGCGCGCGAAGCGCGACAGCGAGGGCACGGTCGCGGCGGCGACGCCGTAGAACGGCACGAACACCGATTCCTCCGGCCCGAAATTCATGTCGGGCAGCAGGTACATCGCCTCGCCTCGCCGCAGCGCGGCAACCAGGCCCCGCACGCCGTCGGCCCGCGCGAACGGCCGGGCCGAATCGAAGCGATGCCGGCCAGCGAGCATCCATTCGTCGACGACGCGATTGGCCTGCTGCGTGTAGATGCCGACCCACTGACGCGGCACCTGCTGCGTCAGCGCGGTCCAGCCGGCATCCATGCCCACGAAATGCGGCGCGAAGATCAGCGTGCCCTGCGCGTGCGCACCGGCGGCCAGTGCATCGACATCGCCGACCAGGGCGAGGCGTGCGCGCGTCACCTCCGGCTTCGCATGCCACAGCCAGCTGCGATCGAGCCAGGCCTGCGCGAAGCGGACGAACACGAGGCGCTCGACTTCACGCCGCCGCCGCTCGCTCCATTGCGGAAAGCACAGGGCGAGGTTGATGCGCACGACGCGTCGGCGCGGCAGCACCACCGCATGAAGAAACCGGCCCAGCACCGCTCCGAGGCCGCGCACCCAAGGCAGCGGCAGCGGCGCGAGCAGGCGCATGAAGACGACGCCGATGCGGCTGATCACGCGAGCCCGCCCTTCGCCGGCTCGCGCGGCTGCTTGTAGCGCGCGTAGCCCCAGAGGTACTGAGCCGGACACTCGCGCACGAGCCGCTCCATGTGGACATTGATGCGTTCGGCGCCCGCCTCGGGCGACTCGGGAATCTCGCCTTCCCACTCGCGCACGTGGACGCGGTAGCCCGCCCCGCCGGGCAGCCGCTCGCTCCACACCAGAAGCACCGGGGCGCCCGACTGGCGCGCCAGCCGCGCCGGCAGCGTCATCGTGTACGCGGCGCGGCCGAAGAAAGGCGCCCACGCGCCGAGGCCCGCGGGCGGCACCTGGTCGGGCAACAGGCCGATCGCCCCGCCGGACCGGAGCGCCTTGAGCATCTGCCGCACGCCGGCCAGCGTGGTGGGCGCCGTGGCGAGGTTGGGACGCGCGCGCGCCGTATCGACCAGGTCGCGCAGCCACGCCTTTCGCGCGGGCCGGTACAGCACCGTGATCGGGCCGAACACCTGCGCGAAGGACTGGGCCGAAACCTCGAAGCAGCCGAGATGAGGCGTGAGCATGATCACGCCACGGCCTTGCGCCTGGGCGCGGCGCACGAGGTCCGCGCCGGACCATTCGCAGGGAACGGGCGCGCCGAACCACAGGCGCGGCGTCTCCGCCACCATCTTCCCCGCCTCCGCCACGGCCGCACGGACCCGGGAAAAGTCATAGCCCGCCTCCCGGGCATTGGCGCGAAAGCGCCGCCTGTAGGTCGGCGACATCAGGAAAGCCAGCCACCCCACGGCGGCGCCCAGCCGATGCAGCAGGGGCAAGGGCAGCGACGCCAGCAGATGGAAGAACGTTTTCACTCGGGTTAGAATTCGGGCGTCGCCGAGTTACGGAACTACTTGCAGGGCGACTCATAAATGACTGCTAAAGCGTTCGCCCATGCTCCGGCAGAAGGCAACGCGCCTTCTCATTCAACCGACGGAGTTTATTCAAATGGCGAACGATTTCCTCTTCACGTCCGAATCCGTGTCCGAAGGGCACCCCGACAAGGTGGCCGACCAGGTGTCGGACGCGATCCTCGACGCAATCTTCAAGCAGGACCCCCGCAGCCGCGTCGCGGCCGAGACGCTGTGCAACACCGGCCTCGTGGTGCTGGCCGGCGAGATCACGACCAACGCGCACGTCGACTACATCCAGGTCGCGCGCGACACGATCAAGCGCATCGGTTACGACAACACCGAATACGGCATCGACTACAAGGGCTGCGCGGTCATGGTCTGCTACGACAAGCAGTCCAACGACATCGCGCAGGGCGTGGACCATGCGAGCGACGACTACCTGAACATCGGCGCAGGCGACCAGGGCCTCATGTTCGGCTATGCCTGCGACGAGACGCCCGAGCTGATGCCCGCGCCGATCTACTACGCGCACCGGCTCGTCGAGCGCCAGGCGCAGCTTCGCAAGGACGGCCGCCTGCCCTTCCTGCGTCCCGACGCGAAGTCGCAGGTCACGATGCGCTACGTCGACGGCAAGCCCCACAGCATCGACACCGTGGTGCTTTCCTCGCAGCACGCGCCGGAGATGAGCGACGGCACGAAGATGCTGCCGGCCTTCAATGAAGCCGTGATCGAGGAGATCATCAAGCCGGTGCTGCCCAAGGAGTGGCTGAAGGACACGCGCTACCTGATCAACCCCACGGGGCGTTTCGTCATCGGCGGTCCGCAGGGCGACTGCGGCCTGACCGGCCGCAAGATCATCGTCGACACCTACGGCGGGGCCTGCCCGCACGGCGGCGGCGCATTCTCGGGCAAGGACCCGTCGAAGGTCGACCGCTCGGCCGCGTATGCCGCGCGCTATGTCGCCAAGAACGTCGTGGCCGCCGGTCTCGCGCGCCAGTGCCAGATCCAGGTCGCCTACGCGATCGGCGTGGCCAAGCCCATGAACGTCACGGTGTACACCGAAGGCACGGGCGTGATCCCGGACGACCGCATCGCGTCGCTGATCCACGACCTGTTCGACCTGCGTCCCAAGGGCATCATCCAGATGCTCGACCTGCTGCGCCCTATTTACGAGAAGACCGCCGCCTACGGCCACTTCGGCCGCGAGGAGCCGGAATTCACGTGGGAGCGCACGGACCGCGCGCAGGCGCTGCGCGCGGCCGCGGGCCTGAAATAAGGCGCTTGCCTGCGGTCAGTTGAGCGACGCGGTGGTCTGCCGCTCGTACTCCTGCCGCTTCATCGCCGCATAGGTCGACCGATCCATCTCGCGCAACTGGCGCGGGTAGCGCTCGGTCGCCGTGAACCACGCCTGGATGCGCTTTTCGACCTGCTGCTCGGGCGGCAGGTCCATCGTGTCGAGGTACGCGTCGATCGCGAGGTAATAGCGCATGGCATTGCGCTCGATCGCGCCCCGCACGCCGTCGATCGGCTGCGGCTTGCCGTTGGCATCCTTGCCGGTGAGCGAGAACCCGACCTTGTCGGCGCCCGCCGTGGACAGATAGGCATTCATGGCCAGCTTGCCCATGGTGCCGTAGCCATACGAATACCGCATGTGCATGAACGTCTTGCCGCCCTCGACCGGCACCGCAGAGACGACGATGCGGTAGTCGCGGGTGCCCACCGGACCCTGCGGGGCGTCGAGGCGCGTCTCGAGGTAGTTGGCATTGGCGGCGACATTGCGGAACCCGAAGTCGAGGCCGTAGGCCTGCTCGACCGGCTGGTTGTACTTGCGCCCGATCTTGACGTGCAGGCCTGCGCCGCCGTTCGTGGGCTGGCACAGCTTGGTGTTGAAGGGCAGCAGCATGATGTCGCACCACGCGGCGGGCTGCTTCAGGGCCCGGCTCACCTTGCTGAACGGATGATCGATCACCGCGTAGACGTCGCCCTGGAGCATGCCATTGGCCTCCGAGGAGTCGACATGCATCGCGCGCTGGAAGTTGTTGTTGCGCAGTTGCTCGCGAAGCTCGACGTGCTTGGCACGCAGTCCATCGGCGTCGGCCTGTGCGGGCATCGCGAACGCGCCGAGAACGCAGAACGCGGCGGCGAAGAGTTGGGCTTTCGTGGAGGTCTTCATTCGGTCTCAGGCGTGATTCGGATGCTCGGGGGCGGGCGGATGCAGCCACGGAGCAGGGTTTTCGTCTTCCTCTTCCTCGACGCAGGACAACACGTCGAGC
This sequence comes from Ramlibacter sp., assembly GCF_050250995.1. Classification (GTDB taxonomy): domain Bacteria; phylum Pseudomonadota; class Gammaproteobacteria; order Burkholderiales; family Burkholderiaceae_C; genus Ramlibacter. The sequence goes on from NZ_JBFWNP010000020.1 coordinate 65,066, forward strand.
TGGATCCCGCCGGTGAAAAGCGAGTGGGGCTGCACCTCGAAGAGGTAGGCGGTCCCCTCGCCCATCGCCAGCCGCAACATCAGCTTGGGATGGGGCACCGACTCCCAGGCGCGGATCAGGCGTCCGCGCACGAGGTTGTCGGGGCATTGAAGCGATTTCAGCTTGTGATGATGCCGCTGCAGGTTCCGCGCGGCAACGAACCAGGGTGAGCTCTTGTTACGCGCGCGCAGGTTCGCCTCCAGGTCGATCTCGAGCGTGAACGTGTTGCCGTCCGCCGTGATCGCCATGTTGCGGCCGAGCAAACCACCCGCCTGCTCGCCGTACTTGTACGCGAGGTGCAGGTGGGATGGCGTCTTGCGCAGCGAGTGCTTCATCGTGGACGAGAGTGCCGCAGTGGATTGCCCCGCGCTGTAGGAGGATTCAGTGTCCGGCTGTCGCGATGTTCGGATAGGCCGATTCCTACAACCGAAATCGCCGCGGGGTGACGCGCCCACGGAGCGGCGCTCCCAAGATGTGAGGTGACATCGAACTTCACCGTTTCAAGGAGATTGCCATGGCTGCACGCGAAGAACGCGACCTCGCCCGGGACACCGGCACCGACGACCATCCGCTCGGGACCGCGGCCGGATCGACCGGCGGCGTTCTGGCGGGCGCCGCCGTCGGAGCCATGGCCGGCCCGCTCGGCGCGGTGGTTGGCGGCGTCGCCGGCGCCGTCATGGGAGGGCTCGCCGGCAAGGCGGCGGCCGAGCTCGTGAATCCCACGCAGGAAGAGGCCTTCTGGCGCGGCAACTACGAGCGCGAATCGTATTTCGAGCAGGGCCGCAGCTACGACGACTACGCGCCGGCCTATCGCATGGGCCTCGAGGGGCGGATGAAGTACGGCGAGGACTGGTCCTCGGTGGAGCCGCGCCTGGCGAGCGAATGGCCGACGACGCGCGGCGGCTCGACGCTCGACTGGCCCGCGGCCCGCCACGCGAGCCGTGCCGCGTGGACGCGCGTCGACAACACGCTGCGCACCGGCGGCGCCGCGGCGGCCGTGGGCTCGGTGCAGTCGGGCGGCGACGGCGATGGCGACGTCGGCGACGTGATCGATCTGCTCAAGGATCTCGTCGAATGCAGCAAGGACGGCGAGTATGGCTTTCGCGAGTGCGCGGAGCATGCGAAGCGCGCCGACCTGAAAGGCATCTTCCTGCAGCGCGCGGACGATTGCCGCAGCGGCGCGCAGGAACTCAACGCCATGATCCGCAGCCTCGGCGGATCCGTCGAGGAAGGCGGCAGCGCGATGGGCGCGCTGCATCGCGGATGGGTCGCGGTCAAGTCGGCGCTGACCGGCTACGACGACAAGGCGATCCTCGCCGAGTGCGAGCGCGGCGAAGACAACGCCAAGGCGCGCTATCGCAGCGCGCTGGACAAGCCCATGCCGCAGCACGTGCGCCAGCTCGTGCAGCGCCAGCTGGATGGCGTGATTCGCAATCACGACCAGGTGAAGGTGCTGCGCGACCAGTTCCGCTAGAAGGACGCCGGGACCGATCGCGCGTGGCCGCCAAGGACGCACTCCGCCTCTACCGCGAGAAGCGCCGCTTCGACGAGACGCCGGAGCCGGCCGAGGGTGGCACGCCCAACGAGGCGGCGCGCGCGTTCGTCGTTCAGAAGCACTGGGCGTCGCGGCTGCACTACGACTTCCGCCTCGAACTGCAAGGCACGATGAAGAGCTGGGCGGTGCCCAAGGGGCCCAGCTTCGACACGCGCGACCGGCGCATGGCGATGCCGACCGAGGACCACCCGATCTCGTACAACGCCTTCGAGGGGACCATCCCCGAGGGCAACTACGGTGCGGGCAAGGTCATCATCTGGGACAAGGGGAGCTGGAGCCCCGTCGGCGACCCGGTGGCGGGCTATCGCGATGGCCGGCTGAAATTCGAGTTGCACGGCCACAAGCTGAAGGGACGCTGGACGCTGGTGCGCACGGGCAGGAAGGACGGCGGGGACGAGAAGCGCACGCCGTGGCTGCTGATCAAGGAGCGCGATGCCTTCGTGCGGCCCGCCGCCGAATACAGCGTGGTCGACGAACTGCCCGACAGCGTCGCGCTGCTCGACGATCGCCCGCCCGCCACGCCGCCCCTCGGCCCGCCATCGGCGCCGTCAGCTTCACCCGCCACGCCGACCGATGGCCCGCCGCCCGGGGCGCGAAAGGCCGCGCTGCCCGAGGCGCTCCAGCCCGAACTCGCCACGCTCGTCGATGGCCCACCCGCCGACGACGCGGCCTGGATCTACGAAGTGAAGTTCGATGGCTACCGCATGCTGGCGCGCGCCGAAGGCGGTCGCGTGAAGCTCATCACCCGCAACGGCAACGACTGGACTTCGCGCCTGACGCATCTCGCTCGCACGCTCGAGTCGATGGACCTGCCCGACGGTTGGTACGACGGCGAAATCATCATGCAGGGCGACGGCGCAGCGACGGACTTCCAGGCCCTGCAGAACGCCTTCGACAGCGCGCGCACGGCCGACATCGTCTACTACCTCTTCGACCTGCCTTACTGCGCCGGCCACGACCTGCGCAGCGTGGCGGTCGAGCATCGCCGCGAGGTGCTGAGGCGCATCGTCGAGCGCAAGCCCCACGACCGCGTTCGGTTCTCGGAGGAGTTCCCTGCGCCGGGGCGCGACGTCCTCGCCTCGGCCTGCAAGCTGGGACTCGAAGGCGTGATCGGCAAGCGGCGCGGCTCGGCGTACGCGAACCGCCGGTCCTCCGACTGGATCAAGCTCAAGTGCGGACGCCGGCAGGAGTTCGCGATCGGCGGTTTCACCGATCCGAAGGGCTCGCGTGCGGGCATCGGCTCGCTGCTGCTCGGCGTGTACGACGCGCAGGGCCGCCTCACCTACTGCGGCAACGTCGGTACGGGTTTCAACCAGAAGATGCTGGTTGAACTGCGCGACCGGCTGGATGCGCTGGCCGTCGAGCGCAAGCCCTTCGAGGCCGGCAGCGAGATTCCGCGCAACGCGCATTGGGTGAAGCCCGAGCTCGTGTGCGAGGTGGCGTTCGGCGAATGGACGCGCGACGGCCGCGTACGGCACGCCGTGTTCCACGGCTTGCGCACCGACAAGCCCGCGCGCGCGATCGTGCGCGAGGCGGCCGTGCATGATGCCCCGGTGGACAAACCGGCGAAGACCGGCGCGGCACAGGCAAAGGCAAAGGCCGCCTCGAAAAGAAAAACGGCCGCTCCGAAAAAGCAGGCGGGCCGGGCCCCTGCACCTTCCATCGACCCCAGGCTGCCGGCCACGCTTCGCATCAGCAACCCCGACCGCGTCGTCGACCCCGAGAGCGGACTCACGAAGATCGAGGTCGTGCGCTACTACGCGCTGGTCGCGCCCTTGATGATGCCGCATCTCGCGGGCCGGCCCGTCTCGCTCGTGCGGGCGCCGGAAGGCATCGGCGGCGAGCTGTTCTTCCAGAAGCATCTCGAGCGCTACAAGATGGCGGGCGTGGCGCAGCTGGACCCGGCCATCCTCCCCGGTCACCCGGCGATGCTGGAGATCGCGAGCCCCGAGGGGCTGCTTTCCGCCGCGCAGATGAACGTGATCGAATTCCACACCTGGAACGGCGTGAAGACGAAGATCGGCGCGCCCGATCGCATGACGTTCGACATCGACCCCGGCGAGGGCGTCGGCTGGCCCGAGATCCAGCAGGCCGCACTCCTCGTCAACACGATGCTCGAGGAGCTCGGCCTGCCCTCGTTCCTGAAGACCAGCGGCGGCAAGGGGCTGCATGTCGTCGTGCCGCTGAAGAAGCAGTACGACTGGGACACCGTGAAGGACTTCTCCGCCGCGATCGTGCGGCATCTCGCACAGGTGATGCCCGAGAGGTTCGTCGCGAAGAGCGGGCCGAAGAACCGTGTCGGCCGAATCTTCATCGACTACCTGCGCAATGGCTACGGCGCCACGACCGCCGCCGCCTGGTCCGCCCGCGCGCGGCCGGGCCTCGGCATTTCGGTGCCGCTGGGCTGGGACGAGCTGGCGAGTGTGAAAAGCGGCGCGCACTGGCGCGTCGCGACCGTTCACGAGCGGCTGGACGTGGGCAACGAGCCCTGGGCGGACTACGAGGACAAACGCGCGCCGCTCGCGGCGGCGATGAAGAAGCTCGGCTTCAAGCCGCCACCCAGGGGAACATGAGTCGCAGCCGCTCGGCGCCTTCGCGCATCACCTCGACCCCATCGGCCTCGGCCAGCGCCTGAACGTCCGACCAGCTGATTTGCCGGTAACCGGCCTCGTGCGCAAAGCCCTTGTCGCCGGTACCGGGACGCAGCTCGATGTCCACCCACGCACCCTCGCCCTGCGCTTGCGCCTTCAGAACGATCTCGGCCGGAGGCGGCAGCTCGTCCGTGGCATGGAGCAGCGATGCGCTCAGGACGTTGCGGATCGCGGCGCGGCGCACCTTGCCTTCGAGTGCGTCGATCTCGCTGCGCAGCCCATAGCCGCGGAAGCCCAGGCTGCTGGCGAGGAGGCTCGCGCATTCCTTCGCCCCGTCATGAACCGTCGACAGATGTCGGTCGTCCGGCGCGATCCAGCTCACGACGTCGGTGCAGGAGTCGAGCGCGGCGCGGGCGAAGCCCTGGATCTTCTGCGCGCTTTGCTGCACGGCGGGCACGTCGACCTCCGCCGCGCGCAGCCGCCGGTCCATCACTTCGTAGATCATGCCGATGGGCTGAAGATTGACGACGAGATGGTGCCGCATCGAGGGCGCGAGCCGGCGCAGCAGCGCGTAGCGCGCGGCTTCGGCACCGGCCGACGTGGACCGGATGGAGGTCGAGGGCAAGGCAGTAGAGGACATGGACCGAAGGAGCGTATTCGAGCGCGGCCGGGGGCGTCAACCGGAGAGGGAGACGACGGCGTACCCGTTACCTCTGGACACGAACCAGGCTGGATGGTTCCCGCTCAGCCCGGCAGCCTCATCGCCCGCCCTGCATCTTCCGCATCGTGTCCGCGGATAACGCACCCTCGCGCGGCTCGATCGTGAAGACGTTCTCCACGCAGGCATAGTCCGCATAGCCGAGCCGGGCCAGCGGCTTCAACCGGGCGACGTCCAGCCGACCCTGCGCCGTCAACGCCCCGTCGTCGATGTGGACGCCGACGACGCGCCCGACCACGAGCCGGTGCGTCGTGTCCGGCGTCAGCCCCGGCAGCAGCAAGGTCGTGTGATGGCGGCACTCGATGGCCACGGGGGCCTGCGCCAGCCGCGGGGTCCTGACGTTGCGGCCGGGCGCGGACGCGAGCCCCAGGGCCTCGAGGTCGTCCGATTCAGAATCCATCAGGAAGGACGAGGCCACCACGTCCTGGCGCGCCGCCCACGTGGCCATGTTGTAGACGAACTCGCCCTCGCGCTCCGCGTTTTCGATCGAATGCTTGGGCGCGTGATCCGGCGGATGCGTGTTCGCGGAGAACACCAGGTAACCGGGGTCGAAGCCGACCAGGTTGAATTGCGAGAACGGCGCCAGGTTGACCTTGCCGTTGCGCTTCAGCGTGGTGATCCAGCCGATCGGCCGCGGCACGACGCAGGCCTTGAAGGGGTTGAACGGCAAGCCATGATCGCCGCGATCCGGGTCGAAGAACATGCGCTACATGCGTCAGTTGATGCGGATGTCGGCCTTCTTGATCACCGGCAGCCACCGTTCGTCCTCGCGCAGCAGGTAGGTGCGGAATTCGCCGGGCGGCATCGCGCGGGCGTCGGCGCCGAGCACGTCGAACTTCTCGACCACGGCCTTGTCGCGGAGAACGCCGGCCAGCGCCTCGGAAATCTGCCTCACCGTGTCCGGCGGCGTGCCCGCGGGCGCGAAGACGCCCACGAAGGTCGCGACGTCGAAGCCCTTGATGCCGGCTTCCTCGAACGTGGGCACGTCGGGCCATTGCGGCACGCGCTTCGGCGTGGTGACGGCGAGCGCCCGCAGCGTCCCCTGCTTCACGTGCGGCATCGCCACGGAGATCTGGTCGAACGAGAGGTCGACATGGCCGCCCAGCAGGTCGACGTTGGCGGGCGCGGTGCCCTTGTAGTGAACGAGGTTGAAGGCCACGGCCTGGTCCATCTGCAGGAGCTCCGCCGCGAGGTGATTCGTCGAGCCCGCGCCGGGCGTCGCCAGCGAGATCTTGCGCGAGCGCGATGCCGCGATCACGTCCTTCAGCGTCGGCTCCTTCACGGACCGGCCCGCGAGCAGGACCATCGGCGTGAACGAGACGGAGCCCACGGGGACGAAGTCCTTCTTCCAGTCGTACACGGGCTTGCCGTAGATCAGCGGACTGTGGAGCACGGGGCCGTTGGAGCTGACCAGGAGGGTCGTTCCGTCGGGCGTCGACTTGGCGACGGCCTCGCCGGCGATCATGCCTCCCGCGCCCGCCCGGTTCTCGACGACGACGGTGCGGCGCAGCGCCTGGGACAGCCCCGGCGCGATGATGCGCGCGGCACTGTCGACGTTGCCGCCGGGCGCATACGGGACGACGAGCCGGATCGGCTTGTCCGCGGGGACTTGCGCATGCGCGGCCGGGGAGAGGCCGAGGCCGAGGACGACGGCGGACGCGGCCAGCAGCGCGCGCGGAAAAGCGAACGATTTCATCGGGAAGAATCCTTTGGGGAAAACGGACGGGGAATTCAGGCGGAAACGGGCCAGTCCTCGGCCAGGGTGTTGACGAGGCGGCCCACGCCTTCGACTTCGCAGACGACCTCGTCGCCCGCGTTCACGTTCACGGAGCCCTTGGGCGTGCCGGTCAGGATCACGTCGCCGACGCCCAGCGTCATGAATGCGCTGAGGTATTCGATCAGGGCCGGCACGTCGTGGATCATGTCGCGCGTGTTGCCCTCCTGCACGACGGTCCCGTTGACGGTCGTTTTCAGCGCGAGGGACATGGGGTCCGGCACTTCGTCCGCGGACACGAGCCACGGACCGAGCACCGTGCCGCCGTCGCGGCTCTTCACGCGCAGGTTCGGACGATAGTAGGGCTCGAGGAAGTTGCGGATGGCGTAGTCGTTCGCCACGGTGTAGCCGGCCACGTGTTCCATCGCCTTGTCGCGCGGAATGCGCTTGCCCTCGCGGCCGATCACGACGGCCAGCTCGCACTCGTAGTGCATGAACTCCGCATCGCGGGGCCGGCGAGTGAGGCCGCGATGCCCGACCAGCGAATTGGCCGCCTTGAGGAAGACGATGGGCTCCGCATGCTGCGCCTGCAGGAAGCCCGCCTGCTCCTTCGAGGACTTGGACGCCAGTTCAGCGGCGTGGTCCGCGAAGTTCAGGGCGAGCGCGAAGATCGTGCGCGCCTCGAACGGCGGCAGCCAGACGACCTCCGCCTCCGGGACGATGCGGCCATCGGCCAGGCGGATCGATCCCTCGCCGTGCGGCGAACATTCGTGAATGCCGCCCATCCACGCGACGCGGCCGGTTCTCATGACGATACTCCTTCCTGGACGACCGGATTCTGGAGGCTGCCCAGGCCATCGACTTCGATGCGGATCGTGTCGCCCGGCTTCGCACGCGGCGAATTCTCGGGAACGCCCACCAGGAGGATGTCTCCGGGCTCGAAGGACATGAACTCGGTCACGTCGGCAAGCAGCGTGGCGGTGTTGCGCATCAGGTTGGCCGTGGTATTCGTCTGGCGCAGCTCGCCGTTGACGTAGGTCCGCAGGGTCAAGGCGTCCGGGTCCGCGATGCGGCTCGCGGGCACGACGGCGCCGATCGGGCAGAAACTGTCCCGGCACTTCTGCCGCATCGGCGGACGCAGCAACGCCTCGTGCGGCACGGTGACGTCGTTGACGATGGCATAGCCCGCGACGTGCGCGAGCGCGTTGCGCACGTTCAGGCGCGATGCCGCGCGGCCCATGACGATGCCGACGGTCGCGCCGGCCTCGACCTCGGGTACGTCCGGCGGCAGGACGATCGCATCGCCCGGCCCGCGCCAGGTGTTCACGGGCTTGATGTAGAGCACCGGATGCACGGGCGGCTTGTGATGCGGCTCCTTGTGCATGCGCGGCTCGAGCGCCTGCCATGCGCCCCGGAAATTCAGCAGCGTTCCGACGACGGACTTCATTGGGTGAACCCGAACAGTGTGGAGGGGTTGTCGACGAGGATCGCCCGCAGCTCGGCTTCGCTTCGGGCGTAGCGGTACATCAGCTCCAGCAGGTCGGCGTCGTTCGGCGGCTGCTTCTTGGAGACGGGATGCGGCCAGTCCGATCCCCAGATGCAGCGCTGCGGCGCCGCGTCGATGAGCGCGCGTGCGATGGGCACGGCGTCGTCGTAGGGCGGACCGGCCACGGAAATCTTCTCGCCCAGGGAGAGCATGACCCAGAAGTTGCCGCGCTCGAGCCAGCGCTGCAACTGCACGACGTTGGGATCGCTCGGCCCGAGCGCGCCATCCGCGCGCCCCATGTGGTCGATGAGGATCGTCATGTCGAGGTGCTCGAACCAGTGCGCGCTTTCGAGAATGCCGCGCTGTTCCGGCTGGATCTTCATGTACCAGCCGAGCTCCTTCATCTTGCCGACCGCGATGTCGAAGGTCTTGCGGTCGAGGACGGCGCCGAGCTCCTGGCGGAAGGAAAACCGCGCGCCGCGAACGCCGGCGTCGTGCAGCTTCTGGAGATAGGCGTCATCCGCCGTCTCGAACACCAGCGCGTTGGCGCAGGCCTTGTAGCCGGGGCCGAGCGCCGCCAGCCCGTCGAGCACGACCTGGTGGTCCGCGCCGTAGGTCGTGGTCTGCACGATCACGCCGCGCGAGATGCCCAGGGCCTGGTGCATCCGGCGCAGCGCCTCCCACGTGGCGCTCGGCATCGCGTAGCCGGCCTGCGGCCGCGGCGGGTACTTGTCCGCGGGGCCGAGCACGTGGAAGTGGCTGTCGATGGTGCCGGGCGGCGCGAGGCGGTTCGGCGTGCGGGGGTTGGGATCGAAGGGATGGTAGGCGGGGATGGTGGCGGACATGGGAGCGTCGGCTCAGGAGGATTGCGGGATGTACGCGGTGACCTCGCACTGCACGAGGATGCCGCCGGAGAGGTCGCCCGCCTGCACGCTCAGCCGCGCGGGGCGGTCCTGGTCGTCGGGGAACATCGCGAGCCACTGCTCGTTGAGCGGTCCGCGTTGCGACCTGTCCTTCAGCCACACCGAGATGCGGACGATGTCGTCGGTCGTGCCGCCGGCGGCGGCCATGATGGCGCGGATGTGCCGGAACATGAGCGCCGTCTGCTCCTCCAGCGTCGCGGCGACCTTGCCGGTGGCCGGGTCCGTGCCGTTCACGAGACCCGTCATCAGCAGCGGCCCGACGCGGCACGCGGCGGGAATCGGATTGACGTGGCCGAAGCCCTCGAGATAGATGGACTGGCGCTTGCTCATCCGATCAGTCCGCCGTGATGTTCTTGGACTTGATGATGGGCAGCCACGTCGACTCTTCCTTCTGGAGGTAGTCGGCGAACTCCCGCGGGCTCATCCAGCGCGCGTCGGAGCCGGCCGCGAAGATCCGCGCCTTCACCGCCGTCTGGTCGAGCGCCTTGCGCATGGCCTGGCTCACGCGCTCGACGACCGCCGGGGGCGTGCCGGCCGGCGCGAGCACGCCGGTGAAGGTCTGGCCCTCGATGCCCTTGATGCCCTGCTCCTGCAGCGTCGGAACTTCCGGCAGCCAGGGCACGCGCTTCGGCGCGACCACCGCGAGCGCACGCGTGCGGCCCGCCTTCACGAACTGCTGGGCCACGGAAACCTGGTCGAAGTTGAACTGCACCTGGCCGGCCAGCAGGTCGTTCGTCGCGGGCGCATTGCCTTTGTAATGGACCGTGGTCCACTGCGCGCCGGTGGTCCGCTGCAGCATCTCGCTCATGAGGTGGTTCGTGGTGCCCGCGCCGGGGGAGGCCATGGACAGCCCGTTCGGCTTCGACTTCGCGAGCGCGATCAGCTCCGGCACGTTCTTGACCGGAAGCGACGGGTGCGCCTGCAGGATCAGCGGCGTGAAGGTCACCGACGCGATCGGAACGAAATTCGTCTTCCAGTGGTAGAGGTTGCGCCCATAGATGACGGGCGAATAGAGCAGCGGTCCGTTGGCCGTGAAGAACAGCGTGTGGCCATCCGGCTCCGACTTCGCGACGAACTCGCCCGCGATCATGCCGCCCGCGCCGGCGCGGTTCTCCACGACCACGGGCTGGCCCAGTTCCTTTTGCAATTCGCCCGACACGATGCGCGCGGCGGCGTCCACGTTGCCGCCCGGCGGGTAGGGCACGACGAGGCGCACGGGCTTGGTGGGCCATGCCTGCGCGCTGGCGCCGGCGCAGGCGCATGCAGTGATGAAAAGGGCAAGGAGTTGTCTCATGATTTCCGCTCTGTGGGCCGGTTGACGATGCACCGACTGTAGGCACACGCACCGATTCGGACAATGCCGATTGCCCGCGAAATTCCGCAATATGGACATTCCCGAGTGTCCGCGCTCGCCCTCGCGCCACCCTCCCCCTATCATTGCCGCGCACGCAGCGCCCCCTCATGGTTCTGCATCGTGGACTCTGGAGACTCCCCATGCGCGTACTCGCCACCGAACTCGACCCCCAGCGCACCTATCGCCTGATGACGGGCATCGTGGTGCCGAGACCGATCGCCTGGGTCTGCACGCGCTCGCCCGAGGGCACGGTCAACATCGCGCCCTTCAGCGCCTTCACGTTCGTCTCGACCAAGCCGCCGATGGTGGGCATCAACGTCGGTCGCAAGGCGGGCGTGCGCAAGGACACCGGCCGCAACATCCATGCGGCGCGCGAATACACCGTGCATATCTGCGACGAGCCGCTGCTCGATGCGATGCACGAGAGCTCGGTCGAGCATCCGCCGGAGGTGAGCGAGGTCGAGTTGCTCGGCCTGCGCACGACCGCCTCGGACATCGTGTCGGTGCCGAGGCTCGTGGACGCGCCCATCGCGATGGAGTGCCGCCTGGTGCAGGCGATCGCGTTCGGCGACACCGGGTCCGAATTCATGGTCGGCGAGGTCCTCGCGTTCCACCTCCGCGACGGACTGCTCCACGACGGCAAGATCGACAGCGTCGCGCTCAACCCCATCTGCAGGCTCGCGGGCCCGAACTACGCGACGCTCGGCCCCGTCACGACCAAGCGGCCGATCCAGCAGACGGACAAGAGCCTGCTGGCGGATGGCAGCCGCTGAGCACCGGCCGGACCGCGGTGCGGAAAGCGCCGACGGCGCGCAGAGCGTCCGGCGTGCGCTCGGCCTCCTGCGGCTGGTGGCCAGCGCGCAGGAGAGCGGCGTGCGCCTCACCGATCTCGCGCAGCTGAGCGGGCTGAGCCGGCCCACGGTCCACCGGCTGCTGAAGGTGCTCGCCGACGAGACCGCCATCGAACAGGACGCCGCGACCAAGCGCTACCTGCTCGGGCCGGAGCTCTGGCTGCTGGGACTCGCGCGCACCGGCCGCTTTCCCATCGGCGCGATCGCGCAACCCTACCTGCAGGCGCTGGCCGACGAGATCGGCGACACGGTGTTCCTGAGCGTGCGGCACGGCAACGACTCCGTGTGCATCGAACGATTCCTCGGCACCCATCCGATCCAGGTGCTGTCCATCGCCGTCGGCGTGCGAAGGCCCCTGGGCGGCAGCGTCTCCGGCATCGTCCTGCTCGGCGGGATGCCGCCCGCGCAGGCGAAGGCGATCACGAGCGCGAACGAGGCGCGCCTCGCCTTGCAGGGCATCGCGGCATCGGAAGTGCTGCGGCAGATCCGCGCGATGCGCGGCCTCGGCTACGCCTACGCGCCGCAGGGCGTCATGCCGGGCACGAGCGCGGTCGCGGCGCCGATCCGCGCGGCGGGCGGGCAGTTCCTGGCGGCCGTCAGCGTGGCGGCGCTTTCGCCCCGGCTCGAGGGCAAGCGGGTGGCGGACATCGTGTCCCGGCTCGGCAACGCGTGCGACATGATCACCCGGCGCCACACGGAGGTCGCCGAGCATGCGCTCAAGAGAAATCCAGGCGGCGCCCGCGCCTGAACGTTCCCCCTCTCACCTTCTCCTCTCCGCATGAACACCCCTGCCAATACATTCAAGGAGCGGCTCCTCGCGGGCCGCACGCAGATCGGCCTCTGGCTCGGACTGGCCGACCCTTACACCGCGGAGCTGTGCGCGGGCACCGGATTCGACTGGCTGCTCGTCGATGGCGAGCACGCACCGAACGACCTCCGTTCCATGCTGTCGACGCTGCAGGCCGTGGCGCCGTACGACGCGCATCCGGTGGTCCGCATCCCCGAGGGCGACGCCACGCTCATCAAGCAGGTGATGGAGATCGGCGCAACGACGCTCCTCGTGCCCATGGTGGAGGACGCCGCACAGGCGCGCGTGCTGGCGCGCGCGATGCGCTATCCGCCCGAGGGAACGCGCGGCGTCGGCAGCGGCCTCGCCCGCTCGTCGCGCTGGAACGGCTGGCCGGACTATCTGCACGCCGCGAACGACCGCGCCTGCCTGCTCGTGCAGGTCGAGACGAAGGAAGCCTTGCTGAAGGCGGGAGAGATCGCGGCGGTGGACGGCGTGGACGGCGTGTTCATCGGACCTGCCGATCTCGCGGCCTCGATGGGGCACCTCGGCCAGCCGGGCCACCCCGAAGTGCAGGCCGCCGTCGAAGCCGCCATCGCGTCGATCCGTGCCAGAGGCAAGCCCTGCGGCATTCTCTGCGTGGACGAAGCCCTGGCCCGTCACTACATCTCGCTCGGCGTGACGTTTGCCGCGGTCGGCGTGGAGACGACCCTGCTCGCGCAGGCGTGCCGGCAACTCGCGCGGCGCTTCGACGGGGTGGCGGGCGAGCCGGGCCCGAAGGCCTGACCACCCGCGCCGGGGTGGGCGACGAAAGGCGGGAACGCCGGCGAGCGTCCCGGCGATGCCGTCGCCGCGCGCCGTTCAGCGGCGCGCGGGATCGGGGGCGCCCCCCGCCGAGGCGTTCCTCGGCAATGCGTTGACGGGGATCCGCAGATAGGCCACCCCGTTGTCGTCGGCGGGCGGCATGTGGCCGGCCCGGACGTTGACCTGGATCGAAGGCAGGATCAGGGTCGGGACTTCGAGCGTCGCGTCGCGGGCCTTGCGCATCGCGACGAACCCTTCCTCCGTGATTCCGTCACGCACGTGGATGTTGTTCGCGCGCTGCTCGGCCACGGTCGCTTCCCAGCGGGGGCTGCGCCCCGCGGGCGGATAGTCGTGGCACACGTAGATGCGCGTCGACGGCGGCAGCGCCAGCAGGCGCCGGATCGACCGGTACAGCGTCGCCGCGTCGCCGCCGGGGAAGTCGGCGCGTGCCGTGCCCACGTCGGGCATGAACAGGGTGTCGCCCACGAACACGCTGTCATCGATGAGGTACGCCATGTCGGCCGGCGTGTGGCCGGGCACGAGCATGGCCCGGGCCTCGACCTCGCCGATGCGGAAGGTCTCGCCCTCCTTGAACAGGTGATCGAACTGGCTGCCGTCGGGCAGGAACGTGCGCTCCAGGTTGTAGAGCTTCTTGAACGTGGCCTGCACCTCGCGGATGTTCTCGCCGATAGCGACTCGGCCTCCCGCCCGCTCCTGCAGGTAGCGGGCGCCGGAGAGGTGGTCGGCATGCGCGTGCGTCTCGAGGATCCACTCGACCTTCAGGCCCTTCTCCTCCAGATAGGCGAGAACCTCGTCGGCCGCCCGCGTGCTCGTGTGGCCCGACTTGAAGTCGTAGTCGAGCACGGGGTCGATCACGGCCGCGGCATGCGTGGCGTTGTCCGAGACGACGTAGGTGACCGTCCCCGTCGATCGGTCGAAGAATGCCTGGGTGGTGATGCGTCCGGCCATTGGGAACCCTTTCAGTCTGTTGCGTAATATTATATTGATAGATATACTATCGGTCAAGCAAGAACGGATTCAAGAGAGCGAGAGAGAGCATGACCGAAAACACGAACGACCTGGCGATCGACCCGCTGCGCCTGCGCGGCGCGGCCGAGGACGCGGTCGCGGCGCTCAAGCTGCTGGCCAACCCGGAGCGGCTGCTGCTGCTGTGCCAGCTCTCGCAAGGCGAGTTCAGCGTCGGCGAGCTCGAGGAGCGGCTGGACATCCATCAGCCGACGCTGTCGCAGCAGCTCGGCGTGTTGCGCGGCCAGGGCGTGGTGGGCACCCGCCGCGAGGGCAAGAACATCTATTACTGCGTGGCCGACCCGAATCTGCTGGAAATCCTGGCGGTCCTGTACCGCATTTACTGTCCCAAGGAGTAAGACACCATGACCATCGACTGGAATTCATTCACCCCGTGGGCCGCGCTGGCGGGCGGCGTGATCATCGGGCTCGCCGCGACCCTGTTCATCCTGTTCAACGGCCGCATCGCCGGCATCAGTGGCGTGCTGGGCGGGCTGCTCGCGCCGGTGCGAGGCGACATCGCCTGGCGCGTGGCCTTCATCGTCGGCCTGCTCGGCGCGCCCTTGATGTACGCGCTCTTCGCGGAGTTGCCGCGGCCGCGGATCGATGCCGGCTACGCCGGCCTGATCGCGGCCGGTCTCCTCGTGGGCATCGGCACCCGGTACGGCTCCGGCTGCACCAGCGGTCACGGGGTCTGCGGAATTTCGCGCTTCTCCCCGCGCTCGCTCGTCGCCACGGCCGCATTCATGCTGGCCGGCTTCGTCACCGTTTTCGTCGCACGCCATCTCATCGGCGGCTAAGGAGTTTCCATGCCTGTTTTCTTCGCACTTCTCGCCGGCACCGTCTTCGGCATCGGCCTCATCGTCTCCGGCATGGCCGACCCGGCCAAGGTGTTCGGCTTCCTCGACCTGGCCGGCCGCTGGGATCCCTCGCTCGCCTTCGTCATGGGCGGGGCGATTCTGGTGGGCGTGTTCGCCTTCGCCTTCGCGCGCAAGCGCACCGTCTCGTTGCTCGGCCTCCCGATGCGCATGCCCACGTCCTCGCAGGTGGACCGGCGCCTCGTGGGCGGCGGACTGCTCTTCGGCATCGGCTGGGGCATCGCGGGCTTCTGCCCCGGTCCGGCGCTGGTGGCGGCCGGCATGGGCGAGCAGAAAGCGCTCGTCTTCGTGGCGGCCATGCTGGCCGGCATGGGCCTGTTCGAATTGCTGGAGCGGCGCAAGGAGCGGCGCGCGGCGCTCGCGTGAGCTGACGAGCGCTAGGAGTGTGGGCGGCAGAAGGGTAGCCCGCGCCCTTCTCCACAGATTCTGAAGCTGTGGCGTTGAATGCGGTGGCGCACCCCGGACCGGGACGGGGGCGGCCCCTTCCGCGAATGTCCCCCGTC
>NZ_JBFWNP010000021.1:0-79780 GCF_050250995.1 Ramlibacter sp.
ACGATTCCACCGTCACTCCGGGCCACGCGCGACTGCCCACCATCACGGCGGAACGTTGCCCGCGATCACGATGGAACGCTGCCCGCCATCGCGTGGAATGGGTGCCCGCGATCAGTGGAATAGGCAATGGACGATCTGGGCATCACGGCCCGCCGCGCAGATGCTGCCGAGGAAGAGAGCATGGGTACGTTGCGACTGGACCAGGCGTCCAAGGAGTCGCTCGAGGGCTTCAACCAGCGCATGCTGGAAGCCACGAAGCTGATGCGCGAAAAGCTCGGTCGGGCGGCCGATCGCGTACGCGAGGATCCCGTGTTCATCGAGCATCGTGCTCAGGGCGACAAGGCGTGAGGACCTCGGCCGCCGACCGCAGGAAGAGCAGCGTGCTCGCAGAGCGCGAGATCATGCGCTTCGCCGAGCCCGACCCGGCCACCGGCATCCGCCCGCATGCCCTGTGGCACAAGTACGTCCACAACGTCGAATTGGACCCGATGCAGGTCCTGAAGATGCAGGAGATGGACGAGAACCCGAACACAGTGGACTTCTCGTGCCGGCGCACGGGCAAGACGGCCGTGAAGGAGCTGCACAACCTCGAAGAGCTCGCCACGCAGCCGCACCAGGAATGCGGCATCGTCGCGCCGCGGATGCAGCAGTCTCAGAACAACCTGAACTACATGCTCGACGCGATCAAGCGCAGCGAGATCCTCCGTGCGTTCATCGAATACGACAACGGGCGGCCGCAGCTGAAGGACACCGGCTTCCAGTTCGTGAACAAGAGCCGCGCCGCGGCCTACGGGATCATGAGCCAGGTCGACGGCGACAGCATCACGATCGCCGACCTCGAGGAGGTCGACGACATGCCGCTGGACCGCCTGCTTTCGCGATTCCTGCCCATGCTCGGCGCGGCCCGACGCATGGGCGCGGATCCGCGCCAGGCCGGCTTCACGCCGCGGATCCGCGTGACTGGCGTGTTCAAGGGCGCCGACGTCCTCTCGGCCATGATCGCCACAGGTCAGTACCACCAGTTGCCGTCCGTCGACGTGCATCTCGCGGTGGAAATGGGTCTGGTGAACCGGCAATGGGCCGACCAGATGCGCATCGAGCTGCCGGCCGATGAGTACCTGCGGCAGTTCCTGTGCCGCAACGTGCAGGCCCGGAACTGGATCTGGGAGAGCTACCTCAAGCGCGCAAGCGCGTTGGGCCTCGAGGCGATGCTAGAGCGTGCCGGGCCGCTGCCCGGACAGCGCTACAAGCGCCGTGGCCTGGTCACCTTCGGCTACGACCACACTGGACACGGCGAGCGGCCCGAGGCTTCGCGGAGCGCGCTGGTCGTGTGCGAGCAGATGGGCAACTGGTGTACGTTTCCGTTCGCGAAATGGTGGCCGCCCGGCGTCGACGACAAGGTTCTGGCGCGGGACTTGGTCGCGCTGTGGGACTACTTCCGCCCCGACTACGCCATCGGCGACGCGTACGGCGTCGGCATGCTCACCGGGCTGAACGACGAGCTCTTCCGCCAAGGCCTCACGCACATCAATCGGGAGACCGTCGACGATGGCCAGAGCAACGCAACGGCCTGGGCGGGCTGGGCGTTCGCTCCGATGCGATTCGATGGAATGACGAAACACGTCATGGCCAGCGCGCTGCGCGAAGTGTTCCACCACGGCCGCGCGGCGTTCCCCTACGTCGACATGATGGACGACGCGGAGCCCGAGGAGTGGCGTGCGTTCGTTCGCCAGTTGAACAACATCCGCGCCGTGCCGACACAGGCGAGCTACAGCAGCTTCAAGATGGCCGACCCCAAGATCGGCGACGACTTCTTCGACGCGGCCTGCGCCGCGGTCTATGCGCTGCTGACGCGTGGTCTCGCCGACGCGCCGACCACGATCCAGTCCAAGAGCGTTTCGCGGGACCAGCTGCTCGGCCTACCCGGCGGCATGGGTCGGCTGGTGCGCGCGTACTCCCCTGTCAACGAAGGCCATTGGAGGGCCGCCGCATGAACGCACTCGTTCCGATCAAGCAGACGATGGCCGTGGCCAGCCGGTCCATGAGGGCCGCGTGGCAAAAGTTCTTTCCGGCCGCAGGCGGCAAGTTGCAGGGCGAGCAGGGCGATCGCGTCGACGCCGAGACGGCGCTGCATCGCCTGTACGCGCGCATGTGGATCGACACCGAGCGCCGCGAGCTCGTGCAGATGATTCGCACCATGGACCGCGAGGACGGCCGCGTGAAGCGGATCCACAGCAAGCTCGCGCGCGACTGCATCCGCGGCGGGCTCGTGCTGCAGGTGAAGGAACGGCACAGCAGCGAGGTCCTCAAGCGCGAGTGGTCCGCGTTCCTTGGACGCCTGCAGCTGGACAACGTCGAGAAGCTGAAAAGCGACGGCCGCGGCCTGGTGATGGAGGGCAACCTGCCGCTGCAGCTGCTCTTCGACAGCACGATGAACGTCGTGGCGGGGGTGCGAATGCCGAGCGAAACGATCCAGCCCATGACGGACCTGGGCGGCCGCTTCCAGGACCCGGCAAAGGCCTTCGAGCAGCGTGACGTGATGACGGGCCGCACGATCGGCTCCTGGGCCGCGTGGCAGATGGTGATGGCCCGGCTCGATCCCGACAACTTCGACGACCTGGGCAGCATGGGCCGCCCGTTCCTCGACTCGTGCGCGAAGACGTGGCGCAAGTTGACGATGACCGAAGAGGACCTGGTCATCCGCCGGCGGATGCGCGCGCCGCTTCGCCTCGCGCATGTCCTCGAGGGCGCCACCGACGACGATCTGGCGAAGTATCGGCAGGACCACGAGGCCAAACAAGGTGAGATCACGACCGACTTCTACCTGAACCGGAAGGGCGGGGTGCAGCCCGTGCAAGGCGACTCGACGCTGGGCGAGATCACGGACGTCGTCCACCTCCTGGATTCGTTCTATGCCGGCGGGCCCGCGCCCAAGGCGCTCTTCGGCTACACCGATGGCCTGAACCGCGACATCCTCGAGGACCTGAAGCGCGACTACTACGACGAGGTCGACGGCCTGCAGGACTGCCAGGCGAGCGCGTATGCGATCGCGTTCCGCATGCACCTGCTGTTCAAAGGCGTCGACCCCGATCCCGACGAGTTCACGCTGCGCTTCGCCCAGCGGCGCACCGACACGCCCAACCAGGTGGCGGACCTCGCGTTGAAGTACATGGCCTTGGGCATTCCGTGGGAGATGATCTGGTCGAACATGGGCATGGATCCTGACTTCGTGCTACAGAAGCTCGCCGAGCAGGCGAAGCGCACCGATCCCTACCCGCTGCCCAGCGCCGGCGGCGGCCAGGCCGGCGCGAAGGTCAGCGTGACGCCGGGCAACGCGCCGAAGCAGGAGAGCTCGACCAGCATCAGCAACGCCGGCGGCAACGGCGGCCGCGGCCGCGCCTGAGCGCTGCCAGCGAGGCCGGACCGTGAAGCAAGCCGCCGCGATCAAGCGCGCGTCCCAGCAGGCTCGCAATGCCATGCGCGAGCTCGACCTGCAGTCGGTGGAGCAGCTGAAGCTGCTGTACGAGCGGTCGGCCGAAGATGTGCGGCGGGAGATCTACGCCGCGGCGGACGCCGGCGACCGTGTGCCCGAGCATCGCCTGCGGCAGCTGCTGCAGCAGATCGAGGCGGCGATCGACAGGCTGGGGGCCGAGCGCGATTCGATGTTGCGCGAGGCGATCGGCCGCGCAGCGGAGCTCGGTGTACGTCCGTACACCGCCCAGGGCGTGATCGCCGTCGGTGGATCCGAGGCGGTGCTCGAGGGCGCGGCCGCGCAGCGCGTCAGCGAGGCCGCGGTGGACTTCGTCGTCCGGTTCACGCAGGCGGATGGGCTCAACCTCTCCGAGCGCGTCTGGCGGCTGAACGAGGGCGCGAAGGAGGCGCTGCGCCGCGCCGTGGCCAGCGCCGTGATCCGCGGCAGCAGCGCGGCCCGGGCGGCGCAGGAGCTCGCCCTGCAGGGCCGTGCGGTACCGGCCACCATGCAGCAGCTCGATCGCGCGGGCGCCGCGGGCCACGTCGCGAAACTCGCGGATTTGCTGACGTCGCGCGACGGTGGCGAGGTGTGGAAGGCGGAGCGGGTTTTCCGCACCGAACTCAATCGGGCGCATGGCGAGGCCTTCATGGCCGGCGCGGAGAAGACTCCAGGTTTCTCGGGCTTCCGATTCCTGCTCAGCCCGGCGCACCCGGAGGTCGACATCTGTGACCTGTTGGCCAGACAGAACCTGCACGGCCTGGGCGCCGGCGTCTACCCGACGCGTGAGCTCACCCCATGGCCCGCGCATCCCAACACTTTGAGCTTTCTCGAGATCGTCTTCGTAGACGAGATCACGCCTGCCGATCGCGCCGGGAAGGAGACCGAGCTGGAGGCACTGCAGCGGCTGGGGTCCGCGATCCGTGAAGGCGTGCTGGGACAGAAGAAGGCCAGCTACTTCGATCGAGGCCTGTTGACCAAGGGCGCGATCCGCGCGACCTTGCGAGAGGTTGACCGTCGCGTTCAGCGTTAAGCGTCCACGCTCGCTAGCCGCAGTGCTGAATCGACCACGAATGACTCGCAGAAGTCCAGTGAGACGTCGTCGATATCTTCCGGCGAAAGCCGGTTCCACTCGACGCTGGTATTCCCCGCCGCGAACGTATGCACGATCGGGGTCAACCACTTGAATCGCGAATAGCTTCGATAGTCCAGCCCCAGCGCGAGAATCTTCAGCGATCGCCGCATCGGTTCGATGGACTCGATCACTGCGCGTGAGAAATCTTCAAGGGCTCTATCGTCACCGCGTCGACTCGATGAAAACCTGGCGAAGCGGAGATCACGCCCGAAGTCGTATGGTGATTGCCGACCCATTTCAAGCGGGTCGTGATCGGTGTAGTGCTTCAACAGCGCGTCGAACGCCATGGCAAAGTTCTCGGCGGAACCTTGCTTGTCACCAGAGGCGTGGCAGGACGCAGCGGCCTGAAGAAAGACTCTGGCGCGATGCGGCTCAACGAATGCCGCGAGGGAAATCGCACTGAACTCGATACCGAAAATCAGCGGTGTCGCGAGCGCGAAGAACTCGGAGCACGTTTCCCTGTAGAGCGAGACATCGGCGGCACTGGGCAACTGGCCTCGATGCTTCAACGACACCCGGGCATCGTTGAGCCGTCTCATCGCGGTTTGCTTCGGGAGAGCAGCCCCCAACTTTTCAGAGAGCGGGGCCCAGTACTGCTCGAAAGTCGCGCGAGCGGGGAGGCCCGTATTCATGTGCTCGTTCGCCAGCAGCAAGAACATCTCCACCGCGTCGTGAAACTCCAGCAGTGATGCGCTGTTGCGCAAGCCAGGCGCTCGGGATTGTTGCTCCGCCGAAGCATGCAGGTACTTGGTGAACGCCAGTCGGCGCATGGTCTCTGGTGCGATGTTCATTGGCGGCATTCTCCGGGTCCACCGTTTTACCTCCTTTTTTTGCAATGACGAAAGGCTGAGCATCGGTTCCGAGCTGTAGGAGGCTCAGGGGACTCGAAAATGAAGCGGAACGCTCTCAGGGCGATGCACGTGGCTGCGACAGCCGCGGCGATCGCCAGCCAGGCCGGCACCTTCGGGGGCCGGCACTTCCTGTTGGAGGAAGCCTCGGCCGCGATCGGCCGCGTACGGTTTCTTTCGCAGGCGGTCGAACTGGCCGAGGGGCAGAAGCAAAGCTGGGTGACTCTGACGCGGGTGGGCGATTTCAGCGACCCGCGCTACGGGCGTTTCAGCATCACGCTGGACATGCTCAACCAGATGGTGGGCAACTTCGACAAGCGTGTCCTGGGACAGGACATCTTCATCGACGTCAGCCACCGCCCGAGCGACGGCGCCGCCGCCAAGATCCTGAAACTCGCGATCGAGACGGGTCGACTGCGCGCCTTGGTGGAGTGGACCGCGTTCGGCATCGATGCCGTGCGCAACCGCGGCTTCACCTATCTCAGCGCCGAGTTCCACGAGAAATTCACGGACAACGAGAAGCAGCTGCAGCACGGCTGCGTCCTGCTCGGCGCCGGTCTGACGATCCGCCCCGTCATCAAGCAGCTGGACCCCATCCAGCTCTCGGTGGACGACGGCGATCACGTCGACGCCGCGCGGATCTGCATCTCGCCCGCCCTCCTGCGCGAACTCACCCAACTTTCACAGGAGTCGGACATGGATCACCTGAAGCAACTCGAAGAAAAGCTCAAGGCGCTCGGCCTGAGCGACGCCGTCGTCACCAAGCTGCTGGCCGAGGCCAAGAAGCAGATCGACGCTGCGGCCGACGTCAAGGCGAAAGACGCCATCGTCCTGGCCTGGGAAGAGACCGGCAAGACGGTTCACGCCGAGGTCAAGAAGCTGGCGGCCGCCGGCGGTGGCGGCAACGTCACCATCACTCTGGCGACGCCGGACGCCAACGTCGAAGACGCCGTGACGAAGGCGCTCGCGGCCCGCGACAAGGCGGCGGACGACGCGAAGACGTCCCTGCAGGCCAAGCACAAGCTCCTGGCCGACACGATCAAGGCCGGCGACAGCACGCTCACGGACGAGGGCGTCACGGCGCTTGCCACGCCGATGCACGCGCTGATCACCGCCGTGTCCACCGACGACCAGGTCAAGGCGCTCGCCGCGATGGTGGTGGACAACGCCAAGAAGCTGTCGGCCGCGGTCAAGCTGGCAACCCTGGGTTACGCCCCGCCCTCGGGCAGCGTGCATATCTCCGTCGACAGCTCGAACGAGGTGAAGAGCCTGCAGGAGACGGTCGACAAGCGGCTCGGCTACACGCGCACCGAAGGCGACGAGAAGCGCTTCTACGCCACCGGCGGCAGGCTGCTGGCAGCCAACAAGGAGTACGCCGACCGCGTGCTGGCCGAATACGACCGTGCCCACGGAGCGCACCTGCACATCGAGCACAAGGCACTGGCGGCGGGCACGGGGATCATCAGCGACATCAAGGTGCCGTACTCGGTCGAGCGCACGGTGCTGCGCGAGGCGCTGTACAACCTGATCAGCCTGAACTTCATGAACGTGGGCACCGCCGCGATGGCGCCCCAGGTCATGATCCCGTACAGCTGGCGCGACACCACCGCCGCCGGCACGGTGAACACCCGGATCTACGAACGCCAGGCCATCCAGAAGGCCGGCATCAAGCAGGACTGGGACATTGCCTACCCGATCCCGCAGAAGCTCGCCTTCAACGTCTCGAACGAGATGCAGTACCTGCTGGCGGCCAGCCCGATCAACTTCGACCCGATCGCCGAGAACGTGGCCAACATGGTCCGCATCGTCGGCGAGGACACCGAGGCGATCAACCTCAACGAGATCGTGCGGGCCTCCGACGAATACGCCGTGGTCGCCGTCAGCAACGAGGCGGTGGCCTCGGGCGACGGCACGAAGACGATCTTCGCGCTGAACAACTTCCCGGTGGCCAAGCCGCGAAAGTACTTCGACCTGCAGGGCGCCCAGGTGGGAAGCACGGTCAACGCCATTTCGGTGTCGATCAACAGCGTGGCCACGGCCGGCGAATACCTGCCGAACCCGGACGGCACGGCGCTGGCGAACGGGACCTACTGGGTGATGGACTACAACCTCGGCGAGGTGCGGTTCGTCAACCAGGCGGGCGTGGCCGTGGTTCCTCCGAACACGCACGCAATCGTGGCGTCGTACTCGTACAGCACCAACGTCTCGAAGTTCGACATCGATCTCGGCTCGCTCACCGTCGGCGCGAAGTACGACAACCTGCTCACCGCGATCGGCACGCGCCGCTCGGTGATCGAGGACGATCGCTACTACACCGCCAACATGGTGCTGATGACCGGCGGCGTGGACAACGCGCTCGGCCAGGCGACCACGTTCACCGCCAACGGCGCGCGCACGGGCACCAGCCTGAACGCGGACGGCACGGTCGGCGTCACGAAGGGCGTGGGTACGTTCAAGGTCCGCGGGCCCGGCCTGCTGATCAACGACAACCGCATCGTCGTCGCCGAACGCGGCAACAGCCACTTCCGCATGCTCAAGCCCTGGTCCATGGGCCCGCTGCAGGACGCGCGCAACAGCAACGGCAACTTCATCGCCGCCAAGGAAGGCTACGGCGAGCAGTTCATCGCGTCGCACACGCCGGTGAACCGCAAGCTCGCCGCGACCAGCGTCGTGCTGTACAGCGGCAACGGTCGCGTCGACCGCTGATCCGACTTCGCATAACCCCCGTCCTGAGAGCTGCCCCCCGCCCGGCATGAGCCCGGGCGGGGCATGCGAACAGGGCGCACCAGGAGCCTGGCATGAGCGTGAAGTACGTCGAGAACCCGACCGCGCAGACGATCTTCGTCGGCGGCAAGATGATCCCGCCTGGCGAGGGCCGCGAGATCCCCATCCACCTGCTTCCGTCCGCCGCGTCGTCCGCGCCGGCCGCCGACGTGGAGCAACCCGACGCCGCCTCGGAGCTCGCGAAGCTGCTCGAGCTCTCCATCAAGGCGCTCTTGCCCGAGCTGCACCTGCTCGACGACGAGCAGCTGCGCGCGCTCGACGCGCTCGAGCAGTCGGCCGCCGGCCGCAAGGGCGTGACGAGCGCAATCCAGGAACTCCTCCTGGAGCGCGGCGACACGCAGCTGCAGATTGCGACCGCCGGTGAAGCGCTCGAGGCCGCCAGGGCGAAGCTCGCCGCGTTGACCGCGGACGCGCCCGAGGTCGAGCGCTTCGATGCGGACACCGCGGTGAGCGAGGCAGAGGGCGATCTGGCCCGTCTGCGTCAGCATCTGGCGGACATCTCGCCGCCCGCCGCGTAGGGGAAGTCCATGCCGGGCACGATGTCCGAAGCCGACCTGGTCGCCGACCTGAAGGCCTCGCTGTTCGACGCAGCGAACGCCTTCACGGAGGCGAACGACGCCGCTTTCAAGCGCTTCCTGCAGCAGGCCTTGCCCGACATGCAGGTGAAGAAGCCCTTGACGCGGCTGGGTCAGCTCGCGCTCGTCGCCGGCACGCCCAGGTACGCCCCGGCCGCGGACTTCGCCGCATTGAAGATCGACCTGTGGCGCGATCCTGCACGGTTGCCGAAGCCTTGGGAACCAACGTACCCGGGCCCGCTGCCATTCACCGCCGCCGCCTGGGACGGCGATGCCTGGTGGATCCAGTTCGAGCCCGCGCCGACGGCGGCGCAGATCGGCGTGCTCGGCTCGACCTTCAGCTACTGGTACTTCGCCACGCACGTGATCTCGGCCACGGCCGCCGACACCACCGTCAACCCGCAGGACCGCGGGCTGCTGCTCGTGCGTGCGCAGGCCGAAGCCATGCTCGCCATGGCCAACCGCAACGCCGGCAAGCCCGTGAGCATGCGCGACGGCCTCTCCGGCACGCCGCGCAACAGCACGCCCGCGGCGCTGTTCCAGCTGCTCATGGACGTTTTCAGGGAGGCGCGCTGATGGCCACTCGCAAAATCGTCGGCGAGTCGCGCCTGGTGATGGCCATGCGCCAGATCCCGGAGGCCACGGAGAAGGAACTGGACGCCGAGCTGGACGTGTGCGCGCAGCTGGTCGCGCGCCGCGCTCGCTTCAAGGCGCGCAAGTTCCGCACGCTTCTGGCGAACGGCATCCAGGTGTCGACGCCTACGAAGCTGGTGCACGAGATCGCGCCCTCCGCCAACTATGCGGTGCCGCAGGAAGAGGGCGTCAAGCCGGGCGGCAAGGGCCTTCCGCGCTTCAGCGACCCCGAAGCCGCGGACATCATCGCCTGGCTGCGCACGACCGCGTTCCGTGGCCAGGCGAAGCCGCGCGCGAACAGCATGGCCGCGGTGCGCCGTGAGTTGGAACTGCGCGACCGGTACGAGGGCTTGGCTTGGCACATCCGCCACAAGGGCGTGAAACCCGGGCCGTACATGAAGCCCGCCTTCGACGAGCTGGCACCCGTCATCGCGTCGCGCCTGCAGGCGGCCGCCGCAGGCGCAACGCAGCGCGCCGCGGGAGGTGCTACGGCATGAGCTTCGACCTCGACGCCGTGCTCGAAGGCCTGAAAGACAGCCTCGCTGCGGCGTTCCCGTCGCCGGTGAAGGTCACCCGCGACCTGATCGACCCCGCGCAGGAAGGCGACGAGCAGCTCGCGCACGGCGTGATCTGCCTGGTTGCCGAAGGCGGCGGCGAATTCGCGAACTACCTCGGCCGCGAAGGCGAGCTCGGCAAGGCCGACGTCGCGCTCGTGGTCTTTCTCAAGGTGGCCAACGATTCGACGCCCGCCGACGTCGAGAGCGCCGAGCTGCAGTGGCTGAAGGACCTGACCGCCTGGTGCGCGACCGGTCCTTTCGATCCCGCGGACGACGTCCTCCCCGGCTCGTTCGTCCTGAGCAAGCAGCTCGAGCACCCCTATGGCTGGCTGCTGTTGAAGCTGGCCGTCGACGCCTGAAACCGGAGAACTCCATGAAGCAACGCAACACCTCCACCCGCGTCAACGACACCGCCCCAGGTGCCGGCGCACCCGCCGCCGGCGGCACCCTCGATACGGCCGGCGACACCAGCGCGGAGAACGCGCCCAGCGAGCCCGCTGGCGGCTGGCCGCGCGACCGGTACACCGGCATGCCCGGCTGCTACACGCGCGACCCGCGCACGGGCGTGCGCACGCCGGCGGACGACACGGCGCGTGCCGTGCAGGCCGAACAGGACGCCGCCGAGACGGCCGCCGCCGCTTCCCAACCCCAACCCCCGGCCGAAGGCCAGTAAACGGCTGCGGCCGAAGGAGAACCACGATGGCGAAACTCATGCGACGGATGCTCGTAATCGCGGTCGCGCAGGCGGGCCTCGGCTCGCCCGGCTCGCCCACGGCGGCGTCGAACTCGATCCAGACGCGCACGGCGATGCCCAAGCCGATCGCGATGGAGTACCTGCAGCGCAACCTGGTCAAGGCGGTGAAGGGCAACTTCGGCACCATCGCCACCGGCGAGCACGGAATGATCGAGTTCGAGACCGAGCTCGCGAAATCCACCGCGGCCGGCACGGCGCCGCCGATCAAGCCGCTGCTGCTGGGTGCGGGCTTCGCCGAGACCCTCGTCGCCGACACGAGCGCCGCGTACAACCTGCACAGCAGCGCGCACACGTACCTCACGCTGTGGTGCTACGTCGACGGCGTCGTCTTCAAGATCGAGGACGCCTGGACCACGGTGAGCGCCGAGCTCAACCCGAAGGGCATCCCCGTGCTGAAGTGGCGCGCCATGGGCAAGTACGTGGCGCCGGCCGACGCAACCTTCCCCACCGACTACGACTTCAGCGCGTTCCTCAAGCCGCTGCCGGTGCAGAAGGTCAACACGCCCACGTTCACGGTGCATGGCGTTGCCGTGAAGGCCTCCGCCTTCAGCTGGGACCTGGGCAACCAGCTCGAATGGAGCGAGCTGATCAACGAGAGCGAGGTCAACAGCAACGACCGCCAGCCGTCCGCTCGAGTGACGTTCGAGCTCACCAGCGTGTCGACGAAGAACTGGGCGGAGACCGTGCGGCTGAACACCGAGGCCGCGATCCAGATGATCCACGGCGTGGGCGCGGGCAACCAGGTCCAGATGGACATGCCCAAGGCGCAGTTCACTGCCGACCCCGACCTCACGACGGTCAACAACCGCGTGTTCCTCAACGGCCAGCTCTCGCTGAATCCGAATGCGGGCAACGACGAACTCGTGCTGACCTGGAAGTAGCCGGGCGGCCACCCTTCTCACCACTACCACCACAGGACCGACACCATGGGCTTCAAGTTTTCGAAAGACGAGACCTTCACCGCGAAGGTCAAGGTTCCCGTCGCCAACAAGGAAGGCGGCTACGACGTCAGCGACTACGTCGCGGTGTTTCGGCACCCGGATGCTGAGGAGCTGAAGACGCTGCGCGCGACCGCGAACGACGAGCTCGTGCTCGGCAGCGTCAGCGACGGTACGCAGGAGCGCAAGGGCGCGGTGCTGATCGGCTGGCAAATGCGCGACGACGACACGAAGCAGGAAGTGCCGTTCAACGACGAGACGCTGGCGGCCGCGGTGAAGGTCCCGAACTTCGTCATGTTCACGGCGATGGCATTCTGGGAACAGGTGAACGGTGCGCGCGCAAAAAACTTGTAGAGGCGGCGAAGCGCTGGGCCGAGGGCCCGCGCGCGCTGCCGGACCAGCCCCTCTCGGAAAACGATCTGGAGGGCCTCGCAGGCCTGCCCGGCATCACGCCCCAGGCGCTCGCGCAGGCGAGGGCGCAGATTGCCGATGCCGAGGCGATCGCGGAGCGCGAGGCGGACGACGACTTCCCGGTGTGGGGCGTGAACTGGGAGACGTTCCTGTTCTTCCTGTCGCTCACGGGGCAGTGGAACATGCTGGCATACACCGAGATGCGGCCGCTGCCGGGCGGCAACTTCGTCGCGCTCCCCGAGATCCAGCGCGCCGGCCTGCCGGCGGAGCGCGTCGAGAGTTCCCTGCGCCTGCAGTGCGTGGCGCGCGCGCGTCGCGCGGAGATGTACGCGGACGTGTTGCGGATGGAGCGCGCCGTGCTCGAGCGCGATGCGGAGCTGCGAGCCGAGCGCGCGCAGCGGGAGTGAGCTGACATGAACCGCAGCATCGGCAGCCTGGTCGTCCGGCTCGCGCTCGAGCTGCAGGAATACAAGGAGCAATGGCGCCAGGCGGAGCAGGCGACGCGTGAGGGCGTGGGCAAGGTCGAGACGCAGGCCGCGGGCGCGGCGCGCGCGTCCGACAGCCTGACGGATGCGGCGCGAAAGCAGACTGGAGCGCTCGGCGAAGCGAAGGACAAGGCGACGGCGCTGGCTGATGCGCTCGGCACCAGCGTGCCGCGCCTGGCCGCCGTCGCCGCCGGCGCCGCGGCCGGAGCGGCGGCGATCGGGGCGCTTGCGGTGGCGGCGTACCAGGGCAACCAAGAGCAGAAGCAGCTGAACGACACGCTGCTGCTCACCGGGAACTACGCCGGTCTCATGAGCGGGCAACTGGACAAGATGGCCATGACGCTCGCGGCCAGCATCGGCGGCAACGTGGGCAGCGCGCGCGAAGTCTTGGCGGGCCTCGTCGCTACGGGGCGATTCACGGTCGACAGCTTGGAATCAGTCGGCGAAGCGGTGCAGCTGGTAGCGCGCTACAGCGGGCAAACCAACACTCAGGTGCTGAAGGACTTCGCCGGGATGGCCGACGGCGTTTCGAAGTGGGCCGCGAAGCACAACGAGGCTTACCACTTCCTCAACATCGAGACGCTGCGCTACATAAAGCAGCTCGATGAGCAAGGTGAGAAGCAAGCTGCCATGCGCGTCACGAGCGAGGCACTCAGCAAGCACCTGGGTGGGGATCTCGTTCAGAACCTCGGGCTGCTCGAAAGCGCCTGGAACAAGATCACGAGCGGCGCATCGGCTGCGTGGGCGGCGATGAAGGGCGTCGGCAAGACGGAAGGTCTGGATGCACGGATCGATGCCTACAACCGCGCGATCGAGGGCATGCAGAGCGGCCTCGCCGGCCGAAGCTCAGGGGGACAGGAACAGATTCGGCAGCTTGAAGCCCAACGCGACGCGTTGCTGGCCCTGCAAGCCGTGGAACGCGTCGAGGCCCGAGTGCGGACCGAGGTGGCGGACGCAACGATCAACGCGGGCAAGGCCGACGACGAGTGGGCGAAGGGAATGGAAGGCCTGCGCACGAAGTCTGAGCGCATGAAGGCCGAGCTGCAGTGGTGGGCAGATCGCGCAAAGACGCGCAGCGCTGTGACGAAGGACCCTGAAGTGCTGGCGAGGATAGACGCGGAGCTCGTCGACGCCCAGCGCCGCGTGCGAGAGAAGTACGCGGATAAGAGCGGGGGCCGCACGCCGCCGCGTGACCCCTACGAATCCTTGCTGCGCCAGGCGGAGCAGCGCCTCGCTGTGCTCAAGGCGGAGGAGGAAGCGACCGAAAAGCTGACGGACGCCGAAAGGACGCTGATCAAGCACAAGGCCGATCTCGCGAACGGCTACGCCAAGGAAAACCAAGGGTCGGAGCGCGCGTACAGGGCGAAGCTGGAGGAGCTTGTCGTGCGCGACAAGGCCATTGCACAGCGGGCCAAGGAAGCGAAGGACCGGGAGGAAGCGGCAAAGCGTGAGGCCAAGGAGTTCGACGAGAACGCCAAGGCCAACGCCGACCGCCTCGAGGCACTGGAGAAATCCGCGCAGCAGACGGAAGACGCGGCGAAGAAGGACCTCGAGCACGTCGCCACGCTGGGACTCACGAAGCGCGCCGTCGCCGAGCTGCAGGCGGCGAAGCTGGAGGACATGGCCGTCAGCAAGGAGCGGCTGGCGATCGAGGCCGACCTGATCGACATCAGCGGCAAGATGGGCGATGCCATGCGGCGCGAAGCGGCGGCGCTGCGCACGCGCGCCCAGGCCGCGCGCGCCGGCTCGGTGAAGGAGGAAGCGATCGACGCCGCGCGCGAGGCCGCCAAGGAGTGGGAGCGCACCGGTCAGGTGATCGAGGACGCGCTGTATGGCGGCGTGCAGGCTGGGCTGCGCAAGGGCGAGAGCTTTTCCAAGGCGTTCTTCAAGGGCCTGGAGCAGGCCGCGGCAACGACCACGCTTCGCTTCGGTGCCCAGGTCGGCACCAGCATCCTGGGATTCAGCTCCGGCAACGGCGGGGGCAGCAACGTGCTCGGAGCCGCGGGCGCCGGCAGCAGCATCCTGAATTCTCTGGGCCTCGGCGCGTCGGCACTGACCGGAACCATCGGCGGCACGTTCGGCGCCGGCGTGATGGGCGGGCTGGGTGTGGGCGCCGCCGGCGGCTACAGCCTTCTGGGCGGGCTCGAGCTGGCCGGCAGCCTGGCCAGCTCGGGCGCGATGATGGGCGCCGCCGGCGCCGCGCTGGGCACCCTCGGGCCGATCGGAATGGGCGCCGCGTTGATCTACAACCTGGTGAACAAGAAGGCGGGCGGGCCCAAGGTCGACGGCGCTTGGGGCCTGCTCAACTCCGGCATCGGCGTCGGAGGCACCGACGCGGAGTCGAACGCGACGGCGGCGGCGGCCGCGCGCGGCCTGCAGTCCACGTACGCCCAGGTCCTTGGCGCGTACGGGCGGATCAGCGACCTGCAGTACGGCCTGGGCTTCAGCTCCGACCCCAAGGGCACCTCGTCGTCGTTCTTGGACATCACGGCGAGCCGCGGCGGCGCGACCGCGTTCACCTCGCTGAACCGGGACGTGGGCCGCTCGCCCGAGGCGATGGAATCCGCGATCAAGGCCGAGGGCGCGCGTATGGTTTTGCGCGGCCTGCGGGAGGCGAACCTGGGCGGCGAGCTGGAGGCCTACCTGATGTCGCTGGGCGACCTGGCCAGCCTCGCCGGCGACGCCGCCGAGTCGGCGCTGGCGCGCGTCACGAAGGCGGCCACCGAGAAGCAGCAGCTGGAAGAGCGCCTCTTCCAGCTGCAGGCCAGCGACATAGAGAAACTCACGCACGTGCGCGACCTGGAGCGCAAGGCTGTCGACGCGATGAACCTGCCGCTGCTCGAGCGGGTGTACGCCCTGGAGGACGAAAAGAAGGCGACCGCGGAGGCCACGGCCGCCGCGGCCGCGCACCAGGCGCAACTGCAAGCCGACATCGCGACCAGCCGGCGCGAGCTGGAGGCCGCTTACACCCGGGAAAGCAGCGCGCTGCGCGACGTGATCAGCCGCAGCAACGGCGCCGTGGAAGCGTTGCGCGCGTTCGGCCGCGAGCTCGCCAGCGGGCCGCTGGCCATGCTGACCGTGGAGGACCAGTACCGCGCCAACCGGGGCCGGTTCGAGCAGCTCGCCGAACAGGTGAAGACGGACCCGTCGGTGTATGAGGACTTCATCGCCGCGGCGCGCGAGTTCGCGACCGCGAGCCAGGCCAGCAATTCGAGCGGCACGAAGTACTTCGCCGACCTGGAGCAGATCCGCCAGGCCACGGCCGCCGCGCGCATCAGCGCGGCGGCGCAGGTGAACGTGGCGCAGCTGCAGCTGGATGCGCTGCGCGCGCTGACCGCACCAATGATCAAGGTGGACGGCAGCGTGTTGTCGGTGCGCGAAGCCGTGCTGAAGCTCGCCGAGCAGCTGCTGCAGGAGAAGGCGGGCACGCCTGGCAGCGGCCTGAAGTCAGTGCCGGTGATCGGCGGCGGCGGACTTTCGATGATCGTGCCCGACGACACCGGCGGCTCAACGTCGGGCGGCTGGCAGTACGGGTCCGCGGATCTGATCGGTCGCGTGAACCAGGCGATCGGCGCCGGATCCTCTGCCGTCGACATCGCGCGCGGTCTGATCGAGAGCGGGGTGACCGCCGAACGCATGATCTCCGCCCTGCTGGAGGTCAACGGCGGCGGCTACAACGACGCGATCGGCGCGACGGCCTCGAACTACGCGAAAGCCTTCGAGCAGGCCCAGGCAGAGATCGCGGCCATGCGGGCGAACAGCCACGCGGACGGCCTGCACTACGTGCCGTACGACAACTATCCCGCGACGCTGCACCGTGCCGAGCGCGTGCTGACCGCCGACCAGGCGCGCACGGCCGACGCAATGCCGTCGCTGATGTCCGCGCTGATCGCCCAGGTGAAGTTCCTCGGAGACAAGCTCGACAGGCTCACCAACGTGAGCGCCCAGGGCTTCGGCGAGGTGAGCGTGAACACGGCCGCAATGGCGGTCGGCGCGCAGCGCAGCCATGCCGAGCAACTGGTGACGCGCGGCCTGCCGGTGAAAGAGAGGGCCGCTGCATGACGGCTCCGGTGATGCACCTCTACTGGGTGGAGATGTACCCGCTCGACGCCTCGGGTAACCAGGTCAAGCTGCGCTTTGCGACCCGCGGCGTCTACGCGCCGCATATCGTGAGTTTCGGCACGGTCGCCTACGACGATTACGACGTGTGGATGGAAGGGCTCGTGCTGAACGCCGGGGTGATCCGCCGGGCGATCTTCGGCGGCAACCGCGCGATCGGACGCACCGACATGGGCGCCGGCTCGCTGCAGTTCCAGAACAGGAACGGCGCTCTCGACGGCTGGGACGACTACAACTTCGATGGCCAGCCCGTCCTCGTGCGCTATGCGCCGAGCAGCGTCATCACCACGGCGGACGACGTGGCATTCGTCGGGTTCATGGGCCGTCCGGACTTCGACCGCGGCGTGGTCACCGTGCCCGTGCGCGACAAGCTGTATGGGCTCGACCAGCCGGTGCAACCCCTGAAGTACGGCGGCACCAACGTCGCGCCCAATGGCCTGGACGGGACCCCCGACGACATCGCTGGCCAGCCGATCCCGGTCTGCCAAGGGATCGTCTTCAACGAAACGCCCGTGCGCGTCAACGCGGTGCGCGAGATCTACCAGGTCCACGACAAGCTGTTCCAGTTTTCGTCCACCGGCACGCCGTGGAGCCTGGAGGTGATGGACCGGCGCATTCCACTCAGCCTCGGCGAGCTGCGCCCGCTCGGCGACTTCCAGACCGCTGCGTACGAGCACGACGTCAGCGTCGTCGACACGGTGACCGATACGCTGACGCTGACCGTCGGCTACGTGAGCGGCAACGGCGTGGCTGTGCATGTGCATAGCGACACGACGATGCCGGGTGGCTTGAGCGACACCCAGTACTACTACGCCCGCGGCGTCTCCACGTACGTGATCTCACTGCATCCCACGAGCGCGGATGCCGTGGCCAACACGAACAAGGTGAGCATCTCGAGCACCGGGAGCGGCGCAATCCAGGTCGGCATCAACCGCACGCCCTTCGGCCGCTACGACGTCTGCAACGTGGGCACCGGCGTCTACTTCCGGCTCGGTTCGAAGCCGGCCGGTGCGGTCACCTTCAACGCGCGCAACAACGCGCCCAGCTACCTTTCGCCTTTCGGCACGAGCGGCGTCTCCCTGGGCTACGTGGCGCACGAAATCTTGTCGCGGATCGCTGACGCCGGCGTCTACACCTACAACCTGCCCGGCGACAGCGACGGCGGGATCTTCATCACGCAGGAGATCACCGCGCGCGAGCTGCTGGCGCAGCTGGCCGGTGGCGTCGGCGCCGGCACGCCGGCCTACGGCACCGCGACCAGCGCGAACGTGGATCCGCGCGTCGACCTGGTCGTCCCGGTCGACCCGGCGACTTCCACAGAGGTGCTGACGCTGACCGCGACGGAGCTCGGCGAGAACCTGCAGGCGCTGCCCCCGCAGGACGAGTTCGAGGGCGCGCCCATCTGGCGCGTGAACATGGGTTACGCGCACAACGGCACGGTGATGTCGAAGACGGACATACCCGGCGCGAGCGATGCGGACCTGGCATTCTGCGAACGGGCCTATCGAACCGTGACTCGCGAGAGCGCGGCGATTAAGACTCAGTACCCGAAGGCTCGAGAGCTCAACCTGCAGTCGCACCTGGCGACGAGCGCCGGCGCGGCCGACCAGGCTGACGCGCTGCTTGCCCGGCTCGGTGTGCGGCGCCGCTTCTACGCCGTCGACGTGCCGATCCAGGTCACGCGCGGATTGCCCACGCCGACGTCCACCCTGCAGCTGAACGACTGCGTGAAGCTCGTCGACCCGCGCCATGGCTTGGCTGCGGGCAAGAAGACCATCGTCTTCGAGATGACGCCGAATCACGCCACGAACCGCGTGGCCCTGATGCTGTGGGGATGATGTGAAGAACTTCCTCGTTGCTTACGACAACCAGGCCGATGGCGCGACGCTCTCGGCGGCGCCGGGGAGCGCGGCCTGGCAGACGCCGTATCCGCTGATCAACCTGCAGGACTACCGCGTCAAGAAGCTCGCGAAAACGGCGAACGCTGCGGTGGCCAACACGAAGTTCCGCTTCTCGCTCGCCGCGCCGGCGTTCATCAGCATGCTTGCCCTGGCCAACACGAACGCGAGCGTCGACGCGCGCTTCCAGTGGCTGCTCTACACGGACAACACTTTCACGACGGCGAAGTACGACAGCGGCGTGCTTGACCTGTACCCCTTGGGGACGATCCCCTTCGGCGCGATCCCGTGGGGTGCGCCGAACTGGTGGACGGGGCGGCCGCTGCCGTCGGAGATTGCGCTCTTTCAGCGCAACATCGCGCACGTGCTCTCGACCTGGCAGTACGCGCAGTACGGCGAGTTCCGCCTGCTCGACTCGGCCAACGCCGATGGGTACTTCAGTGCGGGCCGTTTCATGTGCGCGCAGGCCTTCCAGCCGCGGCGCAACGCGCAGTACGGTGCAGCCGTCGGTCTGGAACCACGCACGCGCGTCGATGTCGCGCGCGACGGGACGCCGTACTTTGACGTGATGCGGGCGAACCTGGTCATGCCCTTCGCGTTCCCGCAGCTCAGCGCGATCGAGGGCATGAAGAAGCTGCAGCTCGACGCGACCGTGGAGTCCCATGGCGAGGTGTTTGCGATCTGGGACCACAGCGACCCCGCGTACTGGTTCCAGAGAAGCCTGATGGGCCGCCTCGCGAAGCTAGATCGCGTCACGCACCCCAAGTTCGCCAACTTCGAAACCGCGTTCCAAGTGGAAGGAATTCTCTGATGGCAACGGTAACCATCCCGATCGCGCTCGGCGGGACCAACACGGCATACAGCGACGGCACCGGCGCGAATGGCATGGCCAGCAGCAACGGCTACGGCTACAACTCACTCTTCATTGCGATGTCCCAGGAGGTCATCAACGCGTGTGCTCTTGCCGTGCAATACGCAACGAATCTTTCGCCCGCGGTCGGCGATCGCACGGTGAGCGGGAACCTGGGTATCGGCGTCAGCCCGGGCGCGTGGTCAGGGTCAAGCAACGTAGTCCAAGTGGGTGCGAATTTTGCACTGGAGAACAACGCTGGAGCCGCTGGATACAGCGTCTACAACGGCATCCGGCAGTCCGGGGTGTGGAAGTATCTCGGCACGGGTGCCGCGCTGCTCTACGGCCTCGAGACGAGTGGAAACTACTCGTGGTACACCGCCCCCTCTGGAACGGCTGGAAACACGATCAGCTTCACGGCCGTGATGACGCTGAATCCGTTGGCCGGATCAACAGCGACCGCGAGTGGTGCCGCCTGCTCGCTCGTCCTCGGCAAAGACGGGACGACTTCGCGCACGATCAATGCAGGCGGCACAGTCAACGCGAGCGGTGCTGACTATGCGGAGTACATGCGGAAGGCGCCTGCCTGCGGCGTCCTCGTGAAAGGGCAAATCTGCGGGATCGACGTTCACGGCGAGCTCACAGACCTGTGGGACGATGCGATCTCTTTCGTTGTGAAGTCGACGGACCCCAGCTACGTGGGCGGCGACGTCTGGGGGACAGAGGCAGCACTGGGCATGAGCCGGCCTGTGCAGCCGGACACGGTTACCGACTTGCCGCAGTATGAGGCCGAGCTCCTGCTCTTCAACGCGGCGCTGGAAGCCGCTCGCCAGCAAGTCGATCGGATCGCCTTCGCTGGCCAGGTCCCCGTCAACGTCGTCGGTGCGGCACCCGGGCAGTACATCATCCCCTTGCGAGACGGCGTTGGGATCGGTGCTGTGGCCAAGGACCTGGCCGAGCTGAGCCTCGAGGAGTTTGGGCAGGCAGTGGGCAAGGTGATCGCGATCGGCGACGACGGCCGCGCCCGCATCATCGTGAAGGTGGCGTGATGCGCATCATCCACACACGACTGATCTTCTGGGCCGACGGCATGACGTTGACGCCCGACCTGGTGCTGATCAACGCGCGGCTGGAGGGTGACCAGCAACTGCTGGCGCACGAGACCGTCCACTGCGACCAGATGCGCCGCTTCGGCACAGCGACGTTCTGGTGGCGCTATGCGACGAATCGTGCGTTTCGGCTGCTGATGGAGGTCGAGGCCTATCAGAAGGAGATCGCGGGCGGCCGCTCGATCGAGAGCTGCGCACGCGCGCTGTCGGGCCGGCTGTACATGCTCGGCCTCACCGAGTCCCAGATCCGCGGGCAGCTCGCGAAGGAACCCTCATGAAGCACGTGCTCTACCTGGTCGCGATGCTGACGCTCGCCGGCTGTGCATCGAAGCCGCCGCCGCTGCAGACGGGCGTGCAGTGCATGAGCCCGCCGGGCGTGGACCCGTACAGCCGCGAATGCAAGTCCTGGCGCACCGGGCCCACCCTGCGCGAGCAGCGCCGCTTCCAGCAGCCGCCGCCGGCCGCGCCGGCGCGCGGCGTGGGGAAAGACTGGATATGAGCGTCGTCGACGTCGAGGCCAAGGAAACGGATGGCGCGCGTGCGCTGCGTGCGGCCAACCTGGCCAGCATGGTGATGAACCGGCACCCGACGTCGATCGAGCCCGATCTACCGCAGCCGCCCATGGGATGGCAAGGACAGGAGGATTACGCCATGCACAACGAATCCAGAAAGCCGATCTTCGACCCGACGATCAACCTCGGGCACGTTTTGACCGCCATCGCGATCGCTGGCGGCGGGGCGGGCATCTGGTCGGCCACGGAGCGCCGCCTGGCGCTGCAGGAGGAGCGCCAGGCACAGACGAACGAGCGCGTCGCCGAGCAGAAGGAGGTGATCCGCGAGATCCGAAACGACGTGAAGGACGTGCAGCGCACCGTCAACGACATCGTGCGCAGCGCCACGCCGAAGCGCGGGCAGTAGCAGTTTTCAACCGGAGGGCCTACCCATGAAAATTCCCCGTCACCGCACCTGGTTCGTCTTCGTGGCCGCGCTGGCCATCCTGCTCGTGCGCATGCTCACCGACACCGGAGGGCTCGCCAAGAGCGCCGCCTGGCTGATTGAGGTCTGCACGGGCATCGCGCTCGTGACGATCTGCCACGTGGCTCGGAAGGCCTACCTAGATTACGGCGCGCACACGGACATGCGCAAGCTGTTCGCCACGGCCGCGGGCACGCCCAACGGCGCTGGCCTGGCGCTGGTGGCGATCGCGATCTTCTTCCTCGGCTTCGCGCTGATCTTCAGCCCGCGCGCGGCCGCCGGCGAGCTCGAGCTGCAGCTGGCCGCGCAGCACCTGCCCGCCGTGAAGCGCGAGCTGCAGGCGCACTGGCCCGGCGCGCCGCGGCGGGAGTACGTGCCGGCACTGATCTCGCACGAGAGCGCCTGCCCGCGCCGCACCCAGTGCTGGAACGCGAAGGCGCGGCTGAAGAGCGCCAGGGAGGAGGGCGCAGGCCTCGGGCAGATCACCCGGACCTGGCGCAAGGACGGAACGCAGCGATTCGACAAGCTGCAGGAGCTGGTCGACCAGCACCCGCAGCTGCAGGGGTGGACGTGGTCCAACGTGTTCGAGCGCGCGGATCTGCAGGTGCGCGCTGTCGTGCTTCTGGCCCGCGGCGAGTTCGAACGGTTCGCGCCCGGCGCCGCGGACACGATGGAGGCGCTGGCCTTCGCGGACGCCGCGTACAACGGCGGCGCCGGCGGCGTGCGGCAGGAGATGCGCGCGTGCAAGCTCGCCCCGGACTGCGACCCTCGCCGATGGTTCGCGCACGTGGAGCGCTACTGCATGAAGAGCCAGGCCGCCATGTACGGGCAGCGCTCGGCCTGCGACATCAACCGGCACCACGTGCGCGACGTCTGGGCGCGGATGCCGCGGTACCGGGGCCTGATGTGATCCAGCTATCCCGGTTCCTGCGCAGCATGGAGGGAGGGCGCCTCGGCTACTTCTGCCAGGGCTGCGACATGCTGCACTCGGTGGCGATCGGCGAGGGCGCGGGACCTCGCTGGGGCTACAACGGTAATCCCGAGAAGCCGACCTTCACGCCGTCGGTGCGCGTGTCGTGGGACCAGATGAGCGCCGCCGGGCGCGAGCGCAACCGGCAGCACTATCTCGAGCACGGCCGCTACATGACCAACGAGGAACTGGCGTACGACGAGCACAAGGTTTGCCACACCTTCGTCCGCGACGGGATGGTGCAGTTCCTGCCGGACTGCACCCATGTATTGGCCGGCCAGACCGTTCCGCTGCCGGAGCTGCCGGCCGAGTGGAGGGACGAGTGAGCCCGTGGCCGCTCGTCGCCGCCGTGCTCGTTTTCGCCGCCGGCGCATGGTCGGGCCGCGAATGGGAGCTGGGGCAACAGGCGCAGCGCGACGTCGAGGCGCAGCTGGCGCGCCAGACCGACGCGCGCCAGCAGCGGCAGTTCAACGACCTGGTGGCCGGCCGTC
This sequence comes from Ramlibacter sp., assembly GCF_050250995.1. Taxonomy (GTDB): domain Bacteria; phylum Pseudomonadota; class Gammaproteobacteria; order Burkholderiales; family Burkholderiaceae_C; genus Ramlibacter. The sequence continues at coordinate 23,002 of NZ_JBFWNP010000021.1, forward strand.
ACGCGGCGCGGCTCGAAGTTCTCAACGGAAAGCTGGGAGATGCCTATGCGCACATCGCTCGCCTCGATCGCGCTGCTTGTCTCGACGATCGGACTGTCCGCGTGCTCAACGACACAGGGGTGCCTGACAACCGCGGAGCCGCTGCCGGCGAACCTGCGCGTCCGGCCGAAGCCGCTTCGGCCGCTGGAGGCGGACTTCGTTGGGCCAGCAACATCAGCGTCGGAAATTACATCGCCTACTGCCGGACCGAATACGGGAAGGTGAGCAAGCAGCTGGACGAGATCCTCGACATCGAGGACCGGAGGCACCCGCCTCCGAAGTGATCATGGTTGGTAGCCATGAAGCGCGGCGGGTTGGGGTCGGTCCTGGCCCGTCTTCACGGCCTCCGCGGTGCGAGCTGCGGAGGCCCTTTTACTTTCGTGCCGCTGCCTTGGCTTGCTCGCAGATCTGCCTTGTTAGTCGTCGCTCGTCGCCGAGCGCGCTATCGGCCATCATCTTTTCGCACTCATCATCCACACGCTTCTCTCGCGCCAGCCGCTGCGCCTCTTCCTTGGGTATCAACGCTCCGATGAGCAGCAGGCCCAGGAATGCCAAGACAGGCACCCCGACAACCCATGCAATCCAGTTGGTCTTCCTCGGGGGCAGTGCGGCCTGCGGTTCGGCACTCGCCGGGCCCACCGTCGGTGCAGGCGCTCCTGGAGTTGGCTTCCAAGCAGTGCCCTCGAACATCGCCCCGCACCGTGCGCACGTTGTCGCGTCTGACATGACTCCCTTCTTGCAGTTTGGACAAGTCGCGTCCCAGTCTGGGTCAGGATGGCGGGTGATCTCGGTGGTCAGCGTGCGCGCCCTAGCTGGTGCTCCGCACGCGGGGCATGCAATTGCTGCATCGCTTATCTGTCGCCCGCATTCCCAGCAAGCAATGAGTGCCATCAGACGTTTCTCCTAATCTCGCTCGAATGTGTGTGCGCCTGCGTGGCCTCCTTGTCTCACGGCCAGCGCCTAGGCCAATAGCGCCAGCAACGCGCGCTGCTTCTCTTCTGGGAGGTCGCGGAAACGCTCGATCAACAGGCGATCCTCCGCTGTAAGTCCGCCCAACTGCGGCGCAGGCTCAGCCACTCGGTGCGAAGTGGAGAAGTCCGCGACCGTAAACGTTGACGCGAGTCGCATTGTGATCTCGGCCGTCAGGGTGCGATGGCCAACGAATGCGCTGCGCTGGAGGCTCGCGCGTAGTTCATCGGGCAACTTGAGCAGAACTCGTCCGGGGCGCTTTGCTCCGGACGCAGCGTCAAGTTCTTCAGCTGGGTCAGCTTGTTTCTTTGCAGGTTTCATGGGATCTCGCCTCGTCATTTTCAGAGGCAAATGGACGACTTGTCCGCCGGTGTTGCGTCCAACCGTCACAACGTATATGCTCGGCTATCCATGGATATCCACGGATATACCGACAATGAAACAAAAGCGTAAAAAAGTTCTTCTTTCAATCCCTGAAGCACTTCTTCGAAAAATCGATGCAGCTGCCAAAGCGCAAGAACGCGATCGCTCGTCCGAAGTTTCACTCCGATTGCAGGCGAGCCTCAAGGAGAAAAACCCTCTGAGGCTCGCGGCGTGATGAGAGCATCTCGCGCCCGTGCTCGAGCTAAAAGTGACCGACGTCTCGTCGAGTCACCAACATCGCCGAAGGCCGCAGTGGCAGTGAACCCGCTGCACGCCTTCCGCGATGTCGTCTACGCATTCGGAGTTCAGGAACTCGCGGCGGAGCTCGGCTATCGCGAGGGCACGCTCTACAACAAAGCCGACGCCGATGCGGAAAGCCATCACCAGCCGACGCTGCGGGACGTCATCAACGTTACGCGGGCCACGGGCGATACGCGAATCCTCGAAAGTCTCGACCGCCTTTTTGACCGAGCGGGTTTCGACCTGCCACCTCAAAGCGTTTGCAGTGACGAGCACCTCCTCGAAATTCTGTGCCGCGTCGGTAGCGAGAACGGGCAGTTGCATGAGGCTGTGCGTCGCGCGCTCGGCGCTCGGCGATTCACCGTCGACGATCTGCAAAAAGTAAGAGCGGAAGCCTTCGATCTCGTGAGCGAGGTCATGGCGTTTCTGGCGCGTCTGGAGTCGCTGCTCGATGACTGACCCGCGCCAGCTCCCCGTCACTCACCGCCAGCGCGGCGGCATCGTCTTTCGAGCCGCGCTCGTGTCCCTGTTCGGCCGCGAGTTCGTCGCGGCAGTGGAGAGGAGGCAAGCCGATGTCGAGCAACCCCCTGGACCCTCACCGGTCTCCGCAGCCGGAGCTGGATCTCGATCACGCCGACGCGCTCGAGCAGGAGATGCGCTCGCTCTTCGAGTCGCAGTGGAGCCGCTGGCACCCGAAGCCGTACGAGGAAGCGATGCAGGACCCGCTGACGCGCCGCCTCCTGTGCCTGGCGGTGCAGCACATGCCGCCGCCGCGCGCCTCGGGCCCGCGCTTCCTCAACGTCCCTAAGCGGGCCCGCCGCTGATGCGCCCGCTCTTCGTCAAAGAGAAATCGCTCACCGCCTCGGTGTTGGGCGCCCTCGCGGTTGCCGCCTTGATGTGCGCGGCGACCGTGGATCCCCGCGAAGCACATCGCCACAACGAACCGAGGATGAACGATGAAGAGGTACTTGACCGAGACCGAGCAACGCCAGCTGCTGCTCTCCGCGAAGCGCACGGCGGACCCGCTCGCGCAGCGCGACTACCACTGGATGGCGGCGCTGATCCTGACCGGCATGCGCATCCAGGAGTGGAGCCGGCTGACCTCCGCGCAGGTGCGCCTGGCCCTGCACAACGGCTGGCTCGTGAGCCTGAAGGAGCACTGCAAAGGCAAGCGGCACGCCAACGACTACCTGGTCACGCACCCGCTGCGCCAGCACCTGCAGGCGCTGCTCGCGCTCTCTGACGAATTGGCCGCCCACCTGGAGCTGTCGGACGGACAGATGCAGCCGCTCGTGTGGGGGCGCGATCGCAACGGCGTGGCCGGCGCGCTGTCGGTGCGCAGCTACGAGGCGCGGCTGAAGCAGTGGGCGACCGCCGCGGGCCTCGATGGCCGCATCAGCCCGCACTGGCTGCGCCACACGCGTGGCATGAACATCATGCGGCGCAGCCGCGGGAAGGACGCGCTGCGCGTGGCCAAGCTGGCGCTGAACCACCAGTCGCTGCGCTCCACGGGCATCTACACCCAGATGAGCCGCGAGGAGTACGAGAACGAGATCCGCATCGTCGACGGCGGCCGCGTGCCGCGGCGCTTCGCCCGGGCGATCGCGCTGTCGCAGGGAGCTGCGTGATGGCAACGCCGACCAGCGACCAGCTCGCCGCGCTCGTGCAGGTCTTCAACATGGCGGACGGTGGCGACCACGGCGGTGCGAAGGTCTGCCAGCGGTTTCTACTGAGCCTGTACAACGGCGCCCGATTCCCCTTCGGCCTCACCGATCTGCGCCGGCTCGACCTGGGCATGTTCGAAGCCTGCATGCGCGTGTTGCACATGGATTACGCGCCGCAGTGCGAGGTGCATGTGCAGCTGGCGATCGTGCTGCCCAAGCCGCAAGGGCTCATGAGCTTCATCTTCGAGCGGTGGGGGTTCGACCAGCGCCTGCGCGGGCGGTGCAAGAAGGCCGCCCTCGACGACATGCAACAGCACCTGCGCCAGGTCGCTGCCGCCCGGCGGGAAGCGGCGACGGCGGGTGCCGTGTGATGGCGATCGCGTCCATCGCGCGTGCCCAACGCGTGCCGCCGACCACCCCGGTGGCCACCAGGGTGCGGCTGCACGACGCCGGACAGGCGTTCACCGAGTGGGATCTCGATGCGCAGGGTGTCGTGCTGGCGTCTCGGCCGGCGCAGGCTGAGATCTGGCGCGGCGTGCGCGTGCGCAATCACAGGCAGCTGCGCTGCGGTGCCGTGCTGGAACTCACGCTGCACGACGGCCGGGCCCTCACGCTGATGTACCCGGCGGACATGGTGATGCGCCTGCCCGTGCCGCTGCCGCAGGGGGCTGGGTGATGGAACGGCCGATCCATCGCTGCAAAGGCTGCACGCGCACGTGCGTTCAGGGTCGTGCGTGCGAGTCGAGTGCGCAGGCCTCGCGCGCCGTGATCGTGCGCCTGGTGCGCGCGCTGGCCGGCCCCGCCGTACTGCGCCGCACGGTGCTGCACTGCGCGGCCGGGCTTTCCGGCGCCGTGGCCAGGGCCTGCAACTGGCTCGCCGTGCGCGCGCGCTTCGTCGAAAGCAGTGCCGACATGGAACTGCTGCGGATCGCGCAGCGCCAGCACGTCGAGCGCCATTCATCCTGAGGAGACGCGATGTCGAAGAACGCTTTCATCATGCTCAGGGCCGACCGCCTCGAGCACAGCCCTGTCAAGCAGGTCGCCGGCGCAGTGCAGCAGGAGACCCGGCTGTACGAGGAGGGGCGCTGCATCGCGGTGCTGCTCGTGACTTTCCCGCCGGGGAGCCCGGAGTACGAGCGCTGGTCCGCCGGCCGCACGCTCGATGGCATGACCGCGCCACGCGCGGACTCCATCGAGTCCGACGCGGCGCCGGCGCACACATGACACGCGGCATGCGCACGCTGCGGTCCAACGTGGTCGACCAGCTGATCGAGTCGGGCGGCTGGCTCACGTCGACCGAGCTGCAGGATCGCCTGAGCTGCAGCCAGGTTGCACTCGAGGATACGCTCGCCGACCTGGTCGTCGAGCGGAAGGTGGAGTTCTGGCAGAGCGTGGGATACCGGCTCGCCGGGACCACGTTGACGCGCCGCGCGGCGCAGCTGATGCGCGAGCGCGGCGTGCCGGCGGCCGCGATCGCGCAGCGGCTCGGGCGGGAGTTTCGCGTCGGCGTGTCCGAGACGGTTGTCGGCGAACGCGTGACGCACGAGGTGATGGTCGACGGCGTCGACTTTGCCGCGCTCGTGGATCGGATGTACGAGTTCGGCGTGGTGGCCGCGGAGAGTCTCGACTCGCCGTCGGGACCCGAGAGCCTGCAGCGCCTCGCGATCGTCGACGCCCTGAAGTCCGCGCCCGCCGGGCTGGGACCCCGCGAGATCGCCGCGGCGATCTCCGTGCCCGTGTGGGACGTGGGTCCGATGATGTCCGCGCTGACGGCTGCGCACCTGGTTCGGCGCACGTCGGATGGCAACTGGCACTACACCGGGGGTGCGAAGCCGCTGGCAGAGGCCGACACGGTGCTGTTCCTGGCCGTGCAGGAGGAAGCATGCCGAGCCTGAACTGCCGCCCGCAACAACTGGCGTGGGTCGCGGTGCCGCGCACGCCGCATAACCTGCGCTGGGGCCTGGACCAGATCGATGGCCACGTGGTGCGGACTGTGCGCCTGGTCGGCCCGGATGACCCCGTAAACGGGCCGTGCTGGGACGTCACGCCATCCCAGTGCGTGACGCTGGTCCGGCGCGTTGTGTCGCCGCTCGGCGAAGTCACGGCTACCGACGTGTACGAGTGCGTGGGCATTCCCGATGCTTGGCTGCGGCCGTTCGACGAAACCCCGGCGGCGGAGGCCGCGCCCCGCGCCGAGGAGCTCTCGACATGAAGCCGGCCAGCTCCGAGTACTGGAAGACGCGCTGCGCGGCCGCGGAGCGGGCCCTGCAGCTCGCGCGCCGGGCAGTGCGCCTGCACGAGCCGCGCCGCGAGGTGATCGCCGCGCTGGGCGAGCTGAAGGCCGGCGACTCGCTGGATACGGTGCAACTCGCGCAGCGGCTGAAGTGCAGCGTGTCGACGATGCTGGTGCAGCTGCAGCGCATGGAGGAGATCGGCTTGGTCGACCGGGCCGATCCCGACGAACGCGCCGCCACGGGCCGACGGCAGGGTCGGCCGCCGGCGCAATGGCGGCTGGGCTACCTGGTGCAGGGGGAGCCGGCCGAATGATGCTCGCGCTGCAGATCCTGGCCAGCGGCTTCGCGCTGCTCGGCACCTACCTCCTGCGCAAGCCCGGACCCGCGGCGCCGTGGGGCTTCGTGGCTTGGCTCGTGAGCAACCCCGCCGCCATGACGTTCATGGCGCTGCAGGGCAACTGGGTGTTCTTCGCCCAGCACCTGGTGTTTTTCATCCTGGCGGTCGACGGCACCTGGAACTGGCTGGTGGCGCCGCGGCTTTGCAACGACAACAACCGAGGACAACCATGAATGCGACTCTGACAGCGGCGCCGGCGCGCGCCTTCGACCCCTCCGGGCGGCCACCTGGCTGGATTGCCGAACAGACGGTGGCGTTTTTCAGTGCCAATCCGGACGAGATCCTGACCGCCGAGGACATCGCGGCGAAGTTCGGCGGTGCGCGCAGTGCGGCGCATACGTGCCTGGCGCAGGCGGTCGAAGCCGGCCAGGTGAAACGGGAGCGGGACAAGGAGGGCGTTTACGTCTACTCCCGCGGCGATGGTGCGCCTGCCGCGGCGAAGCGCGCGCACGTGGCCAGCTCCCTGTCCGTCCGGTCGGCGCGCGAGTTCACTCTTGCCGAGAAATCGCTGATCGCGAAGGTGCATGGCTTCATGCCGGCCCAGCAGCTGCTCGACATCCTGAACGATCGTCTGCGCAGCGATCTCGGGGATGACGCGCGGCCGTACACGATGGCGCAACTGCAGGAAATCGTCGACCGCGTCGCGCCGACGGCGCCGGCCGGTGGCCACGACTGGGCGAGCTTGCGCAAGCTCCTCGCGGTGGCGAAGCGCGACGGCGTGCTCGCCAAGGTCACGGGACAGGTGATCGACGACTTCGCCGTCGTGTGGGGGCTGAACGCACGCCAGGTCATGGCGCTGAAGGACACGCTGCTGTCCGACCGAGGAGACGAGCAATGACGAAGCGACCCGTCATCCGGCGCGACGAGATGCTCACGGCGGTGCTGGACCTGGGCGGCGGCCCGATCGACCTGGCCGACTACGCGACCACCGGCTTGGTGGGCGTGGCCGTAGGCCCGCGCGGCAGCGGCAAGACGAACGCGGGCCTGCTGATCGCCGAGCAGCTCGCGGATCAGGGCTGGGTGAGCGTGCTGGTGGATCCGGAGCTCGAGCTCGAGTCGCTGTACGGCGAGGCGATGTCGTCGCCGGGCGAGCTGCAGCGGTGCCTGCGAACGCGAGACCGGAAGATCCTCGTCGTCTGCGCGAAAGACGCCGAGGAGTTCGTCCCGTACGGCGAGGCCATCCTGGAGGCGGCGGACACGCACCGCCAGCCGATCTTCTGCATGATCGACGAGGGCCAGCTGTTCTCCGCGGTGAAGAAGCGCAAGGGCGAGATCGGCCGGGCCACGGACCTGATCAACGACTTCGTCGGCCGTGGCCGCAAGCGTGCGCTGGATCTTTTCATGACGGCGCTGCGGTACACGGGCACGGTGCATCGAGAGGTGTTCGCGAACAAGAACCTGACGCTGATCGGCGTTCAGGAGGATCCCACGGTGTGGTCCTCGCTCGCGCCGCAGTTCCGCGGCTCGAAGATCTCCTTCAGCGACGTGAACAGCCTGAGCCCGGGCGAGTTCTTCTGCTTCAGCCGGCAGGGCGTGGAGAAGGTGAAGATGCCCATGGCCGGCGCGCTGAGCAAGGTGGCGCGGCGCGCCCGGGCGCCGAAGCGAGTGCTGCCCGCGAACTTCAGCCAGTGGGCGCGCGCGATGTCGGCCATTCCGCTGCCACGCCTGCAGGCGCTGTCGGACGACGTCGTGAGCCTGATGGGCGCCGTGGCGGGCCTCACCCCGCAGCAGATGGTTGACGGCGCGAATGCGCTGCAGGACGAGCTGGGGCTGCGGACATGAGGCGCGCACCAGATAGGGCGCTTCAGCCCTGGGAGGAGTTCGTGGTGCGACACGGCGCGCGCGCCCAGGCGTACGAGCTGGCGCACGTGCTCGGACGCACCGTGAACGAGGTGCAGGTATTCCGCGGCCGGGGCGTGTGCGACGACGTGGAGAGAGGGAAGTCGTTTCCCGAGCTGTTCATGTTGTGGCACGGCCGTGCGCCGATCGACGCGGACTGGCCGGCCCATCGGGCGCAGTACCGGAACGGCTGCTACGAATGGCAAGAGAGGGAGCTCACCCTGCTGGTGAGCCTTGTCGGCAGGTCGAGCGTGCCCGAGATTGCGGCGCTGCTGACCGAGCGGCTGCGGAAGCTCACGGGTGATCCGGCCGCAGTGCGTTCGGTCAACACGGTTCGGATGCGCATCAACGGCGTGGGGATGCAGGCGGGCGACTTGGTCGGTGGTCTGACGGTGCAGGAAGCCGCGCAGGAGATCGATTCCATGGCAACGGTCTACAGCGCGATCGCCGCCGGCGAACTGCAGTCGCAGCGCGTTGGCCACCGGCTGGTGATTCCGCGCGCGGCGTGGACGGCGTTCAAGACCTCGCGCGCGTTGCCGCCGGCTGGCTTCGTGCCGCTGGCCAGCCTGCGCGAGCAACTGGGCATTCGAAGCGATGCGAAGCTCCCTGAGTTCGCGAAGTCCGGGCTCGTGCCCACGGCGGTGCTGTGCCGCCCCTTTGGCAGCGAGAACCGGAGCGGGCGCGGTAGTTGGTTCATCGCGCCCGACGTTGCCAAGAAACTCGTCGCCGATCGGCATGCGGGCAAGCCGATGCCCTGGCACGGCAAGCCGAACCTGCACAACCTGCAGGTGACTTGGCGGCTGCTGCAGGAGCGCGTGCATCCCGTGGAGTGCGAGACCTGCGCTGCGATCTGGGGCGCAGAAGGTCCGCCGACGTCGTTCGAGGACTATGCGAAGCGATACCCGCCGCTGGCCTTCGGCGCGAAGCGCCACCTCACGCGCGTCTTCACCCCGGGGCTGACGCTCGCAGCCGTGGCCAAGTTGGCAAAGCGCCCGCTGAGCGAAGTGCGGCGTGCAGTTGTCCAAGGCGCACTCAAGGCTCACGATTTCCGTGGAAGCCAGCACGTTACGCAAACCGATGCCACCCGGTGGATCACGCGCAAATGCCCGACCGGAGATGGTGGCCGGTCGTGGCTTTCGGTCGAAGCCGCGTGCAGGCAATACTGCTTCACCGCAACGGAGATGCAAGCGAAGATCCGCAGCGGAGAACTGAAGTCGAAGGTGGGCACCGACGGGGCGATGCGGGGCATCTGCTACGTCTTGCGTCAGCAGTGCGCGGAGCTGCGGGAGCGCGAAGGCTTCACCGAGCAGCAGGCCGCGAAGCGGCTGCGAATCTCGGTCCCGCGCCTGCAGCGGTTCCTGAAGGGCGTGGATTGGCGGCCGAGCCCGAAGATCCCGCTCGTGACACTGCAGGCTGTGCAGAAGCGCCTGGCCTCGCGTGAGGGCTTCGACCTGGCGGATGCCGCGCGCATCGTGCGCAAGCCGATCGAGTGGGTGGAAGCGCGCATTGCCGATGGCACCGTGCGCGTGGCTCGCGCGCCGTGGGACCGCCGGCGGAAGTACCTGACCAAGCCGCAGCTGGCGCGGCTTGAGGCGGCGCTGGAAGCGCCCGAGCCGCTGCCTCCGCCGCCCGCCGACAGCCTCACCCTCGACCAGGCAGCGCGCGAGTCGAAGGTGAGCCGGACAACCCTTATGCGATGGGTGGAGGCGGGAGAGCTCGAGCGGATCGAAACGAGCGGGGGCTGGCGGTATCCAAGGGCCGGGCTGCGAGCGCGGGCGACCGAGTATTGGCGCACCGCGCGCTTCGTTCGCCCGGTTGCGCCGACTTGGACCCAGCAGGGAGGACAGCACGCATGACGACACCGACTCGATACCCGCTGCAGTGGCCGATCGGCTGGAAGCGCACGGCGGGCCATCATCGCCAGGCCGCGAAGTTCGGTAAGTCCAGCTACGACAGCCGCGGGAAGATGGAACTCTCGATCTATGACGGCGTCATGCGTGTCCTGCGCGAGCTGGAGCGCATCGGAATCGGAGAGAACGACGTCGTGGTGAGCACGAACGTCGAGACCCGGCTCGACGGCCTGCCGCGCTCGGATCGCGCGGCGCCCGGCGATCCCGGCGTTGCCGTGTACTGGCGGACCAGGGCGAGGGAAGACCGCGTGATGGCGATCGACCGCTACGACCGAGTCGCCGACAACCTGGCGGCGATCGCCGCGACGCTGGAAGCCATGCGCGCAATCGAGCGACACGGCGGCGCGGCGATCTTGGACCGCGCCTTCACGGGCTTCACCGCGCTGCCGGCGCCGATCGTCGCGGGGATGAGGCGGCCGTGGCGCGAGGTGCTGGAATTCTTCGACTCCCCGCGCGCACTCACGACTGAGGATGTGCAGGTGCGCTACCGGCGCCTGGCGGCGCAGCACCATCCCGACCGCGGTGGCGACCCCGTCAAGATGGCCGAGCTCAACGCCGCGCGTGACGAAGCACTGGGTGAGGTGCTGCGATGAGCGAACAACGACGCACGACAGCCGCACCCAGCGTGGAGCACATCGTCGGTGCCGCCGTCCTGCAAAGCGGCAACGGGCACGCACAGCGTCTCGAAGCTGCGTATCTCGTCATTCGGCAGGCCGGGCTGATCACGAGCCGCAACGTCGCGAATGAGATCGGAGTCTCACAGCGCAGCGTCTTCCGCTACATCGATGACCTGCAGCGCGCCGGCGCGCCGATTGTCGGCGAGGGTCGTGAGGGCTTCCGCTGGTACGGCCGCGCCCGAGCCGCGCTGCCCGACGCCGCTCCGCTGCTGACCTTCTGCGCGCCTGAGGAATGGGGCGAGATTCTGGGGGAGCTCGAGCGCGCCGCCCCGCGCGGCGAGTCGCCGGACCTGGACGCGATGCAGTGCGCTGTGCTGCGCGACCTGATCCTCGAATTCCGCCGCGGCGGACTCCCGTGGCCTGACCTGAATCGCACCGGCGACGTGCTCGCCGCGTCGACCGAACCTTCGAAGGAAAACCGATGACGAAATTGCACCCTACGCAAGAGATGCTGAAGGCCGCTCGTGCCGAGATCGAGAGCGTGCTCAAGAAGCACGACATCGCTGGATTCGTGACCCTGCACGCGCCCGGGTGGGGCGAGACGTTCTGGAACATCTGGCCTTCGCACTCGTGCCTGATCGGCGACTTCCCTGCGATCCGGGTCAAGTCGAAGCTGGCGGACTACCTGGGCAACGTGCAGGTGCAGCGAGAGCACCAGCAGAACACTGCGGGCATGGTGTACACGCTGGGCACCTCGATGGCCGGCTGCGGGTTGCAGTTCCTGGAGCTCTCGACCATGCTCGACGCACATCTCGGTGCGGAACACACGGAGAAGGGCTTCACGCCGGATCCGAGCCGGTTCAACCCGGGAACGCACTGATGGCCGCGGAGAACGTCCCCACCGAAAAGCAGGTCGAGGTCAGTGACTGCGGATGCGCCGCCCCTCCGGGCACGGTCCGCGTCGGCTGGATCTGCAAAGACGACCTCGCGGAACTGCTCGAAGAGGGCAGCGCGGTCGTGTACGGAGAGCGCCAGGAATTCCGGCTGCTTCCCGATGTCGAGCAGGTCGAGATCTTCCTGCGTGCCGGCAATGCGAGCGCCTCTACGGCGGCGCCGGAAGGCTACCAGGCCGTATCGGTGAAGGCGCTGGTCCAGCTCGCATGGCTGCTCGATACCGAGTGGCAGGCGGACAAGCTTCCCGAGGTGATGGAGCGGGCCCGCGCGAAGCTGCGTGCGATGCGCGCAATTGGGGGCGGCGGCGGTGGGGAGATGCCCTGTGCCTGAGGAGCACTTCACCATTCGCGAGGCGCGCGAGGGCCAATGGATCGTGCTGGAACTGTGGGGCGGCTTGGACCTGCGCAACCCACGCGTAGGACTGGCGACGGGCGACCTCATCGACATCTATGACGACGACGAGCGGGACGAGGCGCGCATCCACTGCAAAGCGCTGAACCACGACTTGAGTACCGACCTGTGGGCCTGGGTGCGTGAGTTGCCGGCTGGCGCAGGCCTGCCCGAGACGGGAGAGTGCTGCAGCGAAATGCCGTGCATGGTGAACCGCACCGCCAAGCGGCGAGCTAAGACGGCCCAGGCCGCGATCGCCGGTGCTTCCGTCCCGGGCGGGGAGGGGGCCTCGTGAGGAGAACGCTCCAGACCCATGAGTGCGCGGCGAGCGGCTGTCAGCACGTCATCAGCATGGCCCTGCTCATGTGCGTCGACCACTGGCGCATGGTGCCGGCGGCGCTGCGGCGCGAGGTGGTGGCTTCGAACATGGCGCGCGTCGCCGGCGAGCCTGGCGCGACGGCATTGCACAGGGATGCGGTGACGAGGGCGGTGGCGGCGGTCAAGGAAAAGCAGGAGCGCAAGGCCCAGACAGGGTCGAGCGGGAGTTTGTTCAACGGCTAGTGCGTTGGCCCGCACGCGGCCGGCGTGCAGACAGCTATCACCAGAAATAGCGGTACTACATGGCAACAGCAAAAGAACCCGGCGCCGGCGGAGACGAGGCGACCGGCGCAGCAGCGGAAGATCACGTGCTCGTCGACGCGATCGTCGCGCGCTGCGCAGCGGCCGCGCAGCAGGACGACAACGCGCTGTTCGACTTCCTTGTCGGCGAGCGCAAGATCGAAAAAAAGGCAGTGGAGCGCGCCGTGGACCGCGGCTCGCTCAGCCTGAGCACCTGGCACCACGCGGAGATCGCGCCAGGTGCGATCGGCTACGGCGGCCCCGCCGCGGCCTTCATCGTGCGCGACCAGACGCACCGTCGTGCCGTCGCGGTGGACATGCACTACATCGAGCCGGCCACCAACGGCGGGCAGAAGATCTGCGTGAAGGGCGAGCGCACGGGTTACCCGTGGTGCAGCGACTGGCAGAAGTTCGAGAACGCCAGGACCGTGTACGTGGTGGCCAGCGGCATCGATGCGCTGTCGATCGAGAGCTGTGTGCTGCCGGGCTCGGCGGTGGTGGCCACCCGCGGGTTGGCCAACGTCGCACGGATCGACTGGAGCTTCATGCGCGGGAAGTCCGTGGTGGCCTGTTTCAGCAACGATCCGCCGGCGGAGAAGGGGCCGGACTTCGGCTACAGCGCTGGCGCGCGCGCGGGGTGGCGGCTGCACGAGATCCTGACCGCACTGGACACCAGCTGCATGCACGTCGACCAGGCGGCGTGGTACGAGGATCAGGAGAGAAAGAAGCCGATCCGCGACGTGAATGCGTTCCTGCAGCTGCGTGGCCACCTGGACTTGGCCGTGGCGCTGCGCGCGCTCGAGGAGTGGGTGGTCCCTGGCCTGCCGGCGGAAGGCAAGCGCGAGGGGAAGTCAAGGCTGTACCTTCCCTCCCACGATTGGTTCGCGTACCGCCGGTACCGGGTGCAGCCCGACTTCACGCGCACGCTGGACAAGCAGGTGAAGGACGAGGACACGGGCACCATGCGCTGGACGTACAACGACACGTGCGGCTTCAGGATCGCAGCGATCAGTCGCGTGCAGATCGCGAGCGCGACGTCCACCATGACGGGCGACAAGGATCTTTCGCCAACGACGGTTTTCTCGATCTCGGTGCAGACCGCCCGGCACGGCGCGCGCCTGCTGCGCCGTGTTGTCGACGACGAGAAGCTGCATAACCTCGACGGCTGGAAGAAAGTGGGTCCGGTGTTCGCGCCGGCGGCATTCTCGCGCCTGGTCAACGTGTGGGAGCGGGCGGCGGACATCGGGGCGCGTGAGGCGGTGAACTTCGTAGGCATTGCCTGGCGCGATGGCCGGCCGATCGTGAACGAGGGGCCGGACTGCTTCTTTCAGGATCCGCGGCAGCAGTGCCCGTATCACTCGCTGACGTTTCCGTCGGGGACACCCGAGCAGGGGCGCGCGGTGATTCGCGAGTACCAGAAGACTTTCAAGCAGAACGCCGCTGCGATCCCGCTGGTGTGGGCCCTCGGCGGCCATCTGAAAGCGTTCCTCGGCTTCTGGCCGCACTTTGTGATGCAGGCGGAGAAGGGCTCGGGGAAGTCGACGTTGATCAAGCGCATGGAGCGGTCGCTGGCGTTCACGATGTTCTCGCGGCAGAGCATGGGCAGCGAGTTTCGCATGCTGACCTCGATCAGCTACACGAGCCACCCCGTGGGCTGGGAGGAGATCTCCGCGGGCAAGCAGGAGCTGATCGACAAGGCCGTGGCGCAGCTGCAGGAAAGCTACCAGCACAGCCACACGCGACGCGGGTCGGAGATGACCGAGTTCCTGCTATGCGCGCCCGTGCTGCTTGCCGGCGAGGACGTTCCGGTCGAGGGGCTGACGGGCAAGCTGGTGCGGTGCCAGCTCACTCGCACGAAGCGCGGGCCGCTGATGGACCAGAAGCTCCCGGTGTTCCCGGTGCGGCAGTGGCTGCAGTACCTAGCCAGCCTGTCGAAGGACACCGTGCTGGAGATGCACGCACAGCTGCTGCAGCACTTCCAGGCCAACTGCGTGGCCGCGTCGGACACCGGCGCCGAGCGCATGGTGACGAACTACGCGGCGCTCGGTCTGGCGTGGCGGCTGCTCTGCGATTTCACCGGTTGTCCCGAGGGTTCGTACGACCTTATGGACAGCCTGGTCGAGGAGATGAACACGCACATCACCGAGAGCACGAGTGAGCGGCAGCCGTGGGCGCTGATTGTCGACAAGATGCTGTCGGAGATCGCGAGCAACCAGTTCCGCTTCCCCTTCAAGTTCGACACCGAGGACGGTGCCGAGGTGCTCTGCGTGCGCACCAATCACGTGATGGCGCATCTGAGCTCGTCGAACAACCTGCGGCCCTTCTGGGACCGCATGACGATCAAGAGCGACAGGGCGCTGAAGGAGCAGCTGAAGTCCGCCGGCGTGCTGCTCATGGAGCGCGGCGCGCCGAACAAGCCGATGCACGTGGAGCGCACCGTTCAGGGCCAGCGGGTGAGCCACATGGTGGCGTTGAATCTCAAGCAGCTCGCGCACTATGGGCTGCACGCCACGATCCCCGTCGAGAAGCCGATCGGCGGGACGGGAGGCACGTCGACGTCGAAGGTGCTGTCGGCGGCCGCCACGGCGGACTGACGCATGGCCATCCCGCAGTCGTTCCTCGACGGGCTGCTCTCGCGCGTCGACATCGTCGACGTTGTTGGCCAGCACGTCGAGCTCAAGAAGGGCGGCACGAACCACGCCGGCCTGTGCCCCTTCCATGGCGAGAAGTCCCCGTCGTTCACGGTGACCGCGTCGAAGCAGTTCTATCACTGCTTCGGATGCGGGAAGAACGGCAACGCGATCGGCTTCCTCATGGACTTCGCCGGAATGAACTTCGTGGACGCGGTGAAGGACCTGGCACATCGCTGTGGCCTGCAGATGCCGGATGATCGTGCGACGCCGGCGGATCGAGAGCGGGCGGCTGCCGTCCGGGAGAAGCAGGTGGCGCTGACAGAGGTGCTCGAGCGCGCGGCGGCGGCGTATCGCACGCAGCTGCGCAGCGCGCAGCCCGCGATCGACTACCTCCGCGGCCGCGGGATCTCGGGCGAGGCGGCGCGGCGCTTCGGCCTGGGATTCGCGCCGCCAGGCTGGCGCAACCTGGCCAGCGTGTTCCCGGAGTACGACAGCCCCCTGCTCGGCGAGTGCGGGCTGGTGATCGTGAGCGAGGAAGACGGGAGGCGCTACGACCGGTTCCGCGATCGCGTGATGTTCCCGATCCGCAACGTGCGCGGCGAGTGCGTCGGGTTCGGCGGCCGCGTGATGGGCGACGAGAAGCCGAAGTACCTGAATTCGCCCGAGACGGCGGTCTTCAGCAAGGGGCGCGAGCTGTATGGACTGTTCGAAGCGCGCGAGGCCATCCAGGCCGCGGGCTTCGTGCTTGTCACCGAAGGCTACATGGACGTGGTCGCGCTGGCGCAGCTGGGTTTCGCCAACGCCGTGGCCACGCTCGGCACGGCCTGCACGGCTGAACACGTGCAGAAGCTTTTCCGCAGCACGGACAACGTCGTCTTCAGCTTCGACGGCGATGCGGCGGGGCAGCGCGCGGCACGCAAGGCGATGGAGGGCGCGCTGCCGTTCGCCACCGACGTGCGCAGCGTTCGCTTCCTGTTCCTGCCGGCGGAGCACGATCCCGACAGCTTCATCCGGGCGCACGGCGCTGACGCCTTCGGCGATCGCGTCAAGGGCGCGACGCCTCTGTCCCGATTCCTCGTCGACGTCGCCGGCGAAGGCTGCGACCTGGCCACCGCCGAAGGGCGGGCCCGGCTCGCCGCGGCGGCGAAGCCGTTGTGGTCGCAGCTTCCGGCCGGCGCGCTGAAGCACCAGCTGCTCGCGGAGATCGGGCGCCTGGTCGGGCTTGGCGCGCGCGAGATCTTGGCGCTGTGGGGCGTCCCTCTGCAGGCGCCAGGCGCGGCGCCGGCGCGACCGCGTGGCGCGGGCTTGAGCGCCCCGCCGGTGGCCGGCAGCGGCACGTCGCCGGCCGAAACGCGGCTCGCCAGGCTCCTGCAGGTGCTCCTCGTGGACTCGGCGGCATGGGAATCCCTCAGCCACGACGATCAGGGCCTCCTGTGCGGGCAGGCTGGCCCGTACGGCGCGCTCTTCACGTGGCTGGACTCTCAGGTACAAGACCAGGGCGCACGGCCTTGGAGCGCGGTCGCCGAGGCCCTGCGTGGCCACGAGCACGAAGCCTTGGCCCTCCTGCAGGTCGAGCGCGGCGCCGGCCTCGATTGCGACCCCGACGAGCTCGAGGCGCTGCTCGCCGGCGTGCGTCGCAGCCGCGTTGCATAAGCGATGGCGCTGGCCGCCTCAGATCCCCCGGACCCCCTCATGACCATTCGCACGCGCCACCAGGTGCAGGGCGGCTCCGCGACCGCGCGGCGCTCGCACCATCGATTCCATCCGCGCATCAATCTGCCCGTCCTCCCCCGCACCCCCACGCGAAGGTTTGGAGGCCCGGTCGCCAGGTGGGAGGGGTGGGTCGTGGACCGATTGAGCCAATTTATCGGCAAAGGGAGGCAGGGAGTGCGGGAGAATCCCGTGGATCGAGCCCACTGTCACCATGCTGATCGAGGTTCGACTAAGCGAATCGGCCGATTCGCAAGATTCCAGCTTCCACGGGTTCGGTGGTTCCTTCCACGGGTTGGGCAATTTTTTCCATGTGTCGTTTTTCGAGGTGTCGCCCCTTCTTCTTCATTCTTCTTTGAAATTTCAGAGGAAAGAGAGGAGAAAAGGGTCGATCGACGCCGAGCAAGGCGATCCACGGGTTCGAATTCGCGCGAAAATTTGTATCCACGGGTTCAGCTCTGCGGTCACGGGTTTTCCGTGGCTCAAAAAATGAGCAATTCCCAATGCCGACGCGGACTTGCGGCCTATCGGGGGTGCGATCCACGTGTCCACGGGTCGAATGCCCCTGGGTACCCTGCGTCGGACCAGGCAGGAGGTGGCCGTGGGTGACAAGCACTGGACGGACGACGCCGCGATTGATGCGTGGCTAGAGTTCATTCGGATCAACAAGAACCGGAGCAAGCGAACCGTCGAGGCCTACGCCATGGCGCTACGCAAGCTGCGCGAGTTCCTGGCCGAGGACGGCATTGCGCTGCTCGATGCGGACCACGAGCGCCTGGAGGTGTTCACCGGGGTGTTCCTTCACAAGCAGGGCGTCGTCGCGCGCAGCCGGGTGCCCTACATCAGCGCAGTACGTGGGTTCTTCGCCTGGGCATCGGGGAAGAAGGCTGCGATCGTGAAGGGCAACCCGGCCACGGGCCTCGAGCACCCGCGCTACATCCCGCCGCTGCCCCGGGCACTGTCGCTCTCGAACGCGGAGAAGCTGATGTGGGCGCCGGACATGAACACCTTCATCGGGATCCGGGACGCGGCGATGCTTGCCATCCTGGTCGGGTGCGGCCCGCGCGTGTCGGGCGTGACCCGTCTCAACGACAGCGACCTGCAGGCGACGCAACTCGGAGGAGAGGTGAGGCTCGCGATCCGCTTCACCGAGAAGGGCGGCCGCACCCGGTTGATCCCGATGCCGAAGGAAGCGGAGATGCTGGTTCGCGTCTACCTCGGTCATGAGGACTTGAAGGCGATCGACCGCGAGATCCTCGTCAAGGAGGCGGGGAACACTAGGCGCGACCACGTGCTGTTCGTGTCGACCAGGAACACCAAGCTGCAGCCGCACGAGCACCGCGGCGAGAAGCGCCGCCTGACGCGCAAGGCAATACACGACATGGTGCAGCGATATGGCCACCGTGTCGGCGTGCCGGCAGAGCAGCTGCACCCGCATGCGTTCCGCCACCTGTTTGGCACCGAGCTGACCGAGGAGGATGTGAGCCTGGCCAGCACGGCGGAGCTCATGGGCCACGTCGACGTGAAGTCCACCCAGGTCTACATCCACCTGGCGCAGCGCCGCAAGGCAGCCACGATCGACCGAGCCGCACCCCTGGCCAAGATCCGGACGCCGGTGAGCGAACTGCTCAAGCGCCTGCCGCCCGGATAGCCGGGTCCACCCCCTGACCACCACGACGAGAGCCATCCATGCGCGTCCTCACAACACGGGTACACAAATCCAGGAGGGTGACCCTCCGACGAAGCTACACACGGCGTCGCTGCGTGATCTCGTGCGTTTCCCAAAGCTGTAACAGGAACGGCCAAAGTCGGAACGGGGTCCGCTGCGCACTCTGGCAAAAGGCGCAGTCGTCGGGGCAGCTCTCAGGGGGAGCGATGGGGGTCCGCGATGCATGAAAGTCGCAGCAGCTGGCAGGCGCAAGCAGAGATCGACGGGCTCGAGCAGGCACCTGGGCAGGGGGTGGGGGCTCGGCGGTCAGGGGGCCATCGCCGCCGGAGGGGGGGCGGGTACCTGAACGAACGCACTTCCTCGGATGTCTGGGAGGTGGCCAAAATCCGCGAGCTCGAAGTCATGGGCATGCCGGGCGTGTGGATCGACGTCGCGCGCGCGATCGGGTACGAGAGCTTCATGACGATGTGGCGCATCCTGGACCGGTCGCTCGTGCTTCGCTCGGAGAGCGAATCCATGATCGAGGTCAAGCTGCGCCGGCTGTCGTCGTTCCACCGCTTCCAGCGAAACCGGTTCATCGAGTGCCTGGTGACGATGGGCTTCGACGACAAAGCGATTCAGGAGATGGTCGCTCGGCAGCTTGGTGAGACGCTGAGCCTCTCTCACATATTTCGGCTAGCCGGTCGCCGTAAAGTGGGCCAGCGATGAAGCGTGCCGTCATCTACGCCCGTGTCAGCAAGCAGCGCGAGGAGAGCGTCTCGATCGAGGCGCAGATCCAGCAATGCACGGCGCGTGCCCACCAGCTGGGCGCCGACGTCGTGAAGGTGTTCCTCGACGAGGGCATCAGCGGGCGCGAGACGCGCAACCGCAGTGCGTTCCAGCGCGCCAAGGCCTTTTGCGAGGCGACCAACGTCGACTTCTTCGTGACCTGGTCGACGTCGCGCTTCGCGCGCAACATGTTGGACCTGTTCCGCAGCGGCGAGGAGCTGAAGGAGATCGGCACGAAGCTCGAATGCCTGAACGCGGACATCGATGACGAGACCGACGCCGGCTTCGTCAACAAGGCGATCCACGGGCTGATGGACGAGATGTATTCCCGCCAGGTCGCACGCGACACCCTGCGCTCGCAGAAGGTGGCGGCCGCCGCGGGCTACTTCACCGGCGGCGGGGTGCCGTTCGGGTACTGCACGGTGAAGGATGGGGCAAGGGCCCGGCTGGCGATCGCCGACGAGGAGGCGGTGGTGGTGCGCAGGATCTTTGCGCTGTGCCTGGCCGGCAGCGGCAGCCAAGCGATCGCGCTCGCGCTCAACGAGGCCGGGCAGCTTCGCCGCGGTAGCCGCTGGACGAAGAACGGCGTGAACTACCTGCTGAAAAACGAGGTGTACACGGGCGTGAGGATCTTCAACAAGACACATAGGCGCACGCGTAAGACGAAGCCGCCCGAACAATGGGTGAAGGTGGCCAGCCATCCCGCGCTCGTACGCGATGGCGAATTCGAAAGGGCTCAAGCGATGATGGAAGAACGCATTCCCCACCACGAGCATGGCGGCGGCCACCGGAGCATGTTCGTGTTCACGGGCCTGATCCACTGCGGAATTTGCAGCGGCAGACTGCAAATCCGGACTGGGAACGGCAATGGCGGCCTTTACAGCTACTACGCGTGCCTGGCGCACAAGTCGGGTGCGCCGCGTTGCCACTTCCGGGCGATGCGTGCCGACGTCTTCGACGACTGGTTGCTGGACCAGATCCTGAAGCACGTGCTGACGCCGGCGGCGATGCGTGAGGCGCTCGAGGACCTGGCCAGCGCGAGCGAGGAATGGGTGCAGGAGCGAGAAACGCGACGCGCCCAGCTGGTGGCGGGCATCCGGGACGTGGAAGGGCGCCAGGAGCGGCTTTTCGACCTGCTCGAGCGTGGCGGGCGCGACACGCCCGACCTTCCCGTGGTCACCCGCCGGCTGCGTGAACGCGAGGCGGAACTGCAGCAGCTGCAGGCCGAGCTGGTGGCGCTCGAAGCTGCGCCGATGCCGGCACGGCGCCGGAACATCGAGCCCGGGATCGCCGCCGAGGTGATGGGCGAAGTCGTGCTACGGGCTGACGTGAAAAAAAAGCGCGCCTTTCTGGGTGCGCTTCTCGAGCGGGTGACCGTGAACGCCGATGGCGTCACGGTCGACTATCGCCCGGAGGCCCTGCTGGATGCAGGCTCCGGGACCTCGGTTCGCAGTACGTGTAGGTGGCTCCCCGACCTGGGCTCGAACCAGGGACCTACGGATTAACAGTCCGGCGCTCTACCGACTGAGCTATCGGGGAACAAGCCTTCGATTATAGCGTCATTTTTTCGGTGCTCCTCAGAGCGCCGCCGTGAACGTGATCCGGGCCGTGCGCGGGGCGCCGGGATACAGGTAGACATGGCCGAACTGGTACGGCGACTCGCGCCAGTACCGGCGGTCGAGCAGGTTGTCGATGCCCAGGGTCCAGCTCGTCTGCACGCCGCCCCACTTGCGCTCGTAGCGCAGCGCCGCGTCGACGCGCGTCCACGAGGGCAGGGTGATCGAGCCGTCCGGCAGCACGGAGCGCGAGCCCTCGTGCGACGCACGCCCCTCGAGCTCCAGGCCCGGAACCGACGAGAAGCGATACGCGACGTTCGCTCGCAGGGCGAGCTCCGGCACGTTCGCGGCCGACCGGCCGTTGTTCGCCGGCTCCAGCACGCTGCCCTCGCGCTTCGCATCCAGCCACATCAGCCCGCCGCCGAGGCGCCACGGCCCTTGCGTCCACTGCGCATTCGCATCGATGCCGCGATGCACGGCCTGGCCATCGTACTGGCCGACGCACGGCGTGATGAAGAGACGCGTACACGCATCGATGTTCGACATCGGCCGTGTGACGTGGAACAGCGCGACCTGCCAGTCGAATGCCTCGCGTCCGCCTTTCACGCCCAGCTCCCACTGCTTCGACTTCAGCGCAGGCAATGCGACGCCCGCATTGGTGTACTGCAGCGCACGATTGGGCACGACCTGCGACTCGACGCCTTGACCATAGCTCGCATATGCAGTCGTCGCGTCCGCGAGCCGATAGCTGAGCGCGGCCCACGGCGTGGTCAGGGACTGGCCGTAGGACGTGCGCCGCGTGTTGTCCGTCGCGACGCTGTCGCGATCCAGCCGCGTGTGGCGCACGCCGAGCCACAGCGTGGTGCGCGGATCGAAGCGGATGGCATCGCTCACGGAAAACTCCAGCGAGCGCTCGTCCCGATTCGTGCTCGCGCCCGTGATCGCAGGCGATGGCGGCGTGAACGCCGTGCCCTGCACATTGCCGACGCCGGCGTAGTTGAACGCCTCGCCCTGGAAGCGGTTGCGCACGCGGCTCGCGAGCAGGCCGAACGACAGGTCGTGCGTGACGCCGCCGGTGGCGAGCTTGCCTTGCAGATGGAGCGACGCCGCATCCTGCCGGCGCTTTTCGTTCTCGCTGCGGAAGTCGTAGAGGTCGAACTTGCCGTCCGAGCAATAGCGGTCGAACGCGCCTTCCGCGCTGCAGCCGAAGGGGAAGGCGAGACGGTCGTTCGTCTTCAGTCGCTGCGAGCCGAGCTGCGCCCACCAGCGCCAGTCGGTATTGATCGCCTGCTCGTAGCGCAAGGTGCCCGTGAGCGCGTCGAATTCATTGGGCAGCGACCACGGCTGGTTGTTCAGGTTCAGGCGCGGGTCGGGGACGCGGGGCACGGCGCTGCCGAGCAGGCTGAAGCCCGGCACGCTGGGCTGCGTCTTGCGGCTCCATTCAAATTCGGCCTGCACGACCGAGTCGCGGCTCACACGCCAGTCGCCCGCGGCCGCGACGAGGCTGCGCTCGCCGTCGAGATTGCGAACGCGTGGCCGCAGCTGCTCGTGCGCGACGTTCAGCCGCAGGCCGAAAGCGCGGTCGGCGCCGAAGCGGCCGCCGATGTCCGCGGCGCCGAGCAGGCTCGCGCGCTGCGTGGCTTCGAGCCGGACTTCGCGGATGTCGTTCTGCGTCGGCCGCTTCACCACGTAGTTGACGAGCCCGCCCGGCGCGCTGGTGCCGGCCTGGATGCCGCTCGTGCCCTTGAGGAACTCGACGCGCTCCTTGTTCTCGATCGGGATCGAGGTCTCGGCACTGATCGGCAGGCCCTCGCGCCGGTAGTTGAAGCGCTGGTCCAGCGTGAAGCCGCGAATGCTCATCTGGTCCCAGTAGCCCGGCGAGTTGTACGCGTCGGCGATGGCGGGGTCGAGGACGGTCAGGTCGGCCAGGCGACGCGCCCCCATGGCTTCGATCTGCCGACGGTCCACGACCGTCGCGGAGACGGGAACCTCGCGCAGAGGGAAGTCGCCGAAGCCCGTGACGTCGGCCACGGGCGCGGCGCGCTCGGTGACCGTGACCGGCTTCAGTGTGGTCTGCGCGTGCAGCGCAGGGAATGTCGCGAGCAGGGCGACGGCGAGACAGGAGGGCTTGAATGGCGCCACGGACTTCTTCCTTCAAAGTCATGGCAGGAAGGCGTGCTACTCGGCGAACAGCTTGCTTCCCTGCGCGAGGATTACCTCAATCAGGTTCAAAGGGACTTTCTCAGTCGACGCGCGTTCGATGGCGAACACGCGGCAACACCCCTAGCGGATGCGCACCCACGCGAGCGGGAGCGCGTGCGGATTCTATTCGATGGTGGGCGACACGCCGAGCAGCTCGTGCAGGCGAGGGCTCGTCGTCGTGTACTGCAGTGGCGTCTTGCGATCCGGGAAGATCAGCGCCGCCGCTCCGAAGGCCGCGAGCGTTGCTTCGTGGAAGCCGCAGAGAATGAGCTTCTTCTTGCCCGGATACGTGTTGACGTCGCCGACGGCGAAGATGCCGCGCACGCTCGTGGCGTACGACTCCGTGTCGACCTTCAGTTGCTTGCGTTCGATGTCGAGGCCCCAGTCGGCGACGGGCCCGAGCTTGGGAGAAAGGCCGAGGAGGGCGAGGACCGTGTCCGCGGGGATGTCGCGCTTCGTCGCATCGCTGGCGGCGACTTCGAGCGCGGTAAGTTTCGAGTCTTGCCGTCGGAAGCCGGTGACCTGGCCGATCACGAGTTGCAGCTTCTTCGCGGCGACAAGCGCACGCATCGCATCCACCGTAGGCGCCGCCGCGCGGAATACGTCGCGACGATGCAGCAGCGTCACGCTCGCGGCCTGGCTTTCGTTCGCAAGCGCCACCGAAGCATCGACCGCCGCATCCTCATCGCCGAGGATCACGACGTGCCGTCCCACGGCATCGCCCGCTTCCTCGACACGATGGAACAGTTGGCTGCCTTCGAACGCATCGATGCCGTCGACCTTCACCGTGCGCGGCAGGAACGCGCCGACGCCCGCGGCTATGAACACGGTGCGCGCGAGAAACCGGATGCCGCGCGACGTTTCGACGACGAAGCGGCCATCGTCCCGCACTTCCACGCGCGTGACGACCTGCCCGAGATGGAACACCGGCGCAAACGGCTGCGCCTGGCGCATCAGGTTGTCGACAAGCTCGCGCCCGGTGCAGACCTGCACCGAGGGAATGTCGTAGATGGGTTTGTCGCCATAGAGCTCGACGCACTGGCCGCCCACGTGGGGCAGCGAGTCGACGACATGGCAGCGGATTTCGAGCAAGCCGAGCTCGAAGACCTGGAACAGGCCGACCGGGCCGGCCCCGACGATCAGCGCATCGGTCTCGATCATGCGCCGGTCGCGGCCGTCAGCGAACCAGCTTGTCGAGCTTGCCCGTCTTGTCTTTCCACTCGTCGGCCTGCGGCAGCGCCGGCTTGCGCTTGGTGATGCTGGTCCAGCCCGCCGCACGCGAGAGATCGGCGTTGATCTTGATGAAGGCGATCTGGTCCGGCGGCGTGTCTTCCTCCGCGAAGATCGCGTTCACCGGGCACTCGGGGATGCACACCGCGCAGTCGATGCATTCGTCGGGGTCGATCACGAGCATGTTCGGCCCTTCGCGGAAGCAGTCGACCGGGCACACGTCCACGCAGTCGGTGTACTTGCATTCGATACAGGATTCGGTGACGACGTGGGTCATGGCAATGCAGGCAATTCGAATTGCGAAAGTGCAGCGAGGGCAACGAAGCCCTCCATTCTAACTTTGGGCCGGCGCGCGGCCGGATGGCTCGTCAGCGAACCAGCACCGCGGCCGAGGTCTTGTGCGTGGCCGTGTCCACGAGCACCAGCGCGCCGAGCGTGCGCGAGCGCGCGTGGGGCAGCGTGGCAAGCGGTTCCTGCAGCGCGATCAGCACGTGGCCGATCGAGTTCGGCTCCAGCTGCTCGGCGGAATGTTCCTCGAGCGTGTTCACGTCGAGCTTGTGTGCGATGGACCGGATCCGTGCCTTGACCCAGCGATGGCCGTGCAGCGCCCAGTAGGCGCGACCCGCGACCAGCGGCTCGTCGTCGAGCCACGCCACGGTCGCGGAGATTTCCCGCGTGGCTTCGATGGCGCCGGGCGCGAGCAGCCAGTCGCCGCGCGACACGTCGACCTCGCGGTCCAGCACGATGCCCGCGCTGTGGCGCGCGGGCACGGCGCCCGGTTCGCGCACGTGGTTCAGCACCTGGGCCACCGTGGCGGTCTGGCCGCCCGGCAGCACCGTGACCTGCTGCCCGGGTTCGACGACGCCGGTGGCGACGCGGCCCCAGAACACGCGCCGGCCCTGCGAGGTGTCGGACGAGGAGGAGAACTTCTCGACCCATTGCACGGGGAACGAGAACGCTTCGGCGGTCTCGGCAGGCGTCACGTCCAGCTTCTCCAGCACCTGGAGCAGCGACGGGCCGGCGTAGCCGCACCAGCCCGGCTGCGCCTCCACCACGTTGTGGCCCTTGAGCGCGGAAATCGGGATGATCGCGTGCGCTTCGATGCCGGCGGCTTGCGTGAACGCTTCGAGCGCGCCGCGAATGTTCGCGAACGCGGCGGCGGGGTCTTCCACCGCATCGAGCTTGTTGATCGTGAACACGATCGACGGCACGCGCAGCAGGCTCACCAGCAGCGTGTGGCGCTTCGTCTGGGGCAGCAGCACGAGCGCGGGATCGCGCCAGTCGAGCTTGGTCGCATCGACCAGCACCACGGCGGCGTCGGCGCTCGAAGCGGCCGTGACCATGTTGCGGGTGTACTGCTCGTGGCCCGGCGCGTCGCCGATGATGAATTTGCGCAGGGGCGTCGCGAAATAGCGGTACGCGACGTCGATGGTGATGCCCTGTTCGCGCTCGGCGGTGAGGCCGTCGGTCAGCAGCGCGAGGTCGGCTTCGCCGGACTTCGAGACGCTCGCGAGCTGGTCCTGCAGCACCGCGCGGCTGTCGACCAGCAGGCGGCCGATCAGCGTGCTCTTGCCGTCGTCGACCGAGCCACAGGTGATGAAGCGCAGCGCGGCGTCGTGGTCGTGGGCCGGGTCATGCGGGCTGCCGTTGCCGGCGTGCGCAGCCACCGCGTCGTAATCGATTCTCATCAGAAATACCCATCCTTCTTGCGCTTTTCCATCGAGGCGTCCGATGTCTTGTCGTCCATGCGCGTGGCGCCGCGCTCGCTCACGTCGGCGACCAGCGTTTCGGCCACCACTTCGCTCGCGTTCGCCGCGGGGCTCGCCACGGGGCAGGTGCAGGTGATGTCGCCCACGGTGCGGAAGCGCACGGTGCGGGTCACGACCTCTTCGCCCGCGCGCGGCGGCGTGAGTTCGGTCACGGGCACGAGCAGGCCCTTGCGCTCGACCACCTGGCGCTGGTGCGCGTAGTAGATGGAGGGCAGGGCGATGTTCTCGCGCTCGATGTATTGCCACACGTCGAGCTCGGTCCAGTTGCTGATGGGAAAGACGCGGAAGTGCTCGCCGGGCGCGAGGCGCGTGTTGAACAGCGTCCAGAGCTCAGGGCGCTGCGCTTTCGGCTGCCACTGGCCGAAGCTGTCGCGGTGGGAGAAGATGCGTTCCTTCGCGCGCGCTTTTTCTTCGTCGCGGCGAGCGCCCCCGATCAGGGCGTCGAAGCGGAACTCGTCGATGGCTTCGAGCAGCGTCACCGACTGGTGGACGTTGCGGCTCTCGTCGGGACGCGCGAGGCGGACCGTGCCGCGCTTCATCGAATCCTCGACGCTGCGCACGATGAGCTCGGCGCCGAGCTCCTTCGCGCGGGCGTCGCGGAAGTCGGTGACTTCGCGGAAGTTGTGCCCGGTGTCGATCATGAGCAGCGGATACGGCAGGCGGCCGCTGCCGAAGGCCTTCTCGGCGCACTTGAGCAGCACGAGCGAGTCCTTGCCGCCGGAGAACAGCAGCGTCGGCCGCTCGAAGGCGCCGGCGACTTCGCGCAGGATGAAGATGGCTTCTTCCTCGAGGGAGTCGAGGTGGCGGTTGCTGATCTGGCGCAGCAGCTGGGGTTCGGCTCGGGCGTTCATGCGGTCGCGCTTTCCTGGTTGTCCTTCACGTGCAGTCCGCATTCCTTCGCGGCTTCGTCCTCCCACCACCAGCGGCCGGCGCGGAAGTCTTCGCCCACCGCCACGGCGCGCGTGCAGGGCGCGCAGCCGATGCTGGGGTAGAACTCGTCGTGCAGCGGGTTGTAGTCGACCGCGTTGGACGCGATGTAGTGCCACACGTCGCCGTTGGTCCAGTCGGCCAGCGGGTTGATCTTCACGCGGCGTGCGTCGGAGGTGTCGATGGCCGGCACGTCGGCGCGCGCGTTCGACTGCTCGCGGCGCAGCCCGGTGATCCAGGCACGGTGCCCGGCGAGCGCGCGCTCCAGCGGCTCCATCTTGCGCAGGTGGCAGCACGCCTTGCGCAGTTCGATGCTGCGGTACATGGCTTCGGCGCCTTCGCGCTCGACGAACCGCACCACGTGTTCCTGCACCGGCCGGTACACGTTCACCGGCACGCGCGACGTGGCGACCGTGCGCTCCAGCAATTCGAGCGTCTGCGGATGCAGCGTGCCCGTCTCCAGCACGAACACGGGAATGTCCACGGCCAGCGAATTGATGAGGTGCGTGATGACGACGTCCTCGGCGCCGAGGCTCGACGCCTGCGTCACCGGCGCGAACTCCGTGGCTGCGCGCAGCAGCAGCGCGCGCGTGGCGGCAAGTTTTTCCCCGTACGCCGCGGAAGGCCGGGCGTAGAGTGCGATCGCGCCCATGCTTATGCCGCCTCGAGCGCCAGGAAGTGCGGCTTCGCCGTCACGTCGCCCTGGTAGTAGCGGGCGAAGCGCTCGAACTGGCGGCGCGCTTCGCCGACGTCCTTGCCCGCCTTCAGCACGGCCGTGGAGAAGCCGCTGCGCTGCATGGCGACCAGCTGGTCGATGAGCACGTCGCCGGTGGCGCGCAGGTCGCCCTTGAAGCCGAGGCGGCGGCGCAGCAGCAGCGCCTGGCTGTAGGCGCGGCCATCCGTGAACTTCGGAAAGTCGAGCTCGATGCGCGTCACGCCGTCGAGCGAGACGGTGGCCGGATCGGCGTCGTTGGCGAGGCGCAGCACGTGACCGGCCGAGTCGGCCGCATGCGCCGCGGCGTCGATGATCTTCAGGACCTGTTCCATGATCAGGCCTCCACTTTCTCTTTGATGCGCGCGCCATTGGCGGCGGCCTTGAACGGCTCGATGCCCACGCGGCGCAGGGTCGCGATGAAGGTTTCGGCCTTGCCGTCGACGTCCGCGCCGATGCGCTCGCGGCGGTAGGTCTCCAGCACGGCCTCGATCACTTCGGGCACTTCGGCCGCCGAGAACGACGGGCCGACCACCTTGCCGGGCGTCGCCGGACCCGAGAGCGTGGAGCCGTTCGAGCCGCCCAGCGTGACCTGGTACCACTCCTTGCCGTCCTTGTCGACGCCGAGGATGCCGATGTGGCCCGCGTGGTGATGGCCGCAGCTGTTGATGCAGCCGGAGATGTTGAGGTCGATGTCGCCCAGGTCGAACAGTTCGTCGAGGTCTTGATAACGCTGGGTGATCGCCTCGGCGATGGGCAGCGAGCGCGCGTTGGCGAGCGAGCAGAAGTCGCCGCCGGGGCAGGCGATCATGTCGGTCAGCAGGCCGATGTTGGGACGTGCGAGGCCGGCCTTGCGCGCCGCCGCATACAGTTCGGGCAGGTCGTCGACATGCACCCAGGGCAGCAGCAGGTTCTGGATATGAGTGACGCGCGCCTCGCCTGCGGAGAAGCGGTCGGCGAGGTCGGCGGCCAGTTCCAGCTGGCTCGCATCGGCATCGCCGGGCGCCTGGCCGAGGCGCTTGAAGGACAGGGTAACGGCGCGGAGCTCGGGGTTCTTGTGCGCCTGCACGTTGCGCTCGATCCAGCGGCGATATGCGGGGTCGGCTTCGGCGTCCGCACGCACGATCTCGTGAAGGTTCTTGTCGGCGCCGGTGCGCACGCTCTTGCGCTCGGGCGCGACGAAGTTCGCGGCCACGCGGTCGTACTCGGCCTGCGTGATCGTGTGCGGGCCGCCGTCCTGCTCGACGATGGCCTTGTACTCGGCCTCGACCTGGTCGATGTAGCGCTGGCCCTCGGCCTTCACGAGGATCTTGATGCGCGCCTTCCACACGTTGTCGCGCCGGCCATAGCGGTTGTAGACGCGGATGCAGGCCTCGACGTAGTTGATGACCTGGTCCCAGGGCAGGAACTCGCGCACCGCCGTGCTGATGATGGGCGTGCGGCCCATGCCGCCGCCCACGTGGACGCGGAAGCCGAGCTCGCCCGCGGCGTTCCGGTGCAGTTGCAGGCCGATGTCGTACCAGCCGAGCGCCGTGCGGTCCTCGGTCGCGCCGTTGACCGCGATCTTGAACTTGCGCGGCAGGAAGCTGAACTCGGGATGCAGCGAGCTCCACTGGCGCAGGATTTCGCAGAAGGGGCGGGGGTCCGCCACTTCGTCGGGGGCGATGCCGGCGAGCTCGTCGCTCGTGATGTTGCGGATGCAGTTGCCGCTGGTCTGGATGCCGTGCATGTTCACGGAAGCCAGCAGCTCCATCACGTCGGCGCTCTTCTCGATGGGGATCCAGTTGAACTGGACGTTGGTGCGCGTCGTGAAGTGGCCATAGCCGTACTTGAGCTTGGTGACGACGGGCGTGCCGCCGGGCACGGGCACTTCGCCCAGGGCCAGCTGCTTTTCCTGCGCGTCGCGAAGCAGTTCGGGGTCCGGCCGGTCGTACTCGCGCGCGATCTTCGCCAGGGTCCGAAGCTGCGGGCTCGAGATCTCGCCGTAAGGCACCGCGACGCGCAGCATGGGCGCGTAGCGCTGGATGTACCAGCCGTTCTGCAGGCGCAGCGGCCGGAATTCGTCGTCGCCCAGCGTGCCCGCCTGCCAGCGCTCGAGCTGGTCCCGGTACTGGGCTGCGCGCTGGCGCACGAACTGCTTGTCGAATTCGGTGTACTGATACATGGGGAGCGAATCTACGAGCCACCCTTATGGAAACCAACTACTTTTTAATTCGCCCGTTATGCGGATAAGCTTATGGGCCGCGCCCCGTGCGGTTTCGCGGGCGTTTTACGGAGGCGGACGGATAAGGATGGCCGAGCGCGTTTTCATCAAGGTCGTGGGTTTCACCGACGTCGAGCGGCACGCGCTCAACACCGTGTTCCGGCTCTCCGAGGAGAGCGAGACGGCGTACACGCTGTGGATGCCCGACGCGCCGCAGGCCCCACGGCTGGGCCTGCTCGACGGCCACACCGCCGAGTCGCACCCCGAAGCGGACGCGCTTGCCCGCGACGATGTGCCGCTGGTCTGGGTCGGCGACGGCGCACCGGCGAATGCCTGGCGCGTGTTCCATCGCCCCATCGCCTGGGCCGAGGTCGTGCAGACGATCGAACAACGCTTCGCGCCCGCGCCGCTCGATTTCGACCTCGAATTCGGCGGCGGCGACGACGTTCCGCCCGATGCGCCCGACACGCAGCCGTCGCAGCTGGAGGAGCCGCGCAAGCGTGCCCTGATCGCCAGCGCCGACCGCGACGAGCGCCTCTACTGGCGGGCGAAGCTCGCCCTGTCGCGGCTTCCTCTGGCCGACGAGGCCGCTACGGCGGAGCAGTTG
The DNA here is from genome assembly GCF_050250995.1 of Ramlibacter sp. Classification (GTDB taxonomy): domain Bacteria; phylum Pseudomonadota; class Gammaproteobacteria; order Burkholderiales; family Burkholderiaceae_C; genus Ramlibacter. Next base: position 53,282 of record NZ_JBFWNP010000021.1, read on the forward strand.
ATGGAGCTGATCCGTGGGACGTCCTACGACGTGGCGCTGATCGACCACGCCCTGCCCGGCGGGCGCGGCTGGGAGCTGCTGCGAACGCTCGACGAGGCGGAGCCGAAAATCCCCCACGTCGTCGTCGTCAAGGACGGCGGCACGGCCTTCGAACGCGCACGTGCGTGGCTGCCCGGCCCGAGCGTCTTCTTCGGCAAGCCGCCCGATCCCGAGCGCATGCAGAAGCTGCTGGAAAAAGTCGCCGGGCCGCGCGAGCCGAGTTAGAGAGTCAACGCGACCGATAGACCGGCTTGCGCTTTTCGCGGAAGGCCGCCATGCCTTCCTGGAAGTCGTCGCTTTCGCTCACCTCGCGCAACTGCCGCATGGTCTCGGCCATGATCTCCGCCGGGCCCTTGGGCATCACCTGCTCGTTCACGAATCGCTTGAGTGTTCGCAACACGAGGGGCGAGGACTCGGCGAGCTCCTGGGCCTGCTTCAGCGCCACCTCGACCTGCTGGCCCACGGGCACGAGCTCGCTCACGAGGCCGACGTCGTAGGCCCGCTTCGCCTCGACGGTGCGGCCGAGCATGATGATGTCCATGGCGACTTTGTGCGGAATGCGCGAGGGCAGGCTGGAGATCATGCCGCCCGTGAAGCCCAGGCGCGCCTCGGGGTACGAGAACTTCGTGTTGTCCGCAGCCACGATGAGGTCGCACATCATCGTGAGCACCATCGCGCCGCCCACGCACCAGCCCGCGGTGGCCGCGATCACCGGCTTGTCGGTGAAGAAGCCGCCGCCCGGAATGCACCGCCAGAGTTCGGGGAGATTGCTCACGTCGGCGCCCGCCGAAAAGGCGTCGTTGCCGGCGCCGGTGATCACGGCCACGAGCTGATCGGACGCCTGGAATTCCTTGAAGCCCGCCTGGAGCTCCAGCGCGGTCTCCTTGCAGATCGCGTTCTTGCGCTGCGGGCGGTTGATGGTGAAGAGCGTGACCTTGCCGATGTGTTCGATGAGGATTTGCGACATGACGATGGTTCCTTTCAATCCGATCCGATGCGGGCGCGCGCGTCCACGGCGAATGCGCCGCGCCCCTTGCGCCCCACGATGAGGGGGTTCACTTCGATTTCGAAGTCGAGGCCCGGATGCGCGGCGGCGATGTCCGCCGCGAGCCAGCCGAGCCGGACGACCGCGTCGACCACGGCCTCGGCGTCCAGCTCGCCGCGGCCGCGCCAGGCCTGCAGCAGCGGCGCCACTTTCAGGCGCGCCAGGGCGGCGCGCACCGTGTCCGGGTGCGCGGGCGCGGGCAGCACCTGGATGTCCTTGAACAGCTCCACCAGCACGCCGCCGGCGCCCACGACGAGTTGCGGGCCGAACTGCGCATCGTGGCGCGCGCCGACGAGCAGCTCCAGGTCGCCCGCGAGTTGCGCCTGCACGAAAAAGCCGTCGATGCGCGCCTGCGGCGCCCGCGTCGCCACCGTGTCGCGCATGCGGGCGAAGCGGCGCCTCAGGTCGTCGGCGTCGGCGATGCCCAGCTCCACGCCGCCCACGTCCGACTTGTGGGAGATGTCGGCGGACACGATCTTGAGCACCACCGGGTAGCCCAGCCGAGCTGCCTGCGCGATCGCTTCGTCGGCCGTCCGCACGACCACCCCGTCGTTCACGTGCAGCCCGGCGGACGCGACGAGCGCCTTGGATGCCGCTTCGCCGAGGGCGCCGAGTTCTTCGCGGGTCGCCGGGATCGTGGCGCGCCGGCCCGGGGGCCGTGCGGGCTCGGACGGCTCCACATAGTCCGACCAGCGCTTCCACGCGCGCAACATGCTCGCGGCGCTCGCCGTGGTGTCGACGCAGGGCAGGCCCTCCGCCTTCAGGAATTCGCGCGCCGGCGCGGCGACGCGTCCGGGCAGCATCACGTAGAGCATCGGCTTGCCCTGCGCGGCCTCGCGTGCGGCGCCCTGCGCAAGATAGCGCGTGAGCCCGGGCACGTCCGGCGCGGTGGTCATCGCGACGAGGCCAAGGTCGCAGCCGGGGTCGGACAGCGCGATCTCCGCGCTCGCGGCGCCGACCTCGTCCATCTCGTTGCGGCGCGCGCCGATGTCGATGGGGTTGGCCGCCTGTCCGGGCGGATAGTGCTGGGCGAACCGCTGCATGGTCGACTCGCTGAATTGCGCGAGCGGCACGCCCGCTTCGGACAAGCGATCCGCGGCCAGGGCGCCGGCGCCGCCCGAGATCGTGAGCACCGCCGCATTGCGCACCTTGCGCCCCGGATAGCGCACCATGGCGCCGGCAAGCGCGACCATGTCGTGGGCATCGTCCATCAGCACGATGTTCTCGTGCGCGCACATCGCCGCCAGCGAGGCGTAGTCGCCCGCGAGGCTCGCGGTGTGCGAATAAGCGGCGCGGCTGCCCTCGTCCGACGCGCCGGCCTTCACCATCAGCCAGGGCTTGCCCGCTTCGCGGGCGCGCCTCGCGAGCTGCACCACGCGTGCGGGCGACTTCACGCCCTCGACGTAGCTGCACAGCACGCGCGTGCGCGGGTCGTCGATGAGGAACTCGATGAAGTCGCACAGCTCCAGGTCGGCCTGATTGCCCACGGAAACGCAGTGCGAGAAGCCGATGCCCATGCCGTGGGCCCGGTCGAAGAGCGTGCCCATCAACGCGCCGCTCTGGCTCACCAGGCCGATCGGCGATTCGATGAGCGTGTCCACGTCGAGGGCGGGCGAGGAACACAGCACAAGCTTGTTGGCCGGGCTGATGAGGCCCAGGCAGTTCGGGCCGATGATGCGCATGCCGCCGCGCGCCGCCTCCTCGACGATTTCCGCCTCCAGCGCGGCGCCCTCGGGTCCCGCATCGGAGAACTTCGACGTGATGATGATCGCGGCCTTCACGCCGCGCTGGGCGCAGGCTTGAACTTCGCCCTTGACCTTCGCGGTGGGCACGGCCATCACGGCCATGTCCGGCGCTTCGGGCGTGGCGGCGACGCCGGGATAGGTCTTGAGGCCGAAGAGCGTTTCGCGCGCCGGGTTGATCGGGAAGACGCGGCCGCTGTAGTTGTGCCGCAGCAGCGTCCGGTAGAGTCGGCCGCCGAATTTCGTCTGGTCTTCCGAAGCGCCGATGACGGCGACGGAGCGCGGATTGAGGAGTTGTTCGAGGTTCGTCATTTCCTGGGGGACGGGTTCGCCGACAGCGAGGCGCGATACGCGGCGATGCGCGCTCGCAGTCCGGGACGCGCAGCCGACACCACGAGCTGCATGAGGTCTTCGCCGGCGCCCGCGTCGCCGCGCGGACGGCGAACGCGGTCGAGCGCGCGCTGCAGGCCGGCGGTCGTGTCGTCATCGAGGCGCTTGCAGCGTGAGGCGAGGGCGGCGATCCCGGCTTCGGCTTCGGCGGGTTCGATGCGCCGTGTGGCGAGGCCGGCCTCCAGCGCCTCGGCGGTGTCTATCGTCGCGCCGCTCTCGACCCACTGGCGCGCGCGCCGCGCGCCCACGGTGTCGCCCAGGCGGGCCGTGCCGAGCACGATGCCGAAGGCCGCGCCGGGGAAGGCGAAGCTCGCATCGCCCGCCACCCAGCGATGGTTGCACGCGCAAAAGAGATCGGCCCCCGCGCCCATGGTGCGCCCGTGCGCCAGCGCGAGCGTCTCGAACGGCGCGGCATGCACGGCCTGCAGCAGCAGCTCGACGCGCACGAAGCGCGCGAGCAGCCGGTCGTCGTCTTCCTCGGCGACGTTCGAGAGGTCGAAGCCGGTGCAGAAATGCCGTCCCTCGCCCTCGATCACGAAGAGCCGGGCGTGCGAGCGCGTGGCGGCGGCCACCGCGTCGGCGAGTCCGGCGACCGTTTCGCTCGACAGCGCATTGCCCTTGTCCGGGCGCTGGAGCTTGACGCGAACCACGCCGTCGGCTTCGCGCACGATCATGGCGCCGCTTCGCCGATCGCGCCCGCGTCGAACGCCGAATAGCCGGAGACGAATTCCTTGACCTCGCCGGTGTCGGGCACGAACACGTGGCGGCGCACGCGCCCGATGTTGCCGCCGTAGAGGTGCACGCTGATCGAGACGCGGTCGCCGTAGGCGTTGCGAACCTGGTGGATGTCGCCGAGCGTGGGCGACAGCGGCTCGATGTCGCCGGGCTCGAGCCGCCGCGCCTCGCCGTGCGGGTGGATGCGGCCGTCGGCCTCGCGCACGAAGGGCTGGCTGATCTCCGAGCCGCGCAGCATTCCGATCACGCCCCAGACCGTGTGATCGTGGACCGGCGTGCTCTGGCCGGGACCCCAGACGAAGCTCACGAGCGAGAAGCGATCCTGCGGATCGGCGTACAGCAGGTGCTGCTGGTAGTACGTCGGGTGGTCCTGCTGCGCGCCCGCGGGCAGCCAGTCGTCGCGGGCGACGAGGCCGCGCATCAGCGCGCCGGCCTCGCGCAGCATCGTGGACTCGTCGGTCCCATGCGCGTCGACGAGCCGCGTCAAATCGGAGATGAATCGGGGCAGGGGCTTGTTCATGCGGCCTCGCTCGCGACGGGCGTGGATGAATCGGAGGTCGTCGAGGGCGCGAAGCGCGCGCGGATTTCTTCGGTGTGCTGGCCCAGCGCCGGCGGCTGCGAACGCACCGCGAAGCCCTGGCCGTCGAAGCGCAGGGGCGACGTGAAGGTCTTCGTGACGTCGCCGCCCGGCAGGGTGATCGGCTGCACCCAGCCCATGTGCTGCGTCTGCGGGTCGGCGAGCGCGGCGGGGTAGTCGTTGATGCGGGCGTGCGGCACGCCCGCCGTCTCGAAGGCCGCGATCCAGTGCGCCACCGGCCGCGTGACGAACACCGTGTCGAGCACGGCCTTCAGCGCGAGCTGGTGGGCGGCGCGCTCGGACGGCGAGGCGAAGCGGGGATCGTCGGCCAGGCGCGGCATGTCGACGACATCGCACACGGCGAGCCACAGCTTCTGGTTGCCCGCGGCGATGGCGAACCAGCCATCGGACGCCGCGAAGGCCTGGTAGGGCGCATTGCGGGGGTGCGCGGAGCCCAGCTTTCTCGGCGCGTTGCCGTTGCCGAAGTATTCGCTCGTCTGCAGCGCGGCGATGCCCAGCGTGCAGCCGAACATCGGCACGTCGATGTGCGCGCCGCCGCCGCCCGTGCGCACGCTCGCGAGCGCCGCGCAGATGGCGAAGGCGCCGTAGAGCCCGGAGCTGAAGTCGGACACGGGCACGCCGCACTTCACGGGTCCGCCTTCGGGCTCGCCCGTGACGCTCATGACGCCCGCGGCCGCCTGGATGGTGAGGTCGAAGCCGCCCTCGTTCGCGCGCGGACCCGTCTGGCCGTACGCGGAGATCGAGCAGAACAGCAGATCGGGATGCGACGCGCGGAAGCTTTCGTAGCCGAGGCCCAGGCGGTCCATCACGCCGGGGCGGTTGTTCTCGACCACGATGTCGGACTGCAGCACCATGCGGCGCGCCAGCGCACGGTCTTCCTCGTTCTTGAGGTCGAGCACCACCGACTTCTTGTTCCGGTTGAGCGAGGCGAAGTTCTCGCTGTAGCCGTTGGTGAGCGGGGGCCAGTTTCGCAGGCCGTCGCCGTCGGGCGGCTCGATCTTGAACACTTCGGCGCCCATGTCGGCGAGCAGCATCGCGCAGAACGGGCCGGCGGCGGTCGAACAGAACTCGACGACGCGAACGCCGGCGAGCGGCAGGCGCCCGGCCGACCCCTTATTTGATTGTTCCATTATGCAGAACGAATATTTTCAATACTGGAATAGTAAGGGCGTGGGCCGGCCGCGTCAATCGACGCGGCGCCGCGGTCAGCCCTTGCGCAGTTCCGCCGAGATCGCCTCCGCCGCTTCCATGACGTCGGCGGCGAAGCGCTTCACGGGGCCCTGGCGGATGCGCTCGGCCGGCCCGGAGACGCCGATGGCCGCGACGATGTCGCCGCGCGCGCCGCGGATCGGCGCGGCCACGCCCCACACGCTGTCGCGCCATTCGCCGCGATTGACCGCATGGCCGCTCTCGCGCACCTTGCGCATCTCGCGCGCGAAGTCCCGGGCGTCGACGATCGTGTTGGGGCTGTGCCGGCTCAGGTGCGTCGAGAGGCCGGCGATGACCTCCTCGGGCTGCCAGGCCAGCAACGCCTTGCCCGTCGCCACGCAGTGCGCCGGCGCGCGGCCGCCGATCTCCGAATAGGCGCGCACCGGCTCGGGGCTGTCGATCTTGTGCAGGTAGACGATCTCGGCGCCGTCGAGGACGGAGAGGTGGATCGTCTCGCGCGTCTTCTGCATCAGCTTCTCCATGGAAGCGCGGGCCGCCTGCCGGACGTCCATGCGGCCGCCGAGCGCATTGCCGAGTTCCCACACCTTGAGCGTGGCCGCGTAGCTGCGGCCCTCGTCCTCGCGCGACACGTAGCGCAGTTCGACGAGCCCCTGCAGCAGGCGGTGTACGTTGCTCTTGCCGAGTCCCAGGCGCGCGGCCATCGCGCTCACGCCCAGCGGCTTGTCCGAATACACCAGCAGCTCGAGCAGCTGCAGTCCGTTCACCAGCGTGTTGTTCATGCATTCCTCCATCTCCCGATTGACAGGCGAATGCCGTCCGGGATAATCTACAAATGTAAAACGCGCGTTCCATTATATAGAACAAATTCAAACGGGCGTGTGAAAAGAAAAGATCGACCCCGACCCCGACATCGCGTCAAGCAGGAGACCGCATGAAAGCCGTGACCCGCCATCTCGTCCACGCCGCGTTCGCGGCGGCCGGCCTGCTCGCCCTTGCGGGCGGCGCGCTGGCCCAGGCCTTCCCGAACCGGACGGTGACCATCGTCGTCCCCTACGCGCCCAGCGGCGGCACCGACGTGGTCGCGCGGCGCATGGCGCAGGTGCTCGAGAAGCACTGGGGCCAGACCGTCATCGTGGACAACGTTCCCGGCGCCGACGGCATCATCGGCACCCAGAAGGCGCTGCGCGCGCCCGCCGACGGCTACACGCTGCTGCTGCAGCTCAACACCATGCTGATGTGGAAGCTGACCGAAACCGGCAGCCGCGACCTCGTGGGCGACCTGCGCCTCATCTCGCTGATCCAGACGGCGCCGCTGTCCTTCGCCGTCTCGTCGAAGTTCCCCGGCAACACCATGCAGGACTTCGTTGCCCACTGCAAGGCGGCGACCACGCCCTGCAGCATCGGCACTGCGACGCGGTACGCGCAGCTGATCAGCAAGCAGCTGATGGACGTGGCGGGCATCGGCAACGCGATCGGCGTGAGCTACAAGGGCGGCGGTCCGATGACGAACGATCTGCTCGGCGGCCACGTGACGATGGCCGTGCCGTCGGTCGCATCCGGCCTGCGGTACGTGCAGTCGGGGCAGATGAAGATGCTGGCGGTCGGCTCGGAGAAACGCTTCCCGCTGTCGCCCAACATCCCCACGCTCGTCGAAAACGGCTGGCCGGTGCTCGGCGACTCGTGGTACGGCCTCATGGTGCCGAAGAACGTGCCGAACGAGGTGTTCAACAGCATCGTGCAGGCGGTGGCCGCGGTATCGAAAGACCCCGGACTGCGCGCGGCGATCGAGGGCGGCGGCGGCGCGCCGGTGTTCAGCACGCCCGAGCAGTTCGTCGAGTATGCGCGCAAGGAGCGCACGCTGCTCAATGCGCTGCTCGCGAAATACCCGCTGTCGGAATGACGTCGCAGGTGAAGGACACGGCCATGGCTACCAACGGATCGAAGTTGCGCACGCGGCTCGCGCAGGGGCGCATCGTCATCGCGCCGGGCGTGTACGACATGATCTCCGCCCGGATCGCGGACCGCATGGGGTTCGACGCGCTCTACATGACCGGCTACGGCACGGTCGCGTCGCACCTCGGCCTGCCCGACGCCGGGCTGGCGAGCTACACCGACATGGTGGGCCGCGTCGACACGATGTGTTCGGGCACGACGACCCCGCTCGTGGCCGATGCCGACACGGGCTATGGCGGCCTGCTCAATGTCCGGCACACGGTGCGCGGCTACGAGAAGGCCGGCGCGGCGGCCGTGCAGATCGAAGACCAGGAAATGCCCAAGAAATGCGGCCACACCACCGGCCGCCGCGTGGTGCCGCTGGAGGACATGGTTGCGAAGGTGAGGGTGGCCGTCGAGGCACGCGGCGACCCGGACACGCTCATCGTCGCGCGCACCGACGCGCGGACCTCGCTCGGACTCGACGAGGCCCTGCGTCGTGCCGAGGCCTATGCGCGCGCGGGCGCCGACCTGATCTTCGTGGAAAGCCCCGAGAGCGAGGAAGAACTCGTGCGCATCGGCCGCGCCATGAAGGGCGCGCTGCTCGTCGCGAACGTGGTGCAAAGCGGCGCCCGCACGCCCGAGATTCCCGCCCCGCAGCTCGAGGAAATGGGCTTCGCGCTCGCGATCTACCCGAGCCTGCCGCACAAGGTGGTGGCGCACGCGCTGCGCGAGACCTACCGTTACCTGCAGGACAACAAGACCGCCATCGGCCTGCCGCTGCCGCTCTTCAGCAGCCCCGAGATGCATGCGCTCATGGGGTTCGAGGACGTGTGGGAATTCGAGAAACGCTGCGACACCGCCGCCGGAGCTGCCCCATGACCGCCCTGACGCTATTCGACAAGGTCTGGAACGCGCACGTCGTCATGCGCAAGGACGACGGCCGCACCTTGCTCTTCGCCGACCGGCACATCATGCACGACGGCTCGTTCATGGCCTACGGCCGCCTGCGCGCCAAGGCGCTGCCCGTCGCGCACCCGGAGCTCACGCTGGCCACGCCCGACCACTACGTGCCGACCACGGCGCGCACGATCGACGTGGTGAAGGATGCGTCCGCGCTGCGCATCCTGCAGGACTACACGCGCAACATGGCCGACCATGGCGTGCATGCGCTGGCGATGGGCGATGGCCGCGAAGGCATCGTCCATGTCGTCGGCCCCGAGCAGGGGTTCACGCTGCCGGGGACGCTGCTCGTCTGCGGCGACTCGCATACGTCCACCCACGGCGCGCTCGGTGCGCTTTCGTTCGGCATCGGCGCGAGCGAGGTCGCGCACGTGCTCGCCACGCAGACGGTGTGGCAACTGCGCCCCCGGACCATGCGCATCCGCGTCGACGGCGTGCTCGGCGCGGGCGTGACGGCCAAGGACCTCGCGCTGCACATCATCGCGACCCTCGGAACCTCGGGCGCGACGGGGCACGTGGTCGAATATGCGGGCACCGCCATCGAGGCGCTATCCATCGAGCAGCGCTGCACGCTGTGCAACATGACGATCGAAGCGGGCGCGAAGTCCGGCATGGTCGCGCCCGACGAAGTCACCTTCGAATACGTGAAAGGCCGGCCGCTCGCGCCGCGCGGCGCGCTGTGGGACCAGGCCGTGGCGCACTGGCGCACCCTGCGCACCGACGAGGGCGCCGTCTTCGACACCGAGGTAAGTCTCGATGCCGCCGAGGTGTCGCCGATGGTCACCTGGGGCACCAGCCCCGAGCATGCGGTGGCGGTGACGGGCCGCGTGCCCGACCCGGCCGCTTCCGGCGCGCAGCGCGAACAGGCGGGCCGCGCGGCGGCGCTCGACTACATGGGCCTCGCGGCGGGGCAGCGCATCGACAGCATCGCCATCGACCAGGTGTTCATCGGCTCCTGCACCAACAGCCGGCTCGAGGACCTGCGCGCCGCCGCAGCCATCGTGCGGCGATTCGGCGGCCGCGCGCGCGTGCTGACGCTCGTGAGTCCGGGCTCGGCCGAAGTCAAGCGTGCGGCGGAGGCCGAAGGCCTCGACGGCGTGTTCAAGGCCGCGGGATTCGAATGGCGCGAGCCGGGCTGCTCGATGTGCGTCGGCATGAACGGCGACCTCGTGGATGCGGGCAAGCGCTGCGCCTCGACGTCCAACCGCAATTTCGCGGGGCGGCAGGGGCGCGATGCGCGCACGCACCTCGTGAGCCCCGCCACCGCCGCCGCCACCGCGATGCTCGGGCATCTCGCGGACGCGCGCGACTACCTGTAGGAGCACGGCAATGCAGCCCCTGAAGCACCTCGAAGGCCGCGCAGCGCACCTCGACGCCGACAACATCGACACCGACCAGGTCGTGCCCGCACGCTTCCTGCGCAATCCGCGCAGCGGGGGCTACGGGGGCTTCCTGTTCCACGACCTGCGGGTGGCGCCCGACGGATCGCCGCGCCCGGATTTCCCGCTCAACCGGCCCGAGAACCAGGGCGCCGTCATCCTGGTGGCCGGCGCGAACTTCGGCTGCGGCTCCTCGCGCGAGCACGCCGTCTGGTCGCTGTCCGACGCGGGCTTTCGCTGCGTGATCGCGGCGAGCCTCGGGGACATCTTCACGAACAATTGCTACAAGAACGGCGTGCTGCCCGTCCGACTTGAAGACGGCACGATCGCCCGGCTGCTGGCCGAGCAGGCGAAGGGTGCGCGCTTCGCCGTCGATCTCCCCGCGCAGACGGTGACCTGCGGCGACGCCACCGCGCACTTCGACATCGCGCCGTTCTGGAAGGAATGCCTGCTGGAAGGGGTCGACGACATCGATCTCACGCTGCGCGAGCAGGCGCGCATCGAAGCTTTCGCACGAGAACATGCGGCCCGCATGCCGTGGGTGCCGCTGGACATGGCCGCGTGGCAGGCGCGCCGCGCCTGAAGTCCGACATGCGCCATTACACCGCCACCCACTGGGGCATCTACGAAGTCGCGAGCGAGGGCGGCCGCCCCGCGCTGAAGCCGTTCGCGGCCGATCCTTCGCCATCGCCCATCGGCCTGTCGATGCTCGACGCCTGCACGAGCCCCAATCGCGTCATGCGTCCGGCCGTGCGCAAGAGCGTGCTGCGGCAGGGCCTGGGCGCGGCGCGCGAGCAGCGCGGCTGCGAGCCCTTCGTCGAGATCGGGTGGGACGAGGCGCTCGACCTCGTCGCCGGCGCGCTGAAGACGACGATCGCGCAGCGCGGCAACGAGGCCGTGTTCGGCGGCTCCTACGGCTGGGCGAGCGCGGGGCGCTTCCACCACGCGCAGAGCCAGGTCCACCGCTTCCTGAATGCGCTGGGCGGCTACGTGCGCCACACGGAGTCGTACAGCCTCGGCGCGGCGCACGTGATCATGGGCCACATCGTCGCGCCGATGCGCGAGCTCACGGCCTCCCACACGAGCTGGGACGTGCTGCGCACGCACACGAAGCTGTTCGTGAGCTTCGGCGGCGCGCCCTGGAAGAATTCGCAGGTCAGCCCCGGCGGCGTCGGCCGGCACACGCTCGCCGCGTCGCTGCGCGCGATGGCGGCGGCCGGCACGCGCTTCGTCAACGTGAGCCCGGTGAGCGACAACATCGACACCGGCGGCGAGGTCGAATGGATCGCGACGCGACCGAACACCGACACGGCTTTCATGATCGGCATCGCGTACGTGCTTTACACCGAGAGCCTGCACGACCGCGCATTCCTGCAAAGCCACTGCGTCGGCTTCGAGCGCTTTGCGAAATACCTCGAAGGCGCCGACGACGGCCAGCCCAAGACGCCCGAGTGGGCCGCCGCCATCACCGGCGTGCCGGCGTCGCGCATCGCGGCGCTGGCGCGCGAGCTCGCGGCCACGCGCTCCATCGTCACCGCGTCCTGGGCGATGCAGCGCGCGCATCACGGCGAGCAGCCGTACTGGATGGTGCTCACGCTGGCCGCCATGCTGGGCCAGATCGGGCTTCCCGGTGGCGGCTTCGGCGTGGGCTACGGCGCGCTCAACATGGTCGGCAGCGCCGAGCCGCGCTATGGCGGCCCCACGCTCTCGCAGGGTACGAACCCGGTGAAGCCGTTCATCCCGTGCGCGCGCATCGCCGACATGCTGCTGCACCCCGGAGAAACCTTTCGCTACAACGGCGGCGAACACCGTTACCCGGACATCGACCTTGTCTACTGGTGCGGCGGCAACCCGTTCCACCATCACCAGGACATCAATCGCCTGCGGCGCGCGTGGCACAAGCCCTCGACCATCGTGGTCCACGAACAGTTCTGGACGGCCAACGCGAAGATGGCCGACATCGTGCTGCCCGCGACCACCACGCTGGAGCGCGACGACATCGGGCAATCGCAGCGCGAGCGCTTCATCGTCGCCATGAAGAAGGTGATCGAACCGGTCGGCGAGTCCCGCCACGATTTCGCGATCTTCGCCGACCTGGCGGCACGGCTCGGAGTTCACGAGACCTTCACGGAAAACCGCAGCGAGCGCGAGTGGCTGCGCAAGCTCTACGAAGACTGCCATCCGGCCGCCGAGCGCGCCGGCCTGCGTCTGCCCGCGTTCGAGCGCTTCTGGGCCGATGGCCTCGTCGATACCGAAGCGCCCGCGCAGTCCGTGGTGATGCTCGAGGCGTTCCGCCAGGACCCCGTCGCGAATGCTCTCAAGACACCGAGCGGGAAGATCGAGATTTTCAGCGAGCGGCTGGAGGGCTTCGGCAACGACGACTGCCGGGGGCATCCGCGCTGGTACGAGCCCGTCGAATGGCTGGGCAGCGCGAAGGCGCAGCGCTTTCCGCTGCACATGATCAGCGACCAGCCGCACACCAAGTTGCACAGCCAGCTCGACCACAGCGCGCTGAGTCTCGCCAACAAGGTGCGCGGGCGCGAGCCGATCATGGTCAGCGACACGGACGCGAAGGCACGCGGCATCGCCGATGGCGACATCGTGCGCGTCTTCAACGACCGCGGCAGCTGCCTCGCGGGCGCACGCGTGTCCGCCGCGATCCGTCCCGGCGTCGTGAAGCTCTCGACCGGCGCGTGGTGGGACCCGGTGTCCTTCGCGGAAGCGGCGAGCCTCGACAAGCACGGCAACGCCAATGTGTTGACCATCGACGTCGGCACCTCCGCGCTGTCGCAGGGCTGCAGCGCGCAGACCTGCCTGGTCCAGCTCGAGAAATTCGAGGGCGACGCGCCCCCCGTCACGGCGTTCCGGCCGCCGGTGCTTGAACGCAACGAACCTTGAACGAACCTGAACGAACCTGAACGAACCTGAACGAACCGAAGAAGGCAAGCCCCGTGAACAGCCCGATACCGCACGCCTGGACCCGCGACGACCTGCACAAGGACGACTCGTGGAAGCACCCGCTGTCGCCGGAAGCCGTGGACGGCATCGAAGCCGCCCTCGCGCATGCCAGGCGCACGGGACGCACCATGCTGCAGATGCAGCCCAGTGACTTTCCGCTCACGCCGCCCGCGCTGGCCGCGGTGCGCGCCGCGGTGGCGAAGACGCAGACCGACTACGGCCTGTGCGTGCTCAAGGGGCTGCCGGTGCGCCAGTGGTCCGACCAGGACGCCGAAGTGGTGGTGTGGGGGATCGGGCTGCACACGGGCGTCGCGCGCACGCAGGGCAGGGAAAGCAACATCCTTTCGCACGTGCGCGACGAGCTTGGCGACGGCGCCTACCGCGTGCGCGGCGGGCGCGGCTACAACACCAACGCCGAACTCGATTTCCACTGCGACTTCTGCGATCTCGTCGGGCTGCTGTGCATCAACGCGGCCAAGAGCGGCGGATCGAGCTTCGTCGTGAGTTCGATGGCCGTGTACGACGAGATCGGCCGCCGCCGCCCCGACCTGCAGGCGGTGCTGTCCCAGCCCTTCCACTACAGCTACCAGGGCGCGCAGGCGCCCGGCGACGGCGAGTGGTTCACCTGCCCGATCTTCGGTATGCGCGACGGCCGCTTCGCCTCGCGCCACAACCGCAAGAACGTGGACGCGGCGCACCGCGACTTCAGCGACCGCATCGGCCACCTGAGCGCGCTCCAGGTCGAGGCGCTCGACCTGTACGAGGAAGTCGTCCGCGATCCGCGGCTTTGCTTTTCCATGGACCTCGAGCCCGGCGACTTCCAGCTGCTGAACAACCACGTCACCATTCACTCGCGCACCGCGTTCGAGGACTGGCCCGAGCCGGAGCGCCGCCGCCATCTCATCCGCTTCTGGCTCAGCCTGCCGCAGGGGCAGGCCATGCCGGAGGGCTGGCTCGAAGGCTACAAGTCCGTGGAGCCGGGCACGGTGCGCGGCGGCCTGCGCGGCAGCCACGTCACGCCGGAGTTCCTCGAGTACGAGCAGAGACAGGCGGCGGTGTGCGGCATGAAGGTGCCCGCGTGCCTGCAACCCGTCGCGGCCTGACCGCCATCCGGAAAGGAACCGCATGCGAGCCGCCCACCAACTGCGCCAGCTCCTGGCTGGACCCGACATGGTCGTCGCGCCCGGCGCGTACGACTGCATTTCCGCCCGCGTGATCGAACAGGCGGGCTTCAAGTGCGCCTACATGACGGGGTCCGGAACGTCTGCCGCGCGCGGCTACCCCGACCTCGGGCTGGTCACGATGAGCGAGATGGTGGAGAACGCCGCGGCGATCGCGCGCATGCTGACCATCCCGCTCGTGGCCGATGCCGACACGGGCTACGGCAACGAGCTCAACGTCCATCGGACGGTGCGAGAGTTCGAGGCACGCAACGTGGCCGGCATCCACATCGAGGACCAGGTCGCGCCCAAGCGATGCGGGCATCTGGACGGCAAGGAGGTCGTGTCGCGCAGCGAGTTCGAGATCAAGATCCGCGCGGCCGTGCAGGCGCGCACCGACCCGGATTTCCTGATCATCGCGCGCACCGATGCACGCGCCGTGCTCGGCCTGGACGAGGCCATCGAACGCGCGAAGACCGCGCTGGACGTGGGCGCGGACATGGTGTTCGTCGAGGCCACCGAAAACCTCGGCGAGATGGCGCAGGTGCCGCGTCGCGTCGGCGGCCCCTGCCTGCTCAATATCGCGGCCGGTGGCAAGACGCCCCTCGTGCCCTTGAAGGATGCGCAGGCCATGGGCTACCGGCTCGCCATCCTGCCGGGCATGCTGTTGCGCAACGCAATCGCGACCTTCGACGAAGTGCTCGAAGACCTGGCGAAGACGGGCGTGCCGAAGCCGGTGCGCAACATGGGGAGCATCGCGGCCGGCCACCAGCGCTTCGGCACCGATGCCTGGAACGAGATCCGGGTGCGGGCGGCCATGCCGTCCCCGACCGGGCGCTGACCGGCTTTGTCCGTCGCTATCCCGCGATCCGCGAGGAATCCGCCGCCGCGAAATCGCGCTGCGCGAACTCGAGGAAGCTGCGTGCCGCCGGGCTCAGCTCACGCCCCCGCACCGAGAAGATGCCGTAGTTGCGCACCAGGTCGCAGTCGGCCAGCGGCACGACCACGCGCGGCCGCAGCGCGTTGTGCTGCGCCATGCAGCGCGGCAGCAGCACCACGCCGCGGCCCGCATCGAGCAGGCCGAGCAGGGTGGTGAGGTTGGTCGCGGTCGCCATCGGCCGGAACTGAAGGCCCTGGCGCTCGTAGGCTTGCGCCAGCGCCTGCTGCAGCGCCGAGTATTTGTCGAGCACCATCACCGGCCACGGCGTGAGCTGCCGCAGGCCGACGCTCTCCTGCCCGGCCAGCGCATGGCCTTGCTGCACCACCAGCACCACGGGCTCCGTCAGCAGCGGCGTGAATCGCAGCCGGGGCTGGGGCTCGTCGAGCGCGACGAACGCGAGCTCCGCTTCGCCGCGCTCCAGCGCTTCCAGCGCGAGCGCGTGGCGCGAATCGACCACCGTCACGTCGACATCGGTGAAGCGTGCGCAAAAGCGTCCGATGACTTCGGGCAGCAAAGTGGCCGCCACCATCGGGCTGGCCGCGACCACCACGCGATGGCGATCGAGCGCGCGGCGCTGCATGAACTCGGAGAGCAGCAGGCGGAGATCGCGCAGCGTCTGCTTCGCCTGCGCGGCGAGGCGCTGCCCGTCCTCGGTCGTCTCGACGCTGCGCGTGGTCCGGTGCAGGAGCCGCGCGCCCAGCAGCGATTCGAGCTTCTGCACGCGCGCCGTCACGGCAGGCTGCGACAAGTGCAGGCGCCGGGCCGCTTCGCTGAAGCTGCCGAGCTCGGCGACCGCGATGAATGTCTCCAGCTCGGACAAGCCGACGCCCGACGAGGCGGGCGCCGCGTCGGCGGGCGTGGCCGGCTTTTTCTCGGGTGTCATCGGCATGCGCTGGAACCTCGACTCCGGGCCGTGCGGAGCCGGTCCATCGCCGACGATTCTAGGGCAAGCCCTCGCGGCCGAGTCGTGTGGAAAGCTCGCGCCCCGCCTCGGCCAGCCGCCGCGGAACCTCGCCTTCCCAGTCCGGCGGCAACCGTGCCGCGCCGGAGGTGAGCGACAGCGCCATCGCCATCTGCCCTTCCGCGTCGAAGACCGGCACGCTGAACGCATTCACCGCCACGCGATGCAGGTCCGACGGACCGGCGCCGATGGCACGCGCGATCCCGCGCTCGCGGACCTCCGCGATCTCCTGCGCGAAGCGCTCCCGTCGCGCGGGCAGGCTTTCACCCGTCGCGGGCATGAGCCGCAGGTCCTCGTCCACCAGGGGCTGCGTCATCTCCGGCGGGAGGAAGGCGGCGAATGCGCGCCCGGTCGCCGAGCGCGCGATGCTCATCACGAAGCCGGGGCGCAACTGGTTGCTCACCGGCCGCAGCGAGGGTTCCCAATGCACGGCCGTCGGTCCATGGTTGCCCCACACGGCGAGGCAGAGCGTGTGGTCGCCCACGCTGCGGGCGATCGCGGGCAGGGCCTCGGTGGCGATCCGCAGCCCCTGCAGATGCGCCGGCCGCGAGGTGCCCAGGCGCAGCGACGCCGGGCCGAGGTCGTGCGAGTAGCCGACCATGTAGCGTCCGTTGCCGAAGGCGAGCGCCGCCCGGCTCGAGTGGCCGATGCGCTCGACCCGGCCGACGAAGACCATGTGGTCGCCGCCGGGATACGCCGCGACCTTCGTGCATTCGAGATGCGCGGCCACGCCCTCGAGCACCGGGACGCCGCCGACGCCACGCGTGTGCGCGATGCCGCTGAACTTGTCGTCGCGCGACTTCGCGAAATGGTTGGAGATCGCGATCTGGTCGTCCGCGAGGATGTTGATCGCGAAATGATCGCTGTCGCGAAAGGCGGCATGGCTGCGCGAGGCGAGCGACTGGCTCCACAGCACCAGCGGCGGATCGAGCGAGACCGAGCTGAACGAGTTGGCCGTGACGCCGTGCGCGACGCCGGCCGCGTCCTCGGTGGTCACCACCGTGACCCCGGTCATGAAGGTGCCGAGCACGTCGCGCAGCTGGCGCGGCTCGAAGGATGAGAGGACGGCATCGGCCATGGGTCGGCCCTTGTTCATCGTGGTTCCATGTGACCGTGCGCAGTTTAGAAACGCGGCGGGGCGCGAGGAAGTCGCGAATCGCTATAAGTCGATCCGCGCAGGTGATAAGTGGCGGGGCGCGCGCCGCGATTTATCAGCGGCACCGATGGACTTATAGCGAGAGATGAGTTCTGCGCACGCGGGCGCCGCTCCAGAATCCGGCAAGCCCCCCACCGCGGCGGGCGCTCACGGAGACACGACCGAGATGCGGGATCGAGCCGACACCACACCCGGCGGGGGCATGACGCTGGTGGCGTTCATGCAGGCGCAGAACTGTTCCAACTACGCGGCCTCGTGGCGCCACCCGGAGGCGGTGAACGACTTCCTCACGCCCCAGTACTACCAGCGCGTGGCCCGCACGCTCGAGGACGCGAAGTTCCACCTCGCGTTCTTCGACGACCGGCTCGCCATGCCGGACATCTACCAGCAGGACTTCACGGCCACCGTGCGACACGGCATCCGCGCGGTGAAGCTGGACCTGATCCCGATCATGACGGCGATGGGCCTGGCCACGAGCCGCCTCGGCATCGGCGGCACTTACTCGACGACCTACTACGAGCCCTATCACGTGGCCCGCGTGTTCGCGACGCTCGACCTCATGATCGGCGGGCGCAGCGCCTGGAACGTCGTGACCTCGCTGAACGATTCGGAGGCGTTCAACTTCGGGCAGCACGCACACCTGGAGCACGACGCCCGCTACGATCGCGCCGACGAATTCATCGAGGTCGTGCTCGGCCACTGGACTTCGTGGGACCGCGACGCGCTCATCATGGACAGGAAGGAGCGCCTCTTCGCCGATCCGGCCAAGGTGCGCCGGCTCGACTTCAAGGGCAAGTACGTGCAGTCGCGCGGCCCGTTCACGGTGCCGCAGTCGCCGCAGGGCCATCCGGTCATCATCCAGGCCGGGCAGAGCGGCCGCGGCAAGCGCTTCGCCGCGCAGTGGGGCGAGCTGATCTTCGTGTCGTACAAGAGCCTCGAGTCCGGGCGCAAGCAGTACGCGGAAATCAAGCAGGCGCTGTCCGATGCCGGACGCGACCCCGACAAGGTCAGGGTGGTCTGCGCGATCTACACCGTGGTGGCGCCCACGCACGAGGAGGCGGTGCAGAAGGCCGCCGTGATCGACGCACTCAGCATCCCGGTCGACGGACTGACGCTGCTGTCGGAGATCATCAATTTCGACTTCGGCAGCCGCCCCTACGACGAGCCGCTGTCGGACGCCGACATGGCGAGCATGGGCGGCATGCAGACCATGCGCGACCGTGTGGTGCAGGCGAGCGGCAAGGCCAATCCGTCGCCGCGCGAGTTCGTGGAGATCACGAGGCGCGGCACCATGCACGACTTTCCGCTCTTCATCGGCACGCCGTCCGAAGTGGCCGATGGCCTCGAGGAGTGGTACGACTCGCACGCTTGCGACGGCTTCGTGGTGGCGGGCACGCACGTGCCGGGCGGCTACGAGGACTTCGCCCGGCTGGTGGTGCCCGAACTGCAGCGGCGCGGCCTGTTCCGCACGGAATACCGCGGCACGACGCTGCGCGAGAACCTCGGGCTTGAACTGCCCGTCGCGGCGAAGCGCGCGAAGTCGTCCGCGCCCGCGAATTCCGGCGCGGCGGAGGTCGCCGCATGACCACGGTCCGCATGGTCTCGACCTGCGGCATCCTGGGCTACGGCTTTCCCGAGGCCAGCCTCGATGCGGCGATGGCGCGCGGCGTCGATCTCGTCGGCGCGGACGGCGGCAGCACCGACCCGGGTCCGTACTACCTGGGCAGCGGAAAGCCCTTCGTGTCGCCGCGCGCGATCCGCCGCGACCTGCGCCTCATGCTGATCGCCGCGCGCAAGCACGACGTGCCGCTGATCGTCGGCACCTGCGGCGGCGCGGGCGGTGCGCCGCACCTTGCGCTGGTGGCCGAGATGGCGCGCGACATCGCGCGCGAGTGCAAGCTCGGTTTCAAGATGGCGCTGATCCAGGCCGAGCAGGACAAGGAACTGATCAAGCGGCGCATCGCGCAGGGGCGCGTGCAGCCGCTGGGCAAGATGCCGGCGCTCGATGCGGCGACGGTGGACAGGGCGGAACGCATCGTCGGCCTGATGGGGCCGGAGCCTTACGTCGAGGCGCTGAATGCGGGCGCGCAGGTCATCCTCGGCAGCCGCAGCACCGACCCCGCGCCCTTCGCCGCGGTCGCCATGCGCCGCGGCATTCCCGCGGCCCAGGCATGGTATGCCGGCAAGATGCTCGAGTGCGGCGCGAGCCCCGTCACGCCCAAGGGGCCGGATTGCCTGGTCGCCACGGTCACCGCGTCCGGCGTGACCTGCGAGCCGATGGGCGCCGAGCGCATCTGCACGCCGATGTCGATGGCGAACTTCTCGCTGCACGAGAACGCGAGCCCGATCCGTCACGTGGAGCCGGGCGGCGTGCTCCACACCGAAGCCTGTTCCTTCGACGCGGTCACCGCGCGCGCCACCGAGGTGACGGGCATGCGCTGGGCACCCGCGGACAATTACACCGTCAAGCTCGAAGCGGCGGAGCTGATCGGCTGGCGCGCCGTGACCTTCTGCGCGACGCGCGACCCGGTGGTGATCGCCACCATCGACGACTACCTCGCGCTGGTGCGCGCGATGGTGCGCAAGAAGGCGGCGGACCTCGACATCGCCGAGGGCGACTATCACCTCACCGTGCACACCTACGGCCGCGACGGCGTGATGGGCGCGCGCGAGCCGCTGCGCGATCGGTGCGGCCACGAACTCGGCTTCCTCGTCGACGTCGTGGCGCCGAGCGCCGAACTCGCCTCGGCCGTGATCGCGCTGGCGCGCACGACCATGCTGCACACCGACTTCCCCGGACGGCTGTCGATGGAGGGCAACATGGCCTTTCCGCTGTCGCCCTCCGACTTGCCGGTCGGCCCCGCGTACCGCTTCAGCATGTGCCACGTGGTGCTGCCCGACAGCCCGCTGGAAATGTTCCCCATCACGTACGAGATGGTCTGACGCCATGCCCACCATTCGCGAGATCGCCCCGATCTGCAAGAGCAAGAACGCGGGGCCCTTCCAGGTCACCATCGACGTCGTGTTCAAGGACGCCGCGATGTACCGCCGCGTGCGCGACACGGGCGTGTTGTGCGCCGATCTGTTCGGCAAGCTGTACGGCGTGCCGGCCGAGGACGTGCTGTTCACCGCCTACGACGCGGGCCTCGCGTTCAAGGCCACGCTGCCGCGCCTGGTGCCGGCCGGCGACATCGGCGACACCGACGTCTACGGCTCGCAGCAGCATGCGCCGGTGCTCGATGTCGTGATTCCCCTTTGATGGACGAGGAGACAAGCCCGTGATTCGAATTTCCTTTCCGAAGTGGCGCATGCGCCTGCCGGCGATCCTGATCCTCGCGCTCGGCCTCGCCGCGGCGTCGCAGGCGCAGGCGCAGGCCTTCCCCACGAAGACGGTGACGATCGTCGTTCCCTATCCCCCCGGCGGCGGCAGCGACGCGCTGGCGCGGTCGCTGTCCCTGGCCTTGTCGGCTCACTGGGGCGGCCAGACGGTGGTGGTGGAAAACGTCGCGGGCGCCGACGGCATCATCGGCACGCAGAAGGTGCTGCGCGCGCCGGCCGACGGACACACCATCTTGCTGCAGGTGAACCAGATGCTGCTGTACAAGGCGGCGGGCAACAACATCATGGACCAGCTTCGGCTGATCTCGAAGATCCAGCATTCGCCGCTGTCGTTCGCGGTTTCCACCAGCTTCCGCGGCAACACCTTCGAGGACTTCGTCGCCTACTGCAAGGCGGCCAAGCCGCCGTGCAGCTGGGGCAGCTCCACCAAGTACGGCACGCTGATCGGCCGCCACCTGATGGACGCCGCCGGACTGAAGGACATCGCGGTGCATGCGCCCTACAAGGGCACGGGGCCGATGATGAACGATCTGCTCGGCGGCCACATCACGATGGGCCTGCCGGCCGTGTCGTCCGGCCTGCCCCAGTATCGCAACGGCAAGCTGAAGTACCTGGCCGTGGGTTCCGCCGAGCGCTTCAACATGCTGCCGAACGTGCCCACCCTCAAGGAAAGCGGGTACAACGTGCTGGGCAACTCGTGGTTCGGCCTCATGGTCTCGAAGGACACGCCGCAGCGGACGTTCGACGCGATCTGGGACGCCGTGAAGACCATCTCGCGCAGCCCCGCGCTGCTGGCCACCATCGAGGGGGGCGCGGCACTGCCGGTATTCAGCGACCCCGCCGCGTTCGCGCAGGAAGTGAAGCAGGAGATGCTGGTGCTCGAGCCGCTGATGGCGAAGTTTCCGGTGTCGGTCGATTAGCCGAAGCAACCGAAGCAACCGAAGGAGACATCGATGACATCCCGCAAGGAATTCGCAGGCGCCGCCGCTTTCGTCCTCGGCGCCGCCCTCTGGCCGCTCGCGGCCGGCGCGCAGACGGCCGCGCCCGCATGGAAGCCCGACCGCCCCGTCACGATCGTCGTGCCCTACGGCCCCGGCGGGGGGAGCGACTCCGCGTCGCGCGCCGTGGCCAATTACCTCGGCAAGGCGTGGAACCAGACCGTGACCGTCGAGAACCTCGCGGGCGCCGACGGACTGATCGGAACGCGTCGCGTGATGGAGGCCAGACCCGATGGCCTGACCCTGCTGGCGCAGCAGAACGGGCTCTTGCTGACCCGTTTCACGCCTGGGTTCAAGGGCGTCGACCCGATGTCGCGCCTCGAGCCCGTGGTGCAGATGTCGGAGTCGGCGAACACGCTGGTCGTGAAGAAGTCCATTGCCGCGCAGACCTTCCCGGAACTGTTCAAGCACTGCGGGCAGGCCAAGTGCTCGTTCGGCACGGCGTCGAACGCGGGGCGTCTTCAGGGGATGCTCGTCCAGTCGAGCGTCCCCAGCCTCGTGATCGTGGGGTACAAGGGCTCCGGGGCGATGCTGAACGACATCATGGCGGGCACGGTCGACATGGGCCTGCTCGGCGGCAGCCTGGTCGCCGCCCAGCACAAGGCCGGCGCGGTGCGCGTGCTGGCCACGCTCGGGGACAAGCGGCCGCCCAGCCTGCCCGACGTGCCGACCGCGAAGGAGGCGGGCTTGCCCGAGCTCTATTCGGTGAGCTGGTACGGCATGTTTGCGCCGAAGGGCACGCCGCCCGAGGTGGTAAGCGCGATCGCCGAAGCGGTCACCGCGGCGATGGGTGATCCCGCGGTCATCGCCGCGATCAAGACCGCGGGCGCGGAAACCATCGGCGGCACGCCGGCGCAGTTCCGCAAGAAGCTGGAAGAGGAAACCGCGCGCGTCGAGCCGCTGGTCGCGCGCTTCAAGTTCGAGTAGCGGTCACGCGCCGGACGTCGAGCGCCTGCGCGAGCCCGGGCGCCAGCGGCAGCGGCTCGCCGTGCAGCGTGGCCGCGAGCAGTTCGGCGCAGAGCGCGGCGAAGGTCAATCCGCGCGAGCCCATCGCGGTACACACGCCCAGGCCAGGCGACAACCAGCCCGCGAGCGGACGCCGGTCGATGGACGTGCAGCGGATGCCGGTCCATGCATGCACCGCGCGCGCGGCGAATGCGTCGCCGAGCCGGTCCGCCGCGACGGGGCAGAGCGTTCGCAGACGTTGCAGGTTCGCGTCGTGATCCTCGTCGCGCGCCGCGAGATCCGTGTCGCCGCGCCCATAGGTCGAGCCCGTGAGCCAGGCCGGCCGGCCACCGATCGTCGCGCGCGGGATGAAGTGGCCGTTGCCGTTCAAGGGGAACGCGCCGATGCCGGGGTCGCCGTGCGACCACGAGACCTGTCCGCGCACGGGGGTCAGCGCAAGCGGCTGGGAAAGCAGGGACGCGGTGCCGAGCGCCGCTGCGATCACCACGACTTCGGCTTGCGCCACCGACCTGCCGGACACGTCGTGTACCTCCCAGGTCGCGCCGCGATTCTCCACCGACGCAGCGGCGCACGACGTGCGCAGCACGATCCCCGGCTGCCCCAGCCACGCACGCACGAGCGCGCCGGGACGAATCCATGCGGCGCGCTCGTGCCACCAGGCATTCGCGTCGGCCGGCAACCCCGCCTCGCGCTTCTGCTCCGCATCCGCCGCGCGCGTCCATACCTCGTGCTCTCGGCCGAGTGCTGGCGCGGACCGCGCATCGCCCTGGCGGTTTTCCAGCACGCCCGAGGGCGACCAGTCCACGCCCTCGACGAGCAAGGCGCGCGCCTGTGCCCACGTCGCGGCAACGCCCGCGCGCGTGAGCTTCGACAGCAGGTTGTCGTCGACCGACTGATGCGGCGCAAGCACGCCCGCCGGCAATGCGGACGCGCCCTGCGCCGCGCCGCCGGCGGCATCGAGCACCTCGACCTGCCAGCCCCTGCGCGCGAACGACGAGGCGACCGCGGCGCCCGCGAGCCCCGCGCCGACGACGGCGCAGCGCGCGGGCTTCACCTCACGAAGCGGGAGGCACGTAGCCGGCGGCGACGTCCGCGCCACCGCCGAAGAAGTGGCTTTCCATCTGGCGGCGCAGGTAGTCGCGCGCGCGCTGGTCGGCGAGGTTCAGCCGGTTCTCGTTCACGAGCATCGTCTGCTGCTTGAGCCAGGCGGCCCAGGCTTCCTTGCTCACGCTTTCCCAGATGCGCTTGCCGAGCTCGCCGGGGTAGGGGGGAAAGTCGAGGCCTTCGGCTTCCTTGCCGAGCTTGATGCATTGAACGGTGCGGGGCATCGCGGGACTCCTTCGCCGGATTTGCTTATCTGCATGAGTTACTGAAAACACTGTCGTTCCACATTCGGGGCGCGGCTTCCAGAATCCGGCTCATCGTTCCAACACACGCAAATGGGAAAGAATCAATGAGCCTACGCCGCGACTTTATCAAGATTGCACTCGCCCTCGCGGCCGTGCCTGTCGCCTTCGCCCCCGCGCTCGCGCAGCAGGCGCCTCCCGTGACCCTGCTCAACGTGTCGTACGACCCCACGCGCGAGCTCTACGTCGAGTTCAACCAGGCTTTCGCGAAGCACTGGAAAGGCAGGACGGGGCAGGACGTGACCATCAAGCAGTCGCATGGCGGCTCGGGCAAGCAGGCCCGCTCGATCATCGACGGGCTGGACGCCGACGTCGCCACGCTTGCGCTGGCCGGCGACACCGATGCGCTTGCCAGGAACGGCGGCTGGGTGAAGGAGGGCTGGCAGAAGCGCCTCTCGCACAATGCCTCGCCCTACAACTCCACCATCGTCTTCCTCGTGCGCCAGGGCAACCCCAAGGGCATCAAGGACTGGGACGACCTCGCGAAGCCGGGCGTCGCCGTCATCACGCCCAACCCCAAGACCTCCGGCGGCGCGCGCTGGAACTACCTCGCTGCGTGGGAGTTCGCCAAGCGGAAGTACGGCGGGGATGCGAAGGCGAAGGAGTTCGTGGCGAAGGTCTACAGCAATGTCCCCGTGCTCGACACCGGCGCGCGCGGCTCCACCATCACCTTCGCGCAGCGCAACCAGGGGGACGTGCTGATCGCGTGGGAGAACGAGGCCTTCCTCGTGGAGAAGGAGTTCGGCGCGAGGTTCGACGTCGTCGTGCCCTCGATCTCCATCCTCGCCGAGCCCGCCGTGACGGTGGTCGACAGGAACGTGGACCGAAAGGGCACGCGCGCCGTGGCCGAGGAATACCTGAAGTTCCTCTACAGCGAGGAGGGCCAGGACATCATCGGCAAGCACTTCTACCGGCCGGCGGTCTCGCAGAAGGCGCAGGCGAAGTACGCGAAGCAGTTCCCCAGGCTCAACCTGTTCACCGTCGACCAGGCGTTCGGCGGCTGGGCCAGGGCGGACAGGGAGCACTTTGCGGACAACGGCAGCTTCGACCAGATTTATATGAGGAAGTGAAACGAGGGCTGTCATCCGTGCGTCCTGATCGCAACGGTCGAGAACGAAACACCCATAATCGTCCTCGAAAGTCAATTGCATCAGGGAGCATTCATGAGCTACAAGATCGCCGTGGTCGTCGGCAGCATTCGTCGCGACTCTTTCAACAAGAAGCTGGCCCAGGCGCTGGCGAAACTCGCGCCTCAGGAGTTCGAATTCTCGCTCTCGCGAATCGACGACCTGCCGCTTTACAACCAGGACGACGACGCCAACCAGGCCGATCAGGTCAAGCGCTTCAAGGCCGAGATCGCGGCCGCGCAAGGCGTCATCTTCGTCACGCCCGAGTACAACCGCTCGATTCCCGGCGTGCTGAAAAATGCGATCGATCATGCGTCGCGTCCGTACGGGAAGAGCGCATGGGCCGGCAAGCCCGCCGGCGTCATCGGCGTCTCGGTGGGTGCGATCGGCACGGCGCTCGCGCAGCAGCATCTGCGCAACGTGCTCGCCTACCTCGACATGCCGACGCTGGGCCAGCCCGAGATGTTCCTTCAGAACAAGGAAGGCTTCTTCGCCGAGGACGGCGGCATCGGTGCGGACTCGCAGAAGTTCGTGCAGGGCTGGGTCACGAAGTACGTGGCGTGGGTCAGGCAGCACGCGGCGGTGGCGAAGGCCGCCTGACCTTTGCGCGTGGGCGGCAACGCGGCCCCGCCGCTGCGCCGCCCCAGTGCCTGGCGCTTCGCGCGCTCAGGCCGCGACGCTCGCGCGACCTTCGTTCGCCGCCACCGCCGTGTGACGCTTGGCGTCCTCGGCGGCCTGCGCGATGCCTTCGGCCTTCGCCGCTTCGCCCATCGCCATGCCTTCGGCACGCACGAAACGCAGGTCGGTGACGCCGAAGAATCCGAACACGGCCTTCAGGTAGCTCTCCTGGTGCTCCATGTGCGCCGCGGCGGGGACGCCGTCGTACTTGCCGCCGCGCGAGGACACCACGATCACGGTCTTGCCGCCTGCCAGGCCGACCGGCCCCTGCTCGGTGTACTTGAACGTGCGGCCGGCCTGCGCCACCCGGTCGATCCACGCCTTCAGCTGCGAAGGGACGGAGAAGTTGTACATCGGCGCGCCGACGACCACGACATCCGCTTCGAGGAATTGCGTCACGAGGCGCTCGGACACCGCGTTCTCGCGTTTCTGCGCGTCGGTGAGTTCCGCGGCATCGATGCCGAGGCGAAAGCCCAGCGAATCGGCGTCGAGATGCGAAGGCGCATCGACGGCGAGGTCGAGGTATTCCACCACGGTGCCCGGATGCGTCGCGCGCCACTGCGCCACGACGCTCCGGCCGATCTGGCGCGAGACGGAATTGCCGGCGAGGGGGGACGAATCGATGTGAAGCAGTTTCATGGTCTCAATCTCCTGTTTGGGATGGATTGATTGTGGAATCGCATCGACAACTTGCCTATTCCACTGATCGCGGGCACCCATTCCACGCGATGGCGGGCAGCGTTCCATCGTGATCGCGGGCAACGTTCCGCCGTGATGGTGGGCAGTCGCGCGTGGCCCGGAGTGACGGTGGAATCGT
>NZ_JBFWNP010000022.1:0-79342 GCF_050250995.1 Ramlibacter sp.
CGGTGAGCACGTAGCGGCCCGCCACGCCCATGCGCGAGGGCGCGGCCTCGGGATCGGGCTTCTCCACCAGGGCCTGCGCGCGCAGCAGGCGTTCGCCCACCCGCTCGCCCGCCACGATGCCGTAGCGGCGCACGTGTTCGCGCGGCACTTCCTGCACGGCGAGGACGCTCGTGCGGACACGGTCGAAGACATCGACGAGCTGCGCCGTCACGCCCTTGCCGCCCTCGGGTCCGCTCATCAGATCGTCGGCCAGCAGCACGGCGAAGGGCTCGCTGCCCACGAGCGGCTGCGCGCACAGCACGGCGTGGCCAAGGCCCAGCGCGCGCGGCTGGCGCACGTACGAGCAGACCATGTCCTCCGGCGCGAGCGTCCGCACGAGCTTCAGGAGGGCCGTCTTGCCCGCGGCTTCGAGTTCGTTCTCGAGTTCGTAGGCGGTGTCGAAGTGGTCCTCGATCGCGCGCTTGCTTCGGCCGGTCACGAAGATCATGTGGCGGATGCCGGCCTCGTAGGCCTCTTCGACGGCGTACTGGATGAGGGGCTTGTCGACCACCGGAAGCATTTCCTTGGGCTGCGCCTTGGTCGCCGGGAGGAAGCGGGTGCCGAGGCCGGCGACCGGGAAGACCGCCTTGCGAACGGGTAGGGGATGACTCATCGACGTCGGGTCCGGATAGGGTTAAAGTTCGCGAAACATTTTCATGCCGGGAGTCGACTGTGTCACGAAATTCCTTCGCGGTTCCGTAGGCGGAGGCGAATTCCTTGGACATCCTTCTTGTCGAGCGGCTCGTTCCCGAAGCCGTGGCCTGGCTCGAGTCGCAGCACTCGGTCGAGGTGCGGCCCGAGCTTGCGGCGGACCCGAGCGCCCTGCGCAAGGCCGTCTACAACACGCAGGCGCTGGTGCTGCCTCGCAAGGTCGTGGTCACGCGCGAGTTCATCGACTTCGCGCCCGTGCTGAAAGCCGTGGCCCGCATGCACGTGGGCACGGACAACACCGACCTCGAGGCCTGCCGCGCACGCAATGTGCGCGTGATCCAGGCGACCACCGCCAACGTGCGCTCGAACGCCGAGTACCTGCTCGCGGGGTTGCTGCTCCTGTACCGGCGCGGCATCGGCTCGTCGCTGAACGGCGACCGTCACGCGGAAATCCGCATCGGACGCGAGCTCAACGGCAGCGTGGTCGGCCTCTTCGGCCTCGCGCCGACGGCCCACACGCTGGCGCTCATGCTGCACTCGCTGGGCGCGAGGCTCATCGGCTACGACCCCGCGGTGCATCACACCGCGCCGCTGTGGCAGCGCCTGCAGATCCAGCCGGTGACGCTCGCGGAGCTGATGTCGCAGAGCGACGCGATCTCGGTGCAGATGATGTACGCGACGCGCTTCCAGGGCTTCATCAACGAGAAGGTGCTCTCCCGCTGCAAGCCGGGGCAGGTGTGGGTCGGCATCAGCCGCTCGCAGCTGTTCGATGGCGATGCGTTCGCGGCCGCACTGTCCGACGGGCGCATCGAGTCGGCCATGCTCGACGGCGCCGAAACGGGCTTCGCCTCGCGCGGGACGCGGCTGCACGAACTCGACAACCTGTTCCTCACCCCGCGCATCGGTTCGCACACGCGCGAGGCGCGGCTGCGGGCGAGCTGGTACGTGGCGCACCGCGTCCACGAGACGCTGGGGGGTGGGGCGGCACGGTCGGGCGACACGGTGGCTCCGACGGATCCGATGTCGTTGACGCGTTAGAGGCGGCGGCGCGCCGCGTCCCTCAACCCAGCCGCGCCAGCTGCGATTCGATCTTCGCGAGCGTCGCGCCGAAATCGGCGATGCGCTTGCGTTCCTGCTCGATCACGGCCGGCGGCGCCTTGGCCACGAAAGCCTGGTTCGCGAGCTTCGCGTTCGCCTTCGCCACCTCGCCCTGCAGCCGCGCGGCCTCCTTCGACAGACGCGCCTTTTCGGCGGCCACGTCGATCTCCATGAACAGGCTCAGGCGCACGTCGCCGACCATCGCCACAGGGGCGGCCTGCGCGGCCGCGGCCCAGGCCGCCTCATCGTCGAACACCTTCACTTCGCCGAGCTTCGCGAGCGCCTGCAGCACCGCCGCGTTCTCGCGCACGAAGACGCCGTCGCCCGTGACATAGGCGGGCAACTTCGTCGCGGGCGACACGTTCATTTCGCCGCGAAGGTTGCGGCACGCGTCGACGAGCGCCTTGAGCTTCGCGACGGCGGCCTCCGCCGCCTCGTCGACGTTCGCGGCCTGCGCCTGCGGATACGGCGCGACGCTGATCGTCTCGCCGGTCTTGCCCGCCACGGGCGCGACCTTTTGCCACAGCTCTTCGGTGATGAAGGGGATGACCGGGTGCGCGAGGCGCAGGATCGCCTCCAGCACGCGGATCAGCGTGCGGCGCGTGCCGCGCTGCTGCGCCTCGTTCCCCGTCTGGATCTGCACCTTCGCGATCTCGAGGTACCAGTCGCAGTACTCGTCCCACACGAACTGGTAGATCGTGTTCGCGACGTTGTCGAGCCGGTATTCGGCGAAGCCCTTCTCGACGTCGGCCTCGGCCTTCTGCAGGCGCGAGACGATCCACTTGTCGGCCTGCGTGAGCGTGGCGTCGGCCTCCGCGAGGTCCTTGCCTTCGCAATTCATCAGCACGAACCGCGTGGCGTTCCAGAGCTTGTTGCAGAAGTTGCGGTAGCCCTCGCAGCGCTTCGCGTCGAAATTGATGTTGCGGCCGAGCGTCGCGAGCGATGCGAACGTGAAGCGCAGCGCATCGGCGCCGAAGGCGGGAATGCCCTCGGGGAATTCCTTCTCGGTGTTCTTGCGCACGATGGGCGCGGTCTCGGGCTTGCGCAGTCCCGTCGTGCGCTTGACGAGCAGGGGCGCGAGCTCGATGCCGTCGATGAGGTCGACGGGGTCGAGCACGTTGCCCTCGGACTTGCTCATCTTCTTGCCGTGCGAATCGCGCACGAGGCCGTGGATGTACACGTGGCGAAACGGCACCTGCCCCGTGAAGTGCGTCGTCATCATGATCATCCGGGCGACCCAGAAGAAGATGATGTCGTAGCCCGTGACGAGCACGGACGAGGGCAGGTAGAGGTCGAGGTCCTTCGTCTTCGCCGGCCAGCCGAGCGTGGAGAACGGCACGAGCGCCGACGAGTACCAGGTGTCGAGCACGTCGGGGTCGCGCGTGAGCGTGCGGCCCGGCGCCTTCGCCCGCGCCTCGGCTTCGCTGCGCGCGACGATCACATCGCCGTTCTCGTCGTACCACGCGGGAATCTGGTGGCCCCACCAGAGCTGGCGCGAGATACACCAGTCCTGGATGTTGTTCATCCACTGGTTATAGGTGTTCACCCAGTTCTCGGGCACGAAGGTCACGTCGCCCGACTGCACCGCGTCGATCGCCTTCTGCGCGATCGACTTGCCCGTCGGGTCCTGCTCGCTCACCTTCGTCATCGCGACGAACCACTGGTCGGTGAGCATCGGCTCGATGATCTGGCTCGTGCGCGCGCAGCGCGGCACCATCAGCTTGTGCTTCTTCGTCTCTTCCAGCAGGCCCTGCGCGGTGAGATCTTCGACCACCGCTTTGCGCGCGACGAACCGGTCGAGGCCGCGGTACTTCGCGGGCGCGTTGTCGTTGACCGTCGCGTCGAGGTTCAGCACGCCGATCATGGGCAGGCCATGGCGCTGGCCCACCGCGTAGTCGTTCGCGTCATGCGCGGGCGTCACCTTCACGACGCCCGTGCCGAATTCGCGGTCGACGTAGTCGTCGGCGATGATGGGGATCTCGCGGTCGCACAGAGGCAGCTTCACGTTCTGCCCGACCAGGTGCCGGTAGCGCTCGTCCTCCGGATGCACCATCACCGCGACGTCGCCCAGCATCGTCTCGGGCCGCGTAGTCGCCACCGTGAGATGGCCCGCACCCGAAGCGAGCGGGTAGCGGATGTGCCAGAGGAAACCTTCCTCCTCCTCGCTCTCCACCTCCAGGTCGCTCACCGCCGTCTTGAGTTCCGGGTCCCAGTTCACCAGCCGCTTGCCGCGGTAGATGAGGCCCTGCTCGTAGAGCCGCACGAAGGTTTCGGTGACGACGCCCGAGAGCTTTTCGTCCATCGTGAAGTACTCGTGCGACCAGTCCACGCTGTCGCCCATGCGGCGCATCTGCGTGGTGATGGTGTTGCCGGACTTCTGCTTCCACTCCCACACCTTCTTCACGAACTCGGGCCGGCCGAGGTCGTGGCGCGACTGTCCCTGCTCCTGCAACTGCCGCTCCACGACGATCTGCGTGGCGATGCCTGCGTGGTCCGTGCCCGGCACCCAGAGCGTGTTGTGGCCGCGCATGCGGTGATAGCGCGCCAGGCTGTCCATGATCGTCTGGTTGAACGCATGGCCCATGTGCAGCGTGCCCGTGACGTTGGGCGGCGGCAGCTGGATGGAGAAGGACGGTTGCGTGTCGTCCGGCGCGCCCGTGCCGCGATGGCCGGCCCGGGCATAGCCGCGCTCCTCCCACTGGGGACCCCAGCGGGCTTCGATGGCGGCGGGTTCGAACGATTTCGAGAGGCTGTTCAGGCCGGGTTGGGGGTCTTGGCTCACCTGCCGATTTTACAGACCGGACCGTTCCCCGGGCTCGCGCGCGGCTTCCACGCACGCCTTCAGCACGGCCGCGTCGCCGATCTGGTTGGCCAGCAGCATGACGAGGCGCGCATTCAGCAGGGCCGACTGCGCCGCATCCAGCCCCTCGTGCGCGTCGAGCAACTGCTCGTAGAAGCCGTCGGCGTCCTGCAGGTTCGGCTCGGTCTTCATGCGGTGGCCTCCAGGTCGGCGCCCAGCGCCCGGCCCAGGGCATGGATCAGGGCGCCGTCGATGTCCTCGCCGGTCGCGGCGAGGTAGGAATCGGGCCGCACGAGCGCCCAACGGTGGCCGAAGACGCGGCACGCCTCGCGAAGATGGCCGTGCGGGTCGGCGACATGCTCCTTCGCCGACGCGCGCTGGCGCGGCGCGACCGCCTGCACCGCCACCAGCGGCGCGGCTTCGGAAAGCGCACTCAGCCGCCGGGCATCGCCGCGCGAGAGTTCGCCGAAGACGAGCAGGAGCATCCGGCCGTCCGCCCAGGCGAGCAGGTCCGCGAGCGTGCCGCGCGCACCATCGGCCCATTCGAATGCGACGTTCTGCACGTTCGTGCCCCCGGTCTCGTCGCAGATCGACGAGCGCGTGTACGTGTTCGCCACCGCCATGCGGCCCGTGTTGACGAGCTGCCGCGCGAACGGGTGCCGGCGCGCCAGGGAAATCGCGGCCGCCCGGAAGAGCTTCTCGCCGTTCGAGGTCGGCCGCAGGAAGCGCGAAGTGCGATTCGTCACATGCACGTTCTGCTGGGCGGCCTCCAGGCGCTCCTCGTCGTAGGTGTCGAGCAGCGACGGCGCGGCGCGACCCCGCACGACGGCCGCCAGCTTCCACGCCAGGTTGTCCGCATCGGCGATGCCCGAATTGCCGCCCCGTGCGCCGAATGGGCTCATCAGCTTCACGGCGTCGCCCATGAGGAAAAGCCGTCCATGCCGCAGGCCGTGGACGCATTCGCTCTTGTACGCATAAGGCCCGACCCAGACGATCTCCACCTCCGTGTCCGGGCCGAACTGCCGCGCGAGCCGCTCGCGCACCACCTCTTCGCGGCTCACGGCCGCGGGGTCGCTGTCGGGCGCCATCTGCCAGTCGATGCGCCAGACGTTGTCGCCCATCAGGTGCTGCCACACGGCGCGGTTCTCGTTGAAGGGCGCCTCGATCCAGGTGTGGCGCTCGGCCGGCGGAAGGGTCTTGAAGCGCACGTCGGCGATGCACCAGCGGTCGTCGCCGCGGCGGCTCGTCACGCCGATGTCGACCCACTTTCGAAACGGGCTGTGCGAGCCGGTCGCGTCGATCACGTGCTCCGCTTCGAGCATGTACTGGCCCGCGGGCGTGTCGACGGTCAGCGTCGCCTTTTCCTCGTCCTGCACGAAGCCGACGACGCGGTTGCGCCACCGGATGTCGGCGTGTCCGAGTTCCGCGATGCGCTCGACGAGGTAGCCCTCCACGTAGAACTGCTGGATGTTGATGAAAGGCGGCTGCTCGGAGAGATTGAACGCGCCTTGCTGGCGCAGGTCGAACGAATACACCTCGTCGTGGCCGGCGAAGGTGCGGCCGACGCTCCACTGGATCCCCTTGGCCGCGATGCGCTCGAAGATGCCCAGCCGCCGGAAAATCTCGAGCGACTTCTGCGTGTAGCAGATGCCGCGCGAGGCCGCGCCCTTGACGCCGACGGTGTTGTCCTCGTCGAGCACCACGGCGGCGACGCCGAACTTCGCGAGGGCGCACGCGAGCGTGAGGCCGCTCATCCCGCCGCCGACGATGACGATGGGGTGCCGCTTCCGCTCGCCCGAAGTCAGCTCGGGCGGCTCGCGAAACGGGTACTCGGGCAGGCGGTAACCCGTGCCCTGCGTGAACTCGTAGCCGTTGACGAATGCCGACGCGGCGAATCCGCCCATGACGCTCACGCCTTCACGAATTCCGGCCGGTCGTTCTGCTGCGGCTTGAGCGGCGCGACCGATTTGCCCGCCGCGCGGTCCTTGCGCCACTGCGCCTTGCGCTTCGTCCACTCGTTCAGCCGGTCGTGCGCGGTCTTGCTCTCCTGCAGCATCTGGAACTCGTCGGCGAGCTGCGCGGTGAGCTCCAGCCGCACGCCGTTGGGGTCGAAGAAGTAGATGCTGTGGAAGATGTGGTGGTCGGTCACGCCCAGCACCTCGACGCCGTTGGCTTCCAGCCGCATCTTCATCGCCTCCAGCTCCGCGATCGTGTTCACGCGAAAGGAGATGTGGTTGACCCACTTCGGGGTGTTGGGCGAGGGCTCGCACGCGACGTCGTCGCCCAGGTCGAAGAACGCGATGAACGAGCCGTCCTGCAGTCGGAAGAAGAAGTGCGTGTAGGGGCAGTATTCGCCCGTGCTCGGCACCACGTCGCTCTGGATGATGTGATAGAGCGGCAGGCCGAGGATGTCTTCGTAGAAATGCCGCGTTTCCTCGGCATCCTTCGCGCGGTAGGCGTAGTGGTGCAGCTGCTGGATGGGGGCGGGCGGGGGCAGTGCTGGGGTGTGCGGCATGTCGGTGTCTCGTTCAACGATGCGTAATGCGTTCACTGTATCGTAACGGTCGGCGGGTTGACGACGTCAATCAACCCTGCCGTATCCATAGCCGTCGGCGATGAGGTCCATTGGGGCCGGCTATTGGACGGCTCCGCCCGATCTCACTACGCTTGCGCTGTCGCCGCAAGCGCGGGGCATGTTCTTTCTCTCATCATCATCGACGAAGGAGATCACCCATGGGACAACTCAAAGGCTCCAAGACGGAAGAAAACCTGAAGGCCGCCTTCGCGGGCGAGTCGCAGGCGAACCGCCGCTACCTCTACTTCGCGAACAAGGCGGACGTGGAAGGCCAGAACGACGTGGCGGCGCTGTTCCGCTCCACGGCCGAAGGTGAGACGGGCCATGCGCACGGCCACCTCGAGTGGCTGGAGCAGTGCGGCGACCCGGCGACGGGCCTGCCGATCGGCGCGACGCGCGACAACCTCAAGGCCGCCGTGGCCGGCGAGACGCACGAGTACACCGACATGTACCCCGGCATGGCGAAGACGGCGCGCGAGGAAGGCCACGACGAGATCGCGGACTGGTTCGAGACGCTGGCGAAGGCCGAGCGTTCGCACGCGAACCGCTACACGAAGGCCCTGAACGAACTGACGGACTGAGGGCGAGAGAGATGGCGCGGGAAGGCAACCTGGAGGCGCCTACGCGCAATCCCCTCGACTGGAAATCGCAGGCGTTCTACGACGAAGCCGCCTGCTTCAAGGAGCTCGAGCGGGTCTTCGACATCTGCCATGGCTGCCGCCGCTGCGTCAGCCTGTGCGCGTCCTTCCCGACGCTCTTCGACCTGGTCGACGAGAGCAAGACGGGCGAGGTCGACGGCGTGGACAAGAAGGACTACTGGAAGGTGGTCGACCACTGCTATCTGTGCGACCTCTGCTACATGACCAAGTGTCCCTACGTGCCCCCGCACGAATGGAACCTGGATTTCCCGCACACCATGCTGCGGGCCAAGGCGATCAAGTTCAAGCAGGGCGGCGTGGACTTCGGCGCGAAGTTCCTGTCGTCGACCGACGTGCATGGGCAGCTCGCTGGAATCCCCATCGTCACGCAGGTCGCGAACGCGGTGAACCATACGAAGCCGGCGCGCGCCGCGATGGAGGCGACGCTGCACGTGGATCGCAACGCCTGGCTGCCGGCGCTTGCCACGCGAAGGTTCCGTGGCGCCGCGCCCGAATCCGCCAACGTCCCGGTGAAGGACGGCGAGCGTACGCCGGGCAAGGTGGCGGTGTATTCCACCTGCTACGTGAACTACAACGAGCCCGGCATCGGCATGGACTTGCTGAAGGTGCTGGCGCACAACGACATTCCGTACGTGCTCGTCGAGAAGGAGAGCTGCTGCGGCATGCCCAAGCTCGAACTCGGCGACCTCGAGTCCGTCGATGCGGGCAAGCAGAAGAACATCCCCGTCCTGGCGAAATACGCCCGCGAAGGTTATGCGATCCTTGCGGCGGTGCCGAGCTGCACGCTGATGTTCAAGCAGGAAATCCCGCTGATGTACCCGGACGACGCCGAGGTGCAGGCCGTCAAGAAGGCGATGTGGGACCCGTTCGAGTACCTCGCCGCGCGCCGCCGCGACGGCCTGCTCAAGACCGACTTCAAGACGCCGCTCGGCAAGGTGAGCTACCACGTGCCCTGCCACCAGCGCGTGCAGAACATCGGCCGCAAGACCGAGGAAGTGCTCAAGATGGTGCCGGGCACGACGGTGCATACCAACGAGCGCTGTTCCGGCCATGCCGGCACCTACGGCGTGAAGAAGGGGACGCACGAGGCCGCGATGAAGATCGGCAAGCCGCTGTTCAAGCGGATGGCGGAGCACCCCGCGGGTGGCGCACCCGACTACATCAGCTCCGACTGCGCGCTGGCCGGCCACCACATCGAGCAGGGCTTCGAGCGCAACGGCCTGGGCGAGCCCCAGGTCGAACATCCGCTGTCGCTCGTGCGCAAGGCGTACGGGCTGGACTGAATTCGACATCGACGATTCGCCATGGAACTCAAGGGAACGATCACCGCCGACAGCCTGATGTCGCTGGAGGCCTACAGCAAGTGGCGCAAGGCGCACAAGGGCGAGATCATCGCGCACCGCAAGCTGCGCTCGGTGCATCTCGGCGAGCACATCGGGGTGCAGTTCGAGAGCGAACTGTCGATGCGCTACCAGATCCAGGAGATGCTGCGCATCGAGAAGATCTTCGAGGAAGAGGGCATCCAGTCGGAAGTCGACGCCTACGCGCCGCTCGTGCCCGACGGCACGAACTGGAAGGCCACGATGATGATCGAGTATCCGGACGAGAACGAGCGCCGCCGCGAACTCGCGCGCCTCATCGGCGTGGAAGACCGCATGTTCGTCGAAGTCGAGGGCCATGCGCGCGTCTACGCGCTGGCCGACGAGGACCTGGAGCGCGAGAACGACGAGAAGACCTCGGCCGTGCATTTCCTGCGCTTCGAGCTCGACGCCGCGATGCGCGCCGCCGTGAAGGCCGGCGCGGGCGTGAAGCTCGGCTGCGACCACACGAACTATCCGGCGCACGTGCAGATCGCGCCGGAGACGCTTGCGTCGCTGGCGAGCGATCTGCGCTAAGGCGCGAACCTGTCGACGGCGTCCGTGATGATGCCGTCGGTGCCGAGCGCGATCAGCCGCTCGGCCGCCCACTCGTCGTTCACCGTGTAGCTGAGGCAGCGCATGCCGACGGCGTGCACGGCGGCCACGGTCGCGCTGTCCCACAGCGCATGGTTGCAAACGAGCGCCGCGCACTTCAGGGACTGCGCGCGCTGCAGCCAGCCATCGGTGAAGTTGTCGACCAGCAAGCCCCGGGGAATTTCGGGTTGCGCGGCGGCGGCGGCCTGCAGCGACTCGACCTTGAACGACGTGAAGAGCGGCGGAACGCGCCCCTTCCACCAGCGCGCCGCGTGTTCGGCGACGACCGTGCCGGTGCGCGCCTCGACGCCCGGCGTCGGCTTGATCTCGATGTTGAAGAACAGGCCGTTGGCGATGCAGTAACGCGCCAGGCTCTCGAGCGTCGGCAGCGGCTCGCCCGCGTACGCGCGCGAGTGCCAGCTGCCGGCATCGAGCCGCGAGAGCTCTGACCAGGGGCGCTCGCCACCCACGCCCGTGCCGTTGGTGGTGCGTTCCAGGGTCGCGTCGTGCATCAGGAACGGCACGCCGTCGGCGGACAGCTTCGCGTCGCATTCGAACATGCGATAGCCATGGTGCGCGCCGAGGCGGAACGCGGCGAGCGTGTTTTCGGGGGCGAGGTGTCCGGCGCCCCGGTGCGCGATCCAGCGCGGATAAGGCCAGGCTTGCATGGGGCGACTCAGATCCGCTTGTTCGTGGTGGCGTCGAATTCGTGCAGGCGCCCTTCGAGCGGCCGCACGCGAATCCAGTCGTCGGGCTTCGGCGCGGGTTGCGCTTCGTCGGTGCGGACGATCACCGCCTCTTCGCCGAGCTTGCCGTAGACGAGCCGTTCGGCGCCGAGCAGCTCGACCGTCTCCACGCGCACGTCCCAGCCTTCGTTGCCGACGGCGAGATGCTCGGGCCGGATGCCGGTGATCACGCCGCTGCGTCCGCCCGGCGCGTTCTTCAGCAGGTTCATCGGCGGCGAGCCGATGAAACTCGCGACGAAGGTGGTCGCGGGCCGGTGGTACACCTCCTCGGGCGTGCCGAACTGCTCCATCGCGCCGGCGTTCATCACGATCATGCGCTGCGCGAGCGTCATCGCCTCGACCTGGTCGTGCGTGACGAAGAGCGAGGTGATGCCCAGCTCGCGGTGCAGCTTCTGGATTTCGATGCGCGTCTGCGCGCGCAGCTTGGCGTCGAGGTTCGACAGCGGCTCGTCGAACAGGAACACCTGCGGCTGCCGCACGATCGCACGGCCCATGGCGACGCGCTGGCGCTGCCCGCCCGACAGCTGGCGCGGCTTGCGCTCGAGCAGGTGCGCGAGCTCGAGGATGCCCGCGGCCTTGTCGACGCGCTGCCGGATCTCGGCGGCCGGCATCTTCTTGATCTTGAGGCCGTACGCCATGTTGTCGTACACGCTCATGTGCGGATACAACGCGTAGTTCTGGAACACCATGGCGATGTCGCGCTCGGCCGGCTCGAGCTCGTTGACGACCCGGTTGCCGATCCAGATCTCGCCGCCGGTCACTTCCTCCAGCCCCGCGATCATGCGCAGCAGCGTCGATTTGCCGCAGCCCGAGGGGCCCACGATCACGATGAACTCGCCCTTGTCGATCTCGGCGTTCACGCCGTGGATCACCTGGACTTCCTGCTTGCCCTTGCCGTACTTCTTGACGACGTTCTTCAGAGAGATGGCTGCCATTTCTATTTTTCCGTATCCACGAGACCCTTGACGAACCACTTCTGCATCAGCACGACGACGATGGCCGGCGGCAGCATCGCGAGGATGGCCGTCGCCATGATCACGTTCCACTCCACCATCGAGTCGCCGCTGTGCGGGATCATCTGCTTGATGCCCATGACGACCGGGTACATGTTCTCGTCGGTGGTGACGAGCAGGGGCCAGAGGTACTGGTTCCAGCCGTAGATGAACTGGATGACGAAGAGCGCCGCCATGCTCGTGGCCGACAGGGGTAGCAGCACGTCGAAGAAGAAGCGCATCGGACTTGCCCCGTCCATGCGCGCCGCCTCGGCGAGTTCGTCCGGCACCGTCAGGAAGAACTGCCGGAACAGGAAGGTTGCCGTGGCCGACGCGATGAGCGGGATGGTGAGCCCCGCGAAGGTGTTGAGCATGCCGAGGTCGGAGATGACCTTGTAGGTGGGCACGATCCGTACCTCCACCGGCAGCATCAGCGTGATGAAGATCGCCCAGAAGAACGCCATCCGGAACGGAAAGCGGAAGTACACGATCGCGAAGGCCGACAGCAGCGACACGGCGATCTTGCCGACCGCGATGCCGATGGCCATCACGAAGCTCACGAACAGCTGTCGCGCGACCGGCGCGGTGGAGCCGCTGCCGCCGCGCTGGCCGCTGAGGGCGCCGACGTAGTTCTCGACGAAATGAGCGCCCGGCAGCAGGGGCATCGGCGCCTGCACGATGTCCTGCTGCGTGTGCGTGGAGGCGACGAAGGCGACGTACACCGGAAACGCGATGATGATCACGCCGACGATCAGGACCGCGTGCGAGAGGACCGCGAGGAAGCGGTTGCGTTCGATCATTGGTAATTCACCTTCTTCTCGACGAAGCGGAACTGAACCACGGTCAGCAGGATGACGATGACCATCAGTACGACCGACTGCGCGGCGGAGCCGCCCAAGTCGAGCGCCTTGAAGCCGTCGAAATAGACCTTGTAGACGAGGATGGCGGTCTCCTTGCCGGGGCCGCCCTTGGTGGCCGCGTCGACGATGCCGAAGGTCGCGAAGAAGGCGTAGACGATGTTGATCACGAGGAGGAAGAACGTGGTGGGCGACAGCAGCGGCAGCTGCACCGTCCAGAACCGCCGCCAGGGCCCGGCGCCGTCGATGGCGGCCGCCTCGATCAGCGATTTCGGGATGCTCTGCAGGCCGGCGACGAAGAACAGGAAGTTGTACGAGATGTGGCTCCACACGGCCGTCATCACGATGAGCGCCATCGCATGGTGGCCGTTGAGCAGCGGGTCCCAGCCGAAACCGAGGTTGCGCATGTAGTAGGCCAGCACGCCGATGCTCGGCGAGAACATGAACAGCCACACCACGGCGGCCACGGCCGGCGCGACCGCATAAGGCCACACGAGCAGCGTGCGATAGAACGTGGCGGTGCGCAGCACGCGGTCCGCGAACACGGCGAGAAGGAGCGACAGCACGATGCCGAAGAACGCGACGAGCGCCGAGAAGATCGCCGTGGTCTTGAACGAGGCGAGGTAGGTCTCGTCCTTCCAGAGATTGCGGAAGTTCTCGAGGCCCACGAAGGTCACGGTGCTTCCAAACGCGTCCTGCTGCTGTACCGATTGCAGCAAGGCCTGGCCGGCGGGCCAGAAGAAGAACACCGAGATGATGGCGACCTGGGGCAGCAGCAGCAGCCACGGCAGCCAGGTGGCGCGGAAGACGACTTTCTTTTCCATTCGGGGATTTCAATGAGGCAAGGCCCCTTGCGGGGCCTTGGCCGTTTCGTCGGTGGTCGGGGTCAGCCCTTGTTGGCCTTGTCGAAGCGCTCGAGCAGCTCGTTGCCGCGCTTGACGATCGAATCCAGCGCTTCCTTCGCCGACTTCTTGCCGGCCCACACCTGCTCGAGTTCCTCGTCCTCGATGGTACGGATCTGCACGTAGTTGCCCAGGCGGATGCCGCGCGACTTGTTGGTCACCTTGCGGATCATCTGGTTCACGGCCGTGTCGGTGCCGGGGTTCTGCTTGTAGAAGCCCGACGACTCGGTCAGCTTGTACGCGGCCATGGTGATCGGCAGGTAGCCGGTGCGCTTGTGGCTGGCCGACTGCACTTCGGGGCTGGAAAGGTACTCGAAGAAGGTCGCGATGCCCTTGTATTCCTCGGGCTTCTTGCCCGACATCACCCACAGGCTCGCGCCGCCGATGACGGTGTTCTGCGGCGCGCCGGGCACGTCCGGGTAATAGGGCATGGTCGACACGCCCAGCTGGAACTTCGCGTTCTTCGAGAAGTTGCCGTAGGAGCCCGAGGACGCCGTGATCATCGCGCACTCGCCGGAGACGAAGGAGCCGTCCGCCGCCGCATTGCGGCCCTTGTAGATGAACAGGCCCTGCTTGGCCATGTTGGCGAGGTTCTCGATGTGGCGCACGTGCAGGGGCGAGTTGGCGACCAGGCGCGCGCCGGGACCCTTCAGTCCGTTGTCCTGCGTGGCGAGCTCGGTGTTGTGCCAGGCCGAGAAGCTCTCGAGCTGGGTCCAGCCCTGCCACGATGTCGTGAACGGGCACTTGTGGCCGCTCGCCTTCAGCTTGGCGGCCGCAAGCGCGACCTCGGGCCAGGTCGCCGGCATCTTCGTCGTGTCGAGGCCGGCGTTCTTGAACGCGTCCTTGTTGATGTAGAAGACCGTGGTGGAGCTGTTGAACGGATAGCTCAGCATCTGCCCGTTGGGCGCCGTGTAATAGCCGGCGACGGCGGGGATGTAGGCGGACGGGTCGAACTTCTTGCCGGCGTCCTCCATGACCTTGCCCACGGGCACGATCGCGGTCTTGCTGGCCATCATGGTGGCGGTGCCGACCTCGAACACCTGCAGGATGTGCGGCGCGTTGCCGGCGCGGAACGCGGCAATGGCCGCCGTCATCGATTCGTCGTACGCGCCCTTGTAGACCGGCGTGACCTTGTAATCCTTCTGGCTGGCGTTGAAGTTCTTCGCGAGGTCGTTGACCCACTCGCTGTTGACGGCGGTCATGGAATGCCACCACGTGATCTCGGTCTGCGCCTGGGCGGCGGTCGCGAAGACGGCGGCCAGCGCGAGGCTGCAAAGCTTGAGTTTCATGAATTCTCCTTGGATGAAATGCCCGGGAAGCGCAGGACTGTAGGGCAGATTTGTGACAACGATTAGAACGGGCCGCCCCCGCTGGGGCAAGGCGGGTTTCCCATAGGACGCCAGCGGGATGCTGCGCTGCGGTAACATCCTCTCTCAGCCGCTGGTGCATTCGTTTGGCTGACACGCCAACTCTCGATGAACGCTCCCACACCGATCGAACAACTTCTGGCCGCGGCCGACGGCGATGCGCCCCGCCTGCGCGAGATTCCCTACAACTACACCTCGTTCTCCGACCGCGAGATCGTGATCCGCCTGCTCGGCGAACGCGCGTGGGAGCTGCTGCACCGCCTGCGGGAGGAGCGCCGCACGGGGCGCTCCGCCCGCATGCTCTACGAGGTGCTGGGCGACATCTGGGTCGTGCAGCGCAACCCGTACCTGCAGGACGACCTGCTCGACAACCCGCGCCGGCGCGGCCAGCTGGTCGAGGCGCTGCAGCACCGCCTGGGCGAGGTCGAGAAGCGCCGCACGCCGCAGACGGACGGGCAGCGCGACTCGCTCGTGGGCGAACTGCTGGCGGCCGCGCGCGCCGCGGTGAAGTCGTTCGACGAAAGTTTCACCGTGGTCGGCGCGCTGCGCTCGCGCACCACCCGCGCGCTGCGCCGCTACACGGCCCGCGACAACATCAAGTTCGACGGGCTGTCGCGCGTCTCGCATGTCACCGACGCGACCGACTGGCGCGTCGAATACCCCTTCGTGGTCCTCACGCCGGACACCGAGGCCGAGATGGCCGGGCTGGTGAAGGGCTGCATCGAACTCGGCCTCACGATCATTCCGCGCGGCGGCGGCACGGGCTACACCGGCGGAGCGGTGCCGCTCACGTGGAAGAGCGCGGTCATCAACACCGAGAAGCTCGAGGCGATGACCGAGGTGGAGCACATCGCGATCCCCGGCCGCGCCGAGCCGGTGGCGACGGTGTGGACCGAAGCGGGCGTGGTCACGCAGCGCGTGTCCGACGCGGCCGAGCGCGCGGGCTTCGTCTTCGCGGTCGACCCGACCTCGGCCGAGGCATCGTGCATCGGCGGCAACGTCGCCATGAACGCCGGCGGCAAGAAGGCCGTACTGTGGGGCACGGCGCTCGACAACCTCGTGTCGTGGCGCATGGTGACGCCGCAGGCGCAGTGGCTGGAGGTCACGCGCCTCGACCACAACCTCGGCAAGATCCACGACGCGCCGGTGGCGACCTTCGAGCTGAAGTATTTCGAAGCCGACGGCAAGACGCCGGTGCGCAGCGAACGCATCGAGGTCCCCGGCGCGAGCTTCCGCAAGGTCGGCCTCGGCAAGGACGTCACCGACAAATTCCTCTCGGGCCTGCCCGGCGTGCAGAAGGAAGGCTGCGACGGCCTCATCACCAGCGCGCGCTGGGTCGTCCACCGCATGCCGGCGCACACGCGCACGGTCTGCCTCGAATTCTTCGGACAGGCCAAGGACGCCGTGCCGAGCATCGTCGAGATCAAGGACTTCATGTTCGCGGAGCAGCTTCGCAGCGGCACCGTGCTCGCGGGCCTGGAGCACCTGGACGACCGCTACCTGCGCGCTGTCGGCTACAGCACCAAGTCCAAGCGCGGCGGTCTGCCGAAGATGGTGCTGGTCGGCGACATCTCCGGCGACGATGCGGATGCGGTCGCCCGCGCGACCTCCGAAGTGGTCCGCATGGCCAACACGCGCAGCGGCGAGGGCTTCATCGCCGTCAGCCCCGAGGCGCGCAAGAAATTCTGGCTCGACCGCAAGCGCACCGCCGCGATCAGCAAGCACACCAACGCGTTCAAGATCAACGAGGACGTGGTGATCCCGCTGGAGCGCATGGCGGAGTACACCGACGGCATCGAGCGCATCAACATCGAGCTGTCGCTGCGCAACAAGCTGAAGCTGGCGCACGAGCTCGCGGCCTTCTTCGACCGCGGCAACCTGCCGCTGGGCAAGCTCGACGACGCGAACGAGATCCCGTCGGCGGAGCTGCTCGAGGACCGCGTGCAGCAGGCGCTTTCGCTCGTGCGCGAGGTGCAGGCGCTCTGGCAGGGCTGGCTCGACGACGTCGATCCGCTGTTCCCGCGACTGCAGTCGCACGAGTTGCGCGCGAGCTGGAAGACGCAGATCCGCGCGCCTCTGCAGCAGATCTTCGCCGGCAACGCCTTCGTGCCGGTGCTGAAGGAGGTGGAGGCGATCCACAAGCGCGTGCTCAAGGGCCGCGTGTGGGTCGCGCTGCACATGCACGCGGGCGACGGCAACGTCCACACCAACATCCCCGTCAACAGCGACGACTACGAGATGCTGCAGACGGCGCACGAGGCCGTGAAGCGCATCATGGTGCTCGCGCGCGCGCTGAACGGCGTGATCTCGGGCGAGCACGGCATCGGCATCACCAAGCTCGAGTTCCTGACCGACGAGGAACTCCAGCCCTTCGCCGACTACAAGCAGCGGGTCGACCCCGAGGGCCGCTTCAACAAGGGCAAGCTGCTGCGGCATTCGGTGGCGGATGCCGAGGCGATGTCGGTCTACGCCGATCTCACCAACGCGTACACGCCCTCGTTCGGCCTCATGGGCCACGAGTCGCTGATCATGCAGCAAAGCGACATCGGCGCCATCGCCGACAGCGTGAAGGACTGCCTGCGCTGCGGCAAGTGCAAGCCGGTGTGCGCGACGCACGTGCCGCGCGCCAACCTGCTGTACAGCCCGCGCAACAAGATCCTCGCGACCTCGCTGCTGGTCGAGGCCTTCCTGTACGAGGAGCAGACGCGCCGCGGCGTGTCCATCAAGCACTGGGAGGAGTTCGAGGACGTGGCCGACCATTGCACGGTCTGCCACAAGTGCGCGAACCCCTGCCCGGTGAAGATCGACTTCGGCGACGTGTCGATGAACATGCGCAACCTGCTGCGCAAGATGGGGCAGAAGAGCTTCCGCCCCGGCAACGCGGCCGCGATGTTCATGCTGAACGCGACGAACCCGGAGACGATCAAGCTCGCGCGCACGGCGATGGTCGACGTGGGCTTCAAGCTCCAGCGCCTGGGCAACGACCTGCTGCGCGGCTTCGCGAAGAAGCAGGTGACGCTGCCGCCGTCGACGCACGAGCGCGCGCCGGTGAAGGAGCAGGTCATCCACTTCATCAACAAGAAGCTGCCCGGCGGCCTGCCCAAGAAGACCGCGCGCGCGCTGCTCGACATCGAGGACAAGGACTACGTTCCGATCATCCGCAACCCGCAGGCGACGACGCCGGAGACCGAGGCCGTCTTCTACTTCCCGGGCTGCGGCTCCGAGCGCCTGTTCTCGCAGGTCGGCCTGGCCACGCAGGCCATGCTGTGGCATGCGGGCGTGCAGACGGTGCTGCCGCCCGGCTATCTGTGCTGCGGCTATCCGCAGCGCGGCAGCGGCCAGTTCGACAAGGCCGAGAAGATCACGACCGACAACCGCGTGCTGTTCCACCGCGTGGCCAACACGCTCAACTACCTCGACATCAAGACCGTCGTGGTGAGCTGCGGCACCTGCTACGACCAGCTCCAGGGCTACGAGTTCGACCAGATCTTCCC
This sequence comes from Ramlibacter sp., assembly GCF_050250995.1. Classification (GTDB taxonomy): domain Bacteria; phylum Pseudomonadota; class Gammaproteobacteria; order Burkholderiales; family Burkholderiaceae_C; genus Ramlibacter. The sequence goes on from NZ_JBFWNP010000022.1 coordinate 18,133, forward strand.
CGGCTGCCGCATCGTCGACATCCACGAATACCTGCTCGAAAAGGGCATCACGCTGGGGGACGCGGGCGCCTACCTGTTCCACGATCCCTGCCATTCGCCCATGAAGCTGCAGGAGCCGATGAAGACGGTGAAGGCGCTGCTGGGCGACCAGGTGCGCAAGACCGAGCGCTGCTGCGGCGAGTCGGGCACGCTGGGCGTGACGCGCCCCGACATCTCCACGCAGGTCCGCTTCCGCAAGGAAGAGGAGCTGCGCAAGGACGAGGCCGCGCTGCGCGGCGCGGGCGCGGTCGGCGCGAAGGACGACATCAAGGTCCTCACCAGCTGCCCGAGCTGCCTGCAGGGCCTGAGCCGCTATGGCCACGACCTGCAGAACGGACTGCTGGAAGCCGACTACATCGTGGTCGAGATGGCGCGCAAGATCCTCGGCGAGAACTGGATGCCCGAATACGTGAAGGCGGCAAACGACGGCGGCATCGAGCGGGTGCTGGTGTGAGCCAGGGCGCGGCCGGCTGCCCGCTGTGCGAATCGGCCGGCGGCACGCTGCTCGTGCGGACGCCGCGGTGGCGGCTGATCCGCGCGGACGAGGCCGGCTTTCCCGCGTTCTACCGTGTGGTCTGGAACGCACACGTCGCCGAATTCTCCGAACTCTCCGCCGACGAGCGCCGCGACTGCATGGAAGCGGTGGCGACGGTCGAGGCCGTGCTGCGCCGGCATCTGCGGCCCACCAAGGTCAACCTCGCCGCGCTGGGCAACATGGTCGCGCACCTGCACTGGCACGTCGTCGCGCGATTCGAGTGGGACAGCCACTTTCCCACGCCGGTTTGGGGAGTGGCCCTGCGCGAAGCGCCGGCATGGCGCCTGGCCGAGGTCGAAGCGGCGCGTGCGGACCTCGAGCACGCCCTCGTTGCGGCCTTGTCGCACGCCCCCTGAAAATCGCACGCAATCGTCGAAAACCGCACGCGAGCGCACGCTCTGCGGTGAAATCGTTCTCGTGCATCCGAGCCCTCACCGTGTATAACTCAGGAATAGAGCCGTTTTCAGTGGGAAGCGGAAGCGTTCCCGGAGGTTTTCGATGCGCGAGCGATTGATTCGACAGATCTGGCGGGCCGGCCTGGTGCTCGGGCTCGGCCTTTTCGCATCGGCGGCGAGCGCTCAACGGGCGGGGGAGGTCGAGTTCTCGCGCGGCGTCGGCTTCGCGCAGACCGGCTCCGCCACGCCGCGCACGCTCGGCAAGGGCCTGCCGCTGATGGAGGGCGACCGGCTCACCACGTCCGAGGGCGCCAGCGCCATCATCAAGCTCGCCGACGGCACGCGCATGACCGTGCGGCCAAATTCCGAGCTGGTGATCTCGCAGTACCAGTTCAAGGAGAACGCGACCGACAACTCCATGCTCCTGCAGATGGTGCGCGGCGGCTTCCGGGCGGTCACCGGCCTCATCTCGAAGAGTTCGCCCAATGCGGCGCGGGTGCAGACGAACACGGCCACCATCGGCATTCGCGGTACCGATTTCGACGCGCGCCTGTGTACCCGCGAATGCGGCACGGAGTCCTCGCGCATCAGCGACCAGGCGCGTCCCAACGCCGTGCTCGCGAGCGCCAAGGTGATCCAGGCGTTCGGCGAAGTCAACGCGGTGGATGCTTCCAACCAGCGCCGCCGGCTCGTCGACGGCGGTAGCGTGTATCCGGGCGACGTGGTCGAGACCGGGAATGGCACGCGCGCCATCCTTGCCTTCCGCGACGACAGCCGCATGACGCTCGGCTCCAACACGCGGTTTCGCATCGACAACTTCGTCTACGACGAGCGGAACGCGGGCGAGGGCCGTTTCCTCGCGTCGGTGCTCAAGGGCTCGGTGCGCGCGCTCACCGGCCTGATCGCGCGGGCCAACAACCGCAACGTGGGCTTCAGCACGGCCACGGCCACCATCGGCGTGCGGGGCACCGGGCTCGACATCGTCTGCACGGGCGCCTGCGCGGGCGAGGCGGGCGCGAGCGGCTCCGGCCTCACGCTCTTCGCCTGGCTCGGCTCCATCGCGGTCACGCCTTCGGGCCAGACCGCGCTGCAGGTGCTGCAGGCGGGGCAGGGCCTCTTCATCTCGCCGCAGGGCATCCTGCCCATCAACACGCAGCCCCCGGTCGAGGGCGCGCGTCCCGACACCGTGACGCCGCCGCAGAAGCTGTTCACGCGCGAGCAGGTGTCGGACGCGCAGGAGGGCTTGTTCGTCTTCGTGCGCGACGGCCACATCGAAGTCGCGACGGCGGGCGAGGTGCTGCACCTCGGCAAGGGCGAAGCGGGATTCGCCAGCCCGCAAGGGCAGACCGCCCGGCCCAACACCATCCCGAAGTTCATCGACTTCGACAAGGTTCCGCCGCCGACGACGAAGAACCCGCTGCTGGTCAGCGTGCTGAACGATGCCGGAATCAAACAGTCGAACCAGTGCAAGTGAAACGCGAGGCCATCGCGTCGTGACAAAACGTTCTCCCCGGTGAGAGAATCGTCGCTCCGAACCCACGAGGGGCGACAAGAAGATGAATCAGAAACCTGGCGCGCCGCGCGGGCAGGCACGGCGCAAAGCGAGGGTGCTGCTCGCCTGGACGGCTCTCGCCGGCGGCAGTGCGGCGCTCGCGCAGGCACCGGCGCCCGCCGCTCCCCCCGCCCCTTCCGCGCCCATGGCCGCGCCCGCCCCGGCGCCGCAGTTCGGCATCCGCGGTTTCACCGTCTCCGGCGAGAACCCGCTGGGCGACGCCGAGACCGCGCGCATCCTCGCGCCCTACGTCAAGCCGAACGCGACCATGGACACCCTGCAGGAAGCGACGACCGCGCTCGAGAAGGCGCTGCGCGACCGCGGCTTCGGCCTGCATCGCGTGGCCCTGCCGCCGCAGGAAGTGGGCGAGACGGTCAAGCTCGAGATCGTCACCTTCACCATCAGCCGCATCGCGATCGAGCGCGCCGAGGGCAGCACGAAGATCTACGACGACGACAACATCCGCCGCACGCTGCCGGAGCTGCAGGTCGGCAAGACGCCCAACTTCAAGATGCTCGCCGTGCAGACGGCCATCGCCAACGAAAACCCCAACAAGCAGATCCAGCTGGGCATTCGCGAGTCCGACGAGCCGGACAAGATCGACTCCACGATCACCGTGCGCGAGAGCCGCCCGTGGACCTTCGGCGTGAGCCTGTCCAATGCCGGGTCCGAGTCGTCCGGACGGGACCGCTTCACGGTCTCGGGTGGCCACACCAACCTGTGGAACCGCGACCACCAGTTCGTGGGCGCCTACACCACCTCGCTCGAGCGCATGAGCGACGTGAAGCAGCTGGGCCTGTCGTACAAGGCGCCCCTCTACCCGGTGGGCGGCGTGGTCGGCGCGAGCTACACCCGCTCGGACGTGGTGGGCAATTTCGGCGCCTTCACCAGCACGGGCGCGGGCCACACGCTCGGCATCAACTACACGCAGTACCTGCCGCCCGAGGGCGGGCGGCGCAGCTACTTCACCGTGTCGCTCGACGACAAGGTGTTCAACGCGTCCAAGGTCAACGACCTCGTCATCCCCGACACCTTCGACCGCCGCAGCCGCCCGCTCACCCTGGGCTACACGGCACGCGTGGAGTCCGACACCTCCGTGTGGGGCTACAACGTCGACTTCGCGATGAACACGGGCACCGGCAACTCCAACGACCTGCGCTCGTACCGCTCCGAGGATCCGCGCGTCGAGACCGTTCACTGGAAGGCCGTGCGCGGTGGGCTCACCTACAGCGCGGCGGTCTTCAAGGACTGGCTGTGGAGCGGCCGCGTGCAGTACCAGTACAGCCCCGACGTGCTGATCTCGGGCGAGCAGTTCGGCCTGGGCGGCCTGAGTTCGGTGCGCGGCACGACGATCGAGCGGCCGGTGTCCGGCGACATGGGGATCTCGGGCACCATGGAGCTGACCACGCCCGAGCTGCTGCCGGGCCTGCGCCTGCTCGGCTTCATCGACGCCGGCTGGGTCGGCAACAACAATCCAAATGGCACCAACAAGCCCTCGTCGGACCGGCTGGCGAGCATCGGCATCGGGCTGCGCTACTTCTTCGGCACGTCGTTCTCGGCGAGCGCCGACTACGGCCGCGTGCTGAACGACAGCAAGGTGCCCGTGACGGTGAACTCGGCGTCGCCCCGCAGCGGCGATCACAAGTTCTATATTTCGGTCTCCTACCGCTTCTGAGCCGAAGAGCGGCCGGCCATGCCCTAGAGTAGAGGGATGGCTGGCCTTCGCAACGACACCCCCACTCCCGAATCGCTCACCCTGCACGGCAAGTCGCGCGTGCTCGAGGCGGGCTTCTCCGACGGACGCGTCTTCCGCATTCCGTTCGAGCTCATGCGCGTGTACTCGCCCTCGGCCGAGGTGCAGGGCCACGGGCCGGGCCAGGAGGTGCTGCAGACCGGAAAGCGCGAAGTCGACGTGGTCGAGCTCGAGTCCGTGGGCAACTACGCGGTCAAGCCCACGTTCTCGGACGGGCACGACAGCGGCATCTTCTCCTGGGACTTCCTGTACTTCCTGGGCGACCAGCAGGCGCGGCTGTGGGCGGAGTACGAGAAGCGGCTGGCCGAAGCCGGAGTGGACCGCGATGCGCCGATGGTCGCCGCTTCGGCGTCCGGCCATTCGTGCGGGCATTGAGGGCGCGACGATGAGCAGGACGCACTTCGGATTCGACTCGGTCGACGCGAACGACAAGGCGCGGCGCGTGCGCGGGGTCTTCGACTCCGTCGCGCCGAAATACGACCTCATGAACGACCTGATGTCGCTCGGCTTGCATCGCGCGTGGAAAGCGTTCGCGGTCCTCGTCGCGCATCTGCAGCCGGGCCAGCGCGTGCTCGACATCGCGGGCGGTACGGGCGATCTGGCCCAGGCGTTCGCGCGCAAGGTCGGCCCGTCGGGGCTGGTGGCGCACACCGACATCAACGAATCGATGCTGCGCGTCGGACGCGACCGCCTGCTCGATGCCGGCGTCGTCCTGCCCACGACCGTGTGCGATGCGGAGAAGCTTCCCTTCGCCTCCGGCGCTTTCGATCTCGTGAGCGTGGGCTTCGGCCTGCGCAACATGACCGACAAGGACCGCGCGCTCGCCGAGATGAGCCGGGTGCTGCGTCCCGGTGGCCGGCTGCTCGTGTTGGAGTTTTCCAAGGTGGCGCGGCCGCTCGAAAAGGCGTATGACTGGTATTCGTTCAAGGTGCTTCCGCGCCTGGGGCGCATGGTGGCCGGCGACGAGGCGAGCTATCGCTACCTCGCCGAATCGATCCGCATGCATCCGGGGCAGGAAGAACTGAGGGCGATGATGAAGCGCGCCGGCTTCGGCCACGTGGACTATCACAATCTCACGGGCGGGGTCGTCGCGCTGCATGTGGGCATCAAGTGTTGAGCGGCCCGGCCGCTGTGCAAGGGGAAACGAAATGAAATTCTGGTCCTGGGTTCTCGTGGCGCTGATGGCGCTTGCCAGCATTCCCGACGCCGAGGCCGCGCGCCGCCTGGGCGGCGGCAAGTCGGTCGGCCGGCAGTCGTCCAACGTGACGCAGCGGGAGGCATCGCCGCCCGCGGCCGCACCCAATTCGCCCGCGAACGCGCAGCAGGCGCAGCGGCCGGGGCAGCCCGGCGCGACGCCACCGGCGCCCGCGCGCCCGTGGGGCGCCATGCTCGGCGGCCTGGCCGCGGGCCTTGGCCTGGCCTGGCTCGCCAGCTCGCTGGGGCTGGGCGCCGGGTTCGCCAACATCCTCATGATGCTGCTGCTGGCCTTCGTGGCCATGGCGGTCATCGGGTTCATCATGAAGTCGCGCCGCGGCCGGCAGGGCGGGCTGGCCTACCAGGGCGCGGGCGCGAGCCCGATGGACCCCGCGCCGCTGGCGCGCCAGTACAACCCCGACAAGGTCGGCAACGACGCCTCGGCGCGCCCGTGGGAGCGCAACACCACGTCCTTCGAAGCGGCCCAGCCGGCCCATGCCGCCGGGGGCGCCGGGGCGGCGGGCGGGCTCGGCATCGGCTCGGGACTGGGAGGCTCGCAGAACTGGGGCGTGCCGGCCGGGTTCGACACCGAGGGCTTCCTCTCGGCCGCCAAGCGCAATTTCATGACGCTGCAGGATGCGTGGGACCGCTCGGACGTGTCCACGCTGCGCTCGATGATGACCGACGACATGCTGCGCGAAATCCGCGCGCAGCTCGCCGATCGGGAGCGCGAATCGCCCGGCCAGCCGAGCCGCACCGAGGTCGACATGCTCGATGCGAAGCTGCTCGGCATCGAGGAAACCGTCGACGACTGGCTCGCGAGCGTCGAGTTCTCCGGGATGATCCGCGAGGAACCCTCGGCCGGGCCGGCGCCGTTCCGCGAGGTGTGGAACATGGTGAAGCCGCGCACGGGCGGCGGCGGGTGGCTGGTGGCGGGCGTGCAGGCGCTGCAGTAGCCGGTAGCACGGAGGCATGGCGGCCCGGCCTGCCGCTACCATCGGGGGCTATGGCGACACAACCTCCCGGCTCTTTCTTCGATGGCGCACTCGGCAAGCTGGGCGACCTGCTGCGGCCGCCGCCCTGGATGGTCGAGGAACTCCAGCGCCGCATGGTGCTGCTGCTCAACCATGTGCTTCAGCAGGAAGCCGAGGCCCAGGCCCGGCTGAAGCGCCAGACAGGGCGCATCGTCGAGGCGCACTGGCGGCAGTTTTCGATGCGCCTGCAGGCGACGCCCGCGGGCCTGCTCGAACTCGCGCCCGCCGCGGTCGTCCCCGATCTCACGCTGACGGTCACGGAGGAGTCGCCCTTCGCGCTCGCGCAGGGCGCGCTGCGCGGCGACCGGCCCGCGGTGCGCATCGCGGGCGACGTGCAGCTCGCGGCCGAGGTGCAGTGGCTCGTCGACCATGTCCGCTGGGACCTCGAGGAGGACATGGCCCGCGTGATCGGCGATGCGCCGGCGCATGCGCTGGGGCAGGGCATGCGCGGGATGGCGGACGCGGTGCGCAAGTTCGCGGGCAGCATTCCTTTTCCCGGGGGCAGGAGCGGCAGCGGCAACGACGTGTCGCCGGCATCGCCGGCGCCCACGGTCTCGCCCGCGCCGACGCCGACCCCGTCGCCGATGCCTCCCGCAGCGACCGGCGCCCCGCGAGAATGACCCACTATCTCCGCGCGGCGGTCATCCTCTGGATCGTCCTGCGCTACGGCCTCGACGAGCTGGTGCTCTCGAGCTTCAAGCGGCGCTGGCTGCGCACGATCGGGCGCATCGTGGCGTTCGGCCGCCGCCTCGACGCGCCGCGCGGGCAGCGGCTGCGCGAAGCGCTCGAGGCGCTCGGCCCCATCTACGTGAAGTTCGGCCAGGTGCTTTCGACGCGGCGCGACCTGCTGCCGCCCGACATCGCCGACGAGCTGGCGCGGCTGCAGGACCGCGTGCCGCCGTTTCCGAGCGAGGTCGCGGTGAACATCATCGAGCGCGCCTTCCGCTCGCCGGTGGACACCGTCTTCGCGAGCTTCGAGCACGTGCCGGTTGCCAGCGCCTCCATCGCGCAGGTGCATTTCGCGACGCTGCGTCTGCGGTCGGGCGAGCTGCGCGAGGTGGCCGTGAAGGTCCTGCGCCCGGGCATGCTCAACGTGATCGAGAAGGACCTCGACCTCATGCGCACGATGGCCGGTTGGATGGAGAACGTGTCGCAGGACGCGCGCCGCCTCAAGCCGCGCGAGGTGGTGGCGGAGTTCGACAAGTACCTGCACGACGAGCTCGACCTCGTGCGCGAGGCGGCCAATGCCGCTCAGCTGCGCCGCAACATGGCGGGCCTGAACCTCGTGCTGATCCCCGAGATGTACTGGGACTTCTGCCACCCCGAGGTGATGGTGATGGAGCGCATGAAGGGCGTGCCCATCAGCCAGGTCGAGCGCCTGCGCGACGCCGGGGTCGACGTGCGGCAGCTCGCCCGCGACGGCGTGACGATCTTCTTCACGCAGGTGTTCCGCGACGGCTTCTTCCACGCCGACATGCACCCCGGCAACATCCAGGTGAGCCTGGAGCCGGGCACCTTCGGGCGCTACATCTCGCTCGACTTCGGCATCATCGGCACGCTCACCGAGTTCGACAAGGAATACCTCGCGCAGAACTTCACGGCTTTTTTCCGCCGCGACTACAAGCGCGTCGCCGAGCTCCACATCGAGTCCGGGTGGGTGCCGCCGGGCACGCGTGTCGATGAACTCGAAGGCGCGGTGCGCACCGTGTGCGAGCCGTACTTCGACCGGCCGCTCAAGGAACTGTCGCTCGGCATGGTGCTCATGCGCCTGTTCCAGACCTCGCGCCGCTTCAACGTGGAGATCCAGCCTCAGCTCGTGCTGCTGCAGAAGACGCTGCTGAACATCGAGGGGCTCGGGCGCGAGCTCGACCCCGACCTCGACCTGTGGGCCACGGCCAAGCCCTTCCTGGAGCGCTGGATGGTCGACCAGATCGGCCCGCGCCGCCTTTTCGACGAACTGCGCGACCAGGCGCCGCGTTACGCGAAGATCCTTCCCGACCTGCCGCGGTTGCTCTACACCTATCTGCAGCGTGGCCACGACGACGGCCGCGGAGAATTGCTCGAGATGCTGCGCGACGAGCGGCGCGCCAACCGGCGCCTGCGCGGCGTGGTGTATCTGGGCCTCGGGTTCGCGCTGGGCCTCCTGGCGATGCAGGGGCTGCTCCACCTTCGTATGGCTTGAGCGCAACTCGCTCCTATGCATAATCCGCGCGAACGGACGTAGTGGAGATTTCGATGAATCACACCCTGATCACTTTCGTGGTGCTCTATCTTCTCGGCACGCTCGCCATCGGCGCCTGGGCCGGCACGCGCATCAGGAACACGGCGGACTTCGCCATCGCGGGCCGCCGCTTGCCGCTGGTCATGGTCGTGACCACGACCTTCGCCACCTGGTTCGGGGCGGAGACGGTGATGGGCATCCCCGCGAAGTTCGTGCAGGGCGGCCTCAACGCGATCGTCGAGGACCCGTTCGGCGCGGGCACCTGCCTCATTCTCGTCGGCCTGTTCTTCGCGGCGAAGCTGTACAAGAAGAACCTCCTGACCATCGGCGACTTCTACCGCCAGCGCTACGGCCGCGGGATCGAGGTCTTCTGCTCCGTCGCCATCATCCTCAGCTACCTCGGCTGGGTCGCGGCGCAGATCACGGCGCTCGGCCTCGTGTTCTCCGTCCTCACCGACGGCGGGATGTCCGAGACCACCGGCATGATCGTCGGCACGCTCGCGGTGCTGGTCTACGTCGTGATCGGCGGCTTCCTCGCGGTCGCGTGGACCGACTTCATCCAGATGATCGTGCTGGTGGTCGGCATGACGATCATCGCGTTCTTCGCGGCCGACCTCGCCGGCGGCTCCGACAAGGTGCTCGCCGTCGCGACGTCGAAGGAACTGTGGACCTTCCTGCCGCCGCCCACGTTCACCGACATCGCCTTCTTCATCGGCGCGGGCCTCACGATGATGCTGGGCAGCATTCCGCAACAGGACGTCTTCCAGCGCGTCATGTCCGCGAAAGACGCGGACACGGCGCGCAATGGCGCGGTCATCGGGGGCGTGAGCTACATCCTCTTCGCCTTCGTGCCGATGTTCGTCATCCTGAGCGCCGTCGTGGTCATGGGCGACTCGGCGCTGGCGCTCGCGAAGGACGACTACCAGCGCGTGCTGCCGACCTTCGTGCTCACGAAGATGCCGCTCATCATGCAGATCCTCTTCTTCGGCGCGCTGCTCTCCGCGATCAAGAGCACGTCCTCGGCGACGCTGCTCGCGCCCTCCACGAGCTTCGTCGAGAACATCCTGAAGAACCTGCGCCCCGGCATGACCGACAAGCAGCAGCTGTTCGCCATGCGCGTCACCATCGTCGTCTTCACCGCGATCGTGCTGGCTTATGCCATCGCGATGAAGGGCACCTCGATCTACGACCTCGTGTCCTCGGCCTACCAGGTCACGCTCGTGGGCGCCTTCGTGCCGCTCGTGATGGGGCTGTACTGGAAACGCGCGACGACGCAGGGCGCGATCTTCTCCATCGCCGCCGGCGTCTCGGTCTGGGTGCTGTTCTTCCCGCAGATCGGCGGCGAGGAACTGGCCAAGATGTTCCCGGGGCAGCTGGCCGGCCTGATCGCGGCTTTCGTGGGCATGATCGTCGGTTCGCTCGCCCCCCAGTGGCTCAGGAACCGTCACGAGCCGACGGCGCACGTGGCAAGCGCCGCGACCTGAGGCTGTCATTCCCGCCTCCGCGGGAATGACGCTGCGGCGAGAGGCCGGGGCGCCACCTATAATTGAGGGCTTTGCACCCTCCGCCCTCCTGACGCCATGCCCATCTACGCCTACAAATGCGGATCCTGCGGCCATGCCAAGGATGTTCTGCAAAAAATCTCCGACGCGCCCCTGACCGAGTGCCCCGCCTGCGGGGCTTCCGCGTTCAGCAAGCAGGTCACCGCCGCCGGTTTCCAGCTCAAGGGCTCCGGCTGGTACGCCACCGATTTCCGCAACAACGGCAGCGCCGCGCCCGCAGCCGATAAGGCCGCCGACAAGCCCGCCGACGGCGCGGCCAAGCCGGCCGATGCCGCGTCCAAACCCGCGGACAGCGGCGGCGGCTCCAGCGGCGGCGGCGCCAAGTCCGATGCGCCGGTTGCATCCGCCGGTGGATGCAGCACCGGCTGCGCCTGCCACTAGGCCGCACCATGTCCGCCTTGCGCAAATGGCTGGTCGCCGGCCTGCTCGTGATCGTGCCCGTCGCCATCACGCTGGCGGTGCTCAACTGGATCGTCGGCACCCTCGACCAGACGCTCCTGATCCTGCCGCGCACCTGGCATCCCGACCAGGTGCTGGGCTATCACATCCCCGGCTTCGGCGTGCTTCTCACGCTGGCCATCCTGCTCATCGTGGGTGCGGTGGCGAGCAACTTCGTGGGCCGCCGGCTCGTGAAGTTCGGCGACGCCATCGTCCATCGCATCCCCGTCGTCCGCTCGATCTATTCGAGCGTGAAGCAGGTCTCCGACACGCTGTTCTCCGAAAGCGGCAACGCGTTTCGTAAGGCCGTCCTGATCGAGTGGCCGCGCCCCGGCGTGTGGACCATCGCCTTCGTGACCGGTGTTCCCGGCGGCGGCGTGGAGCGCCAACTCGAGGGCGACTTCGTGAGCGTCTATGTCCCCACCACGCCCAATCCCACGGGCGGGTATTTCGTGATGCTGCGCCGTAGCGACTGCATCGAGCTGGCGATGAGCGTGGACGACGCGCTCAAGTACGTCGTTTCCATGGGTGTGGTTGCACCGAAGGCTATTCCGTGACTCAGAAAATGCGAACCACTTACTGCGGCCTCGTCACCGAGGCGCTGCTGGGCCAGAACGTCTCGCTGTGCGGCTGGGTGAACCGCCGCCGCGACCACGGCGGCGTGATCTTCGTCGACCTGCGCGACCGCGAAGGCTATGTGCAGGTGGTGTGCGACCCCGACCGCGCCGAGATGTTCGAGCGCGCCGAGGGGCTGCGCAACGAGTTCTGCGTGCAGGTCAAGGGCGTCGTGCGCATGCGGCCCGAAGGCACGTCGAACGACAACCTCAAGAGCGGCAAGATCGAGGTGCTGTGCCACGAACTCGTGGTGCTCAACCCCTCCGTCACGCCGCCCTTCCAGCTCGACGACGAGAACCTGTCGGAGACCACGCGCCTCATGCACCGCGTGCTGGACCTGCGCCGGCCGTACATGCAGAACAACCTCATGCTGCGTTACCGCGTGAGCATGGAGGTGCGCAAGTTCCTCGACGCCAACGGCTTCATCGACATCGAGACGCCGATGCTCACCAAGAGCACGCCCGAAGGCGCGCGCGACTACCTGGTGCCCAGCCGCGTCCACGACGGCATGTTCTTCGCGCTGCCGCAGTCGCCGCAGCTCTTCAAGCAGCTGCTGATGGTGGCCGGCTACGACCGCTACTACCAGATCACCAAGTGCTTCCGCGACGAGGACCTGCGCGCCGACCGCCAGCCCGAGTTCACGCAGATCGACGTCGAGACGTCCTTCCTCGACGAGGAGGAAATCCGCACGATGTTCGAGGGCATGATCCGCAGCACCTTCAAGAACGTGCTGGACATCGACATCGGCGCCTTCCCCGTCATGAAGCATTCGGAAGCGATGCGCCTCTACGGCTCCGACAAGCCCGACCTGCGCGTGAAGCTCGAATTCGCCGAGCTGACCGACGTGATGAAGGACGTCGACTTCAAGGTCTTCTCGGGTCCCGCCAACCAGGCCGATGGCCGCGTGGTGGGCCTGCGCGTTCCGGGCGGCGGCGAGATGACGCGCGGCGACATCGACGGCCACACCGAGTTCGTGAAGATCTACGGCGCGAAGGGTCTGGCCTGGATCAAGGTCAACGACGCGAGCATGGGCCGAGACGGTTTGCAGTCGCCCATCGTGAAGAACATTCACGACCGTGCCCTCGCCGAGATCGTCGCGCGCACCGGCGCGCAGACCGGCGACATCATCTTCTTCGGCGCCGACAAGGAGAAGATCGTCAACGACGCCATCGGCGCGCTGCGCGTGAAGATCGGCCACAGCCCCTTCGGCAAGGCCCGCGGCCTGGTCGAGGGCGCATGGCGGCCGCTGTGGGTGGTCGACTTCCCGATGTTCGAATACGACGACGCGGCGCAGCGCTGGAACGCGGTGCATCACCCGTTCACCTCGCCCAAGGACGGCCACGAGGACTGGCTCGAGACCGACCCCGGCCGCTGCGTGGCGAAGGCCTACGATGCGGTGCTCAACGGGATCGAGCTCGGCGGCGGCTCGGTCCGTATCCATCGCGAGGACGTGCAGAGCAAGGTGTTCCGCGCGCTCAAGATCGACGCGGAGGAGGCGCAGGCGAAGTTCGGCTTCCTGCTCGATGCGCTGCAGTACGGCGCGCCCCCGCACGGCGGCATCGCGATCGGCCTCGACCGTTTCGTCATGCTGATGACCGGCGCCGAGTCGCTGCGCGACGTGATCGCCTTCCCCAAGACCCAGCGCGCGCAGGACCTGCTGACGCAGGCGCCGGGGCCGGTGGACGAGAAGCAGTTGCGCGAGCTGCACATCCGGCTGAGGAATACGCAGGCGGCGTAAGTGTCATCCTCACGGAGATGACGACGTCATGGCTAAAATAGCCAAACTTCCGAAAGGAGTTGCCATGATGACCACCGCGACCGAAGCGAAGAACCGCTTCGGCTATTACTGCAGCCAGGCCAAGACCGAGGCCGTGATCGTCGAGAAGGACGGCCGGCCGGATACGGTCATGCTCGACTATGTGGAGTACAAGGCGCTGTTGGCCCGAGCGGGGGGCATCGACGACGCGAAGCGGCAGAAGGAATTCAACGAACAGTACGGGGACTGGATCGCGGCCCAGAATGCGGATCTCGAGAAGAACGGACTGTGGTCCGATGGATTGATCGACTGGCAGCGCTGAACGTGGCCCAGTACGACGTCTTCGTCAATCCCAACCCGAATTCGCGCGCCACGGTTCCGTATGTGGTGGACGTACAGAGCGCCTTGATCGATCGGCTGCCTACGAGACTCGTCATGCCCTTGTCGCTCGTCGGCGCGAGCGAATCGAAGCTCCCGCTCAACCTCTGTCCCCGAGTGACCGTGGCCGGACTGTCGCTCACGCTCATGCCTCAACTTTCCGCGCCGATCCCGGTACGGATGCTCCGGGACCCGGTGGCAAGCCTCGGTCATCGGGCGCTCGAGGTCAGTGCGGCCATGGACGCCGTTCTGAGTGGATTCTGATCTCCGTCCCTTCAAGATTCCCCACTCCGTCCTGGTCGTGGTTCACACGGCCGCGCTCGATGTCCTGCTCATCGAGCGCGCGGACTCCCCCGGCTTCTGGCAATCCGTCACTGGCTCGAAGGACCATGAGGACGAGGCCCTCGACGAAACCGCCCGCCGCGAGGTCCGCGAAGAGACAGGCATCGGCCGCGACGTCGGCGTGCTGACGGACTGGCATCTCGAGAACATCTACGACATCTATCCGAGCTACCTGCACCGCTACGCGCCCGGCGTGACGCGCAACCGCGAGCACGTGTTCGGCCTGTGCGTGCCCGAGGGAACGGCGATCGTCCTGAGTCCGCGGGAACACATCGCTTACCGTTGGTTGCCCTATCGCGAGGCCGCGGATGCCTGCTTCTCGCCTTCCAACGCCGAAGCGATCCTGTTGCTGCCACAATTTCGGGAATGACCACGCTGCGCGTCGCGACCTACAACATCCACAAGGGCGTGCAGGGGTTCGGCCCGACGCGGCGGCTCGAGATCCACAACCTCGGCCATGCGGTGGAGCAGCTCGACGCCGACATCGTGTGCCTGCAGGAAGTGCGCAAGGTCCATGCGCGCGAGGCGCAGTACTTCACCCGCTGGCCCGAACTGCCGCAGGCCGACTTCCTCGCGCCCGAGGGCTACCAGGCCGTCTACCAGACCAACGCGAAGACGAAGTTCGGCGAGCACGGCAATGCGCTGCTGTCGCGCTGGCCCGTCGTGTCGCAAGGCCACGAGGACATGTCCGACCATCGCTTCGAGCAGCGCGGTCTGCTGCACGTGCAGGTGCAGGTCAAGCGCGCGACGGTCCACGTGATCGTGCTGCACCTCGGCCTGATCGCGGGCAGCCGCCTGCGGCAGGTGGAGCAGGTGGGCCGCTACATCGAGCGCGAGATTCCACGCAAGGCGCCGCTCGTGATCGGCGGCGACCTCAACGACTGGGGCGGCAAGCTGCGGCCCGCGATGAACCAGCTCGGGCTGAAGGATTTCATCGGCGAGCGCATCGGCACCTTTCCCTCGCGCCTGCCGCTGACGCAGCTGGACTACGTGTACGCGCGGGGCCTCAAGCCCGTCGGCGTCGAGGTGCCTCGCGGGCGGATCTGGTGGCGCATGTCCGACCACCTGCCGCTCATCGCGGAATTCAAGCTCTAGCACGCCCGCGATGGCGTACCGCATCCCTCCGCTGCGTGCCGGGCACGAGCTGCATCTTCTCGAAGGCGCCCGCGAACTGTTTCCCGCGATGCTGGCGGCCATCGACGGCGCGCGGTCCGAAGTGCTGCTCGAGACCTACATCTTCGATTTCACGGGCGAAGGCGCCGAGATCGCGTACGCGCTCGAACGCGCCGCATCGCGCGGTGTGACCGTGCGCGTGGTGGCCGACGCCGTGGGCAGCGGCGAGTCGCCGCCGGCGTGGCTGCATCGCCTGTCGCACGCAGGCGTGGCATGGCGCTGGTACTCGCCCACCGGCTGGCTCGGCCTCATGTCGCTGCGGCAGTGGCGTCGCCTGCACCGCAAGCTGTGCGTGGTGGACGCGACGATCGGATTCTGCGGCGGGATCAACATCCTCGACGACTTCCACGACCCGAATCATGGCGCGCTCGACGCGCCGCGATTCGACTTCGCGCTGCGTGCCGCCGGCCCGCTCGTGGCCGAGATGCACGACACCATGCAGCAGCTGTGGCTGCGGCTGGAGGCCGCGTCGCGCCTGCGGCACGCCCAGCTCACGGGTGCGCTCGTGTCGCTGCGCGCGGCCCGCGCGCGCACCGGGCCGGGCTCCCGCGCGGCGCCGTGGCGCGCCGGGTCGTCGCGCGCAAAGGCCGCCCTCGTGCTGCGCGACAACGTCCGCAACCGCGGCCGCATCGAACGCGCCTACCGCCGCGCCATCGGCCAGGCGCGCGAGGAGATCATCATCGCCAATGCGTACTTCGTGCCGGGTCGCAAGCTGCGCCATGCGCTCGTGAGCGCGGCGAAGCGCGGCGTGCGCGTGAGCCTGCTGCTGCAGGGCCGCTACGAATACTTCATGCAGTACTACGCCGCGCGCCCGGTGCTCGGCGCGATGCTGCATGCGGGCGTCGAGATCTTCGAGTACGCGCCGAGCTTCCTGCATGCCAAGGTGGCCGTGGTCGATGGCCGGTGGGCGACGGTGGGCTCCTCGAACCTCGATCCCCTGAGCCTCCTGCTGGCGCGCGAGGCGAACGTGATGGTGGAGGACGCGGCATTCGCGCAGCGCCTTCGGCAGCGCCTCCTGCGGGCGATGCGCGACGACGGGACGCGGCTCGATGCCGCGGCCTACGAGAGCCGCTCCGGATGGATGCGCGCGAAGGAGTGGCTGGCCCTCGTCGTCATGCGCGTCGCGCTCTTCGTGCAGGGCAAGCGCTACCTTTGATGGCCGACCTCGTCGTCCAGCGGCCCGAGGGCCTGTACTGTCCGCCCGGGGACTTCTACATCGATCCGTGGCGGCCCGTCGCCCGCGCGGTGATCACGCACGCGCACTCCGACCATGCACGCTACGGCAACGGCCACTACCTCGCCGCCGCCCCCGCCGAGGGCGTTCTGCGGACGCGACTGGGCGAGATCGACCTGCAGACGCTGCCGTACGGCGAACGCATCGTGCATCACGGCGTGACGGTTTCGCTGCATCCCGCGGGCCACGTGCTGGGCTCGGCACAGGTGCGGCTGGAACATCGCGGACGCGTCTGGGTCGCGAGCGGCGACTACAAGGTCGCGCCCGACCCGACCTGCGCGCCGTTCGAGCCGGTGCGCTGCGACGTGTTCATCACCGAGTCGACCTTCGGGCTGCCGATCTACCGCTGGGCGCCCGACGAGCAGCTCTTCGCGCAGATCGATGCGTGGTGGTCGCGCAACCTCGAGCACGGCCGCGCGACCGTGGTCTGCTGCTACAGCTTCGGCAAGGCGCAGCGCCTGCTGGCGGGCGTCGATCCGAGCATCGGCCCCATCGTCGTGCATGGCGCGGTCGAGCCGCTCAATCGCGCGTACCGCGCCGAGGGCGTCTCGCTGCCCGAGACGCGCCTGGTGACCGAGGTGGCGGACAAGACGGACCTCAAGCGCGCGCTCGTCGTGTGCCCGCCGAGCGCGGCGGGCAGCCCGTGGATCCGCCGCTTCGGCGATGCCCGCACGGCGTTCGCGAGCGGCTGGATGCAGGTGCGCGGAAACCGCAGGCGCGGCGGCTACGACCGCGGCTTCGTGCTCTCCGACCATGCGGACTGGCCGGGCCTCATGAGCGCGATCGAGGCCACGCAGGCCGAGCGCGTGATCGTGACGCACGGCAGTTCCGGCGCACTGGTGCGCTATCTGCAGGAATGCGGGCTGCAGGCGGAATCGTTCGAGACGGAATACGGGGACGACAGGATCGAGGCGGACACCGTAGAGAACGCATCGTCCTCTTCGGAGCTGCCGCCGGAGCCCGCCGCATGAAGCGCTTCGCGCAACTCTTCGCCGAGCTCGACGCGACGACGTCCACCAACGAGAAGGTCGAGGCGCTCACGCGCTACTTCGACCACGCGCCCGCGCGCGACGCCGCGTGGGCCGTGTACTTCCTGGCCGGCGGAAAGCCGCGGCAGGTCGTGCCCACGGGGATGCTGGGCGCGCTGGCCTGCGAGGTCGCGGGCATTCCGGCGTGGCTGTTCGAGGAGTCGTATGCGAGCGTCGGCGACATGGCCGAGACGATCGCGCTGATCCTTCCGCTCGACGGCGAGACCTCGGACGTGGGGCTCGCGACGTGGGTCGAGGAGCGCCTGCTGCCCCTGCGCGGCAAGCCCTTCGAGGAGATCGCGCCCCTCGTCAAATCGTACTGGCGCGAGCTCGATTCGCAGGGCCGCTTCCTGCTCACCAAGCTGATCGGCGGCGCCTTCCGCGTCGGCGTGAGCAAGCTGCTGGTGCAGCGCGCGCTTGCGGCGCATGCGGGCGTCGATGCCAAGCGCGTCGCGCAGCGCATGATGGGCTACACCGACGGCAAGACGGCGCCCTCGCCCGAGCGCTACGCGGCGCTCGTCGCGAAGACCGAAGAGGAAGCGGGCGAGTTGCGCGATGCCGGGCAGCCATATCCCTTCTTCCTCGCGCACCAGCTCGACCTGCCGCCGGAGCTCTTCAGCGCGCGGCTCGGTCCGCCCGACGGGTGGATGATCGAATGGAAGTACGACGGCATCCGCGGCCAGATCGTGAAGCGCAACGGCGAGGTGTGGATCTGGTCGCGCGGCGAGGAGCTCGTGACCGAGCGCTTTCCCGAGATCGTCGCGTCGGCCCGTGGCCTGCCGGATGGCACGGTCGTCGACGGCGAGGTGCTGGTGTGGAACGACGAGACGGATCGGCCCGCGCCCTTCGCCCTGCTGCAGCAGCGCATCGGCCGCAAGAACCTTTCGAAAAAGATCCTCGCCGATGCGCCGGTGAGCTTCATGGCCTACGACCTGCTGGAGCAAGGCGGCGAGGACATCCGCGGCCTGCCGCAGCGAGATCGGCGCGCGCGGCTGGAGGCGTTGCTGAAGGACGCCCCCATCCGCGTCTCGCCGGTCGAGACCGGCGCCACCTGGCGCGAGTTCGCCGACCGGCGCGAACGCTCGCGCGAACTGGGCGTCGAGGGCTTCATGCTCAAGCGCATGGACGCGGCCTACGGCACCGGCCGCACCAAGGCCGAGGGCCTGTGGTGGAAGTGGAAGATCGAGCCGATGTCGATCGACTGCGTGCTCGTGTATGCGCAGCCGGGCTCGGGCAGGCGCTCTTCGCTGCATACCGACTACACCTTCGCGGTGTGGAACCGCGCGCCCGCCTCGCAGGCGGAGGTGGATGCGGTGGTCGAGGCGATGATGCGCAAGGAGCCGGCGCGGCCCGGCGGATTGCAGCTCGTCGCGTTCGCCAAGGCGTATTCCGGTTTGACCGACGAGGAGTTCCGCCGCGTCGATGCGCTCATCCGCCGCCACACCATCGAGAAGTTCGGCCCGGTGCGCAGCATGAAGCCGATGCTCGTCTTCGAGCTGGGCTTCGAAGGTATTCAACGCAGCGGCCGCCACAAGAGCGGCATCGCCGTCCGGTTTCCCCGCATGCTGCGCATTCGCGACGACAAGCCGCTCGCCGAAGCCAATACCCTGCAAGACCTGGAATTACTACTGAATCTCTAGGCTCAATGGGTGCGATGTTAGGATTCGGCCATGTTGTTGAAGGCCGATTCCTCCGCCGAACCGACCCGTCCCGACCCGGACGAGGGCGTGCCGGTGTCGCAGAAGATCCGCGAGCGCATCCTCGCGGCCCGCAAGCGTTTCCATTCCAACGACAACATTGCCGACTTCATCGAGCCGGGCGAGCTCGATGCGCTGCTCGGCGAGGTCGCGGGCAAGATGCAGGGCGTGCTCGACAGCATGGTGATCGACACCGCGAGCGACCACAACACCAACGACACCGCGCGCCGCGTCGCGAAGATGTACGTCAACGAGGTGTTCCGCGGCCGCTACGTGAAGCCGCCGGCGATCACCGAGTTCCCGAACGCCGAGCATCTCAACGAGCTGATGATCGTCGGCCCGATCACCGTGCGCTCGGCCTGCAGCCACCACTTCTGCCCGGTCATCGGCAAGCTGTGGGTCGGCATCATGCCCAACGAACACACCAACGTGATCGGCCTGTCCAAGTACGCGCGCCTCGCCGAGTGGGTGATGGGCCGCCCGCAGATCCAGGAAGAGGCCGTGGTGCAGCTCGCCGACCTCATCATGGAACGCACGCAGCCCGACGGCCTGGCGGTCGTGATGGAGGCCAGCCACTATTGCATGGCGTGGCGCGGCGTGAAGGACCTCGACAGCAAGATGATCAACTCGGTGATGCGCGGCGTCTTCCTCAAGAATTCCGCGTTGCGCCGCGAATTCCTCGCGCTGATCCCCAACAAAGCCTAGGCCGACTCCGATGCTCGTCAGACTTCTCTATTGCAGCCGCGCCGTCGACGCCAGCCCCGAGGCGATCGAGTCCATCCTGAACAAGGCCCGCGAGCACAATCCGGCGGCCGGCGTCACGGGCATCCTCTGCTGGGGCGGCGACATCTTCCTGCAGTGCATCGAAGGCGGCCGCATGCAGGTGAGCGAGCTGTTCGGCCACATCCAGCGCGATGCGCGCCACAAGGACGTCGCGCTGCTCCACTACGAAGAGATCTTCGAACGCCGCTTCGGCGGCTGGACCATGGGGCAGGTCAACCTCAACAAGATCAACCACTCGGTGCTGCTGAAGTATTCCGAGAAGCCCGAGCTCGATCCGTACAGCGTGTCGGGCAAGGTGTCGCTCGCCCTGCTGGAAGACCTGATGGCCACCGCCGCGATCTGCGGACGGGTCTGAGTCCAGTGTCGCCCACGCTCGTGGGCTGCGATTTTTCCAGCAGCCCCACGCGGCGCAAGCCGATCGTCCTCGCGATCGGAAGCGAAGAGCGGGGCCGCGTTCGACTCGCGCGGCTGGTGAAGCTCGAATCCCTCGATGCCTTCGCTCGGTGGCTCGGCGAAGACGGCGAATGGATCGGCGGCTTCGATGTCCCTTTCGGCCTGCCGCGCGAACTGGTGGAGCAACTGGGCTGGCCGACCGAGTGGCGCGACTGCATGGCGCACTATGCCTCGCTGTCCCGCCCCGCGATCCGCGAGACGTTCGCCGCTTTCTGCGACGCACGGCCCGCGGGCTCGAAATTCGCGCATCGCCGCTTCGACCGGCTCGCCGGCTCGAGTCCCTCGATGAAGTGGGTGAATCCGCCGGTGGCGTACATGCTGCATGCCGCGGTGCCGTTGCTGCTCGAAGCCGGCGTGAGCATGCCGGGCCTGCAGGCGGGCGACCCGCGGCGGGTGGCGCTCGAAGCCTATCCGGGGCTGCTCGCGCGCGAACTGATCGAGCGGCGCAGCTACAAGAGCGACGAACGCGCGAAGCACACGCCCGAGCGCCTGATCGCGCGCAAGGACCTGCTCACGGCGCTGGAGCAGGGCCGCACGCGCCTGGGCTTGCGCTTGAAGCTCACGCATGCGCAGCACGACCTGCTCGCCGACGACGCAAGCGGCGATTCGCTCGACGCCGTGCTGTGCATGGTGCAGGCCGCGTGGGCGGCGAAGCAGGGCGCGCCGCTTTATGGGCTGCCGGCCGATCTCGACCCGCTGGAGGGATGGATCGTGAGCGCGTGATGCGCGCGACTCAACGCTGCGGCATGTCCTTGACCGAGTAGCCCAGGCTCACCGTCGCATCCTCGGGAATCGCGGGCATCGTCAGGTTCCATGCCTCCCACGCCTCGCGGAGGGAGGCGAGCCGTGCGGGATCGCGCCCCGCGAGATTCGCGCGCTCGCGCGCGTCGGCCGCAATGTCGAACAGGTAGTCGTGCCCGTCCACGCGCAGGTACTTCCATCGGCCATCGCGCAGGGCGCGCTGGCCGCGATGGTTCATGCGCCAGTGCATCGGCCGTGCGAAGGCGTGCGATGCATCGCGCAGCACCGGCAGCAGCGAAACGCCGTCGAGCGGATACGCCGCATCGCCCGCCACGCCCGCCGCGTCGAGGACGGTCGCCGACCAGTCCATCGTCATGCAGTGCTGGGGGCTGACGCCGGCTGAACGAATCACGGAAGGCCAGTGCGCGATCCACGGCACACGGATGCCGCCCTCGGTCAGGTCCATCTTGCCGCCGACCAGCGGCCAGTTGTCCGAGAAGCGCTCGCCGCCGTTGTCGCTCGTGAAGATCACGAGCGTGTCATCCTCGATGCCGTTGCGGCGCAGCGCCTGCATCACCGAGCCGATGCCTTCGTCCATGTGATGGATCATGCGGCGATAGGTCTCGACGTTGCCGCCGTCGAGGTGGAACAGGTTGGACCTCACGTCCGGCGCGAGATGCGCGTCGTCGCGCGTCTCCCACGGCCAGTGCGGCGCGGTGAAGTGCAGGCTCAGGAAAAAGGGCGAAGACGCGCTGGCCATGCGGTCGACGTAGTCGCAGGCGCGCCGCGACAGCAGGTCGGTGAGGTAGCCTTCCTCGCGACGCTCCTCATCGCCGAGCCACAGGTCGTGCTGCCCGTCCGATCCGCAATGGGTGAAGTAGTCGACGCCGCCCGACAGCGGCCCGAAGAATTCCTCGTAGCCGGAGCGCAGCGGCCCGAACGCGGGCGGATAACCGAGGTGCCATTTGCCGATGAGGGCCGTCCGGTAGCCGTTCGCACGAAGCAAGGAAGGCACCGTCGGATGCTCCGGCGGCAAGCCCAGCAGCGGATTGCTGCGGCTTTTCGCGCGCATCGGCTCGTCGAGCGCGGCGCGCAGGCGATACTGGTAGCGCCCGGTCATCAAGGCGAAGCGCGTGGGCGAACAGACCGGCGAATTCGAAAACCCCTCGGTGAAGCGCAGCCCTCGCGACGCGAGCGAGTCGAGCACCGGCGAGACGCGGCCGAATTCCGCATCGCGCCCGCCGTAACAGCCGAGGTCCGCGAAGCCCAGGTCGTCGGCCACGATGAAAATGACGTTGGGCCGCCTCATCGCCTCACCATGCCCCTCGAGGCGCTCGACGGGAGCGGGCATGTCGAGCCGTGCGCATTCCTGGATTCCCCATCTTCGTCAATCGAGCGAAACGCCCGTGGCCTTGATCGGCTTCTCCCAGCGCGCGAGGTCCGCGCGCTGGGCGGCGGCGAGCTCGGCGGAGTTCGAGCCCACGGGCTGGTAGCCGAGCTTCACGAGCCGCTCGTGCATCGCCGCCTGCTTCACGGCGCGGGCCACCGCGCGCTCCAGGCGCGAAAGCGTTTCCGGCGCAAGGCCGGCGGGCGCGTACATCGCGAACCATGCGGTCGCCGCCATGTTCACCCCGGATTCCTTCAGCGTCGGCACTTCCGGGACCTGGACGTCGCGCGACTCGCCGGTCACGGCGACGATGCGCACCTTGCCTGCGCGATGCAGCTCCGCCGTCTCGGACACCACGTCGAACTTGTAGCCGATGTGACCGCCGACGAGCGCGTTGTTCGCGGGTCCGCCCCCCTGGAAGGGAACATGCGTGAACGGCACGCCCGCGCTCTGCTCCAGCAGGACGCCCATGAAGTGGGGCAGGGTGCCCTGGCCGGGCGTGCCGTAGGTGGCGCTCTTCGGGTCGGCCTTCGCCTTGGCGAGCATCTCGGCCACGGTCTTCACGTTGCTCGCCGGTCCGGAGACCACGCCGAACTGGAAGTGGGCGATCAGCGAGACCGGCGTGAAGTCCTTGACCGCGTCGTACTCGAGCTTCTTGTAGACGTGGGGGAAGAGCACCATGGGCCCGCTCGGAAGGATGATGACGGTCTGCCCGTCCGGCTTCGCGGCCTTCGTCGCGGCGAGCGCGACGCGGCCCCCCGCGCCGGCGCGGTTCTCGACGACCACCGTGCCGAAGTCGTCGCGAAGCCCATCCGCGACGAGTCGCGCGATCACGTCGGCCGATCCGCCCGGCGGAAAGCCGACCAGAATCTTCAGCGGCGGCTTGTCCTGCGCCGCCGCCGCGCCGGCCAGGGCGCAGAGCAAGGCGCCCACGGTGAGTATCGATCGCATGTCCGTCTCCATCCGGCGGCCGGAAAGCGGGCGCCTGAAGCACTTTAGTTGGTGGAGAATCGATTGGTCAATTCAATCATCTGCCCGACAAACCCCAATGCACCCGTCCACGCTGGACCGGCCTTCGAGGCTCGCGCGCCACGACCGCCCGTACGATGGCAGGTGACGGGTTCGCCGTCGACCGCTGGCTCGCTGCCCGCGACTGGAGCGCCTTCCCCTTCCAGCAGGAAGCATGGCAGGCCATCGCCGAGGGGCGCAGCGGCATGCTCCACGCCACCACCGGCGCAGGCAAGACCTACGCCGTGTGGCTCGGCATGCTCGAAGCGTTGCTGCGCACGCATCCGCCCGGCCGCGCCGCCGAGCCGCTGCGCGCGATCTGGCTCACGCCGATGCGTGCGCTGGCCGCCGACACCGCGAAGGCCCTGAGCGCGCCGCTGCGCGACCTCGCGCCGAGCTGGACGCTGGGCCTGCGCACGGGCGACACGCCCGCGGCGGAGCGCGCGCGGCAGGACCGCCGCATGCCGACCGTGCTGGTCACGACGCCCGAGTCGCTCACGCTCATGCTCACGCGCGAGCGCAGCCGCGACGAACTGACGGGGGTCGAATACGTCGTCGTCGACGAATGGCACGAACTCATCGGCAGCAAGCGGGGCGTGCAGGCGCAGCTCGCGCTCGCGCGCCTGCGGCGCTTCAACGGGCGGCTCGTCACGTGGGGGCTCAGCGCGACCATGGGCAACCTCGAGGAAGCGATGCACGTGCTGTGCGGACCCGACGAGACGCCCGCGCCGAAGCTCGTGCGCGGAAAGATCGACAAGACGCTCGTGATCGACACGCTCATTCCGCCCGACCCCGGCAAGTATTCCTGGGCGGGCCATCTCGGCGCGCGGATGCAGCAGCCGGTGGTGGAGGAGATCGAGAAGTCCGGCACCACGCTCGTCTTCACCAACGTGCGCTCGCAGGCCGAGATCTGGTATCAGCTTTTGCTCGAAGCGCGGCCGGAGTGGGCCGGGCACATCGCGCTGCATCACGGCTCGCTCGACAAGGCCACCCGCGAGTGGGTCGAGAACGGACTGAAGGAGGGCACGCTCCGCGCGGTCGTCGCCACGTCCTCGCTCGACCTCGGCGTGGACTTCCTGCCCGTGGAGCGCGTCCTGCAGGTCGGCTCCGCCAAGGGCATCGCGCGCATGATGCAGCGCGCCGGCCGCAGCGGCCATGCGCCGGGGCGCCCGAGCCGGCTCACGCTCGTGCCGACCAACACGCTGGAGCTGATCGACGGCGCGGCCGCGCGCCACGCCATTCGCCAGGGAATCATCGAGCGGCGCGACGCGCCGCGCAAGCCGCTGGACGTGCTCGTGCAGCACATCGTCACGCTCGCGCTCGGCGGCGGCTTCCACGAGGACGCGCTCTACGAGGAAGTGAAAGGGGCCTGGTCCTATCGCGAACTCACGCGCGCCGAGTTCGACTGGGCGATGGCCTTCTGCGAGCGCGGCGGCGAGAGCCTCACGGCTTACCCGGAGTACCGCCGCATCGTCCGCGACGACGGCGGCCTCTGGCGCGTGGCCGACCCCGGCATCGCGAGGCGGCACCGCCTGGGCATTGGCACCATCGTGAGCGATGCGGCGATGCAGGTGAAGTGGCTGACCGGCGGCAAGCTCGGCACGATCGAGGAGGGCTTCATCGCGCGGCTGCGCAAGGGCGACTGCTTCTTCTTCGCCGGGCGGCTGCTGGAGTTCGTGCGCGTGCAGGAGATGGCGGCGTACGTGCGCAAGGCGACGAAGAAGAAGGGGACGGTTCCGACCTGGCAAGGCGCCAAGATGGCTTTCACCAGCGAGATGAGCGAGGCGATCCTCGAGATGCTGCAGGTCGCGGCCGAAGGCGAGTACGACGAGCCCGAGCTGAAGGCCGCGCGGGCCATGCTGCAGACGCAGGCGCGCCTGTCGAAGATCCCCACGCCGACGACGCTGCTGGTCGAGACGTACAAGTCGCGCGAGGGCCAGCACCTCTACATCTACCCGTTCGCCGGCCGCAACGTCCATCTCGGACTCGCGAGCCTCATGGCATGGCGGCTCGCGAAGCTGAGTCCCAACACGTTCAGCCTCTCGATCAACGACTACGGATTCGAACTGATCGGCGCGGCGCCCTTCGACGTGGAGCCGGTCGCCAGCCAGGCGATCTTCGGCACCGACGGCCTGATGCAGGACGTGCTCGACTCCCTGAATTCGTCCGAACTCGCGCAGCGCCGCTTTCGCGAGATCGCGCGCGTCTCGGGCCTGATCTCCACCGGCTATCCGGGGCAGCCGAAAAGCGCCAGGCAGCTGCAGGCGTCGAGCGCGCTGTTCTACGAGGTCTTTCGCAAGTACGACAAAGGCAACCTGCTGCTGACGCAGGCCGACAACGAAGTGCTGAGCCAGGAACTGGAAATCTCGCGCCTTGCCGAGACGCTGCGCAGCATGCAGCGCAAGACGGTGGACTTCGCGCCGCTGCGCCACCCGAGCCCGATGAGCCTGCCTTTGATGGTGGAGCGCTTCCGCGAGACGCTCACCACGGAACAGCTGTCGCAGCGGCTCGATCGCATCCTGAAGGACATGGAACGCGACACGGGCGGCTGACTTCCTACAGCATTCGCGACCGTGCCTGTCTAAAGTGAGTGCATGAGGACGTTGTGGGCCATTTCCATCTGCGCCGCGCTCGCCGCCTGCGGCGGGCGCGGCATGCAGGTGCATTCGGATGTTGCCGAAGCGCAGGCTCCCGCGTCATCGTCGGAAAGTGGGGGCGCGGATGTCGTGTCGATGGGCGATGCGGCCCCGGTCCCTTCATCTTCGAGCGATGCGGCGACGATCGTTGCCGCACCGAACGCCGACCCCAGCGATGCCGACATCGCCGACGCGCTGCGCGCCGCCTTCCGGCACGACGCCGAACTGGGCGAGTTCGTCATCGACGTCGACAGCAAGGACGGCCTCGTGATCCTGAGCGGCGTGACGGCGAGCGAAGCGGCCAAGCGCCGTGCCGGGGACTTCGCGCGCGCGATGCCGCGGGTCCAGGCGGTGAGCGACCAGCTCACGGTCAAGCGCGGGTAGCGTCCGTCATCACCGCCTTCGCGGGAATGACGAATCCGTCAGACCGCCGTTTCCTGCACGCAGGCGCTTTCGTTTCCCGCCACCGGCTTGTGCATCCCGTTGGCCTTCACGTCGCGAATGAGGTCATGCACGTAGCGCAGCTTCGTGAGCGCACCGACCGAAAGCGCGAACGGGTACGCATCTTCCTGGCCGAGACTGCGGTTGAGGCTGTTGACCAGGAGCGTGACGGGCACCCATTGCTCCACCAGCGTCTCGAAGTTCGGCATGCCGGTCTCGAAGGGATTGGTGACCTCTTCCGCTTCCTCGTCGTCGCGGAGGGAGATGTGCGTGTTGTACGAGGCTGCCGTCTCGAGCAGGTCCACCATGTGCAGGTAGTGCGCCCAGGTCTCGGCCCAGTCCTCCCAGGGGTGGGCGGTTGCGTACACGCTCACGCTGCGGTCGCGCCAGTCCGCGGCGCCGCCGTTGGCGTAGTAGGCCTGCAGCGCGGCGCCATAGTCCTGGGTCTCGTCGCCGAAGATCTCGCGATAGCTCTCCTGGCGGCCGCTGTCGGCGACGAGGCGGTCCCAGTAGTAGTGCCCCGACTCGTGGCGGAAGTGTCCGAGCAAGGTTCGATACGGCTCGTGGAGCGCGACGCGGCGGCGAACGCGCTCCTCGTCGTCGGCCTCCGCGACGTTGAGCGTGATGACGCCGTTGCAGTGGCCCGTCATCACGGACTGGCCCGGCACGTCGGCCATGAATTCGAAGACGGGTCCGTCGGGCTCGCCATCCGCCGGCGTGGGCGACAGCAGCCCCAGCTTGGCGAGCGAATAGAAAAGGCGCCGTTTGGCGACCTCGATGCGATACCACCGCTGCTGATTTTCCGGCAGCGACAGGTCGGGAAGGATTCGGGTAAGTCGGCACGAAGCGCACAAGGGGTTCGCGTCGGCCGCGGGTACGGCGAAATTGCACGACTGCCAGGTGTCGTGGTTGTGGCACATGCGGTAGTGCGAGGTCGAGTTCCTGCGCCGGGCGCGAGTTCGCGGGCGCCACAGGCCGTCCTGCTTGGGCACGGGCTCGATGGCCGCCATGTTCATCCGGTCCGGCAGGAAAGCGAGCGCGCTTTCGCAGCGCAGGCAGGTCACGTTCTCGAAAAAGACCGGGTGTCCGCAGTACTGGCAATGGAACGTCTTCATTCTTTTCTTTCCCCTCCCGCCGGCCCCGCGCGGGGGCCGGCTTCATCCGCGATTACGGGCGGACGACCAGGTTGTTGCGCACGCCGCGCACGCCGCGGGTGTTGCGCGCGATCGACTCGGCGACGCTCTTTTCCGTGGCCGACTTCGCGAAGCCGGAGAGCGACACTTCGCCGTTGAGCGTGTCGACGTTGATCGACAGGCCGCCGGTGTTCCTGTCCTCGATCAGCTTCGCCTTGACGGCGGTCGTGATCGTGCGGTCGTCGACGTAGGTGCCGACGTCGGTCTGGCCGCGCATCACGGCGCAGCCGGTGCCGGCCAGCGTGGCGCCGAGGAGGACGGCAAGTGCGAGTGCTCGGGTGTTTTTCATGGGAGGCTCCCTTTCATGGTTTCGGTGCGGTTGCGGGTGAAATGCTTGCCGGGCCGCCGCACCACGCGTCCCGGTTTGCGATAACTGAACGGTTCAGGCGTCGGGCCCGCGGTGGTCTTTCTCGTAGTCGGCGGCGGACAGCGCCGAGAGCAGCACGTGAGAGAGCTGCGAGGACTTCACGACGGCGATCAGGATCGTCGTCACGGAAATCAGGCGCCACGGCCGGGCGATCATGACCAGCGCGCCGGCTGCCATGGAGATCGCCAGGAGCTGCTTCGGGTTGGAGCGCGCGTACGAGCGGAACACCGGCGACGCGATCTCCACCGCCATCTGCGCGGGGTGATAACGCCACCACATTTCCAGGCCGTGCCTGACGCGGGCGAACCAGCCTCCGCCGCGACGCGGCGCAGGCGGCACGCCGCGCCCGGCCCCGGAGGACGGAGAGGGCGCGGAAGCCTGGGACCCTTGCCCCGCCGGGGCCGCATTCGACTTGCGCGCATCGCGATGCGCGACCGGCCCCGCCTCGCGCGGGTCGTGCCGGCGCTCGCCGCGGTGGATCTGCTCGACGATCGCGAGGCGCGTCTGCGCGAGCTTGCGCGCCGCCTCGGATGGGGGACGTTCGTTGCTCACGAACGCGCCCCGATGGCGCGCAGCGCTTCTGCATCGGCATCGAGCTGCGCCCTGAGTTCGCTGAAGGCCTTTTCCGGCATCTGCCGGCGCGCGACGGCGAACGCCGCGATCGCGGCGAGCAGCGGCACGGCCGGCACGAGAACAAGCGCCCACGAGAAGCGCTCGTTGACCGCGCCGAGCATGATTGCGACCCCCGCGAGCACGATGAACAGCAGGAAGGCCACGATGCACGCGCCCCAGGCGATCGCGCGTTTCGCGACCTGGCCGCCGACGTTCGACGCCTCTTCGCCGATCAGCGCGGCGTAGCCCGCGACGTGCTCGATGACGAGCTCCGGCTTGCGAATCAGGACGGTGAGGATCGGGTGCATGGCGCTCGCGCGGCTCGCGTCAGATTTCGTCGGAGCGCTGGTGGCGGCGCAGCGCGATCACGATGCCGGCGACGGCGGCGCCCACGGCGGCGGCGATCACCGCGGACTTCAGGGGATGCTCGCCCACGTAGCGCGTCGTCGCGCGCGAATATTCGCCCAGCTGACGCTGCGCCGTCGAAGCGCCGCCCGCCAGCGAGCTCATCCCGCGATTGGCGTAGTCGCTCGCGCCGGTACGCAGGCCGCGGACCTTCTCGCTCGCGCGCTCCATGGCGTCGGCGGCGATGCGGCGGGTGTTGTCGAGTGCGTGCTGGGTATCCATGATGGTTCCTCTCGATGGCTGTTGAACGGAAGACGAAATCGCCTGACTGGAGTTTGAAGGCACGGAAGAGCCTGCGGTGTAGTACCGCATGCCGCCGGGCGTCGGCGGCGGCGCGTGCCCTGCGTAGGAATGCGCCGACAGGCGCGGGGATTCAGGCGGCGGCCGTATCGGGCGGCGAGGCGGGCTTGGGCAGCATCGCGGCGATGCGCGTGCCCTGGCCCGGTTGCGAGTACACGCTCAGCTTGCCGCCGGCGGCCTCGACGCGGTGCCGCATGCCCGCGATGCCGTGCGTCGACGGCTTCATCTTGCGCGTGTCGAATCCCTTGCCGTCGTCGCGGATCTCGACTTCGACGTGGTTCGTGTAGTTGCGCAGGCTTACGTCGATCTGCTTCGCGTCGGCGTACTTGCCCACGTTGGTGAGCG
Organism: Ramlibacter sp.; assembly: GCF_050250995.1. Taxonomy (GTDB): domain Bacteria; phylum Pseudomonadota; class Gammaproteobacteria; order Burkholderiales; family Burkholderiaceae_C; genus Ramlibacter. The sequence continues at coordinate 47,750 of NZ_JBFWNP010000022.1, forward strand.
ACTCCTGCACCAGACGGTAGATCGTGAGCTGGCGCGACTCGTCGAGCTCGACCGTCTCCAGCACGGTCGTGACCTCCACCCCCGAGCGCTCGGAGAACTCGCGCGCGAGAATCTCGAGCGACGCGGTGAGCCCGAGGTTCGAGAGCGAGGACGGCCGCAGGTCCTCGATGATGCGGCGCTTCAGCGCGATGCCCGCGTTGAGCGACTCGGTCAGGTGCTGCAGCCGCTGGCCGATCTCGGGCGTCGACTGCGTGCCCAGCCGCGATTTCAGGCGGGCGACGTCGAGCTTCGCCGCCGTGAGGAGCGCGCCGAGTTCGTCGTGCAGTTCGCGCGCGAGGTGCCCGCGTTCTTCCTCGCGCACCTGTTGCAGGTGGGTCGCGAGTTCGGCCAGGGTCGCGGTGCGGTCGCGCACCTGCACCTCGAGCAGGTCGCGCTCCTGCTGCAGCGCGGCCTGCTGCCGTTCGCCGGCGAGCTTCAGGGCCGTGGTCTGCCGCAGGTACAGATAGAACGCAAGCAGCGCGAAGAAGGCGACGGCCGCGATGCCGATGCGCGAGAAGGCCAGCGTGCGGTGGACCTGGGTCTGCCCGATCTCCATGCGGCTCGTGGCGGTTGCGACCAGCTTGCCGGTCTGCTCGCGGATCGCATCCATGTGCTCCTTGCCGACGTCCGTCATCAGCACGAATTTCCAGGCGTCCTCGTTGCCCTGCTTGCGCATGCGAATCGAAAGTTCCAGTTCGGCGAGCTTGCGCTGGACGTTGCGGGAGGCCTGCCCGAGGATGGCGGACTCGTCCGCATTGTCCGCGTAGATCGCGCGCAGGCCGTCGAGGTTCTGGCTCACGTCGGCCACGGCCGCGTTGTAGGGCTCAAGGTAGCGGGGGTCGCCCGTGAGCAGATAGCCGCGCGTGCCGGTCTCCGCGTCGACCACCTGCTGCATCAGACGGTTGAGCTGGCTGCGGGTCCGGGTGTACTCGGCAATCTCATCCAGCGCCTGCCGGGATTGTGTGTAACCGATTTCGTTGATGGCGATGAGCGAGCCCGCCGCAAGCACCGCGAGGAGCAGGCTGATGGCGTGTCGCGGAAGTCGTTCGGCCAATCTCAACCTGAAACCTCGTTGTTGTGCATAAAATCGATGCAATGGATGGCTCAAGGGTAGGCCATTTCCCCGCGCAAGTGGGGCACAATGAAATTCAACGCGTCACGCGGAAGGTAGTGAGCATGATCAAAGTCGGCATTGTGGATGACCACGCCATCGTGCGGTCGGGCCTCAAGCAATTCTTCTCCGAGCAGGTCGACCTGCGGGTGGTAGGCGAGGCATCCAGCGGCCGCGAGGCGATCGACCTGGTGCGGGTGACCGAGATGGACGTCCTGGTGATGGACCTCTCCATGCCCGGGCAGAGCGGCATCGACGCGCTGGGCATGATCCGCGCGAAGGCGCCGGACGTCGGCATCCTGATTCTCTCGGGCTACCCCGAGGAGCACTACGCGATGAACCTGATTCGCCAGGGCGCGAGCGGCTACCTCAACAAGGAGTGCGAGCCGATGGAGATCGTCAACGCGATCCGCACCATCGCGCTGGGGCGCCGCTACATTTCGCCGGCCGTGGCCGAACTGCTCGCTCAGCAACTCAATCGCAAGGAAGGCGGCGCGCCGCACGAGCAGCTGTCCGAGCGCGAGTTCCAGGTGTTCCTCAAGCTCGCCAAGGGCGAGACCGCGGGCGACATCGCGAAGGCGCTGTCGCTGAGCGTGAAGACCGTGAGCACGTACCGCACGCGCCTGATGGAGAAGATGAACCTCTCCTCCAACAGCGACCTGACGCACTACGCGCTGAAGAACAAGCTGATCGACTGAAGCGGACGGGGGCCTTTCAGGCCCCGGTGCCTTCCGCGAGCGCCAGGCAGTAGTCGATCAGCGCATCGATCTCGTTCGATTTGTCGAACACGGCGTCCGCGCCCATCTGCGCGCAGCGCTCCCGCATCTCCGCCGTCGCATAGTTGCTGAGCACGATCACGCGCTGCTCGGCGCCGCGGTTGCGCGCGGCCTCCAGCACGCCGAGGCCGCTTCCCTGCTTCAGGAACAGATCGACGATGGCGAGGTCCCATTCCCCGACGTTGGCGGCGAACCACGCCTGCGCCTGCGCTTCGGTCTCCGCCCAGCCCAGCGGCGTCACCGATGCGAGCTCTTCGAGGGTCCCGATGAGATTCTCGCGAATGGTCGCGTTGTCTTCGACGATGTAGGTTTTGAGCTGCACGGGAGGGACGGCCGGGCGGCGCGGGCGTCGACTTTCGTTGGAGGGATTCTGCCAGTGGATCGCCCGGCCCCCCGTAGGATGAGTCTTACGGCCGGGCTGTGTAGGCCGAAGCCGACAGCCGCAACCTCCTGTGACCGACTGTTTCCGATTGCGACGGGTTGCAGACTCCCGCGAATGAAGCTGTTCGCCTGCACCCTGATCATCTTCTTCGGCACCCTGATGGCGGCCGCCCTCGTCGCCTTGGGCGAACCCGGCCAGGCCGAGGTGGAGTTCGTGCGCGTCAGCGCCCAGTCGCTTGCGCCCAAGGCCGCGCCGCCGCAGGAGCCACTGGTCGTGGCGCGATGGCTGGGCCTGCGCTGAAGCGCTTCGCCGTCGCCGCCTTCGACGCCCGTCAACGGGCTCAGCGCTCGAACTTGGAGAGCGTGCTCACGTAGTCGTGCGCCGCGGTGTGGATGGTCGACACGCGGTATTCCACCGGCCGGTCCCCGAAACTCAATGCGACACGGTGGACCTCGAGCATCGCGCAGCCCGCACTCACCCCCAGCATGCGCGCGACCTCCGTGCTCGCGTGAACGGCGCGCACACGCTCGCGCGCACGCAGCACGCTCAGGCCGAAGTCGCTCTGGTAGAGACGGTAGATCGTGCTCGGCCGCTCGCGAAAACGTTTCTCGGTGAGCCCTCGAAAGACGAAGGCGGCCAGCACGATGCGGTCGTGCATCACCGCGCGCCCGGACAGCGACAGGCGATTCTGGATGCGGATCACCGGCTCGCCCGTCCGGATGCGCAGCGCGGCCGCCTCGGTCTCGTCGCTCTTCGCGCGCGCGAATCCCACGCACTCCACCTGCGGCAGCTCGCGCTCCGCGGGCACGGCGTCATGCGCCGGGTCGGGCCGCGGCTCGACGTGGAAGAACTGGAACAGGAAGCGGTCGCTGCTGTGCAGCGCGACAAAGGTGCCGCGCCCCTGCCGGCGCACCAGCACGTTCTCGTGGACGAGTTCGTCGACCGCGCGGCGCAGCGTGCCGATGCTCACGCCCAGGCCTTCGGCGATCACGCCTTCGGCCGGCAGCGTGTCGCCCGGCGTGTAGCGGCCTGTCTCGATCAGCCGCTGCAACTCGCGCTTGACCTGCCGGTACAGCGGACCCGAGCCGCTGGCGGGCAGGGGCGCGAGATGGAGGGCGGGCAGCGTGGCGCGAGGCATGGGGGCCGAGTATAGCGACCATGCCACAGTCATTCATATGAGTCGATTGACGCGCCGCGGCGATGCTGGAAGACTGCAGCGCACGACGACAGGAGGCAGCCCCCCGATGATTCACTTCATCCTGCACGATGCGCGCGACACCGTCGCCGTGGTCGTGGTCGAAGGCGTGAAGGCCGGCGACGAACTCACCGGCTGGATCATGGACGACGACCGCACCGTGAGCCTGCGGGCGCGCCAGGCGATCCCCATCGGGCACAAGATCGCGCTGCGCGACATGCCGGTGGGCGACAAGGCGGTGAAGTACGGCATCGACATCGGCCGCGTGGTCGCGCCCATCGCCGCGGGCGAGCATGCCCACGTCCACAACGTCAAGACACAGCGCTGGTAGGGGGAGACCGGGATGCCTTTCCACATGGACCGCGATTCCACCTTCCTGGGCTATCGACGCGAGAACGGCCGCGCGGGCGTGCGCAACCACGTCATCGTGCTTCCGCTCGACGACTTGTCCAACGCCGCGGCCGAGGCCGTCGCGCACAACATCAAGGGCGTGCTCGCGATCCCGCATCCCTACGGGCGGCTGCAGTTCGGCGCGGATCTCGAACTGCATTTCCGCACCTTGATCGGCACGGGCTGCAATCCGAACGTGGCGGCGGTGGTCGTCATCGGCATCGAGGATGGCTGGACGAAACGGGTCGTCGACGGCATCGCCGCCACCGGCAAACCCGTGTGCGGCTTCGGCATCGAGGGCCACGGCGACCACGCGACGATCATGCGCGCGAGCAAGGCCGCGCGCGAGTACGTGCAGTGGGCAAGCGAGCGGCAGCGCGAGCCGTGCGCGCTGTCCGAGCTGTGGGTATCGACGAAGTGCGGCGAGTCGGACACGACGTCCGGCTGCGGCGCGAACCCCGCGGTGGGCAACGCCTTCGACAAGCTGCATGCGCAGGGCAACTACCTGTGCTTCGGCGAGACGACCGAGCTCACCGGCGGCGAGCACATCGTCGCCGCGCGCTGCGCGAACGATGCGGTGCGCGAGAAGTTCATGTTCATGTTCGACCGCTACCAGGCGGTGGTGGAGCGGCACAAGACCTCGGACCTGTCCGACTCGCAGCCGACCAAGGGCAACATCGCGGGCGGCCTCACGACCATCGAGGAGAAGGCGCTCGGCAACATCCAGAAGATCGGCAAGCGATGCACGGTCGACGGCGTGATCGACAAGGCTGAGATGCCGACGCATCCGGGCCTGTGGTTCATGGATTCGTCGAGCGCCGCCGCCGAGATGGTGACGCTGTGCGCGGCCTCGGGCTATGCGGTGCATTTCTTCCCGACGGGGCAGGGCAACGTGATCGGCAACCCGATCCTGCCCGTCATCAAGATCTGCGCGAATCCGCGCACGGTGCGCCTGATGAGCGAGCACATCGACGTCGACGTCACCGGGCTGCTGCAGCGCGAGATGACGCTCGACGACGCGGGCGATCGCTTGCTCGAATGCATGCTTCGCACGGCGAACGGTCGGCTCACCGCGGCCGAGGCGCTGGGCCATCGCGAGTTCGTGCTGACGCGGCTGTACGAATCGGCATGAAGGTGTCGTTCGACGAAGCGGTGCGGCGCGCGAGCGCGGCGCTGCAGCGCGCGGGCGCGTCCGCGGCGATGGCCGAGAGCACGGCGCGTGCGCTGGTGCTCGCGCAGGCGCAAGGCATCGGCTCGCATGGCCTGTCTCGCGTCGCGCCGTATTCGGTGCATCTGCGCAATGGGCGGGCGAACGGCGCGGCGGTCGCCTCCATCGCGCGCGAGCATGGCGCGGCGCTGCTCGTCGATGCGAAGGAGGGGCTGGCGTTTCCCGCGTGCGAGCTCGCCGTGTCGCGCGGCATCGAGATCGCGAAGCGGCTCGGGGTGTGCTTTGTCGGCGTGACGAACAGCCATCACGCGGGCGTGCTCGTCGATCACCTGCGTCCTGCGGCGGCAGCCGGGCTCGTCGGCCTCGGCTTCGCCAATTCACCGGCGGCGATGCCGGCGGCGGGCGGGCGCCATGCGGTCTTCGGCACGAACCCGGTCGCGGCGATCTTTCCGCGGCGCGGCGGCGATCCGCTGATGATCGATCTGTCGCTGAGCGAAGTCGCGCGCGGCAAGGTGGCCGTCGCGGCGAGCAAGGGCGAGGCGATTCCGGCGGGCTGGGCGCTCGACCGCGATGGCCGTCCCACGACCGACGCGAAGGCCGCGCTCGAAGGCTCGATGCTTCCCATCGGCGCGGCGACTTCGACCAAAGGCGCGATGCTCGCGCTCGTCGTCGAGCTGCTCGTGACGGCGCTCACCGGCGCGCACCACGGCGCGGAGGCGAGTTCGTTCTTCGTGGACGAGGGCAATGCGCCGCGCATCGGCCAGGCGTTCCTGCTGATCGACCCCGGCGCCCTGGCGGGCCGCGCGGTCTACGACGAGCGCATCGAAGCGCTCATCGCGGAGATGCTGGTCGACGAGGGTGTGCGGCTCGCGGGCGCGCGGCGGCTGGAGCTCGAACGCAAGGCGCGTACGGAAGGCATCGAGGTCCCGGACGCACTGTGACGCGCTACACGCGAGTCTCGAACGTCGTGCGCGACAGGGTGGAGCCCAGGCAATATTCGCGGCCGGGACGATCCGGCGAATCGGCCTCGCGAACGATCACGCCGGCAAGCACGCGTCCCGACCTGGTTTGCAGTTCGCAATTCACGCCCCCTGGCATGTGAACGGTGCCGGTGACATCGGGGTTCTCGTCATCGAAGACGATGACCGGGGGAAAGTTCGTGACACCGCGCAGATCGACCTCGAAATCGGTCTTCATCGGATGCACCTTGAGACCGACCGCCTGCAAATGCAGGTCCCCTGCGTCTTGTACGAGGCCGGGCATGCGGTACGTCGCAGCGGCCGCATGGTCGACTCGGGTCAGTCCATTCTCCGCCGCAAGGTCGCTGAGGCACCAGCCGAGTACGACCGGCTTCTCCAGCAAGTCGAGCGCAAGGTCGAGTATTCGTTTGCGTTGCGACCCCGAGGCTTCCGCGGCGTGCGAATCCCGCATCGCCGACAGATCGAGGCTGCCATCCTCCAGGAGGTGGCCGAGCGTTTCCTCGAGGATGTCCTCCACTTCCCCCGGGACGAGCAAAGGTTCGTCCTTGGAGAACTCGGCTTCGATCTCCGCCGGGGTTGCCGTGTGGAACGTGCCATTGGGGTCCGCCCATTGCGCGGACTGAACAAGGCTGGCGTCGCAGGAATGGACGGCTCGCATCCGTAACCGGACGTCGCCGGCCAGGCGTTCCACGGCGTCTTCGAGCGGGGACTTGTCTTCGGCGGGTCCAGGTGCCGCTTCCGAATGGGCCGCGTCCGCGGCGTCCGATCGCCGATTCATTGCCAGCGATTGCGCCGCCGCCTCCGCGAGTTGGGCGACCCGTTCATACAGCGGAAGGACAAATATCGCTCGCGTGCGCTGGACTTCTGCTGCGAGCGCGGGACGGTAGCTGATCGAGTTCGCCGAAACCATGAGCCCCCGGAATCCCGAGTCGGCATTCTCGAGCGCGTCCAGCGCCTCGGCCAGCGGATACAGGATATCGGCAGTCCCCCCTGGCGGAAGACGCATGATCGAGCGACGCAAATCGTCCCAGTTGCTGAGGAACGTGGGCTCTCGGTCGGCGAGATTGCCGAGACTCTTCAGGCGTGCGGAAAAGAAATCGCTTCTGACGGACCGGCTGTCCGCCAGATTCGCAGTCAACTCGTCCAGTGCCTGTGGCGTTTCGCGCAGGAAGCTCCTTCGGAGTCCGGTCAGCCCGGCTCGGAAGTGGGTCAACTCCGGGATGCGAGCCGGGGTCGAGTCCTGCGGAGCCACCCCGCCGGGCAGGCCGATACCTCGGCAGGAAGAAATCGATGGGGTAGACATGACGACAACCTTTGGGAGACGGAAGCGACAGTGAAACGCAAGCCCCGCCGCTGCGTCCATGAGACCAAAGTCGCCGGCATTTCAGCGCCGCGAACACACCGGGCAGCCCGCATCGCGCGCGACCCGCACCTCCGTCCACTCCATCCCCCGCGCGTCGAGCATCTGCAGCCGTCCCGTCATCGGCGTGCCCGCGCCCGCGACGATCTTCAGCGCCTCGGCGGCCTGCATCGTGCCGACGATTCCCACCAGGGGCGCGAAAACGCCCATCACGGCGCAGCGGGTCTCCTCGAAGTCATCGGTCGGCGGGAACACGCAGGCGTAGCACGCGGACGCGTCGTCGCGCGGATCGAAGACGCAGATCTGCCCGTCGAACCGGATCGCCGCGCCCGACACCAGCGGCCTGCGATGACGCACGCACGCGGCATTCACGAGATGCCGCGTCGCGAAGTTGTCGCAGCAATCGATGACCACGTCCGCACGGGGCACCAGTTCGTCGAGAAGCGCCGCGTCCGCCCGTTGCACGAGCGCGCGCACCTGCACATTCGGATTGATCGCCGCGACTGCCTCGCGCGCCGAATTCGCCTTGGGCTCGCCCACGCGCGCGAGCGTGTGCGCGATCTGGCGTTGCAGGTTGGTGAGGTCGACCGCGTCGTGGTCCACGAGCGTGATCGTGCCCACGCCGGCCGTGCCGAGGTAGAGCGCGACCGGCGAGCCGAGTCCCCCCGCGCCGATGACCAGCGCATGCGAGCGCGAGATTCGCTCCTGCCCCTCGACGCCGATCTCGTCGAGCAGGATATGCCGCGAGTAGCGCAGCAGGTCGTCGTCGGTCATGCCGCATTCTGACCGCGCAGAAAAAAGCCCGCTGGTGCGGGCTTCCTTCCAGGGCCCCCGCGGAACCGGCTTTGCCGGGCCGCTGGGGGCGCCCCCTCGAGGGGGAAGCGCCGGAGGCGCTTCGGGGGTGGGTCAGTTCTCTTTCTTCTCTGCCTTGTTCTCGATCACCTGCGTCTTGCTCACGAGGACCGGGCGGCCCTTGAGCTGGTTGAGCGCCTGCACGAGCTGGAAGTCCTTGTCGCTGCCGAACTCGGGCGGCCTGCGCGCGTCCGGGCCCTTCTTCGCGTCTTCTTCCGCGCGCTTGCGCGCTTCCTCGCGGGCCTTCTCGCGTGCCGGGTCCTTGACCTCGGCGCCCTGGCCGCTGGAGAGGTGCTTCTCGAGGTCGGCTTCGCGGGTGCGCAGCACCGAGAACAGGTTGCCTTCCTCCGACTCGTCGATCAGCACGTCGGGAACGATGCCCTTGGCCTGGATCGACTTGCCGCTGGGCGTGTAGTAGCGCGCCGTGGTGAGCTTCAGGCCCGTGTCGGGGCCGAGCGGGCGCACCGTCTGCACGGAGCCCTTGCCGAAGGTCTGGCTGCCCAGGATCTTGGCGCGGCCATGGTCCTGCAGCGCACCGGCGACGATTTCGCTCGCGGAGGCCGATCCTTCGTTGACCAGCACCACCAGCGGCACGTTCTTCAGCGCGGCCGGCAGGCGCCGCAGCGGGTCGGCGCCGGCGCGGCGCTGGTAGAACTCGGGCGCGGCCTTGTAGGTGAACTTGCTCTCGTTGAGCTGGCCGTTGGTCGAGACCACGGTCACGTTCTCCGGGAGGAAGGCCGCGGACACGGCCACGGCCGCGTCGAGCAGGCCGCCCGGGTCGTTGCGCAGGTCGAGCACGAGGCCGCGCAGGTTGGGCTCGGCGCGGTAGATCTCCTGGACCTTGTTCGCGAAGTCCTCCACCGTGCGTTCCTGGAACTGCGACAGGCGGATCCAGGCGTAGCCGGGCTCGATGACCTTGCCCTTGACCGACTGGGTCTTGATTTCCTCACGCGTGATCGTCACCGGGAACGAGCGGTTCTCGTCCTTGCGGTAGATCGTGAGCATGACCTTGGTGTTGGGCTCGCCGCGCATGCGCTTGACGGCATCGGACAGCGACAGGCTCTTGACGGCCGTCTCGTCGATCTTGGTGATGAGGTCGCCGGGTTTCAGGCCGGCGCGGAAGGCGGGCGAGCCTTCGATGGGCGACACCACCTTGACCAGGCCGTCCTCCTGCGAGATCTCGATGCCGACGCCGACGAAGCGGCCCGACGTGCCCTCGCGGAATTCCTTGAAGGACTTCTTGTCGAAGTACTGCGAGTGCGGGTCGAGGCTCGCCACCATGCCCGCGATGGCGTCGCTGATCAGCTTCTTGTCGTCGACCGGCTCCACGTAGTCGGACTTCACCATGCTGAACACGGCGGCGAGCTGCTGCAGCTCCTCGAGCGGCAGCGGCGCGAGCGAGCCTCGCGCGACGGTCTGCAGCGACACCGTGGTGAGCGCACCGGCCAGTGCGCCTACGGAAACCCAGCCGGCAATCTTCAATCTTTGGCTCATGTAAAACGTCCGCGTCCTCTTGCAGGTTCAATATACACCTGAGAAGGATAAGACGCACTCCGACACCAACGGTTCCGCAGGCGCCGCGTAAACGCCGTGAAAAAGCCGCGCGAAGCGGCGTCTCCCACTCAGGCTTTACCCTGATTCGCGACCGCCGCCGCGGCCTTGGCCGCCGCCTCGGCGTCGCCCAGGTAGTAGCTGCGGATCGGCTTCAGGTCGGCGTCGAGTTCGTAGACCAGCGGAATGCCGTTGGGAATGTTCAGTCCGACGATGTCGGCGTCCGAAATGCCCTCGAGGTACTTCACCAGCGCGCGCATCGAGTTGCCGTGGGCGGCGACCACCACGCGCTTGCCGGAACGGATCGCGGGGGCCATCGCCTCGTTCCAGAAGGGCAGCACGCGCGCCACGGTGTCTTTCAGGCACTCGGTCAGGGGGACGTCGACGCCCGCGTAGCGCCGGTCGCCGCTTTCCGAGCGCGGGTCGCTCTTGGCCAGCGCGGGCGGCGGGGTGTCGTAGCTGCGGCGCCAGACCAGCACCTGCTCGTCGCCGAACTTGCGCGCCGTCTCGGCCTTGTTGAGACCCTGCAGGTCGCCGTAGTGGCGCTCGTTGAGTTTCCAGCTGTGGACGACGGGCAGCCAGGTGCGGTCCATCTCGTCGAGCACATGCCACAGGGTGCGGGTGGCGCGCTTGAGCACGCTGGTGAAACAGACGTCGAAGTCCCAGCCTTCGGCCTTCAGCAGCTTGCCGGCGGCCACGGCCTGCGCCACGCCGGTGGGGGTGAGATCGACGTCCGTCCAGCCGGTGAAGCGGTTTTCGAGGTTCCAGGTCGATTCGCCGTGGCGGATCAGGACGAGCTTGTGCATGTGCGTTCGAAAGGAAGGGGGAAACCCGGCATTTTAGAATCGCGGGTTGACTCTGGAAAACCGAGGAAAGAATGAAGTTCTTGATGGACAACTGGTCGCTGGTGCTCGTGGCGTTCGCCTCGGGGGCCATGCTGCTGTGGCCGACGCTCAGCCGCGGCTCCCGCGCGGGCGCCTTGACGGCTCCGGGCGCGGTGCAGCTGATCAACCGGCATCGCGCCGTGGTGGTGGACCTGAGCGATGCCGACGAGTTCGCGCGCGGTCACATCGTGGGCGCCAAGAGCATCCCCATGGCCCAGCTGGAGCAGCGCCTGCCCGAGGTCGTGAAGAACAAGGCGCTGCCGGTCATCTTCGTGTGCGCCACGGGCGGCAAGTCGAAGAAAGCGGAAGCAATCGCCAAAAACCTGGGTTACGCGGAGGCCCAGGCCCTGGGCGGCGGCCTGTCGGCGTGGAAAGAGGCTAGTCTTCCGCTCCAGAAGTCCTGAAATCCGAAGACAAGCAGTTGGGAGCCTCATGCAGACCGTCAAGATGTACACCACGGCCGTGTGTCCGTATTGCACTCGTGCCAAGCAGATCCTCAAGGCCCGCGGCGTCGACGCCATCGACGAGGTGCGGGTCGACATGCAGCCCGAGGAGCGCCTGAAGATGATGGAGATCACCGGCCGGCGCACGGTGCCGCAGATCTTCATCGGCGACACGCACGTGGGCGGCTGCGACGACCTGATGGCGCTGGACAGCCGGGGCGGCCTGCTGCCTCTGCTCCAGGGCTGAGGCCTCGCCCGCCGACCGGCGGCGACGCGCGGCGATAATCGGCGGTTTCGACTCCCGACAACAGGCAGCAAGGCCATGGCCGATTCCCAAGATCCCGTCTTCCAGATCCAGCGCGTCTACCTCAAGGAGGCTTCGCTCGAGCAACCCAACTCCCCCGCCATCCTGCTCGAACAGGAGCAGCCGGCGGTGGACATCCAGCTCGGCGTCGATGCGCAGCAGGTCTCCGACGGCGTGTTCGAGATCGGCGTCACCGCGACGGTCACGACCAAGATCAAGGACAAGACCGTGTTCCTGGTCGAAGTGAAGCAGGCCGGCATCTTCGAGATCCGCAACATCCCCGAAGACCAGATGCAGCCGATCCTGGGCATCGCCTGCCCGCAGATCGTGTACCCCTATCTGCGCAGCAACGTCGCCGACATCATCACCCGCGCCGGCTTCCCCCCGGTCCACATGGCCGAGATCAACTTCCAGGCCATGTTCGAGCAGCAGCAGGCGCAACAAGGCGGCGGCCAGCAGCCGTCGCCGATCATCACGTCGGCCTGACGCCGCGCACCTCGCGCGCACTTCGGCGCGTTCGGTTCGCGCCTAAGCCGCCATGAACCCATCGGCGTCCTCCCCATGAAGATCGTCGTCTTCGGCGCCGGCGCCTGGGGCACGGCGCTCGCGGCCAGCGCGGCGGCGCGGCACGAGCTGACCCTGTGGGCGCGCGATGCGGCGCAAGTCGAGGCCATGCGTGCGGCCGGCGAGAACGCGCGCTACCTGCCGGGCGTCGCCTTGCCGGCCTCGCTGGCGCTGAGTGCCGAGCCGCTTCCGGGCGTTGATCGCATGGCGAGAGCCCACGACCTGGCCATCGTCGCGACGCCCATGGCGGGCCTGCGCACGATGCTGCATGCGCTGCGCGACTGCGGCCGGCCCGTCGCGTGGCTGTGCAAGGGCTTCGAAGCCTCGTCGGGCCTGCTGGGCCACGAGATTCGCGCGGAAGTCGCGCCGGCCCTGTGCGCGGGCGCCTTGAGCGGACCCTCCTTCGCCCTCGAGACCGCGCGCGGCCAGCCGACCGCGCTGGTGGCGGCGAGCCCCGACGCGCAGGTGCGCGATGCGTTGGTCGAGGCGTTCCACAGCTCCGTCCTGCGCGTCTACGCCAACGACGACCTGCCCGGCGTGGAGGTGGGCGGCGCGGTGAAGAACGTGCTCGCCATCGCCACGGGCCTATGCGACGGGCTCTCGCTCGGACTGAACGCGCGCGCCGCCCTCATCACGCGCGGCCTCGCGGAGATGACCCGGCTGGGCGTCGCGCTCGGCGCGCGCGCGGAAACGTTCATGGGTCTTTCGGGCCTGGGCGACCTTGTGCTGACGGCCACCGGCGACCTGAGCCGCAACCGCACCGTGGGCCTGCTGCTCGCGCAGGGCAAGACCCTGCAGCAGGCCGTCGATTCGCTGGGGCACGTGGCCGAGGGCGTGTACAGCGCGCGCACGGTCGTCGCGCGCGCGCAGGCGCTCGGCGTGGACATGCCGATCTCGCGCGGCGTGGTGGCGCTGCTCGATGGGCAGCTGCGGCCCGCGCAGGCCGTGGCCGCGCTGATGGCGCGCGACCCCGTCTCGGAGGCGTAGTCGGCGTCGCGGCCTTGCCGAGTCGTCCCGTCGGAGCGGGGTTCGTCGGCTTTCGGTTTCAGGCGCCGATCTTTTCCAGCGCCTCCCGAAGCGCTTCCATGCCCTGGGGCCGCGTCACCCGGGCGAGCTCGTGCCCGTCCTTGAGGAAAACCAGCGTGGGCCACAGCTTGATGCGGAACGACCGCCCGAGCGGCTTGCCCGGCCCGTCCTCCACCTTGATGTGCCTCACCTTGGCCTGCGATGCGAAAGCGCCCGCGATCAGCGGTTGCGCCGCGCGGCAGAAGCCGCACCAGGGGGTGCCGAATTCCAGCACCGTCGCGCCCTCGAGCGCGTCCACTTCCTCGCGCCGGGGCTCGGCCGCTTCGTAAGTCGTGTTCATGCGTCGATTTTGCGGCTTGCGCCCCGCTCGCCCCGTAGGCATGCGGCGCGAGCGACGGTCGGTCGGGCCGGTTCGCCCCTGGTGACACAGCAGTACAAGCACGTCCCTTCTGCGAATGCAAGCGATGCCCGACAGGTGTGACAAATCTGCAAATTCGTCACATTTTGTTGTTACGCCCTTAGACTGCAACCGTTAGGGAGCGAATGACGGCAGCCCAACCGTGAAGTCAGGCGGCGCACTCTCGTCGAAAAAAAACAAAGGTGCCTCGTCATGCCGCTTCGGCAGGTCATCTCAATTCTGCGCACTCCCTCCCTCTCGGAAGCGAGCAGCCTCTGCGGTTCCGCGTCTTCGGTTCCGCCAGGAGCGAGGTCCATGGTTCATGTTTCACGCACAATGCGCCTGCTCTTCTGGACGGCGCTGGCTTCTTCGATCACGGCCTGCGGCAGCGGTGGCGGCGGCGAGGACGTCGAGGCGCCGGCCCTCGCGCCCGCCCCCATACCCGCGACGCCCCCACCTCCGGCACCAACGCCCGCGCCGCCCGCTCCCGCGCCGACGCCCGCGCCGCCCGCCGCTTCACCGGCACAGGGCTTCTGGAGCGGCACCGTGGTTGCGGGGACGACCGGTTCGGCCATCGTCCTGCCGCAGGGCTCTTCCCTGCTCGTGCTGCAGACCACGGCGCAGACGACGATGGTGATCGGCACGACCAGCGTGACCGGCAGCAATTTCGCGCTCGCCGGACGAAGTTTCAACCTCACCACCGGCACGCAGGCCGCGTATGCGTCCTCGGGCTCGGTCAACCCACGTCAGTCGCTCAACTTCGCCGCGGCCGGCGGGACGCCCGCGCATTCGTTCGCGTACAACACCGCCTACGAGACCCCTGCCACGGCCGCGGACGCCACCGGCCGATGGCGAGCGTCGATCGCGGGCGGCACGCTCACCATCACGCTCGACGTCGCGTCCACCGGCAACCTCACGGGCACCAACACAAGCGGCTGCAATTACACGGGCTCGCTCGCGCCGGTGGCCGGTGTCGCGGTGTATCAACTGCAGCTCACGGAAGCGTGCACCGCGCGCACGGTTCAGTACGGCGGCGTCGCGACGCTGAACGCCGCGAAGACCTCGCTCTCCATCGCACTCGCGGCGACGGACCTCACCACCGCGACGCTGTTCACGGCCACGCGGTAACCCGACGAGGAATTCGACATGCCGCTCACCAACGTCACCGCGAACTTCAACCTGATCGGCGACTTCGCCGACACCGGCGGCGCCGCCGCCGCCCAGAACGTCACTTACCGGGTCAACAGCAATGCCGCGTACCAGCTGCTGATCGACGGCGTCGCCAACGGCGCATCGTTCGACGCCGAGACGGGCCGGGTGCTGGTCGGCAATTCGAACACCGAGACGAGCGTGCGGCTCGCGTTCACCGCGGGGCAGACGTTCACGCCGACTTCGATCCGCCTGATCAACTACGGCGAAGGGAATCAGACGATCCGGCTCGTCGGGCAGAACTCGGCGGGCCAGGACCTGCAGACCCTGACGGTCGTGGCGACCAATGCGGGCACGACGGGCAACTTCAACGCGGGGTTCTTCGACAATGTCTTCGCCCTGAAGCTGGTCGCGCAAACGGGCTCGGTGCGGCTGCTCGGCATCGACGACCTGGTTTTCGGCAACGTCACGGAACCTCCGACCGTGGTGTCCGTGACCTCGACGCGGGCGAACGGCACGGTCCCGATCAGCGGCGTCATTCCCATCGACGTCAAGTTCAGCGCGCCGGTCAACATGGGCGCCGACGCCACGCTCCGGCTCAACGTCGGCGGCGCCGTGCGCAATGCGACCTGGACGGCGGGCGTGTCGCTCGGCAATGGCACCGACACGCTTCCGTTCAGCTATACCGTCATGCCCGGCGACACGAGCGCCGACCTCGACTATGCGAGCACGACCGCGCTCGCGGGCGGCAACATGGTCGGGAACAACGGCGCGGCCGCCATCCTGACGCTGCCCGCGCCGGGCGCCGCAGGATCGCTCGGCGCGAACAAGAACCTCGTCGTCGACGGCGTCGCGCCAACCTTGACCTCTGTCTCGTCGACCGTCGCGAACGGAACCTACGCCGCGGGCGCGACGATTCCGATCACCGTAACCTTCAGCGAAGCCGTCCTCGTCCCCGAGGGGGCGTTGCCCAGCATCCGCCTGAGCGTGGGCGGCACCCCACGCTTCGCCAGCTATGCGTCGGGAAGCGGGACGACGACACTCACGTTCAACTACGTCGTGCAGGCCGGCGATGCGACGGCCGACCTCGACTATTTCGCCACTTCCGCATACTCCAACGGCGGGGGACTCCTGACCGATGCCGCCGGCAACGTCGCCAGCGTCACGCTGCCCGCGCCCGGCGCGGAGGGATCGCTCGGCGCGAGCAAGAACATCGTCATCGCCACCGGCGTCAGCGTGGCTTCGGTCAATTCGTCCACCGCGAACGGCACGTACAAGGTCAGCGACACGGTGAGCGTGCAGGTGAATTTCAGCGACACGGTCACCGTCACGGGCACGCCGCAGCTCACGCTCGCGACCGGCGGCGCGGGGCGCACCGCGACCTACACGAGCGGCAGCGGCTCGAACTCGCTCACCTTCACCTACACCGTGCAGGCCGGCGACACGAGCGCCGACCTCGACTACGCATCGACGGCCGCGCTCGCGCTCAACGGGGGCACGATCCGCAATGGCGCGACGGACGCGGTGCTGACGCTCGCGACGCCGGGCGCGGCCAACTCGCTTGGCGCGAACAAGGCCATCGGCATCGACGGCGTGGCGCCCACGGCGACGACGCTGAATTCGACCACCGCCAATGGCACCTACGGCGTGGGCGCCGTCATCGCGGTGCAGGTCGCCTTCAGCGAAGCCGTGACGGTGACGGGGACGCCGGTGCTGACGCTGGAGACGGGCGCCGTCGACCGCACTGCCGCGTACGCGAGCGGCAGCGGCACGAACACGCTGACCTTCAACTACACGGTGCAGGCGGGCGACACCAGCGCCGACCTCGACCGCGCCATCGGCGCGGCGCTGACCCTCGGCGGCGGCACGATCCGCGACGCGGCCGGCAACGACGCGACGCTGACGGTGCCCGAGCCAGCGGCCGAAGGATCGCTGGGCGCGAACAGGAACCTCGTGATCGACGGCGCGGCGCCCACCGTCACGGGGGTGGTGTCGTCGTCCGCGAACGGAACCTACGGCATCGGCAGGACCCTCGGCATCGACGTGAACATGAGTGAGACGGTGACGATCGTCGGCGCGCCCCAGCTCACGCTGGAAACCGGCGCGGTGGACCGCGTGCTGACCTACGCCGGGGCCGCGACGACCAACCGCCTCAGCTTCGCCTACACCGTGCAGGCCGGCGACACGAGCGTGGATCTCGACTACTTCAGCACTGGCGCCTTCGTCCTCAACGGCGGCACCGTGCGCGATGCGGCCGGCAACAACGCGACGCTCACCCTGGCCGCGCCGGGCGCGGCGACGTCGCTGGGCGCCAACCAGGCGATCGTGGTCGACGGCGTGGCGCCCGTCTTCGCCTCGGCGACGGTCAACGCCGCGTCCCTCGTGCTCACGTACACGGAGGCGACGACGCTCGATGCGGTCAACGTTCCCGCCGCCGGCGCCTTCGCCGTCACGGTCGCCGGAGCCGCCGCCACCGTCAATTCGCTCGCCGTGAACGCGGCCGCGAAGACGGCGACGCTCACGCTCGCTGCCGCCGTGACGCCCGGGCAGGCGGTGACGGTGCGCTACACCGACCCGAGCGCGGAGGACGACACGGCCGCGTTGCAGGATGCCGCGGGCAATGATGCGGCGACCTTCGCGGCCACGCCCGTCACGAACACCACCCCGGCGCCGGCGCCGCCCGCGCCACCCGCACCGCCGCCGCCGGCCGACAACGACGGCGTCCCCAGCGAAGTGGAGCAGGCCGCGCCGGCGCCCCGCACGGGCGGCGTGCAAGGCGACGGCAACGGCGACGGGTTGCAGGATGCCGAGCAGAACAACGTCACGTCCACGCGCATCTCGGGCGGCACCTCGTTCGTCACCCTCGTGGCCGATTCGCGCGAGGGCGCGATGGACACGCAGGACACGAACACGAGCCAGCTCACCGCCTTCACCACCGGCGCGGTACCTTCCGATGCGCCTTCGACCGTGGCCTTCGCCTGCGCGCTCGGCTTCACCGCCGACATGACCAACCAGCAGTCGACGGAGACGTTCAGCCTCTTTTGCGAAAGCATTGCCGGCGGCCAGGGCGTCTGGCTGCGCGACCGCAGCGGCGTCTGGTTCAACGTGACCACGGCCCAGGTGGGCACGGGCCGCACGCGCGTCGACTTCACGGTCGAAGACGGCGGGCCGTTCGACCTCGACGGCGTCGTCAACGGCGTCGTCACCGCGTCGGGCGCGCTCGGCGGGCCGCCCACGGGCTTCTACGACTGGAAGGGCTACGACCCGAGCACTGGCCGATTCGACCCCTTCGGCTGACGGGGTTCCCACGCCGGTGCGACCGACCCGACGGGAAACCCTCCGACGAGCGTCGCGGCCCCGAGCCGCTATGCTCCGCAGATGACCAGACGATTCGTTTTCTCGCCGGGGGCGGTGGCCGAACTCGCGTCGCGCGACGTCGCGCGCGCACTCGCGGAGGACGTGGGCGAGGGCGACCTCACCGCCGCGCTCGTTGCCGAGGCGAGCCGCATGCGGGCCCGCATCCTCGCGCGCGAGAGCGCGGTGATCTGCGGCCAGCCCTGGGTCGAGGAAGTCTTCCGGCAAGTCGATGCCTCCATCGCCGTCGAATGGAAAGTCGCCGAGGGCGCGCGCTGCGAGAAAGACGAAATCGTGCTGGAGGCCGAAGGCCCGGCGCGCAGCCTGCTCACGGCCGAGCGCACGGTGCTCAACTTCCTGCAGTTGCTGAGCGGGGTCGCGACCAAGACCGCGACCTATGCGCAGGTCGTCGAAGGCACGCGCGCGAAGATCGTCGACACCCGCAAGACCCTGCCCGGCCTGCGCCTCGCGCAGAAGTACGCCGTGCGCATCGGCGGCGGCGTGAATCACCGCATCGGCCTGTACGACGCGGTGCTGATCAAGGAGAACCACATCGCTTCGGCCGGCGGCATCGCCGCGGTGATGAAGGCGGTGCAGCAGGCGGCGCCCGATGCGGAGTTCGTCGAGCTGGAGGTCGAGACGCTGGCGCAGTTGCGCGAGGGGCTCGACGCCGGCGCGAAGATGGTCCTGCTCGACAACATGGATCTTCCGTCGCTGCGCGAAGCGGTTCGGATCAACGCCGGCCGCGCCATCCTCGAGATCTCCGGTGGCGTGACGATGGACACGCTGCGCACGCTGGCGGAAACCGGCGTCGACCGCATCTCCATCGGAACCTTGACGAAAGACGTGAAGGCCATCGACTTCTCGATGCGATTGAAAGAAATCTGATGTCCGCCGTCATCCCCATCATCAACGTCGAATACGAACAGCCGCTCGCCGGCAACGCCTGCGACACCAAGTTCGCCTGGGCGCGCGTGCCGGTGGAGCCGCTGCCCCACGAGCGCGCCGAGCTCAAGGACCGCATCCGTCGCCTGCTGAAGGAGCAGAACGCGGTGATGGTCTCGCACTACTACGTGCATCCCGACCTGCAGGACCTGGCCGAGGAAACCGGCGGCATCGTGAGCGACTCGCTGGAGATGGCGCGCTTCGGGCGCGACCACGCGGCGCAGACCCTCGTCGTCTCCGGCGTTCGCTTCATGGGCGAGACGGCCAAGATCCTCTCGCCGGAAAAGCGCATCCTCATGCCCGACCTCGACGCGACCTGTTCGCTCGACCTCGGATGCCCCATCGACGACTTCAGCGCCTTCTGCGACCAGCATCCCGACCGCACCGTCGTCGTCTACGCCAACACGAGCGCGGCTGTGAAGGCGCGCAGCGACTGGCTCGTCACCTCGAGCTGCGCGCTCGACATCGTGGGCGCGCTCAAGGCCAACGGCCACAAGATCCTCTGGGCGCCCGACAAGCACCTCGGTGGCTACATCCAGCGCCAGACCGGCGCCGACATGGTGTTCTGGAACGGCGCATGCATCGTGCACGACGAGTTCAAGGCCTTCGAGCTCGTCGATCTGAAGAAGCAGTATCCGAATGCCAAGGTGCTGGTGCATCCGGAGTCCCCGGCCGACGTGGTGGCGCTCGCGGACGCCGTGGGCTCGACCTCCGCCATCCTGAACGCCGCGAAGTCGATGAACGCGCGCGAGTTCATCGTCGCCACCGACAACGGGATGATGCACAAGCTGCGCACGCTGAACCCGGACAAGGTGTTCATCGAGGCGCCCACGGCCGGCAACAGCGCCACGTGCAAGAGCTGCGCGCACTGCCCGTGGATGGCGATGAACGGGCTCGCCGGTCTCGCGCACGTGCTGGAGACGGGTGCGAACGAAGTCTTCATCGACCCGGCCCTCGGCGTGCGCGCGCGCGTGCCGATCGACCGCATGCTGGCCTTCACCGCGGCGCTGCGCAACGGGCAGGCCCCGGGCTCGCTGGTGCCGAACATCGGCGCGGCCTGAGGCTGCACACGAAGTCTGGGCGATGTGATCGACGCGCAGCGCGTCGCGGAGCAGGTTGCACGCCGCAGCTGCGGCAAGCTCGTCGCCTTCCTGTTCGTGAGTTCCTGCAGCGCAGGCGCGTGTCGCTGCAGGATTGATCCCTCGACGTTCAGGTCGGGAGCCGGAGGTCGTCGAAGAGCCGCTGGGCATGCAACCCGAGGCCCCGCGCGACGCTGGCGTGGCGGTCGCCGTGGATCGCGCGCGCTGCGGGCAGGGCCGCCGAGATGCGCCGCACCAGCGGCAAGAAGCCCGTCGAGCCGCCGGTGAAGTAGAGGACGTCCACGTCGCCTGGCTTCACGCCCGCAGCGCGCAAGGTGTCCTGCGCGGCGCGGACGATGCGCTCGAGGTCGGCCTCCAGCGCGTCCACGGCCTGGGGCTCGTCCAGCTGCGAGCGCAAGCCGGATTCGATGCGGCCGAGGTCTATCGCCGTTGTGCCGCCCTCGGCCACCGCGATCTTGGCGGCCTCCGCCTGCGCCAGCAACGCGTGGCCCAGGTGCTCTTCCACCACCTTCATCAGACGCACGTGTTGCCGCGCGTCGCCGAAGAACGACTTCATGGCGCGCAGCTCATGCATGCGTGGCGCGGTGTACACCGTGTTGATCAGATGCCACGTGGCGAGGTCGAAATACACCTTGCTCGGCACCTCGCGTGCCGGAAGCCCGGGCCGCTGCGGGCCCGGACCGCGAAAGCCGCAGGAGGGCAGGATGGCCGTCAGTTCCACCTGCCGGTCGAAGTCGGTTCCCGCGATGTGGACGCCGTGATTCGCCAGGATGTCGTGCTTGCGATCGAGTCGCTGCCGCCGTTCGGGACCCACGCGCACCACCGAGAAGTCCGACGTGCCGCCACCGATGTCGGCGACCAGCACGAGTTCCTCGCGCGTGGCGGACAGTTCGTAGTCGAGTGCCGCGGCGATGGGTTCGTACTGGAAGCTCACCTCCGCAAAGCCTGTTTCGCGGGCTGCCGCTTCCAGCGCGGCCTGCGCCTGCGCGTCGCGCACTGGGTCATCGTCGACGAAGAAGACGGGGCGGCCCAGCACGGCATGCTCGAGAGGCCGGGCGGCGGCACGCTCGGCCAGCGTCTTCAGGTGCCGCAGGTAATCGCCGACCACGTCGAGGTAGCGCACCGTGTGGCCGCTGCCCACGTCCGTGCGCTGGCCCGCGAGGCTCGAGCCCAGGATGCTCTTCATCGAGCGCATCAGCCGGCCCTCGTGGCCCTCGATGTACGTGGCCAGCGCCTCGCGGCCGTACAGGCGAAGCGGGTCCTGATGCGCCGCGCGGTCTTCCACGAGGTAGAACACCGCGGTCGGCATGGTGCGCTGGCCGGCCTCGACGTCCACGAGCGCCATGCGGCCGTCTTCGCCCGCCACGGCAATGGCGGAGTTGGAGGTCCCGAAATCGATGGCGCAATAGTTCATGGGGGCGCCGATTGTATCGGCGCACGCTCGCGGCCGTCAGGCCGGCATGGTCACTTGTCTTCTTCCTTGCCTCAGGCAGCGCGCGTGGATGTTGGGGCTCATTCGGCGCGGGAGAGGTCCTGCAGGCGCGTGAGCACCACCTCGGTCCGGTCGGCGTCCGCAAGCATGCCTGGCGGGACGTTGCGAAACACCGGTCGTTGCAGCAGATGGGCGAGTCCCGCCTTGATGGCGAGGCGCATTTCGCCCGGCGCCTTGGCCAATTCCTGCGCAAATTCGGGTCGTCCGTCCACGACGTTCAGGATGTCTTCGACGTCATGGCTGCCGAGAATGTCGCCGCGTCCGCGGCCCGCGAAGGCTTCGAGTTTCGTCGCGACGAAGGCGCTGGCGGTCAACATGTGAATTTCGAGGCCATTGCCGAGATCGACACGCTGCGCCGTGTCTATCGCGAGCGAATACCAGCGATTGGTGAAGCCAAGCACATCGTCCATGGCCGGCATCAGGTCGAACGGCACGTTGCTGCGGGCGTGGCGCCAGCGGCAGATGATCCCGCTTTCGACGTCGCGAACGAAGCCCTTCGCTGCTACCTGTCGTTCGATCTTCTGGAAGCGGGCGCGGTCTGCTGCGACGACGGCGTCGACATCCATCGTCGCTCTCACCGTGTCCGCTGCCGGGTCGGAGACAAGCAGGCCGGCGATGGCGCCTCCTACGAAGACGATTTGCTCGCGGAGTTCGCCAAGCGCCTCCGCTACCGTGCGCAGTTGCGGGAGATTTGGATCGTCAGCCCGCATCGCCCGTCTCACCGCTTGCCTTTTCGAGCTTTCGAGTCAGCAGTTCTGTTGCAAGCGCTCGCTCGCGGGCGCGGCCGGCGCGAATGGCGTCCAGGAGTGCCAGGACACTGTGCAGTCCGGGGTCGAGCAATGCCGCGTCGGGCGCGCTGCGATAGAGCGGCGACACGGTCGGCCCGCGAACGGACCCTTGCGGATGAGGCCAAACCGGCGCGTCGCCGACTGCGCTGTTGATCAGGGTGTCGAGCGGCGGTGCGCCGATGGAGGTTGGTACGCCGCGCTTCACGGGTCCCAGGACGGCCGGGAACGCGTACCGCGCGCCGTGGACCACGAACTCGATAAGTGCGGGCCGCACGGGTGACCAGTCGCCGCGTCCCGGCATGACTGCGAGGCCCGCTGCCACCGCGCGCTTCACGCTCGCATGGACTTCGGATGCGCTCATTCCGAGTTCGATGCCCAGTGCGGCGTAAGTCCACCGCTGCTCGGGATGAGCGGCGGCCTTGAGCAGCACGAGCAGATCCTGGGGCTTGAGTTCCATGATATTCGCAATTCGCGAATTGCGAATATCGCTGGTTTTCCCCACCATGGCAAGTGGCCTCTCCACCTTCCGCGATTGATCGACCCGCGCACCCACTGCAGCGCGTGCGGTCCCCGCGCGAACTTCGACCGCGGCGCGCGCTCAGGCCGGCACGAGCGTCGTCGGCCGCGAGTCGGGCAGCATCTGCGGATAGTCCCGGCTGAAATGCAGCCCGCGGCTTTCGTGCCGCGACTGCGCGGACGCCACGATGAGGTGCGCCACGGTCACGAGATTGCGCAACTCCAGCAGGTCGCGCGTGACGTGGAAGGTGCTGTAGAACTCCTGAATCTCGCCTTCCAGCAGCGCGATACGGTGCGCGGCGCGCTCCAGCCGCTTGTTGGTGCGGACGATGCCCACGTAGTCCCACATGAAGCGGCGCAGTTCGTCCCAGTTGTGCGAAATGACGACGGCTTCGTCGGCATCGGTCACGCGGCTCGCGTCCCACACGGGCACATCCGGCGGCGGCGGCAGCGGCTGCGACAGGATGTGCTGCGATGCCGAGCGCGCGAACACCATGCACTCGACCAGCGAGTTGCTCGCGAGCCGGTTCGCGCCGTGCAGGCCCGTGTACGCCGTCTCGCCGATGGCGTGCAGACCGGCGAGGTCGGTCGCGCCGTTCAGGTCGGTGTGGACGCCGCCGCAGGTGTAGTGCGCGGCCGGCACCACGGGAATCGGCTGCTTCGTGATGTCGATGCCCAGCGAGAGGCAGCGCGCGTAGATGTTCGGGAAGTGCTCGCGCACGAACTCCGGCGGCTGGTGCGAGATGTCGAGATGCACGCAGTCGAGGCCGTGCTTCTTCATCTCGAAGTCGATCGCGCGCGCCACCACGTCCCGCGGCGCGAGCTCGGCCCGCGCATCGTGGTTCGGCATGAAGCGCGTGCCGTCGGGCAGCAGCAGCCGCCCGCCTTCCCCGCGCACGGCTTCGCTGATCAGGAAGTTCTTCACGTGCGGGTGATACAGGCAGGTCGGGTGGAACTGGATGAATTCCATGTTCGTCGCGCGGCAGCCCGCGCGCCACGCGGCCGCGATGCCGTCGCCGGTCGCGGTGTCGGGGTTCGTCGTGTACAGATACACCTTTCCCGCGCCGCCGGTTGCCAGGATCGTATGCGGCGCGCGGAAGGTCACGACCTCGTCGTTCACTTCGTCGAGCGCATAGAGGCCGAGGCAGCGCTCGGGGTCCTGGCCGATCTTCGAGGCGCGGATCAGGTCCACCAGCATGTGGTGCTCGAACAGCGCGATGTTGGGCGTGCGCTTCACGTGCTCGATCAGCGTCTGCTGCACGGCCGCGCCGGTGGCGTCGGTCACATGCACGATGCGCCGCGCGCTGTGGCCGCCTTCGCGCGTGAGATGCAGGCGGCCGTCTTCCTGCGAGAAGGGGACGCCGAGCGTGCGCAGCCAGTCGATGCTGGCCGGCGCGTTCTCCACCACGAAGCGCGTCGCGGTCGGGTCGCTCAGGCCCGCGCCTGCGACGAGCGTGTCGTCGACGTGCTGGTCGAAGCTGTCGCCCTCGGCCATCACGGCCGCGATGCCGCCTTGCGCCCAGCCGCTGGAGCCGTCGCTCATCGCGCGCTTGGTGAGCACGGCCACGCGGTGCGTGGGCGCGAGGTGCAGCGCGGCGGAGAGGCCGGCGAGGCCGCTGCCCACGATGAGGACGTCGAAGTCGCGGGAGGGTGGGCTCATGTCATGCGGGTTGGTAGGCGAGGCGCACATAGATGGGGGCATAGGCTTCGGCCTGTGTCACCTCGATCAGCGTTTCCTTGGCGAGCTCGAGCAGCGCGATGAAGGTGACGATGAGCACCTGCACGCCCTTGTCGGTCGGAAAGAGATGTTCGAACTCGATGAAGCGGCGCCCCTGCAGCTTTCGCAGCACCATGCTCATGTGCTCGCGCACCGAGAGTTCCTCGCGCGTGATCTTGTGGTGCTGCACGAGCTTCGCGCGGCGCACGATGTCGCGCCATGCCTCCTGCAGGTCGACCACGTGGACATCGGGAAAGCGCGGCTGCAGCGACTGCTCGATGAACACCTGCGCGCGCAGCACGTCGCGGCCGAGCTGCGGCACGTTGTTCAGCCGCGCGGCGGCGAGCTTCATCTGCTCGTACTCGAGCAGGCGCCGCACGAGCTCGGCCCGCGGATCCTCCACCTCCTCGCCCGCCGCCGCCTTCTTCGGCGGCAGCAGCATGCGCGACTTGATCTCGATCAGCATCGCCGCCATGAGCAGGTACTCGGCCGCGAGCTCGAGGTTGCGGCTGCGGATCTCCTCGACGTACACGAGGTACTGCCGCGTGACGCCCGCCATCGGGATGTCGAGGATGTTGAAGTTCTGCTTGCGGATCAGGTAGAGCAGCAGGTCGAGCGGCCCCTCGAAGGCTTCGAGGAAGACCTCCAGCGCATCGGGCGGGATGTACAGGTCCTGCGGCATGGCGAACAGCGGCTCGCCATAGAGGCGCGCGAGCGCCACCTGGTCGACGACTTCGGGAATGCCGGGAATCTCCGGCGACAGCGGCTCCGGCAGCGCGGTGGTCCCGGTGTCGCTCACGAAGCCGAGGGTTCGTTGCCGTACACGTACGGCTTTTGCGCCACCCGCGCCGCGCTCCATTCGCGCTGCGAATCGCGGTCGATGTTCCTGTCCCAGAGCAGGGCGCGGCCGGCGCGCTGCTGGGACTCGAGGTCGGGCTTCTCGCGCTTCAGGCCTTCGATGAAGTTCGTGACGTCGGACTGGTAATCCGGACGGCGGAAGATGCGGACGAGGAGGGACCGGAGGGACATGGCGTCGATTTTAGACGGTGGCCTCGGGGGATGGGCGGTTGGCCGCCAGCTCGGCCGCGAAGCCGGCGCGCGCAATCACTTCGCGGGGTTGCTGCTGCAGGTTCTCGAGGTGCAGCGTGCCGCCGCGCTGGAGCACCGACTTGTGGAGCTGGCGCAGGGCGTCGAGACCGGAAGTGTCGAGGTAAGCGAGCTGCAGCGCGTCGAGCACGACCACCGGCTCGTTCGGGCCGGTTTCGACCGACTGGACCACTTCGTCGATCTTGGCCACCGCGCCGAAGAAGAGCGAGCCCCGGACGCGGTAGTGGATCAGCGCGCCCTTGGCCTGCACCCTCTCGACGGTGAAGAGCGCGCTTGTCTTCTGGATGAACAGCACGCACGCGAGCACCAGCCCCACCTGCACCGCCACGGTCAAATCGAACACCACGGTGAGGAAGAAGGTGCCCAGCATGAGCGTGCGGTACTGCGCGCTGTAGCGCCGAAGGTGCGCGAACTCGCGCCATTCCCCCATGTTCCAGGCGACGAAGAGCAGGATGCCGGCCAGCACCGCCAGCGGCACGTGCAGCGCGAGGGGGGCGGCCAGCAGCACCACGGCCGCGAGGGTGATGGCGTGCACGATGCCCGCCACCGGCGAGGTCGCGCCGACGCGGATGTTCGTCACCGTCCGCGCGATGGTGCCCGTCGCCGGCATGCCCCCGAAGAACGGGACGACGAAATTCGCGATGCCCTGCGCCATGAGCTCCTGATTGGGATCGTGCCGGGGCAACGACGAGACCTGGTCGGCCACCCGCGCGCAGAGCAGCGACTCGATCGCGCCCAGCAGCGCGATGGTGAGCGTGGGCGTCGCGAGCTGCTTGACGGTTTCCCACGAGGCATCGGGCAGCGCGAATGCGGGCAGGCTCTGCGGAATGCCGCCGTAGCGCTGGCCCAGGGTTTCCACCGGCAGGCCGAAATACCACGACCCGAACGTGAGCGTCGCGAGCGCGACGACGGGGCCGGGCAGGTGCGCACCGATCCGCAAGGCGTGTTTCAGGCCCGGAATGGCGGCCGTGTCCGGCCCGGCCGGCTTCGGGGTCCACAGGCGGGGCCACGCGAACAGACCGGCGACGCAGGCGAACGCGAGCGCGAAGGCGAATGGATTGATATCCCCGACGTGCTGCCCGATGACTTTCAGCTGTGTGAGGAAATCGGCCGGCATTCGTGCGATGGGCAGGCCGAGCGCGTCCTTCAGCTGCGAGGCGGCGATGACCACGGCAATGCCGTTCGTGAATCCCACGACGATGGACAGCGGCACGTAGCGCACCAGGCGGCCGAGCCGCAGCAGCCCGAGCACGAAGAGCAGCACGCCCGCGCCGGCCGTGGCAACCAGCAGGTTGGCCACGCCGTGGCGCTCGACGATGCCGTAGACGATGACGATGAATGCGCCGGCCGGCCCGCCGATCTGGACGCTCGAGCCCCCGAGCGCGGCGATCAGGAAGCCGGCGATGATCGCCGTCCACAGGCCGGCCTGCGGCGACAGGCCGCTCGCGATGGCGAATGCCATGGCCAGCGGAAGCGCAACGATGCCGACGGTCATGCCGGCACCGGCGTCACGGGCGAAGCGCGTACGGTCGTAGCCTGCCAGGTCGTCGAGCAGGCGCGGACGAAAAGGGAAAAGGGTTCGCAAGTAACCTCCGGAGAAAATGAAACCGAACGGCGAGGTTCAGTTCATTCCCGGGGGTCCACAGTGATGCAGCCGCGTGATGAACAGGCGGCGCAGGGAGAGCGGCAGGATCGGCAGATGCGGCATTGAAGCCATCGCTTCAGTGTACGCCTGCGGCCGGCGGACCTGCTGGCGGACTATTTCTTGTCGTCGGAATCGGGCGTCACCACGTCGACGGCGGCGCCCACGACCTTGCCCGTGAGCTTGACCGCGCCGACGGCGGTGCCCACGGCGATGTCGGCCGCCGTCACGGCAGCGCCCACCACGAGGGTCATGCAGCCCGAGAGAAGAAACGAGGCGGCGAGGGCGGCGAGGGCGGGGAGTGCGGCTTTCATGGCCCGTCCATTCTAGGCATCGAGCTCATCCGGGCACGATGTCGGCCAGGTAAAGCCTGGCCGGCCGCCGCGGCAATGGCGAATCAGAGCACTCTTCGTCCGCTGATCACGCGCAGCAGCACGACGACGACGGCGATCACCAGAAGCACATGGACGAAGCCGCCCATGGTGACGGAGGTGACAAGTCCCAGGGCCCACAGGATGAGCAGGACGATGGCGATGGTATAGAGCATTGGAGTTTCCTCGTTGGTTTCGTATGGATTTCAGCGGCTGGCGGATCCGCCGATCAGCCGGACTTCGTCGCCCGGACGCCAGCTGGCGGTGCCCGTCTCATGGCTGACTCGCGTCGTGCCGTCCCGCATCCGCAGCGTCAATTCGAATTGGCGCGCGCCGGTGTCGTCGTCGGACGCGAGTTCGCGGATGGCGTACACGGATGCGACCGTCATGACAGCCTGCTTCGGCGCGGCCGCCGCGGCGAATGCCGGGGGCATCGAATCGCGGATCGCCATGGGCGGTGTCTCCGCCGAAGACAGGACCGCGATCGCGCAGATGGCGACGGCGAACAATGCTCCCCCCCACAGGACCTCGGGACTGGGCGCCCGCAGGAAGGCGATCGGGCCGATCGATTCCATGGGGGCCGAAGCGCTTGCGAAGTGGGTCATGATTTTCTTTCCGATGAAGTTGAAGAGAGCTCCGGCGACCGACTGGCCGCGGGGCACTTCCCCTTGACACCGAGAGTAGGTGAACGGCATGCCGGCGTCCGTGCGCTACCGCACCGGCGACGCATCGAGGCGATGTTTTTTTTCATTGCGCCTAGTTGCGGAAAGGCTTGGGCTGCAACATGGGCGCCACGACGGGCGCCGGGATCGGCGCCCGGACGGGCGCCTGGACGGGCGCGACCTCTGGCGCGGTCACGATCGCGGGCGCCGGTGCGGGCACTTCCTGCTTGAGCGCCACCAGCTGCATGGGCGCCGGCGCCGTGACGACCGTCACGAGCGTGGGGATGCGCAGCAGGATCGGCGCCACCGCGATGGAGGTGAACGCGGGCACCACATATTCGTCGGGCGTCTGCGCGACAACCGCGGGCGCGGACACCACCACCGGCGCGGGTGCTGGCGCGGCCACGACGACAGGCGCAGGTGCGGGCGCCGGCACGACGACCGGCACGGGCACCGGCGCGGCGACGGGAGGGAGTGCCACTTCGGGCACCGGTGCGGGCGGCGGCGCAATGACGATCGGCACCGGCACCACGGGGATCGGAACCGGCACGACCACGGGCACCGGCACCGGAACCGGCACCGGAACGGGCAGGACCACGGGAATCGGCACGGGTACCGCAATCGGTGGAGGTGCAGGAGCAGGAACCGGTGCAGGCGCAGGAGCCGGTGCAGGCGCAGGAGCCGGAGCCGGAGCAGGCGCAGGCGCAGGAGCCGGAGCCGGAGCAGGCGCAGGTGCAGGCGCAGGTGCAGGTGCAGGTGCAGGCGCAGGTGCAGGTGCAGGTGCAGGCGCAGGCGCAGGTGCAGGTGCCGGAGCGGGAGCGGGAGCCGGTGCCGGTGCCGGTGCCGGTGGGACCGGCGCGGCGGCGATGGTGCCGAGGGCGGTCGACACGATCGGTGCGCAGCAGGTCACCGGCAGCGCGAAGGCAGCGGCGTTCACGCCGCCCAGCGTGTAGCCGGTGAAAACGAATGGCTTGTCGGCGCCGACGGTGGCGTCCAGGAAGTTCGCCGTATTCCCCGGTCCGGCAATCAGCGTCACGCCGGCCGGTGTGCCCTTCAATGTCGTGAGCGTCACCGCGGTCGAGCCGTCGGCGACCTTGTCGCCAACCGGGAACACCAGCATTCGCTGTGCGAGCGCCGCGCCGCCGGTCAACGTGAAGTTGGCGGAGTAGTCGGTGGGCGTCGTATACGACGTCGGGTTGTAGGTGATCGTGACGGGTGCCCCGGTCACGGCGGCCCGCGGCGCGGCGGGCGCGAAGGTCACCGTCCCCGCCGCGGCGCCGGGGCCCGTGCCGCCCGTGCCCGCGCTCAGAACCAGGCCCGAGGGCAGCCCGAGGGTCTGCGACGGCACGGCCGCGGCCCGGGTGAGCGTGATCGCGCCGGAAATGTTGATGTCGCCGGCGGAGCACATCGAGATGTTGCCGTCGGTCGTCGTCAGCGCGGCCGACATCGCGAGCGTGCGGCCCGCGCTGAGCAGCACGCTGCCGTTCGTGGTCGTGATCGCGGCGGCGGCGCCGGTCGTGATGTCGCGCCCGCAGCAGATCACAAGATTGCCGTTGGTTGCCACGATGGGCCTGTTGATGATCACGTCCCGCGCCGAATTGAGCGTCAAGGTGGTCGTGTTCGGCGCCGCCGTCCAGGTCACCGGATCGTTCACGAAGATGTCTCCGGGGCCCGGCGTCGCGGTGAACAGGCTGCGTACCGGCGGCGTGCCCGCGACGGTGGCGTCGGTACCGGTGTTGGTGGAGATCGTCACGCTGCTGGTCACCAGCAGTGTCGACAAGGTCGCGCCGCTGATGTTGTCGCCGGGCGCGCTGCCGATGCGGAAGTCCTCGGGGTCGATCAGCCACGTGCCCGTGGTTCCGGACGCCGATGCGGTGGTGACGTGCGCGGTGGGTTGCACGGTCACCCGCGCGGCGGATGTCTCGATGAAGCCGCCGTCGCCCCCGCTCGGCGCGCTCGCGTCGAGCGTGCCGCCGACGTCCATGGTCCCGGCCTGCATGTCGCCCATCAGCCTGATCACGCCGTTGCGGGTGGACAGGGTGCGCGCCTGGATCACGCCGGTGTTGTTCACCGCGCTGGGCATCAGGCCTGCGGCCGATTGCGCGGCAAGCAGCACCTGGCCGCCGTCGGCCTGGATCAAGCCGCCGTTGTTCACCAGGGCATTCATCGCGCCCTGGTCCACGACCACGTTCAGGAGGCTGTCGCCCGCGATGTCGAGCGTGACCGCATTGCCCGCCGCGAGCGCCACCATGCCGAGCCGCGCGGAGATCGTTCCCCGGTTGCTCACTTCGCGTCCCATCAGGACGACGTGCCCGCCGTCCGCCGCGTTGATCGAGCCTTCGTTGACGACGGACCCGGCGCCCGCGCCCGAGAAGGAATGGCGCCCCGCCATGAAAGCCGCGTCGCCGAGCGAGAGTGTCGAGGCGACGAGCGAACCGACGTTCACCGACGCGCCGCTGCCGAACAGGATGCCGTTCGGGTTGATGAGGAAGACCTTGCCGTTCGACGACAGCGTGCCGAAGATCGCGGACGGATCGGCGCCGACGACGCGGTTGAGGGCCACCGAACTCGCGCCCGGCTGAACGAACCGCACCGCCTCGCCCGCCGCGATGCCGAAGCTTTGCCAGTTGATCGCGGTCCGCGCCGAAGTTTGCGTGATCGTCGTGGTGCTGCCCGCGCTCGAAATCGTGGCCGCCCCCGCCGCGACGACGCCACCCGCGGGCGCGGCGTGGCTTGCGCCCCCGAACGCAGCGGCCAGCGCGACGGCCAGGGACTGCAATGCAAACCTGCCGCGCCATTGTTCATGCGGAGGTGTCCGCCGATTGGGATTCATGATGACTTCCTGTTCAGAAAAATTTGATGCCTTGGATCCAGAACCGGCCCGACCGGTCTGGCGCCGAAATGGCGCGCTCGTTGCCCAGCTTGACGGCGTAGTACGCGCGGAGCATGAAGTTGCCGGGGTCGGACCAGTTCGCGCCGATGCCGGCGCCGCCCAGGTCGCGATGGTTCCTGCCGGCGGCCCAGGGGTCGCGATTGATGGTGACCGTCCCCGCGTCGACGAATGCGAGAAGCTGCACGACGCCCGGCGCCGCCGCGAATTTCGGCAGGTCCATCCGGAGCTCCACCGTTCCCAGCAAGCCCTGGTCGGCAAAAGCTTCGCCTTCGGGGTAGGCGCGGACCGCGTTCATGCCGCCCAGTTCCATCTTCTCGGAGGGGTCGAGGTTCTTGCCCGCTGCCTGCCCGCTGAGCGACCCGTAGATGGAGAACGGACCGCCGAGGCTTTGCAGACGCATCAGGCTGAACGCGACCTTGCCGAAGCCGCCATTGC
>NZ_JBFWNP010000023.1:0-77485 GCF_050250995.1 Ramlibacter sp.
CGCAAGGCCGAGGGTGGCTACAAGCTGACCGGCAGCAAGATGTGGATCACCAATTCACCCATTGCCGACGTCTTCGTCGTGTGGGCGAAGGACGACGAGGGCGCGATCCGCGGCTTCGTGCTGGAGAAGGGCTGGAAGGGCTTGAGCGCGCCGAAGATCGAAGGCAAGGTCGGCCTGCGCGCTTCCGTCACCGGCGAGATCGTGATGGACGACGTGTTCTGTCCCGAGGAGAACGCCTTCCCCGACGTGCGCGGACTCAAGGGGCCGTTCACGTGCCTGAATTCCGCTCGGTACGGCATCGCCTGGGGCGCACTGGGCGCCGCCGAAGACTGCTGGCACCGCTCACGCCAGTACGTGCTGGACCGCAAGCAGTTCGGCAAGCCGCTGGCGGCCAACCAGCTGATCCAGAAGAAGCTGGCCGACATGCAGACCGAGATCACGCTGGGGCTGCAAGGCTGCCTGCGCCTGGGCCGCATGAAGGACGAGGGCACGGCCTCGGTGGAGATCACCTCGATCATGAAGCGCAACTCGTGCGGCAAGGCGCTCGACATCGCGCGGGTGGCGCGCGACATGATGGGCGGCAACGGCATCAGCGACGAATTCGGCGTCGCGCGGCACCTCGTGAACCTGGAAGTGGTGAACACCTACGAGGGCACGCACGACATCCATGCGCTGATCCTGGGGCGGGCGCAGACGGGGATCGCGGCGTTCTGAGGCGGGTCCGCCCGGGTTCAATACATCTCGGGCGCGCCCTTCTTATAGAGGCGCTCGATGCCGTCCATGATGATGCCCTGCACGATGCCGTCGCGGATGGCGACGCGGGCCTGCGCATCGGCGCGGTAGCCTTCCTCGTCGAAGACGCCGTCCTTCGTCCACAGGCGGTCCATCATCGCGCGCTTCTCGTCTTCGGGCAGGGTGTCGAGCTTGGCGTCGGTCACGAGCTCGAGATCCTTCGCGCGGGCGGAGGAGTCGTTCGCGCTGTTGCCGCGAAGTGCGGCGGAAAGCTCGGTCACCGTGTGCGGCGTCGCGCTCGCGCGGTTGTCCTTCAGCAGCTCCGTCAGGTCTTCGTTCGACAGCGGCATGCGGTGGCTCGCGTTCGCGCGCAGCAGGTGCGCGGCATCGGCAAGGGTGACGACCGGCGCCGTGGACGTGATGCCCGCGAGTTGAGAGCGCAGCACTTCGGCGCGCTGCATGATCAGCGCCTCGGAGGGCAGGCGGCTGACGATCGACATCACGTCGGACATGCGCAGCGCCCAGCCGCCTTCGGTCCGCTGGGCATTCGCCAGCAAACCGTTGAGGTCGGCGGGGTTCGGTTGCCAGGTGGCCGGATTCCCGCCGGCCATGCCGTGCAGGCTCCGTTCGAGGGCGTCAAGCGCGTTTTCCATCCACTCGTCGTTCGTCGACCGCGTGCGGTCGGCATAGGCGGTCATCAGGTCGCGTGCGCGCTGCGCCAGGGAGGCGTCCGCGCCGGCGATGCGATCGAGCAGCGCGACGACATCGATGGGCTTCTCGGGCCTCTCCAGGCCCTCCGCAAGCCATTGATCGAGTGTCGCGAGCGAAGGCACGCTGCCGCTGGGCGTCGCCTTCAGGAGGTCGACGACCGCGTTGGCGAAGGCGCCGTCGGCAGCGGTCGGCATCGTCGGCGCGGGCGTGACCGCAGGGTTGGCGGAGAGCAGCGCCGACAATTGACTCATCGATAGCGGCCTCGCGCTCTGGCGATTGTCGGAGATGAGCTGGAGCAGGTCGCTCGGATCGAGCGGGCGCGCCCCCGCCGCATTCGCGGCCCGCAGCTTCGCCATGTCTTCGGCCGAGGTCGTCACGACGTCGGAGATGACAGGCTTTCGATCGTTCTCGACGCTCAACGCGGCCAGCATGACCTCGAAATCACGCGCACGCGGCGCGAGCAGCGGATCGGTCGCCTGAATGCGGTCGAGCGCCTCGCGAACATCCTGCAGGCGCAGGGCCCAGCCGCCGGCGGTGTCGTTGAGCGCGCCGAGCTTGGCGAGCACGTCCTGCATGCTGGGCTTTTCGCCGTGCGGCGTGGCGGCGATCAATTCCTTCAGTTCGTCCCGCAGCAGGCGGTGCGCCTGCCGTGACCATGCCGGGTCGGCGGCCTGGTTTTCCACCATCACCAGCATCAGGTCGGTCGCCGTCGGTCCGAGTTCGTCGCCGCTGGCGTTGATGCGGCCGAGGAGCGCGACGACGTCGCGTTGCCGCAGCGTGTTGCCGCCCTCGACCATCGAGGTGAGCGCGATCACGTCCTGCACCTGCGGCGAGGATCCGGGCGGTGACTCCCACAGCAGTTGCGCGAGCGCGTCGAGCATGCGGTCGAGCGTCGCCTGGGTCGGGGTCGTGCCCTCGGACACCGGCGGCCACGGCACGTGAGGCAGACCCGGATCCGGATCTTCCCCGAGCAGCACGAGCATGTCGCGTGCGCGCACTTCGAGTTGAGGGTCGGTTTGCTGAATGCGGTGCAGCTGCGCGGCGACGTCGTCGATGTCGAGCGCCCAGCCGAGGTCGGAGTTCTGCACGCGGCCGAGCATCGCCATCAGGTTCTGAATCGGCGGCGGCGAGCCGGAAGGCGCATCCCAGAGCAACTGCGTGAGCGAACCCAGCAGCACGTCCTCGGCATTCGACATCCATTCGGCATCCTGCCGCTGGCTGTCCGTGAGGTCGCGGATCAGGCCCAGGGCACGCGGACCCAGGTCGTCGTCGCGGATCATGAAGGTGAGTTGCGCGATCACGTGCTGCGGACGCACCGTCGCCGACGGATCGAGGAGGGGGAGCGCGCGAGTCAGGTCGTTGCTCGTGGGCGCGAACTCGCCGCTCAGCAAGTGTTCGAGGCCGCGGTAGACCTGATTGAGCGTCGCGGCGGACGGATCGTCGGCGCCGCTGCTGGGCCACGGCCAGGTCGCGGAGAGTTGAACAGGCGCGGGGGCAGGGGTCGGCGCAGGCGGTGCGGGAGTCGGCCCCGGGGGCGGCGCGGTCGTGGGGGGGTGGCGGCGCCGGCGTCGGATCGGGCGGCGGAGCGGGCGACGGGCCTGGCGGCGGCGCGGGAGTCGGCGCGGGTGGCTCGGGCGCAGTCGTGGGCGCAGGCGGAGCCGACGTTGGCGCAGGTGGTTCTGGCGCAGGCGAGGGACCTGGGGGCGCCGGGGAAGGCGCCGGCGGCTCGGTGATGCTGTCACCGGAACCGGTCCCATCGTCGACAGGGGTGTCGCTGCCCGTGGGGGTGGAGGTGGGTGTAGACGTGTCTTCCTGCTCCGGATCCGGCGCTTCGCCGACCATGTTGGCCTCGAGCATGGACGGGCCGTACACGAGCGAGCTGAACGTCTGCGCAACGGCGGGATCGACCGTCTGGTTCGGACTCGTCGTCGTCCCGGAGCCGCTGGACGGCCAGGTCTGTCCGGTGCCATGCACGACCGGGTTCATGGCTGCACCTCGGCCCGCAGGTCGGCCCGGAGATTCCTGTCGTCCACTCGCACGGTCGTCATGAGCATCCTCAAAAGGAACGCCCATCGTCATGCAGACGCGGTGGAGCTGTCGACTATACGGAGGTCACCCCCCGTGCGCGGCCTCCAGCCCGCTCGCGAAATGCGCCTGCGTGCGCTTCGCCGCCGCGGCGGGGTTGCGCTTCTCGATCGCCTCGACGATGCCTCGATGCTCGGCCAGCGCCTCCTCCACCCGCCCGGACTTCAGCAAGGAGTGGTGGCGATTGAGCTTCATCACCTTGCGCAGGTCGGCCACGAGCTGGTTGCGCCAGCGGTTGTCGGCGATTTCGAGGATGCGCATGTGGAAGCGCTCGTTCAGCGCGAAGAATTTCACGTGGTTCTTCACCGACGCTTCGAGCTGGGCGTGCAGCGTCTTGAGCTCGGCGACCTCCGCGGCCGTCGCGGCCCGCGCGACGTCGCTCGCCGCATCGCTCTCGAGCACCGACAGCAGGTGGTAGACCTCCGCAAGGTCGCGTTCGGACACCTGGGTCACGTACGCGCCGCGCCGCACCTTCATCGTCACCAGCCCCTCGGCGGCCAGCACCTTGAGGGCCTCGCGCAAGGGCGTGCGGCTGATGCCGTATTCCTGCGCGAGCTTCACCTCGTCGATCCAGCTGCCGGGCTCGAGCTGGCCCTTGTAGATGCGCTCGCGCACGAGCTCCGCCACCTCTTCGTAGAGGGCGCGCGGAGCAAGGGATACGGCGGACATCGTTTCGAATTCTACGAGGTCAGAAATTGTTTATCAATAATTATGAATGAGATAAACTCGCCGGCACACCGAGGACAAACCATGAGCGAGAAGCCCGCAAGCCCGCAAGACTGGGCGAAAGCCGCCGCCAAATCCGCCCCCGGCGGCGACGTGTCGGCCCTGAACTGGACCACGCCGGACGGCATCGTCGTCAAGCCGCTCTACACGGCGGACGACCTGAAGGGCCTGGAGCACCACCACTCCCTGCCCGGCTTCGCGCCCTACCTGCGCGGCCCGCAGGCCACCATGTACGCGGCGCGCCCGTGGACGATCCGCCAGTACGCGGGCTTCTCCACGGCGGAGGAGTCGAACGCGTTCTATCGCAAGGGGCTCGCGGGCGGCGGGCAGGGCGTTTCGGTCGCGTTCGACCTCGCCACGCACCGCGGCTACGACAGCGACCATCCGCGCGTGGTGGGGGACGTCGGCAAGGCCGGCGTGGCCATCGACTCGGTGGAGGACATGAAGATCCTCTTCGACGGCATTCCGCTCGACAAGGTGAGCGTGTCCATGACCATGAACGGCGCGGTGCTGCCCGTGCTCGCCGGCTACATCGTCGCGGCCGAAGAGCAGGGCGTGCCGCAGGACAAGCTCTCGGGGACCATCCAGAACGACATCCTCAAGGAGTTCATGGTCCGCAACACGTACATCTACCCGCCCGAGCCCAGCATGCGGATCGTGGGCGACATCATCGAGTACACGGCGCGCAACATGCCGAAGTTCAACTCGATCTCGATTTCCGGCTATCACATGCAGGAAGCGGGCGCGAACCAGGCGCTCGAACTCGCGTTCACGCTGGCCGACGGCAAGGAGTACGTGAAGACCGCGCTGGCCAAGGGGCTCGACGTCGACGAGTTCGCGGGTCGCCTGTCGTTCTTCTGGGCGATCGGGATGAATTTCTATCTGGAGATCGCGAAGATGCGCGCGGCGAGGGTGCTGTGGCATCGCATCATGAGCGGCTTCGAGGCGAAGAACCCCAAGAGCCTGATGCTGCGCACGCACTGCCAGACCTCGG
Source organism: Ramlibacter sp. (assembly GCF_050250995.1). Taxonomy (GTDB): domain Bacteria; phylum Pseudomonadota; class Gammaproteobacteria; order Burkholderiales; family Burkholderiaceae_C; genus Ramlibacter. The sequence goes on from NZ_JBFWNP010000023.1 coordinate 5,249, forward strand.
GCTGGTCGCTCACCGAGCAGGACCCGTACAACAACGTCGTGCGCACCACCATCGAAGCCATGGCCGCGGTGTTCGGCGGCACGCAGTCCCTGCACACCAACAGTTTCGACGAGGCGATCGCGCTGCCCACCGAGTTCTCCGCGCGCATCGCGCGCAACACGCAGCTCATCATCCAGGAAGAGACGCACATCACGAACGTCATCGACCCCTGGGCCGGCAGCTACATGATGGAGAAGCTGACGCAGGACATGGCGGATGCCGCGTGGAAGATCGTCGAGGAAGTCGATGCGCTCGGCGGCATGACGCGCGCGGTCGACTCCGGCTGGGCCAAGCTCAAGATCGAGGCGGCGGCCGCGGAGAAGCAGGCGCGCATCGACTCGGGCAAGGACGTGATCGTCGGCGTCAACAAGTACAAGCTCGCGAAGGAAGACAAGCTCGAGATCCTCGAGGTCGACAACGTGAAAGTGCGCGACCAGCAGATCGCGCGGCTGCAGAAGATCCGTTCCACGCGCGACGGCGCGAAGGTGCAGGCGGCGCTCGAAGCGCTGACCGCGGCGGCGAAGAGCGGCACGGGCAACCTGCTCGCGCTCACCGTCGATGCGATGCGCCTGCGCGCCACCGTGGGAGAGGTGAGCGACGCATTGGAGGAAGTCTTCGGGCGCCATCGCGCCGATACGCAAAAGGTGACCGGTGTGTATGCAGCTGCCTACGACTCGGCCGAGGGCTGGGAAAAGCTCCAGAAGGAAATCGCGGAGTTCGCCGAAGCGCAGGGTCGTCGCCCGCGCGTGATGGTCGCGAAGCTCGGGCAGGACGGGCACGACCGCGGCGCGAAGGTCGTCGCCACGGCCTATGCCGATCTCGGCTTCGACGTCGACATGGGGCCGCTCTTCCAGACGCCGGAAGAATGCGCGCGGCAGGCCATCGAGAACGATGTGCATGCGGTGGGCGTGAGCACGCTGGCCGCGGGCCACAAGACGCTGGTGCCGGCGATCATCGAGGAACTGAAGAAGCAGGGCGCGGATGACATCGTCGTGTTCGTCGGGGGCGTCGTCCCGCAGCAGGATTACGATTTTCTCTACCAGGCGGGCGTGAAGGGCATCTACGGTCCCGGCACGCCGATCCCGGCCAGCGCCAAGGACGTGCTGGAGCAGATCCGCAAGGCGGTCTCGGCGTGAACTGCGCGGGGCTCGATGTGCCGGGCGTCCATCGACGCGGCGGGCGTTCGACTTCGTAGGCTCGCGGTGAGCGAAGCAAACTTCGGCGCGATCGCCGGCGCTCCCGGACCGGCGCAGCGCCGCGCCATCGCGAAGGCCATCACGCTGCTCGAGTCGACGCGCGCCGACCATCGCGCGCGGGCCGACGAGTTGCTGACTGCCTTGCTGCCGCATACGGGACGCGCTTTCCGCCTCGGCATCAGCGGCGTGCCGGGCGTGGGCAAGAGCACGTTCATCGAGGCGCTGGGCCTGTATCTCATCGAGAAGGGTCACCGCGTCGCGGTGCTCGCGGTCGACCCGTCGTCCTCTGTGTCGGGCGGCTCGATCCTCGGCGACAAGACACGCATGGAGCGGCTCTCGGTCGACGAGCGCGCCTACATCCGGCCGAGCCCGTCGAGCGGCACCTTGGGCGGCGTGGCCGCGAAGACGCGCGAGGCCATGCTCGTGTGCGAGGCCGCGGGCTACGACATCGTGATCGTCGAGACCGTGGGCGTGGGGCAGAGCGAGATCGCGGTCGCCGGCATGACGGACATGTTCGTGCTGATGCAGTTGCCCAATGCGGGCGACGACCTGCAGGCGATCAAGAAGGGCGTGATGGAAGTCGCCGACCTCGTCGTCATCAACAAGGCCGACATCGATGCGGATGCGGCGACGCGGGCGCAGGCGCAGATCACGAGTGCGCTGCGCATCCTGACGCAGCAGGGGCGCGACCGCGGCTGGCATCCGAAGGTGATGCAGCTGAGCGCCTTGAAGTCGCAGGGCATCGAGGCCTTCTGGCAGACCGTGAAGGAATTCGAAACGGCGCAGAATGCATCCGCGCAGTTGGAGGCGCGACGCCGGCACCAGTCGCTCGCCTGGATGTGGGAGCGCATCGAGTCCGGGCTGAAGCAGCAATTCCATCAACACGAGGAAGTGAAGCGGCTGCTGCCGCAACTCACCGCGCAAGTCGAACAGGGCGCGCTCGCCGCGTCCACCGCGGCGAGGCAACTGCTCGCCGCAATGAACAACGGAGCGAACAACGGAGAAGGACATGCAGGACATCCTTGAACAACTCGAGAAGAAGCGCGCCGCGGCGCGGCTGGGCGGCGGGCAGAAGCGCATCGACGCCCAGCACAAGAAAGGCAAGCTCACCGCGCGCGAGCGGCTCGAACTGCTGCTCGACGAGGGCACGTTCGAAGAGTGGGACATGTTCGTCGAGCACCGCTGCACCGACTTCGGCATGGCCGACAACAAGGTCCCGGGCGACGGCGTGGTCACCGGCTACGGCATGATCAACGGCCGCATGGCCTTCGTCTTCAGCCAGGACTTCACCGTCTTCGGCGGCGCGCTCTCCGAAGCGCATGCCGAGAAGATCTGCAAGGTGATGGACCAGGCCATGAAGGTCGGCGTGCCCGTGATCGGCCTCAACGACTCCGGCGGCGCGCGCATCCAGGAGGGCGTAGCCTCGCTCGGCGGCTATGCCGACGTGTTCCAGCGCAACGTCATGGCCTCGGGCGTGGTGCCGCAGATCAGCATGGTGATGGGCCCGTGCGCGGGCGGCGCGGTGTACTCCCCGGCCATGACCGACTTCATCTTCATGGTGAAGGACAGCTCGTACATGTTCGTCACCGGCCCCGACGTGGTGAAGACCGTGACGCACGAGGAAGTGACGGCCGAGGAGCTGGGCGGCGCCACGACGCACAACACGCGCAGCGGCGTCGCCGACCTCGCGTTCGAGAACGACGTCGAGGCGATGCTCATGCTGCGCCGCTTCTACAGCTACCTGCCGCTCAACAATCGCGAGAAGCCGCCGGTGCGCCCCAGCAACGACCCGGCCGACCGCATGGACGCCTCGCTCGACACGCTCGTGCCCGAGAACCCGAACAAGCCCTACGACATGAAGGAGCTGATCGCCAAGACGGTGGACGACGGCGACTTCTTCGAGCTGCAGCCCGAGTACGCGAAGAACATCCTCATCGGCTTCGCGCGCATGGAGGGGCAGACGGTGGGCATCGTCGCCAACCAGCCGCTGGTGCTCGCGGGCTGCCTCGACATCAAGAGCTCGATCAAGGCCGCGCGCTTCGTGCGCTTCTGCGACGCGTTCAACATCCCCGTGATCACCTTCGTCGACGTGCCCGGCTTCATGCCCGGCACGAGCCAGGAGTACGGCGGCATCATCAAGCACGGCGCGAAGCTGCTGTATGCCTACGCGGAATGCACCGTGCCCAAGATCACCGTCATCACGCGCAAGGCCTACGGCGGCGCGTACGACGTGATGAGCTCCAAGCATCTTCGCGGCGACGTCAATTTCGCCTGGCCCCATGCCGAGATCGCGGTGATGGGCGCGAAAGGCGCGGTGGAGATCATCTTCCGCGAGGACAAGGGCGACGCCGCGAAGCTCGCGGCGCGCGAAGCCGAATACAAGTCGCGTTTCGCCAACCCCTTCATCGCGGGTGCGCGCGGCTTCATCGACGACGTGATCCTGCCGCACGAGACGCGCAAGCGCATCTGCCGCTCGCTCGTGATGCTGCGCGACAAGAAACTGGAAAACCCGTGGCGCAAGCACGGCAACATTCCGCTGTAAGAGGACCCATCATGTTCGACAAGATCCTCATTGCCAACCGCGGCGAGATCGCCTGCCGCGTCATCAAGACGGCCCGCAAGATGGGCATCAAGACCGTCGCCGTGTATTCGGACGCCGACCGCGATGCGCGGCACGTCGACCTGGCCGACGAAGCCGTGTTCATCGGCCCCGCGCCCAGCCGCGAGAGCTACCTCGTCGCCGACAAGATCATCGCGGCGTGCAAGCAGACCGGCGCGCAGGCGGTGCATCCCGGCTACGGCTTCCTGTCGGAGAACGAAGCGTTCGCCAAGCGCGTCGAGGAAGAGGGCATCGTCTTCATCGGACCCAAGCACTATTCCATCGCGGCCATGGGCGACAAGATCGCCTCGAAGAAGCTCGCGAACGAGGCGAAGGTCAACACGATCCCCGGCTACAACGACGCCATCGAGACGGCCGAGCAGGCCGTGAGCATCGCGAAGGACATCGGCTACCCGGTGATGATCAAGGCCTCGGCCGGCGGCGGCGGCAAGGGCTTGCGCGTGGCCTTCAACGACAAGGAAGCGCTCGAAGGCTTCACCTCCTGCCGCAACGAGGCGCGCAACAGCTTCGGCGACGACCGCGTCTTCATCGAGAAGTTCGTCGAGGAGCCGCGGCACATCGAGATCCAGGTGCTCGGCGATTCGCACGGCAACGTGATCTACCTCAACGAGCGCGAATGCTCGATCCAGCGCCGCCACCAGAAGGTGATCGAGGAAGCGCCGTCGCCCTTCATCAGCGAGGCGACGCGCAAGGCGATGGGCGAGCAGGCCGTGGCGCTCGCCAAGGCGGTGAAGTACCAGAGCGCGGGCACGGTGGAGTTCGTGGTCGGCAAGGACCAGAGCTTCTACTTCCTCGAGATGAACACGCGGCTGCAGGTGGAGCATCCGGTCACGGAGTGCATCACCGGCGTTGACCTCGTCGAGCTGATGATCCGCGTGGCGGCCGGCGAGAAGCTGCCGCTGAAGCAGGCGGACGTGAAGCGAAATGGCTGGGCGATCGAGTGCCGCATCAACGCCGAGGACCCCTTCCGCAATTTCTTGCCCTCGACCGGCCGCCTCGTGCGCTTCCAGGCGCCGAAGGAGTCGATGTGGGCGTCCGACACCGAGCACCTGCAAGGCGTGCGCGTCGACACGGGCGTGCAGGAGGGCGGCGAGATCCCGATGTTCTACGACTCGATGATCGCCAAGCTCATCGTGCATGGCACCGACCGCAACGACGCCATCGCGAAGATGCGCGAGGCGCTCAACGGTTTCGTCATCCGCGGCATCTCCAGCAACATTCCCTTCCAGGCCGCGCTGCTCGCGCATCCGAAGTTCGTCGCGGGCGACTTCAACACCGGCTTCATCGCCGAGAACTACGGCCAGGGTTTCCGCGCCGAGGACGTGCAGCACGAGGACCCGGATTTTCTCGTCGCGCTCGCCGCGTACATGCACCGTCGCGCCGTCGTGCGATCGGCCGGCATCACCGGCCAGCTGCGCGGGCACGAATACAAGGTGGGCAGCGATTTCGTCGTCGTGCGACTTGGCGAGGGCGGGGCGAACACTCGCCTGCCGGCGAAGCTGCGCGACATCGACGCCCGCAGCGGCACGAGCGCGGTCGAAGTCGCCGGCAAGACCTACGAGATCGCGAGCAACTGGCACCTGGGCGGCGCACGCATCCGCGGCACCGTCAACGGCAAGGCGTTCACGGCGCTGGTGGAGCGCGGCCCCGGCAAGAATCCGCTGGCCGTCGGCATTTCGCACAACGGCACGCGCATCGACGCCATGGTGCTCACGCCGCGCCATGCGGAACTGCACGCGCTCATGCCGTACAAGGCGCCGCCGGACATGAGCCGCTTCCTGCTGTCGCCCATGCCGGGCTTGCTGGTCGACGTGGCGGTGCAGCCGGGCCAGAAGGTGCAGGCCGGCGAGCGCATCGCCGTCATCGAGGCGATGAAGATGGAGAACGTGCTGTTCGCCTCCGCCGACGGCGTGGTGGGCAAGGTGCTCGCGAACAAGGGCGAGTCGCTCGCCGTGGATCAACCCATCGTGGAGTTCGAAAAGTGAATCGCCCCTTCAAGGTTCTCGGCATCCAGCAGATCGCCATCGGCGGCCCCGACAAGAAACGCCTGTCGAAGCTCTGGGTCGACATGTTCGGCCTCGAAGTCACGGGCACGTTCCGCAGCGAACGCGAGAACGTCGACGAGGACATCTGCGCCATCGGCGTCGGCCCGTTCAAGGTCGAGGTCGACCTGATGCAGCCGCTCGACCCCGAGAAGAAACCGGCTGTGCATGCCACGCCGCTCAATCACGTCGGCCTGTGGATCGACGATCTGCCGAAAGCGGTGGAGTGGCTTGGCGCGCAGGGCGTGCGCTTCGCGCCGGGCGGCATCCGAAAGGGTGCTGCGGGTTTCGACATCTGCTTCGTCCATCCCAAGGGCAGCGACGAACTGCCCATCGGCGGCGAGGGCGTGCTGATCGAGCTGGTGCAGGCGCCGGCCGAGGTCGTCAACGCGTTCGCGGCGCTGGGGCGGCAGCCGGGCTGAGGTTCAGGCGGGTCGCGAGCGCCGAGCTTGGCTTCAGCGCCGAGACGAGCTTGGCTTGCGGTGAAGCCACGGGTGGAGCATCGAGATGGACTTGCCTCAGCCCGACCCCGCCCGCGCCGCCCACCCCTGAAGCTCCCGCTCGGTCGCGCGCCACGCGCTGCGCAGCCGGTCGAGCCTTCGCTCGATGTCCGCAGGCATGTGGCCCTGCGCGCATTCCGCCTCGATGCCGGCGCACAGGTCGGCCACCGTCGCCGCGCCGAGATTGCTCGCAGACCCGCGCAGCGCATGCGCGGCCGTCGCCAGCGCGGCGACATTGCCCGCGCCATGCTCGCGCGCGATGGCGGTGAGCCGGCGCGGCGCGTCCTGCAGGAATAGGTTCACCACTTCGCGCGTCGTCGTCAACTCGGGATCGAACTCGCGAAAACTGTCGAGCCGGCTCCAGTCCATTACGTCCGATGCAGCCTGCGCGGCCGATGGCGAAACGCTGGCCGTCTGCTTGCGAGTCGCCCAGCGTTCCATCGCCTGCGCGAGCGCGCCGGCCTGCAGCGGCTTGGTGAGGTAGTCGTCCATGCCGGCCGCGAGGCAGCGGTCGCGGTCGTCGCTCGACGCGTCGGCGGTGAGGGCGACGATGGGCGGCGCGTCCTTGCCGAACTTCTCGCGCACCGCGCGCGTCGCCTCCAGGCCGTCCATGCGCGGCATGTGCAGGTCCATGAGGATCGCGCCGAAATTTCGTCCCTGCGCGTGCGCGGCGGCCAGCGCTTCCACCGCCTCCTGCCCGTCGCCCGCGGTGACGGCATCGTAGCCCAGGCGCGCGAGCATGCTGCACGCCACCTTGAGGTTGATGGCGTTGTCGTCGGCGACGAGCACCGTGACGTTCTTGCGCGTCTCTTCCCGTTCCACGGGCTTCGGTTGCGACAGCGCGCCCGGCGCGAGCGTGCGCGAGATCGCGTCGAACAACTGCGCCTGCCGCACGGGCTTGAGCAGGCGCACGTCGAAGAGCGCCGTGTTGCCGGTGCCCCCCGGCATGAAGCCGGAGCTGAGGAGCATCAAGGGCAGCCGCTGCGTCTGCGGGCGCTCGCGGATCGCGTGCGCAAGCTCGACGCCGTCCATGCCCGGCATGTGCATGTCGCTGATCACGAGCTCGGGCGGCGCCGACCGCTCCAGCAGCTCCAGCGCCTCGGCGCCTGAGTTCGCGGCGTCGACCAGCATGCCCCACTGGCGCAACTGGCGGGTGAGCACGCGCACGTTGATCGGATGGTCGTCGACGATCAGCACGCGCTTGCCTTGCAGTGCGGCGGCGTCGAGCCGCGCGGTCGTGGGCGGCAGCTCGGAGATCGGGGCGCGCACGGTGAACCTGAACGTGGAGCCTCGACCGAGTTCGCTTTCGACACGCACCGTCCCGCCCATCATCTCCACCAGCCGCTTGCAGATGGCGAGGCCCAGGCCCGTGCCGCCGTACTTGCGGGTTGTAGACGCATCGACCTGCGTGAAGGCTTCGAAGAGCGCGCCGACGCGGTCGGGCGGAATGCCGATGCCGGTGTCGCGCACGCTGAATTCGAGCAGCGCGACGCCGCGCTCGTCCGGCGCTTCGGCCAGGTGCGCATGCACGGACACTTCGCCGCGCTCGGTGAACTTCACCGCGTTGTTCACCAGGTTGATGAGGATCTGCCGCAGCCGCGTCGAGTCGCCCAGGATCGCCGCGGGCGGGCCGCCCGCCGTCGGCTCCGGCACGTCGACGATGAGCTCGATGCCTTTCTCGCGCGCCCGCGGCGCGGCGATGTCGCACGCCTCTTCGAGCACGTTTCGCACGCTCACCGGCTCCTGCTCCAGGTCGAACTTGCCCGACTCGATCTTGGAGAAGTCCAGGATGTCGTTGATGACCGCGAGCAACTGGTCGCTCGACAGGCGGATCGTCTGCAGGAAGTCGCGCTGCTCCGCGTCGAGCGACGTCTCGGCGAGCAGGGCGCTCATGCCGACGACGCCGTTGAGCGGCGTGCGGATCTCGTGGCTCATGGTGGCGAGGAAGGCCGCCTTGGCCTTCGCGGCTTCCTCGGCCGCTTCGCGTGCGCGCACGAGTTCGGATTCGCGGGCGCGGACTTCCTCCTCGGCCTGGCGCGCCCGCGCGCTCTCGGTCTCGGCCTGCGTCTTCTCCTCGCGCAGGCGGTCGGCCACGCGGTTGAAGGCCTGCACCACCTCGCCGAGCTCGTCGGCGGTGTCGAGTTCGACGGCGGCGTGGGCTTCGCGCCGATTGAGCATGCGCTCGGACGCTTCGCGCAGTCCACCCACGGTGCGCATCACGCCCGCGTAGAACGCGAAGAGAAGATAGAGCACGGCGAGCAGCACCACGGCCACGAACGCCATGATCGCGAGCGAGCGCTGCTGGAAGCCCTGGATGCGCGCAACGAGCAAGCCTTCGAGTTCGGCCGACTCGCGCTCGCCCAGCGCGAAGTTGGCGGCCTGCGCCCGGGCGAGCAGCTCGCCGGCCGCGGTCAGGGCGGCGGGCGTCGCGGTCGCAGCGGTGAGATTGCGCATGGCCGCAACCGCATCCTTCACGGCCTGGCCGTACGCCTCCACCGGGTCGGCCATGCGCAGCTTCAGCTGCCCCGTCTTCTCGTTGCGGAACGCCGTCTCGGCGCCGTAGCGCGTGCGCGCGAGGTTCGACTCGATCAGGCCGCTCAGGCGGATCAGGTCCGCGTTCTGCCGGTCCATGCCGGTCACGCTCGATCCGCCCGTACCCTGCGCGAGCAGCCGCGCCTGCAGCAGCAGGTTGGCCGTATCGGGCAGCTTGAGCAGCACCGCCTCCATCAGGTAGTAGCTATCGAGATCGGGGTCGAGAATGAGGTTGGACTCGTCGCCCACGTGCGCCATGAGGGCCACCACGTCGTCCTGCAGCTTGGCGTGCAGCTGGCTCGTGTCCACCGGCGGGATCGCAAGCGCGCGGCTGGAGAGATAGGCCGCGTTCTCCTTCAGCACGGCAAGCTTCAGCGTCGTTTGCAGCTCGGCGCCGAACTCGGCGTCGGCCCGTTCGAGGTTGCGCAGCGCGGTCTTCATCGCGGCCTGCACGCGCACCAGTTCGGGCCGCTGGTCCGACTGGCCGCTCGCCACCGCCGCTGCGGCAAGCCGGCTCTTCGCCACCTCCTCCTGCATCGCACGCAGGGGCCGCAGGAACTGCGCGCCCGCGATCTCCTTGCGCGCGAAGCGGATGGAGCTGTCGAACTCGCCGACGAGCAGATACAGACTCAAGCCCAGGGGCAGGGCGAACAGGATGAAGATGAGGACGAACTTCCTCGGATAGGTCAGGCGGTCCATGAGCCGGCGCGCAGGCGCCAGCCATCGGGAATTCTCGGGTGCGCGCGGGACTTCGGCGGGGGGATGCATCGGAAACGCTCCTGCGTACTTCTTCGGCGAAGCCTAGCAGAGTGCATGCCGTGCGCGAGCAATCTCCGCGCGTTAACCCGGGGCGCGACAAAGACCATTGGCTGACCCCGCGCTCCGGCGATCTGCTCTAACGTGCGATTCATCCATTGCGGTGCATCGGGTGCCGCGCGAAAGGAGCGCATGTCGGTCGCGAATCTTCACGAACTGCACGTCGGACTCTGCGAACTGGCCGGCTGCGAGCCGCCGCCACTGCAGGGCGAACCCCATGGACCGCAGGGCTTCGCACTCCACTGGAAAGGCGTGCCGCTCGGCTTTAGCGAGTCCGACGCCCGACCCGGCATCGTCTTCGCCACGGCAACGCTGGGGACGATGCCGCCGGAGTGCGAAGCCGAGGGATGGCGCATCCTCATGGCCGCGAACTTCGGCCTGGCGGGCCACGAAGGCGGCGGCTACAGCCGCGTGCCCGGAAGCGGCGAGGTCCTCATGCACGCCATGTTCGCGTTGCACGAAACGACGGTGCCCGACGTCTTCCGGTTCGCCTGCTCGATGGCCGAGAAGGCGCTCGAGTGGCGGGACGATTGCCTCTTCGGCGACACGGCCGGCGCGGCTTCGCCGCCCGCCCCCGCGGTCGTGCGGCCGCCGGCCGATTTCGCGAGGGCCTGAGCGATGGACGCGACCGCTTTCCACGACTTTCATCGCGCGATCTGCGACATCCTGCGGCAGCCCGCGCAGGACATGCAGCCGATCGACGGCGTCCACGCCTTCGACCTCGCTTACGAGGGCGCCTTGGCGCGGGTGCTGCTTCTGCCCGGCGCGGAAGATCGCGCCTGGGTCGTCGTCGATTTCGGCGTGCCGCCGCCGGAACATGAGCTCGAGTCGATGCTCGGGTTGGCCGAGGCCAACTTCGACCTGCTGATGGGCGAAGACGGCGCGCGCTTCGGCCGCAATCCCGACACGGGCGTGCTGTCGCTGCAGTTTCCGTACGCCCTCGAAGAAGGGCCCCGGCGGCTGCTCGAGAAACTGAAGACCCTGGGGCCGCTGACCGTCCTCTGGCCGCTGTCGCTGAAGCCGGGGCGTTCGGCCGATGCGGAGGCATCGGGGCGGTCCACGCGTTCGTCCGATTGATCACGAATTTTCACGAGAGGCTCGCGTCATGGATAGGCTCACCCCCCGCTCTCCTCCACGCACCGCGCGTGAAGAGTTCACGCCTCGTCGGCACCATGTCGGGTCTGGCAGTCGGCAGGAGACGCCGATCCACACCCCGCTCCAGAGCCCGCGCTGGCGCCCCGACACCTCGCGCGTAGGGCCCAACACCCCCCACCGCCAACCTGATGTCGATTCGCATGTCCACCAGGCATGGGACGAGGGGTCGAGCTTCGTGCCCGGTTCGCCGAAGCGTCGAGAGTTGCACGGCAGTGAGGCCGCCACGTTGGCCAGCGAGGTGACGAGCGCACTCGGTCGCGTGCCGCCGCTGTCGCCTCCGCATCGCGAAGTGTCCATGCGCGAAGTGTCCGAACTCTCCGCTGCCAGCGGCGAACGCTCCAACCACGACGCTCTTCCGGGAGAGCCGGAGGAGGAAGAGAAGGAGTATCTGAAACCCGAAACGCTGTATGCCGCGACCCGCCGACCGGCGCACCTTGCGTCCGAATCCTCCTCCGACCTGTCGGCCGAGGTCCAGGCTCCTCCGCAACTCTCGGCGAAGGTGCCGCCGCCATTGCGCATCGTCGAGAGCGTCCTGGAGGTCGAGCAGCCGCCGCAGAGCAAGCAGCCGGAGGAGAGAAAGCATGCACCCGTGGACTCCCGTGTCATCGACGTCGGCGACGTTCCCGACCTGACCTCCTCGGTGGACCACAACGGGGACCCGGGAGGCATCACGCGTGCCGAGGTCGAACAATTTCTGGAGTCGGCCCGTCATGTGTTCGCGGGCGACATGACCTACTTCGGTGGCGATCCGCAGTCGATGGACACGTTCGTCAAGAAGCTCCAGGCCACGATGGTCGTCTCCCTGAACTCGGGCGTGCTCCAGGGCGGATCGCAGCTGGCAGCGGGAAGCGCCTCGGCGGTCGTGCTGAGCGCCTGGCGGGGGGCGTTGGCCGCGGCGAGCCGTTCGAGCCATGGCGCGGGCAATTTCGCAGCCGTTGTGTCCTCCATCGGCGCGCTCGGCGTGCTCCAGGCGAGCACCGGGACGCCGGTGAAGCGGGCGCTCGAGACCTACCTCGACAATCCCCGTGCGCTGAGGGCGGCCACATGGGCGATCACCTTCGCCACCCTCACCGCCATCGCCACGCCGATCCTGGTCAAGGGCGTCGACGACGAGCACGGCTGGGCTGTTCTCAACATCATGATGCGGGCAGCGACCTTCGTGCTCACCGCTTTCGGCCGCGATCTCCAGCAAGGCGCGGTGGCCGATGGGGTGCTGCCTTCCCTCAAGTTCGCAGAGAAGGCGACGGCCGCCTTGCCGGTGCGGGAAGATGGCGCCGTCGAACGCCGGTCCCGATGCTGCAACGCGATGAAGATGTTCGAGGTCGTGGTCAACGTCGCGATGTGGGTGGCGCTGAGCTTCGCGTCGGAGGCGCTGAGGGCGCAGATGGGCGCGACCCAGTCGATCGATCTGAGTAGCCTCACGGACGGGAATTCGAATTTCGAGGAGGCCTTCTCCGAGAGCCTCGGCGCCGAAATTACGGTCTTCACGAACGGCGCCATCCTTTCCCTGTTGGGCGCCATCATTACGCAGCTTGCGCGGTTCGTCACAGCCGTCGCTTTCCTCGAGCCGCTCGAGCTCAAGCCGGGCGGCGGTGTCGCGAAGATGGAGCAGAACGTCGAAGGGCTGCGCACCGATTTCTGGAAGCAGTGGAACAACAACGCAGGCCCCCACTTCGACTGGCGGGTGCTGGTGATGGCGAAGGCGGGCACCGTGGGCTACGGGCTGGTGGACGGCGTGCCCCCGGACATGATTTCGGGGGCGATCACGGCGCGGGCCCTCCTGCGCGGCTTCCTCGGACCGCGCGGCATCTTCGTCGACGACCTGAAGGCGAAGCGAAAGGAGCAGGCGGCGGCGGCCGAGACGGCGAAGGCGCAAGCGGACCAGCGCAACGCCGCCGAAAAATTCATCGCGGTCGTCCAGAAGATGGAGATCGACTTGAAGGCGAAAGCCATGCGCCCGAGCGATCGCGATGTGGCCGGGGTGGCACTGAAAATGGCAACCAGCGCCTTCGCCCGCGGCGACCGTGACGCATGTGCAGACGCTCTCGCCGAATACGCGAATGCGGTCGACGAGCCCAGGACATCGGACCACTATCTTGTCGCCAAGAAGGAGAGGACTGAGCGAGCGATTGCGGAGCTGGAAAAGGCTTCGTCGCCAGCGGCTGCCGAAAGTGACGAGCTCCATGGCTTGCGGCAGCGACTTGCCCGTGTCGAGACGCAGCTGTACGAACGTGGCCTCTTTGGGAGCGCGTCGGCCGAGTTGTAGGGCGGCACGGCCCCCGCAGACCCGCCCGTCTCGGGGAATCCCCCCAGAGCGTTCGTCTTCCGCCTTGGCGTAGACTGCCCGGAGCGCCCCGCCACCGGCGGCGCACCGGCGACAGGAGACGAACGCTTTGCAGCCGACGAATACCGCCAACCCGGCCTACTTTCACAAGGTCGTGGATTGCCAATGGGCCTGCCCCGCGCACACGCCCGTCCCCGAATACATCCGACTGATCGCGCAGGGCCGCTACGACGACGCCTACATGATCAACTGGGTGTCCAACGTCTTTCCGGGCATCCTCGGCCGAACGTGCGACCGGCCTTGCGAGCCCGCCTGCCGGCGAGGGCGCGTGGAAGAGAACAACGGCGAGCACCCCGAACCGGTGGCCATCTGCCGGCTCAAGCGGGCCGCGGCCGATCACAAGGGCGACGTGCGCGCGCGCATGCCGCAGCCCGCGCCGCGCAGCAACGGCAAACGCATCGCCTGCGTCGGCGCCGGCCCGGCTTCGCTGACCGTGGCGCGCGATCTCGCGCCGCTCGGCTACGAGGTCACGGTGTTCGACGCCGAGGCGAAAGGCGGCGGCTTCATGCGCACGCAGGTGCCGCGCTTCCGCCTGCCGGAAGAAGTGATCGACGAAGAGGTGGGCTACATCCTGGAGCTCGGCGTGCGCTTCGTCGGCGGCAGGCGCATCGAGTCGATGCGCTCCCTGCTCGCCGAGAACTACGACGCGGTGTTCGTCGGCTGCGGCGCGCCGCGCGGTCGCGACCTCGACATTCCCGGGCGGCGCGAAGCGTCCGCGAACATCCACATCGGCATCGACTGGCTCGCTTCCGTCTCGTTCGGCCACGTCACGAAGATCGGCCGGCGCGTCATCGTGCTGGGCGGCGGCAACACCGCCATGGACTGCTGCCGGTCCTCGCGCCGGCTCGGCGGCAAGGACGTGAAGGTCATCGTGCGCAGCGGCTTCGAAGAAATGAAAGCCTCGCCGTGGGAGAAGGAGGATGCCATGCACGAAGGCATTCCCTTCATCAACTTCCACGTGCCCAAGGCGTTCATCCACGAAGGCGGCCAGCTGAAAGGCATGACCTTCGAGGTCGTGCGCGCGGAGTACGACGCGAAGGGACGGCGCAAGCTCGTGCCGACGGGCGAGCCGGATGCCTTCTTCGAATGCGACGACGTGCTGATCGCGGTGGGGCAGGAGAACGCCTTTCCCTGGATCGAGCGGGAGAGCGGCATCGAGTTCGACGAGTGGGGGCTCCCCGTGCTCGACGCGGCCACGCACCAGTCGACGGTGCCGAACGTCTTCTTCGGCGGCGACGCGGCGTTCGGGCCGAAGAACATCATCACCGCGGTGGCGCACGGACACGAGGCCGCGGTGTCCATCGACAAGCTGCTGAATTCCGAGGACGTGAAGGCGCGCCCCGCGCCGACCACGAACCTGATGTCGCAGAAGATGGGCATCCACGAGTGGAGCTACCACAACGAGACCTCGCTCGACGAGCGCTTCAAGGTGCCCTGGGCCAAGGCCGAGATCGCGCTGGCGAGCATCCGCGTCGAGGTGGAGCTCGGCTTCGACGCGGCGACGGCCTTCGACGAAGCGCAGCGCTGCCTCAACTGCGACGTGCAGACCGTGTTCACGCAGAGCGCGTGCATCGAGTGCGATGCGTGCATGGACATCTGCCCGACCGACTGCATCTCGTTCACGGCCGATGGTGACGAGCCCGAGTTGCGCACGCGCCTGAAGGCGCCGGCGCTGAACCTCGCGCAAGACCTCTACGTGTCCGGCACCTTGAAGACGGGGCGCGTGATGGTGAAGGACGAAGACGTCTGCCTGCACTGCGGCCTGTGCGCCGAGCGGTGCCCGACGGGCGCATGGGACATGCAGAAATACCTGTTCAAGACCACGCAGGCGGGGCCGGCGTGCCGCGACGCGAAGGTCCTCGCGGAGGTGGCGGCATGAACGCGCGCGTCAACCTGCATCGCATCGAGGCCGTCAACGACTTCGTGGTGAAGTTCGCCAACGTCAACGGCTCCGGCTCGGCGTCGGCCAACGAACTGTTTGCCAAGGCGATCCTGCGCATGGGCGTGCCCGTGAGCCCGCGCAATATCTTCCCCAGCAACATCCAGGGCCTGCCCACCTGGTACGAGGTGCGCGTGAGCGAGGCGGGCTACCTGGGCCGGCGCGGCGGCGTCGACATGATGGTCGCGATGAATCCGCAGACCTGGGACGCGGACGTCGCCGAGATCGCGCCGGGCGGCTACCTGTTCTACGACAGCACGCGGCCGCTGCCGCCCTCGAAGTTCCGCGACGACGTGCATGTGATCGGCATGCCGCTCACCGAGATCTGCAACGCGGTCTACAGCGACCCGCGCCAGCGCCAGCTGTTCAAGAACATCGTCTACGTGGGCGCGCTGTCGGTCCTGCTGGAGATCGACCCCGCCGTGATCGAGAAGCTGTTCGGCGAGCAGTACAAGGGCAAGGAGAAGCTGCTCGCCTCGAACGTGCAGGCGCTGCACCTCGGGCGCGACTTCGTGAAGGAACATCTTCAGTGGCCGCTCGGCATCCGCGTGCGCCAGGCCGACAACGTGGGCGATTCGATCTTCGTCGACGGCAACACGGCGGCGGCGCTCGGCTGCGTGTACGGCGGCGCCACCGTCGCGGCCTGGTATCCGATCACGCCTTCGTCTTCGGTGGCGGAGGCCTTCCAGAAGTACTGCGCGAAGCTGCGCGTCGATCCGTCGACGGGACAGAACAAGTTCGCGATCGTGCAGGCCGAGGACGAGATCGCCTCCATCGGCATGGTGGTCGGCGCGGGGTGGAACGGCGCGCGCGCGTTCACCGCGACGTCCGGCCCCGGCGTGTCGCTCATGACGGAGTTCATCGGCCTCGCGTACTTCGCGGAGATTCCGGTGACGATCATCGACGTGCAGCGCGGCGGCCCGTCCACCGGCATGCCGACGCGCACCCAGCAGGCGGACATCTTCGCGTGCGCCTACGCCTCGCACGGCGACACGAAGCACATCCTGCTGTTCCCCGAAGACCCGCACGAATGCTTCGAGCATGCGGCCACCGCGCTCGACCTGGCGGACCGCTTCCAGACGCCGGTGTTCCTCATGACCGACCTCGACATCGGCATGAACCAGCGCATGTGCAAGCCCTTCGTGTGGGAAGAGGGGCGCACCTACGACCGCGGCAAGGTGATGACGGCCGAGGAACTGGAGGCCGGCAAGGACTTCGGCCGCTACAAGGACGTCGACGGCGACGGCGTGCCCTGGCGCACGCTGCCCGGCACGCACCCGACCAAAGGCGCGTACTTCACGCGGGGGACGACGCGCGATCCGTATGCGCGCTATTCCGAACGCGGCCAGGACTACATGTACAACATGGAGCGGCTGCTGAAGAAGTTCGCGACCGCGGCGACCGTCGTGCCCGGGCCGGTCGTGCGCGCGGCGACGCAGGCGACGCCGCTGGGCGTGATCTATTTCGGCTCGACCAGCCCGTCGATGAACGAGGCGCTCGACGTGCTCACCGCCAACGGTGTGCATATCGACGCGATGCGCCTGCGCGCCTTTCCCTTCGCCGACAGCGTGCAGGAGTTCATCCGCTCGCACGAACGCGTGCTGGTCGTGGAGCAGAACCGCGACGCGCAGATGCACAACATGATCGTCAACGAGTTCGGTGTGGACCCGGGCAAGCTGACGAAGGTGCTGCACTACGACGGCACGCCGATCACCGCGCGATTCATCGTCGACGCCATCCTGAAACTCACGGGGAGCCAGCGAGCATGACCTTCATCGCCAAGCCACGGCTGCACCATCCCTCGCTGGAGGCCAACAAGGTCGGCTACACCCGACGCGACTACGAAGGCAAAGTCTCGACGCTGTGCGCCGGCTGCGGCCACGATTCCATTTCTGCGGCCATCGTGCAGGCCTGCTGGGAACTCGACATCGAGCCGCATCGCGTCGCCAAGCTCTCGGGCATCGGCTGCAGTTCCAAGACGCCGGATTATTTTCTCGGCGCGTCGCACGGCTTCAACACCGTGCATGGGCGCATGCCCTCGGTGCTGACCGGCGCGAATCTCGCGAATCGCGAGCTGCTGTACCTCGGCGTGTCGGGCGACGGCGACTCGGCATCCATCGGCCTGGGGCAGTTCGCCCACGCGATGCGCAGAGGCGTGCGCATGGCCTACATCGTCGAGAACAACGGCGTGTATGGCCTCACCAAAGGCCAGTTCTCCGCGACCGCGGACGCGGGATCCAAGAGCAAGAAGGGCGTGACCAACAGCGACAGCCCGGTCGACCTCGTGGCGATGGCGCTGCAGCTCGGCGCGACCTACGTGGGGCGCGGATTCTCCGGGGCGAAGGAGCAGCTCGTGCCGCTGATCAAGGGCGCGATCAGCCACGGCGGCGCGGCGTTCATCGACGTCATCAGCCCCTGTGTCGCCTTCAACAACCATCCCGGCAGCACCAAGAGCTACGACTACATCCGCGAGCACAACGAGGCGGTGAGCCGCATCGACTTCATCACCGAGCGCGACGAGATCGTGGCGCAGTACGCGCCGGGCGAAGTGGTCGACGTGCGCCAGCACGACGGCACGCTGCTGCGCCTGCGCAGCCTGCACGCCGACTACGACCCGACCAACCGCTACGCGGCGATGGGCTACATGCAGGAAGCGGCGGCGCGCGGCGAGGTCGTGACCGGCCTGCTGTACGTCGATCCGCTCGCGACCGACCTGCACACCGCGCTCAACACGAGCGACAAACCCCTGAACACGCTGGGCCCCGAGATGCTGTGCCCGGGAAGCCGTGCCCTCGCGAAGATCAACGCGTCCCTGACATGAGGAGGGCACCATGGCCGAGAGAACCGTCTTCCAGTCGATCACGAAGAAGTCCGCACTGAGCATTCCGCCGCAGGCGAGCGTGGTTGAGGCCGCACAGGCCATGACGCGCGCCAACTGCGGCAGCGTGCTCGTGATGGCGCCGCCGGACAAGCTGCTGGGCATCCTCACCGAGCGGGACCTCATGACGCGCGTGCTCGCGAAATCGGTCGACCCCGAGAAGACGGCGGTGCGCGACGTGATGACGCCGAGTCCGCTGTGCGTGCCGCCCGAGACGCCCGTGTCGGACGCCGTGGTCATCATGCTGGAGAAGGGCTTTCGCCACCTGCCGCTGGTGGACAAGACCGGCCGCATCCTCGGCGTCTTCTCGATCCGCGACGCGATGCCGCGCGAGCTGAGCGCGGCGATCTCGCAGGCGGAGTTCCACGAGCAGGTGAACGACGCGCTGGGCTGAGGCTCAGGGCCGCTCGCGGACCTGGCGCGCCAGATCCCACTTCGACGCCAGCGACAGGATCAGCTGGTAGGCGGCCATGGGATCGAAGGGCTTGCGCAGCACGGTGAGCTGCTCGCGCAGGCGCACGCGGCGGAACATGTCGTCCCACGACATGTCCGAATACGCGGTACACAGGATGACCTGCAGCTCGGGGTCGACGCGCCAGATCTGCTCGATCGTCTCCACGCCGTTCCAGCCGGGCGGCATGCGCATGTCGATGATGCCGACCGCGTAGGGCCGGCCCGCTGCGACGGCCCGCGACGCCATCGCGAGCCCGTCCTCGCCCTGGTAGGCGGAATGGAGTTCGAAGCCGTCGTCCGGCGGCGGCGCCGGCTCGCCGAACAGCGCGGCTTCCGCGGCGGACAGTTCCGTGCCGCTGGCCGCGAGCATCCTGCCGAAGTCTTCGTGGATCGACGGCATGTCGTCGACGAGCAGGACGCGGCGGTTGGGCGCGGCGGTCATTGACGCAGCGGTAGTTCGAGCGTGAAGACGGCGCCGAGTCCCGGGCCGTCGCTGTGCGCGGTGAGCTTGCCGCCCATCTCGATCGCGGCCAGCGCGCTGCCGTGCAGGCCGAAGCCGTGGCCCGACTTCCGCGTGGTGAAGCCGTGCGAGAAGATGCGCGCGAGGTTCTCCGCGGCGATGCCTTCGCCGGCATCCCGCACGGCGATGTGCAGGCAGGGCGCATCGCTCGCTTCCACGACGCGGGTGGCGAGGGTGAGCCGCCTGCGGTCCGCGTCGACGGACTCCATCGCCTGCGCCGCGTTGCCGATGAGATTGACGAGCACCTGCAGGATGCGCGGCCTGTCGAGCGGCAGAGGGTGCGTGGCCTCGTACTCGCGCACGAGCGCGACCTGGCCGCGCGCCAGGGCCGCCTCGCTCACGTGCAGCGCTTCCTCGACGAGCTCGTCCGGCCGCGCCGGCTCGCGTACCGTCGATGCGCCCGCGATCGACTGCTGCGTCGCCACGATGTCGCGGATGTGGCTCACGCTGCGCATCAGCCGATCCAGCTCCGCCGACACCGTGCCCTGTTCCGCGACGAGCGCGGTCGAGAGCTTGCGCAGATAGTCGCTCAGGCCCTGGCCGCGCGGATCGCGAGACATGAATTCGTCGAGCCGTCCGGTGTGCTCCATCATCAGGTCGAGCGCCTGGGCGACCCGGCCGATGCGCGACTGCGCGACCGTGCGGCCCGCGAGGGTGGCCGAGACGGTGACGCTGTTGAGCACGTTGCCCACGTTGTGCAGCACGTTGTTGGCGATCTCCGCCTTGCCGGCTTGCCGCGCGGAGGCAACGAGCTGGCTCTGCGCCTCGCGCAGTTCGTGCGTGCGGGCCTGCACGCGCTGCTCCATGCTGGCGTAGAGCTGTGCGTTGGCCAGCGAGACGGCCAGCTGGCCCGCGATGAGCTTCACCGCGTCGAGGCCCTGCGCATTGAACGCGGCGCGGCCCGCCCGGTTTTCCAGGTACAGCATCGCGCGCGCGCTGCCCTGGCCCGCGATGGGCACGAGCAGCAGCGAGCAGTCGCCCGCCGTGCCGAAGTAGGGGTCGCGCGCGAACCGGTCGTCGTCGCGGGCGCTGTCGACCAGCAGGGGTTCGCCGGTGCGCTCCGCATAGGCGAAGGCGGACATCGGAAGCAGGTCGTCGCGCGCGGCCTGCGCAAGCGGCGTCGGCGGCCCGTCGTCCGTGGGGGCGAGCGCCCATTCGCCATCGGCGCACAACAGGACGCGCACGGAGGTGGCGCCGGTCAGCGCCGCCAGCACTTCAGTGACCTTCGCGTTCAGCGGCGCGAGGCGGGTCTCCGAACTGAGCGCCTGCGATGCGCGCAGCACGCCGAGCAGGTCCAGCGCTCGCGGCGAGACCGCGGTGTTGCTGCGTCCGGGGGAGTCGAGCGCCGAAGGGTCTGCGAGCAGCCTCAGGAACGGATGCTCCTCCTCCATCCGTGCCACCTTCCCGTGGGCGCCCCAGGCCCGATAGTGCTCCCGTGCGCGCGCGAGCAGCAGCCGGCCTGTCTGAGGCAAGCCGCGGGCCAGATGGAAACAAGCGGCGCGCTCCACGATCAGGGCGAGATGCCACGGGCGCCTGCGCGCGTCGCACTCGCCGATGGCCGCATCGAACGCGCGCGACGCTTCCCATTCCTGTCCGAGCGCCCACGCCTCCTCCGCCTCGGCCAGCCGCAGAAGATGAAGGAAGTTGTGCGGCTGGTCCCGCGCGCGATCGGCGAGCCAGCCCCTGCAATGGACAAGTTCCGCGCGCAGTGCGTCGGCATCCGCGCGATGGCTGGCCTGCAGGCGCCAGGCCGCGGCCAGCGCGCGGCACAGATGCACGTGGGCCGACAGGTAGTAGCCGGGGAGCGTGTCGAGGCGCTCCGCCGCGAATGCGGCGTGCCGGGCGAGGCCGTTCGCGTCGCCCACCAGCAGCGCGTGCAGCGCGCGCCGGGTGGCGTGCGTGTGGCGCAGCCAGGGCAGGTCCCCGAATCGCGAAAGGAAATCCGCCTCGTCGAACCCGTCGTCGTCGAAATCGTCGAGCGAGTGCGTTGCGCCTGCCAGCGCGCGCAGCCACTGGCGCTCGGTCGTGTGCAATGCGGCGAAGGCGTTGTTGCCGATGCGGCGGCACAGCGCCAGGCACTCGTCGATCTCGGCCAGGCAGCTTTCGATGGTGGGCGAGGTGTCGATCAGCGTGAACACCAGCGCGCGCTGCATGGTGCTCGCGATGGTCGGATTGCCGGACGCCTTGACCGAGGCGATCGCACGCCGGCACAGCGCCTGGGCCTCCTCGAGGGTGTCGAACCAGTGGGACGAGTAGGCCCCGAACATCCAGCGCGCCTCCGACGACTGCGGCTCGGCGTCGAGCGCCTCCCCCACCACCATGACGTGGCGCGCGACGGCGTAGGCTGCCCGCCAATTGCGCCGCAGCAGGATGAGGAGGCCGCTGAGCATGCCGAGGTTCGGCAGCATCTCGGGACAGGGTCCGTGCAGGGTCCACAGTCGCTGGCTCTCGAGCGCGAGCCAGGCATGGGCGGGAATGTCGAACTGCACGTAGGCGGCCCGCATGGTGCGGTCGAGCAGGCGCGCGGTGGCGCGCAGCCGGCGGTCGTGCAATGGCGCGCGCCGGCGGTGGTCGAGACCCGTTTCCTGCGCCACCCACAGCTCCAGCGCGTCGAGGCGGCGTTCCACCTCGCCCGAATCGAATTGCTCGGGGATGACGACGCCCAGGCGTCCGAGCCCCAGGCGGCCGAGCGCCATGGCGTCGCGCATGCGGCCGCGCATGTCGAGGCTGCGCATCTGCAGGCAGGTCGGCTCGATGTCGTCGAACGCGCCATCGGCCCCCGGGTCGTCCGATGCGGCCGTTCCGTCCGCACCATGGGCCAGCAGTTCCTGCAGCGCGGCGAAGCAGCGGTCCGCTTCGTCGAGCCGGCCCAGCGAATAAAGCGATGCGTGCCGCTTCGCTTCGATGGCGGCGCGCTCGCGCCGCATGCCGTGATCGCCGGCCACCGCCATGAGTGCCGACGCGGCCGCGAGGTGGCGCTCCGCGAGGTCGAAATTCGCCTTGCCGATCCACTGCGCGGCGATGTCGTGCGACGCCCGGGCCGCCAGCCGCTGCTCTTCGGGCGGACAGGATGCCAGGACCAGTTCGTGACAGTTCAGATACTGCTGTGCCGCGGCCGCCCGCATCCCGGTCGTCCCGGCGAACCGGCGGGCCATGGCGAGTTGCAGCCGCGCGCGCCGCCCCGGCTCCATCGTCTGGGCCACCGCCTGCTGCACCCGGTCGTGTCGGAACTTCACCCTGTCGGCGCCGGCGGCCTCGTCGGCCGCGAGCAGGCCGTCGGCTTGCGGCGCGCGCAGCCGGGCGGCGAGTTCGGCCGCATCGACCCCGAGCGCGGCGCGCAGCAAGGCGGTCGGCATGGCGTTGCCGATGCATCCCATGGCGTCGACCACTTCGCGCGACGCCGCCGGCAGCCGTGCGATGCGCGCGGCGAGCAGGTCCACCACGTTGCCCTGGCCCACGAAGGTGCGCACGCTCGCGTCGTCCCATTGCCAGCCGGCCGCGCCCAGCGAGAGCGCGCCGTCGCTGCGCAGCGCGTTGAGGAGTTCCACCGTGTCGAAGGGGTTGCCGCCCGTCGAACCATGCAACGCCTCGGCCAGTTCCTGCGCGGGTCCGTCGGGTAGGCGCAGCACTCGCGTCACGAGGTCGCCCAGGTCGGCGGCGCCCAGCGGCGCGAGCGCGATTTCGGCCGGCGCGTTGCGGTGCTCGCGCCAGCGGGCCAGCATCTCGGCCAGCGGAGCGCCGGGCGCGACCTGATCGCCGCGATACGCACCGACCAGCATCAGGCCGCGCGGCTGGGGCTCTTCGAGGCAGCGATCGAAGGCCCGCAGGGCGTCCGCGCCTGCCCATTGCAGATCGTCGACCGCCACGACGAGGGGGCGGTGCGCGGAGGCGACCGTGCCGAAGAAATCCACCGTGGCCTGCAACAGCTGCAACTGCGCCTGGCGCGGCTCGGCCAGCGCGGCCTCGGGCTGGCGGCCGAGCAGCAGCGCGAGCTCTGGCGACAGGCGCGTCATGAGGGCCGCGCCGGTGCCCAGCCGCTCGAGCAGCCGCGTGCGCTGCGCGGCGAGCTCGTCCGCCGGCAGGGCGAGCAGAAGGTGCCCCACGGCGCGCACGGCCTGCGTGAACGCGCCTTCGCCCCCCGCGTCGCGCTGGGCCTGGTCGAACTTGCCCTGCACGAACCAGCCGCCCGCCTGCGTCACCAGGGGCCGCAGCTCCTGGATCAGCGAGGTCTTGCCCACCCCCGCGGCGCCTTCGACGAGCACCGTCCGGTGCGCGCTTCTCAGGGCGCGCGCGTACGCTTCGCGCAGCACCGCGCGCTCGGCGTTGCGCCCGACGAGGTGCGAGGTCGCGAGCCGCTTCGGGAAGTCGCGCTCGCCGAGGGCCAGGCGCGGCGCATGCCCGCGCGCGAGCGCATCGCGCACCCGCGCGAGGTCGTGCATCGCGCCCTCGGCGCTCTGGTAGCGGTGTTCCGGCGATTTGGCGAGCAGGCGCAGGATGATGTCCGAAAGCGCCTGCGGGATGGCAGGGTCGAGCTCGGCCGGCGGACGGGGCTCGCGAACGAGGTGGTCGCGAATCAGCGTCAGCGCGTCGCCGCCCTCGAAGGGCAGGCGGCCCGTCGCCATCTCGTACAGCGTGACCCCGAAGGCATAGAGGTCGCAGCGGTGGTCGACGGCGCGGCCCGTGCGGCCGGTCTGCTCGGGCGCCACATAGGCCAGGGTGCCCTCGATCGCGCCGTCTTCCGCGGGCCAGGCGGGCGCATGCGCGAGGACCGCGCGGTCGAAGTCGATCAGCACCATGTCCCGCTCGGCGGTGACCAGCAGGTTGGACGGATTCACGTCGCGATGCACCACCCCGGCGCGATGCACGTCGGCGAGGATGCGGGCCAGCTGCAGCGCCCACCGCAGCGCCGCGTCCGTCCCGCAGCGGCCGCGCCCGAGAAGGCTCGCGAGCGTGACGCCGCCCGCGTCCCGCAGGGCAAGGCCCTGCGGCAGCGCGACGTGCGGCGCGATGCGCGCGACGCCGTCCACGTCTTCGAGCTGCGCCAGCATCGCGGCTTCATCGTCCCGCCGCCGCTCTGCATGCGGGCCGAGGTGGGTCTTGCAGACAATGCGTTCGCCGGGCGCCGGACCGGCCCGCCGCTCGATGCGCGTCGTGGGACTCGCATGCAGAACCTCTGCCGCGTCCCCGAGGTCCGCCAGGAACTCGGCATCCGGCGCCTCGGGGATGGCACGCTTCACTGCGGCTTGATCCCCGCGGCTTCCACGGCGGCGCTCCAGGCGCCTTGCTGCTGCTTGACGAAGGCGCCGAAATCCAGCGGCGAGAGCGACATCGGCTGCAGGCCCATGCGCTCGAAATGTTCTCGCGTCTCGGCCCGCGCGAGGACCAGGCGCAGCTCGCGCGAAATCCTTTCCACGGCGGCGGCCGGCATGCCGGCCGGGCCGAACAGGCCGGTCCAGGCGATCGGCAGCCGCAGGGCGACGCCCGCCTCGCGCAGCGTGGGCACCTCGGGCACGGCCGGATTGCGCTTCGCGTCGGCGGTCGCGATGACGCGCAGCCGCCCTTCGCGCGCATGCGCGAGCGCCACGCCCGCGGTCGCGAAGGCGACCTGGACCCGGCCCGCGAGCAGGTCCTGCAGCATCGGCGCCTCGCCCTTGTAGGGCACGTGCGTCATCTGGAGCTTCGCTTCCTGCGCGAAGAGTGCGGCGAGCAGCACGCCCGAGGCGGCGCCGCTGCCGTAGTTGACGGTGCGCGGCTGCGCGCGGGCCAGCACGAGGAGGTCGTCGACCGACCGCACGGACGTGTTGCCGCTCGCATAGAGGAAGTAGCTGACGTCGCTCACGCTCCCGATCGGGGTGAAGCTGGCGACGGGGTCGAACGGCATGGCGCGGTGGATCGCCGGGGCATAGCTCAGGGTCGTCGACGTGCCGAAGAAGAGGGTGTAGCCGTCGGGCGCCGCGCGCGCCACGGCTTCTCCGGCGATGAGACCGTCCGCGCCGGGGCGGTTGTCCACGATCACCTGCTGGTTCAGCGACTTCGACAAGGGCGCCGCGATGGCGCGCGCCAGCACGTCGGCCGCGCCGCCCGCAGGGAACGAGACCACGACCCGGATGGGCCGTTCGGGATATTCGGCCCACGCGCTGCCGGAGCCGGTCAGCGCCGCGCCCGCCAGTACTGCACCGAAAAAGACAGACTTCGCAAGCAATCGGACCATGGCTCACCTCCATGCCGGCCGAGCCAGTCTACGCCTGCGGCCCGAACGTAACAATGGGTTGTCCGCGGACCGGATGGGGCGCGTTCAGCCCTTCGCCGGCGCCCGTGCCCGCGCCCGCGCCAGCGCCGCCTCGATCGCCGCGCGCTTGCGCTCGAGGTCGCCGCCCTTCACGAGATTGGGTAGATCGGCCAGCTTCTCGCGCGCCTTGCGCTCCAGGCGCTCGGCGTGTTCGATCTCCTCGCGCGCCAGGCGCACCTTGCGCGCCTCGTAGCGCTGCAAGGCGAGCGAGGCATCCTCGGCGGACCATGCGTTCCAGCCGGTGCGCTCGCCCGTCACGCTCTCCATCGAGATGCAATCGACCGGACACACCGGCACGCACAGTTCGCAGCCGGTGCAATATGGCTCGATGATCGTGTGCATGCGCTTGTTCGTGCCCAGCAGCGCATCGGTCGGGCAGGCGGCGATGCACAGCGTGCAGCCGATGCACCAGGCCTCGTCGATCACGGCGACGCCGCGCGGCGCTTCGACGCCGTTGTCGGGGTTCAGGGGGAGGGGCGGGCGTGCGAGCAGGGCCGAGAGACGCACGACGCCTTCGGCGCCGCCCGGCGGGCACTGGTTGATGTCCGCCTCGCCGTCCGCCATCGCGCGCGCATAGCCTTCGCAATCGGGATACCCGCAGCGCGTGCATTGCGTCTGCGGCAGCGCGGCGTGGAGCCGCGCCGCGAGCGCGCCGCGATCGGAAGCGCTCACGGGGAGGCGCTCACGGGCAGACGCTCAGGCCGCGACCTGCTTGCGGCGCGCGGCCTTCTTCGCCGCGGGCGCGGCGAGCTTGGGGCCGTCGTTGTGCTGCAGGATGAAGTCGCGCACCTGCGGATACACCACCTCGCGCCAGCGCCGGCCGCTGAAGATGCCGTAGTGGCCCGCGCCCTTCACCTCCAGGTGCTTTTGCTTCGTCTTCGGCACGCCGGTACACAGCGCATGGGCGGCCTCGGTCTGGCCCGAGCCCGAGATGTCGTCGAGCTCGCCCTCGATCGTGAAATGCGCCGTGGTCGTGATGTCCTCCGGCCGCACGCGCTCGAGGTCGCCGTCTTCGCAGATGACGTCCCACGAGCCGTTCACGAGCGCGAAAACCAGGAAGACGACGCGGATCGTCTCGAGGTAGTAGTCGGCGTCCATGTCGAGCACGGCGTTGTACTCGTCGTAGAACTGGCGGTGCATCTCCGCGCTCGCGTCGTCGCCGGCGATGAGGTGCTTGAAGTAGTCGTAGTGGCTCGAGAGGTGCCGGTCGGGATTCATCGCGACGAATCCCGTGTGCTGCAGGAAGCCCGGGTACACGCGGCGGCCGGCGCCCGGGAAGTTGGTCGGCACGCGGTAGATCACGTTCGACTCGAACCACTCGAAGCTCTTGTTCGCGGCCAGGTTGTTCACCGCGGTGGGCGACTTGCGCGCATCGATCGGGCCGCCCATCATGATCATCGACAGCGGCGTCGTCTCGCCGCGCGAGGCCATGAGCGACACGGCCGCGAGCACCGGTACCGTCGGCTGGCACACGCTCATGACGTGGCAGTTGCCGTATTCGTGCTGCAGGTGGCGGATGAACTCCTGCACGTAGTTCACGTAGTCGTCGAGGTGGAACTCGCCCTGCTCGAGCGGCACCGTGCGGGCGTTCTTCCAGTCGGTGATGTAGACCTTGTGGTCCTTCAGCATTGTGCGGACCGTGTCGCGCAGCAGCGTGGCGTAGTGGCCGGAGAGCGGCGCGACGATCAGCACCGCGGGCTGGCCCTTCAGGCGCGTCAGCGCTTCGGGGTCGTCGCTGAAGCGCTTGAAGCGGCGCAGTTCGCAAAAGGGCTTGTCGATCTCCACGCGCTCGTGGATCGCGAGCTCGACGCCGTCGACCTGCACGGTCTGGATGCCGAACTGGGGCTTCTCGTAGTCCTTCCACAGCCGGTACGCAAGGTCGTAGCCGGCGGCCATGCGCTGCGACAGAGGGTTCTGCGCCAACGGCGACATGGGGTTGCTGTACAGCTTGCTCGCCGCCTGGGCGAAGTCCGCGAAGGGCTCCATCATGGAGCGCTGCGCTTCGTAGATCTGATAAAGCATGGAAGTCCCGTCCTATGGTGCAGTGCAATATAGCAGTGCTTGCCGGGAGGCACCTGTCGGACTATCCCCCATGCGACGAGACTCCCGGCTCTGGAACGTCAGAGAACCTTGGCGATCGACTCGCAAACGTAGTCGATGTTCTTACTGTTGAGCGCGGCGACGCAGATCCGGCCGCTGTCGAGCCCGTACACGCCGAACTCGTCGCGCAGGCGCACCATCTGGTCCTTGGTGAGGCCCGAGTAGCTGAACATGCCGATCTGGTCGGTGATGAAGCTCATGTCCTCCTTCACGCCTGCCGCCTTGAGGTTCTCGACCAGCGCGCCGCGCATTTTCTTGATGCGGGTTCGCATGCCGGCCAGCTCCTGCTCCCACAGCGCACGCAGCTCGGGCGTGCCCAGCACCGTGGCGACCACCTGCGCGCCGTGCGTCGGCGGGTTGCTGTAGTTGGTGCGGATGACGATCTTCAGTTGCGACAGCACGCGCGCCGCTTCGTCCTTGTTCTGGCACAGCACCGACAGGCCGCCCACGCGCTCGCCGTACAGGCTGAAGCTTTTCGAGAACGAGGTCGAAACGAAGAAATCGATTCCGGCCGCGACGAACTTCGCGATCACCGCGCCGTCCTCGGCGATGCCGTGGCCGAAGCCCTGGTAGGCCATGTCGAGGAAGGCGACGAGCTTGCGCTCCTTCACCGTGGCGATGACCTGGTCCCACTGCTGGGGTGTGATGTCGTAGCCCGTCGGGTTGTGGCAGCAGGCGTGCAGCACGACGATGGTGCCGGCGGGCGCCGCGTTCAGCGCCTTCAGCATGCCGTCGAAATCGATGCCGCGCTTCGAGGCGTCGTAGTACGGATAGGTCTCGACCGTGAAGCCGGCGTTGGTGAACAGCGCGCGATGGTTCTCCCAGCTCGGGTCGCTGATGAGCACCTTCGCCTGCGGATTCATCTTGCGCAGGAAGTCCGCGCCGATCTTCAGGCCGCCCGTGCCGCCGATGCCCTGCACGGTGGCGACGCGGCCGCTCTTGACGGGCTCGCTGTCGGCCCCAAATACGAGGGACTTGACCGCGGTGTCGTACGCGGCGATGCCGTCGATGGGCAGGTAGCCGCGCGGCTTGGGCGCTTCCATCATCTGCTTCTCGGCTTTCTGGACGCACTCGAGCAGCGGCAGCTTGCCGTTCTCGTCGAAATACACGCCCACCCCGAGGTTCACTTTCTTCGGGTTGGGGTCGTTGTTGAACTGTTCCGTGAGCCCCAGGATCGGATCGCGCGGGGCCATTTCGACGGCATTGAACAGAGACATGGATGTCCTTCAGGGATGTCAGTAGCGGGCATGCCGGCGCTTGTTGTACGCTGTCCGGCTTCGTTCGATTTTAGCGTTCGCCTTCCTCTCATTCTCATCCGCACCTCATGCCCGCAGTTCCGCAAGCACCCGACGAAGCACAGCAGGCGCACAAGGAGGGCGAGTTCGTCACCTTCCCCGACTCGCCCTTCGAGCTTTTCATGCCCTACGCGCCCGCCGGCGACCAGCCGCAGGCGATCGAGAAGCTGGTGGAGGGCGTGCGGGACGGCGAGGTGTTCCAGACGCTGCTGGGCGTCACCGGCTCGGGCAAGACGTACACGATGGCCAACGTCATCGCGCGCCTGGGCCGCCCCGCGATCGTGTTCGCGCCCAACAAGACGCTCGCGGCGCAGCTGTACTCCGAGTTCCGCGAGTTCTTTCCGAAGAACGCGATCGAATATTTCGTCAGCTACTACGACTACTACCAGCCCGAGGCCTACGTTCCGCAGCGCGACCTCTTCATCGAGAAGGACAGCTCGATCAACGAGCACATCGAGCAGATGCGCCTGTCGGCCACCAAGAGCGTGCTGGAGCGGCGCGACACCGTGATCGTGGCGACAGTGTCCGCGATCTACGGCATCGGCGCCCCGGAGGACTACACGCAGATGCGCTTCATCGTGCGCGTGGGCGACAAGATCGGCCAGCGCGACGTGATCGGCCAGCTCATTCGCATGCAGTACAACCGCAACGAGCAGGACTTCTCGCGCGGCACGTTCCGCGTGCGCGGCGACACGATCGACATCTTCCCCGCCGAACACTCCGAGCTCGCGATCCGGCTGGAGCTCTTCGACGACGAGATCGAGTCGCTGCAGCTGTTCGATCCGCTGACCGGCCGCATCCGCCAGAAGGTGCCGCGCTTCACGGTGTACCCGTCGAGCCACTACGTCACCCCGCGCGAGAAGGTCGTGGGCGCGGTGGAGTCGATCAAGCTCGAGCTCGACGAGCGACTGAAGTTCTTCGTGGGCGAGGGCAAGCTGGTCGAGGCGCAGCGGCTGGAGCAGCGCACGCGCTTCGATCTCGAGATGCTTTCGGAGCTCGGCCACTGCAAGGGCATCGAGAACTACACGCGGCACCTCTCGGGCGCGCCACCGGGCGCGCCGCCTTCGACGCTGACGGACTACCTGCCCAAGGACGCGCTGATGTTCCTGGACGAGAGCCACCAGATGATCGGCCAGCTGGGCGGCATGTACAACGGCGACCGCGCGCGCAAGCTCACGCTGGTGGAATACGGCTTCCGCCTGCCCTCGGCCATGGACAACCGGCCGCTGAAGTTCGAGGAATTCGAGACGCGCATGCGCCAGGTGATCTTCGTCTCGGCCACGCCGGCCGACTACGAGAAGACGCATGCGGGCCAGGTGGTCGAGCAGCTCGTGCGGCCCACGGGCCTGATCGACCCCGTGGTGGAAGTTCGCCCGGCTACGCACCAGGTCGACGACGTGCTGCAGGAAATCCGCGAGCGCGTCGACAAGAACGAGCGCGTGCTGATTACCACGCTGACCAAGCGCATGGCGGAGCAGTTGACCGACTATCTGTCGGACAACGGCGTCAAGGTGCGCTACCTGCACTCGGACGTGGACACGGTCGAGCGTGTCGAGATCATTCGCGACCTGCGCCTGGGCCAGTTCGACGTGCTGGTCGGCATCAACCTGCTGCGCGAAGGCCTGGACATCCCCGAGGTGTCGCTGGTCGCGATCCTCGATGCGGACAAGGAGGGTTTCCTGCGCGCCGAGCGTTCGCTGATCCAGACCATCGGCCGTGCCGCGCGCAACCTGAACGGCCGCGCGATCCTCTACGCGGACAAGATGACCGACTCGATGAAGAAGGCCATCGGCGAGACCGAGCGCCGCCGCGTGAAGCAGATCGCGCACAACGAGGCCCACGGCATCACGCCGCGCAGCATCGTGAAGAAGGTGCGCGACATGATCGACGGCGTCTACAGCGAGAAGGCGAGCAAGGAGCAGGAGAAGCAGGAACTGCAGCGCGCGATGGTCGAGGACATGTCCGAGAAGGACATTGCCAAGCGCATCAAGCAGCTCGAAAAGCAGATGCTCGAACACGCGCGCAACCTCGAGTTCGAGAAGGCCGCGCGGGTGCGCGACCAGCTCGCGGTGCTCAAGGAGCAGGCCTTCGGCGCGGTAGTCCACGACAACGTCGTGCCGATCGGGGCGGCCAAGCGCTGAAGCGCTGCCGCCCGCTTCCCCGCGCTCAGTTCGGCTTGAGGTTCAGGCGCTGCACGATGGGCGCCCACTTCGCGTTCTCGCGGTTCAGGTAGTCCGCGAAGGCCTCGGGCGACATCGCCTGCGTCACCGAGCCCGCGGCGTTCATCCTCTCCTGCACGCCTTTGTCTTCCAGCACCTTCGCGAGCGCCGACGAGAGCCGCGCGATCACTGGCTTCGGCGTACCTGCCGGCACGAGGAAGCCGGTCCACGTGACCCCCTCGAAATCCTTGAAGCCGGCCTCGGCGAGCGTGGGCACCGCGGGCAGCATCGGCGAGCGCGTGCGCGAGGACACGGCCAGGGGGATCGTGCGGCCATCCCTCAGCAGCGGCAATGCGACCGACACCTGTTCGATGGCGAAGTCGATCTCGCCGCCGAGCAGGGCGGTGACCACCGGCGCATTGCCGCGGTAGTGCGCCGTGGTCCACTTCGCCGGAATGATCTCCTGCAGCAGCTCGCTCAGCAGATGGTTGGTGCTGCCCGCGCCGCCCGAGCCCATGTTGAGCGGCTTCTTCTTCGCCAGATCCACGAATTCCGCCATCGTCTTCACGCCCAGCGACGGCCTCACCTGCAGGACGAGCGGGGTGAAGTTGAGCGGTCCGACGGCTTCGAATTTCTGCCGCCAGTCGAAGCCCGTGCGACCGGCCACGAGCGGCGCGAACAGGAGCGGCCCGTTGCCGCCGATGAACACGGTGTAGCCATCGGGTGGCGACGACGCGACGTGATCGGACGCGATCAGCCCGCCCGCGCCCGCGCGGTTGTCGATGACGATCGTCTGGCCCAGCGCCTTCTGCAGGCCCTCGGCCGCGATGCGCGCGGCCACGTCGATGTTGCCGCCGGCGGCGAACGGCACCACCAGGCGCACCGGCCGTTCGGGCCATTCGGCCCGCGCCGGCTGGACAGCGAGGAGCAGGGCGCCGAGGAAGAGAGCGAACTTGGTCATGAGGTGTCTCCGGGTCATTCGTGTTCTCGTGCGGGGCCGGGCATTCATGCCTTGCGAGCCGGGGGCCACTGCCGGCGGAAATCGCCTTCGGCCACTTCTCGGCCCGCGGCGGCGAGGCGCTCGCGCTCCTCGTCGGCATTCTCCACCCGCGGGAGGCTTACGACGGTGTTCTGCGTGCGCGTGCGGATGCGGTACGACGGATCGAAACTCACGCCGTCCGGGTCCTCGCCCTGCTGCACGCGCCGGATCTGCTCGCGCACGTAGTCGCGGAAGATCTGGATGCCGAGGTCGCTGGTGGTGAGCGTCTCGTAGGCGTGGATGTTGATCGGCCCCTGGCTCGTCTGCGCGTCGTAGTCGCCGGGGCGGCGCTGCCGCTCCTCGTAGCTGCGGTCGTTCGCCTGGCCGAAGGCGCGCGCCTTCTGGTAGTCCTTCAGCGGATCGCGCTTGTCGTTGAGCAGCAGGTACCAGCGCTTCGTGGCGGTGTCGTCCACCGGAACGGCCCAGATGACCGTGAAGGCGTTCTGCGCCACCGAGGACACCGCGCCCTTCTGGTCGTCCGGCGGGATCAGGTTCACGTTGCCGAGCGTGGCGTCGACGATGCGCACCCAGGCGTTGTCGCCCACCCGCCGCGTGGCGACGTAGTGCGTGCCCGTCTCGTTGCGGAAGAACTCCATGTGCGGCAGCACGCCCATCTCGTCCGAGAAGCCGCGCTGCGTGCCGCTCATCAGCACGTGCAGGAACGCGGTGTGCGCCGGGTCCATGCCGTTCTCCTGCACCTGCAGCCAGTTGCATTCCATGAGGCCCGTACGAAGCGGGGCGGGCTCGATGACGATGTTCGGGTCGTCGTACACGTCGAACATCGGAAACGCGGGCTTGCGGTCCGGGGGGCCCATGTAGATGAACACGAGGTCGTGGAACACATGCACCGGATAGGCGCCCTGGCAGACCTTGCCCGCGCCGCACAGGGGCGCGCCGGCGGGCGTCTCGAGGATCGTGCCGTCGGTGCCGTAGAGGAAGCCGTGATAGAAGCAGCGGATGCCGCGCGGCTCGATCACGCCGAACTCGAGCGATGCGCCCCGGTGCGCGCAGTGCAGCTCGAGCACCCCGACGTGGCCGCTGCCGTCCTTGAAGAGCACGAGGTCCTCGCCCAGGATGCGGATGCGCGTGGGCAGGTCGCCGAGGTCGCTCGCGAAGCCGACCGGCTGCCAGTAGCGGCGAAGGTATTCGCCGCAGGGCGTGCCGCGGCCGACGTGGGTGAGCACCGCGTCTTCGCTGAAGTCGCGCGGGGAGAAATAGGCGCCGTAGGGCTGCAGGACCTTGGTGTTCATGGCAAAGCGGCGGTTGGGTAGAAGGGCAAGCGCGCATCGTGGACCGAGCCTGCCGCGCACCCCCGAAAAATCGCGCACCAATGTCCATAATGTGAATATGAGCGAGGAAGTTTCCGGCGCCCAGAGCATCCGGCGCGTCATTTCCATCCTGCGCGTCCTCGCGGCGGGGCAAGAGACCGGCGTGCGGGCCATCGACATCGCGCGCCAGACCCAACTCGCGCAACCGACCGTGCAGCGCATGCTGCGCGCGCTGGTGGAAGAGCAGATGGTCGAGCAGGACCCCGAGTCGCGCCGCTACGTCATCGGCCCGGAGGCGGTGCTGCTGGGGCTCGCGCGCGGCGCGCCGCTGCGAATCCGCACGCTGGCCGACGCGGCGCTCACGTCGCTGTGCCACGAATCCGGCGACTCGGTCTACCTCACCGTGCGCACCGGAGCCGACTCCATCTGCATCGACCGCAGGATCGGCGCGCATCCGATCCAGGTCCTGTCCGCCGGGGTGGGCATCCGGCGGCCGCTGGGTGTGGGCGCCGCCGGGCTCGTGCTGCTGGCGAGCGAGGATGACGCGGAGGTCGAACGCATCGTCCAGCGCAACCTGCCACGCCTGGCCGCGAGCGGCCTCACTCGCCGCGGCCTGCTGGACAACATCGAGACCACGCGGGCGCGCGGTTTCGCGTTCAAGGAAGTTGGCGTGGTGCCGGGCACGCGCGCGCTGTCCGTGCCGGTGCCGGACCGCGGGGCGGTGGTGGCGGCGATCAGCATCAGCACGGTGTCGGCACGGCTGTCGACGGTGCGGTCGCGCGAGCTGCTGCGCGCGATGCGCGAGCATGCGGACCAGGTGACGAAGAAGCTCGCGCGCGCGGCGTGAGCGAGGCGGCCCCGCGTGGCCGCCGAAGCTGCCGCACAATCGCGCCTCATGAAATTCGCAGTCTTCGGCGCCGGTGCGATCGGCGGGTTCCTCGCCGCGATGCTGCATCGCGCGGGGCAGGACGTGTCGCTCGTCGTTCGCGGTCCTGCGCTCGCCGCGATCCGCGAGCGCGGCTTGCGGGTGGAACTGCCGGCGGAGACGATCCGCTTCGCGCCCGTGTGCTCCGACGATCCCTCGGCATTGGGGCCGCATGACGTCGTTCTCGTCACCACCAAGGCGACCGCCTTGCCGCAGGTGGCACGGACCATCGCCCCGCTGCTGGCGCCATCGACCGTGGTGGTCTTCGTCGTCAACGGCATTCCCTGGTGGTACTTCCACGGCGAGGGCGGCGCGTACGAAGGGCGGCGCATCGAGCGGCTCGATCCGGGCGGACTTGCCTGGGACGCCATCGGGCCCGAGCGCGTGCTGGGCGGCACCGTCAATGCCATGTGTACCGCCCTCGAACCCGGCGTCGTGCAGGTCATCAATTTCGCCGGCCCCTGCACGCTGACCCTCGGCGAGCCCGCCGGTGGGCTGTCGACGCGCCTGCGCGACGTGGTGGCTGCCTTCGGAAGCGGCTTCCTGGCCGTGGACGCGGCCGAGCGCATCCGGCAGGCGGTGTGGACCAAGCTCATCCTCAATCTCAGTTCGGCGCCCTTGGCGGCGGTGACGGGCGCGCGGCTGAAAGATCTGTTCGCGTCCGAGGTGATCGGCGAGGCACGGCGGCGGCTCCATGAAGAATCGGAAGCGATCGCCGCCGCCATGGGCTATCCGGTCCATCTCGATGCCGACAAGGCGCTCGAAGGTGCGCGCCGCTCCGGGCACCGGCCGAGCATGGCGCAGGACTTCAGTGCGCGCCGGCCCATCGAGCTCGACGCGATCTGCACCGTGCCCCTCGAGTTCGCGCGGCTGCACGGCGTGCCGACGCCCATGCTCGACCTCTTCGTGGAACTGGCGCGGCTGCGCGCCGTCGAGGACGGGCTTTATCCGGGTTGACCCTGTGATTCCCGAGCGTCCTGAGTGGTCTTCTGCTATACTTGACTCATTCAGTCAGGAACACAGGAAATCGCTGTCAAGTCAAGCACTTGGCGCGTCAAGCAAAAGGAGCTTGCAATGCGTCTCACGACCAAAGGCCGCTTTGCGGTCACCGCGATGATCGATCTGGCCCTGCGCCAGAACAATGGGCCGGTCACGCTCGCGGCCATCAGCCAGCGGCAGCAAATCAGCCTCTCTTATCTCGAGCAGCTCTTCGGCAAGCTGCGCCGGCATGAGCTCGTCGAATCCACCCGCGGCCCCGGCGGCGGCTACACGCTGGGCCGCAAGGCGGGCGAGATCACCGTGGCCGACATCATCGTGTCGGTCGACGAACCGATCGACGCCACGCAGTGCGGCGGCAAGGAAAACTGCCATGGCGACGGCGGCCGCTGCATGACGCACGAGCTGTGGTCGGCGCTGAACAAGCACATGGTCGACTTCCTCGACTCCGTCACCTTGCAGAAGCTGGTGGACGACCAACTCGCCAAGGGCATCCAGATCGAGGACAAGCCGTCGCCGAAGCGCGCCATTTCGAGCCAGCCCGTGGTCAAGCCGATCCGCGTGAACGCGCCGAACTCGGTGTTCGCGCTGGGCAACGCCTTCGCCAAGTCGTAATCCGCCGGTCGAGAGAATCAAGAAGATGGACAGCACTCCGCACTTTCCGATCTACATGGACTACGGCGCGACGACGCCGGTGGACCCGCGCGTCGTCGACGCGATGATCCCCTGGCTACGCGAGCACTTCGGCAACCCCGCGTCGCGCAGCCATGCCTGGGGCTGGGAGGCCGAAGAGGCCGTGGAGAAGGCGCGCCAGCAGGTGGCCGACCTCATCGGCGCCGACCCCCGCGAGATCGTCTGGACCTCCGGCGCGACCGAGTCGAACAACCTCGCGATCAAGGGCGCCGCGCACTTCTACAAGACCAAGGGCAAGCACCTCGTGACGGTGAAGACCGAGCACAAGGCCGTGCTCGACACCATGCGCGAGCTCGAGCGCCAGGGCTTCGAGGTCACCTACCTCGACGTGCAGGAAGACGGCCTGCTCGACATGGAGAAGTTCAAGGCCGCGCTGCGCGAGGACACCATCCTCGTGAGCGTGATGTTCGTGAACAACGAGATCGGGGTCGTGCAGGACATTCCCGCGCTCGGCACGATCTGCCGCGAGCGCGGCATCATTTTCCACGTCGACGCCGCGCAGGCGACCGGCAAGGTCGAGATCGACATGAAGGCGCTGCCCATCGACCTGATGAGCATGGCGTCGCACAAGACCTACGGGCCCAAGGGCATCGGCGCGCTGTACGTGCGCCGCAAGCCGCGGGTGCGGCTGGAGGCGCAGATGCACGGCGGCGGCCACGAGCGCGGCATGCGCTCGGGCACGCTGCCCACGCACCAGATCGTGGGCATGGGCGAGGCGTTCCGCATCGCCCGCGAGGAAATGGCGAAGGACACCGAGCATGCGCGGGCGCTCCAGCAGCGCCTGCTCAAGGGCCTGGAGGACATCGAGCAGGTGTTCATCAACGGCGACGTGACGCGCCGGGTGCCGCACAACCTCAACATGAGCTTCAACTTCGTCGAAGGCGAGTCGCTGATCATGGGCATCAAGGGGCTGGCGGTGTCGTCGGGCTCGGCCTGCACGTCCGCGTCGCTGGAGCCGAGCTACGTGCTGCGCGCGCTCGGCCGCAGCGACGAACTCGCGCACAGCAGTTTGCGCATGACCATCGGCCGTTTCACGACCGAGGAAGAAATCGACTACGCCATCGCGACGATCCGCCAGAACGTCGCGAAGCTGCGGGAGCTGAGCCCGTTGTGGGAGATGTACAAGGACGGCATCGACCTCGCCACGATCCAGTGGACCGCGCATTGAACACGAGGAGTTGAGAACATGGCCTATTCCGAAAAAGTCGTCGACCACTACGAGAACCCCCGCAACGTCGGCTCGTTCGAAAAGGGTGACGAGACCGTGGGCACCGGCATGGTGGGCGCGCCCGCCTGCGGCGACGTGATGAAGCTGCAGATCAAGGTGAACCCGGCCACCGGCGTCATCGAGGATGCGCGCTTCAAGACCTACGGCTGCGGCTCCGCCATCGCGTCGAGCTCGCTCGTGACCGAGTGGGTCAAGGGCAAGACGCTCGACCAGGCGGCGTCGATCAAGAACGCGCAGATCGCCGAGGAACTGGCGCTGCCGCCGGTGAAGATCCACTGCTCGATCCTCGCGGAAGACGCGATCAAGGCCGCGGTGGACGATTACAAGAAGAAGCACGCCTGAGTCATGGCCGTTTCCTTGACGCAAGCCGCGGCCCGCCACGTCACACGTTACCTTTCCAAGCGCGGCAAGGGCGTGGGCGTGCGGCTGGGGGTGAAGACCACCGGCTGCTCGGGCCTGGCCTACAAGCTGGAGTACGTGGACGAGGTGGCGCCCGAGGACGTGGTGTTCGAGAACCACGGCGTGAAGCTGCTCATCGACCCGAAGAGCCTGGCCTACATCGACGGGACCGAACTCGACTTCGTGCGCGAAGGGTTGAACGAGGGCTTCAAGTTCAACAACCCGAACGAGCGCGACCGCTGCGGCTGCGGCGAATCGTTCCGGGTGTGAGCCTCGTCGACCTGCAGTCCAGCGATTTCGCGCTCTTCGGCCTGCCGGAGCGCTTCGCGCAGGACCGGGCGGAGATCGATGCGCGCTGGAAGGACTTGCAGCGCGAGGCGCATCCCGACCGCTTCGCTGCGCAGGGCGATGCCGCCCAGCGCATCGCGATGCAATGGTCGGTGCGGATCAACGAGGCGTATCGCCGCCTGAAGGATCCGCTGGCGCGTGCGTCCTACCTGTGCGAGCTTCGCGGCGCACCCATCGAGGCCGAGAACAACACCGCCATGCCTGCGGCGTTCCTCATGGAGCAGATGGAACTGCGCGAGGCGCTGGAAGAAGCCGGGACGGTCGAGGCGCTCGAAGCGCTGGGCGAGCCCCTGGCGAAGACGCGGCGCGAAGCCTTCGAACGCATCCGCAAGCTGCTCGACGATGAAGGCGACGCGCGCGCCGCGGCCGGGCAGGTGAGAGGCCTCATGTTCATCGAGCGTTTTGCGCACGAGGTCGAACACAAGCTGGACCAACTGGGACAATAACGTCCATGGCGCTCCTGCAGATTTCCGAACCCGGCCAGTCCCCCGACCCTCACCAGCGCCGCATCGCCGTCGGCATCGACCTCGGCACTACGCATTCGCTGGTCGCCGCCGTGCGCAACGGCGTGGCCGAATGCCTGCCGGACGACGAAGGCCGCGTGCTGCTTCCCTCCGTCGTACGCTACCTCGCCGACAACGGCCGCAAGATCGGCTACGACGCGCAGTCGGCGCAGGCCGAGGACCCCGAGAACACCATCGCTTCGGTCAAGCGTTTCATGGGCCGCGGCCTGGGCGACATCGCGAACTACGCGAAGCTGCCTTACGACTTCATCGACAAGCCCGGCATGCTCGCGCTGAACACGCGCGCCGGCGAGAAGTCCCCGGTGGAGGTGAGCGCCGAGATCCTCGCGACGCTGCGCTTCCGCGCCGAAGACACCTTCAACGACGACCTGTACGGCGCGGTGATCACCGTGCCCGCCTACTTCGACGATGCGCAGCGGCAGGCGACCAAGGATGCGGCACAGCTCGCCGGCATCAACGTCCTGCGCCTCATCAACGAGCCCACGGCCGCAGCCATCGCCTACGGCCTCGACAACGCGAGCGAAGGCACCTACGCGGTGTACGACCTCGGCGGCGGCACTTTCGACATCTCGATCCTGCGCCTGTCGCGCGGCGTGTTCGAGGTGGTTGCCACCGGCGGCGATTCGGCGCTGGGCGGCGACGACTACGACCGTGCGTTCGCCGACGTGCTGCTCGCGCGTGCGGGCCTCGACGCGATGAACGCGGGCGACCGCGCCGCGATCCAGATCGCCGCGCGCCGCGCGAAGGAGGCGCTCACCGATGCGGCGTCCACGCGCGTGAACGTCAAGCTGTCGTCGGGTGTTGTCGACGTCGAGACGACGCGCGACGAATTCGACGCCGCGACGAAGGACCTCACCGCCCGCACGCTCACCGCTGTGCGCAAGGCGCTGCGCGACGCGAAGCTGACGAAGGACGAAGTGCAGGGCGTCGTTCTCGTCGGCGGCTCCACGCGCATGCCGCAGGTTCGCGCAGCAGTCGCCGAATTCTTCGGCCGCGAGCCGCTCGTGAACCTGAACCCCGACGAAGTCGTCGCGCTCGGCGCGGCCGTGCAGGCCAACCAACTGGCCGGCAACAACCCGAATGGCGACCTGCTGCTGCTCGACGTGATCCCGCTGTCGCTCGGCATCGAGACCATGGGCGGCCTGGTGGAGCGCATCGTGCCGCGCAACGAAACCATTCCCACGGCGAAGGCGCAGGACTTCACGACTTTCAAGGACGGCCAGACGGCGATGGCGATCCACGTGGTGCAGGGCGAGCGCGACCTGGTGGCCGACTGCCGCAGCCTCGCGCGCTTCGAGCTGCGCGGCTTTCCGCCGATGGCCGCGGGCGCGGCGCGCATCCGCGTGACCTTCACCATCGATGCCGACGGCCTGCTGCACGTGAGCGCGAAGGAACAGGGCAGCGGCGTGGAGGCGACGGTCGACGTGAAGCCGTCCTACGGCCTCGCCGACGCCGAGATCGCGCGCATGCTGCAGGACAGCTTCACGACCGCCGAGGGCGACATGAAGGCGAGGGCGCTGACCGAGGCGCGCGTGGACGCGCAGCGCATGCTGCTCGCGACGCAGAGCGCACTGGATGCGGATGGTTCGCTGCTCGCCGCGGACGAGCGCGCGGAGATCGAGTCCCTGATGGCGACCGCGAAGCGCGTGGCGGAGGAAAGCACGGACGCCGCCACCGTGGAGGCCGCGGTGCAGTCGCTCGCGAAGGGCACGGAAGCGTTCGCCGCGCAGCGCATGAACGAGGGCATCCGCAAGGCGCTCGCGGGCAAGAACCTCGAATCGATCTGAAGAACAACGTCATGCCGGTCATCAAGATTCTTCCGCACCCCGAGTACGCACCGCAAGGCGCGCAGATCGAAGCGCCCGCCGGCACCTCGATCTGCGAGGCGCTGCTGGACAACAACATCGCCATCGAGCATGCATGCGACCTGAGTTGCGCCTGCACCACGTGCCATGTGGTCGTGCGTGAAGGATTCGCGTCTCTCAACGAACTCGAGGAAGAGGAAGAGGACCTGCTCGATCGCGCGTGGGGGCTCGAACCGAACTCGCGCCTGTCGTGCCAGGCGATCCTGGCGCAGAAGGACGTGACGATCGAGATTCCGAAGTACACGATCAACCACGCGAAAGAGAAGCACTGACGTCGCGCGTCATTCCCGCGAAGGCGGGAATCCAGTGCTACCGGACCGGACCCCGGCGCTTAGAATTGCGACCATGCGCCAGATCGTCCTCGACACCGAAACCACGGGCCTGTCGGCCGAAGCCGGCGACCGCATCATCGAGATCGGCTGCGTGGAGCTTGTGGCCCGCAAGCTCACCGGCAACAACAAGCATTTCTACCTGAACCCCGAGCGCGACAGCCATGAGGACGCGCTCAAGGTCCACGGCATCAGCAACGAGTTCCTGCGCGACAAGCCCAAGTTCGCGGCCGTCGCCGACGAGCTGATCGAGTATCTCTCGGGCGCCGAGATCATCATTCACAACGCCGCGTTCGACGTCGGTTTCCTGCGCAAGGAGCTGAGCCTGCTGCAGCGTCCGTGCATCACGACGTGCGTGTCGAAGGTGACCGACACGCTGGCGATGGCGAAGGAGATGTTCCCCGGCAAGCGCAACAGCCTCGACGCGCTGTGCGACCGCCTGGGCGTGGACAATTCCACGCGCACGCTGCACGGCGCGCTGCTCGATGCCGAGCTGCTGGCCGACGTCTACATCAACATGACGCGCGGCCAGGACGCGCTGCTGATCGACGTGGCGTCGTCGTCCGAAGCCGTGGGCATCGTCACGCGCGTCGATCTGAGCCAGTTCACGCTGCCGGTGCTGCTGGCGAACGAGCAAGAGGCCGCGGAGCACGAGCAAGTGCTGGCGCAGCTGGACAAGGCGAGCGGCGGCAAGACGCTGTGGCGGCTGGGTGCTGCACAGCCTGTGGCATAATCGTCGCTTCGCCGAAAACGGCGGACCCCGGGTGGTTAGCTCAGCGGTAGAGCACTGCCTTCACACGGCAGGGGTCACAGGTTCAATCCCTGTACCACCCACCAGATTTTTCTTCGAAGACAATGGCTTAGGTTTCGACCTAAGCCTTTGTTCATTTCTTGGTGTCCAAATAGTGTCTAAACACGGCTTGGACGTGATTGGACTGGAAAGTCTTGGATTGAGCCGCACTTCACGCTTGCGGTCGATGTGAGACGGCGCGCTTTCAAGCTCCGCTGCTCGGCTGCATTATTGTCCCGTTGAACGTGACGTGGAGGCGGAGATCTCACCATTCCCAAATCTCGCGGCAGACACGCGCAGCCTGTGACCACCCGGTCCTGACTCGCTGCTAACGCTGACCTGCGCGTCGCGGCTTTGGACTGCTCCCAGTTCGGGACTTGGCATCTGCTCGGATCCTTAAGCGCCATAGAACTGTCACTCCAGCTCTAAATCTACGGATGCGCTGTATGCGTGAAGCCTCATGGCAGGGCTCTGTCGCGGGCTGACGCAGTCGGCATAGCGCACGTCGGATCTAGGCAAGTTCCCAGGACGTGGCTGCATGAGCATGGAGGGGCCGCAAGTCGCGGTGACAACACAACGCGAGCCCCGAACGTGAAATCCTCCAATTTCGCGCCGACAATCATGATCCGGTCGTTGCAGATGCCCGCACGCATCGGCGTGCACGACTGGGAAAGGACCGAACCCCAGCCCGTGGTCGTCGATCTCGACGTAGATGTCGCGCCGCACCGCGCCTGCGAAACGGACCGTCTGGAAGACACCGTCGACTACGCGCGCTTGATCGAACGCCTGCGCGGTGCTGGCATGCAACCGCATACGCTGGCCGAGGCCTTAGGCGAGTCGATGTGCGCTTCGGTCCTAGCCGTCCACGGCGTGCGCCGGGTGCGGCTCACCCTCCTGAAGCTGGCGCCGTTCCCGGGGGCGCTCGTCGGCGTCACGCTCGAACGCGAGGCTACTCCATCAACGGAGTTCACATGACCATCAGCCTCTTTGACATTTTCAAGATCGGCATCGGTCCGTCGAGTTCGCATACCGTCGGCCCGATGCGCGCGGCGCGCATGTTCGCGGCACGGTTGCACGATCGGGGACTCCTTCACGCCACTGCGCGCGTCGAGGCCCAGTTGTACGGCTCGCTCGGAGCCACGGGTCGCGGTCACGGCAGCGATAAGGCCGTTCTGCTGGGATTGCAGGGTGAAGATCCCGAGACCGTCGACGTCGATGCGATCCCCTCGATGCTCGACGCCGTACGCGCAGAGCGCAAGCTGCGTCTCGCAGGCGCCCGGGAGATTTCTTTCGACGAGAAGCGCGACCTCGTCTTTCATCGCCGCAAGGTGCTGGACCTGCACGTGAATGGCATGGAGTTCGCCGCGTTCGACGCCGACGGCGCCGAGCTCGACCGGCGCGACTACTACTCCGTCGGCGGCGGCTTCGTCGTGACGAAGGAA
Source organism: Ramlibacter sp. (assembly GCF_050250995.1). Taxonomy (GTDB): domain Bacteria; phylum Pseudomonadota; class Gammaproteobacteria; order Burkholderiales; family Burkholderiaceae_C; genus Ramlibacter. The sequence goes on from NZ_JBFWNP010000023.1 coordinate 47,972, forward strand.
GTCGACACCGCCGGGGTCGGGCATGTCCGCGTGCGCGCCGACGAGAACATGGTGCCGCATCCCTTCGACAGCGCCGAGGACCTGCTGGCATGGACGCGCCGCCTGGGATGCGGCATTGCAGGCGTCATGCGACGCAACGAACTTGCATGGCGCAGCGACGCCGAGATCGACGCCGGCATCCAGCGCATCTGGCGCGTGATGCAGGACTGCGTCGAGCGCGGCTGCGCGACCGAAGGCATCCTGCCCGGCGGCTTCAAGGTGAAGCGCCGAGCGCCGGGGATTCATCGCCAGCTGAAAGTGCGCGTGCATGACGCGATCGCCGATCCGCTGCTGGCGCTGGATTGGGTCAACCTGTTCGCGATGGCAGTGAACGAGGAGAACGCGGCGGGTAGCCGTGTCGTCACCGCGCCTACCAACGGCGCGGCCGGCATCGTCCCCGCGGTCCTGCACTACTACCGCCGCTTCATCCCCGGATCGGACGACGCGGGAGTCGCGGATTTCCTGCTCACCGCGGCGGCGATCGCAGTCCTCTACAAGAAGAACGCCAGCATCTCGGGGGCCGAGGTCGGCTGCCAGGGCGAGGTGGGCGTCGCCTGTTCGATGGCTGCCGGTGCGCTCTGCGAGGTTCTAGGCGGGACGCCGGCGCAGGTCGAGAACGCGGCGGAGATCGGGATGGAGCATCACCTCGGCCTCACCTGCGATCCGGTCGGCGGACTGGTGCAAATCCCCTGCATCGAGCGCAATGCGATCGCATCGGTCAAGGCGATCAATTCGGCGCGGCTGGCGCTGCGCGGCGACGGCACGCACCACGTGAGCCTGGACAAGGTGATCAAGACCATGCGGGAGACCGGCGCGGACATGCTGGCCAAGTACAAGGAGACGGCCCGCGGTGGCCTCGCCGTGAACATCGTCGAATGCTGACGCCGCGCCGGCCGTCGAGCGATGTCGCCATCCGGCAAGGCGAAGCGGATACAGGCAATCCTTGGATCGGTGGCCGGGAACAATCGGATCACGACTGCAAGGGTGAACATGCAAGGGCAGAACTACTCGATCTGGAGCCTGTTGAAGCACGGGCTGCGCAACCACAAGACTTGGGAGCCCGCCTGGCGCCGCGTGCCGCTGCAGGATGCCTACGACGTGGTGATCGTCGGCGGCGGCGGCCACGGCCTCGCGACCGCCTACTACCTGGCGCGCAACCACAGCGCGGGCCGGATCGCCGTGTTGGAGAAGGGCTACCTGGGAGGCGGCAACACGGCGCGCAACACCACGATCGTGCGTTCCAACTACCTGTGGGACGAGGCGGCGCTGCTGTACGAACACAGCATGAAGCTCTGGGAGGGTTTGACGGGCGACCTGAACTTCAACGTCCTGTTCAGCCAGCGCGGCGTGTTCAACCTCGGCCACACGCTGCAGGACATGCGCGACATCGAGCGCCGCGTCAATGCCAACCAGCTGCAGGGCATCGATGCGTTCGTCCTCGATGCGCGCGAGGTCCAGGAAAAGATCCCGCAGCTCGATTGCAGCCGGCGCAGCCGCTACCCCGTCCTGGGTGCAAGCTGGCAGCCGCGCGCGGGTATCGCCCATCACGACGCGGTCGCCCGCGGCTTCGCGCGTGCGGCCAGCCTGCTCGGCGTGGACCTGATCGAGAACTGCGAAGTCACCGGCCTGGACGTCGCCGGCGGTCGCATGCGTGGAATCCAGACCACGCAGGGCTACGTCAAGGCCAGGCGCGTGGGCTGTGTCGCCGCGGGACATTCCTCGGTGCTTGCCGGCATGGCGGGGCTGCGCCTGCCGATCGAGAGCCATCCGCTGCAGGCCTTCGTGAGCGAATCCATGCAGCGCGTGATCGACACGGTGATCATGAGCAACGCGGTTCACGGCTACCTGAGCCAGTCGGACAAGGGTGAACTGGTGATCGGCGCGGGCATCGATACCTACCTCGGCTACGGCCAGCGCGGCAGCCCGCACGTCATCGACCACACGGCGGCAGCGATCATCGAACTGTTCCCGCAATTTTCGCGCGTACGCATGAACCGCCAGTGGGGCGGCATCGTCGACGTATCGCCCGATGCCTGCCCGATCATCGGCAAGACACCGATCGAGGGCCTGTACTTCAACTGCGGCTGGGGAACCGGCGGCTTCAAGGCGACGCCGGGCTCCGGCCACGTTTTCGCCGCCACCATCGCGAACGACGAGCCGCATCCGCTGGCCGCGCCGTTCGCGCTCGACCGCTTCTACAGCGGACATCTGATCGACGAACACGGCGCCGCCGCCGTGGCGCACTGACACCGGGGGCCCCCACATGCTCACACTGCATTGCCCCCACTGCGGGCAGACGCGCGAGGAAGAGGAATTCAGCTACGCGGGCGAAGCGTTCATCCCGCGCCCGGCCGAGTCCGATAGCGTGGATGACCGCGCCTGGGGCGACTACCTGTTCATGCGCCGCAATCCCAAGGGATGGCTCTGGGAGCAGTGGCAGCACACCGCCGCCTGCCGGAAGGTTTTTGCCGTGCGGCGCCATACCGGCACGTATGAAGTCGACCGATGCCTGACGCTGGCTCAGGCCAGGCCGTTGTTCGACATGGAAATCGGAGAGCAAGCATGACGGCCACCCGCATCGACATTCCGGGCGCGCGCATCGACCGCGCCCGCCCGCTCACGTTCACGTTCGACGGCAGGACTTGCCATGGCTTCGCCGGCGACACGCTCGCGTCCGCGCTGCTGGCCAACGGTTGGCAGCGCATCGCGCGCAGCTTCAAGTACGGCCGTCCGCGCGGCATCGTCGCGGCCGGGGCCGAGGAGCCGAACGCGTTGGTGCAGCTGGAAGAGGGCGCGTACACGGTGCCCAACGTCAAGGCGACGCAAGCGGAGCTCTACGCAGGGCTGAAGGCGACCTCGACCTCCGGCTGGCCCTCGCTCGACTTCGACCTGAAGGCGGTGCTCGGCATTGGCTCGCGCTTCATGCCAGCCGGCTTCTACAGCAAGACCTTCAAGTGGCCGCGAAGCTTCTGGCCGGGCTACGAAGCCATGATTCGCAAGTTCGCCGGCTTCGGCAGCGCGCCCACCCAGGCCGACCCCGAGCACTATGACCACCTGCATCACCACGTCGACGTCGTCGTCGTCGGCGCGGGCGCCGCCGGGCTGCTTGCGGCGCTGCAGGCCGGACAGGCGGGCCTGAAGACCATCCTGCTCGATGAGCAGCCCGAGTTCGGCGGCTGGCTGCTGTCCGATCCCGACGCGCGCATCGACGGGCGCGACGCCGCAGCGCACATCCGCTGGGTCGAGGCGGCGCTCGCGCTGCTGCCCAACGTGACCTGCCTGCGGCGCACCACGGCCTTCGGCCTGTACCAGGACAATCTGCTGCTGGCGGTGGAACTGCTGCAGGATCACCTGTCGCCCGCCGCGCGCGACAAGCGCATTCCGCGCCAGAGGCAGCACAAGTTCCGCGCGAGCCACGTCGTACTGGCCACGGGCGCGATCGAGCGCCCGCTGGTGTTCGGCAACAACGACCTGCCCGGCGTGATGACTGTGTCGGCGGGGCAAACGTACCTGCAGCGTTACGGCGTTCTCGTCGGCCAGGACGTGGTGGTCACCGGCACGGGCGACGCGATCTACGACTGTGCGAATGCGCTCGCGAAGGCCGGAGCGAAAGTGGCCGTCGCCGATCCGCGCCCGATGTCGGTGGTGCGCAACCTGCAGTCTGGCGTCGAGGTCTACCAGGGCCACGTGGTGGCGCAGGCGCTCGGCTCGAACGCGGTCCGCGGCGTGCGCCTGGCGCGCATCCACGAAGGCCACGATGCACTTGCGGGTTCGGGCCCCGAGTTGCGTTGCGACGCCGTGCTCAGCTCGGGTGGCCTGTCGCCGACCGTGCACCTGTTCTGCCACGATGGCAGCCGTCCCACGTGGCGCGACGATATCGCCGCCTTCGTCGTGCCCGCGGAAGGCCGGCGCGGCGTCGCGTGCGTGGGTGCCGTGACCGGCGCGTTCGGGATGGAGGCGGCTCTGGAGCAGACGACGCAGGCGATGCGCACGGTCCTGGCCGCGCTGGGCCGCGATCCGTCGCTGCGGGCGCCATCGTGCGCCGATGCGCAACGCCAGGATCCGCGCCACCTGTTCCGCATTCCCGACGGCAAGGACGAGGGGACGGGCGCCAAGGCTTTCATCGACTACCAGAACGACGTGACCGCGGCCGACATCGAACTGTCGATCCGCGAGAACTGGCAGCACATCGAGCACGTGAAGCGCTTCACGGCGATGGGCTTCGGCACCGACCAGGGCAAGCTGTCCAACGTGAACGGCGTGGCGATCACGGCGCGCACGCTCGGCATTCCCGTCGGACAGGTCGGCACGACGACCTACCGTCCCGCATACACGCCGGTGTCGCTGGGCGCGCTGGCGGGCAACATGGGGGGCGCGACCTTCGAGCCGACGCGGCTGACGTCCATCCATCCGAGCCACGCGCGGCGCAATGCGGACCTGGAGCACGTGGGCCAGTGGATGCGTCCGTGGTATTTCCCGAAACCGGGCGAGGACATGCACGCCGCGGTTCGTCGCGAGTGCATGGCCGCGCGCACCGGCGTCGCGATGATGGACGCGTCGACACTGGGCAAGATCCAGATCGACGGCCCCGACGCGCGGGAATTCCTCAACCGCGTCTACACGAATGCGTGGAGCCAGCTCGCGCCAGGCAAGTGCCGATACGGACTGATGCTCGACGAGAACGGCATGGTGATGGACGACGGCGTCACCGCCTGCATCTCCGACAACCAGTTCTACATGACGACCACGACCGGCGGCGCCGCCCGCGTCATGAACTGGCTGGAGCGCTGGCACCAGACCGAATGGCCGGAGCTCAAGGTGTGGATGACGTCCGTCACCGACCACTGGTCGACCGTCGCGATCGTCGGACCCCGATCGCGCGAGGTGCTGGCCCGGCTCACGTCCGACGTCGATTTGTCGCCTGCAGCCTTCCCGTTCATGGACTGGCGCAGCGCCACCGTCGCGGGACTTTCCGCGCGCGTGTTCCGCATCAGTTTCTCCGGCGAACTCGCCTTCGAAGTGAACGTCGAGGCCGGCTACGGCGAAGCACTGTGGGAAGCGGTGATGGAAGCCGGCAAGGATCACGACATCACGCCTTACGGCACCGAGACCATGCACGTGCTGCGCGCGGAGAAGGGTTTCATCATCGTCGGGCAGGACACGGACGGCTCCGTGACGCCGATGGACCTGGGCATGGGCTGGGCGGTCTCGCAGAAGAAGAAGTACGCGTTCCTCGGCAAGCGCTCGCTCGCGCGCAGCAACACTGCGGGCGACGACCGCAAGCAACTGGTCGGCCTGCTGCCCGACGACCCGAACCACGTTCTTGCCGAGGGGGCGCAGGTCGTCGAGGAGCCCGGCCACGCCGCGCCCGCGCCCATGCTGGGCCATGTCACCAGCAGTTATCGCAGTACCGAACTCGGCCGCTCCTTCGCGATGGCCGTGGTACGCGGCGGCGCCGGACGCGAGGGGCAGCGCCTGTACGCCTACGCCCGCGGCAAGGTCACGCCGGTCAAAGTGGTCTCCTCCGTTTTCATCGACCCGAAAGGCGAACGCCACCATGGTTGATCCCCGTTCTTCTTCGCGGCCGAGCCTGGTTTCTCCGCTGCAGCATGTCCGACCGGGCCAGCCCGCCGACGGCGTCTTCGCGATGCAGGCGGCGGAATACCCGAACCTCGGCCACGTCGTCATCCGCGGCAAAGCCGATGACGCCCGCTTCGTGGACGCGGCACAGGCAGCTCTCGGAGGGAACCTGCCCGCCGCGTCGGGAGCGATCGCCGTCTGCCGTGCGGGTGTCGTGCTCTGGCAATCGCCGGACGAGTGGTGGCTGGCGTGTACGCGCGGCGAGCGGGATGCGACCGTCGCCGAGTTGCGCGACGCGCTGAAGGACTGCTTCGCCCAGGTCGTGGACAACAGCGGCGGCTTCACGGCGCTGCATCTGCGCGGCCGCGACTGGTCGCGCGTGCTGCGTCATCTGTCGCCCTTCGATATCGACGGTCTCGGGGTCCGGACTAGCGCGTCGACCGTGATCGGCAAGACCGCTTACACCATCGTGCGCACGGGCGAAGATGCGGTGACGCTGCTGTTCCGCCGAAGCTTCGCCCAGTACGTATGGGATCTCGTCGAACGCGCGTCGCGTCCGTACGGGCTGGCGGCGGTCGAGGCGCAGGCCGTCCCCGACGGCTTGTTCTCCGAACTGCTGCTCGAACGGGTGACTGCCCCTGCGCCAGCGGCGGCTCGCGCCGCCGGCCCCGCGTAGCGAGGATCAGGCAGTCTGCGCCCTCGCGCGCAGCGCGGTCGGCGTCACGCCGAGCGCCTGGCGCACCGTTCGCGAGAAGTGCGCGCCGTTCTGGAACCCGCATTCCAGTCCGATCTCCAGCACGTCGAGGTCGGTGTTCTGCAGCAGCCACTTGGCGCGGTTCATGCGCAGCTTGTGGCGATACTCCGCGGGACTCAGGCCCACGTCCTTCTGGAAGCGGCGCTCTAGCTGCCTGCGCCCGATGCCCAGGGGCTTGCAGATCTCGTCGATCGGCGTCTGCGATTGTAGCTGCTGCTCCAGCAGTAGCATCGCCTTGTGCACGACCGAGTCGTGCGAGCGGTCGGACACGACCTCTTCCGGCTGCAGCATGCGCGAGGGCAGGGGTTGCTCCTCCAGCATAATGCGCAGCGCCTTGACGGCGCTGGCGCGGCCGAGGGCGCGCTCGATCACGTAAGCCGCCAAGTGCACGACGCTGGTGCCGCCCGCACAGGTGAGCCGGTCGCGATCCGACACGAACATTTGGTTGGACGTGACGCGGCAGGTCGGGAACTCGCCGACGAACTCCTCGCGGTGGAACCAGCTCACGCAGGCGAGGTAGCCATCCATCAAGCCGGCTCGAGCCAGGACAAAGGAGCCGGTGCAAAGTCCGACGATGTTCACGTCGCGCGCCGCGGCTTCGCGCAGGAACCTGTAGGTCTTCGCGGGAACGACCTGCCCACCGTGCAGCAGGCCGCCGACGACCACGATGTAGTTGTAGGCCTCCGGCCGCTCCAGCGGCGTGTCGGGCCGCACCGATGCGCCGCAACTCGAAGCGACCGGCATGTCCGTATCGCCCAGGATCTTCCAGGTGCACAGCAATTGCCGGCTGCGGTCGCCTTCGTCCGCGGCCAGCCTCAATGCATCGACGAAGCCGGCGAAGGCCACCAGCGTGAAACGCGACGCCAGCAGGAAGCCGACCCGCAGCCGCGGCTCGCTGCGCGCGCGTGCTTCGATGCGGGACCGGGTGCGGGGGACGTTCATCGTGCGGCGCGAGGAGTGGGTACGGCAACTCTAAGGGGAGCACCCGGAGGGCTCAACGACATTGTCGCTTTTTGGCAAGGATGTGACGGAATCCGCGCAGGATTGCGGCGTGCCGCGTCGCAAGCTGGCAGGCAGTTGTCGCGTCGTGCGCCATGCCATGGCGGCGAAAGCCGCACCATCCCTGCCCATCGATCAAGACAGGAGCGCAGCATGTTCAGCTATGGCACACAGACACTCAAGCAGGTCGATCCCGACCTCTGGACGGTGGTGCAGCAGGAGCACCAGCGCCAGGAACACCACATCGAGCTGATCGCGAGCGAGAACTACACCTCGCCCGCTGTCATGGCGGCCCAGGGCAGCCAGCTCACCAACAAGTACGCCGAGGGCTACCCCGGCCGCCGCTACTACGGCGGCTGCGAGTACGTGGATCTTGCCGAGCAGCTCGCGCTGGACCGAGTGAAGGCGTTGTTCGGGGCCGACACGCATGGATGGGTTGGCAATGTGCAACCGCATTCGGGCGCGCAGGCGAACGAAGCGGTGTTCATGGCTTTCATGAAGCCCGGCGACACGTTCCTCGGGATGAGCCTCGCGGACGGGGGCCATCTGAGCCACGGCATGGCATTCAACATGAGCGGCAAATGGTTCAATGCGGTCAGCTACGGGCTCGATGCCAAGGAAGAGATCGACTACGAGGCAATGGAGCGCAAGGCCCGGGAATGCAGGCCGAAGATCGTCATCGCCGGCGCCTCCGCCTACTCGCTGCGCATCGACTTCGAGCGTTTCGCGCGCGTCGCCCGCGAAGTCGGCGCGATCTTCATGGTGGACATGGCGCACTATGCCGGCCTGATCGCCGCCGGCGTGTACCCCAACCCGATCCCGCACGCCGACGTGGTCACGAGTACGACGCACAAGAGCCTGCGCGGCCCGCGCGGCGGCATCATCCTCGCGCGGCCCGAGCACGAGAAGGCGATCAACAGCGCCGTGTTCCCCGGCCTGCAAGGCGGTCCGTTGATGCACGTGATCGCCGCGAAGGCCGTCGCGTTCAAGGAGGCCCTCGATCCGACGTTCAAGGCCTACCAGCAGCAGGTCGTCGCGAACGCGGCGGCCTTGGCCGACGAGCTGGTCGCGCGGGGTCTGCGCATCGTGAGCGGCCGAACCGAAAGCCACGTGATGCTGGTGGACCTGCGTGCCAAGGGCTGCACCGGCAAGGTGGCCGAGCAGTTGCTGGGACGGGCCGGCATCACCGTGAACAAGAACGCGATCCCCAACGATCCCGAGAAGCCCATGGTCACCAGCGGCATCCGCCTCGGTTCCCCCGCAATGACGACGCGTGGCTTCAAGGAAGCGGAGAGCCGCCTCGTGGCCGGCTTTATCGCCGACCTGCTCGACGCGCCGGACGATGCGGCGGCGCTAGCACGCGTTACACGCGAAGTTGCAATACTGACTCGGGAATTCCCGGTGTACCGCGCGTAGCGTTCGGTCGCTGATCGCGGACTGCAATGATGCTTGGAGCTAGAAGTGTTTGAATCCGCGCGCGGACTGCCCGCGCCTCGGCGCGCGCCATGCGGCGGGACAGTTCATGACGGTGCGTTCAATACGTCGGCTCAAGCTTCACCGTCGAAAGCTCGGACCACAACGCTTTCGTTGCACTCGCCCAGACCGGCCGCAACGACCTTGTCGAAGAGGGATCGCGCCACCGCGCCAAGCGGTACGGCGCTTTGGAGTCGCTGCGCGAGTTCGACGCCATATCGTATGTCCTTCAAACGCCACCGGGCGGAGAAGATGATGTTGTGCTCGTGATCATCGGCAACGATGTTCTTTGCAACGCGTACGACCTGCGGGGCGCTCGCCACCCCATCCGACAGGACGTGCAGGACCTTGTCCATATCGAGCCCGGTAGCGCGCGCCATGGCCAGCGCTTCTGCAGCCCCCGCGATCTGAACAGCGCCCAGCAGGTTCAGTATCAGCTTGAACTGCGTCCCGGCTCCGTGGGCGCCGAAGTGGACGACATCCTTGGCGAACAGAGAGAGCAGAGGTCGCGCTGCCTCAAGGTCGCTTACGTCCGCGCCGACCAGCAGCCGCAGTTCGCCGCGCGCGGCGTTCGCGGGCTGCCCCGTTACCGGACAATCGATCGGTCGCCAACCGTGCTGCCGCGCATTGCGGCTAAACGCATTGACCCAGTCGATCGACAGCGTAGAGCAATCGATGGCCCACGCGCCGGGCTTGGCGCGCGCACCCAGCGCACCCGCTTCGCCGAGCCAGACGGACCGGGCCGCTTCGTCGTCGCCGACCATGGCGATCACTGCATCCGCGTCCGTCGCGGCTTCGCGCGGGCTAGCGGCGACCACGGCACCCAGGTCGCGCAGAGCCAGTGCCTTCGAGCGCGTTCGGTTGTAGATGCTGACTGCATGGCCGGATTCCAGCAACCGCCGCACCATGCCATGGGCCATGTTGCCGGCCCCTAGAAATCCGATGCGCAGTGACATGGGCTCCCTTTCGTCAGTTCGCCAATTCCGTGACCGTTTCGATGCATCGTAGACGCCGCATCGATGTGTGTCTAATAGATTAAAGATTCACCACTGATATCTGAGGATGTATGAACATGAACTTGCGTCACCTCCGGTATTTCATCGCCGTGGCCAGCGAACTCAGCTTCACCCGCGCCGCCGAAACTCTTCATATCGCCCAACCTCCGCTCAGCCAGCAGATCAAGCTGCTCGAAGATGACCTGGGAGTGAAACTGTTTCGGCGAACCAAGCGCCGCGTGGAGCTGACAGAGGCGGGCAGTGCCTTTCTCGTGCATGCAAAACAGATCATGCAGATGACGCACACAGCGGCGCTCGAGGCGCAGCGTGCCGGCCGAGGCGAAGCCGGCCGCATCGCGGTCGGATTTTTCGAACACATGTCCTACTCGCTGCTCCCGCCAATCTACCGAGCCTATCGCAAGCGCTTTCCCGGTGTCGACGTCGAACTGCGCTGGTTCCCCGTTGTCGAGCAGGCCGATGCCCTTCGTCGCGGCGACATTGATGTCGCGTTCATGCGCGAAATTGGCGGGCAGGCCGACATGAGCCATCAGTTGCTGATGCGCGAGCCCCTCGTGCTGGCGCTTCCGGCGTCCCATCCGCTCGCGGCGAAGCAACGATTGTCGGTAAAGGACTGCGCCCAGGAGCGGTTCGTCATGTTCGTGCCGCACATGGCGCCTGACCTTCACGCGGCCATCAGCCGGATGTTCGCTGTCGCCAAAGTTGCGCCGAAGGTCGCGGTCGAAGTGGTTCAGATCTCGACTTGTTTGGGCCTCGTCAGCTTCGGTGCCGGTCTCGCACTTGTGCCTTCGACCGTGCAGCGTATGGCAATGCAGGATGTCGTCTATCGCCCCATCGGCGGATCGCGGCCGCCAACCATCAACGTTTTGCTTGGATGGCAACAGCGCAAGGAATCGCTGCTCCTGACCAGCTTCGTCGAAACGGCCATGCAAGTCGTAAGGCAGTTGGTGAAGTGATCGATATCGGAATCAGATAAATGACGCCAGAACAATATATTGGACGGCCCTTTCTCGCCCTCCTATTCTCAGCCGCAAGAACAGAGTGCAAGGCGACGCAGCAGTCATGCGCGCACCCAACTTCAGGAGATTCCATGCATCCGAAATCGCTTCTTTTGGCCGATCGCCGCCGGGCCGTCAAGGCCGTCGCCGCGACAGTTGCGGGCCTCGGCCTGTTCTCCGCGCCTTCGCATGCGCAGGCTTTCCCCACCCGTTCTGTCCGCATCGTGGTTCCCTATCAGCCTGGAGGCAACTCGGACGTCGTAGGCAGGCGCTTGGCCGATGCCCTGTCGCGCCAATGGAACCAGCCGGTGGTCGTGGAGAATATCGCGGGGGCGTCGGGGAATGTTGGCGCGCAGGCGGTCGCGCGGGCGGAGCCCGATGGCCACACACTACTATTCTTCGCGCACGCCATTCTCACGTTGAATCCGTGGCTGATTCCTGGAGCCGGACTCAATGCGGAAAAGGACCTTGCGCCGGTCGCTCGCGTGTACGACACCGTGAACCTTTTGATGGTCAGCAACAAAAGCGGCTTCCGTTCGGTGAAAGACCTGGTCGCTTACGCCAAGGCCAAACCTGGCGTGCTGAATTTCGGATCCGGCGGACCTGGCGCCACCTCGCACCTGGCATTGGAAGCATTCTGTTCGGCGGCAGGCATCCAGGCGGTGCATGTCCCGTACAAGGGCGCGGGCCCCGCTGCACTCGCGTTGATCAGTGGCGAGATCGATGCGGCATTCGAAGCCATTCCCACGGCACTGCCGCGAATAAAGGCCCATCAGGCCCGTGCGGTCGCGACGGGCGGGGCGTCTCGCACCCCTCTGCTGCCCGACGTTCCTACCTTCGCGGACGAGGGCTTCCCCGGCTTCAACAGCATTCTCGTTGGCGGCGTCGCAACATCCTCGCGCACGCCCCGCGCCGTTCAGCAGGCAATTCACCGGGACATCGCTCAGATCATCAATCGGCCCGAGTTCCTGAAGTTCTTCGCCGACGGGGGCTCGGACGTTGGCACGGGTTCGCTCGAAGAGTTTGAGAAATGGCTGGCCGCGGATCGCGCGGCCTGGGGCAAGTTGATTCGCGAACGCAGCATCAAGATTTGAGCCGCCCGGGACCGACGGGCGGTTCTATCTCGAGTCGCCCGGCTGCGCCGGTCGGATGTCGAAGCCTACGTATCCCGCATCCGCGATTTCCTGGCACTCCCGCCGATAGACCCCGATTTTTGCGACGTAGGGCATGAACACGCGCGGCTTGCCGGGAATGTTGGCGCCGAGGAACCAGGAGTTCGCCATCGGGTAGAGGGTCCGTTCGGCCGCGGCATTCACGTGCTGGACCCAGCGGTCCTCCGCATCGCGCGTCGCTTCGATCGTGGTATGTCCGTGCCTGCGCAACCAGCCTATGCATTCGGCAATCCACTCTACGTGGTGCTCGATTCCGACGATCACATTGACAAGCACCGAGGGGCTGCCCGGCCCGGTGATCACGAACAGGTTCGGAAAACCCGCGGTCATGAGGCCGAGGTAGGTGCGAGGGCCGTCGGCCCATTTGCGACGCAACTGCAGCCCACCGCGACCGCGCACGTCGATCGCAAGCAGCGCGCCTGTGAGCGCGTCGTAACCCGTCGCGCAAACGAGCGCGTCGAGTTCGTGCCAACTTTCTCCCACTTGCACGCCCGTTGGTCCGACGTGGGTGATCGGCGTCTTCTTCAGGTCCACGAGAGCGACGTTGTCCCGGTTGAATGTTTCGTAGTACCCGATGTCCACGCACACCCGCTTGGTACCCAGAGGATGGTCCTTGGGGGTCAACGAATCGGCCGTCTCGGGGTCTTTCACGATTTCGCGGATCTTGCTGCGCACGAATTCGGCTATGGTGTCGTTTGACGCTTTGTCGCGCATCAGATCGTTGTACGCGTGGACGATGTTCACGCCGCCACGTTGCCAGCGCCGCTCGTACTCACGCAGGCGGTCCGCGTCGCTCACCTCGCGGGCCGACTTGTCACTGAATTCATAGACCGTGCCCACCTCCCGGGCCAGCGCGCGGTACTCCCGGTACTTGGCCTTAAAGGCGCGTTCGGCCTCCGGTTCGAGCGGCGCGTTCTTCGCGGGAACCGAATAGTTGGCGGTGCGCTGGAACACAACGAGCCGTTCGGCTTGCCGGGCAATCTGCGGGATCGCCTGGATGCCGGACGAGCCGGTGCCGATTACGCCTACCCTCGAGCCAGTGAAGTCGACGCTTTCGTGCGGCCACGCACCGGTGTGATAGATGCGTCCTTCGAAGCTCTCCATGCCTGGAATGTCCGGCAGACGCGGCATCGAGAGTGCTCCGGTCGCCATCACCAGGTAACGACAGGTTGCGCGATCGCCCGACTCAGTCTCCACTTCCCAACGCTGGCGCGACTCGCTGTACGAGGCCTGCTTGACGCGAGAGCGAAAGCAAATATCGCGGCGCAGGTCGAAGCGATGGGCAACGTGTTCGATGTACCTAAGGATTTCCGGCTGGGCCGCGTACCTCTCGGTCCAGACCCACTCCTGTTCGAGATCGTTGTCGAACGAATAGGAGTACTGCAGGCTCTCGACATCGCAGCGCGCTCCTGGATATCGGTTCCAGTACCAGACGCCGCCCACATCGTCGGCGGCCTCATACACGCGCACGGACAGCCCCATGCTGCGGGCGGTATGCAGCATGTGCAATCCCGCGAAGCCGGCGCCGATGGTTATGACGTCGAAGTGGGGGGCCGCGCTGCGGGGTTCGAACTGCATCTCATCTCCTGCCGGGCGCGAAGAGGCTCCGGTTGCGGCGCATGGTAGATGCGGTGGCGATGAGTGTCCAATATATTGAGAAACCCCAACTCATATCGCTGAAATATGATTTCGATGCCCGGGCCGTGGATTGATGATCGATATCCAGAAGTGGCTAAAAGCCGCCGTAATAATATATTGGACGGCACCTTAAGCCTCTCCTATTCTCCGCCGCAAGAACACATTTGCTAGGAGACTGCATGAGCATGGAAATCGTCTCTGTGGCGCGGCCGCGCGATGGGGTCGCGCACCTCGCGCTCAATCGCAGCAGCGCTCGCAATGCGCTCAGTGGCGCACTGATTGCCCAACTCGGCGAATGCGTCGCGGAAGCCGTAAGAGACCCGGCCGTGCGCTGCATCGTCATGACCGGCGACGGTAGGACCTTCTCCGCCGGCGCCGACATCAAGGAAATGTCCGCGAACGGCATGGACGCGCTCGAAGTGCCAGAGCGGGCCGTCGGCTGGTCGACGATCGAGAACTGCCCCAAGCCGCTGATCGCAGCCGTGCGCGGATATGCATTTGGCGGCGGCAACGAACTGGCGATGCTTGCCGACTTCATTCTCGCTGCGGATGATGCGCGTTTTGGACAGCCAGAAATCAACATCGGCATATTTCCTGGCGACGGCGCGACCCAGCGATTGACCCGTCTGGTTGGCCGTGGACTGGCGATGCAGATGATCCTGAGTGGCCAGCCCATCGATGCCCACGCCGCGCTGCGCGCGGGGCTCGTCACGGAAATTCACCCTGCGGAGCAACTCTACGAAAGGGCGTTCGACATTGCCCAGGTGATCGCTTCCAAGCCGCCAGTGTCCCTTCGCCTTGCCAAGGATGCCGTCAGGGCGGTGGACGCCATGCCGCTCTCGGCCGGCCTTGTGTACGAGCGGCGCCTGCTCGCATTCGCCTTTACGACTAAGGATCAGAAGGAAGGCATGCGCGCCTTCATCGAGAAGCGCGAGCCCATGTTCGACGGCCGTTGAGCGGCGCGGCACTCATTTACCAGCTACGGGATACAGATGGAACTTCTCAAGGGAATCCGGGTTGCGAGCTTCAACCATTTCTTGTTCGGTCCGGTCGGCATGCAGATCCTTGGCGATCTTGGTGCCGACGTGATCGCGGTCGAGCCGCCCGACGGCGCGTTCCAGCGCAAATGGGGGGGCGTCGGCTCCAAGAGCATCGATGGGCAGACGATGCTTTTCCTGCTCGGCAACCGCAACAAGCGAAGCATTGCAATCGACCTCAAGTCGTCAGACGGCCTGGAGATCGCACGTCGACTGACCGCCGAAGTCGACGTCGTTTGCGAGAACTATCGCCCCGGTGTCATGGACAAGTTTGGGCTGGGCTACGAGTCGGTCGCGATGGTCAACCCGTCCGTCATCTACGCATCGGCGTCGGGCTTTGGCGCAAGCGGCCCTTACGTGGAGCGCCCCGGGCAGGACCTTCTGGTGCAGGCGATGTCGGGCTTGGCCGCCATCACGGGCGGCGGCGGCCTCGGCCCGCGACCCGTGGGGGTGTCGATCGTCGACCATCACGCCGCGAGCCTGCTGGCGATGGGCGTGCTGGCCGCGCTCTTTCGTCGAGCGAAGACAGGGGCGGGTTGCAAGGTCGATGTGAACTTGCTTTCAGCCGCCATCGATTTGCAGCAGGAATCCTTCACCTGCTATCTGAACGGGGAAAGGCCGGCGTCCGTGTCGCCCTCGCGCTACAGCGGCGGTTGGTATTTCGAGGCGCCTTACGGGATTTACGCCACCGCCGACGCGCACATCGCAATTTCTCTGACCAAGCTCGAGACTCTGGCCGCCGCGCTGCAGGTCCCCGAGCTGGCCCGGTTCAAGGAGGCCGATGCCTACGAGAAGCGAGAGCAGATCATCCCGCTGGTCGCGAGCGCGGTTGCGAGCCGATCGCTCGCTTCATGCATCGAAGTCCTCCAGGCTCACGACATCTGGCACACCGCCGTCAACGACTACGAAGCGGTGCGCAACGATCCGCAGGTGCGGCACAACGGCACCTTCGTGACGCAGGCCGGCGCCACCGGTGCGCCCGTGACACTCGTGGCGCACCCGATCAAGTACGACGGCCAATCGCCGGCGGTGCGGGTGCCGCCACAGCCGATCGGCGCGCAGAGCACCGCCATCCTTTTGGAGCTCGGCTACGACGCAGCCCGCATCGAAGACCTCAAGGCGCGAGGCGTCGTCATCGAAGCGGGATACCTCCCCGCGACGGTTCCGGCCTGACGTGGCCGCAGTTTTCCAGGACACGACAACATGCTACTCACATCGTTCCGCGGGCGAATCGTGCCTGTATCCACAATCGAGATGACCGCCGCTGAAGGAGGTCGTGCATGAATGGCCCCGCCAAGACATTGCACAGCGCGCTGGAGGACATGCTGGAGCGAATCGCTCGGACGCGTGCAATGGACCTGAGCGGTTTCCCGCACTATGCGGAGCCTCGCACCGGCGAGTGGACGGTCATGCCCGACGCATTCTGGACGGGCGGCTTCTGGGTGGGCGAGCTCTGGCAGGCTGCGGCGCTTACCGGCGATGCAGCCACACTCGAGGCAGCTCGCAGCTGGTCGCAGCGTCTGAACCCTCGTGTCGATTCCGATACAGTCTTTCGCGCCTTTCTTTTCTACTACGGCGCGGCGCGCGGCAGCGACTTGCATGCGGACGCCGCAGCACGAGTGTTGGCGGTGCGTGCCGCGTACTCGCTCGCGAAGGATTTCGACCCCGCGGCGGGTCTGATTCCCCTCGGCCGAGCGGCCGAAGAGGCGCATACCGTGGGTGACGACGAGTCGAACATCGATGGCATGATCGCCGCGACGCTGCTGTATTGGGCGTCCCGCGCGACAGGCGATGGCAGCTTGGCCGACGTGGCCCGCAAGCACGCTCTGCGGAACGCCGAACTGTGCGTGCAGGATGATGGCTCCGTGATCCAATCCGCGAGCTTCGATCGCGCGACGAGGCAGGTGACGCGGCGCTATACCCATAAGGGCTATGCCGACAGCTCGATCTGGACGCGGGCGCAGGCGTGGGCGATGCTGGGCTATAGCCACTGTCTGGCATACGATCCCGGCAACGAAAAGCTGCGATCCTTGGCCCTCCAAGTTTCGGACTGGTGGATAGCGCACCTTCCAGCCGACGGTGTCGCATTCTGGGATTTCACGGCGCCGGCTGAATCCGCGCCGTGGAAGGACACGTCCGGCACCGCAATCGGCTCCGCCGCATTGCTGCACCTGGCACCGGTATGCGGCGACGCGAAACGCGCTCAGATGTACAACGAAACGGCGCGACGCTCGATCGCCGCGATGGCGCAGGACTATCTCACCCCGACGTCTTCGACCGACGAGCGGCCGCGCGGCATTCTCACGGCCGGCTGTTTCGACCCGCGCAATTCGGTGGCCGTCTCCAATGAACTGATCTGGGGTGACTACTTCATGCTGGAGTGCCTCGCAAGCCTCACGGCAAGGGCCTGACGGTCGCATGGCCATCATCAACTACATCACGACGATCCAGTTCGACTTCGGCGCGCTCGGCACCTTGCCGGGCGAGTGCGCGAGGCTCGGCATCGAACGTCCCCTCGTGATCACCGACGCAGGCGTGCGCCGGGCAGGACTGCTGGGAAAGCTCGAGGCGACGCTCGGGGCAGCGGTCGCGGCTAAGGTGTATGACGGCACGGAGTCGAATCCCAACGAGCGGGCGGTGAGCGAGGCGGTCGCGGTTTTCCACGAGGGCCGCTGCGACGGGCTGATCGCGCTCGGCGGCGGTTCGTCGATCGACCTGGCCAAGGGCGTTGCGCTGATTGCGACCCATGGCGGCAGCCTTCAACAGTACGCTGCCATCGAAGGCGGTGCCGCGCGCATCGGGCCAAGCGTCGCACCTGTGCTCGCGATTCCGACCACCGCGGGAACTGGCAGCGAAGTGGGCCGGGGCGCGGTATTGATTCTCGACGACGGACGCAAGGTTGGCATCCTTTCGCCGTACCTCGTTCCCCGCGCCGCCGTCTGCGACCCCGAGCTCACGTTCGGCTTGCCGCCGTTCCTGACAGCGGCCACCGGCATGGACGCCATCGCGCACTGCATCGAGACTTTCCTCTCACCGGTATTCAATCCGCCTGCGGACGGCATCGCGCTCGATGGGCTCGAGCGCGCATGGCGCAGCATCCGCGTCGCGGTTGCGCAACCGCGCGACGCAATGGCACGCCGCGACATGATGTCCGCCTCGATGCAGGGAGCCCTGGCGTTTCAGAAGGGGCTGGGTTGTGTACACAGCTTGAGCCACGCCTTGGGCGGGATCGATCCGCGGCTGCATCACGGCACTTTGAATGCCATATTCCTGCCCGCCGTCATCCGCTTCAACGCAGATTCGCCCAGTGTCCGCGACGACAGGCGGATGGAGCGACTCGCTCGCGCCATGGGCATAGAGATCGCGTGCGACGCGGGGGAAGCGCTCGCGCACGAAGTTGCACGCATGAGCCGCGAACTTGGGCTACCCCGCGGACTTGGCCAACTCGATGTCGATCCCTCAAGCTATGACCTGATCGCGGAACTCGCTGAGGCGGATCACTGCCACAAGACCAATCCCCGGCTCGCGACGAAGCGCGATTACGTGGCCATGCTGAAAGAATCCACATGATGCGTACTCACCGCTATGCACCCAGAGCGACAGCAAGAGCCTCTTTGCGCGCCTTGCTTCGATGACTCAACTTGAATCGGCGCCACAAGAGCTCTTGCAGTGAGCTTCTTGCCCGATGATCGACTACGTTTCCGAAGGGGCACGATATGAATCTAGTTCGCACAGTCGCAGCTCTGCTGGTTGCAACTCTCCTCTTCATGAGCGCGGTGCCTGTATTCGCCCAGCCTGCTTTCCCCAATCGACCATTGCGTCTCGTCCTCCCCTGGCCGCCTGGGACGAACACCGATCGCGTCACTCGGATTCTTGCCGAAAAGCTCTCTCAGCAGTTGGGCCAGCCGGTGGTCGTGGAGAATCGTGCGGGTGCCGCAGGAACCATAGGGACTGCTCACGTTGCCAAAGCCGTACCCGACGGTTACACGATGCTGATTGCAAGTTCGGACACCCACGCGATCGCGCCGCATGTGCAAAAGGTTCAGTACGACGCCAGAAACGATTTCGAGCCACTTTCGCTCGTTGGAAGAAACACGTTCATCCTGCTGGCGAACAAGAGCTTCGAACCCTCGAGCGTCGCCGAGCTCGTAGCCTATGCGAAAAGGAACCCGAACAAGGTCAGCTATGGCACTTGGGGTGTCGGAAGCTCCGGTCACCTCAGTTTTGCCTCACTCGAGTCGGCAGCCGGAATCAGTATGCTGCACGTACCATTTCAAGGTGGAGCGCTGGCATTGAATGCGGCCATGGGCGGGCAGATCGACATTGTCCTGACCTCCAACCATCTTGTTGCACAGACCGCTTTCGCGGGCAAGGAACCGCGCATCAAGCTCCTCGGCATCGGCGGCACAAACCGTGTGAGCTGGTTGCCGGAGGCGAAAACTTTCGGCGACTATGGTTTGCCATCCAGCATTCTGGGTGGAGCGTGGTACGGCGTCGTTGCGCCGGCGGGCCTGAACAAGGACGTGCGGGATCGGTTGGCAAGGGAGATTGCTACCGCGCTTACGGATCCGAGAGTTAATACCTCGATCGTTGAACTCGGCTGGTCCGTGGACGTAACGACGCCCGCCGAATTCAAGACGCTGATCGAGTCAGAATACCTTCAAATGGGTCGACTAGTCGCCGAACGAGGAATCAAGTGAGGAACATCATGACTTCATCCAGCCACTCCGCATCCACACCCGCAGAACAAAAAATGCTCTCTGCGCCGCTCGTGGAAACCGCTTCCGTCATCACGACGATGCCCGAGGTTTTGAGCTACTGCAAGACCTCCGCTGCACCTTGGGAATCCGGAAGTTATCCTGGGACGTCGTTCAAGCGGATTGCCGCCGTGCCCGAAGCGGGGCTCAGGGCCATCATCCTGAAGGTGGAGCCCGGTGCGTACATCGGCATCCACGCCCACGACGACGAGTACGAACAACTCTTCTTGATTTCCGGCGATTTCTGTGACGGCACTCGCGATCTCCGTCCTGGCGACTATCTTCTGCGTCGCGTCGGGGCGCCGCATGAAGCTTCAACCAGATACGGCGCGGAACTCCTGGTGATCTTCAACAAGATTTCTTTCTCGCCCGCAGCAACCTGAACAGGTCCGCATGCCTCGCGTGCCTCTCGCACCAATCCTTCTCGCGAGTAATTGTGTTGCCGCGTGGGTCACTTGGGATACGGCCGGTTTAGAGTTGTAGTCTTGAGGAGGCCTATCTGCGGGTGGTACGTGGTGCGACTGTCCAGGTCACCACGGAAGTGACCGACCCAGTCACCCCGCAAGTCACCCCGCAGATGCAAACCCTGCTGCTGTCCTTGGAAGGGGAACAGTCCCGGCAGGAGCTGCTGGCGGCACTCCAGTTGCGCGACCGGAAGCACTTCGCCGACGCGTACCTGCTGCCTGCGTTGATCAACGGCTTGATCAAGATGACGATACCCGACAAGCCCAACAGCCGCCTGCAGCAATACCGTCGGACCGCAGCTGGCCGCGCCCGGCTGAAGGCGCTGAAATCACCACCCGCATCGCAGACGCATCAGCCCTCCCGGTAGACCATGCGCCCACCGACCATCGTCGCGTGACAAACGATCTCGCGAATTCGATCAGGCTCGACCGTCGTCGGATCATCCGAAAGCACCGCCAGATCGGCGAGGTAGCCCGGCTGCAGCGGACCTTTCTGGTGTTCGTCGAAGGTCAACCACGCTCCGGCCACGGTCGCCAGGCGCAGCGCCTGCAGGGCATCGAGGCACCCACCCTTGCCGAGCGTCCCTCCCTCGCGTGCCGTCCGCGTCACCATGGCCCAGACCGCGAACAAGGGATTGCACGGCACGGCGTCCGTTCCCGATGAAACAGGAACACCGGCGGCAAGCAGTTGCGCGGCCGGGGCGACGTAATCCTGCGCCGCGGGATCCAGCATCGTGTACCGGTCGGAGACCTTCCACACGTGGAATCCGGGAATCAGCGTCACGCCCAGCCCGAGGGCCGCGATCCGTGAAACGGCTTGCGGGCTGCAGGCCCCGATGTGCTCGATCACCCAGCGGCGCCCTGCCAGGGGGAAGCGCGTCGCCACCCGCTCCAGGTGCGCAAGGATCTGCTCCACCTGATCGGCGGCGATCGTGTGCAGCCGAAGGTCATGGCGCGCCGCCAGCATCGCGAGTTGGCCGAACTCCTCTGGCGAGAACGACTGCTTCACGTAGCCCGACCAGCTGACGTCGGAAGGATGGTGTTTCGCGATCTGTCCGATCACCGGGTCGCCGCCCAGCGGCACCTGGATCCCGGTCACCTTCAGGTTCGCGTCTCCGATTCCGGCTCCCTGGGCATAGGGAAGCCAGTCGCGGTACAAGCGCTCGGCTTCATCGACCGAGTGAATGACTGGGTTCACGACCAGCCCGACGCGCATCGTCAATTCTTCGAGCTGGCGCAATTTCCGGTACTGCGCGATCAGAAGGGGTGCGCAGCCGTGCCCTTCGTAGATGCTCGTGGTGCCATTTGCGTGATACAGCGGCAGTGCGGCGCGAATGGCATTGATGCGGTCGTCTTCCGTGAAGCGTGGCACAGCCGGCAGCAGGTCCAGCAGTGCCGCCTCGGCATAGTTGCGATCGATGATCACGCCGGTGGGCTCGCCCTCGGTGTCGCGCTCGACCTCCACGTTGCGAGCCCGTGGCACGGTGTTCCGGTCGATGCCGTTGAGCGCCAGCGCCGCGGAGTTGAGGACCGTGTAGCACGGAGGCTTGTCCCAGTAGCCCGACGGCGCGGAGATGCAAACCGGGTTGTCGGGTGCCGCGGCGTCGAGTTCCTGTCGCGTCGGCAGGCGTCCTTCGGCGAGGCATGTCGCGCTGTCGAAATAGAAAGGCGGCGTGCCGAGCGGCATCGTCACGATCCATTCCGCGGCGGACCTTTCCCGCGCGAGGTCTGCAATCGCAGCGAGAACGTCGGCAATGGTGCGGCACCGTGCAAGCGAAGGACGAACGCGCTGCAGCCCGACCGAATCCAGATGCGCATGGGTGTCGTTGAACCCGGGGACGACGGTTCTGCCCCGGAAGTCGTGAACCACGGTCGACGCGCAGCGATAGGCGGCGATCTCGGCCGCGCTGCCGGCAGCCAGCACCCTGCCGTCGCGGATGGCAAGGGCCTCGACCCTGCGGTCGGCAGCGTCGAGAGTCAGGATCTTGCCGAGGACAATGGCGTCGGCGCCGAGGTTCGCGTTGAACGACATCGATGAACTCTTGGGCTGGCAGAGAACGGTGTCGACGGCGACAAGTCTTATTCGGGTTCGATTCCGATCGCGCGGACCATCGCTCCCATTCGCTCGCTGTCCGACTTGATGCGCCGCGCAAGCGCGTCGGGTCCACCGGCAATGGGCGTCAGTCCCATCTGGGTGACATGCTTGTCCCTGAACTCGGCGGTGTTCAGGATCTCAGTGACATCGCGGGATATGCGGTCCACGATGGGCTTCGGCGTCCCGGCAGGCGCGAACAGCCCGTACCACACCCCTGCGCGCAGGTAGGGAAATCCTTGCTCGGTCGACGTTTGAACGTCCGGGAAATGCGGGCTGCGCTTTTCGCCGAGCATGGACACCAGTCGGAGTCTTCCGTCGCGGACGAAGGCCCCAGCCGACGTCACGCCACCGGTGGCGAGCTGAACTTCGCCCGCCATCGCCGCCACGATGGACGCACTGACGCCCCGGTAGGGAATGCCCTCGATTCCAATCTTTTCCCGCGCGTTCAATGTCCCGAAGATCAGGTCCGCCGGGCTGCCGCGGCCGAAGGAGCCGAACCGCACGGACCGGGGCGGCTGCTTCTTCACGTGGTCCACGAGTTCCCGGAGGTTCCGCACCGGGACATCGGGATGCACGAGGACCATCAGGTCCGCTTCGACCACCAGGGAGACCGGGGCGAAGCTCGCATCGGGGTCGTACGGCAATGTCTTGTAGAGAAAGCGGTTCCCGACCAGGGGCGAATCGATGGTCGCGAGGAGGGTGTATCCGTTCGGAGCCGCCCGCGCCACTTCGTTGGTGCCGATGATGGCGCCAGCGCCGGGGCGGTTCTCCACCACAACGGGTTGTCCCCATTTCGCAGACAGCTGGAGCGACAGCGCTCGAAAGAGCACGTCCACGCCACCTGGCGGATAGGGCACCACGATCCGCACCGGCCGATCGGGGTACGGTTGCGCAATCGCTGTCCCACAGAGCGACAGGAGAAGGGTGACTACCAAGGCTCTGATCATGCTGTGATTCCAGGGAAATGGCTGACCGGTTCAAGGCGCACGGCATTCGTCCGGGAGTACTGCCTTCGCGGTGGGCGTGGACGCCCTGCGCAGGCGGCGATCACGAGGACGGGAAGGCCTCGAAGAATTATTGTGGGACGGGTTATGCAGGGCGTCTGTATCGCTCGATACAGAGCCGGGCTCACGCGGCGGCGAACGTCAGCGGGAGGCGTTGCGCTTACGCGTCTCGGCGCCTTTCCTTGCCGACGCGGAGCGCTCGGATGCCGAGCGAGAAGCCGAGGCCTTTCCGCCCGCTTTCCCGCCCTTGCGCGACGGGCTGTGATCTTCGGCCTTGCCACGACCGGAGCCGCTTTTCTTTCCGCCCCCGGTCTCCGCGTTCACTGTTGCCCATGCGCGGCTCTCGGCCTCCTTCTTGCCCACCCCCCGCTTCTCATATCGTTCTTCGATGTGTTCCGCCTGGCGTTTCTGCTTGTCGGTATAGGCGGACTTGTCTCCACGTGGCATGGATATCTCCTTGAGGGGTTAGAGACAAGGAAGGGTAGACCGGTCCGCCGCGGACCGGCGTAGGACTGCATTGACGCCTCCCGCTTATTCGCCGCGCGGCGGGCGCGCCCTTTTTCGTCAGAAAGCATCCTGTCCGACGAGCATCGCGCACTCCCTTTACTTGCTCAACGCGCTCTCGACCTTTGTGCGCGAGTTTCCTGCGGACTTCACGGCACGCCTCACATCGGACGCGGAAGCCCCGGTTTTCTTCGATTCGTACGCGACTTCATGCCGCTGGCCGCCTGCCACCTTCGCACGGTCCTGTGCTCGGCCGCGACTCGATTTCGATTTGCTCGTTGCCATTTGGTGCTCCTATGTTGTCGATGCTTCGAAGGGTCCTGCATCTGGCGGTCCATCGTCGCAGGCGAAATTTGTACAAGCGTGTCAGAGAAGCCCCAGGATACTGTCGATACAGCATTCGACTGGCTGTTGCTTCTTTTACCAATGGGATGGACCTGGCGCAGCGACGTTGATGCAAGTTAAGGCATGTTCAAACTTCGGCAAGCACCCTTTTGAGATGACTCCGCTGAGCCTCGTCAAGGACTTGATGATCAATCGTTCGATTGGCGAACTCAGCGCGTCGGAGCGGCAAGCGCTGGCGGATGCGATCTCGGGAACAGCGGACTTCGTTGCTGGTCAAACTGCGGTGAGACAGGGGCAGCCCGTGGACGTGAGCCTCCTGCTCGTCGAGGGCATGATGACACGTCAAGTGTACGCGCGAGATGGACGTCGACATCTGATGGATGTCCATCTCCCGGGGGACTTTGTTGACCTGCACGCGTATGCGCTGAAGAAGCTCGACCATGATGTCGGTGCGCTTACGGCGGCGAAGGTCGCGATCTTCCCCCACAGGGAGCTCGCAAGAATACAGTCGACATTTCCCAATCTGACCAGGCAACTGTGGTTCTTGACACTCCTTGATGCGGCAATGCATCGTCAATGGATCTTCAGATTGGCCAGCCTTGACGCGATTGAACGGATCGCCCATTTTCTGTGTGAGATCAACACGCGGTTGATGGCCATCGGGCTGTCGGACGGCAATCGCTTCGTGCTCCCGATGACCCAGGTGGATCTGGGTGAAGTTTGCAGTCTGACAAACGTTCACGTAAGCCGCGTGCTGAGGCAACTGCGAGAACGAGAACTATGTCTGGTCCGCGCCTCGCAGGTAGAAATCCTGGACCTTCGGAGGCTGGCGCAACTGGGGCAATTCGAGCCCGCCTACCTCTATTTCAACCGCGCCATATCGACGCGCGCTGTCGGCAGTCTTCAGAAGGTATCGACATGACATCGCCTCGGAACTTCCCAAAACCCTGTGACCGCGCGGGCACTGCCAGCGCCGAAGAAGGTCTGGTTGTTCTCGATGGGCCCGATGGAGTCGCTGTCACCATGACCGCCGACGCCGCGGAGGGCACAGCCGATAGTCTCCGACGAGCTGCGGTGGCGGCGCGCCGTCAGATGGCCGACGAAGATCTGACGGGTGGACCCGAGTCCGACGAATAGAAGAATGTCACTGCCGGGCCAAGCATCCTGATGTTGTCGGGCCACCGCCAGGATATCCATCGGTCTCAGTAACTCGGCATTACCTGTCCCTTGTCGCCAAGTCAAGGCGTTTGCCCTCGACATCAAGAATGACTCCAATGTGGTGTTCAAGCTCGATCAAGTCCATGGCTGGCCCCGTGTTCTCGGAAAGGCGTCGAATGAAGTCTGCGTGTGAAATCTGGAACTCGACCCACGACACGGCCAGCTCGTTGAGCACCATCGCTTCAATGCGCATACGATCCACCAAGAGCGTGAGCGCGCCCAAGCGTGTCGCGTCGGGCCCCACTTCCGCGAGCTCCCGGATCGCCTCCTCGTAAATATCAAGGTGGCCCAGCAATCGAAATGCGACCGCTTTTCTGGCGGTGTCGTGTGGAATGGTCATGGAGATGAAGCGAAGCGGTGTCGGATGCGCGGCCAGGATCAGCTGGGAGATTCTGAGCCCGGGTGACACGTAAACGCATTAATCCAGGTCAATGTCAAATCTTCGGGAATCGCAGAAGATGAACTGGCGCCCGACGGTCTGGTGTCCCGGCCCGAGTTGACTGTTGAACGATCAAAGTGCGTCCGAGCGCACATCAAGGGAGAGCATATGAAGGCATTTTCAGTCGACGATTTGCGGCTGCATAAAAGGGTGGTGGACCTCCACGGCGTCGAGACATGTAGGGACGCGTTCGCGACGGTCAGGCGGGTCGACGAAAAGGCCAACGACTACGAAACGCGGGTATGGCGCTTCCCGGTGGACGGTGCGGATGCCCAAGCGTTGACGCAGGGACCGGGCAACGAGACCGGGCCGAGAGTTTCTCCCGATGGCAAGTTCTTGGCTTTCATTTCCGACCGTGGAGGTTCCAGGCAAATACATGTCGTGTCTCTGGCCGGTGGGGAGGCGCGGCAGGTAGGCTCGTTCGCGCATGGCGTGTCCGAAGTGAGATGGTCCCCCGACGGCAAATTCCTGTTCGCTGCTGCCGCGTCGATGGTCGACCCGGATGCCCGCGGCGAGCGCAGCGCCCCTGAACCGTCGCGTGACCAGCGGGCGCCCGAGGTTTGCTGGAAGCTGCCCTACAAGTCCGACGGCGTCGGCTTTCTCCTGACGCGCGAGATTCATCTCCATGCTGTCGATGTGGCGACTGGCGCAGCCAGGCAACTGACCGATGGCTCCTTCGATGTGCTCAGCTTCGCTCCCTCGCCCAACGGTAGGCACCTCGCATACGTTCGTACCCGCGAGGGCAAGTTCGCACATTGCTGCGACCTCTGGACGTGCGACGTGGATGGAAAGCGTCACCGAAGGCTTACGAAGTCGCTCTCTACTGTTCAACGGCCCTCTTGGTCGCACGACGGCACGAAGCTCGCGTTCGCGGGCGCGATCAAAGAGGGCGATGGCGAAAGCCGTCTTTGGATGCTGGCCTCCCCGATGGACGAGCCGCGGTGCGTCGATGGCGACATGGAAGTCGCCGATGCGGACAACATCTTCTGGTCGAGCGACGACGGCGCGCTCACACTAGCGCGCGCGTGGCACGGGCGCCATCAAGCAATCAAGCTCGACGTCGAGAGCGGCGACGTCACGATTCTGGCCGATGGGGATCGCCAGTTCTCCGCCTTCGCCCTCTGCGGAGCGGGCCTGGTCTACGCCGTGGACACGTCGACCCAAGCGAATGAGGTCTTCATGTGCCTGGAAGGCAAAGAGCTTCGATTGGGATCGATCAATCCCTGGTGGAGCGAACGCACGCAGTTGGAGCTGGAGTCGCGCGACTTCGAGGTGCCCGACGGGCTTGGTGGCAAGGAGACCATCCAAGGGTGGCTTCTCCGAAAAAAGGGAGCGAGGGGCCCCCAACCGTTGCTGGTTGACGTGCATGGAGGCCCCGCGAGCTACGCGCTTCTGGACTATGACTCCAACGTGTATTGGCAGGTTCTGTGCTCTCGGGGCTGGACGATCCTGATGCTGAATGCAGTCGGTTCGAGCAGCTTCGGCACGGAGTTTTGCTCGCGCCTGAGCGGTAACTGGGGTGAGATGGATCTTCCCCAGTTTCTCTCGGCAATCGAGGCGCTCAGGAGCGATGGCGCATGCGACGAGCGCGTCGCAATCGTCGGGAAGTCATACGGCGGCTATCTGACGAGCTGGGCCATCGGACACACGGACGTTTTCGAGGCGGCCGTCGTCATGGCGCCGGTGGGCAACGTGGAGACGCACTACGGAACATCGGACGGGGGCTACTACGCCGACCCGCTCTACATGCGCACCGCCCCCGAGTTCGACCGTGGCAAGGCTCGGGAGCTCTCACCCTTGCAATTCATCGAAAGGGCGCATACCCCCACGTTATTCCTGCAAGGCAAGGACGACGAGCGCTGTCCGAAGTGCCAGTCCGAAGAGCTGTTCGTGAGTCTTTACAACGCGGGCAGCGCGCCATGTGAACTGGTTCTTTATCCCTTGGAAGGACACTCGTTCCTGGGCGAGGGCAAGCCCGCCTGCCGGATGGACGCGGCCGGCCGCATCGTCGACTGGGTGTGCAAGACGATCAGGACGAACGCTCTCGCGAAAGAAAAGGAGGCGTCCGATGTTTGAGATGTCGACGCCTTGGGACCTGCCGGTCCTGAAGGAATCCAATGGTGAGACGGGCGGAGAGAGCAGGCGTGAATGACGCCGACCTTCCCAAGAGCAGGCGTGCACTGCTGCTGGTCGACTTTATCAATCCGCTGGACTTCCCCGGCGCGGAAGACTTGGCGCCGAGCGCGCTGATCGCAGCGAAGGCCGCGGCGAAGCTCGCCATGGCCGCGAGAGAGAACTCCATCCCCGTGATCTACGCCAACGACAATTTCGGACTTTGGCGGTCGGACTTCGCAGCGATGGTGAAGCGCCTCGAAAAAGGCAGGGGCGAGAGCGCGCAAATCGTGAGGCTGATGCGGCCCAGGCAAGGCGACCTGACGATCTTGAAGCCAATGCACTCGGCATTTTTCGGGTCGCCCCTGGATATCGTTTTGGAGAAGATGGGCGTGCGGTCCATTGTGCTGGCCGGACTGGCGACCGACATTTGCATTCAGCTTACCGCCGCCGATGCGTTTCTTCGCAGTCTCAAAGTCCACGTGCCACCGGAATGCACGGCCGCCGAGAGTGAGGTCAAAAAGCGGAACGCCTTGATCTACATGCGCGATATTCTCAAGTGTGACATTCGGCCAGCGAGCATTTAGCAGGCCGGGGATACGCGTATGCGTTCGGCAACCCTGTGCCAGCGCTTCACGCTGCCGCAGGGCGACGTATCCGCCGATGGATTGCTGAGAACCACGACCAGCGCCGACCCATCCACAGCGCCCCCGCCGACAACCACCGTCTCGCAATTTCCTACGCGCCTCAGGCATTCCCCGCGCACATAGTTCCTCCCAAGAAGCAGGGAGGTCCATCATGCGCACCATCGCGCGTCTTCGGGTTCTGGCGAGCCTCGTCGCCCTATGCGCAGCCGCGCCCATCTTCGCGGCCGGGCAGCAGACGGTATGCACCGTCACGATCAACTCCGCCGACGAAAAGCAGACCTTCCGCAAGTTCCTCCCGCAGGACAAATACCGCTTCGTCGAGCTCGTCGAGAAGAACCGCCCCGACTGGCTCGGATCGGCGTGCGAGCAGAAGGTGTCGTGCGACGTGCTCATCGTCTCCGGCCATCACGGCGAAGGCAACGTCTTTTTCTCCGACGCGCTCGATCGTGCCGAGCACTTGCGCATCGAAGAGCTCGAGCGCGTGGCCTGTTCCGGTTCGTGCCCGAGCCTGTTCGCCAACCTGAAGGAGGTCTATCTCTTCGGCTGCAACACGCTTGACGCGCAGCCGCACCACACCCTCACGGGCGAGGTGGGTCGCAGCCTTCTGCGCGAGGGCCGTTCGGCCGACGATGCCGCGAAGGTCGCGCGCCTGCTGGGGCAGACGCGCGGCGAAAGCAGTCGCGACCGCATGCGGCTCCTGTTCAAGGACGTGCCCGCGATCTACGGCTTCTCGTCCGTGGCACCGCTGGGCCCGGTGGCCGGCTCCGTGTTGAATCGCCATTTCCAGACGTCCGGCACGCGCGACGTCGGCACGGGCCGCGCGAGCGGCGGGCTGTTGCGCCAGTTCGCGCCGCACGGCATGGTGGCCGTGCGCGGCATCGGCAACGACGACGCGCTCATGCCCTTGCGCCAGGACATCTGCATGTTCGCCGACGACCGGCCGACCGTCGCGCAAAGGCTGGACTCGGTGCACGAACTGCTCAAGCGCCCGGTGGCCGAATCGCGCCTGCTGCTGGACCGCCTCGAGAACTTCACGGAAGCGCTCACGCCCGAGAAGCGGCAGGAGCCCGAGGTTGCGCAAGCCTTGCAACGGATTGCGAACTGCGTATTCCACCCGATGACGGGCACGATTCCACGCTGATGGCGGGCGCTGTTCCAGCCGATGGCGGGCGGCGTTCCATGCGATCGCGGGCAGCGTTCCATGCTGATGGCGGGCACGATTCCAT
>NZ_JBFWNP010000024.1:0-74715 GCF_050250995.1 Ramlibacter sp.
CTGGGGCGCCTCCGGTCCCATGACCGCGACGGCCAAGGGCCTGCGCTTCGATCTCGACCAGCCGCACACCGCGCACGCCGTGCTCGCCCAGTTCGGCAAGCAGCTCCATGCCGTCGCGGTGCAGTTCGGCCTGGCGAGTTCGCTCGCCGAACACTACCAGGCGCTCGGCGGCGACGCCTACGACGTGATCGTCGACAACCGCCTCGCGGCGGTGGTCGACATGCGCGGCGACGTCGCGCTGTCGCCGCGTGCCGATTGCACGCGCTTCGGCGACGCGACGTGGCAGCGCCGCGGGCCGGGCGGTCTGCCGGGCGGCTACCACCACACGACGGTGTCCGAACTGATGTGGCTCTACGCCACGCGCACGACCCGCGACCTGCTGCCGCCCCACTACCGCACGCGCACGCTGTTCTATCGCCGCCCGCCTCGCGTGCCGCAGCGCCTGCTGGGCGACTCGCACCTGAAAGTGCTGCGCGAACTCTCGCTCGCGCCGACGACCTTCGACGAGCTGTCGGTTCGCACGAAGATCCCCGCTTCGGCACTGGCGCGGGCACTTGCCGCGCTGCATTTCGTGGGAGGTGTCACGTCGAATCCGCGCCGGGCTTGCCCGCCGCCGATGCGTCCGGCCGAGGATAGCTGCGACGCCGTGCCGGTGTCGATGAACCACTCCATGCCGTTCACCCGCCCGCCGCTCGACGCCACCGCGCCGGCTACGCTGTCGCGTTGACCTTTCCGAGCGCGTCCAGCAGCTTCGCGTGGATGCCGCCGAAGCCGCCGTTGCTCATGCAGACGATGTGATCGCCGGGACGCGCCGCGCGGACCACCTGGCCGATCAGCTCGTCGATCGAGGCCGCGACCATGGCACGGTCCCCCGCTGGCGCGAGCGCCGACTTCGCATCCCAGTCGAGCGCGCCCGTGTGGCAGAACGAGAGGTCGGCCGGCTCCAGGCTCCACGGCAGCTGCGAGCGCATGGTGCCCAGCTTCATCGTGTTGCTGCGCGGCTCGAAGACCGCGAGGATGCGCGCGTCTCCCACGCGCCGGCGCAGGCCGTCGAGCGTGGTGCGGATCGCTGTGGGATGGTGGGCGAAGTCGTCGTACACCGTCGCGCCGCCGCTCGTGCCCAGAAGCTCCATGCGCCGCTTCACGTTGCGGAAGCGCGAGAGCGCCTCGCACGCGACGCCGGGCGCCACGCCGGCGTGCTGCGCGGCCGCGATGGCGGCGAGCGCATTGAGCTGGTTGTGGACGCCGGAGAGTTCCCAGCGCACGCGGCCCACCGGGCTGCCGCGCTCGAGAACCTCGAAATCGTGCGGCTCGCCCTGCGCGGTGAAGTCGCTCACCGCCGCGCCGAAGGTGCGCACCTCGCTCCAGCAGCCTTTGTGCAGCACGCGCGCGAGGCTTTCCTCCAGTCCATTGACCACCACCCGCCCGTTCGAGGGCACCGTGCGAACGAGATGGTGGAACTGCCGCTCGATCGCCGCGAGGTCGTCGAAGATGTCCGCATGATCGAATTCGAGGTTGTTCAGCACCGCCGTGCGGGGCCGGTAGTGGACGAACTTGCTGCGCTTGTCGAAAAAGGCGGTGTCGTATTCGTCGGCCTCGATCACGAAATAGCCCCCACGCTCCCCGTTTCGCGCGGCTGAGCCGGAAGACGGAGCGCCGAGCCGCGCCGAAACGCCGAAGTCGACCGGCACGCCGCCCACGAGAAAGCCGGGCTCCAGCCCCGCGGCTTCCAGCACCGACGCCAGCATCGACGTCGTCGTCGTCTTGCCGTGCGTGCCCGCGACCGCCAGCACATGGCGGCCCTGCAGCACGTGCTCGCACAGCCATTGGGGACCGCTGGTGTAGGGCAGGCCCTGGTCGAGGATCGCCTCCATGAGCGGATAGCGCGCCTCGCCGGTGGCCGTGCGCGCCCGCGACACGACGTTGCCGACCACCCAGAGATCGGGCTTCAGCGCGAGCTGGTCGGCGCCGAAGCCCTCGATCAGGTCGATGCCCAGCGCGCGCAGCTGATCGCTCATCGGCGGATACACGCCGCTGTCGCAGCCGGTGACCTTGTGTCCCGCCTCGCGCGCGAGCGCGGCGAGGCCGCCCATGAAGGTGCCGCAGATGCCGAGGATGTGGAGGTGCATGGCGGTCATTATCCCGGCCGTGCGCCGCCCCGCCGGCGCGCGGATGCAGAATGACACGCTTGATGAATACCGAACCGGAAATCGCCGCCACCGCCGCGCGGCTCGTGGTGGAAGAGGGGCTGGAATACGGGCCCGCGAAGAAGCGCGCCGTGAAGCAGCTCGGCCTGCCCGCGCGCGCGGCGCTGCCGGACAACGACGCGCTCGAAGACGCGGTGCGCGAGTACATCGAACTCTTCTGCGCGGACACGCAGCCGGCCGAGCTCGCCGCGCTGCGTCGGCTGGCCTTCGTGTGGATGGAGCGACTGGCCGAGTTCCGGCCCTATCTCTGCGGCGCGGTCTGGCACGGGACGGCGACGAGGCTGTCCGACATCTACCTGCAGCTCTTCTGCGACGACCCGAAATCGGCCGAGATCATGCTGATCGACAAGGGCGTCGACTACGAGGTCCGCACCGTCAACGGCTTCAACGGTCAGCCGGTGGACGCGCTCAGCGTGAGCAGCATGAGCGAGGCGCTCGGTGAACACATCGGCGTGCATCTGATGATCCATGACCTCGACGACGTGCGCGGCGCACTGAAGCCGGATGCGAAGGGGCGAGCGCCGCGCGGCGATGCCGCGGCGGTCCGGGCCTTGCTGGAGGCGAACGAATGAGCACGGATGGAAAGTCCTCGATTTCCACCTCCGCGGGAATGACGCGGCGCGGGGTGCTGCTTTCTGTGGCGGGCGTTGCAGGATTGGCCGGTGGGCTGGGGTTCGCGCTGTACCGTCATTCCCGCGAAGGCGGGAATCCGGGGCTCCCGAATCAATCCTCGGGTGCGCCCTCGGACCCGGCAACCGCAAACCTCTGGACCGCGAGTTTCGACACGCCCCAGGGCCCACCCCTTGCGATGAGCGCTTTGCGAGGCAAACCGCTGCTCGTGAATTTCTGGGCCACGTGGTGCCCGCCGTGCGTGGAAGAGTTGCCGCTCATCGATGCCTTCTACCGTCAACACGTGGCGAACGGCTGGCAAGTCATCGGCCTGGCCATCGATCAGCCGAGCTCGGTGCGTCGCTTCCTCGAAAAGACGCCCGTGTCCTTTCCCATCGGATTCGCGGGACTCGAAGGCACCGAGCTTGCCAAGGCGCTCGGCAACCTGGCCGGGGGTCTGCCCTTCACGGTGGTTCTCGGCGCCGATGGGGGCGTCCGCCAGCGTAGAATGGGCCGCGTCACGGAAGCGGACCTCAAGCAGTGGTCCGGCCTGCGCTGACCCACTTCATCCACTGCCGTTCGGCGAAATTAACGTAAAAATCGCGGCAAAAGCCGTAAATAGCCGATTTTTGCTGTAAATTCGCGCTCCCACAACAACGCTGGAGATGGCATGGATCTTCGAAAGCTCAAGACCCTGATCGATCTCGTTTCCGAGTCCAACGTGTCGGAACTCGAGATCACCGAGGCGGAGGGCAAGGTCCGCATCGTGAAGGGCGGCGTCGGGATGGCGCACATGAACATGATGCAGCCGCAGGCGATGATGCAGCAGCCGATGCAGGCCGTCGCCGCTCCGGCGCCGGCCGCCGTGGCCGCCGCGCCCGAAGTGCCGGCCGGGCATACCGTCAAGTCCCCCATGGTCGGCACGTTCTACCGCGCTTCCTCGCCCGGCGCCAAGCCGTTCGTCGAGGTCGGCCAGGCGGTCAAGGAGGGCGACACGATCTGCATCATCGAAGCCATGAAGATCCTCAACGAGATCGAGGCGGACAAGTCCGGCACGGTCACGCAGATCCTGTGCGAGAACGGTCAGGCGGTCGAATACGGCCAAGCGCTCTTCATGATCGAATAAGTCGAACACCGTCCATGTTCAAGAAAATCCTCGTCGCCAACCGCGGCGAAATCGCGTTGCGCATCCAGCGCGCCTGCCGCGAGCTGGGCGTGAAGGCGGTGATGGTCTACTCCGAGGCAGACCGCGAAGCGAAGTACGTGAAGCTCGCGGAGGAGGCCGTGTGCATCGGCCCCGCGCCTTCCGCCCTGAGCTACCTGAACATGCCCGCCATCATCTCGGCCGCCGAGGTGACGGACGCGGAGGCGATCCATCCCGGCTACGGCTTCCTCTCCGAGAACGCCGACTTCGCCGAGCGCGTGGAAAAGAGCGGCTTCCAGTTCATCGGTCCCACGCCCGAGTCGATCCGCATCATGGGCGACAAGGTGTCGGCCAAGCAGGCGATGATCAAGGCGGGCGTCCCCTGCGTGCCCGGCTCCGAGGGCGAGCTGCCCGACAACCCCGCCGAGATCCGCCGCATCGCGAAGTCGGTCGGCTATCCCGTCATCATCAAGGCAGCGGGCGGCGGCGGCGGTCGCGGCATGCGCGTCGTGCATACCGAAGCGGCGCTCGTCAATGCGGTGCAGATGACGAAGTCCGAGGCGCTGGCGGCGTTCGGCAACGGCGCGGTCTACATGGAGAAATTCCTGCAGAACCCGCGCCACGTCGAGATCCAGATCCTCGCGGACAAGCACAAGAACGCGGTGTACCTCGGCGAGCGCGACTGCTCCATGCAGCGGCGCCACCAGAAGATCATCGAGGAGGCGCCGGCCCCGGGCATCCCGCGCAAGCTGATCGAGAAGATCGGCGACCGCTGCGCGACCGCGTGCAAGAAGATCGGCTACCGCGGCGCGGGCACCTTCGAATTCCTCTACGAGAACAACGAGTTCTACTTCATCGAGATGAACACCCGCGTGCAGGTGGAGCATCCGGTGACCGAACTCATCACCGGCATCGACATCGTGAGGACGCAGATCATGGTGGCGGCCGGCGAGAAGCTGCCCTTCAAGCAGGGCGACATCGAACTGCGCGGCCACGCCATCGAATGCCGCGTGAACGCCGAGGACCCGTACAACTTCGTGCCCTCGCCGGGGCGCATCACGCTGTGGCACCAGCCGGGCGGCCCGGGCGTGCGCGTGGACTCGCACGTCTACAACAACTACTTCGTGCCGCCGAACTACGACTCCATGATCGGCAAGATCATCGTGCACGGCGACACGCGGGAGCAGGCGCTCGCGCGCATGCGCACGGCGCTCGCCGAGACGGTGGTGGAGGGGATCAAGACCAACATCCCGCTGCACCGCGAGCTGATGGTCGATGCGAAGTTCATGGATGGCGGCACGAACATCCACTACCTCGAAGAGTGGCTCGGCCACCACAAGCGCTGAAGCCGGCGCCGGACCCAGCCCGCCCGCCATGTTCGAGCTGCGCCTGATGTGCCCGGAAGACCGGGTGGAAGCCGTGAGCGACGCGCTCGATGCGCTCGACGCATTGAGCGTCTCGGTCGAGGACGCCGACGCTCAGACGCCCGCCGAGCAGGCGCTCTTCGGCGAGCCCGGCATGCCGCCGCCCAAGGACGGATGGCTGCGTTCGCGCGTCATCGCGCTCTTCGACACCGAGGCGCAGGCGGACGAAGCCGCGGCGTTGCTGCAGCCCCAGGACTTCTTCGCCGGCTGCCGCATCGTGGGCGTGCAGCCCGTGCCCGACGAGGACTGGGTGCGTCTCACGCAATCGCAGTTCGCGCCCGTGGAGATCACGCCCGAGTTCTGGATCGTGCCGACCTGGCATGAGCCGCCCCCCGGCGCCACGCGCGTGATCCGTCTCGACCCGGGCCTCGCCTTCGGCACCGGCACGCATCCCACCACACGCATGTGCCTGCGCTGGCTCGCGGCGCATCCGCCCGCGGGCCGGCGCGTGCTCGACTACGGCTGCGGCTCCGGCATCCTCGCGATCGGCGCGGCGAAGCACGGCGCGAGCACGATCGATGCCGTGGACATCGATACCGCCGCGGTGCGCGCCACCGAAGAGAACGCGCAGGCCAACGGCGTTGTGCTGAATGCCGGCCTGCCCGACCTGGCGCAGGGGGCCTACGACACCGTGCTGGCCAATATCCTGGCCACGCCGCTGAAGGTGCTCGCGCCGCTGCTGTGCGCGCACGTCGCGGAAGGCGGGCATCTCGTGCTCGCGGGCATCCTGGAGCGGCAGGCCGACGAACTGAAGGCGGCCTATGCGCCGTACCTCGCGCTCGACGTGGCCGACACGCAGGACGGCTGGATCCTGATGACGGCGCGGCGCTGAGCAGCCGGGGCGCCTGCCTACAATGCGAGGCTCATGAGCCTGATCACCTGCTGTCCCGCGTGCGGGACGATGTTCAAGGTCGTTCCGGACCAGCTCAAGATCTCCGACGGCTGGGTGCGCTGCGGGCACTGCTCGAACGTGTTCGATGCGAGTGCGCAGATGGTGCGGGAGGCGGCGGTGACCTCGGTGCCCGTCCAGGCGCCACCCCCTCCGCCTGTCCCTGAGCCTGCGCCGGTCCCCACGTCGCCGCCTGCGCCGCCATTGCCCGGCCCCGGACCCGTTCGCGAAGTACGGTCCGAGCCCGCCACTACCTGGCAAGCCACACCGAAGTGGCCGCCCGCCGACGCGACCGACGTCGACAGCGACTTCGCCGCGGACCGCGCGATCGCGGCGGCGACGGGGGCCGACCGCGATCCCTCCGAATTCAGTTTTCCCGCGCTGGCGCGGCGCGAGCCGCTGCCCGAGCCCGAGGACGATTTCAGCGAGCGCATCTCCGAGGCGGCCGCGATCGAGCGCGACGCCGAGCCGCCGCTCGAGGAAGTCACGTTCGTGCGGCAGGCGCGCCGCCGCGAATTCTGGCGGCGTCCGCTCGTGCGCACGGTGCTCGTGCTGCTGCTGTTCGTGTTCGCCGCCACGCTCGCGCTTCAGTACGCCGTGCAGGAACGCAACCGGCTCGCCGCGCAGCAGCCCGCGCTGCGGCCCGTGCTCGAAACGCTGTGCGCCGTCTTGCGCTGCACCGTCGGGCCGCCGCGGCAGATCGAATCGATCGCCATCGACAGCTCGTCGTTCAACAGGATCCGCAGCGACACCTATCGGCTGAACTTCACGCTGAAGAATGCTGCCGCGCTGCCCGTGGCATTGCCGGCGGTGGAGCTCACGCTCACCGATGCGCAGGACCAGGCGCTGCTGCGCCGCGTGCTCCTGCCCTCCGAGCTCGGCGCGAGCTCGAGCCTCATCGCGCCGGGCGGGGAGTGGGCGGGTACGATCTCGCTCGCCCTCGCGGGCACGGCGGCGGGCACACGCATCGCGGGCTACCGCCTGCTCGCCTTCTATCCCTGATTCATTCCAAGAAAGAAAAACTCCATGGCTGCCCTGATCTGTGGCTCCCTCGCCTTCGACACCATCATGCGGTTCGAAGGCCGCTTCGCGGAGCAGATCATGCCCGAGCAACTGCACATCCTGAACGTGTCGTTCCTCGTGCCGTCGCTGCGCCGCGACTTCGGCGGCTGCGCCGGCAACATCGCGTACAGCCTCAAATTGCTCGGCGGCGAGCCGTTGCCGATGGCCACGCTCGGCACCGACGGCGCGGACTACCTCGCGCGCCTGCGGTCGCTGGGCATCTCGGGCGAGTTCGTGCGGCAGGTGGACGACACCTACACCGCGCAGGCGATGATCATGACCGACAGCGACAACAACCAGATCACCGCGTTCCATCCCGGCGCGATGATGCAGGCGCACGTCACGCGCATCGAGGCGCGACCGGACATCAAGCTCGGCATCATTTCGCCCGATGGACGCGACGCGATGCTCCAGCATGCCGACCAGTTCAAGGCGGCGGGCATCCCCTTCGTGTTCGACCCGGGCCAGGGCCTGCCGATGTTCGACGGCGCGGACCTGCGCGGCTTCATCGACAAGGCCACCTGGGTCACGGTGAACGACTACGAGGGAAAGATGCTTTCCGACCGCACGGGCTGGTCGAGCGCGGAGATCTCGAAGCGCACGCAAGGCCTGGTCGTGACGCTCGGCGCGGAGGGCTGCGAGGTGTGGACCGCCGGCGAGAAGACGATCGTGCCGCCGGTCAAGGCGCGCGAAGTCGTCGACCCCACGGGTTGCGGTGATGCATGGCGCGGTGCGCTGCTGCACGGGCTGGAGCAGGGCTGGCCGCTTGCGCGCTGCGCGGAGCTGGGCAACAAGGTGGGCGCGCTGAAGATCGCCAGTCGGGGGCCGCAGAACTGGGTGATGTAACGCGTTGTCCGATGATGTTCTGTGGATGTCTTTCGAGTACCATTGATGTATGCAGCTCGCAACCGGAACGGTAATCAACGGCAAGGTGGTTGTCGAAGGCTTGGCGCTGCCTGAGGGGACGGTCGTGACCGTCCTCACTCGCGAAGACGAGCAGACGGTGCGGCTTTCGGCGACGGAAGAAGCCGCGCTTCTGGATGCGCTCGATGAGGCGGACCGCGAAGAGGGGATTTCCGCCGACGAGCTTTTTTCGCGGATTCAGCGCTTCGGCTGAGTGTGACGCTGATCGTTCGGATCAAGCCGCGGGCGCAGCGGCAGATTGAACGTGCCGCACTGTGGTGGTCGGAGAACCGGATTGCGGCGCCCGGTGCGATTCGCAAGGACCTTGAGGGCGCTCTCGCGTTGCTGGTCGATGAGCCGGGAATCGGAACCCGGATTGAAATTGAGAGGCCCGAGGTCGTGCGCAGGCTTCACCTGGGTCGGGTCAGTTACTTCGTGTACTACCGTGTTCGCGGCAGGTTTCTCGAAGTGGTGGCGTTCTGGCATACGAGTCGCGGTGTACTTCCTCCGCTCTGACGTCGGGAAAGATGCTTTCCGACCGCACGGGCTGGTCGAGCGCGGAAATCTCGAAGCGCACGCAAGGCTTGGTCGTGACGCTCGGCGCGGAGGGCTGCGAGGTGTGGACCGCCGGCGAGAAGACGATCGTGCCGCCGGTCAAGGCGCGCGAAGTCGTCGACCCCACGGGTTGCGGCGATGCATGGCGCGGTGCGCTGCTGCCCGGGCTGGAACAGGGCTGGCCGCTCGCGCGCTGCGCGGAGCTGGGCAACAAGGTGGGCGCGCTGAAGATCGCCAGTCGGGGGCCGCAGAACTGGGTGATGTAAAGTGGTTGTCGACTGGCAGACATTGCCGGATGGAAAGGAGTGGGGATTGACATGAACCGACGCACCTTCCACCTCCAGACCGCAGCCGCGCTCGGCCTCTGGTGCGCATCCGCGCCCTCGCACGCCCAGACCTTCAGCCTCGCCGGCCTCAGCAACGCCGACGCCAGCCAGGGCCTCACCGCCGCGCTCCAGCAAGGGGCGCTCGCGGCGGTGGGCCTCCTTGGAAGGCCGGACGGATTCATGGGCAATCCCCAGGTCCGGATTCCCTTGCCGGGCTTCCTGGCGGACGCTTCGAAGTTTCTTCGTGCGCTGGGTCAGGGCCGGCAGATCGAGGAGCTGGAAGTCGCCATGAACCGCGCCGCGGAAGCCGCGGTTCCGCTGGCGAAGGATCTGCTGGTGAATGCCGTGAAGACGCTGTCGGTCACCGACGCCCGGAACATCCTCACCGGCGGCCCCACGTCCGTCACGGCGTTCTTCGCCGAACGCACGCGCGCGCCGCTTTCGGAGCGATTCCTGCCCGTGGTGAAGGGCGCAACGGACAAGGTGGGGCTCGCGGAAAAATACAACCGGGTCGCCGGCAAGGCCGCGGGCATGGGCCTGGCCAACAAGGAAGACGCAACCATCGAGCGCTACGTCACCCGCAAGTCCCTCGACGGCCTGTACTTCGTCATCGGCGAAGAAGAAAAGAAAATCCGCCAGAACCCGGCCGGCGCCGCCAGCGCCATCGTGCGAAAGGTATTCGGCGCGCTGAAGTAGCGAGTCACCCGCGCGCCAGCGTCACCCCGCCATCGACGACGAGGGTGCCGCCCACCACATAGTCTCCCGCGCGCGAAGCCAGATAGATCGCCGCGCCGGCCATGTCCTCGTCGACGCCCACGCGCCGCACCGGCACGCGCTTCGCGATGTTCTCGCCGTTGTCCCGCGCCTCCTTGTTCATTTCCGAGCCGAACGGTCCCGGCGCGATGCCGTTGACCACGATGTTGTCGTCGCACAGCCGCAGCGCCATCCGCTTCGTCAGGTGAATCAGCCCGGCCTTGCTGGCCGCGTACGAATACGTTTCCCACATGTTCACGGAGATCCCATCGATCGATGCGATGTTGATCACCTTCGCGGGCCGCTGCGCCGCGCCTTTCTTCAGCAAGCCATGCAATGCCTGCGTGAGGAAAAACGGCGCCTTCATGTTGAGGTCGACGACCTTGTCCCAGCCCTTTTCGG
This sequence comes from Ramlibacter sp., assembly GCF_050250995.1. Classification (GTDB taxonomy): domain Bacteria; phylum Pseudomonadota; class Gammaproteobacteria; order Burkholderiales; family Burkholderiaceae_C; genus Ramlibacter. The sequence continues at coordinate 10,275 of NZ_JBFWNP010000024.1, forward strand.
GAAACGTGTCGAAGGACTCGCCCCACGCCGCGCCGGCGTTGTTCACGAGGATGTCGAGCGCCGGCTCGCGCTCGGCCAGCGCCGCTGCGAGCGCGCGCGCGCCTTCGACGGTGGACACGTCCGCCGGCATCGAGATGCAAGTCCCGAGTGCGGACAACTCCTTCGCCGTCGCGTCGCAGGCTTCGGCCTTGCGCGCGGAGATGTAGACCTTCGCGCCGTGGTGAAGGAAGCCCGTGGCGATCATGCGGCCGATGCCGCGCGAGCCGCCGGTGACGAGGGCGACGCGGCCCTGCAGCGAAAACAGATCCTTCATTTCGGTTCCTTGTGCGGAGTACGGGCGGAGCGTAGCCGCCCGCGGGCCGCATGCCAATCACGTGCAGGACACCCCTCATGACAACGGCGGATTGCGCCGCTACGATCCGGCCCCACCCTTCCACGGAGACGCGAATGTATCGGTTCACCGGTGTGTCCAGGCTTTTGCTCGCGGCAGGCAGTGCCGCGTTCCTCGCGAGCTGCGCGGTCATGGGACCCGACCCCCAGGTGGCGCTGCGACAGGCCGACCAGGCCATGGGCGGCGCCAACCTCAAGACGTTGCGCTACGCCGCCACGGGCACGGGCGGGACGTTCGGGCAGGCGTGGGTGCCGGGCCAGGCGTGGCCGCGCCTGAACATCACCAGCTTCTCGCGCGTGCTCGACTACGAGAGCGGCGCGATGCGCGAGGACTCCGCGCGTGCGCGTTCCGAGCCGAACGGCGGCGGCGCCGTGCCGCTCATGGGGCAAGGGGAGCAGCGCGTCTCAGGGTTCGTGCGCGGCACGCACGCCTGGAACATGGTCGGCCCCGCGCCGGTGGCGGCGCCCGTGGCGCTCGATGCGCGAATCCACGATCTCTGGACCACTCCGCACGGCGTCGTGAAGGCGGCCATGAAAAATGCGGCCATGGCCCGCAGCGACGGCGGCAGGACCGTCGTGAGCTTCTCGCAGCCGGGCCGCTTCAAGGCGACGGCCTGGATCGGCAGCGACGGGCTCGTCGAGCGGGTGGACTCGGTCCATCCCCATCCCGTGAGCGGCGATACGGCGGTGACCACGTTCTACTCGGGCTATCGCGACTGGGGCAACGGCGTGCGCTTCCCGACGCGCATCCAGCAGACGCAGGGCGGCTCGCCCGTCTACGACCTCAACGTGAGCGAGGTGCAAGCCAACGTTCCGACGCCTGCGCCCGAGGTGCCGGCGCTGGTCTCGGGATTCGTCGAACGTCCCGTCTCGGAGAAGGTGGCCGACGGCGTCTGGCACATCGCGGGCGGCTCCCACAACAGCGTGCTGATCGAGATGGCGGACCACCTGATCCTCGTCGAGAGCCCGCTGTACGACGGCCGCGCGCTCGCGGTGATCGCCGAAGCACGCCGCCTCGTGCCCGGCAAGCCGATCCGCTACGCGATCAACTCGCATCATCACTTCGATCATTCGGGCGGCCTGCGCGCCGCGGCTTCGGAAGGCATCACGCTTGTCACGAGCGAGCTCGCGCGGCCCTATTTCGAGCGCACGCTCGCCAACCCGAACAGCATCAACCCGGACGCCTTGCAGCGCTCGGGACGCCGCGCGACGGTGATGGGCGTGGCCGGCATGCGCGAGTTCCGCGATGCCACGCGCCAGGTCGTCGTCTACCCGATCGACAACAGCGTGCATGCGCAGGGCTTCCAGATGGTGTGGCTGCCGAAGGAGCGCCTGCTGATCGAGGCCGACGCATTCACGCCGGGCGCGCCGAACGCGGCGCCCCCGAATCCGCCGAACGCGAACCACGTGAACCTGATCGAGAACATCCAGCGGCGCGGCCTGAACGTGGACCGCATCCTGCCGCTGCACGGGCGCGTGGTGCCGTATGCGGAGTTGCGGCGGACGGCGGGAATGCGTTAGAGGAAGAAGGGGGGCCGCGCGGTGCCCGCACCCCGGCCCTCTCCTTCAGCTGCGAACCTGGCGCCGCTCGCGCCACGCCAGCAGCTCGCCGACGATGCCCTTGCGGAAGGCAAGCACGCACAGCACGAAGATCGCGCCGATGATCACCGTGACCCACTCGCCGGCCTTGTCGGCGAGCAGGTTCTGCAGGCCGATCACGACGCCCGCGCCGAGCACCGGGCCGAAGAAGGTGCCGACGCCGCCCAGCAGCGACATCAGGATGACCTCGCCCGACATCGACCAGTGGACGTCGGACAGGGTGGCGAAGCCCATGATCACGGTCTTGAGCGAACCCGCCAGACCCGACAGGCCAGCCGAGAGCACGAAGGCGAGCAGCTTGTACTTGTCGACCTCGTAGCCGAGCGACACGGCGCGCGGCTCGTTCTCGCGGATCATCTTGAGCACCTGGCCGAAGGGCGAGCCGACGATGCGCAGGATGCCCAGGAAGCACGCCACGAAGATCGCGAGCACGACGTAGTACAGCGTGAGGTCGGAGGCGAGCGGCAGCACGCCGAACAGGCTGCCGCGCGGCACGCCCTGCAGGCCGTCCTCGCCACCCGTGAACTTCGCCTGCAGGCAGATGAAGAACACCATCTGCGCCAGCGCCAGCGTGATCATCGCGAAATAGATGCCCTGGCGGCGGATGGCCACCAGGCCGAAGACGAGGCCGAGCAGCGCGCCGCACAGCGTGCCGGCGAGCATGCCGAGTTCCGGCGTGAGGCCCTGCGCCTTGATCAGCCAGCCCGCGATGTAGGCGGAGAATCCGAAGAAGGCCGCGTGGCCGAACGACAGCAGTCCGGTGAAGCCGAGCAGCAGGTTGAATGCGCAGGCGAACAGCGCGAAGCACAGGAGCTTCATCGCGAACACCGGGTACACGCCGAGCATGGGCGCGGCCAGGCCGAGCACGAGCAGCGCGAGGTAGGTGTTGCGAACCGCGGGACTCAGCCTTGCCGACTTGGGCTCCGCTGCGGAAGGCGAACGCAGGCTGTCGCTGGCGGTCGTGGACGGGGAGGTCATGTTCATGCCTCCTTTCCGAACAGGCCGGCGGGGCGGACCATGAGCACGATCACCATGATCGCGAACACGACGACGTTCGACGCCTCGGGATAGAACACCTTGGTGAAGCCTTCGATGACGCCGAGGCCGAGGCCGGTCACGACGGAGCCGAGGATGGAGCCCATGCCGCCGATCACGACCACCGCGAACACGACGATGATGATGTTGGAACCCATGAGCGGCTGCACCTGGATCACGGGGGCGGCGAGCACGCCGGCCAGGCCCGCGAGCGCGGCGCCCGCGCCGTAGGTGAGCATCACCATCAGCGGCACGTTGATGCCGAAGGCCTGCACCAGCTTCGCGTTCTCGGTGCCGGCGCGAAGGTAGGCGCCCAGGCGCGTGCGCTCGATGGTGTACCAGGTGCCCACGCACACGGCGATGGAGGCGAACACGACCCACGCCCGGTAGTTGGGCAGGATCATGAAGCCGAGATTGGTGGCGCCGGCCAGCAGTTCCGGCACCGGGTACGACTGTCCGGAGACGCCGTAGAGCTTGCGGAAGACGCCTTCGAGGATCAGCGCGAGCCCGAAGGTGAGCAGCAGCCCGTACAAGGGGTCGAGCCCGTACAGGCGCTTGAGCATCGTGCGCTCGACGACCATGCCGAGCAGGCCGACGAGCAGCGGCGCGAGCACGAGCGCGAACCAGTAGTTGATGCCGGCCTGGTCCATCAGGATCCAGGCCGCGAACGCGCCCAGCATGTAGAGCGCGCCGTGCGCGAAGTTCACGACGTCGAGCAGCCCGAAGATCACGGCCAGCCCCAGGCTGAGCATGGCGTAGAAGGCGCCGTTGACCAGGCCCAGCATCAGCTGGCCGAGAAAGGCCTGGTGGGGAATGCCGAAGATCTCCATGGGCTGCTTATGTCGTGGCGGTCGCGCGGTTTACTTCCAGAGGGGGCACTTGGTGTCGGCCTTCGTGCCCCAGGGCTCCTCGCCCTTGAGCACCTGCACGACGTTGTAGTAGTCCCACGGCTCCTTCGACGCGTCGGGGGCCTTCACCTGCATCAGGTACATGTCGTGGACAACGCGGCCGTCGGCGCGCACGTAGCCGTTCTTCATGAAGACGTCGTTGAACTTCGTCTTCTTCATGTGGGCCAGCACCTTCTCGGGGTCGTCGCTGTTGACGGCCTTGACGGAGGTCAGGTACTGAAGCGCGGCGGAATAGTCAGCGGCCTGCACGGACGACGGCATGCGCTTGAACTTGTCGAAGAACTTGCGCGACCAGTTGCGCGTCTCGGCCGACTGGTTCCAGTACCAGCTGTCCGTGAGGTAGAGGCCCTGCGTGGCCTTGAGGCCGAGCGCGTGGATCTCGTTGATGAAGATCAGCATGCCCGCGAGCTTCATGGTCTTGTTCAGGCCGAACTCGTTGAAGCCCTTGATGGTGTTGACCGTGTCGCCGCCGGCGTTGGCCATGCCCAGGATCTGCGCCTTGCTCGCCTGCGCCTGCAGCAGGAACGACGAGAAGTCGCTCGCGTTCAGCGGGTGCCTGACGGAGCCGACCACCTGGCCGCCGGAGGCCTTGACGACCTTCTCGGTGTCCGACTGCAGCTGGTGGCCGAAGGCGTAGTCGGCGGTCAGGAAGTACCAGCTCTTGCCGCCGGACTTCACGACCGCGTTGCCGGTGCCCTTGGCGAGCGCCGTCGTGTCGTAGGCCCAGTGCAGCGTGTACGGGTTGCACTGGTCGTTGGTCAGGGCCGAGGTGGCCGCGCCGACGACGAGGAAGGGCTTCTTCTTCTCCGCGGCGACCTTGGCCATCGCGAGCGCGGTCCCGGAGTTCGTGCCGCCGATGAGCATGTCCACGCCCTGCGTGTCGAACCACTCGCGGGCCTTGGAGGCGGCGACGTCGGCCTTGTTCTGGTGTTCGGCGAAGAGCACTTCGATCTTCTTGCCGCCGATGGCGCCGCCCATTTCCTGGACCGCCATGCGGATGGTCTCGACGCCGCCCATGCCGTCGATGTCGCCGTAGACGCCGGACATGTCGGTGATGATGCCGATCTTGATGACGTCGCCCGAGAACTGGGCATGGGCGGGCAGGGCGGCGCCGAACAGGGCGGTGAGGGCCAGGCCGCAGGCCGCGGCGAGCTTCTTCAATTTCATTTCCATCTCCTTCTTCGTTGCATGAACGGCGATCAAACGCCCAAATACTCTTTCAACATCTCGGTGTTCGCGTGCAGCTCGTGCTGCGCGAACTCCCTGACGATCTTGCCGTGCTCCATGACGTAGAAGCGGTCGGCCAGCGGCGCGGCGAAGCGGAAGTTCTGCTCCACCAGCACCACCGTGTAGCCCTTGGCCTTGAGCGTGCGGATCATCTCGGCGAGCTTCTGCACGATGACCGGCGCCAGGCCCTCGGAGATCTCGTCGAGCAGGAGCAGCCGCGCGCCGGTGCGCAGGATGCGCGCGACCGCGAGCATCTGCTGCTCGCCGCCCGACAGGCGCGTGCCGGGGCTGGCCGCACGCTCCTTGAGGTTCGGGAACATGTCGTAGATCTCGGCGATGCTCATGCCGCCCGGGGCGATGGCGGGCGGCAGCATCAGGTTCTCCTCGGCCGACAGGCTCGCGAAGATGCCGCGCTCCTCCGGGCAGTAGCCGATGCCCAGCCGCGCGATGCGATGCGGCGGCAGGGCGATCGCTTCCTTGCCCGCGACGCGGATGGAGCCCGTGCGCTTGCCTGTGAGCCCGACGATCGCGCGCATGGTCGTCGTGCGACCCGCGCCGTTGCGCCCGAGCAGCGACACGACCTCGCCCTCGTTCACGCGCAGGTTGACGCCGTGCAGCACGTGCGACTCGCCATACCAGGCGTGGAGGTTGTTGATAGCGAGCATTTCGTTGCCGGCCATCAATGTGCCCCTTGCAGTTCGTTGTCGGCCGAGCCCATGTAGGCCTCGATCACCTGCGGATTGCGCGAGACTTCGGCGTACGGGCCATCCGCGATCACCGCGCCGCGCTGCAGCACCGTGATGCGGTCCGCGATCTTCGACACCACATTCATGTTGTGTTCGACCATCAGAATGGTGCGGCCGGCCGACACTTTCTTGATGAGCTGCGTCACGCGGTCCACGTCCTCGTGGCCCATGCCCTGCGTCGGCTCGTCGAGCAGCATCAGCTCGGGCTCGAGCGCCATGGTGGTCGCGAGCTCCAGCGCACGCTTGCGGCCGTAGGGCAGGTTCACGGTGAGCTCGTTCTCGAAGTCGTGCAGGTCGACGTCGCGCAGCAGCTGGCGCGCCCGCTCGTGCAGGCCGAAGAGCGAGGACTCCGGTTTCCAGAAGTGGAAGGAGGTGCCGAGGTTGCGCTGCAGCGCGGCGCGCACGTTCTCGATGACCGTCATGTGCGGGAACACCGCGGAGATCTGGAACGAGCGCACGATGCCGCGGCGCGCGGTCTGCGCGGGCTTCTCGTGCGTGATGTCCACGCCCCGGTAGGTGATCGTGCCGCGCGTGGGCGGCAGGAACTTGGTGAGCAGGTTGAAGAACGTGGTCTTGCCGGCGCCGTTCGGGCCGATGAGCGCATGGATGTCGCCGCGGCGAACCTTCAGGTCCACGTCGTTGACCGCCACGAAGCCCTTGAACTCCTTGGTCAGGCCCTTCGTCTCCAGGATCGTCTCAGCCGGCAAATTCTCGCTCCACATTCACGGAACCGCGACTGTAGGAGCGCCTGCTGCGGCCCAGTAAGGGGGGAAGCCCCTAGGTAGTTTTGCTTGACAGCGTAGCTGTCGAAATCCTGAATGCGGCTTACATGTTCCGCCGATACTGCCCGCCGACTTCGAACAGCGCATTCGTGATCTGTCCGAGCGAGCAGACCCGCACGGCGTCCATCAGCACCTCGAAGACGTTGCGGTTGTCGATCACCGCCTGCTGCAGGCGCTCGAGCATCGCCGGCGCGGCGTCGGCGTTGCGCGCATGGAAGTCGGCGAGCCGCTTCAGCTGGCTCTGTTTCTCCTCTTCCGTGGAGCGCGCGAGCTCGAGCTTTTCCATGACGGTGTCGCCATGGGGATTGCGGAAAGTATTCACGCCGACGATGGGCAGCTCGCCGGTGTGCTTGACCATCTCGTAGGCCATGCTCTCGTCCTGGATGCGGCCGCGCTGGTAGCCCGTTTCCATGGCGCCCAGCACGCCGCCGCGCTCGGAGATGCGCTCGAACTCCGCGAGCACCGCTTCCTCGACGAGCTCGGTCAGCTCCTCGATGATGAATGCGCCCTGGTTCGGGTTCTCGTTCTTCGCGAGGCCCCATTCGCGGTTGATGATGAGCTGGATCGCCATCGCGCGGCGCACCGAGTCCTCGGTCGGCGTGGTGATCGCCTCGTCGAACGCATTGGTGTGCAGCGAGTTGCAGTTGTCGTAGATCGCGATCAGCGCCTGCAGCGTCGTGCGGATGTCGTTGAACTGGATCTCCTGCGCGTGCAGGCTGCGCCCCGAAGTCTGGATGTGGTATTTCAGCTTCTGGCTGCGCTCGTTCGCGCCGTACTTCTCCTTCATCGCCACCGCCCAGATGCGGCGCGCCACGCGGCCCATGACCGTGTACTCCGGGTCCATGCCGTTGCTGAAGAAGAACGACAGGTTGGGCGCAAAGTCGTCGACGTGCATGCCGCGTGCGAGGTACGCCTCGACGAACGTGAATCCGTTCGACAGCGTGAAGGCGAGCTGGCTGATCGGGTTCGCGCCCGCCTCGGCGATGTGATAGCCGGAGATCGACACCGAGTAGAAATTGCGCACGTCGTGATGCACGAAGTACTGCGCGATGTCGCCCATCACCTTCAGCGAGAACTCGGTGGAGAAGATGCAGGTGTTCTGCCCCTGGTCCTCCTTCAGGATGTCGGCCTGCACGGTGCCGCGCACATTGGCGAGCGCCCATTCGCGGATCTTCGCGGCTTCGGTCTCGGTCGGATCGCGGCCGTTTTCCGCCGCGAACTTCTCGAGCTGCTGGTCGATGGCCGCGTTCATGAACATCGCGAGGATCGAGGGCGCGGGACCGTTGATCGTCATCGACACCGAGGTCGTCGGGTTGCACAGGTCGAAGCCCGAGTACAGCACCTTCAGGTCGTCGAGCGTGGCGATGGAGACGCCGGAGTTGCCCACCTTGCCGTAGATGTCCGGGCGCAGGTCGGGGTCGTTGCCGTACAACGTGACGGAATCGAACGCCGTCGACAGGCGCTTGGCGGGCATGCCCTCGGACACGAGCTTGAAGCGCCGGTTGGTGCGGAAGGCGTCGCCTTCGCCCGCGAACATGCGCGTCGGGTCCTCGTTCTCGCGCTTGAAGGCGAAGGTGCCGGCGGTGTAGGGATAGCTGCCCGGCACGTTGTCGAGCATGAGCCACTGCAGGATCTCGCCGTGGTCCTCGTACTGCGGCAGGCTCACCTTGCGGACCTTGGTGCCCGAGAGCGTCGTGGTCGTGAGCTTCGTGCGGATTTCCTTGTCGCGGATCTTCACCACGTACTCGTCGCCCGCGTAGGCCTTCTTCATGTCGGGCCACTGCTTCAGCAGGTGCAGCGCGTCCTTGTCCATGCGCGCGAGGCGCTTGCCCGCGAGGTCGAGCGCGGCTTCGGCGGCGGGCGCGCGGTCGGGCTTGTCGATCGTGAGCATCTCGGCCGCGGCCTTCAGCTGCTGGATCTCGCGCGCGAGCTTCGCCTGCGCGCGGGCGCGCTTCTTGTAGCCGCGCACGGTGTCGGAGATTTCGGCGAGGTAGCGCGTCCGGTTCGCCGGCACCACCGGCGCCTGGTTGGTGCTGTGGCGCACGTCGACCCGCGGCAGCGTGCCGTCGTTCAGGCGCAGGCCGAGCTCGGCCAGGCGCGGCTTCAGCGCCTGGAAGAGGGCCGTGACGCCATCGTCGTTGAAGCGCGCGGCCATGGTGCCGAACACCGGCATTTCCTCGGGCCGCTTGCCGAAGGCCTCGCGGTTGCGCTGCACCTGCTTCGCCACGTCCCGCAGCGCATCGGCCGCGCCCTTGCGGTCGAACTTGTTGATGGCCACGAACTCGGCGAAGTCGAGCATGTCGATCTTCTCGAGCTGCGAGGCCGCGCCGAACTCGGGCGTCATCACGTACATCGGGATGTCGACGAGGGGCACGATCGCCGCGTCGCCCTGGCCGATGCCGGAGGTCTCGACGATCACGAGGTCGAAGCCCGCCGCCTTGCAGGCGTTGACGACGTCGGGCAGGGCCGCGGAGATTTCGCTGCCGAAGTCCCGCGTGGCGAGCGAGCGCATGTAGACGCGGGCGCCTCGCTGCCAGGGACCGATGGCATTCATGCGGATGCGGTCGCCCAGAAGTGCGCCGCCGCTCTTGCGGCGCGACGGGTCGATGGACACGATGGCGATGCGCAGCGCGTCGCCCTGGTCGAGGCGCAGGCGGCGCACGAGTTCGTCGGTCAAGGACGACTTGCCTGCGCCGCCCGTGCCGGTGATGCCGAGGACGGGGGTCCTGTGCTTCGCTGCCTCGGTACGCAGCGCATCGACCAGGCCGGCCTCGGCCGTGCCCGCTTCGAGCGCGGTGATCAGCTGCGCGAGCGCCCGCCAGTGCTTTTCCTCGCCGCCCTGGATCGCGGCGATGTCGCGCGGCGCGTGCGGCGACAGGTCCTTGTCCGCCCGCATCACCATCTCGCCGATCATTCCCTGCAGGCCCATGCGCTGCCCGTCCTCCGGGCTGTAGATGCGCGCGACGCCGTAAGCGTGCAGCTCGCGGATCTCGGCCGGCACGATCACGCCGCCGCCGCCGCCGAAGACCTGGATGTGCTCGCCGCCACGCTGGCGCAGCAGGTCGACCATGTACTTGAAATACTCGACGTGGCCGCCCTGGTAGGAGCTGACGGCGATGCCCTGCACGTCCTCCTGCAGGGCGGCGGTCACCACTTCGTCCACGCTGCGGTTGTGGCCGAGGTGGATGACCTCCGCGCCCATCCCCTGCAGGATGCGGCGCATGATGTTGATGGCGGCGTCGTGGCCGTCGAAGAGACTGGCAGCGGTGACGAAGCGGACCTTGTGGGTCGGCTTATAGCTGGCGAGCGCCTTGAATTCGGCGGAAAGGTCGGTCATGGGGTCTCCGGGAAACCCCATGACCTTAATTGACGTTTACGTAAACGTCAACTCCGGCGGCCCGACTGGCCCGACTGGCCCGACCGGTGGAAGGCGCGCATCAGCGATACAGCACCTGCGGCAGCCACAGGCCGATCTCCGGGAAGATGTAGAGCATCACGATCGCGATCACCTGGATCCCCATGAAGGGCAGCATGCCCAGGAAGATCTGGTTGAGGGTCACGTGGGGCGGACTCACGCCCTTGAGGTAGAAGGCGGCCATCGCCACCGGCGGCGACAGGAACGCGGTCTGCAGGTTCAGCGCGACGAGCAGCCCGAAGAACAGCGGGTCGACGCCGAAATTGTCGAGCAGCGGAATGAAGATCGGCATGAAGATCACGATGATCTCGGTCCACTCCAGCGGCCAGCCCAGCACGAAGATGATCACCTGCGACAGCACCAGGAACTGCGTCTTGGTGAGGTTCATCGACAGCACCCAGCGCTCGACCAGTTCCTGGCCGCCCAGCAGGGCGAAGGCGGCCGAGAAGATGGCGGAGCCGACGAAGAGCCAGCACACCATCGCCGAGGTCTTGGCGGTGAGGAACACGCTCTCCTTCACCACGCCGAAGGTCAGCTGCCGATAGGCGATGGCCAGGATGAAGCCGCCGAGCGCTCCGACCGCCGCAGCCTCGCTCGGCGTCGCCAGCCCCAGCACGATGGAGCCGAGCACCGAGAGGATGAGCACCATCAGCGGAAAGAAGCTGGTGAGCAGCATCTTGAACACTTCGAGGCGCGTGAAACTCAGCAGCGCGTAGAACGCCGCGAGCATCGTGGCCAGCACGCCCATCGTGATCCACCAGCCGCGCGGCACCGGCAGGCGCTCCTGCGCCGTGGCTGCTCCCGCGGGGCCGGACGCATTGGCGGCGGGCGGAGTGGCGCCGGGCGGCTCCTGCACCCCTGCTGCAGGGGGGGCGGCAGCGGCCGTCGAGGACGCCGCCGCGGCGGCGTCCGCGGGCGGCTCCTTCAAGGCGCTCGCTTCCGCAGGCGGCTCTTTCAACGCGCTGTTGTCGGCGGGCGGCTCGGCCAGCCCGCCCGATGCGGCCGGCGGTTCGGCCAGCCCCCCGCTTGCCGGCGGCTCGGCCAGCCCGCCCGACGACGTGGAGACCGCGGCTCCGCCGCCGAGACGCTCCATCGCCACGGTTTCCACGACCTCGGGCGTCGTCACCGAACGATAGGTCCACAGCGCGAGCAGGACGAACAGCATGAGCGGCATGAAGACGACCACGAGCTGGCGCAGGATGTAGCCGGTCGGCACGTCCCGGTTGCGGCTGCCCTTGAGCGCGCCCAGCAGCACCGGCACGACGTTTTTCGCGTGGGACGGCGCCAGCCGCTCGAGCAGGGGCGGCAGCGGCACGTAGCGGTCCTGCGGCGACAGCGGCGGCGCGACCGAGGGCTTCAGCTTCGCGAGGATGATCACGTAAGCGATGTACAGCCCGGCCAGCATGAGGCCGGGAAAGAACGCGCCCGCGTAGAGCTGAACCACCGACACGCCGGCGGTCGCGCCGTACACGATCAGCAGCACCGACGGCGGGATGAGGATGCCCAGGCAACCGCCGGCCGTGATCGCGCCCGCCGACAGTTGCGTGTTGTAGCCGGCGCGCAGCATCGCGGGCAGCGCGAGCAGCCCCATGAGCGTCACCACCGCGCCGACGATGCCGGTCGCGGTCGCGAACACCGCGCAGGTGACGAGCGTCGCGACCGCGAGCGCGCCGGGCACGCGCGCGAGCGCCAGGTGGATGGAACGGAACAGCTTCTCGATCAGGTTCGCGCGCTCGACGAGGTAGCCCATGAACACGAAGAGCGGAATCGAGATGAGGACGTCGTTGCCCATCACCTTGTACGCGGCCTGCACCATCAGGTCGAGTGTCTTGTGCCAGTCGCGGTCGTACGCGAGCCAGGTGAAGATCATCCCCATGCCCATCAACGTGAAGGCGGTGGGGAAGCCGAGCATGATCGCCACCACCACGAGCGCGAGCATCAGCAGGCCGATGTGGCCGCGCTCGATGGTCTCCACGGAAACGAGCATGTACAGCGCGCCGGCGACGATGAGCGCCATCAGCGAGAAGCCGAACCAGAGTTCCTTGCGGATCGTCATCCCAAGCCTCCCTTTTCGGCGGGCGGGGCCGCGAGGGCGCCCCCGGGCTCGTCGGCATGCACCATCTTCTTGAGCTTGTCGACGTCGACTTCCTCGACGTCCTGCTCACGGGAGGGCCAGGCGCCTTCGCGCAGGCAGATGACGCAGCGGGCGATCTCGACGATTCCCTGCATCAGCAGCATGGCGCCGGCGAAGGGGATCACGAACTTGAAGGGGTAGACGGGCAGGGGCACGGCGTTGAACGTCTGCTCGCGGATCGCGAGCGCTTCGGTGAAGTAGGTCCATCCGGCCCAGGTCATCGCGAGGACGCCGGGCAGGAAGAACACGATGTAGAGGACGAGGTCGAGCGTGGCCTGCGTGCGCGGCCGGAAGAAGCCGTACAGCACGTCGCCGCGCACGTGCCCGTTCTTCGCGAGCGTGTAGGCGCCCGCCATCATGAACAGCACGCCGTACAGCATGATCTGGACATCCAGCATCCATGCGTGCGGCGAGCCGAGCACGTACCGGGAGAACACCTCCCAGGAGATCATGAAGGTCAGGAGGATGATGGACCAGGCGAAAGCCTGCCCGATCCACGTCGACATCCTGTCCACCGCGAGCAGCAGTTTCTGCATCGTTTTCCTTGTAGGAGCGCTGGAGCGAAAAAAGGCGGCCCGACGGCCGCCTTTGCGCCTGCCGGGGCGCGAATCAGCTCTTCTTCGTGGCGAAGTAGCGGTTGTACGCCATCTTGAAGTCGACCATGTAGTCGTTCTGCCACTGGCCGGCGCGCTGCGCGAAGGCCTTCTGGGAGTCGAGCACGCGCTTGAAGAACGGGTTCTCGCCGGCCTTCTTGGCGGTGACCTTGTCCCAGGACTCGAGCTGCGCGCGCAGGATCGAGTCGGGCGTCTTGTAGAAATTCACCTTGTGCTGGGTCTTCAGCTCGATGTAATCCTTCGAGTTGCGGTCGATCGCCTTCCAGCTGAAGTCGGCCGACGCGGCCTGAACCGCGTAGTCGATGATGTTCCTCAGGTCCTGCGGCAGCGCGGCGTACTTCGCGCGGTTGAACAGGATCTCGAACTGCTCGCCCGACTGGTGGAAGCTCTGCAGCATGCAGTTCTTCGCGACGTCGGGAAAGCCCAGCACGCGGTCGGACGACGCGTTGTTGAACTCCGCCGCGTCGATCAGGCCGCGGTCGAGCGCGGGAACGATGTCGCCGCCGGGCAGCGGGTTGACCGCGGCGCCGAGGTCGGTGAACACGTCCACGGCGAGGCCGACGGTGCGGAACTTCAGCCCCTTGATCTGGGAGACGTTCGACACCGGCTTCTTGAACCAGCCGAGGGGCTGCGTCGGCATGGGGCCGTACAGGTACGACACCACGTCCATGTTGATGGACTTGTAGATCTCGTCGAGCAGCGCCTTGCCGCCGCCGTAGTAGTGCCACGACAGCACCATGTTCGGGTCCATGCCGAACGCCGGGCCCGAGCCCCACAGGGCCAGCGCGGAGTTCTTGCCGTAGTGGTACGCCACCACGCCGTGGCCACCGTCGAGCGTGCCCTTGTTGACGGCTTCGAGCAGCTGGAAGGCGGGCACCACGGCGCCGGAGGGCAGCACCTCGATCTTGAGGCGGTTGCCCGCCATGTCGTTCACCTTCTTGGCGAAATCGTTGGCGAACTCGTGGAAGATGTCCTTGGCCGGCCAGGTGCTCTGGAAGCGGAAGCTCGTGGTCGACGGTGCCTGCGCGTAGGCGAGGGGGCCGGTCGCGGCGGCGGCCGTGGCGACGGCGGCGCCCTTGATCAGGCTGCGCCGGCGGGGGGTGGCGGATGCGGTCATTGTTGTCTCCTGGTTGCAGGCTGTTATTGGCGCGCTATCTTTGAAGTTCAGGCCACCGCGCGGCAAGGGTGTTTTCACCCATAACTTAGGTACCCGCGCCGCCGTGCGCCCGGGCGATTTGGCAGAATCGGCGGCATGACATCCGTGCCGCCCCCCGCTTTCGACCGCCTGCAGCCCCAACCCGCGCAGGGCTATGCGGGCGACGTGACGCCCGAACTCGCCTGGTCGTGGGTCGAGGCGGGCGACGCCGTGCTGGTCGACGTCCGCAGCGATGCCGAGCGCGAATGGGTCGGCATCGTGCCGGGCTCCGTCGGCGTCGTATGGAAGCAGTGGCCCGGCATGGCGATGAATCCGTCCTTCGATTCGAACCTGCGCGACGCCGTGCCGCCCGGCAAGAAGGCCGTGCTCCTGTGCCGCAGCGGCGTGCGTTCCATCCCCGCGGCGAAGCGCGCGACGGAGCTGGGCCTGGAGGCGTACAACATCCTCGAGGGCTTCGAGGGCAACGCGGACGAACAAGGCCACCGTGGTGCTCTGGGCGGCTGGCGTTTCCGCGGCCTCCCCTGGCGCCAGAACTGATCCGACAAAGGCTTCCCACCATGGCAGTGAATCTCGCCGCCCCGCAAGCGGGCGACCTCCACGCCGTTCCCGGCGTGCGCATCGGCGTCGCCGAGGCGGGCATCCGCAAGGCGAACCGCAAGGACCTGACGGTCGTGCTGCTCGACGAGGGCGCGTCCGTCGCGGGCGTGTTCACGAAGAACCGTTTCTGCGCGGCGCCCGTGCAGGTGTGCCGCGAGCATCTTGCAAGCGGCGACATCCGCGCGATCGTGGTCAACACCGGCAATGCGAACGCAGGCACGGGCGAGCCCGGGCTCGTGAATGCGCGCCGGACCTGCGTGGCGCTCGCGCGCCACCTGAACATCGCGCCCGAACAGGTGCTGCCGTTTTCCACCGGCGTCATCATGGAGCCGCTGCCGGTCGACCGCATCGAGCAGGGCCTGCCCGCCGCCATCGCCGATGCGCAGCCCGCCCACTGGCTGCGCGCGGCCGAAGGGATCATGACGACGGACACGCTGCCGAAGGCCGTGAGCCGGCAGGTCGTCGTCGATGGCGTGACCATCACCGTCACGGGCATCAGCAAGGGCGCCGGCATGATCCGGCCCAACATGGCGACGATGCTGGGCTTCATGGCGACCGATGCGGTCATCGACGCGAAGCTGATGAACGAACTCGCCTTCGAGCTGGCCGAGGGTTCGTTCAACCGCGTCACGGTCGACGGCGACACGTCGACCAACGATTCCTTCGTCGTGATCGCGACGAACAAGGCGAAGCTCGCGCCCATCGCGTCATGGGACGGCGCGGCGGCGCGCAAGGTCAAGGACACGATGCAGGAGGTCGCACGCCTGCTCGCGCAGGCCATCGTGCGCGACGGCGAAGGCGCGACCAAGTTCATCACCGTGCGGGTGGAAGGCGGCAAGGATGCCGAGGAGTGCCGCAAGGTGGCGTACGCGATCGGCCATTCGCCGCTGGTGAAGACCGCGTTCTTCGCGAGCGACCCGAATCTCGGCCGCATCCTCGCGGCCGTGGGTTATGCGGGTATCGACGACCTCGACCAGACGAAGATCGAACTGCATCTGGACGACGTGCATGTCGCGACGAAGGGCGGACGCCATCCTTCGTACCGCGAGGAAGATGGCCAGCGCGTGATGAAGCAAAGCGAGATCACGGTGCGCGTCGGACTTGGGCGCGGCGACGCCGTCGACCAGATCTGGACCTGCGACTTCAGCCACGACTACGTGACGATCAACGCGGACTACCGCTCCTGAATCCGCATATCCCATGAACGAGAAGTTCGAACAATTGATCGAGCGCGCGGGCGAATTGCTCTCGCGCATCGAATCCATCCTGCCCCAGCCGCTCTCCGCGCCCGACTGGAACGCGTCGGTCGCCTGGCGCTATCGCAAGCGGTCCTCGGGCCACGGTTCGCTGGAGCCGGTGAAGCACGTCGCCGTCATCCGCCTGGGCGACCTGAAGGAGATCGAGCCGCAGAAGGAAAAGATCGAGCGCAACACGCGGCAGTTCGTGGAGGGGCACCCGGCCAACAACGTGCTGCTGACGGGCGCGCGCGGCACCGGCAAGTCGTCGCTGATCAAGGCGTGCCTGAACGAGTACGCGCCGAGGGGCCTGCGCCTGATCGAAGTCGACAAGGCCGACCTCACCGATCTTCCCGACATCGTCGACGTCGTGGCCCCCCGGCCGGAGAAGTTCGTCGTGTTCTGCGACGACCTGAGCTTCGAGGAAGGCGAGCCCGGCTACAAGGCGCTGAAGTCGATCCTCGACGGCTCGGTCTCCGCCGCGTCGCCGAACGTCCTGATCTACGCGACCAGCAACCGCCGCCACCTGCTGCCCGAGTACATGAAGGAGAACCTCACGTACACGCACACCGAGGACGGCGAAGTCCATCCGGGCGAGGTGATCGAGGAGAAGATTTCCCTGTCCGAACGTTTCGGCCTGTGGGTGAGCTTCTACCCTTTCACGCAGGACGAGTACCTGGCCATCGTCGCGCAGTGGCTTTCGCACTTCGGCGTGCCGGCCGATGCGGTCGCGGCCGCGCGCCCGCAGGCGCTCGTGTGGGCGCTCGAGCGGGGTTCGCGCAGCGGACGTGTCGCGTATCAGTTCGCGCGCGACTACGCGGGACAGCACCAGTGAGTGTCCTGATCGCGGACGGAGATAGGCCGCGAGAAGGCGGGATCGATCGCAAGGAAGTCGAAGTCGCGGTCGGCGTGCTGATTCGCGAGGACGGCGCGTTCCTGCTCACGAGCCGTCCGCCGGGCAAGGTCTACGCCGGTTACTGGGAGTTCCCGGGCGGCAAGGTGGAGGCGGGCGAGACGATCGAGGAGGCGTTGCGACGCGAGCTGCAGGAGGAGATCGGCGTCACCATCGGCGCCGTGCATCCCTGGCGCATCGAGCGCGTCGACTATCCACACGCCCTGGTGCGCCTGAACTTCTGCAAGGTCCACGAATGGACCGGCGAGCTGCAGATGCACGAGGGACAGTCGTTCGCGTGGGAGCAGTTGCCGGTGCGGGCCGAGCCCCTTTTGCCGGGGACGATTCCGGTCATTCGCTGGTTCGAAGAGGAACGGCGCGCCTGAGATCAATGTTCCTTCGGATCGCCGAACGGAATGTCGTCCGGCGGCGTCGGGTCGGGCACCGTGAAGCGCTCGCTCGCCCAGTCGCCGAAGTCGATGCTCTTGCAGCGCTCGCTGCAGAACGGCCGGTACGGATTGTCCGGCCCGTAGACACTGTCGCCCCTGCAGGCGGGGCAACGGACGATCCGGGATTTCATGAACAGAGCGTGAGCTCGAACGTCGGGCTGTCCGTGCTCGCGAGCAGCTTTTCGTTGTCCTGCTTCATGAAGCGCACCGACACCATCAGCCGGTTGCCGCTGATCTCGGGCACGAGGCCCAGCGCCGGGTCGATGCGCAGGCGCAGCAGCTGGAAGGTGCGGCCCTGCGGCAGGTTCTGCTGCAGCTGGCCGCCCGTCGCCATCACCTTCTGCGGCGAGCCCGAGTCGCGCAGCATCTTCAGCAGCATGTGGACGGATTCCGCCAGCGGCCCCAGCGTCGACGCCCAGCGCTGCAGGTCCTGCTGCCGCGCGCCGGCGTCCCGGTGCTGCCATGCATAGTAGCCGGGGAGATCGAACTCGCACGTGCCGCCCGGAATGTTGACGCGGCTGCGGATGCTCATGAGCCAGTCGTTTTCGGTCAGCGCGCTGCCTGCCTTGCCGGGCTGCTTGTTCAACGCGCCGAAGCAGCCATCGAGCTGGGCGATCACGCCGTCGAGGACCTTCTCGGAAATCGCGGGGTTGCCGCGATAGCCGTTCAGGACCTGCTTTTGCCGGTCGAGGTCCTTCATCACGTCGGACTTGAGGTCGGCCCGCGCGCCGACGTCCATCACTTCGAAGAGGGTCGCGAGGGCGTAATGGTGGTCGATCGGATGCGTGCGCGGCACCAGCTCGCCGAGCCGCTGGAACAGGTGCTCCAGGCGAAGATACGTGCGGATGCGCTCGTTGAAAGGGTATTCGTAAAGGATCACGCTGGCGCCATCATAGCCCGAAGGACTTCGCGCACTGTGTCACTTCGGCCGTCAACTCGGCGAGCGACAACGCTTCGTTGCAAATGACGGCGTCGGCGGCGGCGAGCCGCAGCGCGCGCGGCGCCTGCGCCGCGATGATCGCGCGCACGGCCTCGGGCGCGAGCGCGCTGCGCGCGACGACGCGCGCGACCTGCGTGTCCTCGCTGCAGTCGATCACCAGCACGCGATGGACGCGCGAGCGCCAGCGGCCGGACTCGACCAGCAGCGGAATGTCGAACACGACGCAGCGCGCGCCGGCGTCCTCCGCGGCCTTCACCAGCCGCTCGGATTCGGCGCCCACGAGGGGATGCACGATCGCCTCGAGCTGCCTGCGCGCCGCCGGGTCCGCGTACACGCGCTCGCGCATGCGGTCGCGGTCGAGCGCGCCGTGCGCATCGACGAAGTCCGGCCCGAAGCGCTGCGCGATGAGGGGAATGGCCGCGCCGCCCGCGGCCGTGGTCGCGCGCGAAATCGCATCGGCATCGATCCCGACCGCGCCCAGCTTCACGAGCTCGTGCAGCACGGTGCTCTTGCCGCTGCCGATCCCGCCGGTGAGGCCGATTCTCAGCATCGTGCGTCGCGCGGCATCTAGAGGCCGATGGCCGAGAGGATGGCCGCGTGGCCGAACACCATCGCCGCGAGTCCGCCCGCCGCGAGGAACGGGCCGAATGGCACGTACTTGCCTTCGCGCAGTCCGGCCATCGCCTTCATCGCCAGGCCGACCACCGCGCCGACGACCGACGCGATGAGGATGATGGGGATCAGCGCCTCCCAGCCGAACCAGGCGCCTAGCGCGGCGAAGAGCTTGAAGTCGCCGTAGCCCATGCCCTCCTTGCCGGTGAGCAGCTTGAACGCCTGATAGATGGTCCACAGCGACATATAGCCCGCCACCGCGCCCCACAGCGCCTCGGGCAACCGCAGCCCCGACCAGCCGAGCGCCGCCGCGATCAGCCCCGCCCACACGAGCGGCAGCGTCATGTCGTCGGGCAGCAGCGTCGTGTCCCAGTCGATCAGGGCGAGTGCCAGGAGCATGGCCGCGAAGCCGGCCCACACCGCGGCCTTGGGCGTGATGCCGTACTTCGCGGCGCACCAGGCGAAGAGCGCGCCGGTGGCCAGCTCGACGACCGGATAGCGCAGGCCGATGGGCGCGGCGCAACTGGAGCACTTGCCGCGCAGCGCGACATAACTCACCACGGGGATGTTCTCGTACCAACGGATCGCATGCCCGCAATGCGGGCAGCGCGAGCGCGGGCGCACGAGATCGAAGCGTTCCTCCTCCTTCGCTGCCACGCCCTGCAGGTCCGCGCACTCGGCGGCCCATTGCCGCTCGAGCATCTTCGGCAGGCGATGGATCACGACGTTGAGGAAGCTGCCCACGAGCAGTCCCAGCACGCCGGCGATCGCGGCGTCGATACTCGGCGAAATCAGCATCAGACGACGGCGCCCAGCTTGAAGATCGGCAGGTACATGGCGATCACGATGCCGCCGATCAGGCCGCCGAGGAACACGATGATGATCGGCTCCATCAGGCTCGAGAGGCCGGCCACCATGTCGTCGACCTCCGACTCGTAGAAGTCGGCCGCCTTGCCCAGCATGTGGTCGATGGAGCCCGACTCCTCGCCGATCGCGCACATCTGCAGCACCATCGAGGGGAACACGTTGGCGTTGGTCATCGCCGCCGTCAGGCTGGTGCCGGTCGACACCTCCTGCTGGATCTTCTCGGTCGCGGCCGTGAAGACCGAGTTGCCCGAGGCGCCACCCACCGAGTCGAGTGCTTCGACGAGCGGGACACCGGCCGCGAACATGGTCGCGAGCGTGCGCGTCCAGCGCGCGATGACGGACTTGTAGACCAGCTGGCCGAACACGGGCATCTTCAGCATGACGCGGTCCATGAACATCTGCACCTTCTCGTTGCGCCGCCAGGCCTGCATGAAGAAGTAGAAACCGCCGCCGATCCCGCCGAAGATGATGTACCAGTACTTGATGAAGATCTCGCTCAGCGCGATGACGAAGAGCGTCGGCGCGGGGAGATCGGCGCCGAAGGAGGTGAACACGTCCTTGAACGCCGGAATGACGAAGATCATGATGACGGACGTCACGACGAACGCGACGACCACGACCGAGATGGGGTACATCAGCGCCGACTTGATCTTGGACTTGATCGCCTCGGTCTTCTCCATGTAGGTGGCCAGCCGGTCCAGCAGGCCTTCCAGGATACCGGCTGCCTCGCCGGCCTCGACCAGGTTGCAGTACAGGTTGTCGAAGTAGAGCGGGTACTTGCGGAATGCGGCCGAGAGGGACGTTCCGGTTTCGACGTCCGTGCGGACGTCATTGAGCAGCTTGGTCACGCTCGCGTTGGCGTTGCCGCGGCCCACGATGTCGAAGGCCTGCAGCAGCGGCACGCCGGCCTTCATCATCGTCGCGAGCTGCCGGGTGAAGATCGCGATGTCCTTCGGCTTGATCTTCTTGCCGCCGCGCATGCGCCGCTTCTTGATCTTGCCGGGCGTCACGCCCTGGCGGCGCAGCGCCGCCATGACCTGGTGCTCGCCGCCCGCGCGCGTCTCGCCCTTGACCTGCTTGCCGTGGCGGTCGCGCCCTTCCCATTCGAAGACGAATTCCTTGGTTGCGGTTCCGGTTGCCATAGCGTCTCTCTATTTATTCGTTGGTGCAGCCCAGCACTTCCTCCAGCGAGGTCACCCCCAGCCGCACCTTGTACAGCCCGGACTTGCGCAGCGAGTTCACGCCTTCGAGCTCGGCCTGCTTGGCGATTTCCAGCGCGCTGCCGTCGGCCAGGATGATGCGCTGGATCGCCTCGGAGATGGGCATCACCTGGTAGATGCCGACGCGGCCCTTATAGCCGTTGTTGCAGGCCGAGCAGCCCACCGGCTTGTACGGCGTCCAGGTGCCGTCGATGTCCTCTTCCTTGAAACCGGCCTCGACCAGCGTTTCGAACGGAATATCGACCGGCTGCTTGCACTGCGGGCACAACCGCCGCGCGAGGCGCTGCGCCGTGATGAGGATGACGCTCGAGGCGATGTTGAACGGCGCGATGCCCATGTTGCGCATGCGCGTGAGCGTGGTCGGCGCGTCGTTGGTGTGCAGCGTCGACAGCACCATGTGGCCGGTCTGCGCGGCCTTGATCGCGATGTCGGCGGTCTCGAGGTCGCGGATTTCGCCCACCATGATCACGTCCGGGTCCTGGCGCAGGAAGGACTTGAGCGCCGCCGCGAAGGTGAGGCCGGCCTTGTCGTTCACGTTGACCTGGTTCACGCCCGGCAGGTTGATTTCGGACGGATCCTCGGCCGTGGAGATGTTCACGCCCGGCTTGTTGAGGATGTTCAGGCAGGTGTAGAGCGACACCGTCTTGCCCGAGCCCGTGGGGCCCGTGACCAGGATCATCCCGTAGGGCCGCACGATGGCGTCCATGAGCCGCTTCTTTTCCTCGGGCTCGTAGCCCAGCGCGTCGATCCCCAGCTTGGCGGACGACGGGTCGAGGATACGGATGACGATCTTCTCGCCGAAGAGCGTGGGCAGGGTGCTGACGCGGAAGTCGATCACGCGGTCGGGGCCCACCTTCAGCTTCATCCGGCCGTCCTGCGGGACGCGCTTCTCGGAGATGTCCATGCGCGAGATCACCTTGATCCGCGATGCGAGCTTGTCCTTGATGGCGATCGGCGGCGAGGCGATCTCGCGCAACTCGCCGTCGATGCGGAACCGTACGCGGTAGGTGTGCTCGTAGGGCTCGAAGTGCAGGTCCGAAGCGCGCATGGAGAACGCGTCGAGCAGCATCTTGTGGAGGAACTTGACGACCGGCGCGTCGTCGACTTCGGAGACCGCCCCCTTGTCGTCGTCGTCGACGACGGCCTGGTCCATCGTCGATTCGTCGAATTCGAAGTCCTCGCCGATGATGCTGTCCATCGCCTGCGTGGCGGTGGTGGCCTGCTGCTCGACCAGCTTGCTGAGCTTGTCGTATTCGGCGATGACCCAGTCCACGCCCAGCTGGGTCGAGAACTTGATCTTCTCGGCGGCCTGCTGGTCGGACGGATCGGCGCAGGCGACGATGAGGCGGTTGTTGCGCTTGGACAGCGCGATCACCCGGTAGTCCTGCGAAATCTTGTTGTCGATCAGGCCCTTGGGCAGGCGGTTGACATCGATGGCGCTCAGGTCGAGCAGGGGCGCGCCGAAGGCGCTCGACATCGTGTGCGCGAGATCGAAGGCCGAGACGGCGCCGCTGCCGGTGAGCTCCGCGAGGAAGCTGGTGCGGCCGGCCTGGGCCTTCTTGTAGATTTCCTCGGCCGATTTCTGGCCGAGCTTGCCGGCCGAGACCAAGGCACGGGCAAGCCCGGGCAGGGCAACTTCAGCGGCGGGATCGACGGCGGCCATGCAGGAAATGTAATGCCAATACGCGGGCGGTCCCGCGGACGGCTGGGTCAGGGGGAATCATCGGGCAAAGCGCTGTGGCTGTAAACGCACGATCCGCACCGGCGGGAGGAGCCGTGGCGGGGCCGCCGTGGCGCCCGAACATTCCTGTTTTTTAGGATGATGACAGCGAGACAATCTGCTTTTCATGGGGCATTGTCGGCGCTACATTCCCCGGATCGCCATCCCTCCTCGACTGACGACTTTCATGCAAACCATCGGCTCCCCCCTCATGTGGTCCTTGTTCGCAGCCCTCGTGGTGGTTGCGCTGCTGATCGACTTTTTTGCGATGAGCAAGCAGGGCGCGCACCGCGTGAGCACGCGGGAAGCTGCCGTCTGGTCGCTGGTCTGGGTCGGCGTTTCCTTCGCCTTCATGGGCTGGCTGTGGTGGTACCTCGGTGGTACGGGCACGGAGGAGGCGGCTCGCTCCCTCGCCAACGCGAAGGCGCTGGAGTTCCTGACCGGCTACCTGATCGAGAAGGCGCTGGCGGTCGACAACATCTTCGTGTTCCTGATGTTGTTCACCTACTTCGCCGTGCCGGCACAGTTCCAGAAGCGAGTCCTGATGATCGGCATCCTGGGCGCGCTCGTGCTGCGTGCCGTGATGATCCTGGTGGGCGCCTGGCTGATCGCGCAGTTCCACTGGATCCTTTATGTGTTCGGCGCATTCCTCTTGTTCACGGGAATCAAGATGTGGTGGGCTGCCGGCCAGGAGCCCGACCTGGAAAACAACCCGGCCCTCAAGTGGATCCGCGGCCGCTTCAGGATTTCGCCGGACTACGACGGCGAGAGATTCTTCACCACGGTGGGCGGCGTCAGGATGGCAACGCCGTTGCTCGTCGTGATCCTGCTCATCGGCATCGTCGATCTCGTGTTCGCGGTCGACTCGATCCCGGCCATCTTCGCGATCACGACCGACCCCTTCATCGTGCTCACCTCCAACGTGTTCGCCATCCTCGGCCTGCGCGCGATGTACTTCCTGCTGGCCAACATGCACGAGCGCTTCCACCTTCTCAGCTACGGTCTCGCGATCGTCCTCGTGTTCATCGGCGCGAAGATGCTGCTGATCGACGTCTACAAGATCCCGGTGGTGTTTTCGCTGGGGTTCACCGCCGTCACGCTGGCCGTGACGATGATCCTGTCGCTCAAGATTCCGCCCAAGGGCACACCGGGTGGCGCCTATCCGTTCGGTTCGAAGTCGCGGGACGAGCGGGAATAGAGCCGGTGGCCCGGCAAACGACTCGCGAGACCAACACGGCCGTGCATCGAGAAACCCCTACGTAAAGGAGACAAGGAATGAGCACCGCACCTTTGCCGCGAGCCCTCGGCACGACGACGCTCCTTCTGCCCTGCGACGGAAGCCCGGATGCGCTGCTTGCGCTGCGGCATGCCATCGCCGCATTCCACCGCGGGGATGTGCAGACGATTCACCTGCTGAACGTGCAGCCGCCCTTCTCGGCCTACGTGGCGCGCCACGTCGACCGGCGCGTGCTCGATGACTTTCGCCGGGAACGCGCCCGCGAGGCACTCGCCGAGGCACGGCAGCTCCTCGACGACGCTGCTGTTTCCTACTGCTTACACACGGAGGTCGGCGACACGGCCCGCTGCATCGTCGACGCGGCCCGTCGACTGCGCTGCGACCGCATCGTCGTCGGTACGGGGCGCAAGAGCGCCCTGGTGCGCGCCTTCGAGAACTCCCTCACCAGCCGTCTGCTGGAGAGCTCCCCGATACCGGTCGAGGTGATCTGCGGTGCGCCGGCAAGCGCGCTGCAGCGTGTCGGCGTCCCGGCCGGCGTGGGCGTCGGCATGGCATGGCTGCTGGTGGGTGGAACATGACCGTGGCACGGATGTGGCACGGAACGCATCCGAGCCCCTGCAGCGAGGGCGGACCCTGCTGCAAGTCATCGTCGCGAAAGGAATTCCTGGTCGGGGTGAGAGGATTCGAACCTCCGGCCTCTACGTCCCGAACGTAGCGCTCTACCAGGCTAAGCTACACCCCGATTCGCCGCGAGGCGCCTGGTGCCGAAAAGCCTTTGCAGGGTTTTCAGTTGCGGCGCTGCAGCAGTGAAGCCGCCAATTGTAGCAGCCCCTCGGTGAACGCATTGGGCGGCAGTCGCCGCGCGGCTGCGATCGCGCGCTGCGCCTCGGCTGCCGCGGCATCGCGCGCCACGTCCAGCGAGCCGGTTTCGCGCACGATGCGCACGATCTGGTCGAGCTCGCCCACGGCGCCCGTCTCGATGGCGTGCCGCACCACCTCGCACTGCGCGGGCGTGCCGCGCCGCATGGCGGCGATCAGGGGCAGCGTGGACTTGCCCTCGCGCAGGTCGTCGCCCAGGTTCTTGCCCATCTCGTGCGCGTCGCCGGTGTAGTCGAGCACGTCGTCGATCACCTGGAAGGCCGTGCCCAGCGCCTGGCCGTAGTCGGCGCAGGCCTGCTCGATCTCCGGCGGCGACTTGGCAAGCACCGCGGCAAGCCGCGAGCTGGCCTCGAACAGCTTGGCTGTCTTGGAGCGGATGACGTGCAGATAGCCTTCCTCGTCGAGGGAAGGGTCGTGCATGTTCATCAGCTGCTGCACTTCGCCCTCCGCGATGACGTTGGTGGCTTCGGCCAGGATTTCCATCACGCGCATGTCGTGCGCGTCCAGCATCATCTGGAACGCGCGCGAATAGAGGAAGTCGCCGACGAGCACGCTCGCGGGGTTGCCGAAGTTCTGGTTGGCAGTGGCGCGGCCCCGGCGCAACGTGGACTCGTCCACCACGTCGTCGTGCAGGAGCGTGGCGGTGTGGATGAATTCGACCACGGCCGCGAGGTTGAGGCGCTGCTCGCCGCGAAAGCCGAGCGCGCCCGACATCAGCAGCAGCAGCGCGGGGCGCAGGCGCTTGCCGCCGGCCGAGATGATGTAGCGCGAGACCTGGCCCACGAGAGGAACGCCGGAGTCGAGGCGGCGGGCGATGACCTCGTCCATCCGTCTCATGTCGTCGGCGACCAGGGCCAGGGCGGAAGCGGCAGAGGTGTCGGTCAAGGCGTCGGGATCGGGGTTGAGGGATTATAGGAACGTGAGAGGAGCGCGAGAGCAACGCGACGGTACGCTTGCGCACCGCAGCGTGTTAGTAACCACAAACTATGCTATATTCGAGGGCTTCGCGGAAATCCGTCCGCGAAGAGATCACCCCAATGAGGTTCAACATGTACGCGGTCATAAAAACCGGTGGCAAGCAGTATCGCGTTGCCTCCGGCGACAAGATCAAAGTAGAACAGATTACTGCGGACATCGGCCAGGAACTCACGATCGATCAGGTACTCGCAGTCGGCAGCGGCGGCGACCTGAAGATCGGCGTCCCCCTGGTGTCCGGTGCCACGGTCAAGGCCACGGTCGTGGCGCACGGCAAGCACGACAAGGTTCGCATCTTCAAGATGCGCCGTCGCAAGCACTACCAGAAGCACCAGGGCCATCGCCAGCAGTACACCGAGCTGGAAATCGGCGCCATCGCCGTCTGATCCGGAGCACTTCGAAATGGCACAGAAAAAAGGCGGCGGCTCTACGCGAAACGGGCGGGACTCCCAGCCCAAGATGCTCGGCGTGAAGGCCTTCGGCGGCGAACTCATCAGCGCCGGCTCGATCATCGTGCGCCAGCGCGGCACTAAGTTCCACCCCGGCACCAACGTCGGCGTGGGCAAGGACCACACCCTGTTCGCGCTGGTCGAAGGCCACGTGAAGTTCGCGGTCAAGGGATCGATGAACAAGTCGACCGTGAGCGTGGTCCCGGCGTAACGCGCCAGGTCTCGCCACAAGCAAGGCCCTGCATCGACATGCAGGGCCTTTTTGTTTTAATCGGGGCAGCACATGAAATTCGTCGACGAAGCCTTCATCGACATCGCCGCGGGCGACGGGGGGAACGGCTGCGTGTCGTTCCGCCACGAGAAGTACAAGGAGTTCGGCGGCCCCAACGGCGGCGACGGCGGCCGGGGCGGGCATGTCTGGGCGGTGGCGGACGTCAGCCTGAACACCCTGGTCGACTTCCGCTTCTCGCGCCGCCACGAGGCCGGCCGCGGCGAGCACGGAATGGGCTCCGACATGTTCGGCGCCATGGGCCACGACGTCACGCTCAAGATGCCGGTGGGCACCATCATCACGGACGCCGAGACCGGCGATGTGATGTACGAGCTGCTCGTGCCCGGCGAAAAGATCATGATCGCCAAGGGCGGCGACGGCGGCTTCGGCAACATGCGCTTCAAGAGCGCGATCAACCGCGCGCCCCGGCAGAAGACGCCCGGCTGGCCCGGCGAGAAAAAGAGCCTGAAGCTCGAACTCAAGGTGCTGGCCGACGTGGGCCTGCTCGGCATGCCCAACGCGGGCAAGTCGACGCTGATCGCGGCCGTGTCGAACGCGCGGCCCAAGATCGCGGACTATCCGTTCACCACCCTCCACCCCAACCTGGGCGTCGTGCGCGTCGGGCCCGAGCAGAGCTTCGTGGTCGCCGACGTCCCCGGCCTGATCGAGGGCGCGTCCGAAGGCGCGGGGCTGGGCCACCAGTTCCTGCGCCACCTGCAGCGCACGCGCCTGCTGCTGCATCTCGTGGACATCGCGCCCTTCGACGAAGGCGTCGACCCGGTCGCGCAGGCGAAGGCCATCGTCAACGAGCTGAAGAAGTACGACAAGGCGCTCTACGACAAGCCGCGCTGGATCGTGCTCAACAAGCTCGACATGGTTCCGAAGGAAGAGCGCGAGGCGCGCGTGAAGGACTTCGTGAAGCGCATGCGCTACAAGGGCCCGATCTTCCAGATCTCCGCGCTCACGCGCGAGGGTTGCGAGCCGCTCGTGCAGGCCGTGTACCAGCACATCAAGGCGCAGCAGAAGGCCGAGCAGCCGGCGGAAGTCGACCCGCGCTTCGCTTCGGCAGCGCCCGAAACGTCAGGCCAAAAATGAGCGCCGGCACGATGGTCTCGCCCGTGCTGGGCGATGCGCGGCGCATCGTCGTCAAGGTCGGCTCCAGCCTCGTGACCAACGAGGGCCGCGGCCTCGACGAGGCCGCCATCGGCGAATGGTGCCGCCAGCTCGCCGCGCTCGCCGCCGATGGCCGCGAGGTCATCATGGTGTCGAGCGGCGCCATCGCCGAGGGCATGAAGCGACTGGGCTGGGCCACGCGCCCGCACGAGATCCACGAGCTGCAGGCCGCCGCCGCGGTGGGGCAGATGGGGCTCGCGCAGATGTACGAGACGAAGCTGCGCGAGAACCGGATGCAGTCCGCGCAGGTGCTGCTCACGCACGCCGACCTCGCGGACCGCGAGCGCTACCTCAATGCGCGCTCGACCCTGCTCACGCTGCTCGGGCTGCGCGTGCTGCCCGTCATCAACGAGAACGACACCGTCGTCAACGACGAGATCAAGTTCGGCGACAACGACACGCTCGGCGCGCTGGTCGCCAATCTCGTCGAGGCCGACCTGCTCGTGATCCTCACCGACCAGAAGGGGCTCTTCAGCGCCGACCCGCGCAAGGACCCCGCCGCGAAGTTCATTCACGAAGCGCGCGCGGGCGACCCCGCGCTGGAGGCGATGGCGGGCGGCGCCGGCTCCAGCATCGGACGGGGCGGCATGATCACGAAGGTGCTCGCCGCCAAACGCGCTGCGGGCTCCGGCGCATCGACGGTCATCGCCTGGGGCCGCGAGCCCGATTGCCTGCTGCGCGTCGCGAAGGGCGAGATCGTGGGCACGCTGCTCGTGGCGCCCACGCAGAAAAGCCAGGCGCGCAAGCGCTGGATGGCCGACCACCTGCAGCTGCGCGGCGCGGTGACGGTGGACGATGGCGCGGTGCCCAAGCTGCGCGACGAAGGCAAGAGCCTGCTGCCCATCGGCATGATCGGCGTGGAGGGCGATTTCTCGCGCGGCGACGTGATCGCGGTGCGCGATGCGGCGGGCGCCGAGATCGCGCGCGGCCTCGCGAACTATGCGGCGGCCGAGGCGCGGCTGCTGTGCCGCAAGCCGTCCGGCGACATCGAGCGGCTGCTCGGCTACGTCGCCGAGCGCGAGATGATCCACCGCACGAACCTGGTGGTCACGCGCTGAATTCGTCGGCGGATCAGCGGTCGCCGAAACGCTGGTCGACCGGCGCGCGCAGGTCCCGCAGGATCTTCGTCGGGTTCGCGTTCGGCGTGGTGCCGTGGCACACGCCGGCGCGCGCGATGGCCAGGCTGTGCGGCTGCAGCTTGGGCTCGTAGAGCGAGCGCCATTCGGGTGTGCCCACCGCACGCCAGCCGCCTTCGCCCGAGTGCCGCGCGTACACCTTCACGTCGGCCTTGCCGCAATGAACGCCTTCGTAGATCGCATTCACCGCGCCGCCTTCGCGGCTGCGGGCGACGACCACGTAGCGCACGACGCTGTCGCTGCCCACGCTGATCGACTCGGGATCGATGCCGAAGCGCAGCGTGCTGCGCGGGACTTCCACCGGTACCAGGCCATCGACGCGCAAGGCGGGTGGCGGGGGTGCCTCGATCTCCTGCCAGTTGCGGTCGCCGCCGAACAGCTGGGCGAGCGCGGCGGGAGCCGCCAACGAAGAAAGTGCCAGCGCGAGGGCGGGCGCGGCCAGTCGCCGATGCATGTCAGTCCTTGGGAACAGGCGAAGTCTCGCCGGCCGGGTTGGGGTCGAAGGTCGCGCCGGGCGGCAACTCCATGGCGGGCGGCACGCCCGGCATGCCGATGTGGTGCGGGGCGCCGTGCGGCCCGTGCGGATCGTGTTCGCGGGCGCGCATGCCGCTGCGCAGGTAGCGGTTGCGGTGGTCGTTGCGGGGCAGGTAGCGCGCGAGTTCGCGCAGCGCCATCTCGTACACGCCGCGCTTGAACTCGACGACGACGTCGAGCGGCACCCAGTAGTCGTTCCAGCGCCAGGCGTCGAACTCGGGGTGGTTGGTGGCGCGCAGGTTCAGGTCCCAGTCCTGTCCCATCAGCTGCAGCAGGTACCAGATCTGCTTCTGGCCCTTGTAGTGGCCGCGCGCGTCGCGGCGGATGTAGCGTTCGGGCACTTCGTAGCGCAGCCAGTCGCGCGTGCGGGCGACGATGCGCACATGCTCCGGCCTCAACCCGACTTCCTCGTGCAGTTCCCGGAACATGGCCTGTTCGGGCGTCTCGCCGCGGTCGATCCCGCCTTGCGGGAACTGCCAGCTGTGCGTCCGGATGCGCTTGCCCCAGAACACCTGGTTTTTCAGGTTGAGCAGGATGATGCCGACGTTGGGCCTGAAGCCGTCCCGGTCAAGCATAATCAAACCCCAAATCTTTAACTGAGTTCATTATGCACGGCGCATGTGCGCTGTGAAGAGCTCGGAACCCCGCTCCCGCGCACGATGAAAGCTTCGCAGTTCCTCATTTCCACCTTGAAGGAGGCGCCGGCGGACGCCGAGGTCGCGAGCCATCGGCTCATGATGCGCGCCGGCATGATCAAGCGGCTCGGCGCGGGCATCTACACCTACATGCCGATGGGCCTGCGCGTGATCCGCAAGGTCGAAGCCATCGTGCGCGAGGAAATGAACCGCGCGGGCGCCGTCGAATGCACCATGCCGGTCGTGCAGCCCGCGGAGCTGTGGCAGGAGACCGGCCGTTTCGAGAAGATGGGGCCGGAGCTGCTGCGCATCAAGGACCGTCACGAGCGCGACTTCGTCGTGCAGCCCACGAGCGAGGAAGTGGTGACGGACATCGCGCGGCAGGAGCTGCGCAGCTACAAGCAGTTGCCGAAGAACCTGTACCAGATCCAGACGAAGTTCCGCGACGAGCGCCGCCCGCGCTTCGGCCTGATGCGCGGGCGCGAGTTCATCATGAAGGACGCCTACAGCTTCGACCGCGACGTGGCATCGGCCAAGCGCAGCTACGAAGCGATGTCGACGGCCTACCGCGCGATCTTCGACCGTTTCGGCCTGCGCTACCGCGCGGTGGCGGCGGACAGCGGCGCCATCGGCGGCGACCTGTCTGAAGAGTTCCAGGTGATCGCGTCGACCGGCGAGGACGCCATCGTCTACTGCGCCGCGAGCGACTACGCGGCGAACATGGAAAAGGCCGAGGCGCTCGCGCCCCAGGGGCCGCGTGCGGCCGCCGCGCAGGACATGAAGAAGGTGCCGACCCCCGGCAAGAGCACCTGCGCCGACGTCGCGCAACTGCTCGGCGTGCCGCTGGCGGCCACGGTCAAGTCGCTCGTGCTCGCCACCGACGCATTGAACGAACGCGGCGAGATCGCGAACACCACGGTGTGGCTGCTGCTCGTGCGCGGCGACCACGACATGAACGAAATCAAGGTGAGCAAGGTCCCGGGGCTCGCCGACGGCTTCCGCTTCGCCACGGTGGCCGAGATCGAAGCGCATTTCGGCACGAAGCCCGGCTACCTCGGCCCGATCGGCACGAAGCTGCCGGTGAAGGTCGTCGCCGACCGCGAAGTCGCCGTCATGGCCGACTGGATCTGCGGCGCGAACGAAGAGGGCTTCCACATCGCCGGCGTGAACTGGGGCCGCGACCTGCCCGAGCCGGCGGCGGTGGCCGATATCCGCAACGTGGTCGAGGGCGATGCGTCGCCCGACGGCAAGGGCACGCTCGCCATCGAGCGCGGTATCGAGGTCGGCCATGTGTTCTATCTCGGCACCAAGTACAGCGAGCCGATGAAGGCGACCTTCCTCGACGAGGACGGCAAGCCCAAGCCGTTCGAGATGGGCTGCTACGGCATCGGCATCACGCGGCTGCCGGCCGCGGCCATCGAGCAGAACCACGACGAACGCGGCATCGTGTGGCCCGATGCGATCGCGCCCTTCACGGTCGTCGTCTGCCCCATCGGCATGGACCGCAGCGCGGACGTGAAGGCGGCCGCGCAGAAGCTGCACGACGACCTGCAGTCGGCCGGCGTCGACGTCATCCTCGACGACCGCGGCGAGCGTCCCGGCGCGATGTTCGCCGACTGGGAACTGATCGGCGTGCCGCACCGGGTGGTGATCTCCGACCGCGGGCTGAAGGAAGGCCAGCTGGAATACCAGCATCGGCGCGACGCGGCGGCAACGAAGGTGCCGGCGGGCGAAGTCTTCGGCTTCCTGAAGGGACGCCTGGCCCGGTGATCACCCGCCGCGCCTGCGTCGCGGGTTCCGCGAGCC
The DNA here is from genome assembly GCF_050250995.1 of Ramlibacter sp. Taxonomy (GTDB): domain Bacteria; phylum Pseudomonadota; class Gammaproteobacteria; order Burkholderiales; family Burkholderiaceae_C; genus Ramlibacter. Next base: position 41,908 of record NZ_JBFWNP010000024.1, read on the forward strand.
TGATCCTCCTGCCGTCCGCACGCGCGGGCGGCCAGCTCGAAGAGCCCCTGGCCGACTCCGTGCGCACCGCGCTGAGCGCCGCCGTGCGCGAACCCGCGCCGCTCGAGCCCGTCTTCCGCACCAGCGAACGCTATTTCGATTACCTGCGGTGGCTGCGCGAAATGAACGACCGCCTGCGCAAGCGCAAGGCCACGCTGCAGGAGCGAACCGATTTCCTCAAGACGGTGTGGTACGAGGCGACGCGCGCCCGCCTCGACCCCGGCCTGGTGCTGGGCCTGATCCAGGTCGAAAGCGCCTTCCGCAAGTTCGCGGTGAGCCGCGTGGGCGCGCGCGGCTACATGCAGGTCATGCCGTTCTGGATGCGCCTGATCGGCGACGGCGACGTCGGCCGGCTCTTCCACATGCAGACCAACCTGCGCTTCGGCTGCGTCATCCTGCGGCACTACCTCGACCGCGAGCGCGAAGACCTCTTCATGGGGCTCGGGCGCTACAACGGCAGCCGCGGCAAGCCGGAGTACCCCAACGCGGTGTTCGCGGCCGCGAAGCAGTGGGTCTTCGCGGCCTGAAGGCGGCTGAAAGCCGCTGAGGACCCGCGGCTCAGGACTGGGGGGCGCCCAGGACCTGCTGCAGCTCGCCGCTCTGGTACATCTCCATCATGATGTCCGAGCCGCCGATGAACTCGCCCTTGACGTAGAGCTGCGGGATCGTCGGCCAGTTGCTGAATTCCTTGATGCCCTGGCGGATCTCGTCGTCCTCCAGCACGTTCACGGTGGCCAGCTGCTTCGGGTCGACGCCGCAGGCCTTGAGGATCTGGATGGCGCGGCCGGAAAAGCCGCACATGGGGAACGAGGCGTTGCCCTTCATGAAGAGCAGGACGTCGTTGCTCTGGACGAGCTGGGCTATGCGTTGCTGGGCGTCGGCCATGGGTGGTCTCCTTGGACGGGATTATCCCCGTTACGGCGCGCGGCCGCCGGTGCAGCGCTCGATGCCCGCGAGGTCCTTGCGGGTGGCGATGCCGGCGAAGCCGGCGGCGGCGAGCAGGCCGCGCACGGCGGCGGCCTGGTCCCAGCCATGCTCGAGCAGCAGCCAGCCGCCGGGTTCGAGGTGTTCGCGGGCGGCCGCCGCGATCCTGCGCAGGTCGTCCAGCCCGTCCGGCCCGGCGGCGAGCGCGCTGCGCGGCTCGTGCGCCAGGTCGTCGAGGTGCGGATCGTCGTCGCGCACATAGGGCGGGTTGGAGACGATGAGCTCGTAGCGTCCGGCGCCATCGAGCCACGAGGCGCGGCGAAAGCGCACGTCCAGCCGCAACGCCTCGGCGTTGGCGGCGGCGACGCACAGGGCGGCCTCGCTCGCATCGACGGCCTCGACGTCGGCCTGCGGCGCGCGGTGCTTGACGGCGAGGGCGATGGCGCCGCTGCCGGTGCCGAGGTCGAGGACGCGCGGCGTCGCGGGCGGGCGCGGCAGGAGTTCGAGCGCCCAGTCCACCAGGACTTCCGTGTCGGGCCGGGGCACGAGCACGCGCGCGTCCACCTTCAGGTCGAGCCCGTGGAATTCCTTGTGGCCCAGGAGATAGGCGACCGGCTCGCCGGCGGCGCGGCGGTGGGCGAGCGCGGTGAATCGCCCGGCGGCCGCGGGATCGAGCGCATCGTCGTCATGGGCGATGAGCCAGGCGCGGTCGGACGCATGGCGGTGCAGCGCATGGAGCAGCAGCAACTGCGCATCGAGCCGGGCGAGGCCGAGCGATGCGGCCGTGGCAAGTGCCTGGTGGATCAGCACGCCGTGCCCTCACCCCAGCCCTCTCCCAGAGGGAGAGGGAGAAATGCTCGGCTTGCCGTCACGCGGCGACTTTCCCCGTGGGCGAAAACCCGCTCAGCTCCAGCTCTTCGAGCTGCTCCGCGCGCCGCGCGAGCAGGAGGCCTTCGACCAGCTCGCCGAGCTCGCCTTCCATCACGAAGCCCAGCTTGTAGAGCGTGAGGTTGATGCGGTGGTCGGTGACGCGCCCCTGCGGGAAGTTGTAGGTGCGGATGCGGTCGGAGCGGTCGCCGCTGCCGATGAGGCCCTTGCGCGTGGCGGCCTCCTTCGCGGCGCGTTCGCTGCGCTCCTTTTCCTGGATGCGCGCCGAAAGCACCTGCAGCGCCTTCGCCTTGTTTCGGTGCTGCGACCGGTCGTCCTGGCATTCGGCGACGATGCCCGTCGGGATGTGCGTGATGCGCACCGCCGAATCGGTCTTGTTCACGTGCTGGCCGCCCGCGCCCGAGGCGCGGTAGGTGTCGATGCGCAGGTCGGCCGGATTGATCTTCACGGCCTGCGCCTCGTCGGGCTCGGCGAGCGCGGCGACGGTGCAGGCGCTCGTGTGGATGCGGCCCTGCGTCTCGGTCGCGGGCACGCGCTGCACGCGGTGGCCGCCCGACTCGAACTTGAGCTTGCCGTAGGCGCCCTCGCCGACGATGCGGACCACGACCTCCTTGAAGCCGCCGACCTCGCCCGCGCTCTCGCTCACGATCTCGGTGCGCCAGCCCTCGCGCTCGGCATAGCGCGTGTACATGCGCAGCAGGTCGCCCGCGAAAAGCGCCGACTCGTCGCCGCCGGTGCCCGCGCGGATCTCGAGGAAGGTGTTGCGCACGTCGTCCGGGTCCTTCGGCAGCAGCAGCGCCTGCAGGCTCGCCTCGAGTTCGGGAATGCGCGTGTCGAGCGACGCCAGTTCCTCGCGCGCCATCTCCGCCATCTCGGGGTCTTCGAGCATGTCGCGCGCCTGCGCCCGGTCGCGCTCGGCCGAGAGGTATTCCTCGAATCGGCCCGCGACCTCGCTCACCTCCGCATGTTCGCGGGAGAGTGCGCGGTACTTCTCCATGTCGTTCACCACGTCGGGCTGCGAGAGGAAGAAGTCGAGCTCCTTCAGGCGAAGCGGAAAGCGTTCGAGCTGCTGGCGGAGAAAGGGTTTCATCGGAGCGGAAGCGGTGTCGTTGCGGGCCGGACGCGCGAAAGGCGTCCCGGAAAAAAGGGCCGGACAGCGAACGCCGCTAACGCTCCTTGCGCAGGAAGAAATGCTCGATGGCCTGCGACGCGCGCTGGCGCGACTCGGTGTCGCCCGCATGCAGTTCGGCCATCGCGCCGTGCAGCATCTTCTGCGTGAGGCCACGCGCCAGGGCCTCGAGCACGGCGTCGACGTCGTCGCCGCGCGCGAGCATCTTGCGGGCCCGCGCGAGTTCGAGCGCGCGCCAGGCGTCGGTCTGCGCATGCAGCTGCCGGATCAGCGGCACGGCGCCGCGCTGGTCCATCCAGTGCACGAAGCTCTGCACGCCGGCATCGATGATCGCCTCGGCCTGCGCCACGGCCGCCTGCCGGTGCGCGTGGCCGGTCTGCACCACGTGCGCGAGATCGTCGACGGTGTAGAGGTACACGTCCTCCAGCGCCTTCACCTCGGGCTCGATGTCGCGCGGCACGGCCAGGTCGACCATGAACATCGGCCGGTGGCGGCGCGCCTTCAGCGCGCTTTCCACCGCGCCGAGGCCGATGATGGGCACCTGGCTCGCCGTGGAGCTCACGACCACGTCGAACTCGTGCAGGCGCGAGCTCAGGTCGGCCAGCCGCATCACCTCGCCGCCGAAGCGCGTGGCGAGCTTCTCGCCGCGTTCGAGCGTGCGGTTGGCGATGGCGATGGACTTCGGGTTCCTTGCCGCGAAATGCGTCGTCGCCAGCTCGATCATCTCGCCCGCGCCGACGAAGAGCACGCGCACCTTGCCGAGGTCTTCGAACAGCTGGGCCGCGAGGCGCACGGCCGCCGCGGCCATGCTGATCGAGTGCGCGCCGATGTCGGTGGACGTGCGCACCTCCTTGGCCACGGCGAAGGAGCGCTGGAAGAGCTGGTTGAGCGTGCTGCCCAACGCGCCGGCCTCGTCGGCCGCGCGCACCGCGTCCTTCATCTGGCCCAGGATCTGCGCCTCGCCCAGCACCATCGAATCGAGGCCGCTCGCCACGCGGAAGGCATGCCGCGCCGCGTGCGCATCCTGCAGCATGTAGGCGTGGTTGCGCACGAGCGTGGAGGGCACGCCGCCGGACTGCGCGAGCCACTCGATGGTGGAGCCGATCTCGTGCTCGGCCGAGGCGCAGTAGATTTCGGTGCGGTTGCAGGTCGAGAGGATCGCGGCCTCGGGCGGGCGGGCCAGCGAGGTGCGCAGGGACTGCAGCGTGGGGGCGATCTGGTCGACGGCGAACGCGAACCGCCCGCGCAGGTCGAGCGGAGCCGTCGTGTGGTTGATGCCCAATGCCCAGACTGCCATGACGGGAATTATAAAATTGCAACCTGTCCCCCGTCTATACAAGGATCAAGCAGACGCATGAACGCGCTCGCGCTCGCCGTACACCTTGCCGGCTTCGTGTTGCCGGCCGCGGCCGTCGCGGCGCTGGTGGCGCTGGCCGCTCGCTTCATCCTGCGCGGCGCGCGCGAGTCCCGCTGGTGGGTGGCGCCGGCCGTGAATTTCGCCTCCGGCGTCGCGGCGCTCGCGGCCGGGCTTGCGATGTTCGGCCGTGACGGCAAGATGGCCACGTATGCGGCCTTGGTCGTCGCCGTGGCGACAAGCCAGTGGATGGTCAGCCGCGGCTGGCGGACGCGATAATCCGTCCATGAGCAGTACACAGACCCGCCAGCAGATCACGCCCGAGCTGCGCCAGTGGATCGTCGACCAGGCCCAGGGGGGCCACACCGCCGAGTCGGTGCTGAAAGCCATGCTCGCTTCCGGCTGGAGCGAGGAGGTCGCCGTCGAGGCGATGGAGTCCACGCTGCGCGGCCACCTCGAGACGAAGGCCGCGGCGGATGGGCTGCCCCCCGCGGTGCCCGTGCCCGACCCGGACCTCGACGATTCGCCGCTCTACATCGACTGCGGGGACCGCCGCGTCGCGGTCCTGCAGGCCATGGGCAGCCCGCGCGTCGTCGTGTTCGGCGGCCTGCTGTCCGACGAGGAGTGCGACCAGCTGATGGACGCCGCGCGGCCGCGCCTCGCGCGCTCGCTCACCGTGCAGACCAAGACCGGCGGCGAGGAGGTCAATGCCGACCGCACGAGCAACGGCATGTTCTTCCAGCGCGGCGAAAACGAACTGGTGCGCCGCATCGAGGAGCGCATCGGCCGCCTCGTGAACTGGCCGGTGGAAAACGGCGAGGGCCTGCAGATCCTGCACTACACGCCCGGCACGGAGTACAAGCCGCACTACGACTACTTCGACCCCAAGGAGCCCGGCACGCCCACCATCCTCAAGCGGGGCGGCCAGCGGGTCGGTACGCTGATCATGTATCTCGGCGAGCCCGAGAAGGGCGGCGGCACGGTGTTTCCCGACGTGCATCTCGAAGTCGCGCCCAAGCGGGGCAATGCGGTGTTCTTCAGCTACGAACGCGCGCATCCGAGCACGAAGACCCTGCACGGCGGCTCGCCCGTGAACGCCGGCGAAAAATGGATCGCCACCAAGTGGCTGCGCGAACGCCGCTTCGAATGAAGGTCCAAGCCAACGGCATCGCCATCGAAGTCGAAGACACCGGCGAGACGGATCGCCCGGTCGTCCTGCTGGTCATGGGCCTCGGGCTGCAGCTGATCTCCTGGCCGCCGCCGTTCTTGCGGGCGTTGAACGACGCGGGCTTTCGCGTCGTGCGCTTCGACAACCGCGACGTCGGCCTCTCGCAGCATTTCGACGACAAGGGCCTGCCCAACCTGATGTGGGAAGGCTTCAAGCAGCGCGTGGGCCTGCCGGTGAAGGCACCCTACACGCTGGACGACATGGCGAGCGACACGCTCGGCGTGCTCGACGCGCTGGGCATCGCCCGCGCGCACATCGTCGGCGTGAGCATGGGCGGCATGATCGCGCAGCGCGTCGCGATCCGCGCGCCGGAGCGCGTGACGAGCCTGTCGAGCATCATGAGCTCCAGCGGCGCGCGTTTCCTGCCCGGGCCGAAGCCGCAGGTGCTGCAGGCGCTGTTCAGCCGTCCCGCCGGGACCGGCGAGGCGGGCATCGTCGACCACTTCGTGAAGGTCTTCCGCATCATCGGCAGCCCCGGCTTCCCGACGGACGAAGCGTCCCTGCGCGAAGGCATCCGTGCCGGCGTGCGCCGCAGCTACCACCCCGCCGGCACGATGCGGCAGATGGCCGCCGTCGCCGCCGACACGCGTCGCGCGCGCGAGCTCGCCCGCGTGAAATCGCCCACGCTCGTGATCCACGGGCGGGACGATCCGCTGGTGCCGCTCGCCTGCGGCCACGACACCGCGCGGCGCATCCGGGGCGCGCGCATGATGGCCGTCCACGGCATGGGGCACGACCTGCCCCCGGGCGTCTGCAAACACCTCGTCGCGGCGCTGGTGCCGCACCTGAGGCAGGCGGAGGGACCATGAACACACCCGAGAATTCCGGCCTCGGCAAGTCGGCTGCCTATACGGACCACTACGACGCGAGCCTGCTCTACCCGATGTCGCGCCTGCCCAAGCGCGAGGAGCTCGGCCTGCACGGCAAGCTGCCGTTCTTCGGCGCGGACCTGTGGACGGCCTTCGAGCTGAGCTGGCTCAACCGGCGCGGCAAGCCGCAGGTCGCCATCGCGCACCTCACCGTGCCCTGCGAGACGCCGAACATCGTGGAGAGCAAGTCGATGAAGCTGTATCTTGGCAGCTTCACCAACACGGCGTTCGGCTCGGCCGAGGAAGTGCGCGAGACGATCCGCCGCGACGTGAGCGACGCCGTGTGGCGCGGCGCGCCGGTGGCCGGAACGGTCGGCGTGAAGCTGCTGCTGCCGGACCTCTTCGACCGCGAACCCGTCGAGGAGCTCGACGGCCTCTCGCTCGACCGGCTCGACATCGACTGCACGCAGTACACGCCGCAGCCGGACCTGCTGGTGGCGGCGGCCGGCGAGCCGCCGGTGACGGAGACACTCGTCAGCAACCTGCTCAAGAGCAACTGCCTCGTGACCGGCCAGCCCGACTGGGGCAGCGTCCAGCTGCGCTACAGCGGCGCGCAGATCAACCAGGAGGGATTGCTGAAGTACCTGGTGAGCTTTCGCAACCACAACGAATTCCACGAGCAGTGCGTGGAGCGGATCTTCATGGACGTGTGGCAGCGCTGCAAGCCGGTGAAGCTGGCGGTGTACGCGCGCTACACGCGGCGCGGCGGCATCGACATCAATCCGTACCGCACGAGCCATCCGGGCCCGATGCCCGGCAACGCGCGCACCGCGCGACAGTAGTCCGGCGGGGGCGCGTTCAGCGCGCCCAGTCGCAGCGCAGCTTGCGCGCGCGATGCGCCTTCAGGCGCCCGGCGACGTAGAGGCTCGGCGCCGAGATCGCGGCGAGGCACAGGGGGAAAGCCCATTCGGCCTCGAGCACCCAGGCCGGAATGCACCCGACCCAGCCCGCGAGCCAGAGGGTCAGCATCGCATCCCACAGGTGGTACTCCACCGGATGATCGTTGCGGTGGCGTGCGTGCCACTGCCTGATGCGCTGCAGTTCGTCGAGGTCCATGATCCGTCTCCCGGCTGGGCGATCGGATCAATGTAAGACTCGCGTAAGTAAACGTCAATCGTCCGCCGTTCGACGGCCGCATCACCAGAGCTTTGCGCACGCGCCGCTGTAGAGGATGCGCGTGGGCGCCTGCGGCGTCGCCGACTTCTCCGCGCTCGCCACCAGCGTGCCCACCTTGGCGAGCAGCTTTTCGGCGGTCGCCGGCAGCCGCGTGGTGGTGGAGCCCTGCAGCGGCGCCTCGCCGAGAACGAAGGGAGGCGCGCCTTGCGGGACCGCCCACAGCAGCAGGCGTTCGCCGGGGGCCGGCGCGTCGACCGGCCCGATGGCCTTGACCGTCAGCACCGAGCCGTGCCGCAGGGAACTCACGACGTAACGGCCATTGCCCTGCGCATCGGCAAGCACGCCGACGAAGCCTTGCGGGAGCTTCTGGCCGCTTCGCATGGCGGCTTCGTCGGCGGTCAGGAAGATGGAGGGCGCGACCGAGAGCATGACGGTCGCCATGGCAAGGCCTGCCATGACGCCGCCGAGCACCCAGCGGGCGGGCCGCGACCAGCCATAGCCGGGCTCGGTGGCCGGCCTGTCGAGCGGCAGGATCGGTTCATCGGGCATGCGGCCCAGTATGGCCGCGCCACTCGTCCCGTGCAATCCCGCCGCGCGGCGCGCCCTCGGCGCACCGCGCTTTCACCGCATTACCGCACGATGATCGGAATGCCGCCGCCGTACGAGATCACCGGGCCGGGCGCGCCGACGTCGAAGCTCCAGGTCTTGTTCACCGCATTGCCGGCGCGGTCGACCGCGGTCACCTCGGCGAGGTGGCGGCCCGGCGGCAGGTTGATGCGGTAGCTGAAGTCCTGCGGCGTGACGCGCGCGACGCCGGTCACGTCGCGGCCCGAGATGAGGATGCGCACCGTCGAGGGATCGACACCGCGGCCGCCGGCGTCGTCGAAGGTGCCCGAGACGGCCGCTCCGTTGGGCACGATGTCACCGGGGCGCGGCAGCAGGTTGCCGAGCGTCGGCGCCTCCGTGTCGCCGCGCGCGAGCGGGCGCACGAGGCGCGCGGTCGCGACCTGCGAGCCCTGGCGCAGCGTGGCCGTCGCGCCGTTGAACGCATCGGGGTTGTCGCGCTGGCGGATGGTGTAGCTGCCCTCGTAGTGGCCGGGCCGCGTCTCGCGCATCGCGACGTTGCTCACGACGCCCGGAATGTCGAAACTGGCGCTCGCGCCCGGCGCGCCATTGATCCGGAAGTTCAGTTCGCGGCCGGGCTCGATCCGGCCCACGGGGCGTGCATGGAACTCCTCGATCTTCAGCACGGGCGGCGGCGCCACGGCGACGGGGGTCGCGGGTGCGACGCCCATCGCGAGCGCCTGGAACGAGGCCGGGTAGCTGAAGCTGTGGACTGCGCTGCGCTTGCCGGAGACGACCTTCGCCGCGATGGTCGCGGTCGGATCGATCCGGTCACGGCTGCGCACGGTGTAGGTTCCGCGGTACATGCCGGCCGACGTTTCCTTCAGCGCGACGACGATGTTCGTCTTGCCCAGGGTCACGGTGGCGGCCGAGCGCGGCGTCGCCTCCAGCGCGAACTGCAGGTCCGAGCCGGGACGCAGGCCCTCGTCCGCATTCACCTGCAGCGTGTGGATTTCGAGGGCGCGGGCCGCAGCGGCCGCCTTCGGTGCCGCCGCTGCGGGCGTGCCGATCAGTGCCGCTGCCGGGGCGAGCAGCATGAGGGCTGCGACGGTGCTTCTCAATTTCGCGTTCTTCATGGTGGATTGCCTCATGAGTCGATACATGAGTACAACTTAGTGTCGCGCTGCCGCGAGCGCTGTAGGCCTCGCCGGGCGGGTGGCGTAGGACGTACCGGCTCAGGCGCTCCCGCCCGGAAGATGGATTTCCACTTCCAGTCCGGGATCGGCGTTGCGCAGCGTGAGCGTGCCGCCATGCGCCTGCGCGATCAGCCTGCACAGGTACAGGCCCAGCCCCACGCCGCCGGTCGCGCGACCGCGCGATGCGTCCGGACGGTAGAACGGCTGCGCGAGCTGCGGCAGGGCATCAGGGGCCACGCCCGGCCCCCGGTCGCGCACGGTGAGCACCGCGCCGCCGGCGCCGTCGGCCGCGAGCCGCAGTTCGGCGGGGCCGGCGCCCGCGCCGTGGCGCGTCGCGTTGTCGACGAGATTGCGAAGCAAAAGGCGCATGCGCATGCGATCCACCGCGATTTCGGGCAGCGTCTCGACGGCCTGCGCGTTCGCGCCATGCGCAAGCGCGGCCTCGCGCACCAGCGCCGCGAGATCCGTGGGCTCGCGGTGCAGCGCCGCGTGACCCTGGCCGAGCCGCTCGCTTTCGAGCAGGTCCGTCACGAGGTGGCCCATGGCCTGCAGGTCGCGCATCAGCGCCTCGCGCCTCGGCGCGACGTCGCCGTCCTCCGGCAGCAGTTCGGCATTGAGCCGCGCCCGCGTGAGCGGGCTTCGCAACTCGTGGCTCATCGCCAGCAGCAGCGCGCGCTGCGCCTCCAGCATGTCGCGGATGCTGGCGGCCATGGCGTTGACGTCCCCCGCGAGTTCGCCGAGTTCGTCGCGCCGGCGCACGGGAATCGCCTGCGCGAACTCGCCGCGGCCGAAGCGCTGCGCACCGGCGCGGATGTCGTCGAGCGGCCGCAGCAGCCGCCGCGCATACGCATAGGCGAGGGCGGTCACGAGCAGGAGCACGGCCAGCGTGCCCCAGCCCCACAGGCGCGGCTTGTCGCGCCATGCCTGCAGGTTGAGGCCGAATTCGACGCGGTGCCCGTCGGCCGTGCGGCGCACGAGCAGGCCGGCGTCGCGTTCGTCCCGCAGGTCGCGCGCGCCGTGGCGGCGCGGATGGCTCTCCCACTGCGTCGCCGGCCCCGCGATGCGGATCGTCACCGGCAGGCGCTCGGTCAAGGCGCGCGCCTTCGCCGCATCCGGCGGCGTGCCGAGATCGACGACGAGCCGGTCCACGTAGTCGTACAACAGCGGCCGGGCCGCATCGCGCCAGCCGATGCCCAGCGCCTGCTGCATGCCCGCGAGGAACACCGCGCTGGTGGCGAGCGCGAGCACAAGGAAGAGCGCGACCAGCCGCGCCTTCAGCGAGTGCCGAAGAAGGTGGCCCGCGCGCCGGTGCCAGCGCTCAGCCACCGCGGGCGCCCTCGGCACGCAAGGCGAAGGCGTACCCCGCGTTGCGCAAGGTCTTCACGGCCTGCACCGGTTCCAGCTTCTTGCGCAGCCGGCTCACCACGATGTCGACGGCGCGCGTGTACAGCTCGGCCTCGTGGCCGCGCAGCTGGTTGAGGATGTCGTCGCGCGTGAACACCTTGCCCGGCGAACGCGCGAGCAGCAGGAGCAGCTCGAACTCCGTGCCGGTCAGCTCGACGGGCTGGCCCATGCAGGTCACGCTGCGCGAGACGGGATCGAGCGCGAGCCCCTCGAAGCGCAGCGTCGCGTCGGCCGGCGCGCTGCGCCCGCGACGCAGCACCGTCTGCAGCCGCGCCACCAGTTCGCGCGGCTCGAAGGGCTTGGGCAGGTAGTCGTCCGCGCCGAGTTCGAGCCCGACCACGCGGTCCGTCACTTCGCCGCGGGCGGTGAGCATGATGACGGGCAGGTCGCTCTCCGCGCGGATCGCGCGGCACACCGCGAAGCCGTCCTGCTCGGGCAGCATGACGTCGAGGATGGCGGCGTCGAAGCCGCCCTGCCGCAGCCGCGCGAGCCCTTCGCTGGGGCGCAGCGCCTGCTCCAGCCGCATGTCGAAGCGGGCGAAGTAGGCCGCGAGCGGCTCGCCGAGCCCGGCGTCGTCGTCGATCAGCAGGATGCGCGGCATGCGGCATTGTGGCGCGTCAGCCGCGGCCCCAGCCGCCGTGTCGGCGGCGCTGCATGAAGTCCCGCACGCGGGCCTGCTGCGTCGCGTTCAGGCTGTCGTAGAAGTCGCCGAGCGCCGCGATCACCTCCGGACTCGCGGTGGCGACCGCCGCCGTCTTCTGCGCGACGAGCGCCTGCGCCTTCGTGCGGTCGAACTTGTCGCCGGCGACGAGGCCCGTGACGTCGGCGCGCGTTCCCGCGAAGGCCGCGCGCTGCGCCGTCAGCCGGTCGGCCAGCACGTTCAGCTTCGCGCGCTGGTCCGTGTTTAGGTCGAGCCGGCTGCTCACGCGGTCGACGGCCTTCTCGCGCATCTTCGCGCGTTCCTCGGTGCTCATGTCCTGCCAGCCGGCATGGCCGGTGCGGTGGCCGCAGGCGGTGAGCGCGCCCAGGGCGAGGGTGGCGCCGAAGACGGCGAAGAGGCTGCGGCGGATCCAGTTGCGCATGATGGTTTCCTTGGTGCGTTGAACAGGGTTCCATCGTGCCGGCGCGTCGCCGCGCGGTCGTCTCCGCGCAGTCGCGGTTCTTTTCGTTTTGTTTCAGCCGTCATTCCCGCGAAGGTGGGAATCCAAGGCTTTCGAAAGGCGCTCAGGGGAGCCCTGGATCCCCGTCTTCGCGGGCATGACGAGCGTCGGCGAACAAGTCGACGATAGCCTCCGACACCTGACGCACATCGTCGTCGGGTGTCGCAAGATGCTCCTGCGAACCGGCCTTCGCCAGCTTGCCCACGCGCACACCCAGCAGTCGCAGGCGCCGCGACAGGTCCACGCGCTTCAGGCACAGCCCCGCCGTGCGCCGAATCAGCTTCGCATCGTCGGTGAACCGCTCCAGCGTCTGGTCGCGCGTCGCGATGCGGAAGTCGTCGTAGCGCAGCTTGATCCCGATCGTCTTGCCGACGTAGCCCTTGCGCTTCAGGTCGTCTGCCACGCGCTCGCACAGGTCGGTGAAGATCGCGCCCAGCTCGGCCCGGTCGCGAACCGCGTGCAGGTCGCGCTCGAAGGTCGTCTCCCGGCTCATGGACACGGGCTCGCTCTCGGTCACGACGGGCCGGTCGTCGCGGCCCCATGCCGCGTCGTGCATCCAGGCGCCCGTGCCGGGGCCGAAGTTGTCGATGAGCCACTCGCGCTCCGCCCGCGCGATGTCGCCGATCGTGAGCAGGTGCAGCTTGTGCAGCTTCGCCTCCGCCTTCGGCCCGATGCCGTTGATCTTGCGCACGGGCAGCGGCCAGATCCTCGGCTGGACGTCCGCCTCGTACACGATGGAGATGCCGTTGGGCTTGTTGAACTCGCTCGCCATCTTCGCGATGAGCTTGTTCGGCGCGACGCCGATCGAGCAGGTGAGCGCCGTCGCGTCGAAGATCGCCTTCTGGATCAGCCGCGCCAGCACGCGCCCGCCCTCGCGCTGGCCGCCGGGGACGTCGGTGAAATCGATGTAGACCTCGTCGACGCCGCGGTCCTCGACCACCGGCGCGATGTCGCGGATGATCGCCTTGAAGCCGCGCGAGAAGCGGCGCACTTCCTCGAAGTCGACCGGCAGCACGATGGCCTGCGGCGCGAGCTTCGCGGCCTTCATCATTCCCATGGCGGAGCCCACGCCGAACTGGCGCGCGGGATAGGTCGCGGTGGTGATGACGCCGCGCCCGACATAGTCCTTCAGCAGAGGAAACGCCTCGGGCGGCACCTTCGCGAGCGGCACGTCGGCGTACTGCTCGCGCAGGATGTCGTCCACCTTGCGGCGGCCGCCGCCGATGACGACCGGCAGGCCCTTGAGCTGGGGGTAGCGCAATAATTCGACGGAGGCGAAAAAGGCGTCCATGTCGAGGTGCGCGATACGGCGGATGCGGCTCACCTGTACATTGTCGCCATTGCAGAACGAGGAGGTGTCGGCATGGGCAAGTGGTTGCGAATCGGTCTGGGGGTGATCGCGGTGCTCGCCGCCGTGGCGGCACTCGGCGTGCTGGCCGGCCTCGAGATGTACAAGAGCCGCACGATGCGGAAGGTGAACGTCAACGTGCAGGCGGTTGCCGCGGCGAAGGATCCGCAGGCGCTGGCGCGGGGCAAGTACCTGTTCGAGACGCGGGGCTGCACCGATTGCCACGGCAACGACGGCGCGGGCCGCTCGTTCGCGAACGACAGCAGCATCCACATCGCCGGACCGAACATCACACCGGCGGGCGTGGTGGCGCAGTACCGGGCGGAGGACTGGGTGCGGATCATCCGCCACGGCGTGAAGCCGGACGGGCGGCCCGCCATGGTCATGCCGAGCGAGGACTACAACCGGCTCACCGACGCCGACCTCGCCGGACTCATCGGCTACATCCAGTCGCTCGCGCCCCGGCGCGGCGGACCCGCCATCGTCGAATTGCCGCTGCCCGCGCGCGTGGCCTACGGCTTCGGGGCGATCCAGGACGCTTCCGAGAAGATCGACCACAACCTGCCGCCGCAGCAGCCCATCGCGGAAGCGGTGAACCCGCAGCATGGCAAGTACGTCGCGAACGCCTGCATCGGCTGCCACGGCGACACGCTGTCGGGCGGGAAGATCCCCGGCGGCCCGCCCGACTGGCCCGCCGCCGCGAACCTCACGCCCGGCGAGGGCACGGCGATGACGCGCTACAAGGACGCCGCGGCGTTCACCGCGATGATGCGCAGCGGCAAGCGCCCGGACGGCACGGCCATCGCGGTCATGCCCTTCGAGTCGATCGGCCGCATGAGCGACGTGGACGTGCAGGCGCTGTATGCCTACCTGAAGACGGTGCCGGCGAAGCCGGCGGGGCAGCGCTGACGGCTTACTGCGGATACGTCCCCGGCACGAGGATGCTCCGGTCCACCTGCCGCACGTCCGTGCGCCCGCAGAACGCCATCGACAGGTCGAGCTCGCGCTGGATGATCGCCAGCGCCTTCTCCACGCCTTCCTGCCCCATCGCCCCCAGCCCGTAGAGGAAGGCGCGGCCGATGTAGACGCCCTTCGCGCCGAGGGCGAGCGCCTTCAGCACGTGCTGGCCCGAGCGGATGCCGCCGTCCATGTGGACCTCGATGCGGTCGCCCACGGCCGCGACGATGGACGGAAGCGCCGAGATCGAGGACGGCGCGCCATCGAGCTGCCGCCCGCCGTGGTTCGACACGATGAGCGCATCGGCGCCGGACTTCACAGCGAGCTCCGCATCCTCGACGTCCTGGATGCCTTTCAGGATCAGCTTGCCGCCCCAGCGTTCCTTGATCCACGCCACGTCGTTCCACGACAGGCGCGGGTCGAACTGCTTCGCGGTCCATTCGGAGAGCGATCCCATGTTCTCGACGCCTTTCACATGGCCGACGATGTTGCGGAACTCGCGCCGCGACGTCCCCAGCATGCCCATGCACCAGCGCGGCTTGGTCGCCATGTTGATCAGGTTGGGAATCGTGAGCTTCGGCGGCGCCGACAGGCCGTTGCGCAGGTCCTTGTGCCGCTGGCCGAGCACCTGCAGGTCGAGCGTGACGACCAGCGCCGAGCAGTTCGCGGCCTTGGCGCGGTCGATCAGGCGGGCGATGAAATCCCGGTCCCGCATGACGTACAGCTGGAACCAGAAGGGATGCCCGCCGGTCGCCTCCGCCACATCCTCGATGGAGCAGATGCTCATGGTCGACAGCGTGAACGGAATGCCGAACTTCTTCGCGGCGCGCGCGGCGAGGATCTCGCCGTCGGCATGCTGCATGCCCGTGAGCCCCGTGGGCGCGATGGCCAAGGGCATCGCCACGTCCTGCCCGATCATCGTCGAGCGCAAGCTGCGGTTGTCGATGTCGACGGCGACGCGCTGGCGCAGCAGGATGCGCTCGAAGTCGGCCTCGTTCGCACGGTACGTGCTCTCGGTCCACGAGCCCGAATCGGCGTAGTCGTAGAACATGCGCGGCACGCGCCGCTTGGCGAGCAGGCGGAGGTCCTCGATGTTGGTGATGACGGTCAAGCCTCGTCTCCTCGTCGTTGTTCTGTCGCGGCGCGCGGCCTCAGGCGAGGCGCGCGCGGTGGCGCGCGATCTGCGCCTTCACCTGCGCGGGCGCGGTGCCGCCCAGGATGTTGCGCGCATCGAGCGAGCCGCGCAAGGACATCGCGTCGTACACGTTCTTCTCGATGGCCGGATTGAACTGTTGCAGCACCGCGAGCGGCAGCTCCGTGAGATCGCACTTGTGCGATTCCGCCGCCTTGACCGCATGCGCCACCGTCTCGTGCGCGTCGCGGAAGGGCAGGCCCTTCTTTACCAGGTAGTCGGCCAGGTCGGTGGCGGTCGCGTAGCCGCGTTGCGCCGCCTGCTCCATCGCCTGCGGCTGCACGGTGATGCCCTCCACCATCTCCGCGAAGATGCGCAGCGTGTCCTTGAGCGTGTCGACCGTGTCGAAAAGCGGCTCCTTGTCTTCCTGGTTGTCCTTGTTGTACGCGAGGGGCTGCCCCTTCATCAGCGTGATGAGCCCCATGAGGTGGCCCACCACGCGCCCCGTCTTGCCGCGCGCGAGTTCGGGCACGTCCGGATTCTTCTTCTGCGGCATGATCGACGAGCCGGTCGTGAAGCGGTCGGCGATGCGGATGAAGCCGAAGTTCTGGCTCATCCAGAGGATCAGCTCCTCGCTGAAGCGGCTGACGTGGACCATCGCGAGCGTCGCGGCGGCGGTGAACTCGATGGCGAAATCGCGGTCGCTCACGGCGTCCAGCGAGTTCTGGCACACGCCCTCCATGCCCAGCTGCTGCGCGACGAATTCGCGGTCGAGCGGATAGCTGGTGCCCGCCAGTGCCGCCGCGCCGAGCGGCAGGCGGTTCGTGCGCCGGCGGACGTCCTGCAGGCGCTCGTGGTCGCGAGCGAACATCTCGACATAGGCGAGCATGTGGTGGCCGAAGCTCACCGGCTGCGCCACCTGCAGGTGGGTGAAGCCGGGCATGACGACGTCGACGTTCTTCTCCGCGATGTCGACCAGCGCCTTCTGCAATCCCGCGAGCAGCTCGGAGATCAGGTCGATCTCCCCGCGCAGCCACAGGCGGACGTCGGTGGCGACCTGGTCGTTGCGGCTGCGGCCGGTGTGAAGGCGCTTGCCGGCGTCGCCCACCAGCTGCGTGAGGCGCGCCTCGATGTTCAGGTGGACGTCTTCCAGGTCGAGTTTCCACTCGAAGGCGCCCGACTCGATCTCGGCGCGCACCTGCGCCATGCCGCGCTCGATGGCGGCGAGATCCTCGCTCGCGATGACTTTCTGTCGCGCCAGCATGCGCGCATGCGCGAGCGAGCCTTCGATGTCCGCCTGCCACAGGCGCTTGTCGAAGAAGACGCTGGCGGTGTAGCGCTTCACCAACTCGCTCATGGGCTCGGAAAAGAGCGCGGACCAAGCCTGGGATTTCTGATCGAGTTGACTCATAGGGGATGTAGTTCCAATTTCCTCCAATTCACGAATAATGAAGGCTGACGCTGGAACGAGGATGGACGACTCCCAAATTTTATCGGCCTTCCAGGATCTGCCCGGACGGACCGGTCCGCGGCCGGTCCGCGGCGCGCGCGCGCTCGTGTTCGACGCGTGCCACGTCGGCGTGGTCCTGCGCGCGGTGATTTTCGTGCTGGCGGTCGTGGGCGTGGCCGGCATGTATGGCGCGGAAACGGTCGTCGACTGGCTGGGCCGCGCGTCGGTGCTGAGCGGCGCGGCGGTGCCCGCCACGCTCGCCTGGCTGCTGGTCGCGTGCAGCCTCAAGGAGCGGCTCGCGCGCCTGCCGCTGGCGGCGCAGCATCTGTGCGGCGTGGTGCTGGGCGCGCTCGCCGCGCTGTATGGCGGCGGCCTGCTGGCCATGATCGGCGTCGCCCCGGTGCCCTGGGTCGCGACGGCCTGCACCGGCGCCCTGCTGGCCTGGCTGCTCGTCGCCGCACTGGTCATGCGCGCCAAGGGGCGCATGCCGGCCGAGACCACCGCCCGCCTTGCGGAGCTGCAGGCGCGCATCCGTCCGCACTTCCTCTTCAACAGCCTGAACAGCGCCATCGCCCTCGTGCGCGAGGACCCGGCCCGGGCGGAGGCGCTGCTCGAGGACCTGAGCGAGCTTTTTCGCCACGCGCTCGTGGACCGCGGCGACGCGGTGCAACTCGCGCAGGAGGTCGAGGTGGCGAAGCACTATCTCGACATCGAGCAGGTGCGCTTCGGCGAACGCTTGCGGGTACAGTGGGCGCTCGACCCCGCCGCGGGCGGCGCCCGCGTGCCGCCGCTCTTCCTGCAGCCGCTGGTGGAAAATGCGGTCAAGCATGGCGTCGAGCCGAGCCCCGAGGGGGCCGAGGTGAAGATCACCACCCAGCGACGCGGGGGTGTGGTGGTGATCAAGGTGACCAATACCGTCCCGGCAGGACAGGGGCGGGCGGGGCACGGCGTGGCGCAGGACAACGTGCGCGACCGGCTCCGGCTGCTGCACGATGTGCAGGCGCAGTTCCAGGCCGTCCTGAAGGACGGCCTGTACCAGGTTCGCATGGAAGTACCCGCGTGAGGAGGGAATCTCTATGAGCTTGCAGGTGCTGCTGGTCGACGACGAACCGCTCGCGCGCTCGCGCCTGCGGACCTTGCTTGGCGATTGCGCCGCCCCCGCCGCCACGGTCGCGGCCGAGGCCGCCAATGCCACCGAGGCGATGGAACAGCTGCGACGCCGACGCTTCGACGCCGCGCTGGTGGACATCCACATGCCCGGCGCGGACGGGATGGCGCTCGCGCAGGCGATGCGCAGCCTGGCCGATCCGCCGGCCGTCGTCTTCGTGACGGCCTTCGCCGAGCATGCGGTGGGGGCCTTCGAACTGGAGGCGCTCGACTACCTGACCAAGCCCGTGCGGCTGGAGCGCCTGCAGGCGGCGCTGCAGAAGGTCGAGCGGCAGCTCGCCACGCGCCGCCCGGCCTTGCCCGAGACCCCGCCCGAGGTGCTCGTCATCCAGGATCGCGGCCGCACCGAGCGCGTGCCGCTGATGGAGGTGCTGTACTTCAAGGCCGAGCTCAAGTACATCACCGTGCGAACCGCCACACGCAGCTACATCCTCGACGGCTCGCTGAGCGAACTCGAGGAAAAGCACGCGGCGCGCTTCCTGCGGGTGCATCGCAATGCACTCGTGGCGCGCGGCGCGGTGAGGGCGCTCGAGAAGCACTACGACACCGAGGAGGGCGAGGGCTGGGCCGTGCGTCTTCAAGGCATTGACGAATCCCTTTCCGTGTCGCGCCGCCAGTTAAGTGCGGTTCGCGAAGCGCTGGCTCACTGACCGGGCTCTTGGCTCTCCGGCCCGGGTCCCCGCCTACGCCGGATGCAGGCGCCGTCCGCCACGGCAGAGGCAGTCGCGCGCCTACGATCCAGCGCGAAACTCAGCAAGACGGAGCACCTCCTTGGACCCCAAACTCGAACAGCCGCCCGAGGTGCCCCTGCGCACGTATGTCGATCCCCGCCAGCCTCCGCAGGTGGAACTGCACATGCCGGTGGTCGACGTGCGCAGCGTCACCCTGGGCTTGCTGGCAGTCCTGGCCGTGCTGGCGGTGCTCCGGCTGGCGAGCGGCTTCTTCATCCCGCTCATGCTCGGCCTGGTGTTCACCTATGCGCTCTCGCCCGTGGTGGACTGGCTCCAGCGCCTGCGGATCCCGCGTGCGCTGAGCGCCGCGGTGCTCATCCTCGGCGTGCTCGGCGGCACGGGCGCCGCGGTCTACTCGATGGCCGACGACGCGAATCAGCTGATCAGCTCCATGCCCGAGGCCGCCACCAAGCTGCGCGAGGCGCTGCGCAAGCGCACGACCGGCCCGGCGACACCCGTCGATTCGGTGCAGAAGGCCGCGACCGAGTTGCGGCGGGCGGCCGAGGAAACGAGCGCGCCCGACCGCGTGCGAGGCGTGCAGCGCGTGGTGGTGGAAAAGCCGCGCTTCGACGTTCGCGAGCACCTGTGGACGGGCACGGTCGGACTCGCCAGCCTGGTCGGCCAGGCCGTGGTCATCACCTTCCTCACGTACTTCCTGCTGATCTCGGGCGACACCTTCCGGCGCAAGCTCGTGAAGATCGCCGGACCCGGTCTCGCGCAGAAGAAGATCGCGGTGCAGGCGCTCGACGAGATCAATGCGCAGGTGCAGCGCTACCTGCTCGTGCAACTGGTCGCCAGCGTCGCGGTCGGTCTCGCCACGGGCTTCGCGTTCGCCATGCTCGGCCTCAAGCACGCGGCGGTGTGGGGCGTGGCCGCCGGCGTGCTCAACCTCGTTCCGTACGTCGGCTCCATCGTCGTCACGGCCGGTGCGATGGTGGTCGCGTTCATGCAGTTCGGCGAGCTGGACACGGCGCTCCTCGTCGGCGGCATCTCGCTGCTGATCAACGTGGTCGAAGGTTATCTGCTCGTGCCCTGGGCCACGAGCAAGGCCAGCAGCATGAACCCCGTCGCCATCTTCATCGGCGTGCTCGCCTGGGGCTGGCTGTGGGGCGTGTGGGGACTGCTGCTCGGCATCCCCATCCTGATCGCGGTGAAAGCGATCTGCGACCGGGTCGACCACCTGAAGCCGCTCGGGGAACTGCTGGGCACCTAGTCAAGCCGATACCGCCATCGCGTTCCGTACTTCGAGGAACTTCGAAGGCGTCGAAACGCCGCTTCACAAAAGGCCACTTGGTTCGCCGCTCGCGAAGCCCGAGACTTCGCTGCACGCAATACCAAGGAGCAGCGCGATGGCGAACTTTCTCGACGATTCCGAGCAGATGTGGCTCGACACGGTCAACCGGTTCATGGACAACGAGATCACCTGCGAATACATCCGCAAGTGCGACATGAACCGGGAATACCCGTACGAGGCCTACGAGAAGATCGCGAAGCAGGGCTGGCTCGGTCTGCTGTTCTCCGAGGAAGAGGGCGGCGCGGGCGGCAACATCTTCGACTACACGCTGATGGCCGAGGCGCTCGGCAAGTACGGCTTCGACTTCGCGGCCGCGGTGCTCGTGCCCACGTTCACCGCGATGAACATCTCGAAGTTCGGCACGCAGGCGCAGAAGGACAAGTACATCAAGGCCTTCATCGACGGGAAGATCCGCTTTTCGATCTCCATCTCCGAGCCCGATGCGGGCTCGGACGCGTCCAACACCAAGACCCGCGCGCGCCAGGACGACAACGGCGACTGGATCGTGAGCGGCCAGAAGCTGTGGTGCAGCGGCGCCGCGTCGCGCAACACCGTGATCGCGATGCTCGTGCGCACCGACGCCGACAACAAGCACGGCGGCCTGTCGGTGCTGCTGATCCCGAACGACACGCCGGGCCTCGTCATCAACAAGCTGCCCACGCTGTCGCGCCACTCCACCGGCACCACCGAGATCTTTCTCGACAACGTCCGCGTGCCCGCGAGCGCCCTGCTGGGCGAAGTGGGCCAGGGCTGGGAGATCATCACCGACCACCTGGAGCTCGAGCGCTGCTCGGTGGCCGGCGCCTACGTCGGCAATGCGCAGACGGCCGTGTCGACCGCCGTGCGCTACGCGCACGAGCGCGTCCAGTTCGGCAAGCAGCTGTGGGACTTCCAGGTGCTCAAGCACATGCTGGCCGACCGCCAGACCGAAGTCGACGCGGCGCGCCTGCTGGTGTATCGCGCAGCGCGGATGGCGGCGGACCACCTGCCGTGCAGCCGCGAAGTGTCCATGGCCAAGCTGTATGGTTCCGAGACGCTGAAGCAGTGCGCGCTGACCGGCATGCAGGTGCTGGGCGGCTATGCCAACCTGCCCGAGGCGGACATGGAGCGCTACCTGCGCGAGAGCATCCAGTCGACCATCGGCGGCGGCACCTCGCAGATCCAGAAAACCATCATCGCCAAGTCCATGCGGCTGGCCTGACATTCAAAGAGGAGAATCGAACATGCCCCTGATCAACAACAAGATCGACCAGAGCTACGACGAACTCGAGATCGGCCAGGTGTTCCGCTCCGGCGGCCGCACCATCACCGAGACCGACGTGGTGAATTTCTGCGCCTTCACCGGCAACTGGATCGAGATCCATACGAACATCCACTACACGAAGAACACGCGCTTCGGCCAGCGCATCGTGCAGGGCTCGCTCACCTATTCGGTGGTGACCGGCCTCATCCAGTTCGGCCTCGGCATCCAGGCGAACTACGGCATCGACAACATGCGCTTCCTCGCGCCCGTGTTCATCAACGACACGATCTACGCGGTGTGCGAAGTCATCGACAAGAAGGAGAAGGACGACAAGTACGGCGTCATCAAGTTCCTGATGAAGGCGCTCAACCAGGACGGCGTGGTGGTGCAGAAGGCCGAGTGGAGCCTGCTCATGCTGCGCAAGCGCGAAGACCTGGACGGCCTGATCGGCGCGACGCTTCCGATTGAAAAGCCGGCCCAGAAGCCGGCGCCGAAAAAATGAGCTCGCCCCAACCCGTCGCCGCGATCGTCGGCATGGGCGATGCGTACGCCACCGTGCGCAACCGCAAGGACCCGCTGCAGCTCGCCGCGGAGGCGACGCTCAACGCGCTCGACGACGCCGGCGTCCGCAAGGACCAGGTCGATGCGATCTTCACCGGCCGCTCGCCCTGGGCCGACCAGCGTTCGCAGTGGAGCAACATCTTCCTGTCGCA
Source organism: Ramlibacter sp. (assembly GCF_050250995.1). Taxonomy (GTDB): domain Bacteria; phylum Pseudomonadota; class Gammaproteobacteria; order Burkholderiales; family Burkholderiaceae_C; genus Ramlibacter. The sequence goes on from NZ_JBFWNP010000024.1 coordinate 63,814, forward strand.
CATGCACATGCCGGTGACGATCACCACCGAGATCACGATGCACGGCTCGGGCCTCACGGCCTCCGTCCACCTGGCCTCGCAGATGATCGCCGCGGGCAAGGCCGAGTACGTGCTGTGCCTGGCGGCCGATGCCACCGAGCTTTTCGTCGACGCCGTCGCGATGGGCGCGGAAGCCGACGCCGACCCCGCGCACGAGATTCCCTTCGGCCCCACGATCCCCGCGCTGTACGGACAGGCCGCGAGCCGCTACCTGCACGAGTTCGGCTGGACCGAGGCCGACCTGGCCGACGTGCCCATCGCCAACCAGCGCTGGGGTGTGAAGCATCCGCATGCGGCGAAGGCGCGCTTCGGCGAGATCACGCGCGAGCAGGTGCTGGCATCGCCCTACATCGCGTCGCCGCTGCGCCGCTGGATGTGCTCCACCTGGGGCGGCGGCACGGGCGGCGCGCTGCTCGTGACCTCCGTCGAAAAGGCGAAGACCGCGAAGGACCCCGTGTACGTGATGGGCTACGGCTCGGCCACGACGCACGAGTACCTGACGGACCGCATGAACATGCGTTCGTGCCGCTACCCGGGCCTGGGCGCCTTCCCCAACCTCACGCACACCGGCACGGCCGAGGCGTCGCGCCAGGCATTCGCGCAGTCCGGGCTGTCCCACAAGGACATCGACATGGTGCAGATCTCGGCGAACTTCGCGCACATGGCGCCGATCATCATGGAAGACCTCGGCTTCGCGAAGAAGGGCCGCGGCCTCGAGATCTACCGCGAAGGCCGCACCGGCATCGACGGCGACCTGCCGACCGACACCAACGGCGGCTGGCTCTCGTTCGGCCAGCCCGGCATCTCGTGCAACATGGACACGTACATCGAAGCCGTGCGCCAGTTGCGCGGCAGAGCGCTGGGCGCGGCGCCGAGCAAGCGTCCGAACACCGTTCTCGTCCAGGGTGCCGGCGGCATGATCTCCGCCGGCGCCGTGACCTTGCTTTCCAGGAGCGCGACATGAGCAGCGTGAAATACGAAGACGGCTGGCCGCAGCCGCACCGCATCATGGACGCGGAGCCCTACTGGGCCGCGCTCCAGGAAGACCGGCTGACCTACCAGCGCTGCGACACCTGCACGCAGGCCGTGTGGCCGCCGCACGGGTTCTGCCCGCATTGCAGCGGACGCTCGCTGACCTGGCACACGTCGAAGGGCAAGGGCAAGGTCTACTCGCACAGCACCGTCGTGCGCGGGCCGACCGCGACGTGGCAGAAGATTTCGCCGTACACCGTCGGGTTCGTGGAGATGGATGAGGGTTATTACCTGTTCACCCAGTTCCTTGCAAAGCCTGACGACGTCGTCATCGGCAAGCGGGTGGAAGTGCGTTACGAGAAGAGGGGCACGCAGACGCAGCCGCTCTTCGCGCTGGTCGATCAATAATCCCCGACATTTTTCCAAAGCAGGAGACATCGATGAAACACATTCTTCGCCGCAGCTGGCTGCGCATGGCCGCGCTGGGTTGCGCGGCATTCGCGCTTTCCGCCGGCACCGCACAGGCGCAGGACTGGCCGCAGCGCCCCGTCAAGATCGTGATCGCGCAGGCCGCCGGCTCGTCGGGCGACACGCTCGCGCGCCTGCTCGCGCCGAAACTCGAGGCGATCTGGAAGCAGCCGGTGATCGTCGAGAACCGCACGGGCGCGGGCGGCATCGTGGGCACGGAGTTCGCGGCCAACGCGACGGACAACCACACGCTGCTGCTGGCCTCGGCCAGTTCCTACCTGCCGAAGTACACGACCAAGGCGCTGCGCTACGACCCCTTCACCGACCTGCAGCCGATCTACAAGGTCATCGCCTACCAGTACGTGCTGGTGACGAACGCGGAGACGGCGAAGAAGGCGAAGAACCTGCGCGAGTTCGTGGCGCTGAGCAAGCAGAACCCGCTGTTCTTCTCGGGCCTCGGCCGCACCGCGATCTTCAACATCTCGATGGCCATCATCAACAAGTCGATCGGCGTCAACTACACCCCCGTGGACTTTAACGCGGTGACCGCGATGAACCTCGCGCTCCTGCGCAACGACACGCAGTTCCTCGTGAACACGCCCAGTTCCGTGGCCGGGCAGATGGACGCGGGGACGATCGTGCCGCTGGCCGTGATCAGCAACGAGCGCTACGCCAACCTGCCGAACGTGCCGACGCTCGCCGAGGCGGTGGGCTACAAGGACTACGTCCCGCAGATCTGGGCCGGCATGCTCGCGCCGAAGTCGCTGCCGAAGAACATCGTCGACAAGGTCGCGCGCGACCTCGGCACGATCTACGCCGACGCCGAGGGCCGAAAGCAGATCGAGACCAAGATCTCCGGCGCCATGCTGCGCTCGAGCCCCGCGCAGTTCGACAAGGAAGTCCGCGAGGAAGCCGGCCACTGGCAGGAAGTCTTCAAGGCGATGAACTTCGTTCCGGAGTAAAGCCGCAGTAACGCCGGAGCAACGCGCGCCCAGAGCTTCTGGCCCGTTGTACGGAACGCGCGAGGGGCTCGCGATTGCGCGCCTCCCGCCGTTGCCGGACCATTCGCTTCCCGTTCCCCATGCGGCCTTTCGGCCGCATTTTCGTTTCGGGCCGCCGCCCCGCGCGGCGCCCTTTGTCGAGGACCTGTCCATGATCGATCGCCGCTCCCTTCTTCTGTCCGTGCCGGGTCTCGCCACGCTCGGCGCATCGTCGGCCTTTGCCCAGGCGTGGCCGGACAAGCCCATCCGCTTCATCGTGCCCGTGGCTCCCGGCTCGGCCACCGACGGCGTGGCACGGCAAGTGGCCAACGCATTGCCGAAGTACATCCCCGGGGCGCAGGTCGTTGTCGACAACCGGCCCGGCGCGGGCACCGTGCTCGGTACCGATGCGGTGGCGAAGGCGCCCGCCGATGGCTACACCATCCTCTTCAACCTCTCGAGCTTCTACACCGCGCAGTTCATGGAGAAGGTGAACTTCGACGCCGTGGCCGACTTCGAGCCCATCGCGAAGATGACGTACACGACGCTCGTCATGGTCACCGCGCCCGATTCGCCCTACAAGACCGTCGCCGACCTCGTGGCCGCCGCGAAGAAGGCGCCGAAGACCATCGCTTTCGCGAACGCCGGTGACGGCACCACCTCGCACATGGGCGGCGCGCTGCTCGCCTCGCTCGCCAACATCGAACTCGTGCATGCGCCGTACAAGAACGGCTCGCAGGCCATGATCGACGTGTCGAGCGGCCAGGTCGGCATCGGCTTCTCGGGTCCGGCGGCGCTGCCGCTGGTGAAGGCGGGCAAGCTGCGCATCATCGCAACGACGGGTGCGAAGCGCACCCTCGAAGGCATTCCCGACGTGCGCGAGACCAAAGGCCTGGAACAGTACGAGGTCGGCTCGCCCGTGTGGGCGTTCGCGCCCAAGGGCACGCCGGCCGCGATCGTCAATCGGCTGTCGGATGCCTTCGGCAAGATCGCCGCCACGCCCGAGTTCAAGGCCTTCGCCGACGCGCAGCAGCTTGCCGTCGACTACCAGCCCGCGGCCGCGGTGAAGGCCGCGTCGCCGGGCGAATCGGCGAAGTGGAAGCGCTTGGTCGCGCTGACGAAGACCTGAGCCGGCCCGGCGGGAGAGGGCGCGCGCCCTTTCTCGATGGCGAACATGGCGTTCGCGACATTCGACTTGGCTTGCGCCGGGGGATTGCGGAGACTGAAGGACATGGAACAAGCACAAGTGAATGCCGCGGAGGATGCGGAGCTCATCGGCGCCATCGAGGACTCGGCCGAATCGTTTCTGCAGGCGCGCGGCGGCCTCGACGTGCCGCGCAAGCGGCGCGCGAGCGAAGAAGACACATTGCCCAAGGCGGAGTTCGGCCGCGACGACTGGTCGCAGGTCGTGGAGCTCGGCTGGCCCGGGCTGCTCGTGCCCGAAGCGCAGGGCGGCCTCGGGCTCGATCTGCGCGCGGCCGCGGCCATCGCGCGCAAGGCGGGCCGCTGGGTCGCGCCCGAGCCGTTCACGGCGGTGGCGGGCGTGGCGGCGACGCTCCTGTCGCGCGCGGCAACGGATGCGTCGCGCCGACTGCTCGCTTCGGTGGTTTCGGGTGAACGCATCGTCGGCCTGAACCTCGATCTCGAAGCGGGCGCGGCGGGATCGGCATCGGCTGCCGCCTGTACGCTGGAGAGCGCAAGCGGCGGCGTGCGCCGTCTCTCGGGTGTCGCGCCCTATGCGGTGCCCGCCGATCCGGCGGACGGCTGGCTGCTCGCGGCGCACGATGCGCAGGGCGCTCCGGTGCTGGTGTACGTCGGCGCGCGCGACGACGGCGTGAAGGTCGAGCCGCTGCGCGAAGTCGACGGCCGCTCGCGCGCGAAGCTGCACCTGGCCAACGTCGCCATCGGCGCGCAGGCCATCGTCGCCGAAGGCGAGGGCGTTGCAGCCTTGATCGGCGAAGCGGCGCGCGTGGGCCGCGTGCTCACGGCCGCGGAACTGCTGGGCGCCGCGGAGCGCCTGCAGGCGATCACCACCGAGTACATCTCGCAGCGCAAGCAGTTCGGCAAGGCCATCGGCAGCTTCCAGGTGCTTCAGCACCGCCTGGTCGACGTGAGCATCCAGGTCGAACTCGCGCGGGCGTGCATCGAGGAGGCGGTGCAGGGTTCCGATGCGTCGGCGATGCGCGCCAAGCTGCGCGCCGCGCGCGCGGCGATGGACGCGGGCCTGACGGCCGTGCAGCTGCACGGTGCGATGGGCATCACCGACGAATGCGACGTGGGGCTCGTCTTCAAGCGCATCCTGGCGCTCGTGCCGCGCTTCGGCACCGACCGCGAGCTGCAGGCGCGCTGGCTCGCGCTCGCGGGCGACGCACCGCACGAGGACGACGTGGCCGATACGTGGAAGGGCGAATTCCCGAAGACGGCGGACTGGGCCGCGATGCCCGACGACGAATTCCGCGCGATGCTGCGCTCGTTCATTTCACGCAACTACCCGAAGGACCTGCGCCACATGCCGCGCCGCGTGCATTGGCCCGAGATCGGCGACTGGTACCGCTGCCTCGCGAAGCAGGGCTGGATCGCGCCCGCGTGGCCCGTGAAATTCGGCGGCCTGGGATTGCCCGCAGCGAAACAGCTCGCGTGGTTCGAGGAGTTCGAGTCGTACGGCGTCGCGCGCGCGCCCGACCAGGGCATCCTGATGGTCGGACCGGTGCTCATGCAGTACGGCAATGCCGAACAGCAGAAGCATTTCCTGCCGAAGATCCTGAGCGGCGAGAACGTGTGGTGCCAGGGGTATTCGGAGCCGAATGCCGGCTCGGACCTCGCGAGCCTGCGAACGGAGGCCGTCATCGACGGCGACGAGTTCGTCGTGACCGGCCAGAAGATCTGGACCACGCTCGCGCAGGACGCCACGCACATCTTCATGCTTGTGCGCACGGACAAGGAAGTGAAGCAGCAGCAGGGCATCAGCTTCCTGCTGTGCGACCTGCAGACGCCGGGCATCACGATCCGCCCGATCCGCGACCTCGCGGGCCACGAGGAATTCTGCGAAGTCTTCTTCGACAAGGTGCGCGTGCCGCGCGAGAACCTCGTCGGCGAGCTGAACCAGGGCTGGACGATCGCGAAGGCGCTGCTCGGCTTCGAGCGGCTGCACCTGGGCAGCCCGAAGCAGACGCAGCATGCGCTGGGTTACCTGAAGTCGCTGGGCCAGTTGAGCGGCCTGATGGACGATGCGGCCTTCCGTGCGTCGTATGCCGAGCTCGCGCTCGACGTCGCCGACCTCGCGTCGAGCTACTCTCGCTACGGCGACTATGTGCGGCGCGGCGAGAAGCTGCCGCAGTCGGTGTCGATGCTGAAGGTGTGGGCGACGGAGACCTACCAGCGCATCGGTCTGGCCATCGCGAAGTACGCCGGTACTTCGGCGGCGCTGGCCGGCGCGGTGCAGGTCGGCGAGGGCAGCATGCACCTGCTCGCGCCGCTCTTCAATTCGAGCGCGGCCAAGATCTACGGCGGGTCGAACGAGATCCAGCGGAATATTCTGGCGCGGACGGTGCTGGAACTGCCGGGGTAGGATCGCTCGTTAGCGGGCGTTCCCGACGACCCGCTCGGAGGCCAGGGCATCTTCGATGATCGACTTCTACTACCACCCCACGCCGAACGGCTGGAAGATCTCGATCATGCTCGAGGAGTGCGGGCTCCCATACAACGTTGTTCCCGTCGTACTCGGGAACGGCGACCAGCACAAGCCCGAATTCCTGGAGATCAGCCCGAACGGCCGCATTCCCGCGATCGTGGATCGCGCGCCCGCGGACGGCGGCGCTCCAGTTTCGATCTTCGAGAGCGGGGCGATCCTGCTCTACCTCGCCGAGAAGTCCGGTCGCTTTCTGCCTTCCGACCTGCGCGGGCGCTACGACGTCACCCAGTGGCTGATGTGGCAGATGGGCGGGCTCGGGCCGATGCTCGGCCAGCATGGCCACTTCAAGCTCTATGCGCCCGAAAAGGTTCCGTATGCCGTCACGCGCTACGAGCGGGAGGCGCGACGCCTCTACGGGGTGCTGGACACCGCGCTCGAGAAGACCGGAAGGTTCATCGCAGGCGACTACGGCATCGCGGACATGGCCTGCTTCCCGTGGATCATGACGCACAAGAAGCAGGGCCTGACGCTGGACGACTTTCCGAACGTGAAGCGGTGGTTCGCCGAAGTCCGCGCACGGCCGCAGGTGCAGCGGGGCCTTGCCCTCCTCAAGGAGGCTCGAAAGCCGCTCGATGAAGATGGCCGGCGCGTCATGTTCGGCCTCACGCGCGATGGCCAATTTACTCCCGAGGTCAAATGATCGAGTTCTTCTTCGACTGTTCGAGCCCGTGGACCTACCTCGCCTTCCACAACATTCAGCCCCTCGCCGCCGAATACGGCATGGAGATCGAGTGGCGTCCGGTGCTGGTGGGCGGCATCTTCAATGCGGTCAATCAGGAGGTCTATGCGAATCGCGGCAGTCCGGTTCGCGCGAAGCTTCGGTACCAGCGCAAGGACCTGCAGGACTGGGCACGCGTGGCTGGGCTCATCATCCGGATGCCGCCCACTGCGCATCCCGTGAACAGCGTGAAGGCGATGCGCGGCGCGATCGTGTTCCAGAAGGAAGGCAACTTGCTCCCTTACGCGAAGGCGGTTTTCGAGGCGTTCTGGCGGGACGATCTCGACATCTCGCAGGACGACGTGCTGGTCGAAGTCTGCCGTCGTGCGGGCCTCGATTCCACCCGGCTCTTCGAGGGGATCGCGAAGCAGGAGATCAAGGACGAACTGCGAGCCAACACGGACGAGTGCATCGCGCGCGGTGGCTTCGGGTCGCCCACCCTGTTCGTCGACAAGGTCGATATGTACTTCGGGAACGACCGCCTGCCGCTGGTTCGCGAAGCGCTGCGACAGTTGGCGATGGAGAAGCGGCTGGCGGAGAATCCGGGTGGGCCGCGTTAGGGTCGGAACTTTCGGAGTCTGCCGCTCGCGGCGGCCTGCGTCGGTGAGGGGCCGGCTACCTTGACGTTCTGGAGTCGCCACGGCGCGGCCGCCCGGTCTCTGCCAGCCAGGGCAAGTCGATGCGCAGCACCTCGCGGCACAGGAAAAAGCTGGCCGACAGCGTCTGGCGGTGCGTGAACGCGGACACGTTCCGGTCTTGCGCAAGGTGGGTGAGAAACGCCTCGCCCTCCGCAGCGCCCAGCTCGCGCGGGTGCCGCAAGCCCTGAAGACGCGCGAAGACACGCACCCACGCCATCTAGGACTTCTCCGTTGACAGCGCGTAGTGCCGCAGCCGAATCGGCCCACGCAACTGGCGACAGGGCGGCGTGCGTCGGGGGCGTCAGCCTGACGGACGTGATGCTGTTCATTCAGCCGCATATTTAGGAGAAGCCGGTTGGTAGTGGCCCTTGCCTTTGTCGCGAGCACATTGACCCGGCGAGGGGTTAACCGTAGTCTTCCGGGGGGTATAAATACAACTCATAAGACGGCGCAAGGAGCCCATGTCCAAGAACGCATTGATCGGGGTCGCTGGCGTGCACTACGTCGCTTCGGAGCTGTCGCGCCGCGGGATGGTTGCGCTACCAACGATTCGGAATACCGCAGCGTACGACATCGTTGCACTCAATGCTGCCGGAACGAAGCACGCAAACATTCAAGTCAAGGCTTCCTCAAAGAAGGTGAGCTTCTTTCCGATGCCCCCACCGGAGAAGGTGCGACCCGGGCCAAGGGATGTGTACGTCCTGGTTCGGTGGCTTGTCGCGGAGGAGCGCTATGAGGGCTTCCTACTATCCGGAAGGCAGGCCAGGGCGGCCGTCGAGGCCAGCTGCGAGTACCAGTCAGAGAGCATTCGGCGCGGGACACTCAAGGCTGTGTTTCCCTGCATATATGTTGGTCTGCGCGATGCGGTGGACGCCGCTCGATGGAATAGAGCATGGGAACAATGGGAGCTGTAGATCGTCGCCGCAGTACGCCGTCTAACACTGCGGTCGAGACCGAAACCCAACTGCAAGGCACCGCGAGGCGCGGTTTGCAATCATGCGCATCGCGGCGCCTTGCAGTCGGGTGCCGCTCACTTGCGCGTTAGACCTCACGAGCCAGCAATATGACACTAACAGCTGCTTCCGTTGAATGGGCTCTCGATTTCGTTCACGCACACTCCGACGGAGACCTCTTCCCAAAAGTGCTTGAGGTCGAAGCAGTCCTTGCAGAGAAGCCCCACTTTGTCGGGCAGATTGCGGCTGCCGACCTCGCCGCACTTCCAGCTGGAAGCTGTCGCCGATTCGTCGTGCCAAAGGACGAGATTTCATACAGGCAAGCCACTCAGCTTGACCCTCAAGATTCGATCGTTCTCGCAGCCCTGATCTACCAGTTCGGACAACAGATTGAAGATCTGAGGCTAGAAGCACGTCGAGTGTTCAGCTACAGGTTCCGGCCGACGCCCGCTGAGGGCCTATACAGTAGCAAAAATGCGTGGAACAGCTTTTGGACAGCAGCTGAATCCCACGCGACCAAGTACAGCCACATCCTTTATTGCGACATCGCGGATTTCTACAATCAGGTCTACCATCACACAGTAGAAAACCAGCTGATATCCGCTGGCTTGCCGAATCAGGCGGTGAAGTGGATCATCGGTTTACTTGAGTCCACGACAGCAGGCGTGTCGAGAGGTGTTCCCGTTGGTCCTCACCCGATTCACTTAATCGCGGAGGCCACACTGATCCCGGTTGATAACAGCTTGATGTCCGCTGGTGTGCGCCACATTCGGTACGCTGACGATATGGTCATCTTCTGCAGGAATGAGCGGGAGGCAAGGGCAGCGCTTTCGACCGTTGCCACTGTGTTGGACAAACAGCAAAGGCTAACGCTCCAGCGACACAAGACCAGGATCTATAAGCCCGATGAGTTTTCGCGCATTTGCGCAGGGATGATCGAGGACCGCCCGATCAATGCGAACGAGAAATCCCTTCTAGAACTTATCAGGAAGTACTCGGGTGGTGATCCCTACAAAACCATATCGTTCGCCCAGGTCCTGCCCGGCGACTGGGCATCAATATCCGAAGCCTCGATTCGGAGCGTGATCGAAGAGTACATCTCAGCGGACCCTGTCGACTATATACGACTTCGTTGGTTCTATCGGAGACTGGCGCAGATTGGCCATCCTGGGGGCATTCAAGTCTCCTTGGAGAATCTCGATAGCCTCGGTCCGTGTTTCGCGAACATCTGCTTCTACCTGGGGTCGGTGCAGTCGATTCCAGCGAAAGATTGGAAGCGCGTGGGAACAAGGTTGCTCCAACTGCTGAAGAAGCCCGAAGTGAGGTCAAGCGAATACTTCAGGCTCTTGATTTTGAGCGTGTTCACTCGCAATCAGCACATTAACCATTTCGAGAAACTGCGCTCAATGTTCCAGTCTGCAGACGCCTTCGTGCGCCGCGAAGTGATCCTGGCGGCGCGCCTCAATGGCGCTCTTGATTGGGTCCGCGAATTGAAGGAGGACTTCGCGGCGATGGATCCCTGGCAACAGCGCGCTATGTTGTTTGCTGTTGCCGGGCTCGCGAAGGACGAGCGAAAGTACTTCCTGGGTCGGCAAGCCCTGCATCGCCCTTTTGAGAAGACGCTAGCAAAGTGGGCGAAGAGCGCATGATCCATTCGGACGATTCGGGCCGAGTCCTAGCACTCGGGGCCACATGTGCGTAGCATCGGTGAGGTCGAACATGTCGTTCGACGCGGACACGCAGCGGCAGGGCGCCGCGTGGCGTGTTGAAAAGCATACCCCACGCGGCGCCCTGCCGCTGCGTGCCGGTCAACTCCGACGTTAGGCGGCGCAAGTGATCATCGGCTTGATCGAAGTGGCTCTGTTTGCAGTCGCTGTTTTGTTCGCCGGCCTCTGGGTGGCGAATCCGGGCGCGGACTATGAACCCTATGCGGCTCTCTTCGGACTGCTGGGTGGCGGGGTCGAGATTCTCCGTCGCTTCCAGCCGCTGAGCGCACTGTCTGACCACGACCGCAAGCTCGCTCAGATCTTTCGCGGGCTATTTGCAGAGTCAGGTCTGATTCGGCTCTACCAGCGGCACGACTTCATACTTCCACTCCCACGGGAGGCCGTGGTCCCTCTGACTACGATTGTTGAGACGTGGACTGATGAGTCACACTACTTCGTGGACAGACGGCTCCGTGCAAAGCAAGAACTCTTTATCAAATCGGTGAACGAGCTTGCCAACGAAATCGCCCGATACACGGTGCCGACGGCAGAGGCAATGTCTCCGTGATCACACGTGACATGGATCCGGAGAATCTGTCCTCCCACGTCAGAGGAGGGTGTCGGAAATTCTGTGTGCGAGGCATAACATGACGACAAGGAGCATGAGTGCCACGCAAACCGAAGACCAGCGCTGCGGCGCAGAAGGCGGAGCATCCGCCGATCCCGGCTGAATTGCT
>NZ_JBFWNP010000025.1:0-73166 GCF_050250995.1 Ramlibacter sp.
ACGACGACCGATCCGCCACGCACGACAGGCACGCACACCCTAAAACCATCGCCGCCGACGCCAAGCGCAACAGCAACTGCGACGCCAACGCGCCCACCGCGACCATCTCCAACATCATCGGCGTGGACGCCTCCATCGAGCCCTGCTTCGGCAACCTCTCGGTGAAGTCCAACCTGTCCGGCGAATTCACCGTGATCAACCACTACCTGGTGCGCGACCTGAAGCGCCTGGGCCTGTGGGACGACGTGATGGTCATGGACCTGAAGCACTTCGACGGGTCGCTGCGCCCCATCGACCGCGTGCCGCAGGAAGTGAAGTCGCTCTACGCGACCGCGTTCGAGGTCGAGGCGACGTGGCTGGTCGAAGCCGCCGCGCGCCGCCAGAAGTGGATCGACCAGGCGCAGTCGCTCAACATCTACATGGCGGGCGCATCGGGCAAGAAGCTCGACGAGACCTACAAGCTCGCGTGGCTGCGCGGCCTGAAGACGACCTACTACCTGCGCACGACGAGCGCGACGCAGGCCGAGAAGTCGACCGTGCAGTCGGGCCGCCTGAACGCGGTGTCCTCCGGCGCAGGCGCGGGCGGCATGTCGGCGCTCGACGCCGCTGCAGCCGCGGCGCAGTCGCAGATGGCGAGCGCGACGAACGCAAGCGCGGTCCCCGCGAGCGACATCAAGTTCTGCGCGATCGACGATCCGACGTGCGAGGCCTGCCAGTAACGCGACGCGCGTTGCATTCGCGATGAACATGAATCACGCATCGGTTTTGTCCGACACGAAGCCGATGCGTTCACACAACAAAATCGAACGCTGATGCGAGCGGACACTTTGCATCCCGCATCAGTGCTCACATAATTCGAGCACTGGAAAACTTATGTTGACCTGGGAAGACGACGTCAAGCCCACACCGTCGAATGCAATGAGTAGCGGCCCGCTCGCCGGCCGCGAGGTGGCCCCGTCACCTCTGCTCGCGCAACACCTCGTGCAGGATCTCGCGCAGAACATCGCGCCAATCACAGCACCGATCCCCGCGCCGATCACCGTCACGGTCAAGCCGCAACCCTCCGCCGCTTCGCAAGCGCAATCGACACCGGCACCCACCGCGCGCCGCGTGACGGCCGCCGACAAGCGCATCATCAACGGCCAGACCGACGTCAACCAGTTGGTGCCGTTCAAGTACAAGTGGGCGTGGGAGAAGTACCTCGCCACCTGCGCCAACCACTGGATGCCGCAGGAAGTGAACATGAACCGCGACATCGCCCTCTGGAAAGACCCGAACGGTCTGTCCGAGGACGAGCGCCGCATCGTCAAGCGCAACCTCGGCTTCTTCGTCACCGCCGATTCGCTGGCCGCCAACAACATCGTGCTGGGAACCTACCGCCACATCACGGCGCCCGAGTGCCGGCAGTTCCTGCTGCGCCAGGCGTTCGAGGAGGCGATCCACACGCACGCCTACCAGTACATCGTGGAGTCGCTCGGACTCGACGAGTCCGAGATCTTCAACGCGTACCACGAGGTCCAGTCGATCCGCGACAAGGACGAGTTCCTGATCCCGTTCATCGACGCGATCATGGACCCCAACTTCCACACCGGCACGCCCGAAGCCGACCAGACGCTGCTCAAGAGCCTGATCGTGTTCGCGTGCCTGATGGAAGGCCTCTTCTTCTACGTCGGCTTCACGCAGATCCTGGCGCTCGGCCGCCAGAACAAGATGACCGGCGCCGCCGAGCAGTACCAGTACATCCTTCGCGACGAGTCGATGCACTGCAACTTCGGCATCGACCTCATCAACCAGATCAAGCTCGAGAACCCGCACCTGTGGACGGCCGAATTCAAGGCCGAGATCAAGGCGCTGTTCCAGCGGGCCGTCGAACTGGAGTATCGCTACGCGGAGGACACCATGCCCCGCGGCGTGCTCGGACTGAATGCATCCATGTTCAAGGGCTACCTGCGCTACATCGCGAACCGTCGCGCGACGCAGATCGGCTTGGAGGCCTTGTTCCCGAACGAGGAGAACCCCTTCCCGTGGATGAGCGAGATGATCGATCTCAAGAAAGAGCGCAATTTCTTCGAAACCCGCGTGATCGAGTACCAGTCGGGTGGCGCGCTTTCATGGGACTGAGCATGGAATGTGAATTCGAGGTTCCGGCAACTGCGAATTGAGTTGGATACGCCTGGCGAGAACGACCGACCCGAAGAGGCGGCATCCCGACAGGCCACGGTGTTCGTGGAGCTGGGCTGAGGCCCAACCCCACGGATCGCTTCGCGCACACCAACAGGGCGCGGAGTGCTTCATTGGTTGATGTTGATCAACTTGAACTAGGAGAGATGAAAATGGCAACTGCGAAGAAAGCGGCCGCGAAGAAGGCCCCGGCGAAGAAGGCTGCAGCGAAGAAGGCACCGGCGAAGAAGGCCGCGGCCAAGCGCCCGGCAGCGAAGAAGGCCGCCGCCAAGAAGGCGCCGGCGAAGAAGGCCCCGGCGAAGAAGGCTGCGGCCAAGCGTCCGGCAGCGAAGAAGGCTGCTGCGAAGCGCCCGGCAGCCAAGAAGGCCGCCGCGAAGCGCCCCGCGGCGAAGAAGGCTGCTGCGAAGAAGACCACCGCGAAGAAGGCGCCTGCGAAGAAGGCTGCCGCCAAGAAGGCCGGCGCCAAGAAAACCGCTGCCAAGAAGGCCGGCGGCGCCAAGAAAGCTGCGGCGAAGAAGTCCGGCGGCGCGAAGAAGGCTGCGAAATCCGCCGGTGCGTCCGGCGGCGCATCCGGTGCCCCTGCGAGCTCGGCCCCTGCCGCGCCCGCTGCACAGACCACGCTGAACCCCCAGGCCGCATGGCCTTTCCCGACCGCGTCGAAGCCCTAACCGGTTTCAGCGCGATCACCAAGCCCCGCTTCGGCGGGGCTTTTTGTTTTTTCCGCTTCGCTCCCCGTCGCCCCTCACCGCCCGCGCGGACCACCCGGCAGCTCGGACCCCTCCTGCACCAGCAACATCCGCCTGCGCAGCCGCTGCGCCTCTTCGCGATTGCCCGCGCGCTCGGCGGCGACGGCCTGCGCGGCCAGCCAGGCGAGCACGGCGCGGCGCCATCCCTGCTGCGATGCGGTCTCCGCCGCGGCTTGCAACACGCCCGGCCCGGCGCGACCGCTGCGCAACAGCACGCCGGCCGCGATCGTGCGCGAAACCGGCTCCTCGATGCGCGAGAGCGCAGACCCATCGACAACTGACTGCGTGCCGGCGATGGCCCGGTAAGACTCGGGCAGCAGCTTCGCATCCGCCACCTTCCCCTCCAGGAAATCCGCGTACGCGCGCTCGCTCGCGCCCGCATCGCGCCTCAACGCTTCGAACCCCGCACAGGGCTCGAACTCCAGGCTTGCCACGCGCATCGCGCAGCGCGTGAGTTCGCCGCGCGCGACGAGCGCGACGTCGCCCGTGCTCGACAACTCCTGGCGCAGCCGCGCGAACTCCGCCTCGGCCACGCGATCGCGCCCCGACAGGTAGGCGCGCTCGAAGCGGTCCTGCGCGCCGTCGGCATTGACCAGCCAGTCGGGCTGGCGCGGCTTGTTGCCGCAGGCGGCCACGAGCAGCAGCAAGGACAGGACGGCAAGCGTTCTCATGGCAACTCGATCTTCCGTTCCTTCGCGAACGGCCACTTGCGATTGATGTCGTTGATCATGTCCTCGATCTTGCGCAGGTTCGCTTCCACGTCGAGGCGCAGCGCGCCGAGGTCCTGCGTCGCCGTCTTCACGTTTCCGGCCGCGCCCTGCGCTTCGGCCAGCACCGCATCGACCCGCTTCATGCTGTTGCGCGCATCGGCCAGCAGCGCGTGCGCCTGCCGCACCGCGTTACGCGTTTCGGGCAGCAGGCCATCGGCGCCGAACACCTGCGTGTCGGCCTTCGCCGCGATCTGCTCGGCGCGGGCGGCCACGGCCTCGATGCGGGCCATCGCCGACTGGGCGCGCTCCACCGCCATCACCAGCTTGCGCGCGTCCTCCTCGTTGCCGAAGATCGCGTGCAGCGCGCCCTGCCGGCCCTGCAGCTTCTGCGAAAAGGTCTGCAGGTTGCCGAGCATGCGGTTGAGCTCGGAGTTCTGGCCCGTGATCTCGTTGAGGTTGTCGAAGACGTCGCGGGCCGCGCCGATCACGCGCTGCAGTTCCGCGTTGGCGTCGCCGCGCAGCACGGGCCGCTCCGCCCCGTCGGCCAGCGCAGGATCGGTCAGCACGCCGCTGTAGGCGCGCAGCTGCGCGCCGCCCACGAGCCCGCGCACCAGCGTGAAGACGCTCGACGTGCGCAGCCAGCGTGCGTCGTGCTTGTTGACGTCGACCGTGATCCGAACGTTGCCCTTGTCGCCGAGTTCGACGTGGCGCACGCGGCCGATGGGGAAGCCGGAAAAGGTCATGTCCATGCCGGGCACCACGCCCTCGGAATCGTCGGCGATCAGCACGAGCCGCTGCTTCGGCTCGAAAAAGCCTCGGGCATGCAGCACGTAGAGCGCCGCGCCCAGCAGCAGCGCCATCGTGAACACCACGAGCAGCGCGGCCTTCAGCTCCAGATGCCGCACGGAGTGCCTCCGCAGCTTCGCCGCCGGCTCCGATGCGGTGCCGGGCGTCGCGGGTTCGGGCGGTGCGGTCGGATCGGGAGGCGTCGTTTCGGCCATGCGGATGCGTAAGGTCAGATGTAGTTGCCGACCAGCGACAGCGCCTCGAGCACGAGCAGCACGCCGAACATGCGCACGAGTCCCTGCAGTGCGGCGCTTTCGCGCTGGTGGTCGTCGCCCTCGACGTTGTAGAGGGCCGAGGCCATGGGAATGACGGACACCGCGAGCGCGAAGAACATCGTCTTCAACACGAAGAGGAAGGTCACGACCGGCTCGAAGACGTGGCCGAAGATCCGCGTGTAGGGCTGGATGCCGGCCGCGGTGAACCCGTAGACGGCGTAGTAGCAGACGATCATCGACACGACGCAGCTCAGCGCGGCGAGCGTGATCGTGGAGAAGATGCCGGCCAGCAGGCGCGGCAGCACCTCCACGGTGACCGGGTCGAGTCGCTGTCTGCGTAGCTTGCGGAAGTGGCCGACGCGGCGGATATCGAAGAGCGCCGCCCCGCTCGGGATAGTGCAGCGCAGCGCCACGAAGAGCGCCGCGCCGATGGGAATCAGCTCGATGACCAGGACCCGCACCA
The DNA here is from genome assembly GCF_050250995.1 of Ramlibacter sp. Taxonomy (GTDB): domain Bacteria; phylum Pseudomonadota; class Gammaproteobacteria; order Burkholderiales; family Burkholderiaceae_C; genus Ramlibacter. The sequence goes on from NZ_JBFWNP010000025.1 coordinate 5,162, forward strand.
CCATCTCGAGCGCGTACTGCGACAGTCCATAGCTGTTGGCCGTGACGAGGACGATGCGCGTGATGATGATCGTGAAGAGCGCGGTGAGGATCGTGAACCACGCCAGGATCGGCACCGTGTCCATGTAGATGTGTCGCGCGAGGTTCTGGCGCATCTCGGGCCCGTAGCTCGAGGGCGAGAGCGCCCGCACGAGCATCGCCGCGCCGAAGAACGTGATTCGCACCCAGGCCCAGAGCCAGCGCAGCGGCGCCATGCCGGGGTAGCCGAGCGCGCGGGTCACGGTGGACATATGCGTCATCAGCCGCGATGTTACCGGCTGGGCTGGTGTGTACCCCGCAAAGACCGGCGCCGCAGGGGATTCCCGTGCGGCGCGTAGGGTGAGTGGCGTCGAGGACGCGGAAAAAGAATCAGTTGATGCGGCGCGAGTAGGTGCGCACGACGGGCGTGGCCTTGTCCTCTTCCGGGGGCAGGTAGACGGTGGTCCGGTCGATCTTGGCGTCGAAGGCGGCGATCTCGGCGCTGGCGCAGCGAATGACGGCGCGGTCGAGCGGATGGCACTGGCGCTGGCTCAGCTTGCCCAGCGCTTCCGATCGGTCGATCATCTGGCGCACTTCGGCGGGGTCGACCATCAGGGCAAAGGGATTCGCTGCGGCTGCGGCTGTCGTCATTTGTGTCAACTCCTTGTATTCGAAAAAGTGCGTTTCTTCGGTGGAGTGACTGTGCCAAGAGGACGCAACTTGTAACGTCAGGTGAGTTCTTGACGGCTTGTAGGACGCGGGCGCACCCCCGCGCACGCATTGCCGGTGTGAATCCGATTGCACGTATCGGGCTGCACAATAGCCGCATGCCGCTCCTGCCGCCGCCCGTCGCACCCACCCGCCACACCGACCCGGAATCCGCGCTCGCGCAAGTCCAGACGATCTATACGGCCCAGATCGAACACCTGCGCGATGCCATGCAGCGCTTCGTCGCCGGCGAGGCCCTTGCCGATCGCGTGCGCGCGCACTATCCCTATGCCCGCCTGCGCACCGAAACCGCGGTGCCCCAGGCGGTGTTGGAGAACGCGGGCGTCTCGTACGGCTTCGTGTCCGGCGTGGGCTCCTTCGAGACGACGCTGACGCGCCCCGACCTCTACGCCAACTACCTGCGGGAGCAGTTCGCCCTGCTGCTGCAAAACCACGGCGCGGAGCTGGAGATCGGGACGAGCCAGGAGCCGATTCCCGTGCATTTCTCGTTCGCCGAGAACGACCACATCGAAGGCAACCTGAGCCCCGAGCGGCGCTGGGCGATGCGCGACCTGTTCGACCTGCCCGACCTCTCGGCGATGGACGACGGCATCGCCAACGGCACGATGCGCCGCGGCCCCGGCGACCCGCAGCCGCTGTCGCTGTTCACCGCGTCGCGCACCGACTATTCGCTGCATCGCCTGCGCCACTACACGGGCGCGCGGCCGGAGTGGTTCCAGAATTTCGTGCTGTTCACCAACTACCAGTTCTACATCGACGAGTTCGTGCGGCTCGGCCACGAGGAGATGGCAAGGAGCGACAGCGAGTACGTCGCCTTCGTCGAGCCCGGCAACGTCGTCACGCGCCGCGCGGGCCTCGCGGCCGAGGCGGGCGACGAGCTCGGCGTGCCCCCTCCGCGCCTGCCGCAGATGCCCGGCTACCACCTCGTGCGGCCCGGCCACGGCGGCATCACCATGGTCAACATCGGCGTCGGCCCGGCCAACGCGAAGAACATCACCGACCACATCGCGGTGCTGCGCCCGCATGCCTGGATGATGCTGGGCCACTGCGCGGGCCTGCGCAACTCGCAGCAGCTCGGCGACTACGTGCTGGCGCACGGCTACGTGCGCGAGGACCACGTGCTCGACGAGGAGCTGCCGCTGTGGATTCCCATTCCGGCGCTGGCCGAGATCCAGCTCGCGCTCGAGCAGGCGGTGGCCGACGTCACGGGCTTCAAGGGGGCGGAACTCAAGCGCATCATGCGCACCGGCACGGTCGCGTCGACCGACAACCGCAACTGGGAACTGCTGCCGGGCAACGAGCCGCAGCGGCGCTTCAGCCAGAGCCGCGCCGTGGCGCTCGACATGGAAAGCGCCACCATCGCCGCCAACGGCTTTCGCTTCCGGGTGCCCTACGGGACGCTGCTGTGCGTGAGCGACAAGCCGTTGCACGGCGAGATCAAGCTGCCCGGCATGGCCAACCACTTCTACCGCGAGCGGGTCGACCAGCACCTGCGCATCGGCATGCGGGCCATCGAGATCCTGCGTTCGCAGGGCTCGCAGCGGCTGCACAGCCGGAAGCTGCGGGCGTTCGACGAGGTGGCGTTCCAGTAATATTGGGCAATATATTGCTTATTAAACCATTTAGTGAGCAATATTTTTCCCAAGAAGTTGACCGACTGCGCCCCTGCGCGGACAATGGCGCGATGCCGAAAGCCGTGCCGCCGCCGTACGAAGTCGCAGCTGCGATTGAAGCGCTCGGGGAGCGCATCCGGCACGCCCGAATGCGCCGGCAACTGAGTCAGGACGATCTCGCGCAAGCCTGCGGCATCTCCCGCCGAACGCTTTTCAGCATAGAGGCCGGCGCGCCCGGCATGGGCATCGCGAACATCTACACCGTGCTCTGGAAACTCGGGTTGCTTGCGACCACGAGCGCAGTGGCCGACCCGGACGCGGACGATCACGGCAAGATTCTGGAAGCCGCGCGGCTGGGAGCGCGCGCGCGCCGGACGAGCCCGCGGGAAGACACCGACTTCTGACGATGGCCGTCGACGAGCGTTCCTGCTACGTGTACATCCAGCTTCCCGGCGACTGGGAATGGGTGCCGTGCGCTTCGCTGCGCGTGAAGGCGCTCGGCTCCGGCGCCTTCGAAGGAACTTTCACCTACGGCAAGCGATACCTGCAGCGCGGCAACGTGGTCGCCCTCGACGACTATCACCTCCCGCTCTCCGACAGGCCGCATCGCATCACGAAGCGCAAGGGCATCCCGGGCGCCGTGCGCGATGCGAGCCCCGACGCATGGGGTCGCCGCGTGATCCAGGCGCGACTGCAGCGGCCCGAAGCCGACCTCGCCGAGATGGAGTACCTGCTGCACGGTCCCGACGACGGCGCGGGAAACCTTCGCTTCGGGCTCACGGTGGAACCGCCGGGGCCCTCGCGGATGTACAACCGCACGCATCACCTCGAGACGCTGGTCGACGCAGCGCGGCAGGTGGAGGAAGGCGGGCGGCCGCCCCATGAAGTCCTGGAGCAGATGGAGCCCGGCACCAGCATGGGCGGCGCGCGTCCGAAGGTGGCGGTGGAGGATGGCGAACGCATCTGGTTGTGCAAACTTCCCGAGAAGGGCGACCGCCACAACATGCAGCGTATCGAGTTCGCCACGCTCGAACTCGCGCGCGCCGCGGGCCTGCGAGTCTGCGCAGCGCGCCTGCAGCCGATCGCCGGCGGCGAGGTGCTGATGCTCCAGCGCTTCGACCGCGAGTGGGATTCCGAGCGACAGCGGTACGCGCGCTTCGGATTCGTCTCGGCGCTGACGGTCCTGGATGCCGAGGACGGTCACACGGGTCGGGATCGATGGTCCTATCTCCTCCTTGCCGACGAACTGCGCCGGTGGTCGAGTCATCCTTCGGCGGACCAGGAGGAACTGTACCGGCGGATGGTCTTCAATGCGATGGTCACCAACAACGACGACCATCCTCGCAATCACGCCCTGCTGCGCACCCGTGGCGGCTGGCGCCTTTCGCCCGCTTACGACATCGTGCCGGTGCCCCTGCTATCGCAGGAGAAACGGGACCTCGCGCTCGAGGCGGGCCGCTTCGGCCGCGCAGCGAGCCTGTACAACCTGCTCTCGCGCCCCGAGGTGTTCGGGCTCACGCGGGAGGCTGCACGCCAGCAGATAGAAGCCCTGCTCGCCGTCGTCTCCGATTGGAAGCGTCTCTTTCGCGCGAACGGCGTGGACGCCCGCAGCATCGAGATGCTCGAGCAGGCGATCCTGCCCGCGAGCTTCTACCGCACGGAGCCGCCGGATACGGGCTGACGGGGCAGGCGAGCCTCAGCCCACGACCGTCGCCATCGGCTCGCCCAGCCGCACCGGCCGTGTCGGCGCCCAGTCCGCATGGAAGGTCAGGACGTTCTTCGGAAAGAGCATGACCACGGTCGAGCCGAGCAGGAAGCGGCCCATTTCGGCGCCCTTGGCGAGCCGGATGCCCTGGCCCTCGTAGTTCCACTCGCGGATCGCGCGCGTGCGCGGCGGGTTGACGACGCCGTGCCACACGGTTGCCATGCTCCCGACGATCGTGGCGCCGACCAGCACCAGCGCCATCGGCCCCTGCGCGCATTCGAAGATGCACACCACGCGCTCGTTGCGCGCAAAAAGCCCCGGCACGTGCCGCGCGGTGAGCGGATTCACCGAGAACAACTCTCCCGGCACGTAGATCATGCGCGTGAGCGTGCCGTCGCACGGCATGTGGATGCGGTGGTAGTCCTTCGGCGCGAGATAGAGCGTGGCGAAGTGGCCGTGGTCGAACCGGTGCGCGAGCTGCTGGTCGCCGCCGAGCAGCGCCCGGCTCGAGTAGCTGTGCCCCTTGGCCTGGAAGATCTGGTCGTGCTCGATGGGGCCGAACTGGCTGATGGCCGCGTCGACCGGACAGACGAAGGGCGCGCTCGAGATCGGCCGCGCGCCCTCGCGCAGCGGCCGCGTGAAGAAGTCGTTGAAGGTCGCGTAGCTCTCGATGCGCGGATCGGCCGCCTCGCTCATGTCGACCTTGTACTGCGCGACGAAGCGGCGCACCAGCGCATGCGTGAGCGCACCGCCGCGCCACCCCGCGATCTTGCCGGCGATCACGGTGAGGAGGTTCTTGGGCAGCAGGTACTGCTGCTGGATGGCGAGCGGAGGCAATATCGTTCCTGGTTCGGGGGGAAGAAAAAATTCTAAGCTGCCACAATACCGCCGCAGTCATGACCGAGCCGCTTTTCGCCGTCCGCCACCTCACGAAACGCTACGGCGACACCACCGTCGTCGACGACCTGTCCTTCGACATCGCGCCCGGCGAGTGCCTCGGCGTCATCGGCCCCAATGGCGCGGGCAAGACGACGACGATCCGCATGGCGCTCGGCCTGGCGCAGCCCGACGGTGGCGAAATCCATGCGCTGGGCCTGCGGATGCCCCGCGACGCCCTCGCGATCAAGGCGCGGCTCGGCGTGGTGTCGCAGTTCGATTCGCTCGACCCCGACTTCACCTGCGCCGAAAACCTGCTCGTCTATGGCCGCTACTTCGGGCTGCCTGGCGCGACCATTCGCGAGCGCATTCCGCGCCTGCTGGAGTTCGCGTCGCTCTCGCACAAGGCGACGGCGAAGCCCGGCGAGCTCTCCGGGGGCATGCGCCGGCGCCTGAGCCTGGCGCGCGCGCTCGTGAACGACCCGCGCCTGCTCATGCTCGACGAACCGACGACCGGCCTGGATCCGCAGGCGCGGCACCTGATGTGGGAGCGCCTGCAGCTCCTGTTGCAACAGGGCAAGTCGATCCTCCTCACTACGCATTTCATGGACGAGGCCGAGCGCCTGTGCTCGCGCCTGCTCGTGCTCGACCATGGGCGCAAGATCGCCGAAGGCAAGCCGCGCGAGCTGATCGCGCAGCACCTGGAGCCCGACGTCGTGGAGGTCTACGGCCAGGGCGCGCTCGACCTGCGCGGCTCGCCCCTGACGCAACACGCCGCGCGCACCGAGGTGAGCGGCGAGACGATCTTCTTCTACACGCAGGACGCGCGGCCCCTGCTCGACGCGCTGTCGGCGCATCCGCACCTGCGCACCCTGCACCGCCCGGCCAACCTCGAGGACCTGTTCCTCAAGCTCACGGGCCGGCAGATCCGGGAGGACGGATGAGCAACCACTGGCGCGCGCCGAAGTTCTCGCGGGGCTGGCTCCCGGTGCTCGGCCGCAACCTCCTCGTGTTTCGCAAACTCATGCTGCCCAGCCTGCTCGGCAACATCGCCGAGCCGCTGATCTGGCTCGTGGCCTTCGGCTACGGCATGGGCATGCTCGTGGGCGAAGTGAAGGTGGCGGGGACGCCCGTGCCCTACATCCTCTTCCTGGCGAGCGGCTCGATCTGCATGAGCGCGATGAACGCGGCCTCGTTCGAGGCGCTCTACTCCGCATTCTCGCGCATGCATGTGCAGAAGACCTGGGACGGCATCATGAACGCGCCGGTGAGCCTCGACGACGTGGTGCTCTCCGAAATGCTGTGGGCGGGCTTCAAGGCGCTTTTCACCGCCACGGCGATCCTGTGCGTGATGCTCGCGCTGAACATCAGCCACAGCCCGAAGCTGCTGGTGGCGTGGCCCGTGCTGCTGCTGACGGGCATCGCGTTCTCGTGCATCGCGCTGATCTTCAATGCGCTGGCCAAGGGCTACGACTTCTTCACCTACTACTTCACGCTGTTCCTCACGCCCATGATGTTCCTCTCGGGCGTGTTCTTCCCGCGCGAACAGCTGCCCACCGTCGTGCGCGCCGTGTCCGACTGGCTGCCGCTCGCGGCGGCGGTGGAACTCGTGCGGCCGATGTTCATGGACCGCTGGCCCGAGGCGCCCGTGCGCAACCTGCTCGTGCTCGTCGTGTACGCGGTGGTGTCGTTCTGGATCGCGCTCGCCCTCACGCGGCGGCGCTTCGCCGCGTAGGCCTCTCGCCATGAGCCTGCTGTCCTCCGACCTGCTGGCCATGATCCGCGGCGGGGTCTCGGTCATCGTCGCCGCGCGCGACGCGGCGCTGCGGCCGAGCGTCATGCGCGCGGTCGGCTCGCTCGTGTCGGACGACGGGCGGACGATCACCGTCTTTCTGGCGCGGCCACAGTCGCGCCAGCTCCTGCAGGATCTGGAGGCCGGCAGTCCCATCGCGGTGGTCTTCTCGCAGCCGAGCACGCACCGCAGCGTGCAGCTCAAGGCCAGCCGCGTCGCGCTGCGTCCCGCGCAGCCGGCCGAGGAACTGCTGCTCGCCCGCTATCGCGAAGCGATGGAGCGGGAGCTCGCGAACATCGTGCCGGACCCGGCGTTCACGCGCGCCATGCTTGCGGCGCGCGCCGACCAGCTCGTGGCCGTCACCTTCGCGCCCGAGCAGGCGTTCGAGCAGACGCCGGGCCCGCGCGCCGGCCTGCCGATGGGGACGGGTCCGTGACGAACACCCTCGGCGACATCCGCGCCTGCTTCGAAGGCGCCGTGCCGGCGATCGTCGCGACCTGCGCGAGCGACGGCGTGCCCAATGTCGCCTACATCTCGCAGGTCTATTACGTCGACGAGCGCCACGTCGCGCTCTCGTTCCAGTTCTTCAACAAGACGCGCCAGAACATCCTGGCGAACCCCGTCGCGACCGTGCTGCTGCTCGATCCGCGCACCGCGCAGTTCCATCGCCTGGGCCTTCGCTTCCGGCGCACCGAGACCGAAGGGCCGCTGTTCGAAGGCATGAAGGCGCAGCTGGCCGGCATCGCGTCGCACACGGGAATGCAGGGCGTGTTCCGCCTGCTCGGCGCCGACGTCTACGAGGTCGAGGCCATCGAGTCGCTCGAGGGCGAGCCGCTGGCCGCGCCGCCGTCGCGTGCCGGCCTGCTGGGCGCGGTGCGGCGCGCGGCCGAGCGGCTCGCGCGCTGCACGACGCTCGACGACGCGCTCGACGGCATGCTGGCGACGCTGCGCGAGGCCCTGGGCGTGCGGCATGCGATGGTGCTGATGCTCGACGAGCGCGGCGAGCGCCTGTACACCGTCGCGAGCATCGGCTATGCGACCTCGGGCGTCGGCTCGGAGGTGGCGGTGGGCGAAGGACTCATCGGCGTGGCCGCGCGCGAACGCACGCCCGTGCGAATCGGCCACGTGGCGAGCGCCTCGCTCTACAGCCATGCGATGCGCAGCGCCCTCGAGGCCAACGTGCCCGACCTCGCGCAGGCGACCGAGATTCCCTACCCCGGCCTCGCGCAGCCGCATTCGCAGCTCGCCGTGCCCCTGCTGTGCGGCGGGCGGCTGCGCGGCGTGCTGTTCGCCGAGAGCGAAGACGACCTCGCGTTCGGCTACGAGGAGGAAGACGCCTTCGTCGCCATCGCGGGGCATCTGGCGGCCGCGGTGGAATCGATGCAGCAGCATGCGGAGTCCGCCGATGCGCCTCCCGCCGCGACGAGCGCCGCCGCGGGCCACGTCGGCGCCCCGCTCGCGGTGAAGCACTTCGCGGCGAACGACAGCATCTTCATCAACGACAGCTACCTGATCAAGGGCGTGGCCGGTGCGATCCTGGCCAAGCTGCTGCGCGACCATCTCGCGCACGGGCGCACCGAGTTCACCAACCGCGAGCTGCGCCTCGACCGCGCGCTCGGCCTGCCCGAGCTCAGCGACAACCTCGAGGCGCGCCTGCTGCTGCTGCAACGCCGGCTGGCCGAACAGAGCCCGTACCTGCGCATCGAGAAGACGGGCCGCGGCCGCTTTCGCCTGGTGCTCGCCCGCCCGGTGGCGCTCGCCTCGGCCTGAAGGCCTCAGCGCTGATCGAGCGCGATCGACAGCTTCGTCCATTCCGCGTCCGAGAGGTGCGGCCGTGCGACGGCCAGCACGGCGTCGAAGGCGGGCGGCGGCGCCTTGGCGCGCATGTCGGCCAGCATGCCCGCGCGCTCCGGCGGGCTCAGCGCCGGCACGAGCCAGCGCGCGATGGCCATCATCTCGTCGGGCGGAATCGAGCCGACCAGCGCGTCGTGGATCGCGATCAGTTCGCCGTCGTCGTAGTGCGCCCACAGCAGCGCGTTGTGCCGGGTCTCCTCGGCCCGCATGTGAACGAAGTTCTCGGCGACGAAGAGGGAGAGTTCGGCGTACAGGCGCTGCTGCAGCGCGAATTGCACGTCGGCCGCCGGGTCGCCGAGTTGCGCGACGAGGTCCGCGAGCGCCGCGATACGCACGCCATGCTCCACGTGCTCGTGGGCGAGTTCGGCGCTGGCCCCTGCGCAGCGCGCTTCGATGGCGGCATGCACGAAGTCGTTCTCGTGGCGCAGGTGCGAGGCACAGGCGTCCAGCAATGCCCGCACGCGGTCCGTGACGTCCGCGCGCTCGAGCGGGTCGCTCGCGTCCATGCGGCCGAGGGCAAGGAGCGTGTCGGCCATCATCGCGCGCAGCGCCTTGTGGATGCCGGTGTAGAGGTCGAAGCGGGGCGCGGCGGCCTGCTCGATGTGGCGGATTTCGGTGGCGTCGATCTTCATGTCTTCATCTCCTGTTGGGGGTGCGGCGAAGTCTAGGAACGCGGGCCACATTGCGTTCTGAAGAAATGCTTAGGCAAATCCTCAAAAAATCTTAAGAGGTCGAAAGTAGTCAAATCCTGTACGATGCGCGGGTGAAAACGAACAAACCACTCGTCGTCGAGAGCCACGTGGAGCGTCTGTCTTGAGCAGTCTGGAGCCCGAAGGCGTGCCGCTCGAACTTCGCTCGAGCGAGGCGCTGGCGCGGCTGCCCGCGGTTGTGACCGCGGCCGCGCCCGTGTCGCCGGTGACGGTGACCGCGCCAGCGGCGGTGAGCGCCGTCGACACGGCGATGCCGCAATCGGCCAGGCCTGTGACTAGCGTTGCAGGGAACGTCGCCGGGCACGCCGCGAAGACCGGGGAGGCTGCGGCCTCCGTGGGCGCGGGCACGGCCGCCGTCGTCGCCGGCGGCATGGCCCTGCTCGCCCTGACCGGCTGGCTGATCGAACGGCGTCGCCGCCGGTCGCTCGAAGTGGAAAAGGATTCGCTGCTGTGGGCCGACGTGCAGCCGCCCGCCACCTCGATCATCACGAGCATGGGCAACATCGACGACATCCTGCCCGACAGCCCCAACCCCGCCGAAGCCGCGCGTGCGATCTACGTCACCGCCATCGGCGAGACCAATTCGCGCCGCGAGGCGACGCTGATCGACCTGCAGCAGCTGCGGCACAAACTGCGCCGCCGCAACGAGCGAGGCGACCACGTCTCGGCCGTGCTCCAGCTGCAGCAGCACCTCGTCGACTTCCGCTACACGAGCCCGTGGGTGTTCCTCGAACTGCGGGAGCTCTACCTTCGCCTGGGCCGCGAAGCCGAATGGGAGGTCGCGCGCGAGTCCTTTCGCAAGCGCTTCGGGCAGAACGCGCCGGCATGGGCGGCACCTTCGAGCGCCGACGCGGCCCTGATCGACGACGAGGACCTCACCGACGCTCTCGTGCCGCTGTGGCCGTACCGCGAGGCGCGCCTGTTCGTCATGCACTGGATGCTGGGCGAGCACGAGATGCGGCAGCGATGCTCGGGTCCGCCCCTGCTGCCCCTCGGCGTCTACCGCGACCTGATGATGGTGGACGCGGTGCTCGACGAGGTCATGGACCTGCGCACGCAGCCGGCCGATTCGCTGCTCTGAACCCTGCCACTACCCTGCAGCCGCGCCGAAGGCGTGCGACACTTCCCGCCTGCCCATCACCCCCCGAAGGAAACCCATGGCTCAGCTCGAAAAAGTGCTCTACACCGCGAAGGTCCACACGACCGGAGGCCGCGAAGGCGCGAGCCGCAGCGACGACGGCAAGCTCGACGTGACGCTCACGCCGCCCGCGATGAACGGCCCCGGCACGAACCCCGAGCAACTGTTCGCGGCCGGCTACTCCGCCTGCTTCATCGGCGCGATGAAGGCGGTGGCGGGCAAGATGAAGGTCACGCTGCCGCAGGACCTGTCGGTGGACGCGGAAGTCGACCTCGGCCCCATCCCCAACGCCTTCGGCATCGCCGCGCGGCTGAACGTGAAGCTGCCCGGCATGGACCGCGCGCAGGCCCAGCAGGTGCTCGACGCCGCGCACCAGGTGTGCCCGTACTCGAACGCGACGCGCAACAACATCGACGTCACGATCACCCTCGTCTGACGCCGTGACCACCGTCCTGCAGGTCCGCAAGGACGCGCTCGCCGCCACGCGCCTCGTGCGCGCGGAAGACCGCGCGCTGCGGGACGGCGAAGTGCGCGTGCGCATCGACTCGTTCGCGCTCACCGCGAACAACATCACGTACGCGGCCTTCGGCGATGCCATGAATTACTGGCAGTTCTTCCCGACGGGGGAAGACGGCTGGGGCATCGTTCCGGTGTGGGGCTTCGTCACGGTCGTGCAATCGCTCCACCCCGGCGTGGCGGTCGGCGAGCGGCTGTGGGGCTACTGGCCCCTCGGCGACGGCGCGATCCTCGCGCCGGGCCGGCTGTCGGCCGAGGGCTTCACCGACCTCGCGCCACATCGCAAGGCGCTGCATGGCGTGTACAACGGCTACCTGCGCTGCAACGTCGACCCCTACTACAGCGCCGGGACCGAGGACGTGCAGGCGCTGCTGCGGCCGCTCTCCGCCACCTCCTGGCTGATCGACGACTTTCTTGCCGACAACGCGTTCTTCGGCGCGCGCACGGTGCTGCTGTCGAGCGCATCGAGCAAGACGGCGTACGGCACTGCGTTCGTGCTGAAGGGGCGCGAGGGCATCGAGCGCATCGGCCTCACGTCGGCGGCCAACGTCGCCTTCTGCGAAGGGCTCGGCTGCTACGACCGCGTGCTGGCGTACGAGCAGCTCGACGACGTGGCCGCGGACGTGCCCTGCGTCTACCTCGACTTCGCGGGCAATGCCGATCTGCGTCGGCGCATCCACACGCGATTCGCGGACCACCTGAAATACAGCTGCGCCATCGGCGGCACGCACGTGCAGCACCTCGGCGGCGGCGGCGATTTGCCCGGCCCGCGCCCGACGCTCTTCTTCGCGCCGGCGCAGATCAAGAAACGGCAGGCGGAGTGGGGCGGCGAGGTCCTGGGCCAGCGCCTCGTCGAAGCCTGGAGCCGTTTTCGCGATGAAGTCTCCGCGCCGGGCAGCCGCTGGCTCGCGATCGAACATCATCGCGGCGGCGAGGCCGTGCAGGCCGCCTACGGCCGCGTCCACGCGGGCGGCGGCGATCCGCGCACGGGGCACATCCTGACGTTCGCGCGCTGAGCGTACGGCGCGTCCGGCGACAATGCCGGATGACTGCCCGACATCCGTACGACACTCTCACGCCCGACGCCGTGCTCGATGCCTTGTCGGCGATCGGGCTCGAAGGCGACGGCCGCCTGATGGCGCTCGGCTCGTACGAGAACCGCGTCTACCAGGTGCATCTGTCGGATGCGTACGCCGGCCACGGCATCGTGATCGCCAAGTTCTATCGCCCGGCACGGTGGAGCGATGCGCAGATCCTCGAAGAGCATGCGTTCGCCGACGAACTCGTGCAGGCCGAGGTGCCCGCGGTCGCGCCGCTCGTCATCGGCGCAAGCACGCTGCACCATCACGACGGCTTCGCGTTCAGCGTGAGCCCGCGGCGCGGCGGACGCCGACCGGAGCTCGACGACTTCGAGGTGCTCGAATGGATCGGCCGCTTCCTCGGCCGGCTTCACAACGTCGGCGCGATGAAGCCTTTTTCGACGCGGCCGACGCTCGACATCGCGACCTTCGCCATCGAGCCGCGCGACTGGCTGGCGGCCAACGACGGCATTCCGCTGGACGTGCAGCGCGAATGGCAGGACCTGTGCGCGACGGCCATCGAGGCGATCTCGCGCGCCTTCGAGGCGAGCAGCGGCGTGCGCACCCTGCGGCTCCACGGCGATTGCCACCCCGGCAACATCCTGTGGACACCCGACGCCGGCCCGCACTTCGTCGACCTCGACGACGCGCGCATGGGTCCGGCCGTGCAGGACTTGTGGATGCTGCTCGACGGCGACCGCATTCAGCGCCAGCGCCAACTCGGCGCGCTCGTGGACGGCTACGAGCAGATGCGCGAATTCGACCGCAGGGAGTTGGCGCTGATCGAGCCGCTGCGCACGCTGCGTCTCATCCATTACAGCGCGTGGCTCGCGCGGCGCTGGGACGACCCGGCTTTCCCCGCGGCGTTTCCGTGGTTCGGGACGTCGGACTACTGGAAGGGGCAGGTGCTGATGCTCAAGGAGCAGCTGGAGGCGATGGAGGAGGCGGTGTTGGTGGTGTGAGGTGCTTCGAAGCCCTATTCGACGGCGAAACGTCGACCGTCGAGGCTGGGGCCATGCCATGACCGCTTGCTGGCAGTCATTTCGTGTTCAACGATTGACGCCGTTCAACGCAGGAGCCAATCCCATGCGCAATCGATCCACGATGGCAGGCAAGGGCTCGGGGGGAAGCTCGTTCTTTTTGAGAAGCGCTCGCCATAACGACTGTCGCGAGGAATCGTACGCAAACTCGTCCGTCAGCCCAATCGGCATTTCATCGGGCACGGACATGCCACGCCGCTCAAAGGTGGCTTTGATGGCCTGGGCGAGCAACTCGGTGTCCAAGGTTTCTCTTTCCAGCAGCACCGACAGATCGAGGTAGTCTTTCAGACGGCTATTGGTCATGCCCAGCAGGGCGATGGCGTGGAGTTTTTCCGCAATAACCGTGTACGTCGGATAAGCCCGCAATCTGGGCGCGGGAAGATCATCCAACAGGACCGGATAGACCGAATCCACCGGCGCGGGTGTGACGGCATCGCCGAAACAGACATCGATCTGCGTCTTGCAGCGCGCTTTGGCAAGTTCGCCGGCGATGACGACGCGGACGCCGCCGTAGCCGGCTTCCTTGCGGATCTCCTCGACCGTGACGGAGGCCGGGTCGAATGCAATGCCGTCGTCCACGGGCACGGCGGCGATGTCACGGAAGGTCTCGGCCAACGGTGCCACATCGCTCGGACCGAAGCCGAGCAGATCGGCATCGCGCGTGGCGCGGTGGGGCATGTCGTACCAGAGCGTGAACAGCAGCGCCCCCTTGAGCAGAAAGCGGTCTGCGTGCTGCGATTGGGTCAAACGGTAGAGGATGCGCTCCAGCGCAAAGCGCACCAGCACCTGGTTGAAATCCACACCCCGTGCTTTGGCGACGTTGAGCAGGCGCGCACGGACGGAGGCGGCGGCGTTGGGATTGGCGGGGCTCATCCTATGCTCTCCAGGTAGGGCCGCATCACGTTGGCCACGCGGCAGACCTTGGCGAAGAGCCAGATGTCATCGGCGGATGCCTTGTTGCGGGCACGGGCGTCCTTCAGGGCCTCCAGCGCCACATCCAGGCCGATCTTGTTGCGGTGCTTGAAGCAGTCCGCGACGGTCTTTGCCACGCAGTACACCCGAAGCTTGACGCCATCGCGTTCAACTTCCTCGACGCCCGCCGTGTAGGCTTCGCCCGTGAACTGAACCATCTTGATCGGCGGATAGTCGAACCGGGGGGCATGACTGCCGCGCGGCATGGCGATCCAGACCTGGCGCGGCAGTTGGGTGGTTAGTTCGTGGAACTGCAGCGCCGTGAGCAGACAGAAGACGGCCTGTGGAACCTTGGTTGCGACAGTCACGAGACTCTCGTGTTCCGATCCCTGAGAGTCCGGCAGGCGGTACAGGCCACGCCCAATCCGCTCCAGCCTACCGGCAGCGGTCAGGCGCGTCAGGACGACCCGGGGAGCATCGATGGCGTCCAGGTCACTGGCGCGCAGCAGCCCCTTCTGGCTGGCCAGATCGAGTACGCGGCGGGTATGGGTGTCAGGAAGCACGGTGCGAGTATGTTCCAAATTTTCGCTCAATGAAATATTGCGACGAAATAAAGGAACACAGCCGCGCCTCTGCCTTCGAGCGCCTTCGAAGCTCGCAACAACTATCGGCGTCAACCGCGCCCTTCCCCGCCACCCACCTTCCGCCCCCGCATCTGCAACACGATCGCCGCGTTGTCCAGCTCGCCCCGCCCCTGCTCCACCGCCTCGGACAGCAGCGCCGCATGCACCCTGGAAAAGGGCAGCTCCAGCCCCGCCGCCGCGGCGGCATCCAGCATCAACATCACGTCCTTCCGATGCTGCCGGATGCGCGATCGCGGCGCGAAGTCGCCTGCCGCCATCAGCGGACCTTTCACGGCCGCCGCATCCGAGCGTGCGGGTGTGGCGAGAACGAGCGACAGGAAGCGCTGCGGCGCAATGCCGAGGCTTTCGGCGAACGCCATTCCCTCGGCGAGCACCGCACGGTTCAGACCCAGCACCAGGTTCGTCGCCAGCTTGGCCTTGGCGCCCATGCCGGGCGGTCCCACGTGGATGCATTCCGCGGCGAGCATCGACAGGAGCGGGCGCGCGGCCTGCCACGCGGGCTCCTCCGCGCCGACCAGCGCGACGCCTTCGCCGGCCGCGATCTGCTGGCTCGACCCGGACAAGGGCGCTTCGACGAAATCGATGCCGCGTGCGCGCAAGCGGCGCGACAAAGCTTCCACTTCCGCCGGGTCGCCGGTGGAGCAGTCCACCACTCGCCGGATACGCGAGGCGCCGGTTAGCAGGCCGTCGGCGCCTTCGACCACTTCGAGAACACCTTGCGTATCGAAGACGGCCAGCACCACGGTGTCGACCTGCTCGCCGAGTTGCGCCAGCGAGGTCGCGCTCTCACCGCCTTGCGCGCGAAAGGCTTCGACGGCCTCCGGTCGCAGATCATGGCCCACGACGCGCAGTCCGTTCGCACGCAGCCGCGCCCCGAGCGCCTGGCCGACCAGGCCGAGGCCCACGAGTCCGATGACCTGCGTCTGCATCTTCAGGCTCCCAGCGATGCGCCGCCGCAGACCTGGATCTCCTGGCCCGTGATGGCCCCCGCTGCCGGCGAAAGCAGGAACGCCACCAGGGCGGCCACCTCCTGCGGCTGGATCAGGCGGCCCATGGGCGTCAGGCGGGGCGGCACGGCCTGGCGCGCCGGATCGTTCAGCATGCGCGTGTCCGTGGCGGCTGGCGAGACCACGTTGACCGTCACGCCGGACGGCGCGACTTCGGCGGCCCAACTGCGCGCCAGACCCACCAGCGCGGCCTTGGTCGCCGCGTACTGGCTGCGCCCGGCGGCGCCCCGAGCCACGCGGCTGCCCATCAGCACCACGCGGCCGGCGCCCGCCCGCGCCATGGGCGGCAGCAGGCGATCGGCAAGTCGCGTGGCCGCATCCACGTGCAGGCGCCACATGCGTTCGCCTTCATGGCCGTCCAGCTCGCCCAGCGGCCCGACGCGCAGCACGCCCGCGGCATGCACCAGCGCCTGCGCGCCGGCGGCGCGCTCGGCCGCGGCGTCGCACTGGGCGGAATCGCACAGGTCGACCTCCACCGCATCGAAGCGCCGATGCACGATCCGTGCGGGCGCCTGGTCGATGCCCATGACCTCCCATCCCTCGCCCAGCAAGGTTTCGCTGATCGCGAGGCCGATGCCCGAGCTGCTGCCCGTCACGACCGCGCGCCGGCGCTCACTCCACACGGATGTTGCCTTCCGTGATGATCTTCTGCGCCTTGCCCATGTCGCTCTCCTGGAACTTCGCGAAGTCGTCGGCCGACCCCGGCTGGAACGACAGGCCCTGCGCACTGAACTTCTCCCGCAGTTCAGCGGCGATGGCCTTGTTCGTTTCCGCGTTGAGCCGCTGCACGATATCGGCCGGCGTCTTCGCGGGCGCCCACAGGCCATACCAGCTGTAGAACTCGTAGCCGGGCAAGCTCTCCGCGACGGTCGGGACCTCCGGCAGATTGGGCGTGCGCTTGTCGGACGTGACCGCCACGACGCGAAGCATGCCGCTGCGGTGGTACTGCAGGGAGCCGAGGATGGGGTCGATGAAGCCGGCGATCTGCCCGCCGATCAGGTCCTGGAACGCGGGCGCCGTGCCCTTGTACGGCACCACGACGTAATCGATGCCCGCGCTGCGCTTGAGGAGTTCGGTGGCCAGATGGCCGGCCGAGCCGATGGAGCCGACCGCGAACGTCAGCTTGCCGGGGTTCGACTTCGCGTAGGCCTGCAGGGACTTCAGGTCCGTGACGGGCAGGCCCTTGTTGATCGCCACCGACAGCGGCGCCTTGGCCACCAGCGCGATCGGCGCGAAGTCGCGGGTGACCGCATAAGGCGTGGACTTCATCGTCATCGGCGCGGTGACGAAGGTGGAAGCGTTGAACAGAAGGGTGTACCCGTCGGCCTGCGCCTTGGCCACCTGGTCGGCGCCGATCACGCCGTTGCCGCCCGGCTTGTTCTCGACGACGAAGGGCTGGCCGGTCTGCTCCGCCAGCTTCTGAGCCAGGGACCGCCCGAGCGTGTCGAGCGTGCCGCCCGGCGGGAAGGGAATGATCACGCGCACCGGACGCGCGGGGTAGGTCTGGGCGGCGGCGGTCATGGCGAGCATGCCGAGCGCCATGGCGGCGAGGATTCGGGTCAGGAACATGCGTGTGTCTCCAGGTGATGGCGCGCCGAGTGCGCGGCAGCGGCATGTTGAGGCGTGCGGCGCCATCAGGTCAAATCATGTTTTCTGAAGCTTCCATCAATTCAAAAGATACTCACGGCCATGGACTACCGCCAGATCCAGTACTTCGTCGTGCTCTACGAGGAGGGCTCCGTCACCCGTGCGGCCCACCGGCTGAACATCGTGCAGCCGGCGCTGAGCATGCAGGTCGCGCGGCTGGAGGAGGAGCTGGCGCGGCAGCTGTTCGTGCGCAGCAATCGCGGCATGATCCCCACGACGCACGCGACGCAGATGTACGGTCGCTTCCTCCCGATCCTTGCCGAGTTCGAGCGGGCGCGCGCGGAGCTGCTGGAGACGGGCGGGGCGCTGTCGGGGCATGCGCGCATCGGCTTGCCGGCGAGCATCGCGCAGGACGTGCTGCCCGCGGCGATGGTGGAGTTCTCGCAGCGGTTTCCCGGCGTGACCGTTTCGGTCACCGAGGCTTACAGCGAGGTTCTGGTGCAAGGCGTGACGAGCGGACAGCTGGACGCCGCCATCGTCAACAAGCCGCGTCGACTGACGCTGCAGGCCGCCCCGGTCCTGGACGAGGAGTTCGTGCTCGCCACGGGTCCGCGGCATGCGCGGGTGCCGGCCAAGGTCACGCTACGCGAAGCGAGTCGCCTCAAGCTCGTGCTGCCCACCCGGCAGCACGGCCTGCGCGCAGCGCTGGAGGGTTTCGCCGACGCGGCCGGCCTGCACCTGGAATGCGTCATGGAGATCGACTCCCTGCCGGCCATTGCCCAGGTCGTCGAACAAGGCGAACTCGCCACCCTGCTGCCCCGCACCGCGCTGCGCAGCCGGCTCGCCGATGGTCGCCTGCGCGCCCATCGTTTGGTGCGGCCGGCGCTCGTGCGTCATCTCGTGGCCGTGTCGCATCCGCGCCGTCCCGTGCCGCCGCCCGCGGCCAGCCTGCTGGAAGTGCTGGTGCGGCATCTTCGGGCCAAGGACGGGTGAACAGGCGGTCGGATGGCGGTTCGGCGGCCACCGCCTGTGGTCAGTTGCTCGCCGACGGCTTCGGCGGGCGCAAGGTACTCGCCGCCGCGCGGCGGCTTCGCGCCTTCGCACTTCCCGCAGCTTCCGCGGATTTGCGCGTGGCCGATGTCCTCGACGCCTTCGCCGCCTTCGATGGCTCGCGATCCTTCAGCGTTTCGGGAGGGGGCGCGCGAGGGACCAGGCCCTCGAGGAAGACAGCGGAAAACAGCGCCGCGATCTCCTTCGCCGAGAGCCGTCCTTGCGGATTCATCCACCGATGCGTCCAGTTGAGTGCCCCGAGAATTCCGTACATGAGCACCTTCGCATCTCCGTCGGGCCGGAACGATCCATCGGCGATGCCCTCCTGCAGGATCTCGACCACGCATTTCTCGTACAGCTTGCCGAACTTGAAGAGATCCTTGTCCTGCTCTTTGTCGACCGCCATCCCTTCCTGGATGTACACGAACTGGTTGGGGTAGTTGTCCGAGTACGAGTTCAGCAGCGCTTCGATCACCCTGCGCAGCTTCTCCGGGGGCGTGGCCTCGCTCTTGCGGATGGCGAGCGCTCCCTTGGCCACGCCTTCGACCGCCTCGCGCACGGCCTCGAGCAGAAGCTCCTTCTTGCTGGCGACGTAGTAGTAGATGGTTGCGCGGTCGGTACCGAGCTCCTCGGCGATGTCGTTGAAGCTGGTGGACGCATAGCCCTTGCGGCGGAAAAGCCGGGCCGCCGCCTCCACGATCTCGCGCCTGCGGCTGCTGTACGCCTGCGCATCCTGCTGCATCGCCGCCGCGCGGCGCCGCCCGATGTTGCTGGTCATGGCTCGTGAATACTCTGAAATGGCTGCCGGCGAAACCGCGCCGAATCGCGGATCATCGCACGGTATCGCGGGTGCGCGCGGCGCGCTCGTTCGACAGCCCGAGCAGCGCGGCCTTGACCTGCATCGCCAGGTACTTCGAGTAGGGCCGGCACTGCTGCAGGCTGCCGCCCATCAGCCAGAAGCCCGGCTGCCCCGTGGGCCGCCACATCGCGCGGACCTCGCCTTCCTCGTCCAACCCCCAGGCCGGACCCACGCGGTCGGCGACCGCGTCGCCGAAGACGAGTCGCACCGATTCCGACATGTTCTTGTATCCGGCGGCGACCACGATCGCGTCGAAATCCGCCGCGGTGCCGTCGGCGAAGCGCACGGTCTTGCCGTCGAGCGCCGCCACCGAGCCGTGCTTCACCTGCACCTGTCCCCCGACGATGAGCCGCGAACAGCCCGAGTCGATGTAGTAGCCGCCCCCATAGCGGTGGTACTTCATCAGGAAGCCGCTGCCGTCCTCGCCGAAGTCGAGCGAGAAGCCCGCACGTGCGAGGCCGTCGAGCAGTTCCTTGTCCATCTCGGCGATGCGTTTCGTGAGCTGCTTGTGGAATTCGGTGAGCAGGGGAAACGGCATCGAGTTCGTCACGAAATCGGCATCCTCCACGGGCGGACCGCCATCGGCGTAGATCGAGTACGCGCGCGCCGCGCCGGGTTCCACGCTCACGACGCAGGTGGAGGAGCGCTGCAGCATCGTCACACGCGCGCCGCGGCCGTGCAGGTTCTGCGCCACGTCGTGGCCGCTGCTGCCGCTGCCGATGACGAGCACCTTCGCGCCCTCTGCAGGAAAGCCGGTGCCGTAGTCCTCGGCGTGCAGGAGGATACCACCGTAGTGTTCCGCGCCGGGGAGTTGAGGCCGGTTCGGCACGCCGAAAACGCCGGTGGCCTGGATCACGTGCTTCGGGTGGATGACCTGCACCTGGCCATCCGCGTGGGAGAGTTCGACGGTCCAGTGGCCGGCCGCATCGTCGCGCGTGGCGGAGACCACGCGCGTTCCCATCGAGACGTTCAGCCGAAGGGCGCTCGCATAGATCTCGAGCCAGTCGGCCATCTCGTCTTTCGAGAGATAGGCGGGCCAGGACGACGGGAACGGAAGATACGGCAGATGGTTCGCGCCGATCTGGTTGTGCAGCAGCAGCGACTGGTAGCGGTTGCGCCAGTTGTCGCCCAGGCGCTTTTCCTTGTCGACGACGAGCGTACGGATGTCCATCTGCTGCAGGCGCGCGGCCACCGAAAGCCCGGCCTGGCCCGCGCCCAGCACGAGGACTTCGGGGTCGGCGAAGGCGTCGGGTGCGCCCTCGACAGGCGCCGCGTCCTTGCCGAAGGTGCTGCGCCGCCGGTTCGCGCCCGCGAGTTCCTCGTGCCCGTGGATGTCCTCGAGGCTCGTGAACAGGGTCCAGCCGTTCCAGCGCGTGTCGGCGCCGGAGGGCCGAAGCAGCCTCAGGTGCCCGCGGCAGCGTCCGAGCTGCGTGGTGAAGGTGAAGAAGGCCTCGACCGATTCGCCATAGCCCTTGCGGTCGAAGACGGAGACGCTCTCATCCTCCAGGCGGACCTCGCCTGCCGTGTGGCCGCGCAGCGCGTCGCGCCACGCGGCCACGATGCGGTCGCGTCCCGCGTGCGTGCGGAAGTCCCACTGCAGCGCGAGCATGTCCCGCCACCAGCTGTCGGCATGGAACAGCGCGCCGATCGCGACGGCATCCCCGTTCGCGAGGTGCCGGCCGAATGACGCGAGCCACTCGCGCGCCCGCTCGCGCCCCTGCGCCACGCGTTCGGCGCGATCGGCCGCTTTCGCCGCCGTCACGTCGGAAGGCGGCAGGGGAGGCGTGAGTGTGGTCGCCGCAGGGACAGACATGGCATTGCACCTTGCTTTTCGATTCGAACCAAGCCGCAAGATTGGCAGCACGGACGCACTCTGTCAACACCTATGTTGATAACGTCCCGGGCGACGGTGCCTGGGCAATGGCGCCCGAGGCGAGCAGGCGCTCCAGCTCGGCGCCGTCGAAGCCCCAGGCGCGCAGCGCGTCCAGCGTCTGCGCACCGGGCACGGGTGGCGGGCGCCGAACGGACGAGGGCGTGCGGCTGAAGCGCGGCGCGGGCACGGGCTGCAGCACTCCGTCCACCTCGACGAAGCCATTGCGCCCGGCGAGATGCGGATGTCGCGCCGCCTCCTGCAGGTCGAGCACCGGCGCGAAACACGCGTCGCGCCCTTCCATGACGGCGCACCACTCGTCGCGCGTTTTCGCCCGGAAGATCGCCGCGAACTTCTCGCGCAGGCCGGGCCAGGTGCCGCGGTCCATCTGGTCGGGAACCTGTGCCGGGTCGAGCCCCATCGCGGCGAGCAGTTCGTCGTAGAACTTGCGCTCCACGGGCGCGACCGACACGTACTTTCCGTCCTTCGTCTCGTACACCGCGTACCAGGGCGCGCCGCCGTCGAAATAGTTCGATTCGCGCTCGAAGGTCCAGCGGCCGCTCGCCACATACGCGAAGTAGTGCGTCATCATGGATTCGATGCCGTCGACCATCGCCGCATCCACGACCTGTCCTCGCCCGGAGCCGCGGGCTTCGAGCAGCGCGGCCAGCACGCCCAGTGCCAGGTAGACACCGCCGCCCGCATAGTCGCCCAGCAGGTTGAGGGGAATGGACGGCGGCCCGGCGCGCGGCCCCATCATCGCAAGCGCGCCGGTGATCGCGAGGTAGTTGAGGTCGTGCCCGACGCTCTGCGCGAGCGGCCCGTCCTGCCCCCAGCCGGTCGCGCGTCCGATCACCAGTTTCGGGTTGCGCTGCCAGCAGGCGTCGGGGCCGAGCCCGAGCCGCTCCAGCACGCCCGGTCGAAACCCTTCGAGCATCGCGTCGGCGCCGTCGATGAGCCGCATGACGACGCCGCGGCCCTGCTCCGATTTCAGGTCCACCGCGATCGACGGGCGGCTGCGGGTAGTGGGGTCGAAGCGCGGCTCCTTCTTGACGCCCAACCCCGAAGGCACGAGGCGATCGACGGTCACGAGCTCGGCGCCCATGTCGGCCAGGAGCATGCCGGCGAACGGGACGGGGCCGACGGCAGCGAGTTCAACGATGCGGATGCCCGAGAGAACACCCTTGGCGGAAGCAGGCACGCGATTTTCCCTTCGAGGTCGAAAGATGACTGTTTATCGCATTCGCCGCCCTCAGTCAACATCGTTGTTGACTCGACCTGCGTGAGAGGCTAGCATCGTTGCGCGTCCTCACTGGAGTGTGATCATGCTCGACCGATATGCGAGGTACAAGACGCTCGCCTTCGACACGCCCGCCGAACGCGTGCTGCGCATCCGCATCAACCGCCCCGAGCGGCTGAACGCGTTCACGCCCGAGACGCACACGGAGCTCACCCAGGTCTGGCGCGACGTCGATGCCGACCCCGGCGTGCGCGCCGTCATCATCGGGGGTGCGGGCAAGGCGTTCTCCGTCGGCGGCGAGTTCGATTTCGTCGAAGCGATCATCGACGACTTCGAGATGCGCGCCCACGCATGGCGCGAGGCACGCGAGCTCGTCTACAACATCGTCAACTGCAGCAAGCCTATCGTGTCCGCGATGCAGGGCGCGGTCGCGGGCGGGGGTTTGTCCGTCGGGCTGCTGGCCGATATCTCCATCGCTGCGAAGTCGGCCCGCCTCGTCGATGCGCACACGCGGCTCGGAGTGTGCGCGGGCGACCACGCCGTGATCCTCTGGCCACTCCTGTGCGGCCTCGCACGATCCAAATACTACCTGCTGCTTTGCGAGCAGCTCACCGGCGAAACCGCCGCGGAGATCGGCCTGGTCTCCCTGTGCGTCGACGACGACAAGCTGGAGGAAGCGGCCCTGGGCATCGCCGTGCGGCTGGCCAAGGGCGCACCGCTCGCGATCCAGACCACGAAGTACGCGCTGAACAACTGGCTGCGAATGGCCGGGCCGTCCTTCGACGCCTCGACCGCGCTTCAGTTCTTCACGTTCGCAGGACCGGAACCGAAGGAAGGCCTCGCCTCGCACCGCGAGAAGCGGCCCCCCGCATTCTGAACAAAGGCCCTGTGGCCGCATCGACCGTTCCCTGGAGACACCCCATGATCGACGACCAAGACGTCTGGCACCCGAGTCCGGACCAGATCGCCAACGCCTGCATCACCGAGCTCATGGCCCGCACCGGCTCGGCAACGTTCGAGGACTACTACCGTTTCTCCATCGAGCACCCGGGCCGCTATTGGAAGGAAGTGCTCGACTACTGCGGCGTGGTCTGGTCGAAACCCTACGAGGCCTACTCGGACTTCAGCGCAGGCCGCGAGTTTCCCCGTTGGTTCACCGGCGGCCGCCTGAACTGGACCGACACGATCTTCCGCTGGGCCAGGGATCCGCGATGGGCCGACCGCCCCGCCGTGATCGCCGAGGACGAAGCGGGAGAAGTCACTCGTCTCACCTACGCCGAACTGCACGAGAAGGTTCGCGCGTTCGCGGCAGGGCTGCAGAAGCTCGGACTCGCGCGCGGCGACCGCGTGGCCTACCTGATGGAGCCGGGCCTCGAGGCGGTCGTCACGATGATCGCCATCTCGTACATGGGCGCCGTGGTGATGCCGCTGTTCAGCGGCTTCGGGGTGGAGCCTATCGTGGCACGACTCGCCGCCTGCGACGCGCGCGCGCTCGTGATGACCTCCGGCTTCATGCGGCGAGGCAAGCGCAACGACACGCTGCAGACCGCGCTGGAGGCGCAGGCGAGGCATCCCGTCGAGCTCTTCATCCTGAAGCTGTCGCCAGGAGAATCCCTGCCCGCCGGAGCGATCGACTGGGCGGCGGTCGCGACCGATCCCGGACCCGACCGCGGCGCGCTGCCGATGGACACGCAGGAGCCGGTGATGGTGTTCTTCACCTCCGGCACCACCGGCAAGCCGAAGGGCACCGTGCATTCCCACGGCGGCTTCCCTTTGAAAGTGCTGCACGACGGCGTGGTGAACTTCGACATCCGGGCGGGCGACGTGTTCTTCTGGCCCGCCGACATGGGCTGGGTCGCGGGCGCGCTCATCATCACGGCGACGCTGATGCGCGGCGCCACGATGCTGTGCTACAGCGGCGCACCCGAATACCCGGACTGGTCCCGCATGGCGCGCCTCATCGAGCGGCATCGCGTCACGCACTTCGGAACCGCGCCCACCATGATCCGCGGCTTCGCGGCGAACCCCGAGGCCGCCACGGACGGCGACCTCTCGTCCGTGCGGTTGATGATCACCGGGGGCGAGGTGATCGATCCGGAGCACTTCGCCTGGCATGCACGCCGCTTCGGCCGCGGCGTCGCGCCGCTCATCAACTTCTCGGGCGGCACGGAGGCGTCCGCGGGGCTCGTGTCGAGCGTGATGCTCAAGCCCATCCCGCCGGGCGGATTCAACAGCGCCTGCCCCGGGGTGGAGGTCGATGTGGTGGACCTGGAAGGCCGCGCCATCGTCGACGAGGTCGGCGAACTCGTGGTGCGCGCGCCCTTCGTCGGCATGACGCATTCGTTCTGGAAGGACGACGAGCGCTATCTCGATACCTACTGGCGGACCCTGCCGGGCATCTGGGTGCATGGGGACCTCGCGATGCGCAACGCGCAGGGCGAGTTCTTCCTGCGCGGACGCTCCGACGACACGCTCAAGCTCGCCGGCAAGCGGGTGGGGCCGGCCGAGATCGAAAACGTGCTGATGGAGCTCGACGGTGTCGTGGAGTGCGCGGCGATCGGGGTCGACGATCCCGCCAAGGGGCAGTTGCTCGTCGTCTTCGTGATCGCGGGCGGCGCGGCGAAGGCGAAACCCGACTTCGCCTTCGACGTGAGCCGCTTCGCGCAGGAGCGGCTCGGGCGGGCGCTGCGTCCCGCGCGCGTGCACGTGGTGAGCGAGTTGCCCAAGACGCGCACGGCCAAGATCATGCGGCGGGTGCTGCGCGGGGTGTACTGCGGCCTGCCCACGGGCGATTTGTCGTCGCTCGACAACCCGACTTCGCTCGACGTGATCCGCCAGGCGGCGAGCGGGGCGGACGCGTCCGCCTGAGCGAGCAACGTCGCCGAAGACGTTGCGTCAACACATGTGTTGACGTATACTGTCGCCTCGGTCGCGCCACAGGAGACGAGCAATGCCAGGATGGAATTTCGCGGACATCTTCAAGGTGGTCGCCGAAGAGATTCCCGATCGCCCGGCCCTGGTGCACGGGCCGCGCACCCTCACCTGGCGCGAGATCGACGCGCGCACCGGAGCCCTCGCGCGGCACCTCGCGGCCGCGGGCCTTCCGCGCCAGGCCAAGGTCGCGCAGTACCTCTACAACACGCCCGAGTACCTGGAGTCGCTGCTCGCCTGCTTCCGTGGGTCTTTCGTCCCCCTCAACACCAATTACCGCTACGGTCCAGACGAGCTCGTCTATCTCTGGGACAACGGCGACGTCGAGTGCGTCGTCTTCCACGGCTGCTTCGTGCCGACCATCGAACAGTTGCGCGCACGCGTACCGCGCATCCGCCACTGGCTGTGGGTGGACGACGGCCACGGGCCCTGCCCCGCCTGGGCCACGCCCTACGAGACGGCCGCGCGCGACGCGCAGGCGCCGCCCGTTCCGTGGCAGCCCGACGGCGACGACCTGATCCTCGTCTACACGGGCGGCACCACGGGCATGCCCAAGGGCGTGATGTGGCGGCAGGACGACCTCTTCATGCGCCTGAACACCGAGCGCGGCGACGACTATCCGGACACGCCCGACCTCGACTTCGTTCGCCGGGGCGTCGGCCGCAACGGTCGCGCGCACCTCTCGGCCGCGCCCCTGATGCACGGCGCGGGCCTGCTCACGTGCTTTCTCGTGCTGGCCCGCGGCGGCTTCATCTCGCACCTGGAAAAGCGCAGCTTCGACCCCGTGGACCTGCTGGACACGGTTCAGCGCGACCGCGTCGCGAGCCTCATGTGGGTGGGCGACGCGTTCGCGCGCCCCGTGCTCGCCGCCCTCGACGCACAGCCGGCGCGCTGGGACCTTTCCTCGCTGCGCACCATCATGTCCAGCGGCGTCGTCTTCAGCGCGGAGGTGAAGCAGGCGCTGCTGCGTCATCTGCCGCGCGTGACCATCAGCGACATCTTCGGCTCCACCGAGTCCATGTCCCTCGGCCGCAACGTGACCACGGGCGGCGAGGCGCCCGCCACCGCGACGGCGACGTTCAAGGCGAAGGCCGACACGCGCGTGGTCGACGAGAACGGCACCGACGTGGTCCCGGGCTCGGGCGTTGCCGGCCTGCTCGCCATCGGCGGGCGGCAGGCGCTCGGCTACTACGGCGACACGGTCAAGACGGCGACGGTCTTCCGCATGCTCGACGGCAAGCGCTTCGTCATTCCCGGCGACTGGGCCACGGTCGATGCGGACGGCACGGTGCAACTGCTCGGCCGCGGCTCGGGCTGCATCAACACGGGCGGCGAGAAAGTGTTCCCCGAGGAAGTGGAGACCGTGCTCAAGGAACACCCGGACCTCTACGACGCGGTCGTCGTCGGCATCCCCGACCTGCGCTTCGGCCAGGCCGTGGTCGCGATCGTGGAGCCGAATCCCGACGCGCGCGTGGACGGCGACGAGCTCGTGCGCTTCGTCAAGTCGCGCATGGCGGCTTACAAGGCGCCGAAGCACGTGCTCGTGAAGCCGATCGACCGCGGGCCCAACGCGAAACCCGACCTCAAGGCGCTGCAGGCATGGGCCGCGGCGCGCGTCTGCGACCCGACTCCCGAGACCACGAAATGAATTCAGAGCTCTGCAAGCGGTTCGGCATCGAATTCCCGCTGTTCGCCTTCTCGCACTGCCGCGACGTGGTGGTGGAGGTATCCAAGGCCGGGGGCATGGGCGTCTTCGGCGCGGTGGACGTGCGCTCGCCCGAAGCGCTCGAGTCCGAGCTGAAATGGATCGACGACCATATCGACGGCAGGCCCTACGGCGTCGACTTCATCATGCCGGCCAAGTTCGAGGGCAAGGGCACCGGCGAGACGGTGGCCGACGCGGCCTCGCGCATCCCGGCCGGACACAAGGCGTTCGCGCGCGAAGTTCTCGCGAAGCACGGCATCGACGTTTCCGACCTCACCGACGACCGCTTCGAGCGGGGTTCCAAGATCACGCGCAACATCCGCGAAGGTGGCTCGCAGAGCCTGCTCGACGTGACCTTCAGCCATCCGATCGCGATGGTCGCGAACGCGCTCGGCCCGCCGCCGCCGGCGATGCTCGAGCGTGCGCGCGCGGCGGGTGTCGCCGTCGGCGCGCTCGTGGGCTCGCCCGAGCACGCGATCCGGCAGGCGCAGGTCGGCGTCGACGTCATCATCGCCGCCGGTACGGAGGCGGGTGGCCACTGCGGCGAGGTTGGCACCATCGTTCTCGTTCCGGAAGTGCTCGAGGCATTGCGCCGTATCGGCAGCACGACGCCCGTGCTAGCGGCCGGCGGCATCGTCACCGGCCGGCAGATGGCGGCCTGCATGGCAATGGGCGCCGCGGGCGCTTGGACCGGATCCGTGTGGCTCACGACCTCGGAGGCAGAGACCTCGCCCGTGGTGAAGGAAAAGATGCTCGCCGCGACCTCCGCGGGCACCATCCGCTCGCGCTCGCGCACCGGCAAGTTCTGCCGCCAGCTGCGCTCGTCCTGGACGGATGCGTGGGAGCAGGAAGACGCGCCGCGTCCGCTGCCGATGCCGCTGCAGTCGATGGTGTCGGATACCTCGATGAGCAAGGTCCTCAAGCTCGCCAACGGCGGTCACGCCGGCGCGAAGGAGCTGGCCAGCTACTTCGTGGGCCAGGGCGTGGGGCTCATGAACGCGACGCAGAGCACGAAGGCGGTGGTCATGGAATTCATGAGCGACTACCTGCTGGCCGTCGAGCGCCTGCACGGAACGCTCGACGCGTAGCGGACGGCGGCTTGGACCTCGGCTACAGTCCGGCGCACGAAGCATTCCGCGCGGAGGTGCGCGCCTTCCTCACCGAACACGCCGGCGGCTATCCGCCGCCCTTCGGCGTGAACCGGCCCACGCCCGAGGCCCGCGCCTGGCAGGCGCTGCTCATCGAGCGCGGCTACGCGGCGCGCTCCATTCCGCGCGAATACGGCGGCTTCGGCGCCGAGCCGGACATCCTGAAGTCGCACATCGTCGCCGAGGAGTTCGCCCGCGCGCGCGCGCCGTGGGGACTGGTGAACCAGGGCATCTCGATGCTGGTGCCCACGCTGCTCGAACTCGGGACCGAAGAACAGAAACTTCGCTGGGTCGCACCGACCCTGCGCGGAGAGGTCATCTGGTGCCAGGGCTACTCCGAACCCGGCGCCGGCTCGGACCTCGCGTCGCTCAAAACGAGCGCGACCGAGGACGGGGACGACTTCGTCATCAACGGACAGAAGATCTGGACCACGACCGCGCACGCGGCCGACATGATGTTCGCGCTGGTGCGCACCGAGCGCGACGCGCCGAACAAGTACCTCGGCCTCAGCTACCTGCTGCTGTCGATGCGCACGCCCGGCCTCGAAGTGCGTCCCCTGAAGACGATGACGGGCGCCTCGGAGTTCAACGAGGTCTTCTTCACCGACGTGCGCGTGCCCAAGTCGCAGGTCGTCGGCGAACGCGGCCAGGGCTGGGCGGTGTCGAACGCGACGCTCAAGCACGAGCGCGGCATGCTGGGCGACCCGAACGCCTCGATGTCGCGCATGAACTCCATCCTCGAGCTGATGCAGACCGAAACCCTCGACGGCGTGCGCGCCATCGACCTGCCGGCCTTGCGCCAGCGCGCGATGCGGCTGCAGGGCCGCGTGATGGCGATGCAGTACCACGGCATGCGCCTGCTCACGGCTTCGGCCCAGGGGCGCGATGCGGGCATTGCGCGGCTCGTGGTCAAGCTGCAGGCGACCGAGCTCAACTACCAGCTCTCGGCCCTTGCCGTGGACGTGATGGGCGAGATGGGGCTGCTGGTCGCGGGCAGCGCCGAAGCCCGCGCGCACGGCGCCTGGCCGCGCCGCAACATGTTCGACATCGGCATGATCATCGGCGGCGGCACGGCGCAAATCCAGAAGAACATCATTGCGGAGCGCGGGCTCGGCATGCCGCGCGAGCCGAAGACCCGCGAAGGCCGGTCTGCATGAGTAGGGGGCCGACGTGGATTTCAGCCTGAGCGCGCAGCAACGCGAACTGCAGGACTCGCTGGAGAAGTCGCTCGCGGCGATCAGCCCGATTTCGCGGGTGCGGCGGCATGCGGACGAACGCGGCGTCTTCGCGGACGACGTGTGGCAGGGGCTCGCCGACCTGGGCGTCTGCGGCCTGCTCGTGGGCGAGGAGTTCGGTGGCCTGGGGCTGGGACTGCTCGACGCCGCGCTTGTGGCCGAGATGCTCGGGCGGCACGTCGTGCCCGCGCCCTTCGCTGGAGCCATCGTCGCTGCGCCGCTCGCCGTCGCGGCCGCCGGGAGCGACGCGCAGCGGCATGACTTGCTGCCGCGCATCGCCGCCGGGACGCTGCGCATCGGCGTTGCGTTGTCGGAGCCTCTGGCGGGTGCGCGTGCGAATGCGGGTGTGCGTTGCCGCGATGGCCGCCTCGAAGGACGTGCCCTCTTCGCGATCGATTGCGCGGACGCGGGTACCCTCCTCGTGGCCGACGATTCGAACGGACTCCACCTCGTGGATCGCGCAGCGGCCGGACTCGTCGTCACGCCGCTCGATACCGTGGACACCACACGCTCCACCGCGCGGCTCGAATTCGATGGCGTGCCGAGCGCCCCGCTGCCCGGCGCGACGGCCGCCACGCTGCAGCGCCTGGGCGACGCGCTGCGCGTCACGCTGGCGGCGGACCTGCTCGGCGCGTCCTGGAAGATGATCGAGCAGGCCGTGGACTACGCGAAGGTGCGCGAACAGTTCGGCCGGCCCATCGGGTCGTTCCAGTCGGTGAAGCACTTGTGCGCGGACATGGTGGCGGAAATCGAACCGGCCCGCGCACTCGTCTGGTATGCCGCGCATGCGCTGGACGAAATTCGGCCGGACGCGTCGCTCGCCGCGACGCATGCGAAGGCATATCTCTCGGAAGGCGCGCGCTTCGTGGCGCGCGCGGCGACCGAAGTACACGGCGGCATCGGCATCACCGACGCGCTGGGCCTGCACTACTGGTTCAAGCGGATCGCCTGGGACTACCAGGCATTCGGTGCGCCCGAGCGTCTGCGCGAGCACGCCGCGGCGTTGCAAGGTCTCGCCTAGGCGGAGAGTCCCGCATCCGTCCTTCACTTCCCCGTGAAGTTCGGCTTGCGCTTCTCCATGAACGCACGCGACCCTTCGCGCGCGTCCTCCGACCGGAGCACGACCTTGATGCACTGATCCTCGACGCCGAAGGCCTCTTCGAGCGGACGACCCGAGGCGCCGAGCATCGCTTCCTTCGCCTTGCGCATCGCCAGCGGCGAGTTCTGCGCCATCTTCGCCGCCAGTTCCTTCGCGGTGGCAAGCACCTGGTCCGCAGGGACCACGCGGTTCACGAGACCGATTCGCAAGGCCTCGATCGCGGAAATCTGATCGCCGACGAGGATGATTTCGGAGGCCGCCGCCCAGCCGAGCTGACGTGACGTGCGCGCCACGCCGCCGGCCGCGGCGATGAGTCCGCGCTTCACCTCCGACAGCCCCATCGTCGTGCTGTCGGCCACGATGCGCAGGTCGCATGCAAGCGCCAGCTCCATGCCGCCGGCCACCACTGTCCCGCGCGCGGCGAGGATGACGGGCGTGGTGAAGTCGGTGCGCCGCAGCATCGCGCGATTGAGAATCTTCGGCTCGGCGAGCATCGCCTCGTCCCACTCGTCTTCCGCGCCACGGGCGCGCGTGAGAAGCGGCGTGAGCCGCCCCAGGTCCGCGCCGGCGCAGAACGTGCGCTCGCCGTTGCCGGAGAGGATCGCGACGCGCACCGACGGGTCGGCCTGGATCTCGTCCCAGCAGCGCGCGAGCCGCACGATCATCTCCGGATTGAGCGCGTTCATCTTCGCGGGCCGGTTGAGCGTCACGAGCGCGACGCCGTCCTCGACCGAGAAGAGCACCGGTGCTTCCGGGGTGTCGCTCATGATGCGTCCGCCTCGGCCCAGAAGATCGCGAAGCCGTCGGATTTGGCTTCGGTCACCACGCGCACCGGCATGCCGATGCGCACTTCGTCCGGCTTCAGGCCGCGCGCGGTGGCGACCACGCGCGGACCCTCGTCGAACTCCACCACGAGCGACACGTAAGGCAGGTGCTCTTTCCACGCCGGCTCCACGCTCATGTGGGACACGGTGTACGAATACACCTTGCCCTTGCCGCTCACCGGAGCGAAGGTGAAGGCGCCCGACGAGCAGCGCGGGCAGTAGTAGCGCGGCGGGTGGGTGAAGCTGCCGCAGGCATCGCAGCGCTGCAGGCAGGGGCCGCCGGCCTTCACGATCGCCTGAAAGAGGTCCAGGTCCAGCTCGTCCGGCTTCGGGATCATCACATGGGGAGAGGTGCTCACGACGTGCTCCTGGCAAGGATGGCGATGCTCGCGTCGCCCAGGTCGCCGTAGCCCGTCACCAGGCCCAGCTCGCAGTCCTTCACCTGCGCGGCGCCGGCTTCGTGGCGCAGCTGCCGCGTGGCTTCGACGATGTGGTTCATGCCCCAGCAATGCCCCTGCGACATCATGCCGCCGTGCGTGTTGATGGGATAGCGGCCGCCCAGCTGGATGTTGCCGTCCTTCACGAAGTCGGCGGCGCCCCCGCGCGGCGCGAAGCCGAGCGCTTCCAGCTCCAGCAGCACCACGTGCGTGAAGCAGTCGTAGATCTGCAGGAAGTGCATGTCGGTGGGCTTCACGCCCGCCATCGCGAAGGCGCGGGGTGCCGCGCGATCGAGCCCGAGGTCGAGCACGTCCTTGCGGTTGATCAGTTCGTCGGGCCGGTCGGGATGCCCCTCCGCGCCGCCGAGCACGATCACCGGCGTGTGCGGCAGGTCGCGCGCCCGATCCGCGCGCGTGACGATCACCGCGGCCGCGCAATCGGTCTCCACGCAGCAATCGAGCTTGCGCAGCGGCTCGCTGATGTAGGGTGAGGCGAGGTACTCCTCCATCGTCAACGGACGGTCGCGCATCAGCGCCTTGTCGTTGAGTTGCGCGTGCGCGCGGCAGGCGAGCGCCACGGCACCGGGAGCTTCCGGCGGCACGCCATATTCCTTGACGTAGCGCTGGAGGTAGAGCGAGTACCACCACGCCGCCGAGCGCAGGCCATAAGGCGCGTAGTAGTTCTTCACCACATCGAAGAACGCGGCGGAGAAACGGCGGCGGTTGGGCCGCGCATCGGGCCTCGGCCGCAGCGCCGAATAGCCGTTCCAGCCGATGGGAACCAGCACGACGTTCGCCATGCCCGTTGCCACCGCCATCGACGCATTGATGAGCGCGGCCGTGGGACTCGCGCCGCCCATCTGCGGACAGGCGGTGTAGCGCACGTCCGGCACGCCCAGGTGCGCCGCGATCTCGTCCCAGGCGACGAAGCCGGGCGGCGGGATGATGCCGTCGACATCGGAGGGCTCGAGCCCGGCGTCCTGGATGGCGGACATGCTCGCCGAGAGGATCATCTGCAGGATCGACTGGTCGGTGCCGCGCAAATACTCCGTCTCGCCGATGCCGGCGATGGCCGCCTTGCCGGAAATGCTGAGCGTGCTCACGCGACGTCCTTCAGCAGTTCGAAGGAGAAGTCCGTGATGCGCCCCTTCGGCTCGTCCACGAACTTGACCTTCACGCGCGGCAGCGCATTGAGCCGTGCCGCGGCCCTGTCGATGTCGCTCAGGTCCTCGCCATGCACGAGGTTGATGAGCGCGGTGTCGGCGCCGTCGAGCGTCACGTAGGCCATGACGATCGGCGGCGCGGGCAGGCCGGGGAAGGCCGTCGTGATGATGGTGAAGGTCTCCAGCGTGCCTTCGGGCCCGACCTCCTTCCACTCGGTCGTGCGTTCCATGCACGCGTCGCAGAACGAGCGCGCCGGCACGAGCAGCCGCTTGCAGGCGGGGCAGCGCGAGCCCATGATCCGGCGGTTCTCCACAAGTTCGCGGAAGAAGCGCGTCGCGGCTTCGCCCGCGAAATAGGTGTAGTCGAAACCCCAGCGACCGTTGATCGTGATCAGGTCATGTGCACTCACGTCGTGACTCCTCAGGAAGTTGGATGGCGGCCGAGGACGCACACCGTTGAAAACTGCGTCGCGCCGCCCTGGCCCGTGGCGACCGCGCGTTCGACGTTCTCGACCTGGCGCTCGCCTGCGGTGCCGCGCACCTGCAGCGCCGCCTCCGCGATGCGGATCATGGCGGTGGCGCTCACCGGGTTGGCCCCCTGCGGACCGCCGGACGGATTGAAGACGGGCAGCGACTTGTCGACAAGCTGCTGCTCGACGAAGGCAGGGCCGCCTTCCGACGTGCAGAACCCGAGCGCGGGGTAGGCCATCGCTTCGGCGCTCGAGAACGCCGAATACAGTTCG
Source organism: Ramlibacter sp. (assembly GCF_050250995.1). GTDB lineage: Bacteria > Pseudomonadota > Gammaproteobacteria > Burkholderiales > Burkholderiaceae_C > Ramlibacter. The sequence goes on from NZ_JBFWNP010000025.1 coordinate 38,685, forward strand.
GCGACGCGGATCTGCTTCAGCGGGTCGGTGATGCCCGCTTCCCTGTAGGCCTTCTGCGCGGACAGGCGCAGCGACAGCAGGTCCACCAGCGTCGCCTCCGGGCGGCGGATGCGGTCGCCCATGGCGTAGCTGTCAGAGGTGGATGCATAGCCCTGCACCCACACCGGCCGCTTCTTGCCGACCGAGCGTTCGCCATCGACGAGCACCATCGCGCAGGCGCCTTCGGACATCGGGCAGGCCTCCATGCGGTGGATCGGCCACGCGAGCAGCGGCGACTGCATCACTTCTTCCGGCGTCACCGCGCGGCGGAAATGCGCAAGCGGATTATTGGCCGCATGCCGGTAGTTGCGCGCCGCGATCTCCGCCCAGTGGCGGTCCGTGTAGCCGTACAGGCGCATCAGCATCGATGCGCGCAACGCGGCCATCGTGATCGTCGTGAGGGGGAAGTCCTTCTCGTAGATCGGATCGAAGATGGTGTTGAACACCTGCTGCGAGGTCGTGGCCTGGCCCATGCGCTCCAGCGCGAAGACGAGCACGGCCTTCGCGCGGCCGGCGCGGATGTACGACGCGCCCGCGAAGACCGTGGACGAGCCGGTCACGCCACCCGTGTTGATGCGCATGAAGGGCTGTCCCGTGCCCATGACGCCGGTTCGCTCGACGGACGCTTCGCCGGCAAGCGCGTCGGGCGCGACGCCCGCCATCACCACGTCGATGTCGCTCATCTGCATGCCGGCGTCGTCCAGCGCCTCCTTGCAGGCGGCCCAGATCAGTTCGCGCGAACTCTTGTCGGCGTGGCTGCGGCGGTACGGCGTCTGGCCGATTCCGACGATGGCGACGGGCTTCATGCGGCCTCCAGGACGATGGCCGTGTGCGTCTGCGCGGCCACGAGCGACGAACCGACGGCGAGCGCACGCCGCACGCCGGGCTGCTGGATCGCGCCGGCGCGGCCCTGGATCTGCAACGTCGCCTCGACGATGCGCGCGAGCCCCATGGTCGGTGCGCAATAGCCTGCAGCGCTTCCGCCGGAGGCGTTGACACGCTTGTCGTGGGCCAGCACTGCGAGGCCCTGGCCTTCCGGCGCGAGTCCGACCGCTTCGAGCAGGATCGCTTCGTCCATCAGCGTGAGGCCGTCGACCTCGAAGAGATCGAGCTCGGACGGCGAAAGGCCGGCCTCCCGCAGCGCACCCTCGGCAGCCTTGCGTGCGCTCGTCATGCGCGCGAGATCGCGATCCCCGATCGCGTAGGGTTCGGACGCCTGGCCCATGCCCTTCACGCGCACCGGCCCGGACTTCGACGACAGCACGACCGCCACGGCGATATCGGCCCAGACGGGAAGGTCTTCCCGGGTGAGCGGATACGTGCCCGCGACCGGCCTCGTGGGGCCTCGGACCGCACGCGGATTGGCTGCCGCGGCGTCGCGCCTGCGCGTTGCCGCACGTGCATGGTCGTCGCGGCGCCCGCCGGCTTGCGCCCAGGCCTGAGCGCGCAGCGCGGACACCTGCAGCTCGTCGAGCCCCAGCGGGCCCTGGAACAGCGGATCGAACAGCTTGCGCGACACGGCGTCGACGTCGTGCTCGCTTGCACGTCCCCATGCGGCGACGATCGAGCGCGTGCATTCGCCCGCCTCGATGCGCACGACGGCCGCGGCGAACGCGGCGGCGCCGTCGTCGCCGTAGCGGATCTCGTCGCGCAGGTAGGCGCCGGCGGCAGGCGCGGTGACCATGCTGGAGAGCGAGCGGCCGTCGACGAGATCGTGCGCGGCGAGCACCACGGACTCGATCCCGCGGATGCCGTCGGGCGTCTCGTCGATGGCCCGCTTCACGGTGCGGAAGATGAGCTCGGAGAGATTGAGCGTCTCGTCGCGCCACCCGATGTCGAGTGCCGCCGATTCGATGAAAACTGGGGGTCGTTCGTCGGCCAAGCGGCGCTCCTCACGGTCGGTTGAAGCAGTGCATGGACGGCATCTTGCCGCCAAATCGGAGCGTAGTCAACACGTATGTTGACTTGAATCGACGATCCCGATAAGGTCGAGCCATGGCCATCGAATTCAGCGTGCTCGCGGAGGGTCTCCGGTTTCCCGAAGGCCCCGTGGCACTTGCCGACGGCAGCGTGCTCGTCGTCGAAATGCATCGCCGGACGTTGACGCGCGTTTCGCCGGACGGCGGCATCGAAGTGGTGGCGCAACTGAGCGGCGGGCCCAACGGCGCCGCGCTCGGCCCCGATGGACGCTGCTACGTTTGCAACAACGGCGGTTTCGACTTCGCGCAGATCGGCGATGCGCTCGTGCCGGGACTCGCGCCGCGCGACTACGCAGGCGGCTGGATCGAAGCGGTGGACCTCGCAACCGGCGTATCGACCGTGCTCTACCGGGAATGCAGGGGCGTGCCGCTGCGCGGCCCGAACGATCTGGTCTTCGACGGCTCGGGCGGCATGTGGTTCACCGATTTCGGCAAGGCAGCCCATCGCCGCCGCGACCAGGGCGCGGTGTACTACGCACGCGCGGACGGCTCGTTCATCCGCCAGGCCGTGTTTCCGCTCGAGGGACCCAACGGCATCGGCCTGTCGCCGGACGGGCGCACGCTGTACGTGTCCGAGTCGTGGTCCGGCCGCATCTGGGCGTACGACGTGGTCGCGCCGGGGCAACTCGCCCCGTTCAGCGGCTCGATGCCTTGGGAGCGCGGCCGCATGCTCTTTTCCTTCAGCCGCTATTCGATGCCGGACTCGATGGCGATCGAGGCGAACGGCAACATCTGCGTCGGCGACATTCCGCACGGCGGCATCTCCGTCATCACGCCCGAAGGCAAGCTTCTCGAGAGCCACCCGATGCCCGACGCGTTCACCACCAACATCTGCTTCGGCGGCCCCGACCTGCGGACCGCCTTCGTCACGCTGTCCTCCACCGGCAGGCTGGTCCGCACGCGCTGGCCGCGCCCCGGCCTCGCGTCGAACCTTCAGGCGTCCTTCGCCCGCTCCTCGTAGCGGGCCGTCGCGCTCGTCCACACGGCGGCGCTCGACGGATCGAGCACCTCGCCGATGCGGTCGCGGATCATCTCCGGCGTGAGCGACGGGTCCGTGAATCCGTCGTTGTAGGTGAGCGCGATGCGGCACACCTTACCGCCGGAGACCGCCAGCGTCTCGCCGTTGACCGCGCAATCCTCGTGCGCCAGATACAACACGCCCGGCGACGCCAGTTCGGGCTTCATGATCCGGTCCAGGCGCTCCCGCAGGTCCGGCGCCAGTGCGGACGCATGCAGCATGCGCGTGGCGGCCTGGGGCGCCACGGCGTTCACGCGGATGCCGTGCTCGATGGCCTCGAGCGCCAGGCTGCGCGTGAAGGCGAAGACCCCGCCCTTGGCCGGACCGTACTCCGCGAGCCCGGGCAGCCCGAAAATGCCGCCGCTGATGGTGTTCACGATCCGCCCGTATTTCTGCGCAACCATGTGCGGCCAAGCCGCCTTGCACACGAGGAACGAACCGATGACGTGCACCGCGAGGTGCCGCTGCAGCCCTTCGAGCGTGACCTCGGCGAAGGGCTTCATGTTCAGCACGCCGGCGTTGTTCACCACCGCATCGAGCCGGCCGAACGTGCGGATCGCGGTGTCGACCAGATCCTTCGCGCCTTCGGGCGACGCGATCGACGCATGGTGCGCGACCGCCTTGCCGCCGGCCTGCCGGATCTCCGCGACGACCTCGTCCGCGGGCTGGCTGCTCGGCGCGGCATCGCCGAGGAGATTGGTGCCGAGGTCGTTCACGACGACCGCCGCGCCACGCCGCGCGAAAGCGAGCGCGTATTCGCGTCCCAGCCCGCGGCCCGCGCCGGTGATCACCACAACCCGGTTCGCGAAACTCAATTCAGCCATCGGTGTTCTCCTCGTGTTCAGGCCGTCCAAGCGGCGCTCACGTCCCGCCCGTCGACATGCAGCAGCCCGCCGTGCATCACCGTGACGGAGACGAATCCGTCGACGATGGCGCCCGCGTCGGTGTCGTCGGGGTCTTGCATGCCGGCACGCCGCTGTCGATGCAGCGAGCCGTCCGCATCGTGGTCGAGCTCGATGCGCATGCGACGCAGCACGTCGCCATCGCCCGGCGCATCGTCGTCGTGCAGCACGATCGCCACCAGGCTGTGCGGCGAGAGTCGCGTCTGGCGAACGCCGGCCAGCCGATCGCTGGGCAGGTCGGGCACGTTGACGTTCAGCGCCACGCCCGGACCCATGGCGTCCAGCAGGCCGTGCAGGTGGCGCGCGCAGAATTCGCCCGCCGAGCGGTAGCCGAAGCGCGCGCGCTTCTCGGTGCTCAGCGCAATCGCCGGCACGCCCTTCGATGCGGCGGTGACGGCCGCGCCCAAGGTGCCCGAGTGCAGCACGAGCGGGCCGAGGTTGAAGCCGGCATTGGGGCCGGTGACCACGACGTCCGGCGGGGTCCCGAACATACCCTGCAGCGCGGCGAGCACGATGAAGGCCGGCGGACTGTCGACCGAGCAGGTCGTGAGCTCCTCCACGCCGGGCAGGTGCACCATGTCGACGCGGATGCGATGCGCCTCGGACACGCTCCCGATGGACGCGCCGCAGCCGCTGTGCGCCTCGGTCGGCGCGGCCACCACCACGTCGTGCCCGGCGTCGGCGAGACACCGGGCAAGGATCGGCAGGCCCGGGGCTTGGATACCGTCGTCGTTGGTGATGAGGATCCGCAAGCGGCGACCCCGTGGCGACGATTCAGCTTTCATGGATCGCGATGAAGGAAGCCAGCGGACGAACGTCGCCGGGAAAGCGCTCGAGCTTCAGCGGGAGGTACCAGGACCGGTCGAAGGCGGTAATCTCGGCCGACCGGCGCACGACGATGCGCTCGACGCGCGCGAGCGCATCGGCATCCTCCACCTCGAGCAGCAGGCGCGACAGGCGCGTCATGAGCCTCTGCGTCTGCACGCGCAGGGCGCCGATGGCCGCGCCGGGCTTCGCCAGCAGGTCCCGGGCCGCAGCCACGCCGGCTTCGAGGTCCGCGAGCTGCGGCGCGGCTTTGCCAAGTGCTTCCGCGCACTCGCTCGCTACGCCGGCGTAGAACTCCAGCTCGTAGCGCGCACGCGCATACAGATGCTCCACGCGCTGGCGCGAGAACGCCAGGTAGCGCGACACCATCTTCAGCTCCTGGATCGCGAGCGGATCGTCCGCGGGGATCGCCGGCAGCACCACGTCGTCGAGCGTCTTGACGATGCCGCGCAGCGCGTTGGTCGTGACGTCGGTCATCGGATCACCTCGCTCATCATTTCCTGCAGACGCGCGCTGGCCATCGCCGCCTCGGCCTTCAGGATCACCATCAGCGCGTCCTGGTGGTTCTTGCCCGAACGCACGACGCGGAAGCAGCTGCCCAGCGTCGACACGAGCGCCTGGTAGCAGTTGAGCACCGAATACCACTGCAGGCGCGCGGGATCGATCGTGAGCCCCGACATTTCCTGGTACTGCGAATGGAATTCTTCCTCCGTGAGCAGGCCGCAGATGTAGAAGCCGCGGCCGTCCTCGCGCGGGTCGCCGAACATCGCCTGCGTGATCCATGCGAGGTCGCGGTGGCGGTCGCCGAGATGGCCCCGCTCCCAGTCCAGCCAGGTCGTGATCTGGCCGCTCGCCTCGTCGAAGAGGAAGTTGCCGCTGCGGTAATCGCCGTGGATCACGCTCACGTGGTCCATCACGGGCAGGTTGCGCTGGAGCCAGTTGACCGCGACGTCCATCAGCGGGAAGTCCTCGGCCCGGTCTTCTTCCCACACGCGCCGCGCGCGATTCAGCTGCATCCGGGCCGCTTCCGTCGTGCCGGTGGAAGGCGGCTCCATCGTGGTGAAGCGGCCTTCGGCAATCGGAAAGGCATGGATGCGCGCGAGGTGCTCGACGAACTGCGGTCCCAGCTTGGCACGCAGCGCCGGGCCGAAGTGGATGCCCAGGCCGCTCACGGCGCCGGACGACGTGGTCTTCGGCTTCGTCACGCCCTCCGCGAACGCATAGATCAGCGCCGGCTCGGGAAACCAGCGCGCCTGGTCGTCGACGAAGAAGACTTCGGGCACGGGGATGCGGCCCGCGAAGGCGCGCAGCAGTTCGGCCTCGCGCAGGCGGCTCGTCGCGTTGTGCGACTCGGCCGGATCCATTCGCACGACCATGCGGTCGTGGCGCTTGCGTCCGTCCTTCTCCCAGTCGATCTCGAACAGGATCTGCAGCTTGGACGCGCCGCCGGCGAGCCAGCGGGGTTCGGTGATCGTGAACGGCCGGTCGAGGTTCGCTTCGAAGAAGGACTGGATCCAGCCCTGCATCTCCGACAGGCGCGGCACGTGGTAATCGGCGGTCTGCGACGCGCGCCGCTCCAGCTTGCGCACGAGCAGTTCGTCGGTCTCGCGCTCGGTGGGGTACTTGCGCCGCATCTCGTCGATGAACGAGCGCGACGGCGCGTCGAGGTAGGCGTAGTCGTGGTCCGCCATGACGCGCTCCTACGTCTTCGCGGCCGGCGCCGGTCCGCCCGCGCGGTAGCGGCCGAGCGCGGACATGCGCTCGGCGAGGTAGTCGAGCCCGAAGCAGTCGGCGCTTTCGCCGTAGCCCACGCGCCCGTTCACCTCGTAGCGGAAGAGTGTCTGGAACACCGCCTGGCATGGATTGATGGTGTACTGCGGATGACCGGCGATCGCGGTGCCGCGCATCTCGTGCACCTTGCCGCGCACGTCCACGGCGCGGATGTAGTTGCTGACGGCGATCATGTCGATGCGCGTCGCCTTGAGCTCGGCGCTCACGAGGCCATAGGTCTCGCCGCCGTCGACGACGTAGCCGAAGCGCAACTTGTCGTAGTGCACTTCGCCGTTGCGCAGGTCGAGGTGGAACACGGTGTGCAGCCCGTAGTCGGGCCCGAACGCGGCCGCCGTCCAGCCCATCGCGCGTATGCCTTCCTCCTTGCGGGGGCCCCAGCTGTGATCGGCGCCGTCGTAGCTGTCGATCTTGTAGCGCTTGCCGCGCAGCACGAGCTCGCCCTTCACATGGCCCAGCACGTCGTAGTGGCCATTGAGCCACTGGTCGCCGAGGCCCGAGAAGGTCGCGTCGCCGAGCAGCGGGTTCTGCTTGGGATCGTGGCAGTCGAAAGGCTCGCCGACGGCAGTGAAGTCGAACTCGAAGCTGCAATTGCCGCCGTTGTGCTTGTACTCGTAGTGCAGCTCGTAGGGCGGGCGCACCGCCTCCACCGACAGGCCGTTGCGCATCGTGAACTTCCGGAACGACGGCGGGCACGGCAGGTGCATGTGCGGGTCGTGGAAGTCCATCTCGTAGGGAAAGCGCGAGAAGCCCTTCTGGATCGTGATGTCCGAGATCACCGCGCCGACGTTGGGGCGCGCGAGCACGTAGACGTTGCCGAACAGCTGTTCCTCGGGCACCGAGAAGCTGATGAAGCGCGTTTCGGCCCAGTCGTAGTCCTTGGGGTCGCGCTCGTGGAATTCCGCATCCTCTTCCTTGACCATGTCGTCTCCGTGGGGTCGATGTGCGACCGTGGTGTGTGACCGCCTGCCGGCGGGGCCTGGCAGCCGTCTCGGCCACCCTGGTCTGCAACGTTACGCCGTGGATGCCAATAAGTCAACATACCTGTTGACTAGCGACGAACTCGCCTGCATCATGCGCATCGTTGCCTCATCGACATAGGAAATCCATGGCCCTCGCTCCCGTGGTCGAAGCGGTCCTGCAGACCGCCGTGGCAGGCGTGATGGCCGGCACCCTCTACGGACTCATGGCCTGCGGCGTCGGGCTGATCTTCGGCGTCATGCGCGTGGTGAACTTCGCGCAGGGCGAATTCCTCATGCTCGGCATGTACGGCGCCGTGTTCACCGCCGCGCTGCTGGCGCCGCTCGGATGGTTCGGCGTCACGACCGGGGCCTACCTGGCCGTGCTGCTCACCGGGCCACCGGTCTTCGTGCTCGGCCTGCTGATCCACCGCGTCGTGCTCTCGCGGGCCACCGGCCTGCGCGCGGCCGGCAGCGAGGGCGAGGGGCACTATGCGCAGATGATCCTCACGCTGGGCATCTCGCTCATCCTGCAGAACCTGGCGCTCGCCTGGTTCACCGCGGTGCCGCGCCAGAACCGCACGCCGATCTCCGACAGCGCATGGAGCGTGGAGCCCATCCCCGGCATGGATGCGGCGGTGTTCATCAACCAGGGCCAGGCCGTGTCCTGCCTGGTCGCGGTTGCGCTGGTGGCGGCGATATATCTCGCCTTCTCGCGCACGCCGCTCGGCAAGTCGCTGCGCGCCGCCGCGGACAACCCGGTGGCGGCCACCTACGTCGGCATACGCGTCGAACGCGCGCACCGCATCGCGTTCGGCTTCGGCGTGGCGATCACCGCCGTCGCGGGCGGGCTCGTCGCCATCTACTACCCCTTCCAGCCCTACGTCGGCGTGCAGTTCCTCATCATCATGTACGCGGCCGTCGTGCTCGGCGGGCTCGGCTCCATCCTCGGCGCGTTCTGGGGCGGCATGATCATCGGCGTCGTGCAGCAGATCTCGGCGCTCTTCATGCCGATCGAGCTGCAGAGCGCCGCGATCTTCATCGTACTGGTCGTCACGCTGTTCGTGAAGCCGGACGGCATCTTCGGCACCAACGTGGACCGGGTCTGAGCATGCAGCGCACCGACCCGCTCGTCCTCGGCCGCATCGCGGCCGTGTGCGCGGCCTACGCCGCGCTGTCCTTCGTCGTACAGAATACCTACTACCAGCACGTGCTCACGATCGTCGCGATCTTCGCGGTGCTCGGGCTGTCCTGGAACGTGCTCGGCGGCTACGCCGGCGTGGTGTCCTTCGGCCACGCGGCCTTCTTCGGCATCGGTGCGTTCGCCGTCACGCTGCTCCTGTCGGTCTGGAACGTGACACCCTGGCTCGGCATCCCCGTGGGCATGGCGGTCGCCGCGCTCGCGGCCGTCCTCATCGGCCTGCCGACGCTGCGCCTGCGCGGGATCCACTTCGCCCTCGCCATGCTCGCCTATCCCATCGTGCTGCGCTATGTGCTGGACTGGCTGCGCTACCAGGAAGTGATGCTGCCGCGCAAGGCGAAGGACACCGCGTGGTTCATGCAGTTCGACGACGTCCACGTGTACGCCCTGCTCGCCATCGCCATGCTGTTCGTCGCGATGTGCGTCTGCCACGTCATCGAGCGTTCGCGCTTCGGCCTCGCGCTGCGTGCGATCAAGCAGAACGAGCAGGCCGCGGCCGCCGCGGGCATCGACATCTGGCGCCGCAAGATGGTCGCCACCGCGATCAGCGGCGCGATGGCCGGCGCGGCGGGCGGGCTGTACGTGGTCGTGATCCGCGTGGCCGTGCCCGCGGACGTGTTCGGGCTGCACGTGTCCGCCCAGGCGATGGTCGTGACTCTCTTCGGCGGCATCGGCACGCTGTGGGGGCCGCTCATCGGCGCAGCTTTCCTCATCCCTCTCGGCGAGGGCCTGCATGCCGTGCTGGGCCACACGATCCCGGGCGTGCAGAGCATGGTCTACGGTGTCGCGCTGATCCTCGCGATCATGGTCGCGCCGGAGGGTCTGTTCTGGTATGCGCACGACCGCTGGACGGCGTGGCGCGGGAGCCGGGGATCGACGGCCGCTGCCGCGCAGGACGCAGGCAGGCCGCAACCGGCGCCGGGCACCGGCGAAGCGCCGGCCGCGCACAGCGGCTCCGGCGCGCGGCAAGGCGCAGGCACGCTGCTTCAGGTCCGCAACCTGAGCAAGTCCTTCCGCGGCGTGAAGGCGGTCGACGACGTCGGCTTCGACGTGCCCGAAGGTGTCGTCTTCGGCCTCATCGGACAGAACGGCGCGGGCAAGACGAGCACCTTCAACCTGCTCAACGGCTTCATCCGCGCTGACGCGGGAAGCGCCCTCTTCGCCGGCCGCGATCTCGTCGGCCTCTCGCCCACGCAGGTGAGCCGGCTGGGCGTCGGCCGCACGTTCCAGGTACCGCGGCCGTTCCCGCGCCTCTCGGTGATGGACAACGTGCTCGCCGGCGCGATCTCCACCGAGCCCGACGACGCGGCGGCCGTCGCGCGCTCGAGGCAGGCACTCGCCACCTTGGGCCTCGCGGCGCGCGCGGAAGCGCTGGCCGCGGAACTGAACGCCGTCGAACTGCGACTGCTCGAACTCGGCCGCGCGCTGGCCGGTTCGCCCCGACTCCTGCTGCTCGACGAGATCTTCGCCGGGCTCGCGCACGAGGAGATCGAGCAACTGCTCCTCGTCATCAGGCGGCTGCCGCGGGAGGGCGTTACCGTCATGATCATCGAACACACCATGCACGCCATGCTCAAGATCTGCGACCACCTCGTCGTGCTCGACCACGGCGTGGTCATCGCTTCCGGTGCGCCGATGAGCGTGATCAACGACCCGACGGTCGTCGAGGCGTATCTCGGCCGCAAATGGATGGCGGAACATGCTGCGGCTTGAAGGCATCAGCGCCGGCTACGGCAACATCCAGGCGCTGCGCGACGTGAGCCTCGAAGTGGCCAGGGGCCGGATGGTCGCGCTCGTCGGGCCGAATGGCGCCGGCAAGTCCACGCTCTTCAAGGTGATCTCCGGCGTGGTGCCGGCGCGCGCCGGCCGCATCTTCTACGAAGGCCAGGACCTGCTCGCGCTGGACCCCGCGGACCGCGCCGGGCTCGGCATCGCGCACGTGCCCGAGGGCCGCCAGGTCTTCAGGACGATGACCATCGCCGAGAACCTGGAGATGGGCGCGTACTGCGTGCGCGGCCGCGCCGCGAAGAAGCGCGCCGTGGAACGCGCCTACGAGATCTTCCCCGCGCTCGCGCAGCGCCAGCGCCAGCAGGCGGGCACGCTCTCGGGCGGGCAGCAGCAGATGCTGGCGATCGGGCGCGCGCTCGCGTCGATGCCGCGACTGCTGCTGCTGGACGAACCCTCGCTCGGCCTGTCGCCCATCATGGCCGACGAGATGTTCGAGCATATCGGCCGCGCGCACACGGTCGCTGGCGTCACGGTGCTGCTGGTTGAGCAGCGCGTCGCGGAATCGCTCGAATCCTGCGACTGGGGCTGCGTGCTGGACTTTGGCCGCATCACGCTGCAGGGCCCGCCGCAGACGCTGCTGCGCGACGAGCGCATCCGCGCGACCTACATGGGCATCGCGGCGGTGCCGCAGGACGACGCGGCCTGAGGACACCAACGCAAGAAAAACGGCCGCATCCTGCGGCCGTTTTTTCGTGGGATGAGGAGTGCCGTCCTTACTGCGCCTTCAGCAAGGGCGCGCGGGCGACGTCGGCCGGATACGCGACCACGGGCACGCCGTTCTGCCATTGCAGCAGCAGCGCCGGCGGATTGACCCGCACGCCCTTGGCGTCGAAGGATACCGGCCCGTTCAAGGCGGCGACCGCCGGGCCCGATTCGAGCTTGAGCGCATGCATGGCTTCGGAGACCTTCGCGCGATCGGTGGAGCCGGCACGCTCGAGCGCTTCCTTCAGCACCCAGACGTGGCCGTAGCCGAAGGCGGGATCGAAGGTCATCCAGGGCTGCCCCGTACGCTGCTTCCAGCGCGCCTCGAGGTCGCCGCTCTTCTTGGTGGGCCAGATGTTGGCGAAGACGGCGGTGCCTTCCAGGCCTTCCTTGGGCATCAGGTTGAGCATTTCCGGGTCGAACGCGCCGCCGCCGTAGATGAAGAACGGCGTGTTCTTCGGCGTGATGCCGACTTGCGCGAGCGACGTGAGGATGGTCTTGGTGTCGGGCGCGATCGCCGTCGAGAAGAAAATCATCGACGGCCTCGCCCGGCGCACGCGCTGCGCGATGGCGGTGCCGTCCGCGAGCTGGATCGCGAACACTTCCTTCGCGACGACGTTGACGCCCCTGGCCTTGAGCGCGCCTTCCACCCCGTCGGCCACGGCGATCGTGCCGGGCGTGTTGACGGCGAGGATCGCCACTTCCTTCAGGGCGCCGCCCGAGCTCAGCTTCGCGAACTGCTCGATGATAGGCACGATTCGGGGCGTGACCTGGCCGGCCGGCATGTTGGTCGCGAAGACGTGCTTGAAGCCGCGGCCGGTGAGCTGGTCCGCGCTGCCGCCGAAGAGCCACGGGATGCCCGCGCGCTCGGTGATCTCGGTGATGGCGAGGGCCTGCGAACTGATGTAGGCGCCGGCGCCGCCGACGATGTTGGGGTTGCTCGCGATGACCCGCTGGGCGGCGTTGGCCGCGTCGTCGGGGCGCGCGCCGGCGTCGGCGACGACCAGCTTGATCTTTGCGCCGCCCAGCGACTTGATGCCGCCCGCGGCGTTGATCTCTTCGACCGCCATCTCCGCGCCCTTGATCACGCGTCCGCCGTTGACGGACCACGGACCCGTGGTCGCCTCGATGATCGCGATCTCGACTTCCTTCGGCTGTGCGAGCGCGCCGGCGGCGCCCGCGAGGGCGACCAGGGCGGCCGCGAGCCGCAGTGTGAACTTGCCTGCTTGTGTCATGGATCTCTTTCGGGGTGTTGAGGGGTGCGCGCTCTCGGCGAGGCGCTCAGATGGCCGAAGCCGCGATGGTCTGGACCACGGGGACCGTCGCGCGGAAGGAGGGTCGTTCGCTCAGGCGGTCGACGTAGCGCGCGAGATTCGGATACTCGTCGCGCCAGCGGAACTCGGGGAAACGCAGGTCCAGAATGCACATCGTGCAGCCCACGGCGATGTCGCCGAGGCCGAAGCTGGCGCCGACCACGAATTCGCGATCGCCGACGAGGCGGGCCATCTCGCGCACGCCGCCGTCCATCTTGCGGCGCTGGCGCGCCATCCACGCTTCGCTGCGGTGCTCCGCGGGACGCAGGCGCTCGAAGAAGAGCAGGACGAGCGCGTCGCACACGCCGTCGCCGAGAACCTCGAGGCGCTTGGCGGCCATCACCGTGTCGTCGTCGCCCGGCGTGAGCGACGGCGTCGGGTACTTCCGGTCGAGCCACTCCATGAGGTAGTGCGACTCGTACAGGCTCGTGCCGTCGTCGAGGATGAGGATCGGCAGCTTTTCGAGCGGGTTGTAGCGGGGCGTCTGCGTGTCGGCGTTCCAGGGAACCTCCGTCACCAGTTCGAACGGGATGCCCTTTTCCGCGAGTGCGATGCGCACCTTGCGCGCGTAAGGGCTGGGTGTGGCGCTGATCAATTTCATGAAGGCCCCCGGGGATGATGGTCGTGGCGCGCGACGACAGTTGCGCACCCACTCACAGTAGCCCCCGCCTCCGCCTTTGTCAACAGGTCCGTTGACTAGTGGTTTCCCTTGGGGGCGCACCCCGAATTCTCAGGGAGAGACGGCGCCCGCAGCGCCATGGCCGAGGTAGGCGCGAACGGTGACATCGCGGCTCGCTTCGTGCGCGAGGCCCGTGAAGGCGACGCGGCCCTTGGACAAGATGCACACGCGATCCGCGACCGACAGCGCGATGCGGCTCTGTTCGGCCAGCACGATCGCGACGCCGGCAAACACCTCGGCCCGGCGCGCGAGGAACTCGTAGATGACTTCGGTCAGCAGCGGCGACAAGCCCATGCTGGGTTCGTCGAGCAGCAGCGCGACGGGGCGGGCAATCAGCGCGCGGCCCATCGCCAGCATCTGCTGCTCGCCGCCGCTCAGGAGACCGCTCGCGATGTCGCGCCGTCGGGACAGATTGGGGAACAGCGTGAATACGCGCTCGATGCCTTCGTCGAGTTCCTTCGGCGGACAGCGGCGCGATGCCAGCCCGGCGAGCTGCAGGTTCTCGCGCACCGTGAGCGGCGCCACGACCTGCCGGCCTTCGGGGACATGAATCAGGCCGGCCCGCACGATCTGGTCGGGCCGGCGGCCGCTCAGGTCCTCGCCGCACAGTGACACGCTGCCCCCTTGCCGGGGCAGCACGCCACTCACCGCACGCAGCGTCGTGGTCTTCCCGGCGCCGTTCGGCCCCAGCAGGGCGACCACTTCGCCGGCGGCGACCTGCAGGTCCACATCGGTGACCGCGCGCACATGCCCGTACGACACCGAGAGCTTCTCGATACTCAGGACGGGCGCGCGAGACGACGCTGGCACGGATGCGAGGGTCGTTGCGCTCACGGCGTGCAGTCCTTCTCGACGGCCGACGAACCGAGATACGCGCTGATCACGTCCTCCTGCTGCAGGACCTCCGCAGGCAGCCCCTCGGCGATGACCTTGCCGAAGTCCAGCACCACCAGGCGGTCGCAGTGCTGGCTCATCATGTCCACGTCATGCTCCACGACGATGATCGCGATGCCGTCCGAGAGCAAGGCCGCGATGCGCGCGAACACATCGGCGCGCTCCTGCGGGTCCATCCCGGCGGTAGGCTCGTCGAGCAGCAGCAGCTTGGGCCGGCTCACCACGGCCCGTGCGATCTCGACGCGGCGCCGCAGGCCGTACGACAGTTCGCCTGCATGCACCTCGGCAAGATGTTCCAGCCCGTGCTCGCGCAGCACCGAATCGACGGCGGCAGCGCGTTCCGCCGCGGAACCGCCACTGGCGCCCTCGTTGCCGATGCCATGCAGGCCGATGTTGACGTTGTCGCGAACGCTGTAGTCGTCGAGGAGGCGAATGGTCTGGAAGGTCCGGGACACCCCGGCACGCGCGAGTTTGTGCGGGCTGCCGAACAGGTCGGTGAAGGGATGGCCCAGCAAGGTGCCCGAGCCGCCGGACGGCTTGTAGACGCCCGAGATCACGTTCAGGAGCGTCGTCTTTCCCGATCCATTCGGGCCGATGACACCCAGCAGCTCGCCGCCGGCGCAGTGGAGGGACACATCCTGCAGCGCCCGGATGCCGCCGAAATTCATGGCGATCTGCGATACGCGGATCACGGGCTCCCGCGTCGTATCCGGCACTGCCCGGGCGCGGGCACGGACCGCGGCCTCGACCGGCGCAGAGCTCGCACTCGTGCCGGGGTCGACCGCGTCGCGGACCACCGCGGCGGGCCCCTTGCGCCGGCGCCGAAGCGCGGCGCTCGCGAGGCCCAGCAGTCCGTAGGGCGCAAACGCGATCACGAGCACGATGATCGCGCCGTTGGCGAGCGCCTGGTATTCGCCCACCACGGTCACGACCTGCGACAGGGTGGACATCACGGCCGTCCCGAGCAGCGGCCCGGCGACATAGATCATCCCGCCGATCACCGCGGCGGCGAG
Organism: Ramlibacter sp.; assembly: GCF_050250995.1. Lineage (GTDB taxonomy): Bacteria > Pseudomonadota > Gammaproteobacteria > Burkholderiales > Burkholderiaceae_C > Ramlibacter. Next base: position 53,785 of record NZ_JBFWNP010000025.1, read on the forward strand.
CAGCTGGGAGAGCAAGCCGAAACTGAAGAAGCCGGGCTCGACGAAACCCGTCAGGTGCACGTTCAGCGCGCCCGCGAGCCCGCACAACAGACCCGCCAGCGCGAAGAGCCCGAGACGGTAGGTGAACACGTCGATGCCCTGGTGACGGGCCATCAGGGCGTCTTCACGCATCGCGACGATCGCCAGGCCGAAGCGCGATCGGTGCAGGGCCCAGAGCGCCAGCACGGCGAGCACGACGGCCCCGCCGATCGCGAGGTCGCTCGACACGCGCGGAATTCCGACGCGGCCCTGCGCGGCGCCGGTCAGCGGGATGTTCAGCACGGCAGCGCCGATCGCCTCGCTGAAGGCGAGCGTGGCAATGGCGAGGTAGATCCCGTTCAGCCGCCCGAGGAGCCCGGCGAGGACCAGCGAAACGAGCATCGCGGCGAGCGCACCCCCTGTCACCGCCACCGCGAAGGGCACTTTCGCATCCAGCGACAGGATGGTGGCGGTGTACGCGCCGACCGCCAGCAGGCCGGTATGCGGCAGCGCGAAGATGCCGGCGTTCAGCAGGACATAAATGGCCATCGCCACCAGGCTGAGCACCAGGGCGCTGCGGGCCGCGAAGGCATAGACCCCGAAGAGTTCCAGAAACTGTGCGGCCACCGAGATGTGTCCCCTTCAGACCCGGTCGAGGTCGTTCGATGTCTTCAGCAGCCCGCTCGGCCGCACCACGAGGAACAGCAGCAGGAAGACGAAGACGACCAGGTCGCGGTATGAGGTGTTGATGTACGCCACCGCATAGGTCGAGGCGAGTCCGATGACCAGGCCGCCGAGCGCCACGCCCGCGACGCTGCCGAAGCCGCCGACCACCATGGCTGCGATGGCGATGACCAGGTAGGAACTCCCCAGGTCGGCGCTGATGACGTTGAAGGCCATCGCCACCAGGGTGGCGGCGACCCCTCCCATCGCACCGGAGAGGAAGAACACGCCGGTGCTCACCCGGTCCACGTTCGTCCCCAGCAGCGCGGCGACCTCGCGGTTGAAGGCCACCGCGCGGGCTTCACGGCCCCACTCCGTGCGATGCAACAGCCAGCCGAGCAGCAGCATGAGCACGGCGGTGAGCACCACGATCGTGATGTCCAGCGTGTTCAGCTGCAGGCCGCCCAGGCGCAGCGTGTGGACCGAATAGGCCTCGCGCGGAATCCGCTCGACCACGCCGCCCAGCACCTTTGCGGCCACTTCGTCCAGGAACATGAGGGCGCCCAGGCTCGAGATGAATGCCGCCAGCTGCGTGTGTCGGCGCCGAAGCAGGTGCCGGATCACGACGAAGTAGGTCGCCACGTTCAGCAGACCCGACGCCACCGCGACCACCGGCAGCACGATCCACATCGGCAGCCCCGCACGCGAGGTGAGCAGCCAGGCGAACACGGCCCCCCACGTGAAGATCGCCGCATGCGCGACATGGAAAACCTTCAGGTTGGCCAGGACCAGGCCGAAGCCCAGGCCGTACAAGCCGTAGACGCTGCCCAGGACGAGCCCGTTGAGCGTCTGCTGCGCGAGGAATTCCATGCCGCGTCCGTCCCGCTGCGAGTTACTTGCCGGCGCTCACGATGTCGCCGTTGTCGGCGAAGCGCGCCAGCGTGCCGGCCGAAATCGCCTCGCCCGTGGGCGTGAGCTGGAGGTCCAGGATGCCGTGCTTCGCGACCAGCGGCCCGGTCGAGGCGGCGGGCAGCGCGGTGCGCAGGTTCTCGCCGGTGAGCGGCTTGCCGGCCTTCTCGACGTCGGCGGCAGCGGCGGCGATGAGCCAGGCCACCTGGTAGCCGAGGCCCGCATACGCGGTCGGCGTGGCGTTGTACTTCTGCTTGTAGGCCGCTTCGAAGGCCGCCGAACGGCTGCCGCCCGGCGCCCAGGCCTGCGGGAAGACGAGACCGGTCGCGGCCTTGCCCGCGATGGTGAAGGTCTGCGGGCTCGTTGCCAGGGTGCCGGCGAGTTTGACGTTCTGCATGCCGGCGCCCACCATCTGCTGGATGATGTTGCCCGCCTGCTCCGGCAGGACGGAAAGCACGAGTGCGTCGATGTTCGCGGCCTTGAGGTTGGTGAGCACCGCGGAGAAGTTGCTGTCCTTGGTCGTCACGTTCTGCGTGCTGACGTAGTTCACCCCCAGACCTTCGAGCGTGCCCGCGGCAAGGGTTGGGAAGGACGGGTTATCCGTGGCCACGATCGCACCCACGCGCTTCGCGCCCTGGGCGATCAGATGTTTCCCCACGTTGCTGGTAGACGTTTTCAGGTCGGCCAGGCGGAACGCGTAGCCGCCCTTGTTCTCGAGCTGGCTGCCGGCGCCGCTGATGAAGGCGATCTTCGCGTCGTTGGCCAGCGGCGCGACGGCCTGGCCGATCGGGCTTTGGGAATCGCTCACCACGATCGGCAGCCGCTGCTGGGCGAACTGGTTGAACGACGTGACGGCCTTCGTCACCTCCGAGTTCGTGTCGAGCGGCTGCACGACGATTGTCGTCTTGGTCGGCGCGAGCACGCCCGACTTCGCGATGTCGGCCAAGGCGAGTTCGAAGCCATTCTTGAAGGGCACGCCGAACGAGGTCGCGGCCCGGCCCGTCAAGTTGCCGAGCAGGCCGACCTTGACTTCACCCGCGATCGACGCGAACGGCGCGAGCGGCAATACCGCGGCGCAGGCAAGGACGATACAGCGACGCAGCAGGTTTGGAAGCAATTTCACGAGAGTGTCTCCTCGGTGGATATTCAAGGGTTGAGGGTGAAGGTACGCTGGCAAGGGGTCCGCTCGGCGGCGGACTTTCAATCGTCGTTCTCGAACGGGTTCGGCACGCGGAAACCATTCGTCAATCCGCCGGTGATGGAAGGCGCCATGCGATCGAGCCGCTCCACCGTCCAGCCTCCTTCGTGGTACAGGGTCGCCTCGAACCGGGGCGGCGACATCAGGGCGATCTCGTCCCCGCCGACGAAGAAGTCCTGTCCGCTGATGTGTTCGGCCGCCGGCGTGCAAAGCCATGTGACGAATGCCGCGATGGAGTCGGGTGGCGCCTTGCGATCCCAGCCGGCGTGGCCGCGTTCCCCGATCCAGTAGCGGCCGAGCGACTGCACGAACGGGCGCCAGATGCCGGCCAGGTTCGTCGCGAACCAGTCGCCCCCGCCCGTGTTCCCCGCGGTGGCACGGGGGCGAATCAGGTTGCAACGGATGTTGAACCGCCCCTGTTCGCGGGCGATCGAGCGGGTCAGGCCCGCCAGGCCTTCCTTGGCCGAGGCGTAGGCCGAGTTGAACACCATCCCCAGGCCCGCTTCCGAGCCCGTGTTGATGATGACGCCGGCTCCCCGGGCGCGCAGCAGCGGCACGCCGTGCTTGATCATGAGGAAGGAGGCCTTGAGATGGCTGCCGAGGACCATGTCCCACTGCTCGTCGGTCAGCTTGGTCACCGGATTGCCCCCGCGCAGGCCCGCGTTGTTGACGATGATGTCCAGACCGCCAAAGGTGTCGCGAGCCGCTTCGACGGTACGCCGCGCGCCCTCGGAATTCATGAGGTCTTCGGCCACCGGAACGGCCTCGCCGCCCGCCGCACGAATTTCGTCTGCGACCAGCACGGCGAGACTCCGGCCTTCGCTGTCCTTCCCGAAATCGCTCACCACCACCTTCGCGCCTTCACGCGCAAGGTACAGCGCTTCGCTGCGGCCGATGCCGCGCCCACTGCCGGTCACGACGGCGACCTTGTCCTCGAGTCTTCGCTTGTTCATAAGAAGTTCGTCTCCTGCTTCGTTACCTGCGGCTCGACCTGCGCACCGACACCGGCTCATGTGCGGATCGAATGATGCGAGGTATGTCCGGAACTGTCAACAGGTACGTTGACATCAGTGCATACCCTCATGAACCCCTGTTCGGGAAATGGGGAACGCCGCCTTCCGGCGAGCGCGCACGGGAACCCTACGGGACTGCTATACATTCATTGGCCATACCCACCCATCGAGAGAAACCATGCCGATCCCTTCCTTCCTGAAAGCCACACTGGTCGCGTTCACCGTCGCGACCGGCGCGCCGGCATTCGCCCAGGGCACGCCGATCAATGCGCAGGCATTCGACGCGCTGGTCGCCCAGGGCCCGGTCGCCGATGCCGCGACCATTGCCGCCAACAAATGGGCGAGCGGCATCAAGCGCGCCGGCATGCTGCGCCTGGGCGCCACGCAGACGTCGAACCTGTTCTCGATGCTCAACGAGAAGGACAGCAAGATTCGCGGCTTCGACGCGGGCATCGCCCAGCTCCTCACGCGCTACATCGTCGGCGACGGCAGCAAGTTCCAGTTCACGCAGGTGACGTCGTCCACGCGGGAGCAGGTGCTCATCAACAACCAGGTGGACATGGTGCTGGCGACCTACTCCATCACCCCGGCCCGCGCCGAGAAGATCTCGTTCGCCGGGCCGTACTACACCTCGCAGGCGGGCGTGCTGGTCAAGGCGGGCAACAAGGCGATCCAGTCGTACAACGACCTCGCCAGCAAGCGGACCGCCACGCAGGCCGGCTCGACCGGCCCCGCGATCCTCGCGCAGTTCGCGCCCAAGGCGGTCGTGCAGGAGTTCCAGACGCACCAGGAAGCCGTGGACGCACTGCGCCAGGGGCGCGTGGAAGCCTATGTGACCGACTACACGCTGCTGCTCAACGTCCTGAGCCAGAGCACCGGCGACGCGCAGCTGGCGGGCGCGCCCTTCGGTCCGCAGGACCCGTACGGCATCGGCCTGCCCAAGGGCTCCGACGGCGTGGCCTTCGTCAACGCCTTCCTGAAGAAGATCGAGGCGGACGGCACCTGGGCCAAGCTGTGGACGATCTCCATCGGCCAGCGCACCGGCAGCACCAACGTTCCGACGCCGCCCGCGATTCCCTGAGCGATGGACGGCGTCCTCCGGCTCCTGGCCGAGCACGGGCCCGCCTTCGGGCAGGCCCTGCTGCTCACCTGGAAGCTCACGGCGATGTCCTTCGCCGCGGGCTTCGTGCTGGGCGTCGTCGTGACAGTGGCGCGGCTTCTGCCGCTGGCGCCGCTTCGCTTCGTGCTGACCGCCTACGTCGAGATCTTTCGCAACATCCCGAGCGTGGCGCTGCTGATCTTCATCGTGTTCGCGCTGCCCGATCTGCAGGTGCTGATCGACTATGAGCCGAGCGTCGTCCTGACGCTGGCGCTCGTGTGCTCCGCGTTCACGGCGGACTATCTGCGCACGGGCATCAACACGGTGGCCAGCGGCCAGATCGACGCCGCGCGCAGCCTCGGCATGAGCCCGCTGGTGGTCATTTTCTCGATCGTGCTGCCGCAGGCGCTGCGCTCGGTGGTCCAGCCGATGACTTCGCTGCTGATCGCGCTGATGCTGTCGACCGCGCTGGCGTCGCAGGTGCCGATGCCCGGCCGCGAACTCACGGCGCTCGTGGCGAAGCTCGCGAACGACTCGGCCGTCGGCATCGCCGCATTCGCCATCGCCGCCGCGCTGTACCTCGTCTCGGGCCTGCTCATCGCCTGGGCGGGCGCCACCCTCGACAGGAAGGTCCGGATCCTGCGATGAGCCGCGCGATGGAAGACATCCTCTTCGGGGACCTCAACGCGAAGGCGCAGGCGATCACGCGGGCCGTGAGCTTCGCCGTCGCGGCCACGCTGATCGTTGCGCTCGTGCTTGTCGTGCATCAGTTCCAGACGGCCGGCCAGTTCGCGGGCCGGCTCTGGGAATTCTTCGCATGGAAGACGACCTGGGCCTTCCTCGCGAAGGGCCTGCTCGGCACGCTGGCCTCGGCGGCCGCCGCGGCCGTCATCGCACTCGTGCTCGGCCTGGTGCTGCTGATCGGCCGGCTTTCGCCGATGCGGATGGTGCGCTGGCCCGCCGTCGCGGTCATCGAGTTCCTGCGCGGCGTGCCGACCCTGCTGCTGATCTACGTGTGCTTCCTGGTCCTCCCGTCGCTGGGGATCAAATTGAGCGCGTACTGGATGCTGACCTTGCCCGTGGGCCTCAGCACCGCCGCCGTGGTGGCCGAGGTGTACCGCGCGGGCGTGCTCGCCGTGCCGCGCGGGCAGACGGATGCGGCGCGCGCGCTGGGCCTGAGCGAAGCGCGCGTGTTCGCGCACATCGTGTTTCCCCAGGCGCTGCGCTTCATCGTGCCGGCGCTGGTCGCGCAACTCGTCATCGTGGTGAAGGACACCACGTTCGGCTACGTCGTCACCTACGGCGAGCTGATGCAGAACGCGAAGGTGCTGGTCGCGAACTACCGGTCCCTGGTGCCGGTGTACCTGGCGGTGGCGGTGCTGTACTGCGCCGTGAACTACGCGATCTCGCGGGCGAGCCGGCGGCTGGCGCGGCCGGTGCATTGAGATCGCAGGCCGGGCAAGCTGCCCGGTATGCTTGCCTGCGGTAACCCCTCACAGGAGACAACATGACGATCAGGAGACGAACCTTCGCCGGCTTCGCTGGCGCGATGCTCATCGGAAACAATGTGTCCGCGCAAGCTGCATTTCCCCAGCGCCCGGTGACGATCACCGTGCCGGTCGGGCCAGGTGGCGGCACGGACCTTCTCGCCCGCCAGCTGGGCAAATCGCTGTCGGAGATCTGGGGCCAGCCCGTCGTCGTCGACAACAAGACCGGAGCCGCCGGCATCATCGGCGCGCAGGCGGTCATCAAGACGCCGGGCGATGGGCATTCATTGCTGCTGAGTCACGACGGCGTATTCATCGCGACGCCGGTGCTCTTCAAGCGGCCCGACTTCGAACCGCAGAAGCAACTCGCGCCGATCTCCCAGGTGGCGACGCAGCCCTATGCCGCCGTCGTGCATCCGTCCGTGCCGGCGAAGAACCTGCCCGAGCTCATCGCATTGATGAAGCGCAGGAACGCGGAAGGCGCGAAGCTCGGTTTCGCGACGTCCGCCCTCGGCAGCGCCGACCACCTCACCGGCGAGAAGTTCGCGATCGCGAGCGGCGTGCAGATGCTCGTCGTGCCGTACAAGAGCACGCAGCCCGCGATCACGGACGTCGTCGGCGGCCACCTGCCCTGGGGATTCTTCTCTTTCGCCGCCGCGCTGCCGCTTGTGAAGTCCGGGGCCCTGCGCGCGCTCGCGATCAGCGCCGAGCGCCGGTCCGACCTGCTGCCGGGTGTGCCGACCGTGTCGGAGACCTTGCCGGGCTTCGTGTCGACCGCGTGGTTCGGGGTCTGGGCGCCGGCGGGGACGCCGATGGAGGTCCGCGAACGCATCGCGCGCGACATCCGCACCGCCGTCGGCAGCGCCGACATGGCCACGCTGATGGCCAGCAACGGGCTGAGCCCCGCCCTGTCGACACCCGCCGAATTCGCGGACTTCATTCGCCGCGAGGCGACGCGGACGGCGGATGTGATCGCGCGGGCGAACATCAAGGTCGAGTGATCATGCTGAAGTCACTCAAAAGCCGATGCGAAGCGCAAGGCTTCGTGCTCAATGGTTACGTCACGATGCCGAGTCCTGCGTCGACGGAGCTGTACAGCCGCCAGGGCTGGGACTGCGTCACGCTCGACATGGAGCATGGCTCCATCGGCTTCGATGCGGCGGTCGAGCTGCTTCGCGCCATCGCCGGCTCGGGCGTGGTGCCGCTGGCGCGTGTTCCGCGGGCCGACCCGACCTGGGTGTCCACCTTGCTCGACGCGGGCGTGATGGGCATCACCGCGGCGATGATCGATACGGCGGAAGAGGCGCGACGCCTGGTGGCCGCGTGCCGCTATCCGCCGCGAGGCACGCGCGGCCTCAGCCGGCAATGCCGCGCCGCGATGATCTACGGGCCGGACTACACCCAGTCGGTCGACGACGATCTCACGGTGTTCGCCATGGTGGAAACATACACCTCCCTGGCGAACCTCGAGGAGATCGTCGCCGTCGACGGGCTGGACGGCATCTACTTCGGCGGCGTCGACTACGACATGTCGCTGCGGCGCCCGGAAGCCCCGGCTTCGGCGCCGGCGGTCGCCGAAGCGCGCAGGAGGGTCGCGGACGCCTGCAAGCGCCATGGCCTGATCGCCGGAATGAATGCGAGCACGCCGGCCGCGGCGAAGGACCTGCTGAAGGAAGGCTTCCGCTTCATCACCCTGTCTTCCGACGCGGCCGCCATGACCACGCAAGCCCGCAACTGGATCGCCCAGACGCGCGAGCTCGCGGGCCAGTGACATGAGCAACGGCAATCCACGCGTCGCCCTGGTCACCGGGTGCGGCAGGTCCGACGGCATCGGCTGGAGCACGGCACTGGCGCTCGCGCGCGCAGGCGTCAGCGTCGCGGTGACGGACGTGGCCCGCGATGCCGATCCGCAGGGCGGGGTGGAAGCGCTGGTCCGCGAGATTCGCGCGCTGGGCGGCACCGCGACCTTCGCACTCGGCGACGTGTCGAACGAAGCGGAGGCCCAAGGTCTCGTCGAGCACGCGGTTGCAACGCTGGGGCGCCTCGACATCCTCGTGAACAACGCGGCCGCGCCCCACGGCGCCGACCGCAACGACATCGAGGCGATTCCGCTGGAGGCCTGGAACCGGGTGATGTCCATCAACGTGACCGGGACCTTTCTCATGTGCCGCAGCGCCGTGCCGCACATGCGGCGCGGTGGCTGGGGCCGCATCGTCAACATCGCTTCGGCGGTGTACCGCTACGGCGCGCGGCACCGCGCTCCCTACGCCGCCTCGAAGGCGGCGCTGGTCGGCTTCACGCGTTCGCTGGCGATGGACGTTGCGGGCTCGGGCATCACGGTGAATGCGGTGTGTCCCGGCTCCGTCCTGACGCGCCGCGCCATGAGCACGACGGGCGAGCAAGGCTATGCGGACCTGCAGGCCGGCTTGCAGGAGCGCGCGAAGGCGATCCCCGCCGGCCGCCACGGGCTGCCGGCCGACGTCGCCTCGACTGCGGCCTTCCTCTGCTCGGAGGCGGCCTCGTACACGACCGGCCAGGCCATCTTCGTCGATGGGGGCGGTCTGCCGCTGCCCTCCTACCAACCCGGCACGCGGCTCTGACCCTGGGAAAGGCCATCATGAACAGCCCCACGCTCGACGATCCGCAACCGGCCGGCGCCGCGACGGCGACGCTTCGGATCCGTCCGCTCTCGGAGCGCATCGGTGCGGAGATCGCCGGCGCGGACGTGCGCCGGATGGACGACGCGGCTTTTCGCGAGGTGCTCGACACTCTGGCCCGCCATCACCTCGTCGTCGTGCGGGAGCAGCATCTGACCGAGAAGGACATCGAAACCTTCGCCCGGCGGTTCGGCGAGGTGGAGGGGCAGGTCTTTCGCCTCGCGAACGGCGAGCTCTTGTCGCCGGTGCACCTGGTGTCGAACCTGGACGCCGACGGCAAGCCTTCGGTCAACCCGCACCTGAACGCCAATTACTTCTGGCACAGCGACAAGGCGTTCATGCCGAAGCCGGCCTGGGTCACGATGCTCTACGGCGTGGAGATCCCCGAGGAGGGGGGCGACACGCAGTTCGCCAACATGGCCGTGGCCTACGACACCCTTCCCGATGCGACGAAGGCGCGCATCGACCGCCTGCAGGTCCTCAACTGCTTCGACCACATGCTCGAGACCACCGGCAAGCACCGCCGCTCGGAGGAGGACAAGAAGAACTCACGGCCGACGGTGCACCCCATGGTCCGGGTGGACCCCGTGAGCGGACGCAAGAGCCTGTTCCTCACCATGTACACGAAGGAAGTCGTGGGCATGGATCCGGTGGAAGGGCGCGCCTTGATCGACCCGCTGATCGAGCACGCCACGAAGCCGGAGAACGTCTACACGTTCAAGTGGCGCAAGAACGACCTGCTGTTCTGGGACAACCGCAACCTCAATCACCGGGCCGTCGCGAATTACGACATGAGCAAGGTGCGTCGGGTTCTGCAACGCGTCGTCGTGAGGGGGCAGTGAGCTTGGCGGCGACCCGTTGCGGATTCGTCGGCCTGGGGAACATGGGCTTGCCGATGGCGGGCCGTTTGCTCGACGCCGGCCACGAACTCTGGATCCACGATGTCCGTCCCGAGCCCCTCGCGGCACTGCGGTCGCGGGGTGCGCACGCCGCGGCCGGCGTGGCCGACATCGCCGCGCGTTGCGAAATCGTCATCACGTGCCTCCTGACCGTGGACAGCATCTCCGAGGTTCTCCTCGGCGAGGCCGGACTGGCGGGCGGATCGACGCGGATCGTGGTCAATACATCCACCATCGGCCGGGGCGCCGTGCTCCGCCTGGCGCAGGCGCTGGAGTCGCGCGGCATCCAGCTGGTCGACTGTCCCATCAGCGGCGGGCCGCCGGGCGCGCGGGCCGGGAAACTTTCGGTGATGGTGTCGGGCGCCGACGCGGCATTGAGCGCCGTCCGCCCGCTGATCGACTGCTGGGGCAAGGTCACGGTGGCTGGAAACGCGCCGGGCATGGCGCAGGCCCTCAAGCTCACGAACAACATCCTGTCGGCGGTGGCCATGGTCGCCAGCGCGGAAGCTTACGTGATGGGCGGCAAGGCCGGCCTGGACCCCGAAGTCATGACGGCCGCCATCAACGCCGGCAGCGGACGCAACAGCATGACGCTCGACAAGATCCCGCTGGCCGTGCTCGACCGGAGCTTCGCCTTCGGCGCGCCGATCACGACACTGGTCAAGGACGTGGAACTCGCGCTCGAGCAGGGCGAGGCGCTGGGCGTTCCGATGCGGCTGTGCCGCATGGCGCACGCCATCCTCCTGGACATGCTCGAGGCGGGCATGGGCGATGCGGACATCACCGAGGTCGTGCGATTCGTCGAGCGCTCGGCGGGGTTCGAATTGCCGCGTACGCGCAGCGCGCTCTGACTATTTCGGGCGATCGCATGTCGCTGTTCTTCGATTCGCAGCGCGACGTCCCACTTGTCCACAAGCGCTATGCTGCGCAGCAGGTCGCCATCGAATCGAAAAACGCGCGTGAAGCGATGCGGCGTGCGCGCATTGAGAAACCACTACGCGCCGCGCAGGCCGCGCTCCGAAATCGCAGCATCGAAGCATCGAATGCGGCCAGTTCGCTTGCCAAGGGAGTCCGCGAGCGCGTCGCGGACTCGGGTCTCGTCGTCCCGTTTTCCAGCTGCTGAATCTACCGCGTCTTGACGCTCGTCGCGACCCAGGCCCAGACTCGCAAGCTGCGAGGTCATACGGCCGAGATCGTTCGCTTTCCGTCATGTCTGGTTCTGGCCGAGGCAGACGTTGACGTGAGGTCAGGCGCCGAAGAGTGAATGTCTGCTTCAGACTGAGGGCGGTCACTCGGATGCAAGGCTTGAGTGCCCGCGCTACTCGGGACCGGTCGCTCGACCTTAGCCGATGCGATCGGGTCTGAGCAAACAGTCAGGCGTCAATCCTTGCTTAGGTGATGACGACTGCTCACAAGAGCGCTGACAGGCGCCGATCAGTGCCCAGCGCGAGCAGGAGGAGCGATCAGATAGGAGCTGAAGTCGAGGTACCAACGACAGGCAATGACGAGGTAGCACGGATAGCATCCGAGTTGGCTGTTGTGGCTTCGACTGAAACGCGGCCGAGAAGTCGGCGCCCGTGCTCTCCGGCAGCGGTGTTAGGGCGATCGCATTTCACCTTGGGGCGCTTCGATTGCTGGCCGGAACCATCCCAGCTCGTACGCGCATCACTGTCGCTTTCGTGGCGTCCAGCCGTAAGGGACGCGGATCGTTTCGTTGCCAGCTTTTGCGAACGACGAATACTTGATCGTTAGCAGCGCTTCCGGTACGACCATCTCGTTGGCGAGGTACTTCTCGAATTCGGTGATGCGCATCTTGCGGTACATCGGCGCTGCGCCGATCTCCGGTGCGTAGTCGGGGTCATCCATCCAGAAGATATCGGCGCCGCCGCAATGCACCGATTTGAGCATGTGGTCACCCGGCCTTCCACCGGCCTTGGACACGACATCGACGACCACCGCGTGGCTCTTGCCCGGTAGCGCATGGAAGCGCGCAATGTCCGGGAGCAGGCACTCCGCGATGAAGTCAAAGCTCGGCTTGAGGTCTGCATGCTGCTGCAAATCAAAAAGGGGCTGGAACTTATCCATCTTGAAGTCCTTGCGCAGTCGGGCGTCTGGATCGAAGAAGACTTCGAACAGCATGCCATCCAGAAGTGCCTTGCGTCGCTCAGCCTTCAGGCCAGTTGTGCGGGTCATGTAGTTTCTCAGGTAGGCAACCGCGTCCCTCGACCCGCCACATGCAGCTTGATAGATGTTTCGCCCGATGACGAAAAGGGAGTCCAGCGAAGCACGGCCCGCTACTGCGATTGTGAAGGCTTCGATCGCGGGGTTCTGCCGATACCAGTCATGAGTCTGCAGGCCTTCGATAACACGATGCGAGGCCTTCTTGTCATCGATGACGAAGAGCTTGTCGCGCAGCGACGTGTCGGCGTACTCGTCGATGCGCGCGCGGAGACTCAGATTGAAGAAGAACTCGCCGGCGAGGGATGTGTGCTCCCAGGAAATCTGCTTGCCGCCAGTCGCCGTGCTGAGGGAGTTGCGGACTCGTTTGAACATACCCTCGATCGAGCAGTCCGGTGTGTCCAGATGCTGTAGCAGCGCGGCCGTGTAGGCACCGTTTCGGCCTCTACCATCGCTGGCAGTCTGCCCCGGCGAAGTGGCATAGGCGACGATGGTCCCTTTCGGCGCATAAACAGGCGCCAATCCGCGTGCCTCGATCGCGCGTGACCACGCTTTCTCGAACGGATTGTTGCGGCAGGCATCGAGAATGATGATGCTGGACGCGTTTTCGCCGCGCTCCATGACCTCGATGACTTGATTGAGCGGGAGTGAGGTGTGCTTGGCATTGATATCGTCAAAGAAGCCTGTATCGATTGCCGTTAGATAGTTTTCGCCTTTGACCTGCAGGCCGTGACCGGCGAAGAAAAACAGGCCGACATCGTTGTCCTGCAGGTCTTCCTTAAAGTCCTCAAGCGCACGTTCCATCTCCTCATGCGTGCAGTTCCCCTTGGTCACGACAGTGAAGCCGCACGCGGTCAGTTTGGCCGCGATGTCAGCGGCGTCGTTAACCGGATTTGTGAGAGGTTTGGTGTTCGTATAGTCCGCGTTGCCGATCAAGAGGGCGGTGAGACGGCGGCTCATGGGCGCAGTTCCCCGCCGTTCTCTTCGACGGCCGCACGAACCAGTTCGCGAACGCCGCGCATGAATTCGATCGCCGGCGCGGTGTTGACGGTGCCCGGGACGGGCGCGGCTAGCTCGTAGATTCCGCGGATGTCACTGGCACGGCGTGCGGCGGAACCCTTGCCTTTGTGCTCGAGGCCTCGCCGCCAGTCTTCAAGATGCTTGTCGATCAGGCGCTGCAATGCGAGCTGATGCAGGCGGTTGAACACGACCTGACGGATCGGCGCGATGGCTTGCTGTGCTTCGTCGGCATCGTCGGGTGACCGCGACCACTCCATCGGGTTGTCGAGGAAATTCGCCACCTCCTCGGTGATGCGGCCGACCAGATCGGCAACGGGGCGGAGAGAGTCGTACTCGACGCCCATCTCGGTCGAAATCTTGCGGTTGAGCGCCTTGATCCGGGTCCAGTGCTCGGCGGGCAGGGTCGCGCCGATGGAAAGACCCAGACGGGCAGCCCACGCCTTCTGGAAGCTGTCCGCGGCGCGCTGCACGGCGAAACCGAGACCCGAGGCATCGTAAATCGGTTTCGCGTCGGGCACCGGCGGCGGCTCGACCGATCTCTCCACGAAGGCTATTAGCTGGTTGAGCTGCGCCTTGACGCCGGGCGGAAGTTTGGTACTTGGCCCGTCCAGGGCTCCGAGCATGAAGGTCTGCTCGTCGATGGTCCGTTCCATCGCCGTCACGATCGGCGCATTCAGCACTTCCTTCAACTTCGACAGGTAGTTGTGCACCGAGGCCAAGACGTGCGTGCGCTTGTCCGCGAAGGTCGGCAGGTTCAGGCCCTTGACCTGGTCGAAGTGCGTAAAGGCGATCAGCAGTTTCTTGTTGTTGCCGCTTGATGCGACCGCTCGCAGCACCGACTGGGCGGCGGCTTGGATGGGCTGTTCGGCGTTGTCCACCAGCAGGATCGCATCGACTTCGGAGAAGCGGCGCGTGATGTGCGTCGTCACGCTCGTGGAAGAGTCGGGGGTATGGCCGAGCCCCTGACCGTCGAGCAGCACGACCTTGGCCCGATAGTCGGTGTAGGTCGGAAACAGCGGACCCATGACGCGGATGCCGTCAACGAGCGGCGTCAGCAGCTTGCCGAACGAGGGCGCGAAGTTGCTTGAGAACCAGCGCACCTGCTTCAAAAACTCGGCGCGGTCTCCGGTGGTGTAGACCCAGGTGATCGGCCACTTCGCACTGGCGCCCTGATAAGTCAGCTCGCCGCTCTTCAGGGCTTCAAAGCGCTGCCGCGCTTCGTCCAGCACGTCATGGACGATTTCGTGGAACTGCTCATCGTCGAAAAGCTCGCCCTGGAAAATTTCGAGTGCGGCTTCGCGGTCCTCGGCGGTTGCCGCGTGCGGATCGGGGAGCAGCGCGTCACCGATAGTCTTGGCTTTAGCCGCGGCCAGCTTCGTGATGCGGCCGACATAGTCCACCAGCCTGGCCTGCAGCGCTTCGGCATCTGCGCCTGAGACCGCTTCGTCGCTGTTGGCCGCCGCAGCTGCGGCCTCGTCCGGCGTACCGAAATCCCACTCGTCCGCCGCGGTCTCGGCGGGCAGATTCTTGCGCCACGAACCGAGCAAGTAGCTCAGCCGGAAGCGCTGGTCCGGGTGATGCAGGAAGCGATCGGCGATCTTGTCTTCGGGGAGCTTGTCCCACACTGCCGCGCAGGCGTTGAGGATGCAGTCCTCAATGTTCGCCTGAATGACGGGCTCAGAGAAGAAGGTCACCGCGGCGCGGAACTCGCCGGCTGCCGGGATGACCTCGATGTCGGAGACGGTGGTCTTCGCCGTCGAGGTCGAGGGAAAGCGGTCGAGTTCCGGGTCCGAGCCGATCATATGGCGCAGTAACGAGGTCTTACCGGCGCCCGTCGTGCCGACGAACAGCGTGCGCGCGTAGCCCTCGGCTTTCCCGGGCAGGGGAATGATGCTGTCGCGGGTCTCGAGCGAGTTGGCGATGCCCGCTTGGATGCCGTCGTAAAAGGCGGCCACGATACGGGGATCGAACGTCTGCAGCGCTTCCTGGTGCTTCGCTGCCGTCCACCATGCTTCGTCCTGCAGGAGCTGATTCATCTCGGCAACCAGATTCTCTGCCTTGGTCTTGTCGTCGGTGCCAAGGCCGCGACGCATCTTCAGTCCCGGTTTGCCCTTGGAATCGAGCTTCAGCGGATGCCGAAAGCTGATGCTGAAACCTGGGCGGCCGGGCGTAGTCGAGACTGAAGCAATGTTCTTGGCCATGTTAGTAATCCTTGCTGTTCCGCGTTGTACCGTAATCGGACTCTAGGTCGTCCACGCGCTGCCGTCAAGTGCCTCGGAACAATGCGGAACAACAGCGTGCCAGCAAGGCGCTTAGCGCTTGCTTAGTCGCGAATGTGCTGACCACATCAGAATGCACTGGGCCATGGTATTTGACAATGTCAGATAAATATATAAACTTCTGTCCGACATTGTCGAAAGGATGGTGCCGTGCGCGACGACCTTCATCACTCGCTCCCCCAGACGCATCCTTGGCGCAAGGTTGTCGAGGTAGCCTGCGCGCCCGGACTTGGCGGCGACCTTGTTGACGCGCTCACCCGAGCAACCTGGGCCAAGGCAGACTGGTTGAAGGAGGCCTGGGGCAAAGAGTTTGTGCAGGTTCTGAGCACGCCACAAGGTGAGCTCTTCGGGACCGAGCAGATGGAACGAAAGCTCTTGGCGCTCGAAGCGTCATGCCCGTCGACGGACGCCCGTCGCGCCCTGGACATCGCCTTTGGCGAGATTTGGAGCGGCCAATCGAACGGCGACCTCAAGGACCGAGTCGTCCGGGCCGCACTCGAAATAAGCGCAGAGGACGGCATTGAAGGCGCTGTCGCGTGGGTTGCCGACATCCACCACGAAACGCAGGTCCGACAGCTCAGGGCGGCCCTTCTGCAGGCCCTGCCGAAGTGCGAACTCCGACAGCCGCCAGCACCGAAAGTGCGGAAGCACAAACCGGCGATCGAACAGAGCCTGAACGCCGCACTCAGCCTGCAGGGGGTCTGACAAATGTCGCAACCCACTCCGCTCGTCACCAAACAGCCCACGCGCTCACTACCACAGCGCACCCGACGAGTTCGTCCGACCGTGGTTTCAGCGCCGGCGAAGGAAGCCACCCGCATTGACGCGAGTCACCTCCAGCGCTACTGCTTCACGAGCAACGACGAAGTGCTCGAGGACTTGACCTCAGTCCTTAGCGCGGTGCGCACGGCCGACCGCTCAGTGGTTCGCCACTACGTAAATGGCTGGGCACGTAGCCTCGCCGTCAGCGCACCGGTGAGTGACCTCAAGCTTTGGCGTTCCCCTGAAGTCTCCCGAGCACTTGCAGACACCTTAGGGTTCGTCACCGCAGACCGCTGGTCGTTTGGTTTCACCTATCGAAAGCCGAGCAAGAGCGGACCGCGCCAAGACCACCTCGTGCAGCCGCCCCAACAGTCTCGGGTGTTCATGCCATTCAGCAACGGCTTGGACTCGTTCGCTATCGCCAAACTGCTTCAAGCAGAATCAGCTTCACTCGAGTTGGTCCTGGTCAATGTCCGTGCCAAAGACAAGCCGACTAAATGGAGCAACCTAGGCAGGAAGAAGAAGCTGGACTTCCAGACGGTCGAAGTGGCCGCATATACGCCTGAACCCCATCGAGCCGAGCTGAGCTTCCGCTCGCGTCCGTTTCTCTACGACCTCTTGGCCGCGTACGGCGCCGCCATTGCCCAGCCGGCGCGCGTCGTAATTCCCGAGAACGGCCAAGGCAGTCTCGGAGGTTCGTTGGTGCCACTCGGTGCCGAAGCGCCTCACCGTAGCTGCCACCCGGGGTTCACCGCCCGAGTTGCCAATCTCATTCGCCTGCTGACGAAGACAGAGGTTACTTTCGATCACCCGGCTCTCTTCCTCACGAAGGGGCAGGTTCTCGCCGGCCTGGCGAAGAACGACACCAACGTCGCCGTCTGGCTGGCGACCCACCGGTCGTGCTCGTACGACGCCAGGCACGCGAGCAGCGGCAAGAAGGTGATGCACTGCGGCGTCTGCGGCAACTGTGTTCTAAGGCGCGTTTCGCTGCAGGCGGCAAGTGTGATCGACTCGACCACGTATCGAGCCAGCAACCTAAGCGCGACTACCTTCGAGAAGGCCTTTCCCGCGGGCGTGCCGCACAACTTCAAGGCCAACCGAGACCTTGCGCTTAACAGCGTCCGGTCTATGCAGCGACTCGCTGACCTGGCCACTCAACCTCGGGCCGTGCGTGTAGAGGCGGAAATCGCCGCTCTAACGCGCGGACTGAACGAACCAATCAAGGACGTGAGAGAAAAGATGGACGCATTCCTTAGCCAGCATCGAAGAGAGTGGTTGCCATTCGTGGAGTCCTGCGGGCGCAAGTCCTGGATAGCAGATTTCGCAGGGAACTGACATGGCCACCGACGCGAATACCCGAGCGGAGGCGCTCGGCGCGAAGCTCAGGCACGCCCGTTCACTCCACCGCATCACCCAAGAAGCGGCCGCATCCAAGTTGGGCATGGCCCGAACGACCCTTGTCGCTATTGAGGCAGGCAAGCGTTCAGTCTCAAATCAGGAACTGCGTCAATTCGCTGAGCTGTACGATGTCCGCGAGAGCGAACTCATCAACGACGACCCTGTACTTCTCGAACTCGAGGTGGAGTTTCGTAGTACCGCGACCAAGTCGCAGGCCGGCGACGAGGTGATGGTGGCGAGCATGCTCAATCGGCTTGCCAGCTCCGCACTTCAGTTGGAAGCGCTACTGGGCCAATCTCCCGCGCGTGTGGATTTACCTGCGGTCGTTGTGTCGAAGTCGGGCTCCCTGGACCTTCAGGCCGAAGACGCGGCGCTGCAACTGCGCTCCCGGCTAGGCATCGGGTTGGGGCCAATTCAGAACATGTCAGCGCTGATGGAGTTCGAGATGGGTCTGCGGGTCTTCGAACGACCGCTGCCTTCCAAGACTTCTGGCGCAGTCGCCTTTAATGAAAAGGTTGGCGGCTTCGTGCTCCTGAACTCGCTACATCCGCCCTACCGACGGCGAGTTACGGAAGCGCATGAGGTCGGCCACGTGCTAACTCGGCAGACCGGCTTGGTCGTTCACTTCGAAGGTGAGACGCACCAAGGCCGCACTGAACGCTTCTGCGACCTCTTTGGCATCGCATTCCTGGCGCCGGCAACTGCGGTTCGCCGGAAAGCCAAGGAGCTCAAGGACATGTTCGTGCAGTTCTCCGTGAGGCAACTCCTGATGATGGCGGTGTTCTTCAACATCTCCATCGAGGCCATGACGCGACGCCTCGAGTCGCTGGACATGTTGCCGGCGGGCACCTTCGAAACTTTGCGCAAGCAGGGCGTCGGCCTCGAACATCGCCGCCGCGTGGCCGAAGAGATGAGCGTCGCCGATGGTATCCAGCCGTTCACGCCGCGCTCTCTTCTTCTCGCTGGCGTTGCGTACGAACGAGAGCTTCTCTCCGAGCAACAGATTGCGTCGATGCTCGAACTCAACCTGGTGGACGTTCGACGCGCGCTCCAGGAGCGTGACGGACATGGGGGGGAGGTGGTGCTTGACCTTGCTGAATGACTATCTGCCAATAGGAGTGACCATTCTCGACGCTAGCGTGCTCATCAACCTGCTCGGCTGTGGCCAATGCGTGGCCGTACTGGAGGGCCTTGGCGAGAAGTGCTTGATGGAGGAGCGAACGCTCAAGGAAGTCTGCAAGCACCCTATCCCCGGCTTCGACCACGCGGAGACACTTCGTATCCTGCGCTCTTCAGGCACGCTTGAGGAAGTCCGCATGACGGATGAAGAGTACGAGACCTACCTGACGTTCGTGTCGGGACCGCTCGGAACGCGGCTTGACGATGGCGAGAGCGCGGCACTGGCAATCTCGAGGCGAGGGGCCAGCATCATCATCGACGAACGCAAGGCTCGGCGCCGAATTGTCGCGGACTCCACGTTCGCCAGCGGTGTGGCAGTGGCGAGTACCTTGCAGCTCATGCTCACAAGCGGTCATCGGCAGGCGTGGACCGTTCGAAAGATCCAAGAGCTCGTGAATTCCGCCCGCCAGCACGCACGGATGGGGGTGCCCAAGGAGGACAGCGCCCTGTTTGAGAAGCTCATGAAATTCGAAGAGAGGACCTAAATTGCACCAGGGAGGAGGGTGTCGGAAATTCTGTGTGCGAGGCATAACATGACGACAAGGAGCATGAGTGCCACGCAAACCGAAGACCAGCGCTGCGGCGCAGAAGGCGGAGCATCCGCCGATCCCGGCTGAATTGCT